>NZ_QLSV01000037.1 GCF_003268815.1 Flavobacterium lacus | reverse complement strand
GAAATCTGCTACGATGGTTTAGACAACGATTGTGATGGTATTATCGATAACGGTTGTACGCCGATTGTTTCAGTGGTTTTACCTAATCAGTGTAATACGACGTTGCCATTTGTAAACAGTTATGTGTATGCTGCTTTAGTGCCGGGAGCTCAAGGTTACCGCTTTAGAGTAACTAATACTGCTACGAATGATGTGCAAACCATCGATCAATTGTTACGAGGTTTCCGTTTTACACAATTGACCAATTATGCCTTTAACACAACCTATTCCGTTGAAGTTTCAGTGCGAATTAACAACGTATGGCAACCGTTCTACGGAACCCCCTGTACAGTTTCCACACCGGATACTACTACACAAGTTCAGGCTTCGCAGTGTAACACTACGTTGAGTAATTTGAATAACTCAATTATTGCCAACATTGTACCGTTTGCAACCGGCTACCGCTTTAGAATCACGAATACGTTGAATCCAATTGACGTACAAACAATTGATCGTCCGATTAGAGATTTCAGAATGAGTTCGTTGTCCAACATCCAGTTCAACACGACGTATAATGTAGATGTTGCGGTTAGAAATACCGATGGCACGTACTTGTCGTATGGTCCGGTTTGTAACATTACAACCCCATTATTCCCAACGATTGGCTTGCAAGATGCTCAGTGTGATGAATACCAAGTTATTTCAAACACAGAAACATTATTTGCTGAGTCTTATCCAGGTGTTGAACAATACCGTTTCTTGTTAGAAAACGTAAGTCAGCCTTACAGCCAGACTTTTGATAGACCATTGCGAACTGTGACTTTGAATAACTTCACCGGATTACTACCTGGAACGACTTACACCGTACGAGTAGCGATTCAATTAAATGGCGTTTGGGGACCTTACGGTAAATCATGCAGTATTATTACTCCAGGAACCGGAAGACCGGATGCAGTTTCAAGAATGGATGAAACCAATGTAAATGAGTTCAAAGCGATTGCTTTCCCGAATCCATTTGCAAACAGTTTTGCTATTGATGTGAAAACTTCCAACACAGAACCAGTAAGCTTGACCGTGTATGACATGGCCGGAAGATTATTGGAAGTGAAAGAAGT
>NZ_QLSV01000036.1 GCF_003268815.1 Flavobacterium lacus | reverse complement strand
TTTACACAAAAGTGTAACTTATGAAATCAAATCAAAAACTATTTACAACACAAACTAGACATTTATTTTCTGAAGAATATCGGAGAATGATTTGTGAACATTATTTGAATGGAAATTCATCAAAGGAAGAAATTAGAGCTCAATTTGATATAAAAGGTAAATCAAGTTTATTATATTGGCTACGTAAATTTGGTTATGTTGAATCCAATTACAAGCCAAATCAGGAATTACCATTTATGGCAAAATCAAAAAAAGAGACATCTAAAAGTCTTGAAAAAGAGAACGAAGATTTAAAGCTCCAGTTAGAGATGTACAAACGAATGATATCTATAGCTGAAAAGGAGTTTAAAATTTCAATTGTAAAAAAGTCAGATACCAAGTAATCCAAGAGATGAAAGACAATAATCCGAAAGTAAGCCTAATGCGGTTTTGTCGGTTGCTTGGTCTTACAAGACAATCCTATTATCAACATTTTTGGCAAGAAGAATTAGTTTCAATTGAACATGAACTAGTGTTGCAACGTGTATTGGAGATAAGAGAAAATCACAGACATATTGGAACAAGAAAACTCTATGAAATGCTTCAACCTTTTCTTTTAGAACATCAAATTAAAATTGGAAGAGATGCTTTATTTGATTTATTGGCATCAAATTGTTTATTGGTTCGTCGTAAAAAGAGAAAAATTACAACCACTGACTCTTATCATCGATTTAAAAAGTATCCCAACCTGATTAGAGACTTTGTGCCTCAAAAGTCTAATCAATTATGGGTTAGCGATATAACATATTGGAAAATCTCTAACGGTTTTGTATACATAAGCTTTATAACAGATGCTTATTCAAGGAAAATAGTTGGTTATCATGTAGCTCAAACCATGGAAGCCGTTGAAACAATTGAAGCGTTGAAAATGGCAATCTCTGGCTTTTTGAATGAGCCAGATTGCCCTTTTCAACTCACGCATCATTCAGACAGAGGTATGCAGTATTGCAGTGATATGTATGTTCGCTTACTAAAGAATAACAACATCAATATCAGCATGACAGAAAATGGTGATCCACTTGAAAATGCTATTGCTGAGAGAATAAATGGTATTATTAAAGAGGAATATTTAAATGATTACACAGTAGATACAATTGAACAAGCAAAGGAACTACTGTCTGCAGTAGTTAAATTATATAATAATGAAAGACCACATCAAAGTATTGGATTTTTAACGCCAAATCAAGTTCATGAAAAAAACATTAAAACAGAAAAATTATGGAAAAACTATTATCAAAAAAACACTATAATTGTAAACCAATTACAGGATTAAAAATGAACCGTAAACCAATACTAGGATTTAATTAAAAACTGTAAACTTTTTTTAGGACGATACA
>NZ_QLSV01000035.1 GCF_003268815.1 Flavobacterium lacus | reverse complement strand
GGACATGAAAAAGTTGTTCTAACTTTTTCAATAATGCCACGTGTCTATTACTCTTTTATTTCATAGTTTTTTCTTTTTAAATTCTTAAAGCTCAGGCTCCTATATGTGGTTCCGCCGAGGCGGACCACCAGCATCGGTGTGATTGTAAGAATAAATAAGATAGCTACCTGCTTTGCGTTGTGGATTTCGTCATAATAAGACCACCACCCGTGTTTTGTAGTCTATCTTTCTTGTATGGTTGAGCTTGTTAAGAAAGTTATACTTGTTTTTTTATTTTTCTAACACTAGGTTTTTATTGATTTGATAGGGTGTTTCGGTTTTTATGACTGATAGTATTCTTCGAGCCATTTTATGGGCTACTTTAACAATGATACTCTTGACATTCTTTCCGTGATGTTTTCTATAATAGTGTTGCATTTCGGTGTCTTTTCTAATGGCTACCCAAGCGGCTTCTATCAAATAACTTCTCAGTTGCGAGCGACTTCTGGGAGTGATTCCTAAACATTTTTCGCTATCGCCACTGTTGTAAATTCCAGGTACGAGTCCGATGTAGGAACTAAATTGTCTTTCGTTGTTAAATCGTCTTAAATCACCACATTCGGCTATGATCACACTGGCTAAATAACCGCCTATGCCCGGAATGGATTTTAATAGATAGTAATCCTTTTTGGTATTCTTTCTGCAATGCCTACGCATTTGATTGGCAATTTCTAAATATTCTGATTTAATGAATTTATAGAGTCGTATTTTTCCTTGCAAAGCCAAATCTCCACAAGCGGTACTGAATTTTAATTGTTCTAACCAAATAACAAAATCTTGACTCCAATTTGAGTTATCAAATTGAGCAGGTATTTTGATGCCGTGAAAGAGTAACATGCTTTTGATATGCGATTTTGTTTGACGAAGTTTCTTTGTAATTTGGGTTCTGTGACGTGCTAAAGTCATAAACTGTTCGTGCTCTTCAGTAGGGATGTAAATTCCTTTGAGTACTCCCTGTTTTAATTGGTTCGATAGATTTTTAGAATCTAAGGCATCTGTTTTTTGATAGCGTTCTTTGTCACCCGTTTTAACGTCGGCAGGATTAACTACTAAAACATGCCAACCTAAATTTAAAAAATAACGTGCCACAGAAAATCCGCAGCAGCCTGCCTCGTAAACTAAATGGACTTCATGTTCGGGAAAGGTTCGCTCAACGTATTGATACAAATCTTCCGATTCAGAAGGCATCGAATACGTTTTATGGAAAAATAAATCGGTTTGGATTGAAACAGTCCAACTTTTTTTGTGAATATCTAATCCAATGAATATCTTTGGAATAGTTAAGGCATCGTGTAATTGCATAATCTTCGTTTTTAGGAAATTCAAAGTTATGCTTTTACATAGATGCTT
>NZ_QLSV01000034.1 GCF_003268815.1 Flavobacterium lacus | reverse complement strand
GCGAGTGTTACGGTAGGAGTAGAGCCAATTCCAAATCCAGGCACAGCAGGTACAGCCGAATTTTGTGCAAACGGAGCACCACAAGATTTATTCAATTCTTTAGGCGGAACTCCTGATGTAGGTGGAACCTGGTCACCACCACTTGCGAGTGGCACAGGCGTTTTCGACCCAAGTCAAGATATAGCAGACGTTTATACTTATACCGTTGGCGGACTAGGAGAATGTGATCCACAAAGCACAACGGTAACGGTAACCATCAATCCAATCCCAAATGCAGGAACCGATGGAGCCACAATAGTTTGTGAAACCGACGCAAGTTTTGATCTATTCACACTATTAGGAAACAACCCGGATACAGGTGGGACTTGGTCACCGCCGTTAGCGAGTGGCACAGGAATTTTCGACCCAAGTCAGGATGCAGCAGACACGTATACTTATACAATCACCGGCACGCCACCATGTGCAAATAGCACCGCGAGTGTTACGGTAGGAGTAGAGCCAATCCCAAATCCGGGCACAGCAGGTTCAGCACCATTTTGTGAAAATTCACCAGCAGATGATTTATTCAATTATTTAGGAGGAACTCCTGATGCAGGTGGAACCTGGTCACCACCTTTAGCGAGTGGCACAGGTGTTTTCGACCCGACTCAAGATGCAGCAGGCGTTTATACGTACACGGTAAATGATTTAGGTCCATGTGATCCGCAAAGCACAACGGTAACAGTAACCATCAATCCAATCCCAAATGCAGGAACCGATGGAGCCACAATAGTTTGTGAAACCGATGCTGCAGTCGATTTATTTACCTTACTTGGAAACAACCCCGAAGTAGGCGGAAGTTGGTCACCGCCGTTAGCCAGTGGCACCGGTGTTTTCGACCCCGCCCAAGATACAGCAGGCGTTTACACCTATACGATTATTAGCACACTACCTTGTGATAATAGTTCAGCTACAATCACAGTAACGGTTAATCCAATACCAAATCCAGGCACAGCAGGTTCAGCACCATTTTGTGAAAATTCACCGGCAGATGATTTATTCAATTATTTAGGAGGAACTCCTGATGCAGGTGGAACCTGGTCACCACCGTTAGCGAGTGGTACAGGTGTTTTCGACCCGACTCAAGATACAGCAGGCGTTTATACGTACACGGTAAATGATTTAGGTCCATGCGACCCGCAAAGCACAACGGTAACGGTAACCATCAATCCAATCCCAAATGCAGGAACCGATGGAGCCACAATAGTTTGTGAAACCGACGCAAGTTTTGATCTATTCACACTATTAGGAAACAACCCGGATACAGGTGGAACTTGGTCACCGGCTTTAGCGAGTGGCACAGGAATTTTTGACCCAAGTCAAGATGCAGCAGACACGTATACTTATACAATCACCGGCACGCCACCATGTGCAAATAGCACAGCGAGTGTTACGGTAGGAGTAGAGCCAATTCCAAATCCAGGCACAGCAGGTACAGCCGAATTTTGTGCAAACGGAGCACCACAAGATTTATTCAATTCTTTAGGAGGAACTCCTAATGCGGGTGGAACTTGGTCACCACCACTTGCGAGTGGCACAGGCGTTTTCGACCCAAGTCAAGATATAGCAGACGTTTATACTTATACCGTTGGCGGACTAGGCGAATGTGATCCACAAAGCACAACGGTAACGGTAACCATCAATCCAATCCCAAATGCAGGAACAAGTGATGCTACTGTTTTATGTGAAACCGATGCTGCAGTCGATTTATTTACC
>NZ_QLSV01000033.1 GCF_003268815.1 Flavobacterium lacus | reverse complement strand
AAGCCATTGGAACGGATAACCTTACTCGAAAAAAAACCAATATATAACCCTTATTCAAAGTTGTTGAAAACTTTATGATGCTTTACATAGGAACCCGTGTTAGCACCAGTTTTTATCATTGTTTGTCAATTAAATTATATTCTTCAAGTGCGTCTGTCCAAATGTTGTCTTTATTCAACTGAATTAATTCTAAAACAATTTTGGTGATTTTTTCTTGGTCAAAATTGTCCTTGTTAATTTGTTCAATGAAGTCTTTTGATAATTTTTCGTCTAAACATTTTACATTACTGTCAAGATTACAACAACCATATCCATCGAACGAAATTCTGCATAAATTTATTAGGTTGTCAGTCGTAAAATTGAAGTCAATAAATACAGAACCGTCTAAACAGCCTAAATAGTAGTCTGCCTTTCTGCTGTCAGGCATTGTTGTTTTAAAAAAGTCAAATTCTCTGTTCATTACCTAATTATAATATTTTCTTAAAACCTACAAGCTAAAACGTGTTTTGTCGAATGGTCAACATATTCTGCTTTCCAATAATGGGGGTCGTCAACATTTCTGTACTCCACATTTTCAAATGTATACTTAGCCATAAAAGGTTTTTTGAGAAAAATAATTATAGTTTTTTCGTCTGGCCAGCCTTTCGAGGTTTCTACAATTTCATTTCCTAGTTCAACTTCTTGATTTAGAATTTTTGTCAATGTCGAGCTATAGTTGTCTATGTGTTCTTGGGTCTTCATAAAATTGGTGCTAACGTTTTGGCGCTTGGCGAAGAAGCGGATTTCGAAGCACTATACTTTCTGCCAGCACTGAACTTGATACGAAGAACAAAGCTTCATTTAAGCACTGAACCCGCTTTTTTGCCAAACGCCTGTTATGCGGTCGTTTTTTTTCTAACGTGTTCGTATTTTCCATTTTGTCGGGTCGATTTCTTTACTAAATTCAATAACGTCTTGGTTAATTTTGAAAAGAATTGTTTCGTGTTCATTTTCTGGTGTCAATATTACTTCTTTGTCAAGCAACTTTGATATGTCAGTCATATACTTAACCAATTTGTCGTGGTCGTCCATTGAATTGAATTCTCTTGGGTCTATGTCGTTTTCCATTTCGGTGTCGTCAAAGAAATGTGCATTGATTTGAATTTTGTCTATGAATACTTTTGCAGTTGAACAAAGGTCGTGATTCCCTCTCCAAAAGTCTTCTACAACTGTAAAGTCAATTTGATTTTTGTCTTTGTCGGCTTTTCCATTAAACCAGTCAATCCGATAATTCTCATTAACGTAGTCAACCCAGATTTTCCAGTCAGAACGATTTGTATGCAATACATAAATGTCACGCCAAGAGCCGTCCCAGTAATAAATTTTTTCTTTAAGTTCTGTCCAATTCATTTTAATCAATTGCAAATTCGTCCTCACTTACTAAACCTTCATAAAATTCGTCAAATGAACTAGCAACAAAAATGTCCTCTCCACATTCGCAATCTATCCATCTAATTGTTGGCGTTTCACTCTTTCTGTAATCTAACGTAATAAACCAATGGCCATCTCCTGTAAGTAATACTTGCTTTTCTGGTAAATCCCATTCAGTTGTCATATATGAAGACTGCATTATATTGTGTCCAGAGTCTGATTTTTCATCTAAAACAATTCCAAATAGTTCGCTTACTGGAATATGATTGTCTGCCCAAGTTGTTTTAGTTTTCATTGGAAAGGCAAAACCTTTTGTATATCCTCCATTTTGACATTTAAGCAAGGATAGAAATGTCTCTGGAAGTTTCACTCCTAATTTTTTCTCAGCATTAATAATCATTCTATCCGTCAAAGTCGGATTGTTATAGTAGTTAGTATCCCAAAATTTATTAATGTCAATTTTCATTTCGGTGTCTTTTAAAATGCCGCATAACGTTCTCAGGCTTTGCGAGGTTGCGGACTAAAGAAGCCCAAAACTTTCGGTTAAACACTGAATTCAAAGATACAAAACCAACTTTAAATTAAGCCTAAAACCCGCAATCTTGCAAAGCATCTATGTAAAAGCATAACTTTGAATTTCCTAAAAACGAAGATTATGCAATTACACGATGCCTTAACTATTCCAAAGATATTCATTGGATT
>NZ_QLSV01000032.1 GCF_003268815.1 Flavobacterium lacus | reverse complement strand
AGCAACATCACCCAAGAAGGTGCTTTTGAGTTAGACAAACTCGTGCAGGTGTTAAAAAACAACCCAAACATGGTCGTTTTAGCCAAAGCACACACAGATAATCGTGGAAGTGATCAATACAACATGAATCTATCAGACAGAAGAGCTAAATCAACCGTGCAATACCTCCTCTCCAAAGGAATCTCCAAAAACCAAATCTCAGGAAAAGGAATGGGCGAAACCGAACCTAAAGTAGACTGTAAAGAAGCGTGTACCGAAGAACAACATGCCGCTAACAGAAGAAGTGAATTCTTGATTGTGAAGAAGTAACAAAAATTGTTTACACTAAAAAAACGGATATTGACAAAGTATCCGTTTTTTTGTTTTCAAAAGTTCTAAAAGCTAAACGTACAACTGCAACAAAATCATAGTGAAACCACAAAAGACGTTGCTTTTAAAAATAAAGAAACTATTTTGAACTCCCAAAGCAACCTTTTTATCCTTTTTTCATCTTACCTTTATAACCTAACACACTGTAAACCAATGATAAAAAAACTACTCGCTGGTCTATTGCTATTTACTTCTTTTGCAGTTACCGCTCAATCGGTTGAATGGGTAAATACGCCTGTAACAGAAATCAACAATTTCTCAACTTCCGGCTATATTTCAACCACAGACCCGATGGCAAATGTCTATTTTGCGGGTTTCAAAGACAATCCGGTTCCGTACACCGAAATGTTCGGGAATTTAATCTACCAAAAATACAGTCAATCAGGCGAACTCGTGTTTTCTAAAACCATTACTGCAACGGCCGTAATCCATCAACTAACGAATGATGCTGAAGGAAATATTTTAATGGCAATTGAATATTTAGATGAACTGGTTTACGAAGGTTTTTCCATTCCAAACACAACTGAATTGCCGCAAAACATTCTACTCAAAGTAAACCCTTCGGGAGAATTACTTTGGCATAAAGTATTGAATACACCTGAAGCAAATGTGAATACATTTAAGGCGATTGAGGTGGATGCGTTGGGCAACATTTATTTGGGCTATGACAATTTTTTTTATTGCTATATTGAAAAAGTAAGTCCAAACGGAGATCCACTGCTGTTAATTACACAAGAAAATGTAAATCGTTTAACCGCATTAGCCGTAGATAGTGCTGGAAATATCTATGCAACCGGTTCGTGTGCCAATAGTAACTCGGTTTACGCCGGAATAGAACAACCAACCGGCTTTGATTACAGTGTTTATTTGGTAAAATATTCGCCGGCAGGTGTTTTTCAATGGATTAAATATGCCGAAGACATTACCTGCTCTTCTTCTATGGTAAAAGTGATGGGAACAGATAGCGTTTATTGGGCGGCCGAGACGTTTATTCCGTTACAATTGGATGCATTTACGACAGAAGGTCCTACCTCCGGCGGAATCGATTTTTTTCTCGCCAAGTTAAACGCAAACGGTGACTATTTGTGGGTGAGAGAAGTCCCCGGTAACGGTTCGGTCGAGTTAGGTAAAAAGAACTTTTTAGCGGTAGATGGTGCAGGAGGAATTTATCTTTCGGGTTCTCTTACCGGCGGAGTAACCCAATGGAATGAGCAAGTGACCACCAATACAACTACTTTTAACAACCATGAAGCCGTTTTGCTTCATTACTTAGAGAACGGACTTCTCCTTTTTGCATTCACTGCCGGCGGAGACGCAACGGATTCGGCCAACAGTGTCACCACGGATGTAAACGGAGATATTTACCTAACCGGAATACTTCAAGGAAACGCCGCTCTTGGCTGGTTTAACCACGCCAACATCGACGAGTTTGGACTTTCTCCCTTTTTGGCTAGAATTTCTCCTGTCACCTTGTCGTTACCGCAACCGGGAAAAAATAGTATGGTAGTGTACCCCAATCCCGTGACGAATTTACTCACGGTGCAAACCGTTGAAACAATTGTAAATCTAGCGGTTTTTTCGTTGAACGGCCAACGGATACAACTTCCTCAAAACGGCAACCAACTTGATTTTAGTGGATTGGCAAATGGTGTTTATGTGGTGGAGGTGGTGATGGAAAATAGTTTGGAGAGGGTAAAGATAGTCCGATAGGTCACTGAACGTGACAATGAAGTAAGAAGTCAACAGACCATACCTTCAAGCAATAATAGTCCTTCCTAAAATAGATAGAGCGTAAGTAGAAAACAAAAAAAGGTGGTCAGTTTGCTGACAACCTTTTTTTGTTTCCCAAAGTAGATTGAAACTAAAAAAACAACACTTTCTTCAC
>NZ_QLSV01000031.1 GCF_003268815.1 Flavobacterium lacus | reverse complement strand
GGCAACATCAGTTGGATTTCGGGTCCTTCTGTATTATCGGCTGAATCTACCGTAGCTACTTATTCGGTTACTGCTGTAAGTGGAGCTACGAGTTATGTTTGGAATTTACCATCTGGTTTAACATTAACTTCTCAAACAGGACCAACAGTTACAGTAGCTGTTGCATCCAATTTCACAAACGGTGATTTATCTGTTTATGCCTTAAATAGTTGTGGAGAAACGGTTGTTCGTAATGTATTTGTAACAAAAGCCGTTGCTTTGCCTGGCGGTATATCCTTTGCTATAACGGGTTCATCTATTATTTGTGCCAATACTGTTGAGACGTATAGTGCCACTGCAGTCTTGGGTGGTTCTTATATTTGGAGTGTTCCAGCGGGAGTTACTATTACTTCTGGACAGGGAACAAATTCAATAACAGTTTCCGTAGGTGGTACTTTTGTATCCGGTCAAGTAGGAGCTACTTGTGTAACTTCTGACTATACTTTTCAAGATAGTTATTTAGTTTCCGGTAGCATTCAGCCTTCGACTATAACTGGGCCAGTAAATTTGTGTTCCTTATCAACAGCTACTTATTCTGTAGCTACTATACCCGGCGTGAGTTATCTTTGGAGTGTTCCTTTAGGGATGTCTATCATTTCAGGCGAAGGTACTTCTTCGATAACAGTATCTATTTCTGCATCGTCAAGTGGTTCAATTTCAGTACGTACACAAAGTTTATGCGGATTAAGTGCACCAAGTGTATTATCGGTCAATACTGCACCGGTTTTAGGGCGTATTACAGGGATCACACGAGTTTGTGGAGCTGTTCAAACTACGGTAGATAGCAATGGAGTTATTGTTGATAATACAGCTTTAAACAGTTATACTTATCGCGTTGCGCCAGTAGCAGGAGTAAGTTCTTATATATGGACAGTTCCAAGTGGAGTTATTATTGAATCCGGTCAGGGCACCAATGCACTAACGGTAAGTTATGATTTATCTACTTTTACAACAGGCACCCTCACAGTTCAAGGTGTAAACAGTTGCGGTACGGGTTCATTAAGAAGTCTAGTTGTAAGTGTTGTTAGCGGGACTATTACAGGACCAACGTCTTTGTGTTCTATGACAACAGCAAGCTATAGTATTCCTTCGGATTTAGGGAATAACTTTGTGTGGAGTTTACCACAAGGTATGAGTATCATCAGCGGTACAGGCACCTCGAGTATCACAGTAAGTCTTTCACACCCTATAAATTTTGCTACTTCGAATCAGGTAAGAGTTACATTTACGACAGCCTGTGGCGGAGAACAAACCTTGTCTTTGCCGGTAAATTGTTCAGCATATACTTCTTTGTCTTCGGGACATTGTGGAGCTACGAGTGTATCTCCGATGCAGTGGCTAGATGCTATGACGGTTTCCGGAGCTAATGGCTATAGGTTTAATATATATGATGCAAGTGGAACCACATTAATTACCTCAATTGATAGGCCATTTTATTTTTTCAGATTTTCACAGTTTAATTTTGAATACGGAACGACTTATCAGGTACGAGTTCAATTAAAACAAGGTGAAGTTTATGGATCAGAAGGAGCCACGTGTAGTGTTACCTTAATGACATTACCAACCACTACTTTAGCCCCGTCCGTTTGTGGAGCTACAGGCGTTTCACCGTCACAATGGTTGGATGCTATAGCTGTTTCTGGAGCTAGTGGTTATAGGTTTAATATTTATGAATCTACCGGTACTACTTTACTTTCCTCAATTGACAGACCTGTTTCATTTTTCAGGCTTTCACAGATGAGTTTTACATACGGTGTAACTTATCAGGTAAAAGTTCAGGTAAAACAAGGAGATGTTTATGGTTTAGAAGGAGCGTCGTGCAGTGTTAGCACAGTGGCAATATCTACTACTACCTTAGCACCTTCAGTTTGTGGAGCTACAGGCGTTTCACCGTCACAATGGTTGGATGCTATAGCCGTTTCGGGCGCTAGTGGTTATAGGTTTAATATTTATGAAGCTACGGGCACTACTTTACTTGCCTCGATTGACAGACCTGTTTCATTTTTCAGGTTTTTACAGATGAATTTTGAATATGGAGCAACTTATCAGGTAAAAGTTCAGGTAAAACAAGGAGAAGTTTATGGTGCGGAAGGTACGGCGTGTAGTGTAACTACGATTTCCTTGCCGGTTACCTCTCTTTCTGCTACTGTGTGTGGAGCTACCAATATATCACCATCACAATGGTTGGATGCTGTAGCTGTTTCAGGCGCTAGTGGTTATAGGTTTAATATTTATGAAGCTACGGGCACTACTTTAATTACCTCGATTGACAGACCTGTTTCATTTTTCAGGTTTTCACAGATGGATTTTGAATACGGTACTGCGTATCAAGTGGGTGTTCAGGTAAAACAAGGAGATATTTATGGCTTAGAAGGAAAGCAATGTAGAATAGTGGTAGTGAATGATGAGTTTTCTCGCCAAACAAGTATGGATGATGATGAATCAACTCAATTGGGTACACCATCAAGTCCTTTGGTTTTAGTTGCGTATCCGAATCCGTTTAGCACATCGTTT
>NZ_QLSV01000030.1 GCF_003268815.1 Flavobacterium lacus | reverse complement strand
GCCACGTTTGATGCCATTACAACTACCTATTGTCAAGGTGCAACACCTGATGCTTTACCCGTTTCAAACAATGCTGTACCGGGAACATGGTCTCCGGAGGCAATTGACACGGCAACGTTAGGAGAAGGTACCTATACTTTTACTCCCGATGCAAGTGTGGAATGTCAGGATGTAACACAGGTTGTCATTACAATCAGTACACCCGTTACACCGTTATTCGAAACAATCGTTACAAGCTATTGTTTAGATACTACACCAAATGCTTTACCGCTTATCGCTGACAACAACGTAAGCGGAACATGGAATCCGGCAACCATAAACACATCAGCTCCAATTGTAAATGCAGAATATGTATTTACCCCTGCATCGGGACAATGTGCTAATGTAGTATCGGTTTTGATCACCATCAACGATAGAGTTGTACCAACCTTTGCACAAATAGGACCTCTGTGTGTGGGAGAAACGGCAAGCTTACCTGCAAGCTCACAAAATGGAATTGCAGGAACATGGAGTCCGGCATTTAGTACCGCCACAGCAGGCCAAACAACTTATGAGTTTACACCAAATGATGGTATTTGTGCCACAACAGCCCAAATGACCGTTGAGGTAATCGCCAGACCGGCAGTAGACCCTGGAGTAGACCAAACAGTTTGTGCTACCGATGGCGACTATGTGTTACCAACATTAACCAACGGAGTTTATTACTCAGGACCAAACGGGACTGGTAATGTGCTTACTAGCGTTTCCGTTAGCAATACTCCCCAAACGGTGTATATCTTTGCGGCAGGCACCTTAGCGGGCTGTTCATCAGAATCTAGCTTTACCGTTACCTTTATCTCGGTAGAGGCAGATGAACTTAGCGATGTGGAAGAATGTAGCCGTTATTTCTTACCGGAAATAGCCGTAGGGAATGTCTACTACACAGGGCCAAACCAAACCGGCACGCAGTTATTTGCCGGACAAGTGGTAGAGGTAAGTCAAACGATTTACGTTTCTGCAGGTACACCAAGTGGCTGTTATGATGAGACTTCGTTTGAAGTAGTGATCAATAATTGTGGCATTCAAAAAGGTATCTCACCTAATAATGACGGCCTGAATGATTTCTTTGACTTAACTGCTTTTGATGTTCGAAAACTATCCATCTACAACCGTTATGGAAGCAAAGTTTATGAAAGAGGAAACTATAGCAACGAGTGGTATGGCCAAAGCAATAGCGGCGACGAATTACCCGATGGTACGTATTACTTTGTGATAGAATTCAATAACATTGAAGCCAAAACCGGTTGGATTTATATCAACAGAGAGCGTTAGTAGAGATACATAACTCACCATTACTTAACAAGCAGTAATGGTGAGTTTAAAAAAATAAACCCTATAAAGAAATGAGAAAAATATATTTTGCAACATTGATCGCCGCGATTAGTTTCTTTGAAACCAAAGCTCAGCAAGATCCACATTATACACAATACATGTATAATATGAACGTCATTAACCCTGCTTATGCAGGAAGTAAAGAAAACCTATCCTTTGGATTACTTTACAGAAAACAATGGGTAGACATTGAAGATGCTCCTACCACAGCTACTTTTTCCGGACACATGCCCGTGGGAAGAAATGTGGGATTAGGACTGAGTGTTATCTCTGATAAAATAGGTCCCGTAGAAGAGAACAATGCCTATGCCGACTTCTCCTACACACTTAATTTAGGAGGCGAACACAAGTTGGCCTTTGGATTAAAAGGAGGACTTACTTTTCATAATGTCGGTCTGTTCAGTGATGTATACAACACGCTTCCCCAGGAGAATGACCCTGCTTTTAGTGAAAACATCAACAATACTTATTTAAACATTGGTACAGGTCTTTTTTATTACACCAACAAATATTATGTGGCTTTTTCGGTGCCAAACATGTTAAAATCAAAGCATTTAGATTTACGTGAAAACGGACAAGAAAGAGAGTTTGGTTCTGAGGTATCACACTACTTTTTAACGGCAGGATATGTGTTTGATTTAAGTCCAAACACTAAATTCAAACCTTTTGCCATGTTAAAATCTGCCTTTAATGCGCCCTCTTCCCTTGATGTATCAACCAACTTTTTGTTTTTTGAGAAGTTTGAAATCGGAGCTACCTATCGTTTGGAAGACAGTTTTGGTGCGATGATTAATTATGCCATTTCTCCCAATCTTCGTATTGGATATGCCTATGATCACATTGTATCGGATTTGAATATCACCACCCCTTCTTCACACGAGTTTTTCTTGTTGTTTGATGTCAATTTCCCCAAGAAAGTATCCCGTTCACCACGATTTTTCTAACCTAAAAAGCAATTCAAACGATGAAAAAAATATATATCTCGATGCTAAGTATTGTAAGTTTAAGTCTTACAACACTTAGTGCACAAAATAAAGACACGCAAAAAGCCGACAAGCTTTTCAAGCGTTTAGAATACGTTGACGCCGCTCAAGAATACCTCAAGCTAACCGAAAATGGCAAAGCTGATGGGTATGTTTACAAACAATTGGCCGACAGCTATTTTAACACCTATAACGCCGTAGAAGCCACCACTTGGTATGCCAAAGCCGTTGAAACTCCACAAGATGCCGAAACTTACCACCGCTATGCTCAAATGCTAAAGGCACAAGGCAAGTATGAACAGGCCAACAAACAAATGCAAACCTTTGCCTCAAAAGCACCCAACGACCAGCGGGCGAAGGATTTTAAAGCCAATCCAAATTACCTTCCAAGTTTGCTCGACAAACAAAAGAAGTTTGACATTAAACCACTGGACATTAACAGTGATAAATCAGATTTTGGTGCGGTATTGCACAAAGATGCACTTTACTTTACCAGTGCCAGAAACGCAGCTAGAAAAACCTACGGGTGGAACGAAGAACCGTTTTTGGATATTTACAAAGCCACTTACAATGTAGATGGAACCATCACCAACGCAGAAACGGTAAGCGACTTAAATTCGAAATGGCACGACGGTCCTTCTTCGCTGAGTGAAGACGGGAATACGATTTACTTTTCAAGTGAAAGCTTTAAAGAAAAAGGCGGTTTTGAAAAAGACAAATCCATTAATGCTAAATTAGGACAAGTCAACTTGTACAAAGCTACCTATTCTAACGGAAAGTGGTCAAACATCACCCAGTTGCCTTTTAACAGTAACGCCTACTCTACCGGAAATCCTTCGTTGAGTAAAGATGGTAAAACCTTGTATTTTGCCTCCAACAGACCCGGAAGTATCGGAGGAACCGATATTTGGAAAGTAGCCGTGAATCAAGATGGCTCGTATGGCGAACCGGAGAACTTAGGCTCAAAAGTAAACACCGAAGGCGAAGAGAACTTCCCTTTTGTAACCCAAGACAACAAAACGCTTTATTTTGCTTCTAACGGAAGACAAGGTTTTGGTGGATTAGATGTCTTCGCCTATGACATGACCAAAGGCGAATCAACCAACTTGGGCAAACCGGTAAATAGCGAGAAAGACGATTTTGCTTTTAGCGTAAATGCAGAGAAAAACATCGGGTTTTTATCCACTAACCGCTCAGGGGTAGATAATATTTATTTAGCCACTCCCGTTTGTGGGGTAGAGGTAATCACGGTGGTAACCGATGCTAAAACGGGTAAAGCTCTTGCTAATGCCAGTGTAGCCATTGTGGATGAAAAGAAAAACGTCATTGCTACTGAAACCTCAGCAGCCAATGGACAAGTAACCTACTATGTAGAGTGTAACAAAGCCTACACCATTCAAGCCTCCAAAGACGGTTACGAAAGCAACATCTTCCCCGTAGCTGCCAGCAAAGGAGAAACAAGAACAGTAGAAGCAGCCTTGAACCCAATTGATGTGATTGTAACCGATACCGAAGTCGTTTTAAAACCAATCTTCTTTGAGTTCAACAAAAGCAACATCACCCAAGAAGGTGCTTTTGAGTTAGACAAACTCGTGCAGGTGTTAAAAAACAACCCAAACATGGTCGTTTTAGCCAAAGCACACAC
>NZ_QLSV01000029.1 GCF_003268815.1 Flavobacterium lacus | reverse complement strand
ACCAGAATGGATGCAACTACAATTGATGGATTCAAAGCGATTGCTTTCCCGAATCCATTTGCAAACAGTTTTGCTATTGATGTGAAAACTTCTAATACCGAACCAGTAAGCTTGACCGTGTATGACATGGCCGGAAGATTATTGGAAGTGAAAGAAGTGAAAGCAGCAGATGTAACCAACTATCAGTTTGGAGATCGTTATCCATCGGGTGTTTACAATGTGGTTGTGACACAAGGGGAAGAAACGAAAACCGTGCGGGTGGTGAAACAATAGAACAAAGGTGCTGAGGGACTGAGGTTCTAAGGTGCTGAGTTAACAAAAGAGAAACCTCCGAGTAATCGGAGGTTTTTTTATGTTATAAAAATACCTATTTGTAGGGATTTTTAATTTGTTTTTAAGTTTTAAATTTGAATAATCATTGTTAATGTTCTAGCAAACAGTTGTTTAGTCGGAAATAGTAGCAATTCGTCGGTTTTTTTATGTACGAGTAATGATGTTACTTAACTTTGATAGTCCAAAATTCAATATACCCTTCATTCATTGTTAACCAGATGAATTTCAGAACGTTTCCTAGTTTGTATCTAACTAAATACATTTATATATGGAAACTAAACAATTACGTTTTTTTGGACTATTTAATATAGTCTTACTGTTTTTTAGTCACCTAACTTTTGGCCAGGTGAATATGACTGCTACCGGGTCTTATACCCAGAATTTTAATACGCTTGCTACAAGCGGTACTACTAATACTTTTACTAATAACAGCACCCTACCATCTTGGTACATACAAAGGGAGGATAATAATGCCAATCCCAACATTTATGCGGCTGATAATGGGGGAAGTAGTACCGGACGATTTTATAGTTATGGAACAGGTACTAATTCTGACCGTGCGTTGGGTATTCTCAACAGTGGAAGTACTGATGATGCGGCTATTGGACTTTTATTAAGAAATACATCCGGTGTAACAATTACTTCAATAACCGTAACCTATACTCTGGAACAATGGAGAAAAGGAGCAAGTGCTACACAAGGAATTACTTTTAGATATAGAACAAGCTCATCTTCCTTTTCAGATTTAAATGAAAATTCAGATTCAGGATGGACCTCAGTTTCTGCTTTGGATGCAAATGGACCACTTAACAGTGGGTCGTCCGGTTCTCGTGATGGTAATAGTCCAAGCAATCGGGTAACAAGAACCAGTATTTCTATTCCGGGTTTATCCTTAGCAAATGGAGATTATATTATGCTACGTTGGCGGGATATAGATCATTCGAGTGATGATCATGGTTTTGGTATTGATGATGTGACCGTAAATTATACTGTACCCAGCATAATCCTCTTGAATGATATCACTACCGATAATAACTCAGCAAATCCATTTACAACCAACCAAGTTGTTGATGTAAATGCAACCGCTTCCGGTATTGGCAGAGGTCCCGGAATTAGTTATGAATCAGAAAATGGAGCCTATGGAGCCAATGGTTGGACCACTGATAATTCTATCGATGGGGATGATTATTTTTATTGGACGATCACGCCTAATGTAGGGTATCAATTAAATTTTGAAAGTTTTGATTATGAGGAAGAGCGAAGAGATAATGACGCACCTGAAGATTTTTCATTTCGTTCGAGTTTGAATTATGGTTCATCTATTTTAACGTATAACTTAACAAATGAGAATTCCAATACCAGATCAATTGATTTGGGAGCTTCGCAATATCAAAGTGTTCAAAGTGCTATTACATTTCGACTTTATGGATGGGATGCACCCGGAGGACCTCCACAAGACAGAGAATATAGAATCAATAATTTTGTATTCTTAGGAACAGTTACAATGATTCCTCCAACGGTCGCCAATAATGCCCCAACAGCAATTTGCGACAATGGTTCCGGATCAGTTACAATTACCGGAAATAACTTAATTCATGTCTCTAGTGTAACTGTTGGAGGAACTCCTGTTACCATCGATTCACAAACCAATACTCAATTGGTAGTAACTGTTCCCCAAGGTGTTTCCGGTCTATTGACTGTAACTAATGATGCCGGTAGTGCCAATGGAGCTACCCTAACACTTCTAAATGCAGTAACCTATTATGCGGATGTGGATGGAGACGGATTTGGCGATGCAGCCAGTTCTATTTCCAATTGTACCGGACAACCGGTTGGTTATGTAACAAATAGTTTAGATTGTGATGACAATTTGTTGCTTTATGAAGATTTAGATGCTGACGGGTTTGGGTCCTTCGTTTTGGTTGCCTGTGGTGGAGTTACCAATAATTTAGATACTGATGATAATTTGTTGACCTATGTTGATGCTGATACTGATGGTTTTGGTTCTTCAATTTTAGCTCCTAGTGGAGTAACAGATACTACAGATTGCGACGACACGAACAACACCGTTTACCCCGGAGCAGCAGAAATCTGCTACGATGGTTTAGACAATGATTGTGATGGTATTATTGATAACGGCTGTACGCCGATTGTTTCAGTGGTATTACCTAATCAGTGTAATACGACATTACCATTTGTAAACAGTTATGTGTATGCTGCTTTAGTGCCCGGAGCTCAAGGTTACCGTTTTAGAGTAACCAATACTGCTACGAATGATGTACAAACCATTGATCAATTGTTACGAGCCTTCCGTTTTACACAATTGACTACTTATGCCTTTAACACAACCTATTCCGTAGAAGTTTCAGTGCGAATTAACAACGTATGGCAACCGTTCTACGGAACCCCCTGTACAGTTTCCACGCCGGATACGACTACACAAGTTCAGGCCTCGCAGTGTAACAGTACATTGAGTAATTTGAATAACTCAATTATTGCCAACATTGTACCGTTTGCAACCGGCTACCGCTTTAGAATCACGAATACGTTGAATCCAATTGATGTACAAACAATTGATCGTCCGATTAGAGATTTCAGAATGAGTTCGTTGTCCAACATCCAGTTCAACACGACGTATAATGTAGATGTTGCGGTTAGAAATACCGATGGAACTTACTTATCGTACGGACCGGTTTGTAACATCACTACTCCGTTATTCCCAACGATTGGCTTGCAAGATGCTCAGTGTGATGAATACCAAGTTATTTCAAACACAGAAACATTATTTGCTGAGTCTTATCCGGGTGTTGAACAATACCGTTTCTTGTTAGAAAACGTAAGTCAGCCTTACAGCCAGACTTTTGATAGGCTTTTGCGAACAGTAACGTTGAATAACTTCACCGGATTACTCCCCGGAACAGCTTATACGGTGCGCGTTGCTATACGCTTAAACGGCGTTTGGGGACCATACGGTAAGTCTTGTAGTATTATTACTCCCGGAGCCGGAAGACCGGATGCAGTTTCAAGAATGGATGCAACCAATGTAAATGAGTTCAAAGCGATTGCTTATCCAAACCCATTTGCCACAAGTTTTGCTATTGATGTGAAAACTTCTAACACAGAACCAGTACGCTTGACGGTTTATGACATGACGGGAAGACTTTTAGAAGCAACCGAGGTAAAAGCACAAGATGCAACCAACTATCAGTTTGGTGAAGGTTATCCAACCGGTGTTTACAACTTGGTTGTAACGCAAGGTAATGAAACGAGAACTGTGAGATTGGTGAAACAATAGAACAGAGGTGCTGAGGGACTGAGGTTCTAAGGTACTGAGTTAATAAAACTAAAACCTCTGCGAAATCGGAGGTTTTTTGCTATATTCTAATTATTTATGAACACGAAAACGTTTTCGAAAAAAGAAATGTGTTTAGAAATGAATAATATAGTATAATTTTGATGATGTCCCAACTAATTAAACTTCTCTTGCATTAATGGTTAAGAATCGTTGTTGTTTTTCAATAAATTAAACGTATCATTTAAACATTTTTATTATGAAAAAAATTTTATTATTGGGAGGAATGTTCCTGCTCCCTTATTTAATTCAGGCACAAAATATTTTTTCAGGTGAACCTGTACAGTGGGTGGGTAGACCCAATGGATATTCGACAACACCCTATAATTCAGATTATCGTACGACAGGTTATCGTAAAGTTTCAACTACAACCAATAATCCTTTGGATGGCCGAGGTCAATGGGCTACCACAATTAATGTACAAAGTTCCGGAGGAAATATTACACCAGACAATATGCCTGGAGGTGGTGGAGCAGGCTGGCTATTAATTTCTGGCCCTTCCAGTAATCGATTTCAGAACAAGTGGAATTTTTCAGGAGTTGGTCAAGCCGCTTTAAATGCAATAAATAATATAACTAGGCAAGGGGGTGGTCAGGATATGGGTTTAAATATGGGCACTGCAGGCTATTATACCTTTGTTATGCGTGATGCGGGTTATAACAATTCAGAGGTTTACATTGGATATACTGCTTCAGAACCCGTCACTGTTAGCCATTTAGGGCAAACTTTTTCTAACGGTCAACCAGTAATTTCAATTTCAACCAGTAACACACCGTCCGCCGGCGAAAATATTTATGTTCGTTATCGAGCGGGAACTAATGATTTTACAACGGGAACATCTTTAGTGCAAGCTACTGGTGTGGGGACTTCATGGACCGCTACGCTTCCATTACAGAATTGTAACACTACCGTTTATTATTATGTGTTTACTAGTACAAGGAATTTAGCTGGTTTAAATGGTGATACAGAACAAAACCGTTCCCTTGCCACGTTGCGTTATGATGATCGTTTTGGCTCTAATTATTCTTTTAGTATAGCTCAATCATCAGCTGCTGTCCTTTCGGGAGGCGCAACAATTTGCTCCGGTGATAGTTCAGCTTTACAAGTTAATATTACCGGTGGAGTTGCACCTTATACGCTCGTTTATACAAATGGGACATCAACTTTTACAGTTAATAATTATGTAAGTAATACTGCTATTAATGTTTCTCCAGCGTCAACCTCAACATTTTCTATTGTATCAGTGACTGGAGCAAATGGATGTGCAGGTATAGGAAATTCCGGAACAGCAATGATAACAGTGAATGAGAATATAACCTATTATGCGGATAATGATGGGGATGGATTTGGTAGTTTAGCAGTAACACAAGAGTCATGTACAGGAGCTCCGGAAGGATTTGTTTTGGATAGTTCTGACTGCGACGACACGAATAACACCATCTTCCCCGGAGCAGCAGAAATCTGCTACGATGGTTTAGACAACGATTGTGATGGTATTATCGATAACGGTTGTACGCCGATTGTTTCAGTGGTTTTACCTAATCAGTGTAA
>NZ_QLSV01000028.1 GCF_003268815.1 Flavobacterium lacus | reverse complement strand
GGTCGGGCTTTTCGCTGCAAGTCCTCGTCCAAAGGTTGGTTTTTGTCGGGCTGTGCTCGGCTTCTTTGGTCGCCGGCTCAACCCGCAAAAACACAAACCTTTCTCCTGCGGGCTTTCCGCTACTATCCCTCACGCAAGTCCAGTGCATCAAAGCATTTTAAACCAAATCAATTCCAAAAAAAGTAGCAGTGTTCAGTGTTCAGTTCTTAATCAACCTAATCTTCGTGCCTTTCTTTCTGTGTGGCAAAACAAAAGAATCTGAATCAAGTTCAGATTAAACAAAAAACCCCTCATGTTTCCATGAAGGGTTTCTAAAAGAAGGCGGCGACATACTCTCCCACAAATTGCAGTACCATCTGCGCAGGCGGGCTTAACTTCTCTGTTCGGAATGGGAAGAGGTGAGCCCCGCCGCAATAACCACCTTAAAAGGTTAAATTGCTTTAGGCAATTTTTCAATGATTAAACGAATTATCCATTGAATAATATCTTAACATACTGAGATAAAAATTAATTTAGTAGAAAGTTTTACTCCCCCGACCGTAACCGGGGGAACTTTGTTCACATAAACTTACGGGTTATTAGTACTACTCGACTATGACATTACTGCCTTTACATCTATAGCCTATCAACGTGGTCATCTTCCACGACCCTTTAAAGAAATCTCATCTTGTGGTGGGTTTCGCGCTTATATGCTTTCAGCGCTTATCCCTTCCAAACGTAGCTACTCTGCGGTGCTCCTGGCGGAACAACAGATACACCAGCGGTTTGTCCAATTCGGTCCTCTCGTACTAGAATCAGATCCACTCAAATTTCTAACGCCCACAGTAGATAGAGACCGAACTGTCTCACGACGTTCTGAACCCAGCTCGCGTGCCACTTTAATGGGCGAACAGCCCAACCCTTGGGACCTTCTCCAGCCCCAGGATGTGACGAGCCGACATCGAGGTGCCAAACCCCCCCGTCGATATGAGCTCTTGGGGGAGATCAGCCTGTTATCCCCGGCGTACCTTTTATCCTTTGAGCGATGGCCCTTCCATGCGGAACCACCGGATCACTATGCTCTACTTTCGTACCTGATCGACCTGTATGTCTCTCAGTCAAGCTCCCTTATGCCATTGCACTCTACGCACGGTTACCAAGCGTGCTGAGGGAACCTTTAGAAGCCTCCGTTACTCTTTTGGAGGCGACCACCCCAGTCAAACTACCCACCAAGCAATGTCCCCGCCATAGGCGGGTTAGACCTCAGATAAGCAAAGGGTGGTATTTCAACAATGACTCCACAACGCCTAGCGACGCCACTTCATAGTCTCCCACCTATCCTACACATCACTTATCCAAGACCAATACTAAGCTATAGTAAAGGTGCACAGGGTCTTTTCGTCCCACTGCGGGTAATCGGCATCTTCACCGATACTACAATTTCACCGAGCTCATGGCTGAGACAGTGTCCAGATCGTTACACCATTCGTGCAGGTCGGAACTTACCCGACAAGGAATTTCGCTACCTTAGGACCGTTATAGTTACGGCCGCCGTTTACTGGGGCTTCAATTCAATGCTTCTCATTGCTGATGACATCTCCTCTTAACCTTCCAGCACCGGGCAGGTGTCAGGCCCTATACTTCATCTTACGATTTGGCAGAGCCCTGTGTTTTTGATAAACAGTCGCCTGGACCTTTTCACTGCGGCCCCGATTGCTCGGGGCGACCTTTCTCCCGAAGTTACAGGTCTATTTTGCCTAATTCCTTAGCCATGAATCTCTCGAGCACCTTAGGATTCTCTCCTCGACTACCTGTGTCGGTTTACGGTACGGGTACTTATTATCTAAGTTTAGAAGCTTTTCTTGGCAGCCTTTAGGTACACTATCTCTTTGTCCGAAGACTCCGAGTACTTTCAGCCTTTACCATCCCAAACGGATTTGCCTATCTGGGATATAGCTACAGCCTTAAACGAACTATTCCGTCAGTTCGCGGTACTTTCACCACTGCGTCACTCCATCACAACAATAAGTAGTACGGGAATATTAACCCGTTGGCCATCGACTGTCCCTTTCGGGTTCGCCTTAGGTCCCGACTAACCCGCAGCTGATTAGCATAGCTGCGGAAACCTTAGTCTTTCGGTGTGCGGGTTTCTCGCCCGCATTATCGTTACTTATGCCTACATTTTCTTTTCTAACCGGTCCAGCATACCTCGCGATACACCTTCAACCCTGTTAGAATGCTCCCCTACCACTCTACAACTTAATGTAAAATCCATAGCTTCGGTAATATGCTTATGCCCGATTATTATCCATGCTCGTCCGCTCGACTAGTGAGCTGTTACGCACTCTTTAAATGAATGGCTGCTTCCAAGCCAACATCCTAGCTGTCTGGGCAGACAAACCTCGTTTTTTCAACTTAGCATATATTTGGGGACCTTAGCTGATGGTCTGGGTTCTTTCCCTCTCGGACTTGGACCTTAGCACCCAAGCCCTCACTGCTGGTAAACATTATATAGCATTCGGAGTTTGTCAGGAATTGGTAGGCGGTGAAGCCCCCGCATCCAATCAGTAGCTCTACCTCTATATAACTTTATGACCAACGCTGCACCTAAATGCATTTCGGGGAGTACGAGCTATTTCCGAGTTTGATTGGCCTTTCACCCCTACCCACAGGTCATCCGAAGACTTTTCAACGTCAACCGGTTCGGACCTCCACTATGTGTTACCACAGCTTCATCCTGCCCATGGGTAGATCACACGGTTTCGCGTCTAACACTACTGACTAAAGCGCCCTATTCAGACTCGCTTTCGCTACGGATCCGTGACTTAATCACTTAACCTTGCCAGCAACGTTAACTCGTAGGCTCATTATGCAAAAGGCACGCCGTCATCCGCCGAGGCGGACTCCGACCGCTTGTAAGCGTATGGTTTCAGGATCTATTTCACTCCGTTATTCACGGTTCTTTTCACCTTTCCCTCACGGTACTGGTTCACTATCGGTCTCTCAGGAGTATTTAGCCTTAGCGGATGGTCCCGCCAAATTCAGACAGGGTTTCACGTGCCCCGCCCTACTCAGGATACCACTATCCTTATCTTCTCTTACTTATACGGGGCTATCACCCTCTATGGCTTACCTTTCCAGGTAATTCTAATTCAATCCGCAAGAAATATCGTGGTCCTACAACCCCAATATTGC
This sequence comes from Flavobacterium lacus, assembly GCF_003268815.1. GTDB lineage: Bacteria > Bacteroidota > Bacteroidia > Flavobacteriales > Flavobacteriaceae > Flavobacterium > Flavobacterium lacus. The sequence goes on along the minus strand of NZ_QLSV01000028.1, from coordinate 2,594 downwards.
CGTAACAACATTGGTTTGGGCTAATCCGCGTTCGCTCGCCACTACTTACGGAATCACTTTTGTTTTCTTCTCCTCCGCCTACTTAGATGTTTCAGTTCAGCGGGTTTGCTCACCTATCGGTGTGACATGTCTTCAACATGCCGGGTTGCCCCATTCGGGTATCTACGGATCAATTCGTGTGTGCCAATCCCCGTAGCTTTTCGCAGCTTATCACGCCCTTCTTCGCCTCTGAGAGCCTAGGCATCCCCCATACGCCCTTATTTTGCTTATGTGCCGTCTTGTTATTAATAACAAGACCTTGCAAAATCGTAACAGTGTTACGACTCTACGTTTTCTTATACAAACGTAATTGCTTACGCCTATACGTATTTTCTACTTTTTAAATGTTTTATCTCAATATGTCAATGAACTTTCCAGTTTTCAGTCTTCAGCAATCAGTAGGCAGTTATCCTGCTTACTGTAAACTGCGACTATTTACTGCTTTGGTGGAGAATATCGGAGTCGAACCGATGACCTCCTGCGTGCAAGGCAGGCGCTCTAGCCAGCTGAGCTAATCCCCCGTCTTTTAGTTGTCAGTTAACAGTTATTAGTTAACAGTACTTATAACGGCTCACTCAACCCCTAGAATTTCCTTTATTCTGAATTTATTTCAGAATCTAAGCCTAAAATAGTAGTCCCGCCCAGACTCGAACTGGGGACCCCTACATTATCAGTGTAGTACTCTAACCAGCTGAGCTACGAGACTATATTGATTCTTGACTTTGGATTTGAGATTTTTGATTTTGCAATCCTTCAATCTATTATCTGCAATCTTAAATCTACTATCTTTTTTGCTTATTGTATTATTTGAATTAACAGCGAGAGTAAAATCAATCTCTTGATTATTTTCTTTTACCCAGAAACTTATTATGTCTCTAGAAAGGAGGTGTTCCAGCCGCACCTTCCGGTACGGCTACCTTGTTACGACTTAGCCCCAGTTACCAGTTTTACCCTAGGCAGCTCCTTGCGGTCACCGACTTCAGGTACCCCCAGCTTCCATGGCTTGACGGGCGGTGTGTACAAGGCCCGGGAACGTATTCACCGGATCATGGCTGATATCCGATTACTAGCGATTCCAGCTTCACGGAGTCGAGTTGCAGACTCCGATCCGAACTGAGAACGGTTTTGTAGATTCGCTCCAACTTGCGTTGTGGCTGCTCTCTGTACCGTCCATTGTAGCACGTGTGTAGCCCAAGGCGTAAGGGCCGTGATGATTTGACGTCATCCCCACCTTCCTCACAGTTTGCACTGGCAGTCTCGTTAGAGTTCCCGACATGACTCGCTGGCAACTAACAACAGGGGTTGCGCTCGTTATAGGACTTAACCTGACACCTCACGGCACGAGCTGACGACAACCATGCAGCACCTTGTAAATTGTCTTGCGAAAGTTCTGTTTCCAAAACGGTCAATCTACATTTAAGCCTTGGTAAGGTTCCTCGCGTATCATCGAATTAAACCACATGCTCCACCGCTTGTGCGGGCCCCCGTCAATTCCTTTGAGTTTCAAACTTGCGTTCGTACTCCCCAGGTGGGATACTTATCACTTTCGCTTAGCCACTGAACTTGCGCCCAACAGCTAGTATCCATCGTTTACGGCGTGGACTACCAGGGTATCTAATCCTGTTCGCTACCCACGCTTTCGTCCATCAGCGTCAATATATTGTTAGTAACCTGCCTTCGCAATTGGTATTCCATGTAATATCTAAGCATTTCACCGCTACACTACATATTCTAGTTACTTCACAATAATTCAAGCCCTACAGTATCAATGGCAGTTTCCTAGTTGAGCTAGGAGATTTCACCACTGACTTATAAGGCCGCCTACGGACCCTTTAAACCCAATGATTCCGGATAACGCTTGGATCCTCCGTATTACCGCGGCTGCTGGCACGGAGTTAGCCGATCCTTATTCTTACGGTACCGTCAAGCCCCCTCACGAGGGGGTGTTTCTTCCCGTATAAAAGCAGTTTACAATCCATAGGACCGTCTTCCTGCACGCGGCATGGCTGGGTCAGGCTTGCGCCCATTGCCCAATATTCCTCACTGCTGCCTCCCGTAGGAGTCTGGTCCGTGTCTCAGTACCAGTGTGGGGGATCTCCCTCTCAGGACCCCTACCCATCATCGTCTTGGTAAGCCGTTACCTTACCAACTAACTAATGGGACGCATGCTCATCTTGTACCGATAAATCTTTAATAATAGGTCGATGCCGACCCAATATACTATGAGGCATTAATCCAAATTTCTCTGGGCTATTCCTCTGTACAAGGTAGATTGCATACGCGTTACGCACCCGTGCGCCGGTCTCAAGGAAGCAAGCTTCCTCTACCCCTCGACTTGCATGTGTTAGGCCTGCCGCTAGCGTTCATCCTGAGCCAGGATCAAACTCTTCATCGTATATTTTTTGAGCTAATAAATTAGCTGCATTTTTTGGACAAAGTTTACTAGGTATTCTTTAATCTCTCGATTAGCCTTACTCTCTCTTTTTTTTCGATTAAACATTACTGTCTAATCGTGCTGTCAATTCAATATGTCTATGAACGTGTCTTCTTGTTTT
>NZ_QLSV01000027.1 GCF_003268815.1 Flavobacterium lacus | reverse complement strand
GTACAGGGGGTTCCGTAGAACGGTTGCCATACGTTGTTAATTCGCACTGAAACTTCTACGGAATAGGTTGTGTTAAAGGCATAAGTAGTCAATTGCGTAAAACGGAAACCTCGTAACAATTGATCAATGGTTTGTACATCATTCGTAGCAGTATTGGTTACTCTAAAGCGGTAACCTTGAGCATTTGAAACAATGTTAGCATAAACATAACTGTCAATAGTAGCCAAAGTTATTCCACATTGAGACGGTTGAACATCCGTTACAATTGGTGTACAGCCATTGTCAATAATTCCATCACAATCGTTGTCTAAACCATCGTAGCAGATTTCTGCTGCTCCGGGATAAACGGTGTTGTTGGTGTCGTTGCAGTCACCGCCTATGGCTACATAGCCAGTGGGTTGGGTAGCTGCTGCAACAGTCACATCAGGGTTACCAAAACCATCACCATCGGCATCTTCAAACCAAGTTTGAAGAGTTGTGGATTCAAAAAAGTATTCGAGATTCAAAAGATTTAAATAAATAGTGTAGTTACCTTCTTGAACAGGAATATTAGGTCCATTAAAGAAAGCTACACCAGAGGGAAAATCTAGACCTCCCCAATTAATATCCCAAGCATTATCTTGTCTGAACTTCAGTCCTGGGTCACTTCCCGGTGCCGGTAAATAAAAATCTAGTAGCTCATAGTTGATGCCATCGGTAGTTTGCATAGGAACGCTAGTAGCCCAATTGTTAAACTCGCCTATTATTCCAATAGTAGGAAACAAGGGACTAAGTAAAGTAAATTGATAGGCTCCGTTCAATCGATTGAACGTAATATCATAAACACCCGCAGGTACCGGAATATCAGGTCCTCCTTGAAATCCAACACCACTCGGAAAATCAGTAGCACCCCAGTTGACATCCCATGAAAAATCCTGACGAAACTTCACTACGCCCGTAACCGAAATCTCAAAATTATTCAGTGTGTAGAGTTCTCCATCCAGCGTTTGCATCACAGCATCATTTCCAAAGCCATTAAAAGTGCCAACAAGACCTATGGAGGGAAAGACAACCTCTTCAACAGCTTGAATAATAAAACTTTGAAAACCAGAATTTAATGCCAATGCTTCCGTTCTAAAAACCCTAAGATAATAGGTAATTCCTTGCTCTAATCCTTCAATCAAACCACTTGAATTAAAACAAGCCAGCTCTGTTCCTCCGCATGAATTATAAAGTGCAAATTGGTTCCAAGAGATAAAACCTTCTATGGATACTGCTCCATCAAAAGGCATTTCAAATTGGTACCAAATATCAGAATAATTGGCAAGAGCTGTTCCTTCACATCCCGCTTCATTATTGATTGATGCACTGGAGATAGTAAAAGGAATTGTTTGTATGTTTTCACCTAAAGGTAAAAGCATTGCATTGGGACAGTTGTCATTTGGAACAATCCCAAAAGCCTGAATAGTAAAACGTTGAAAAGATGAATCCAAAGTTGTAGATAAAGTTCTGTAAACCCTCAATTTGTAAGTTACGCCAAATTCCAGTCCTTCAACTGTTCCATTTGCATCAAAACAGGCTATTTCATTGCCCCCACAAGTATCATAAATGGCAAACTTATTCCAAACAATTGGACCGGTGATCACAACGTTTCCTTCAACGGGCATGGTAAATTCATACCAAAGATCAGTGTAATCAGCTGGTATTGTTCCTTCACATCCTACCTCGTTGTTCACAGTAGCACTTTGAAGTACAAAATTTATACTTTGTGAAAGGGTCGATACTGCAATTGTTGATGCGTTCGGACAAAGATTATTTTCAGCAGACTCAAAAGCTTGAATAGTAAAACTCTGAAAAGTTGGATTGATAGCTAAGCTTGTCGTTCTATATGCTTTAAGTTTATAAGTTGCTCCTTCTTGCAAACCATTTATAAGTCCGTTTCCGGTGATACAGTTAAGTTGGTTTCCATCACATGCATCATATAACGCAAATTGATTCCAAACTATTTGAGAAGTTATCGCAACATTGCCATCAAAAGGCATAGTAAATTCATACCAAAGATCAGTATAATTGGTGGGAGAAGTTCCTTGGCATCCTACTTCATTTGCACTAGTAGCACTTTGAAGTGCAAAATTTATAGTCTGAGGAGTTGTTTGAATATTGATAGCTGTGGCATTTATACAATCATCATTTTCAGCAGACTCAAATGCTTGAATAGTAAAACTCTGAAAAGTTGGATTTATTGCTAAGCTTGCCGTTCTAAATACTTTTAGTTTATAAGTTGCTCCTTCTTGTAAACCAGTTACAAGCCCGTTTCCGGTGATACAGTTAAGTTGGTTTCCGCCACAAGCCTCAAAAACCGAAAAGCGATTCCAAACAATGGGAGAGGTAATGGCCACATTTCCGTTAAAAGGCATGGTAAATTCATACCAAAGATCAGCATAATGGGCGGGAGGAGTTCCTAGGCATCCTACTTCATTTGCAATAGTAGCACTTTGAAGTACAAAGTTTAAAGTCTGAGGAGTTGTTTGAATATTGATAGTTGTGGCATTTATACAATCATCATTTTCAGCAGACTCAAATGCTTGAATACTAAAACTCTGAAAAGTTGGATTTAAAGCTAATGACTCTGTTCTATATACCCTTAATTTATAAGTTGCTCCTTCTTGTAAGCCGGTGATAAGACCATTTCCGCTGAAACAATTAAGTTCATTTCCGCCACAAGTCTCATATAGTGCAAATTGATTCCAAACTATTTGAGAAGTTATCGCAACATTGCCATTAAAAGGCATGGTAAACTCATACCAAACGTCAGCATAGTTTGCAGAAGTAGTGCCTGCACAACCGGGTTCATTTTGCACTGCTGCTTCCAAAAGGGTAAAAGTAATGCTTTGGTTCGTGGTAGTAAGAGTAATGGATTCAGCAGTAGTACAAAAATCGTTTGCTACTGGAGGATCACCAAAAATTCTGGCGATTCGGTTTCTGCCCACTCCATTGTAGGAAGTAAATTGTCCCCCAATAATGATTTTGCCATCGCTTTGCAAAGCAGTAGTAATTATATTATTGTTGCCCCCCGTACCGGGGTCAAAGGTAGTGTCCAAACTGCCATCGGTGTTCAAACGAGCGATACGATTTCGTAAGGTGCCATTAAAGGAAGTAAATTCTCCCCCAATGATGATTTTACCATCGCTTTGGAGTGTAGTGGTCCGAACTCTATTGTTTGCTCCCGCCCCGGGGTTAAAGGCAATATCCAAACTACCATCGGTGTTCAAGCGAGCAATGCGGCTTCGTGGAGTTCCATTCAAAAAAGTAAAATCTCCCCCAATAATGATTTTACCATCAGGTTGCAGAGCAATGGTCCTGAAAATGTCATTTATTCCCGTGCCGGGGTCAAAGGTAGTGTCCAAACTACCGTCCGTATTCAGGCGAGCAATACGGTTTCGTGAGGTTCCATTAAAGGAGGTAAACACCCCCCCAATAATGATTTTACCATCAGGTTGCAAAGCAGCGGTCACAACAGAACTGCTTGCTCCCGCACCCGGGTTAAAAGTAGTGTCCAAACTACCGTCCGTGTTCAAGCGAGCGATACGGTTTTGTGGAGTTCCATTAAAGGAAGTAAACTCTCCCCCAATGATGATTTTACCATCGCTTTGTAAAGCAGTGGTATAGACACTACTGTTTACTCCCGTACCGGGGTTAAAAGTAGTGTCCAAACTACCGTCCGTGTTCAAGCGAGCGATACGGTTTTGTGGAGTTCCATTAAAGGAATAAAACTCTCCTCCAATGATGATTTTACCATCGCTTTGCACAGTAGTAGTTTGTATATTACCGGTGTCAACGCCCGTGCCGGGGCTAAAGGTGGTGTCCAAACTACCATCATTGTTTAAGCGAGCAATATAGTTTCGTGGGGTTCCATTAAATGAAGTAAAAACTCCCCTAATAATAATTTTACCTTCACTTTGGAGAGCAGTGTTACCGATACCACTGTTGGCTCCCGTTCCGGGATTAAAAGCAGTGTCTAAACTACCGTCCGTGTTCAAGTAGGCGAAGTAGTTTCGTGAGGTTCCATTATAGGATGTAAAATTTCCCCCAATGATGATTTTACCATTGCTTTGTAAAGCAGTGGTATGGACAGTAATGTTTGCTCCCGTGCCGGGGTTAAAAGTTGTATCCAAGCTGCCGTCGGTGTTCAAGCGAGCGATACGGTTTCGTGAGGTTCCATTAAAGGAAGCAAAACTTCCCCCAATGATGATTTGACCATCGCTTTGGAGAGCAGTGGTAGAAACAATACCACCAATAGCACCCGAGCCGGGGTTAAAGGTGACGTCTAAACTACCGTTAATGTTCAAGCGAGCGATACCCATCCGTGAGATTCCATTAAAAGAATTAAATAAACCACCAACAATGATTTTACCATCGCTTTGAAGAGCAGTGGTCTCAACAAAAAAATTTGCACCTGTACCGGGGTTAAAAGTAGTATCTACGCTACCATCGGTGTTCAAGCGAGCGATGTAATTTTGTGAGGTTCCATTAAAAGATTCAAATCTTCCCCCAATGATAATTTTATCATCACTTTGGACAGTAGTGGTCAAAATCTCATCGTAAGCTCCCGTGCCGGGGTTAAAGGAAGTGTCCAAACTACCATCAGTATTTAAGCGAGCGATACGGCTTCGTGAGGTTCCATTAAAGGAAATAAAATCTCCCCCAATAATGATTTGTCCATCGCTTTGGAGAACAATGCTAAATATATCATTATCCACCCCCGTACCTGGGTTAAAGGTAGTGTCCAAACTGCCATCGAGGTTTAAGCGAGCGATACGGCTTCTAATGGTTCCATTAAATGACGTAAATCCTCCCCCAATAATAATTTTTCCATCGCTTTGAAGAACAATGGTCAATATTTCATCGTTTGCTCCCGTGCCGGGGTTAAAGGTAGTGTCCAAACTGCCATCAGTGTTCAAACGAGCGATACGGTTTCGCAAGGTTCCATTAAAGGAAGTAAACCTTCCCCCAATGATGATTTTACCATCGCTCTGGATTGCAGTGGTCCGAACTGTACTGTTGGGTCCATCCCCGTTTCCAAAACCTACATCATCAGGATTAAAACTTAAATCTATTGTACCCGGTTGAGCAAATAATATTCCTGTTATAAAAAGGAAACACAAATAAAAATAGTTGTTTTTCATTGGATGTTTTTTTGATTATTAACTGTCCTCTAATTATTTACAAGAAAATAGTGTAAACTTGAAGAACAAATTTTAATGTTATGACTTTCAAAAATACAAGTTCGTAATCGAATTAAAATCACCCAAATGAGTGATTTTTAGCTGAAATTTATTTCTGTTAAAAAGTAAAATACATTCCTTCATTAACTTTATGAAACAAAAAAACCTCCGATTGCTCGGAGGTTTCCCTTTTGTTAACTCAGTACCTTAGAACCTCAGTCCCTCAGCACCTCTGTTCTATTGTTTCACCACTCGCACGGTTCTCGTTTCATTACCTTGTGTTACAATCACGTTGTAAACACCCGATGGATAACGGTCTCCAAATTGATAGTTGGTTACATCTGCTGCTTTTACTTCTTTCACTTCCAATAATCTTCCGGCCATGTCATACACGGTCAAGCTTACTGGTTCTGTGTTAGAAGTTTTCACATCAATAGCAAAACTGTTTGCAAATGGATTCGGGAAAGCAATCGCTTTGAATCCATCAATTGTAGTTGCATCCATTCTGGTTACTTCATCTGGTCTTCCGGCTCCTGGAGTAATAATACTACATGATTTACCGTAAGGTCCCCAAACACCATTCAAACGTATCGCTACTCTAACAGTGTAAGTTGT
>NZ_QLSV01000026.1 GCF_003268815.1 Flavobacterium lacus | reverse complement strand
CTATCTTTTTAATGAAAAATGTGCTTTAAATGTTTTGGTCTGACCGTTTTCCAAATACTCTACCGTAAACCAGTAATCGGTTGAGGGAAGGTTTTCACCGTTGAATGTTCCATCCCAACCTTGTCCTACCGGAGCTATTTGTTTCAGGAATTTTCCATAGCGGTCAAATATATAAATTTTTGCGTTAGGATTGGTATCTCTTAACGTAAAAATATTCCAAGTGTCGTTGTAACCATCTCCATTAGGAGTAAAGAACAGCGGATAATCCACCACATACACTTCGATGGTAGCCTCTGAACAGCCGTTTAAGTCTTGAACGGTTACCAAATGACTTCCTGCACTCACATTGGTAAACACGTTACTAGCCTGGAATGGACCGTTATCTAAACTATACACATAATTCGAATTACCTTGGTCCGGAATGGTGATTCCCGTTGCAATGACCGTGATAGTAGCATTGTCGGTAAAGTAATTACTCTGCACATAACTTAAAATGGCTTGCTCCGATTGAATGACATTCACCGTTACTGTGTTTGAACATCTTGGCTCAGTCTCTGTGTTGATAACCGTTAAAGTATAAGCACCCGGCGTATCTACCGTTAAGTTAGCCTCGGTACCTAGCTCATTGCCAAGTGAATCTGTCCATACAAAATTATGTGTCAATGGATTTAATCCACTCTCTAAAACAGCTTGTCTTATCACATCACCCGTAATTGGATCGGTACAAATAAAGTCATCTTGAACCGTTGGTTCAGGTAATTTATGAACCGTTAAGGTTACCGGTACAATATTCGGACAACCACTTTGCGTGTTTGGATTAACCAAAATAGCATAGATTTCTTGACTAAAGGCGATTGTGTTGACAAAGGCTGTTAAATCCGTTCCGCTTAATGCTCCACTGTAATCGTTCTCTTCTGCCGCCTCTTGTGCTGCGGTTAGACTTACAAAATAATAAACTACTGTACCGGGGTAATTGTTTGGGGTTGTCAATGCAGTTCCCAACAATATCGGTGTTACATCTGCATCTAGATTAAACGCGGCTTTGCCGTCATTCAATGCGTCTTGATCATCACATTTGGTTACTGCAAGGTCATCCACAGGAATTGGATTGGCAAAGGTTCCTTCTTCAATCACTAAATCAACCGTGCCTACAACAAAACATTCGGTGATATTGTTTTCTACTCTAACGTAAATCGTCTGTGGTGTACCTTGAATACTTGTACTAGTGTAAGTGTTTGGCAATTGTGGACTACCCGCCTCTGCATCGGCCTGTGAGCCATAATACGTTACACTAAAGTCCACCTCACTTTGGTTAGCTCCCAACACATCTTGATTGGCTAAACTTAAAGTAAATGGTAAAATCGGTTGATCTATTGCCACACATTGATACAAATTAACCGGTGATACAATATCCGGTAGCGGATTCACAATCAATTCAAGCTCTACAATTTCATAACATCTTGGCTCCAACGGATTGGTTGGTATTCTAGTTACTCGAATATAAATAATTTGCGTATCTGGATTTGTACTGTCATAATTCGTTGGGTCCACAATTGGATTGGTCTCCGTTTCTGCATCAGCTAAACTCTCAAAATATGTCAATGAAAACTCGGTTAAACTCGCTCCGTTTAAAATGTAAAGTGCTCGCTGAGTCAAATCGAAATTCTCTAAACCATCCCCTGGATTAGCATCGTCACACTCTTCTATCGGTGCTGGGTCAAATAACGGTTCCGGTCTTGGTATTACTCGTATCGTTAAGGTCGTAAAGCTTACGCAACCCGCCTGACTCGTCACTTTCACCCCTAAGGTTTGCACCGCTGCAATCGCATTGGTGTAAGCCGTTGGATTTTGAATCGCATTGACATTATTTTGTGCCTCTTGAAAACTTGGATAGTAAGTCACCGTATAGCCGCCTAATCCATTGGTAATGTCATTATCACGAATAGTTAAGTCAAATACTGTAAATTGATTATTTGGTAAAGCCTCATCGCACAAGGATATCGGATCCGGTATGGTGAGTGCCAAAGGTAAATTCACAATTAAATCAAAACTTCCCGTGTGGAAACAACCCGTAGCAAGATCCGTTACTCTAACCCAAATGGTTTGTGGATTGCTCGTGTTAGGATAAGCCGTTATATTCACAATCGCTCCAATGTTGCTTATTGCAGCTGCCTCAGTAGTAAAGTAAGCCACCTGATAATCAGAAGCAGCTCCACTTTGAGCAGCTAAAATAAGTGGCGTTTGAACGCTTAAATCAAACGTGCTTAATCCATTTTGCTGATTCCCGTCCGTATCACATTGAACGATATCCGGTAAATTTGTTGGTACTTCCGGTCTTGGGTTTACATTTAATTCCAGCATCATCACACGCACACAACCCGTGGTGTTATGCTCAGCACGAACATAAATAAACTGTTGCCATGGTAAGATACTTAAGTAAGATAATGATAAATCATTGTTCCCATCCAATGCCTCTTGCTCGGTTTCATGAAAACTGATACTTATATCTGTCGCTCCATTGAGTAAGCCCGGAACAAGAGCTCCTAAATCAAAAGTAGCCAAACCATCATTGTTGTCATCACACAACGTGATAGGATTGATTGGAATAAGCAATATCGGAAGTGGTTCTACACGTAAATCCAACGTAGTGGTTGAATAACAGCCCGTAACCGGATTAAGCACCCGAACGTGGATGGTTTGAACGTTGGAGGTATTGGTATACAACGTAGGTAACGCATTAGTACCCTGTTGTGCTTGAAGTAGCGTAAAGTGGAAGGTAACCTCCAGCCCTTGTTGTGTCCCTACAATCTGGGCAATGGCTTGCGTTAAATCAAATTCTTCCTGCTCGTCGCCCGGATTATTATCATCGCACAAGGTCAGTGGCGTAGGTAATGTAGCAATCGGTAAAGGATTGACAACTAATTCCAGCGGTGCTACATCAAAACAACCTGTCGCATTAATGGTTACACGAACCCAAACGGTTTGTGTGGAACTACTATAGATTGTTGGAAGTTGTGGTGTGCCTAGCGTTGCTTCTGCTTCGCTTGGGTGGAAAGTCACCGTATGTAAACTCGGATCTAATCCCTCTAAAATGTTAGCGATTCGAGAAGATAAATCAAACACCTGAACCCCATCCGTATCATCGTCACACAACGCATAATCATCCGGAGTCGTATTGATTACCGGGAATGGATTAACAATTAAATTAAAGGTTGTAATTGACGGACAATCGGTTGCTCCCGTATTAATCACTCGCACATAAATGGTTTGAAGCCATGGATTAATCGATAAATAATCTGCAGGATTCGGTATTGGTGCTCCACCTAATTGGGCATCCGTTAATGTCTCATGATACGATACGGTTAATCCCGTAGCTCCACCGGTAATGATGCTCTCGGTCTGAGCCAAATTAAATCGCCCACGTCCATCATTATTGTCATCACAAAGTACTAAATCAGGATGGCTGAAAATAATTGGAGCCGGGGCAACGGTTACTGTAGCAGTTTGATTAAGGGGTACCGAACAAATCGGATTGGTACTCGTGAAAACACCTATCAAAGTAAAGATAGTGGTAGTAGTGTAGGTATCCGTTATCGTAAACACGCCCGAAGCATCAATGCCTTGGGTTTGTACTCCTCCTGTATTTACTGTGTATTCTATGGTTGTGCCCGGTGTTGCCGTGAAAGTAATCGTAGCCTCGCCTGTTGGACAGATCGTAACATCGCCACTCACACTCGCCGTTGGAAGTGGCAACAAGGTTACTAATCCTGAAGCACTCGCCGAGACACATCCCGTGTTTACATCGGTAATAATGACACTATAAGTTCCGGCTACTAGTGTGGTAAAACTTGCCACGTTGCCTGGATTAGCTGCACTCGAAGGCACTGTCCATGCGTAATTATAAGTGCCCGGCGTAGTAGAAGTCGCTGTTATGGTCGCTAAATCTCCCGAGCAAACTGTTGGGGAATTAACCGTTACCAAAGGTGTTGGGTTCACAGTGACTCTTATCTCAAATGTAGCTGTACAGCCTGTGGAACTTGCCGTTACGGTGTAAACCACATCTAATGGCAACTCTGTGCTGTTGGTTAAAGTTTGACTGATTGAATTTTGTGGGTTCAACTGATCTGATGCTCCTGTTATTCCTACCGGAGCGGCAACATTCCATGTATAAGTAGTGCCAACCGGTACAAGATTACTTGCGTTTGAAACCGGTGTTACCGTAAAGGTTTCTGTGGTACAAATCGCCTGGATTACATCGGCTATCAATGGTTTTGGATTGACACTTACTGTTAAATCAAAAGTACTACTGCACTGATTTGGTGCAACGCCTGAAGTGGCTGTTATTGTATATACTACATCAATAGCAACATCGGTAGAATTAGTCAGACTTTGACTAATTTGTGTCTGTGGCGTGGCTTGGTTGGATGCTCCTGTAATGCCTACCACAGGTGCAACACTCCAAGTATAAGTAGTTCCCACCGGAACACTATCTGAACCGGTTGTGGATGGTACTAAGATGAAAGTAGCTTCCGAACAAATTGTATCCGTTTTATCTGCAATAAATGGTTTTGGATTGACACTAACCGTTATACTGAAGGTGTCAGTGCAAATATTTGGTGCCGTACCCACAGATGCTATCACGTTGTAAATTACATCAAGTGGTGCATCGGTGGAATTAGTCAAGGTTTGACTAATGCCTGTTTGTGGCGTGGCTTGATTAGATGCTCCTGCAATTTCTGCCGGTGCGGTAACGCTCCATGTGTAGGTTGTACCTGTTGGAACGACATCCGGTAAGGTGTTTGTTGGTATGACTGTAAAGGTATCTTCCGAGCAGATAATAGCTACTTTATCCGCTATAATCGGTAATGGATTGACAGTTACTGTAATGATAAAAGTGTTTGTACAAACCGTTGGTGCTATACCAGCCGAAGCCGTTACGGTATACACTACATCTAAAGAAGCAGTAATGGAATTAGTTAAAGTCTGACTAATTGTGGTTTGTGGTACTCCTTGGTTGGAGGCTCCGGTAATTCCTGCCGGTGCAACTACGCTCCAAGTATAAGTGGTGTCTAAGGGAACAACATCGGTTCCGGTAACGGGTGTAACGCTAAAGGTTTGCTCGGAACAAATTGATTCCGTTACATCGGCTATGCTTGGCCGTGGGTTGACACTTACTGTGATTTCAAAGCTAGATGAACATACATTTGGGGCTGTACCAACACTTGCTGTAACAGTATAAACCACATCGATAACTGTATCTGTGGCATTGGTTAACGTTTGACTAATCGCTGTTTGCGGTGTGGCCTGGTCTGCTGCTCCACTGATTCCGGCCGGTGCGACAACCGTCCATGTGTAAGTCGTTCCCGTTGGAACAACATCCGGTAAAGTGTTACTTGGCGTTACAGTGAAAGTATCTTCCGAGCAAATCGTAGCAACTTGATCCGCTATGCTTGGATTTGGATTTACCGTGACTGTGATTGTGAAGGTGTCGGTACAAATATTCGGTGCTATGCCCACTGAGGCTGTTACTGTATAAACTACATCAATTGAGGCATTCGTAGTATTTGTTAAAGTTTGGCTTATGCTCACTTGGGGAGTCGCCTCATCCGATGCTCCTGTTATGCCTGCTGGTGATAAAACAGTCCATGTATAAGTTGTCCCGGTGGGAACTATCTCCGGCAAAGCCGTTACTGGTGTAATAGTAAAAGTATCATCCGAGCAAATAACAGCTGTTGTATCGTTGATTATTGGTAATGGATTTACAGTGACAGTTACCGTAAAAGTATCCGTACAAACATCCGGTGCTGCGCCTGAAGAAGCTGTTACGGTGTAGGTAACATCTAACTCTGTCTCGGTTGTATTAGTTAAGGTTTGACTAATGGCTGCTTGCGGCGTAGCTTGGTCTGAAGCTCCAGTAATTCCTACTGGTGCTGCAACTGTCCATGTATAGGTTGTTCCAACAGGAACTAAATCTGTTCCGCTTGTTGTGGGCGTTACCGTAAAGGTTTGCTCTGAACAAATCGATGGCGTGAAATCCGAAATAAGTGGCTTTGGATTAACTGTAACCGTAATGCTAAAGGTATCCGTACAAACATTCGGAGACGCTCCCACTGAGGCCTCAACGGTATAAACCACATCAATAGAAGCAGCTGTCGTATTGGTTAAAGTTTGACTTATGCTCGTTTGCGGATTAGTCTCATCCGATGCTCCTGTGATTCCTACCGGTGAGGAAACCGTCCA
>NZ_QLSV01000025.1 GCF_003268815.1 Flavobacterium lacus | reverse complement strand
AAACAAGTATGGATGATGATGAATCAACTCAATTGGGTACACCATCAAGTCCTTTGGTTTTAGTTGCGTATCCGAATCCGTTTAGCACATCGTTTGTGTTACGGCCACTGGAAGGAGTTGACTCAAGTGTCACTTACCAAGTGTATGACATCACGGGTAAATTATTAGAGAGTAGAGCGGTTAGCTCAAGTGAAATAGGCACTCATACCATCGGAGAAAATTATCCATCGGGAATGTATTTGGCGATTGCCACTCAAGGCGATACGAGACAAACTTTTAAGATGATTAAGCGATAGGTATTGGTTTTTTTTGAGGTGCTGAGGTGCTGAGGTTCTGAGGAACTGAGTGGCTGAGAAATTCAGAAACCGTTTCAATTTAGGTTGAGGCGGTTTTTTTTTGATGGTATTTTTCTGAGGGACTGAGGTGCTGAGGTTCTGAGGTTCTGAGGTGCTGAGAAATTCAGAAACTGTCTCAATTAAGGTTGAGGCGGGTTTTTTGAGGGGCTGAGGTGCTGAAGGACTGAGGTTGAGGTTCTGAGGGACTGAGGTTCTGAGGGACTGAGGTGCTGAGAAATTCAGAAACTGTCTCAATTAAGGTTGAGGAGGGTTTTTTGAGGTGCTGAGGTTCTGAGGGACTGAGGCTGAGAAATTCAACAACTGTCTCAATTAAGGTTGAGGAGAGTTTTTTGAGGTGCTGAGGTTCTGAGGGACTGAGGTGCTGAGAAATTCAACAAGCGTCTCAATTTAGGTTGAGGCGGGTTTTTTGAGGGACTGAGGTTCTAAGGTGCTGTGGTTCTGAGGGACTGAGGTGCTGAGAAATTCAGAAACTGTCTCAATTAAGGTTGAAGCGGTTTTTTACAGTATTAAGATGATTTTTTTGTTGATGAAGTGCTTATTTTAAGTATTTATGCTTGTTCATTGCTGTATTGAACTAGCGATTAGTGGGGTGTTGTGATCGAATAGTGACGGTTTATATTTTTAAAGTTTTGCCATGATTCTGCACATAAAGCATTTGCTATACTAATTCTTTATTAAACTCAAGTGCATATTCATTTGGTGTAATACCTGTTGTTAATTTAAACGTTCTATAAAAGGAGGAGTTTGAATTGAAACCACATTCTGCATGTACGTCTGAGATATTCAACATTTCATTTTGGGTTAATTTATTTTCAATGATTTTTTTAGCCTCTTTGATCCTCAATCGATTAATTATCCCTCGGAAGTTTAAGTCGCTATGTTTGGTGATTGATTCGTAGAGGTATTTTTTATTTGTTCCTACTATTTTAACAACCATGCTTTGATCCAACTCAGGATTCAAAAACAATTTTTGCTGTTCTAAGGTTGTCATAAATTTTTCAAATAATTCTGCTGTTTTTTCAAAAGACGTTATCTCGTTTTCATCATCACGATTTGAGCCAGTTTGATGATTTTGTTGCTTAATTTCAATATATTCCACCTTGTTTTTTTCAGCACTTAATGAATTTATTCGCGCATTTAGTATTTTGATTTCTGAATCCTTTTCTTTTTCTTTTTTATAAATTAGGTGAATTATTTTTTTCTTCTTCCTGTATTCATAAATTAAAAAGAAAAATACAATCACTAATAATGTGATAATGAGCAAAGTTATTTTGTTAATCCTTTTACCTGCAACGATTTCGAGTTTTTGATTGTTAATAATTAGATTTTTATTTTCTAATTCGTATTTCGTTTTAATTTCTTCTATTTGTTTTCTTCCATTCTGTTCCAAAAGTTTTATTTTGTTTTTAGTAAACGATTCCAAGTAATGCAGGGCTTTTTCGGTTTGGTTATTTTTTTTCGCCAAAACATACATTAGTGTATCGTTTTTTATTTCCAGGTGGGGCATGTTTTGATTTTTCAAAGACGCCATCGATTCGCCACCTTCAGCATATGCTTTTTTATTATTTCCTTTTTTGTAATCCCATTCCAGTTGATGACTCGTGCCCATTGCCATTAATTTTTTATCGCCAATCGATTTAGCCACGGCATTTGCTTTTTCTAAGAATACGGTTCTATTCGCATCATCCCCTTGGTCTAAATAATTGTCAGCCATTGAACCATAAATTCGTGACAATAGTCTTTTGTCTTTACTTTTTTCTGCTAATTGTGCCGCCTTTGCAAGGTAGTCAAGACCTTTTTGATGATTTTTTAGTATGGAATGTGTTAAGCCAAGGTTGTAGTAATCTACTTTGTAATTAGAATAATTTTGCGCCTTATTGGTTGACTCCAGTGCTTTTTCGTAATACTTTAAGCTATCATCAAATAACTTGTTTTGAAATGAGATGATGCCCATTAAAATATTGGCATATCGTATCATCTCAAAATTATCGGTTTTATCCACTGCGGTATAAAGCTTATGTGTATAAATTGCCGCAGAATCAATTTTGCCATATTTGCAATAACTGTAAGCAATTGATTTCCATGTTTCATATTTTACTTGATCTTTTGTAGCTAAATCAAGTTTTTTTAAAGCATTTTTTGAATAATACATGGCACTATCCAAAATGCCAAGTCTAAGGTAAACAAAACTTGCTTTGGCGTTGTAATAAATAAACTGGTCATTGGTTGCATTGCCCGTTGTTTGTAAACGATTTTTTAGATGCACTTTGGCTTTATCAAATTCATCGTTCCGAATGTAACTTTCGAGTTTGTTATCTAACTCTTTTTGAGCCATCCCTAAAAAAGATAAAAGCGAAATCAAAACAGTAAAAAAAAAGTTGCATTTCATGTTCATGAGATTAAGATACAAAAATACTTTTCTTTCTAGTTAATTGGTTTGTTACAGCAACTAAAATCACGCATTTTTCTTTTTTTGAGAATAGAAAGTTCTTTTTTGTGAACTTGAATTTTTTGTTTAGAAGCAATTTTGCAACTTTAAAAATATAAACCAACTTAATTTTTTTAGATGAAAAAGAAATTCCCCCAAATTTTCAAGATTTTACTCTTGTTTTGTTTCATTTCGATGAACGCTCAAACCATCAATTATGATCCACCGGGTTTTTATGTACGTGGACAACCCATTTCTACTTTAGTACCTAACCAAAGTGGCATTACGATTCAAGGAGGTACGTATCGGGATGTAAGTCTTTTTGCCGGAACAGGCAGTTCTGGCGGAACCAACGCATCAAGTAGCAGTACTTCAAGCTTTCAAAACCCGAGAGGTATAGTAAAAGATCGCTCAGGTAATTACTATATAGCGGAAGTTCAAGGAAAAAGAATTAGAAAGATTAGTGCAACAGGAGTCGTAACGACTGTTCACCAATTTACAGATTTTGAACCACGCGATTTAGTAATTAATTCTAATAATGGAGATTTATATGCCGTTATCCATACCCATCGAATTATTAGAATACCTAACACAAATTGGGCTAATTATCCCCTTCAAGAACCGACTTATGTCTACACAAGTGATGCTGTAAATGTTATTGCTGGTTCTGTAAGTTCTGGCTATACCGATGCTACCGGTACAGCGGCAAGATTCAACAATCCTTGGGGCTTAGCGATAGCATCTGACAATACCTATTTGCTTGTGTCCGATTTTGGTAATAATAGAATTAGAAAGGTAATGCTTTCAAATTTTGCGGTCTCTACTTTTGTGCCTTCTGCCACTTTTAGCGGGCCTACAGATGTGCATATTGTAAATAATGATTTGATTTATGTTGCTGAATTTAATGGCAATCGCATTCAGAAAATATCAGGTGGTTCAAGTGTATCGCTATTTGTCAGTGGTACGTTTGGTGGAGGAAATTTTGATGGTACCGGAGCAACTGGTTTCATTGACCAGCCTCACAGTTTAACCGCTGATGGTATGGGTAATGTATATGTTGTAGAACGTATGAATCATAAAGTACGGAAAATTACTCCACAAGGAAAAATTACCACCATTGCGGGTACTTTATGGAATACTGATAATTCAGGCAATCAAATTGGAACTGGTTCTAATGCACGATTTAGATTTCCAACAGGTATATTCTATGATATTGAAGGTGGCTTTTTGTTGATAGCCGACACCGATAACCATCAATTAAAAAAAGTACAACTCAGTGGTTTTGAAGTTCTACCGCCTCTTCCTACCGGTCTTTCTCTTAACACCAGTACAGGTGTGATTTCAGGAACTCCAACAGCAGTTTCTTTGCAAAATGTTTATCAAAATAATTTTAATACTTCGCAATTACAATTTCTTGCCGGCGAAACCGTTACTTTGGCTGATAATGCGGCCGTTATCGGAGACTATTTGCAGTTAACGCCTCGTCAAAATAACAGTAAAGGCGGTATAACAATTCAGCCTTTTGAAAGTAACGGTTTTGGTGCTCTAAAAGTCAGTTTCGATTTAATTACTACAAAAACCTCGGCTGATAATACCTCGGCTGATGGTTTCAGCTACAGTTTTGCACCGGATGCCAGTGCTACAGCTACTTCACCCCAAGCAGAAATAGGAACCGGAACCAAACTAGCCGTATCGTTTGCTACTTTCGGAAGCAACAGAGGAATTCGTATTTTTTATAACCCTGCCTCCAATCAATCACTAGGCACAACATTAAATTCTGTTTTATTGGCTTATACCAACAATACTAGTTGGATGGGCAAATCTGTAAAAGTAGTTCTTGACGTGACTGACATGGGTGATTTGACCTTAACTATTGATGGAGTAACTATTTTTACTACAACATTACCTGCTAATTTTTCGAATTCTGATAAATCAACTTGGAAGCACGTCTTCAAAGCAAGAACCGGTCTTTCCAACGATTTGCATGCAATTGACAACTTATCCCTACAACTGCGAAACGGACCTACAAGGCATACAGTAGTGGGAAGAGATTATAATAATGAAGTAGAAAGCACTTTTCTAATCAATTCATCCGTTCTACCAACTGTATCCACCCAATCCGTAACTTCCATCCAGTATACACAAGCTACTGTAAACTATCAAATTTTAGGGCCAGGTTCTAGCTCGTTATCCAATTCAGGTTTTGTATGGAGCACAACTCCATCACCTACTATTTTTGATAACGCTGTTATACATCCATCACCAGCCGTAGTTGGAAATCAATCGCTAGCGTTCGATGACTTACTTAGTAGCACTACTTACTACGTGAGAGCGGTTGTTATAAATGAATGGGGTGTTTATGCTTATGGTCAAGAACTTTCATTTACAACACTAGCTTATACCGCACCAACTGTCAGTACTAATGGCACTACTGCTGTTACTCAAACAACTGCTGTTTCAGGAGGTGATGTCACTAACGACGGCGGAAACACACTAGTAGAAAGAGGTATTTGTTGGAGTACAAATCCAAATCCAACAATTGCTGACCAGAAAATAGTAGACAGTGCTCCATCTGTTGGTACATTTACAAGTTCTATTACAGGCTTAGTTGCGGGTACAGTATACTATATAAGAGCTTATGCAACGAATAGTGTAGGAACAACTTATGGCAGTGAACAAAGCTTTATGACTATACCTACAGTGCCTATCATTACCTATCAGGAAGAAAATTATTTGGCTCAAAACTTTCTTGGTTCTCCTATAGTACCAACGATCACTGGAGGTAGTGTAACCCAAGGTTTAAGCGGTGTTTCAACAATTGTTACTTCATTTCCGTCCAATAGCTCAAAACAATTTGCTTTAAGTCACGATAATAATTTCTTTTATTATGCAAGTATTAATACTATTTATAAAATTAATCGTGCTACAAATGTGACGACCATTTTAGCTGGTGGTACCACAGGATCTAATGACGGCATAGGAACAGCAGCTCAATTTGAGGTAGCTATTGGTATGGGATTCTCGTCAATAGCAGTAAATAAAACTACCGGAAATATTTATGTGTTAAGTGGAAATGAGCAACAGTCAGCTAGACTAAGGCAAATCACACCAGACGGTGTTGTTTCTACTATTGCTAATATCATTGATGGGTCTTTAGGATATCCAAACGGTCCTACGGCAGTAGACGGAATGGGAAATATTTTTTACATTAATAACGGCAAAGCAATAGGAAAGATACCTTGTATAAATAATAGTGCTTCTCCTACTTTTGGAACTCCCATCCCTAATTGGGCTGGTACTATGTTTTCTCAACTTAATGTAGATGGCACAGGCGACTCTGCACGATTTAGACAAATTACGAGCAAAATTGCTATTGATGCTTCAAACAATTTGTATGTCGTAGATTTAAGGTTAATCCGTAAGATTTCACCAACGGCAGTTGTAACCACGATCGCTGGTAATTTAAATAGTACAACCGGTGCAAATGGTTTAAGTATTGATGGTAACGGAACAAGTGCGTATTTTACAAATTATGCGAGTTACACTTACAGTCCATTAGATAATTCTTTATATGGAATTGATATGGGTACCTCACATTTTATTCGAAAAATTGATTTATCAACTTTAAATGTTACCACACTTTATCAAACAAACGTATTCTCAGGTGCAGGCTTCACAATGGAAATGCTAAATGGTGATCTTTATGGAATCTTATATGGAGGTGAAGCTATTTCAAAAACAACCGTATTTGGTTATTCTGTATCACCAAGTTTACCGGCAGGTCTTTCCTTAACTGTAACCGGTGAGATTACAGGAACACCAACAGTGCTATCGCCATTAACTACTTACACTATTAAATCAATTAATCCGTATCATATAGTTAATGCTACGACTAAAATTGTTGTTGAGCCTTTCACTACCAGTTCACCAATTACTTCTGATCAAACTTTTTGTTCTGGAGCTTTAGTTTCAGACTTATTAGCTACAGGAACGTACTTACAATGGTATACTGCCTTAACAGGAGGAATAGCAATACCAACTACAACCGCATTAGCTACAGGAACGTATTATTTAGAACAAATAATAGCTGCATCTGTAGTTGATATAGGCAGCGACTTTAATTTTCCTTCTGGAGTAGCCATTCAAGCCGATGGTAAAATAGTAATTGTTGATAGTGGAAACAATACTATTAAACGTATGAATGCCGATGGTAGCAATATAGAAACATTAGGTAGCGGATTTTCTTCTCCTAAAGACGTAGTCATTCAAGCAGATGGTAAAATAGTAATTGTTGATACTGGAAACGATGCTATTAAACGTATGAATGCCGATGGTACTAATATAGAAACATTGGGCACCGGCTTTGCTTCTCCTTATGGAGTAGCCATTCAAGCTGATGGTAAAATAGTAGTGGCAGATTCAAATAATAATGCTATTAAACGCATGAATGCCGATGGTACTAATGTAGAAACATTGGGAAGTGGGTTTTCTAATCCTACTGGAGTAGCTATTCAAGCTGATGGTAAAATAGTAGTGGCAGATGCAGCTAATAATGCTATTAATCGCATGAATTCCGATGGCACTAATATAGAAACATTGGGCAGCGGATTTTCTTTACCTACTGGAGTAGCTATTCAAGCCGATGGTAAAATAGTAGTAGCAGATGCCGATAATAGCGCTATTAAACGCATGAATGTCGATGGCACTAATATAGAAACATTGGGCAATGGGTTTTCTTTTCCTTATGCAGTAGCCATTCAATCCGATGGTAAAATAGTAGTAGTGGACTTATTGGACCATACTATAAAAAGAATTACGGAGGCATCGTCTAACAGAGTACCGGTAAATGTCACAGTTAATAATACTGAAGCACCAACGGCTTCTGCACAATCATTCAGTACAAGTGGAACAGTGTCAGATTTAGTGGCTATAGGAACTGCCTTACAATGGTATGCAGCTTCAACGGGAGGCACAGCATTACCAACTACAACCGCATTAGAAACAGGAACGTATTATGTTTCTCAAACCATTGCTGGATGTGAGAGTTTAAGAACTGCTGTAGCAGTAACGGTTAACGTTACAACTGCCCCAATAGCATCAGCACAAACCTTCTGTACAAGTGGAACAGTAGCAGATTTAGTGGCTACAGGAACTGATTTACAATGGTATACTTCTTTAACAGGAGGAACAGCAATACCAACTACAACTGCATTAGCAACAGGAACATATTATGTAGAACAAAGCACAGCAGCATCTGTAGTTACTTTAGGCAGTAGCTTTAATTTTCCTTCTGGAGCAGCCATTCAAGCAGATGGTAAAATAGTAGTGGCAGATCAAGGTAATAATGCTATTAAACGTATGAATGTTGATGGCACTAATATAGAAACATTGGGCAGTGGCTTTAATTCTCCTTATGGAGTAGCCATTCAATCCGATGGTAAAATAGTAGTGGCAGATAAAGGTAATAATGCTATTAAACGCATGAATGCCGATGGTAGCAATATAGAAACATTGGGCACCGGCTTTGCTTCTCCTTATGGAGTAACCATTCAAGCCGATGGTAAAATAGTAGTGGCAGATTCACAAAATAATGCTATAAAACGCATGAATGCCGATGGTAGCAATATAGTAACATTGGGCAGTGGGTTTTCTTTTCCTTTTGGTGTAGCCATTCAAGCCGATGGTAAAATAGTAGTATCAGTTCCATTTAATAATGCTATTAAACGTATGGATGCCGATGGCACTAATGTAGAGACCTTGGGCAGTGGGTTTTCTTTTCCTTCTGGAGTAGCCATTCAAGCCGATGGTAAAATAGTATTGGCAGATCAAGGTAATATGGCTATTAAACGTATGAATGTTGATGGTACTAATATAGAAACATTGGGTACCGGATTTTCTTTTCCTTATGGAGTAGCCATTCAAGGCGATGGTAAAATAGTAGTGGCAGATTTTAATAATAATGCTATAAAAAGAATTACAGAGGCATCATCGACTAACAGAGTACCGGTAAATGTCACAGTTAATAATACTGAAGCACCAACGGCTTCTGCACAATCATTCAGTACAAGTGGAACAGTGTCAGATTTAGTGGCTATAGGAACTGCCTTACAATGGTATGCAGCTTCAACAGGAAGCACAGCATTACCAACTACAACCGCATTATCTTCGGGTATGTATTATGTTTCTCAAACTTTAAACAGTTGCGAGAGTCCAAGAACTGCTGTAGCGGTAACGGTTAACGTTACAACTGCCCCAACTGCTTCTGATCAAATCTTATGTCAAGGAGCAACCGTCTCAGATTTAGTAGCTGTAGGTACTACCTTACAATGGTACACTGTTGCTGAAGGCGGTGTTGCTTTGGGTACTACCACTATTTTATCCACGGGTACGTATTATGTTTCCCAGACTGTTTCTGGGGTTGAGAGTGATCGGACTGCTGTTACCGTGACTATTGTACCGAGTTTAGGCAACATCAGTTGGATTTCGGGTCCTTCTGTATTATCGGCTGAATCTACCGTAGCTACTTATTCGGTTACTGCTGTAAGTGGAGCTACGAGTTA
>NZ_QLSV01000024.1 GCF_003268815.1 Flavobacterium lacus | reverse complement strand
ACAAATCATTCTCCGATATTCTTCAGAAAATAAATGTCTAGTTTGTGTTGTAAATAGTTTTTGATTTGATTTCATAAGTTACACTTTTGTGTAAATCTATTTCAGGACAAGACAGTATTTCAGTTGTGAATTTAATTGTTCCTACTGATTTTGTTGCCCCGACCCTAAAGGGAGCAAAATCAGATTGTATTTCAGAAGTGAATTTCATTGATATGTAACCTTTCATTTGTTTTGAGTACCGTTTTTTTCCACCCGCCGCGGCGGGTCGGGGAAAAGAAAAAAACAAAACAGTTTTCCCACCTGATTTTGTTGTCCCGGCCTGCCTAGGCAGTAGCAAAATCAGATTGTATTTCAGTAGGGGATTTCTATTTAATCGTAAGCGTTTATTTGTTTTGAGTATGGTTTTTTTTCCACTCTTTAGGTTGGGGAAGGAAAAAAACAAAAACCCAACTCAGCTATTTATCTCTTTTATCGGATTGTATAGCAGTATTCAATTTCCCCTCAACGAGTTTTAACGCTTTTTATCGAAAAAGTAACATTCGCTTTACATTTCTATTTATTTTTATCTTTTTGTTCAAAAATGGTAAGTGAAGTACTTCACTTTTAACAGAACAATTTCATTGTGTTGATAATTTGTCCATTTTTAATGACTATTATTCATTAAAAAATGTATTTTTGTTGCTAAGAATGTAAAAAAAAGGGACTTTAGGTAGCTGATTTTAAACGAAATACAACCGTTTTTAGTCAGAAATTTAAAACACTTTTTATTACTGATTGTAATTCGTCGATGATTTGTGATGATTGTCGATTTTTACCAAAATTAACAGAAAGAAAACAGTAGTCTGGTGTTTGAATTGATTTTACGTTTTTTTAACACGAGAATACAGAAACTAAAAAATTAAAAACTGAATTTCCAAAAATAAATGACTATGAATTCAACTTTACTTTTAAAAAATAACCAAACAAACGTATTCCAAAAAACAGCCTTCGCACTTCGCGTTTTGGTTGTTGGACTCTTGTTGTTGTTGTCCTTTAGCACCCAAGCTCAGGTGAACGCTTACGGTTACCAAGAGTTTAATGGCGTGGTAAATGGAGAAGTCTATACACCGATTACCGGAACAGATATTTTTGGGGCAACCATTTATCAGGAACGTACCTTAATTGGTTCTGAAATACCCCTGGGTTTTAATTTCAATTACAACGGTCTAAATTTTACGCAAGTAAAAGTACACTCCAATGGGTTTATCTATTTTGGAGGAACAATTGACCCTGCAATCGCACAAGGCGATCCGCTTAGTTTTACCGGTTCAGGGCGATATGATGGAGCTATTGCAGGTTATTCCAGAGCCAGTTTGGTGCATGCCAGTTTTGGTTCTACACCCATTTATCCGGGAGTGGTTTCCAGTGTTCAATATACCACATCCGGTGCAGTAGGGAGTAGAGTATTTACTGTGCAGTTTGAAAATATGACGAGGTATTTTAATTTAACAGCTCCACATTCAGGTCTTCTGAATTTTCAGATTAAACTATATGAAGGTTCAAATATTGTAGAGATTATTCATGATGTACAACCCTTGCCAACAGGAACAACAAATCTTGTTGGTCAATGCGGTTTGCGAGGTTTGAATAACACAGATTTTAGTACAAGAGCAGCAAATACAGCCGCTTATACCTCTACAACAGCCGGTCCATTAGCAACAAGTGGTTTAAATTTAAGAAATAATTCTTACACCGGTACGGTTATCCGCATGCAATGGACACCACCTTGTTATGCTCCTACAGCATTAGTGGCAGGCGGCTTAACGGGTACTACCGCCAATATTTCGTGGACAGCTCCAACCATTGCTCCGGCAGGGTATCAGTATGAAATACGCAGAAGTGGAGCCGGCGGTTCAGGACCTGTTGGTCTTGCTACGAGCGGAAGCTTAGCCGGAACGTCCACTACAGCAACCGGTTTATCGGAAGGATTTACCTACACTTTATATGTTCGCTCTACTTGTGGAGGAAGCAGCAACAGTGCTTGGATAACAGGGCCAACGTTTACGTTACCTTGTGCCGCTACGACGGTGCCTTATTTTTTAACATTTGATCCCGGTACGGATGGGTTTACCGTTCCCGGTTTACCGGTTTGTACGGTTAATGATAATGTTGGATTGGGTAATAACTGGGTGACCACCGGTGCTGATTTTGGAGCCGGTTATTTTGACGAGCATCTAACGTATGTATTTAACGCCAATACGGCCAATACATGGTTTATTACCAAGCCAGTTGCCTTAACTGCCGGGACAACGTATCGTATTCAATATTTATATGGAGGTTCTTCGGAGTTTACCTTTATCACGAACAGAATGGAAGTTCGCTACGGAACCGTAGGAACAGGAGCCGGTTTAGCCGGAGCCATTCAATTAGACAATCACCCTGAAATTAAATCCTCTCCGGAAAGCAATATTGTTCATTTCACCGCACCCACTACGGATACTTATTATTTTGGATTCAGAGCCTATTCGGCTGCCAGCAACGGTTCGATGTATTTGGATGATGTGTTTGTAGATTTTTCAAGCTGTTTGCGACCAACTGGCTTGACGGCTCCTGCTGTATTGGTGAGTTTTAACAACGCCACCATTACGTGGACGGCTCCAACGCCTTCGCCAACTGCAGGATATGCTTATTATTTTAATACCACGGGCGTAGCACCTACAAATAGTACGCCGGCATCGGGAACAGTTCCCGCCGGTACAACTTTAACCTCAATTCCTGGGTTATCACCAAATACTGCCTACTTTGTATGGGTAAGAAGTATTTGTGGGCCAGTAGAATTTGGTGAATGGTCAGCTAGCACTACTTTTACGACATTGCCAGCACCACCCGTTTATTGTATTCCTGCCGGAACTTCTGTTGATGGTCAAGGAATTACGAATGTTACCTTTGGAAGTATCAATAACACCACCGGTAATGAAGCGGCTACTAATTTTTATGGTAACTACTCAGGTTTAACTACCAATGTGGCCCAAGGGGCCACGGTTCCTGTAGCCATTACATTTAACACCGCACCCTTTGATTACAATACACATATCTGGGTGGATTGGAATAATGATGGTGATTTTTTTGATGCCGGAGAGTTAGTGTACACCGGTTTATCAGGGACTACCAATCCAAGTGTACTCAATGCTTCTTTCACGGTTCCTCTCACACAGCCTTTAGGGCCACGAAGAATGCGTATTGGAGGAACTGATTTTGGACCGTTTGCTAATCCGTGTCGAACTGATTCATGGCAATCCTATGAAGATTATACCATTAATGTAATCGTAGCACCACCGGCTTTAACACTGAGTCAAACCACAATGCCTGCTCAATGTGGCTTAACCAATTCGCCAGTGGTTACCATAACGTCAAACGTAACAGATTTTGATGTCTATACTTGGACGCCTTCTGCGGGTGTTACAGGAAATCCGGTATCGGGCTATACATTTAACACAAGTACCACAACCACCTTTATCTTAACCGCGAGTCAAACCAGTGGCAGTTTTAGTACTAATACGGTAAGTTTTACTTACACCGCCAACGAAACACCTACGCCAATTACTATTGCCACTCCAAACGGAACAGCCAGTTGTACTAATGGTCCGGCGATACAGTTAAATGCCGCCGGCGGAATTGTTTCTAATATTACTGTTTTTGGTGAAAACTTTAACTCCGGATTAGGATTGTTTACTACTACCAATGCATCAACAGGAGGCTCTAATACTGCAGCACCTGCTTGGACTGTTAGGCCGTCGGGATATAATACCGGAAATATTTGGAATACGAGTCTCGTTAGTAATGACAATACAAGTTTTGTTTTGTCTAATTCTGATGCTCAAGGCTCCGGTTCTCCTAGTGTTACACGAACAACTTTGGTCTCTCCTCCGATAGACCTAACTTCTTACACTTCGGCAACACTCAATTTCTTTCATTATTTCCGTTACATTGGGACGCTAGATTTTGCTTACGTACAAGTTACAACAAATGGGGGAGGTACATGGACAAATTTAGTTCAATATACTTCTACTCAAGGAACGCCAACCAATTTTGCTCAGGCATTTTTGAATTTGAACCCTTATGTTGGTAACACCATACAAATTCGTTTTAATTACCAATCCAACTGGGGTTGGGGATGGGCTGTTGATAACTTTAGAGTGTTAGGAAGTGCTTCCTCGGCTATTGTTTGGACGCCGGCGGCCGGTCTATATACCAATGCAGCAGCTACCGTTCCTTATGTAGCCGGAACAGGAACCAGCGTGGTGTATGCCATGCCAACTGCTGATACGGTTTATACCGCCACCGCTACTGCACCTGGACCCACATTTTGTGTGAGTACCGCAACGGTTCCTGTAGTGGTTACACCGCAAGTAGGAGGGACGCTTTCGGCCAATCAAGTGTCTTGTAATACGGCCTCTTTTACACCGATCACCTTATCGGGTCATGTAGGCAATATCATCCGTTGGGAATATGCCACTGATGCTGCTTTTACAGTGGGTGTAACGCCAATCGCCAATACCACTACCACCTTAACGCCGGCACAGTTTGGTACGTTTACAACCGTTCGCTATTTTAGAGCCGTTGTGGGTGCGGGTGTTTGTAATCCGGTTTATTCAACAGTGTCTTCTGTGTCTTACAATACCACCATACTAACGGGAACAAACACGTGGAGTGATGGTTTGCCGGATATCACGAAACGAGTAATTATTGCAGGGAATTATACTGCTTCTTCCAACTTTAGTGCGTGTTCCGTTCAAGTGTTAACCGGTGCCACTTTACTAGTTCAGTCCGGCGTTACCCTTACGGTTGAAAATGAATTTGTTGTAGACGGTCCGTCTTTGCCTAGCACGGTTGTATTTGAAAATAATGCCAGTTTAGTTCAGTTGACTAACGCTGTGAATACGGGGTCTATTCGCTATGAACGAAACACTACGCCGGTGGTTTCAAATGATTATACCTATTGGTCATCGCCGGTTCAAAATCAGACCTTAGGGACTTTTTCACCCACTACACCTGCCAATCGTTTTTATGTGTTTAATAACGCAACCTATTCCTGGCAAACTATCAGTACCGCTTCGGTTATGGAGGCGGCAAGAGGATATATCATCAGAGCTCCCGGTACATTTAGTGCTACCGTTCCCGCTGTGTTTACCGGTGGATTTTATGGTGTGCCGCATAATGGTCCTTATTCGCGAAGTATAACGGTTGCAGGTCTACAAAATAGAAATTTATTAGGAAATCCGTATCCAAGCGCGATTGATGCTGACTTATTGTATGCGGCAAACACTACTGTTTTGCAAGGGAACTTCTTTTTCTGGACACACAATACACCCATAACGGCCAATGTATATAATGCGAACGATTATGCTGCCTATAATGCTACTGGGGGAACAGGAACTGCCGCTACCACCACAGGGGTAAACACCAGTATTCCAAACGGTAACATTGCTGCCGGACAAGCATTCTTTGTACAAGGTTTGGCTTCCGGAACGGTGAATTTTGATAATACCATGCGTTTAACCGGATTAAATAATTTGTTTTTCAGAAGTGCGAATGCTCCACAAGTTAATGTAGTAGAAAAACACAGAATGTGGTTGAATATCATCAACCAACAAGGGGCTTATAAGCAAATGCTGTTAGGTTATGTGCAGGGAGCCACCAATGCGTTGGATAATGGATTTGATGCGGAAGTAACGGAAGCCGGTAATGTGGTGAGCCTGTATTCTTTAAATGCAACCAAAAAACTAACCATTCAGGGTAGAGCGTTACCGTTTGATATCAACGATGAAGTGCCCCTTGGATTTAGAACCACGATACCGGGTAACTTTGCTATTGAATTAGAAAATTTTGACGGTTTGTTTGCAGAAGGACAGACGATTTACTTAGAGGATAAATGGTTAAATATCGTGCACAATTTGAATGAAGGTAATTATAATTTTACCACGGAAGTTGGAACGTTTGACGATCGTTTTGAAGTGCAGTTTGTGGATGAAACACTCAGTTTAAATAATCCAATCGAAGCGTCTAACGCCATTGTTGTCTACAAAAATAACGCGACTATTTTTGTCAATTCGGGTAGTTTAGCCATGAAAGACGTTCGCTTATTTGATGTAAGAGGAAGACTAATTACGGAGAAAACAGGTATCAACGGCACTGAAGTAAATTTTGCTAATTTAAACGTGGCCAACCAACTTATTTTAGTGCAAATCACCACCCTCGAGGGGAGTGTTGTGACTAAGAAAGTGGCTTACTAAAAATACACTTTTTTTATTCAAAACCCTTAGATTTTCTAAGGGTTTTCTTTTTTTATTGCATTTCTTTCGCTAAAGGTGTTAAAAGTAATGCTATTGCTTTTTATCGAGTATTCCTGCTTTTTAACGATTTGTGTTGTTTTGCTTAACATCCTATTAACATTATTAGTATATTCACTAACTTATTTTAAACCAATTTTTTAATTATGATTAAATACTACAATTCGTTGAGTTGGCGTTTGGGGACGCAGCTCAAAACCCGGGAACCGGCCGCAAGTGAGCGAGGTTCAAAGTGCAAGACAAGACCATATCAGTTATGGCTGGTTCAATTATTTTTGGTACTTGGTCTATTGTTTTCGTCGGACGTGACGGCTCAGTTTACCTACTCGCAAAATTTTAACACCGATGCGGGTAGTTTTACCGGTGACTTTTTAAGGTTTACCGGAGCTACTGCATGTGGTGGTTCAGGTGGAGCCATGCGAAGAAACATTTATTCAAGTGCTCCTACAGGCCAATTAATTTCACCCTCAGTGGGAACTTCTACCGGTGGAGCTACAACGGTAACATTTAGTTACAAAATAGCGAACTGGAGTGCTAACACTATTGGAACAGGTGCCGGTTGGGGTTCTTTTAATGTGCAATATGGTTCATCGGCTTCTGGTCCTTGGACCACTGTTTTTACAGTAAATGGGTCTAATCATGTCACTTCAGGCAATTGTGCTTCTTTTACGACGCCTTCTTTTAACCCTCCGGCGGGAGCTTTATTTGTACGTTTTTCTGCCACTTTTGGTTCGTCAGGCGATTATTATTTGAATTTTGATGATATTTCTGTAACACAGTTAGCACCTCCTTCTTGTACGGGGCAGCCTAATGCCGGTGCAGTAGTAGCGAATACTACTTCGGGATGTTCCGGACAAACGTTAACATTGTCCTCATCAGGACTTTCTGTTGGTTTAGGCATTTCTTATCAGTGGCAATCTTCCCCTGATAATTCAGCGTGGTCACCTATTCCATCTGCTAACGGTACCTCTTATACAACTCCTTCCGTAGCTGGATTAACCTACTATAGGTTGGTTACAACATGCAGTGGCAGTGGACTTTCAAACGAAAGTAATGCGGTTTCTTTTAACGGAATCAGTTGTGGGTCTTTAAATATCCCTGCTTCAGGTTCAACCACTGTGAGTTGTGGTAGCAGTACATTGCTTTATGATAATGGCGGTCCAAGTGGTCAATATACCAACGGTAACACCGGTTTTGTTGTATTGGAAAATTCCGGTACGGGTGTTATTACACTGAGTGGTTCTATTGCCGGATTTGAAACCTGTTGTGATGGGTTGAGAATTTACAGCGGAATAGGAACAGGCGGAACGCTTTTGGCTACCTTAAGTGCTGCCGGAGCTATTACTCCTATTGTTTCCGCTCCTGGTCAAGCTCTAACAGTACAATTATTTTCCGATGGGTCAGTAGTTGGAGACGGTATCGCTTTACAGGCGGTTTATTCAGGAACTTGTGCGTCTTGTTCAGGTACACCGGGTTCGTTGTCGATTGCTTTTACATCTGCAACATCAGGTAATTTGTCTTGGACAGCTCCTTCACCAGCTCCGGCTGATGGCTATGAGTGGGCAGTGACAACATCTGCTATACCACCGGCTTCCGGAACGGCAACTACTGATTTAACAGCAGTAGCTACATCGTTGACATCCGGTCAAAATTATTATTTACACGTTCGCTCAAATTGTGGTGGTGGTGAATTTAGTAGTTGGAGTACTTCCTCAGCTTTTACAACACCGTTTAGCTGTGGCGACGTATTTGTAGATTCCGGAGGAGCTGGAGGAAGTTATAGTAATTCAGAGAATTTAAGTTATTTATTTGTTCCGTCGAATCCAGGAGAATCAATACAATTAACATTTACCGCTTTTGGAACAGAGGCTTGTTGTGATTTCTTAAGAGTTTATGATGGACCGACTGCTGCCTCTCCTTTGTTAGGGACTTTTGGAGGAACGACTATTCCAGGTCCGTTTATATCCTCTCATCCTTCAGGTCAATTATTTGTGGTGTTCACAAGTGATAGCTCTGTAACCGGTATAGGTTGGAGTGCAAATGTGGCTTGTTTATTACCTTGTTCAGGCACTCCCGAAGGAGGTCTAGTAAACGTTGCTTCTCAATCTGTTTGTCCTGCTTTTCCAGTAGCACCAATTACAGCTGCTGGCGCAACTAACGGATTAGGTATTACCTATCAGTGGGAAGAGTCAGTTGATAGTGGTACATCTTGGGCTAACGCTACAGGCGGTACAGGAGCTACTACAACTACTTACCAACCACCAGTTTTTGTGGGAGCAACTATTTTATACCGTTTAAAAGTAACGTGTAGTGCTAGTGGTTTAGAAGATTTTTCAGATACTTCTGAAGTAAATCAAAACCCAAATCCGGTACCATTCACAGAGGACTTCTCAGACCTTTCAACCTTAGTAGGTTGGAGTACAACTGGTTTTGGTATTGGTTCAGTTCGCGGTGCTACGGGTAATCCAGGTGATAATGCATCAATAAATTTATGGTCATCTACGCCTACTGGTCAAATCACAACGGCTAAACACGGGCCTGTTCAATCAGGTCAAGCAGTAGTTTTTGATTATCAAGCAACTGATTTCGGATTTGCACCCCCATATCCAACGACTGTAGCTAATTCAGGAACTATTCAAGTTTCAGTAAGTACAGATTGTGGTGCTACATTTACAGTGATTGACACTTTCAACAATGAAGGTATCGCAGGTTATACAACTAGAGTTGTTTCTTTGGGAGCATATGTTGGACAAGACGTTTTAGTACGTATTACAGGAACATTGATTACCGGAGATTTTGATTTATCTATTGATAATTTTGGTATCCTTGTGCCGCCACCTTCTATCGTTTCATTTGATCCTTTAGCTGTGTGTGAAGAAAGTGGTACATTAGTAACCATTACAGGTGACTTTTTTAATGATGTTTCTTCGGTTACATTAGGAGCAACACCTGTTTCATTTAACGTAGTAGATGTTAATACAATTACTTTCAACTTACCTTCAGGTGTTTCAACAGGAGCTATTTCTGTCACTACACCAGGAGGAACGGCTACGTCTTCAACTGATTTAGCGGTAAATGCAAATCCAGTTGTTAATCCTATTACAGGAGCTGATACAGCTTTATGTATGCCAAGCACTTTATTATTAGCTAGTACTTCACCAGGAGGAACATGGTCTTCATCAAACGAAGCTGTGGCAACTGTTGTGGGAGGAACCGTAACGGGTGTTATGGAAGGAAGTGTAACCATCAGTTATTCGGTAACGGATAATGGTTGTACTACTACGGTTACGTATGATGTGGATGTAAATGAGCCGGTAGTTATCAGTTCATTTACAGCAAGTCAAACGGTGGTTACCGGAAATGATGCAACATTCTCCGTTACTGCTACAGGTTCAGGACTTGCTTATCAATGGTTTGCTTTTGATGGTATTGATACCTATGAATTAGATGATTCATTAAGTTTGTTTGGTGAGTCTTACTCAGGTTCAACTACTTCTTCTTTAGTGGTAGGAAGTGTTCCTGGCGATATGAATTTATTTGAATTTTACTGTGAAGTTTCTGGTGTTGCACCATGTACTACTGAAACAACCACTCCAAATTCAATATTAAATGTTGGTGATACCGGAATCGGTTCAGATCCATCGAATGTTACACTATGTGATGGTGGTTCTACTACTTTTACTGTAGTGCGATCAGGAGATGATTTAGAAGAATCGATTACTTATGCTTGGGAATATGATGCAGACGGTACAGACGACTGGCAACCGGTTGTCGATGGTGATTTAGACGGCATGACTATTGCTGATTCTGACACTAGTGTATTATCGGTATCTACGATTACTTTAGTGCACAATGCCTACAGATTCAGAGCTGTTGTGACAGGACCTGCGAATGCAGCGACTTCAAACCCAGCTACTTTAACGGTTAACGAAGGAGTTTCTTTTTCTTCACAACCAGAAAGTGCGTTAGTTTGTAGAGTTGCTACCGCGGCTACTTTTAATGTAACAGCAGCTGGCGCTGCAACGGGAATTCAGTGGGAATCTTCACCAAACGGTGTAGACACTTGGACCAATGTAGGGACAGGTGCTTCTTTGAACGTAGCTGTTACTCCTGCTACACCTGTTGGTGTAACGTATTATAGAGCTGTAGTAAGTGGAACCACACCGTGTTTACCAGTTAACTCTGATGTGGTTACGTTAACAGTTCAACAACCAACCATTTCAGTAACGCCAAGTTCTGCCACCTATTGTTTACCTGGTGAAGCAGTGAGTTTAACCGCGTCAGGTGCAGCGACCTACACTTGGTCTCCTGCCACTGGTTTGAGTGCGACATCCGGTGCTACTGTTTTGGCTTCGCCTACCACCACTACAACCTATACGGTTACTGGTATTGATGCGAATGGATGTTCTAACACAACCAACGTTACGGTTAGTGTAAGCTCACAAATTACTGGTGATGCTACGGCTAATTTAGTCGAAGTGTGTGCGGAAGATCCGGTTCAATTAGGCATTGTTCCAACGCAAGTTTTACCTTCTTATCCAATTAATTCTGCATTATACCGATTTGAGGCTAGCAGTGGTGTGTTTACGCCCTTAGTAGGTGGAACATCAAGTGGATTGGCGGCAACATCAGATGATAATAATTCTGGGTTACTTCCAATTGGTTTCTCATTTAATTATGGTGGAACAAACTATACAAACTTTAGAGTGAACTCTAATGGATTGATGGTGTTTAATCCAACAGGGAATACAGCAGCATTTAATGATTTAGCTACCACTACTGCTACTCAACGTACTTCGCTTGCTCCTTTATGGGATGATTTGCAATGTACTTCGGGTGTAACTTACCAAGTAAGTGGTACTGCTCCAAACCGAGTGTTAACCGTACAATGGTTAAACATGGAGTGGAACTGGAATTCTACTGTAGGTATTTCTTTCCAAGTGAAATTATATGAAGGTACGAATACAATCGAGTATGTGTACAGACCGGAAGCAGGAGGTAATCCTACTGGTTCTAGTGGTGCTTCTATTGGCTTGATGGGAACTGCGGCAACGAATTTTGTTTCCTTATCTAATTCTTCTGCCGCACCGTCAGTTAGTACTACCACTGCAACAAATAATATTGGTGTTAAACCGGCTTCGGGTCAAATCTATCGATTTATCCCTACTGCTCCAGTAACGTATACGTATGCGTGGTCTTCAACGCCTGAGGGATTCACCTCTACGGCTCAGAATCCTACCGTAAATCCGTCGGAAACTACTACTTATTCAGTTGTAGTAACCTCTTCTGCGGGATGTACACTTACCTCTGATATTACTGTCAATGTGGTTAGTGGTGCTGTTATTGATGAACAACCGGTTTCTTTGGCTCAATGTGAAGGAACAGATGCTTCTTTTACTGTTGCTGCTAGCGGACCTAGTTTAGCATACCAGTGGAGAAAAGATGGTGTTGCTATTGATGGAGCTACTGCAGCTACGTTAGCATTAACCAACATTTCTGAAACGGATGACGCTTCTTATGATGTAGTAATTACCCCATTATGTGGTGATGCTGTTACCTCTGATGCCGTTTCCTTAACGGTTAATCTTCTTCCAACAGCAGGCGCATCCAATAGCGGAACAACTTGTGAGGGAGGTGAAGTAACTTTATCAGCCACATCGGATATTCCCGGTTCAACTTTTGCATGGACAGGTCCGAACGGATTTAGTTCTACGGAGCAGAATCCTGTGTTAGCGAATGTTACCACTGCCAATGCAGGTGTATATACCGTTACTGTAACTTCGCCAGCCATTTGTTCGAGTACAGCAACCACAACGGTTAGTATTACAGCAAATGGGCCATTGACAATTGCCGCTTCAGGTAGTGCAACTACCGCTTGTGTTGGAGAGTTAAAAATGTTAACGGCATCTGCTACTTCTGTCGGTTCGACTACTGTTTCTTTTGGAAGCAATTTACAATCAAACGGTACTGTAGCGGCTACTTTCCCAGCAACTATCACGGGTATACCTGCAGGAGCTATTGTAACTTCTGCTCAATTGCAGTTTACGAATGTTAATGCAATCAATGGATCTTGGAGAAGTGAAATTCGTGTTGCTCTTACCGGTGCTCATGTACTGGGAGCTACTCAAATATCAACATTAGGTTCAGGAGGTTTAATTTCACCTGACCCGACAGTAAACGTAACTGGCTTTACCGCAACTAGTGGTACTGTTAATTTAGTACTTACCGAGACCTTTAATGATGGTGGTGATGCAATAGACGCTACTTTTGGCACCGCTGTTTTAGTAATTAACTACGCATTACCGGCTCCGAGTGTAACATGGACTCCTGCAACGGATTTATATACTGATGCAGCAGGAACAGTTCCATATACAGGAGCTAGTGCTACTACAGTTTACGCTAAAGTATCAGCAACTAGTCCAACTAGTTATACTGCGTCTAGTGTGAATGTTTTAGGTT
Source organism: Flavobacterium lacus (assembly GCF_003268815.1). GTDB lineage: Bacteria > Bacteroidota > Bacteroidia > Flavobacteriales > Flavobacteriaceae > Flavobacterium > Flavobacterium lacus. The sequence goes on along the minus strand of NZ_QLSV01000024.1, from coordinate 580 downwards.
GTGAAAGAGAAGCTACTTATAGCTATGCGCTTACTACAACAGGTTGTCCATCTACAACGGTTGTTCAGCCCTCTCAATGTGGCGTAACTCTTGATGCAATCAACAGTTTTGTTTATGCAAATATTGTTTCCGGAGCACAAGGTTACCGCTTCAGAGTGACTAACATGACTACAAATGAAGTACAAACGATTGACCAATTGTTGAGAGGATTCCGTTTAACACAATTAACTTCTTTTGCGTTCAATACGACTTATATGGTAGAAGTTGCTGTGAGAAGAAACAATGTTTGGGAATCTTTTTATGGAACGGGTTGTACAGTAACCACACCGGATACTACTACACAAGTTCAGGCTTCACAGTGTAACACTACATTGAGTAATTTGAATAACTCAATTATTGCTAACATTGTACCGTTTGCAACAGGCTACCGATTCAGAATCACGAATACATTGAATCCAATTGACGTACAAACGATTGATCGTCCAATTAGAGATTTCAGAATGAGTTCGTTGTCCAACATCCAGTTCAACACGACGTATAATGTGGAAGTAGCGGTTAGAAATACAGATGGCACGTACTT
>NZ_QLSV01000023.1 GCF_003268815.1 Flavobacterium lacus | reverse complement strand
ACAAATCATTCTCCGATATTCTTCAGAAAATAAATGTCTAGTTTGTGTTGTAAATAGTTTTTGATTTGATTTCATAAGTTACACTTTTGTGTAAACCTATTTTAGGACAAGACACCCGACAAAAACCAGCCTTTGGACGATCCCGATAGCTATCGGGATGCAACGAAAAGCCTGACCCGTAGCTTGTCGGAGGGGCACGCCCAAATGAATAAATTTACTCCAAATTTCTAAATAAAATGCGTTTGAAAAAAGCAATAAAAAATCAACAATTTGTTAATAACTTATCTTCTTTGTGATGGTGTTAAGATAGAAAATCCCTCACAATTCCGTATATTTGCCTATTACACAAAAATTACATTTTAGCATTAAATTTATATGAGCGAAGAAATCAAAAAGAACAGTTATTCAGCAGACAGTATTCAGGCCTTAGAAGGGATGGAGCACGTGAGAATGCGACCTTCCATGTATATTGGAGATACCGGTGTAAGAGGTTTACACCATTTGGTTTATGAAGTGGTGGATAACTCAATCGATGAGGCGTTGGCCGGACATTGCGATACCATTACTGTTTTTATTAACGAAGATAATTCGGTTTCTGTTGAAGATAACGGCCGGGGTATTCCGGTTGACATGCATAAAAAAGAAGGGGTTTCTGCTCTAGAGGTGGTTATGACCAAAATTGGTGCCGGAGGTAAATTTGATAAAGATTCCTATAAAGTTTCCGGTGGTCTTCACGGGGTTGGAGTTTCGTGTGTGAACGCACTTTCCGACCATTTGAGAGCAACTGTTTTTAGAGACGGAAAGATATACGAGCAAGAGTACGAACGTGGAAAAGCGATGTATCCTGTGAAGCAAATTGGTGAAACGACCAAACGCGGAACAATGGTTACGTTTAAGCCTGATACCACTATTTTTACACAAACAATTGAATTTTCATATGACACGTTAGCCGCACGGATGCGTGAATTGTCCTTTTTGAATAAAGGAATCACGATTACAATGTGTGATAAAAGACATTTGGATGAAAAAGGCGAATTAGTAACTGAAACATTCCATTCGAAAGAAGGTTTGAAAGAATTCGTTCGATTTTTAGATGGAAATCGTGAACCTATCATTTCGCATGTGATTAGCATGGATAATGAAAAAGGCGAAATCCCGGTGGAAGTGGCGTTGGTTTATAACACAAGTTATTCTGAAAATATTTTCTCGTATGTAAACAACATCAATACGCATGAAGGTGGGACGCACTTGCAAGGTTTCCGTATGGGATTAACGCGTACGTTGAAGAAATATGCTGATAGTTCAGGATTATTGGATAAATTGAAATTTGAAATTTCTGGAGACGATTTTCGTGAAGGATTAACGGCGATTATTTCGGTAAAAGTACAAGAACCACAATTTGAAGGACAGACTAAAACCAAGTTAGGGAACCGCGAGGTTGTTTCTCCGGTAAGTCAGTCGGTGGCAGAAATGTTAGAGAATTATTTGGAAGAAAATCCAAATGACGCAAGAATCATTGTTCAAAAAGTAATTTTGGCCGCACAAGCTCGTCACGCAGCGAAAAAAGCTCGTGAGATGGTGCAACGCAAAACCGTTTTAGGCGGTGGCGGATTACCGGGTAAATTATCTGACTGTTCGGAACAAGACCCGCATAAATGTGAAATTTTCTTAGTCGAGGGAGATTCAGCAGGTGGAACGGCAAAACAAGGTCGTGACAGAGCATTTCAGGCGATTTTACCGCTTCGTGGTAAGATATTGAATGTGGAAAAAGCCATGCATCACAAAGTGTTTGAAAACGAAGAGATTAGAAATATTTTCACAGCATTAGGTGTAACCATCGGAACCGCAGAAGATTCAAAAGCATTGAACTTGGAAAAGTTAAGATACCACAAAGTAGTCATCATGTGTGATGCTGATGTCGATGGTAGTCACATTTCTACGTTGATTCTAACGTTCTTCTTCCGTTTTATGAAAGAATTAATTGAAGGCGGTCACGTTTATATTGCAACACCACCTTTATATTTAGTGAAAAAAGGAAACAAAAAAGAATATGCTTGGAATGATGACCAACGTGATATGATTAATCAACGTATGGGAGGTTCTGCTGGTATTCAACGGTATAAAGGTTTGGGAGAGATGAATGCTGAACAATTGTGGGAAACAACATTGAATCCGGATTTTAGAACGCTACGTCAAGTTACCATTGATAGTTTGGCTGAAGCAGACCGCGTTTTCTCGATGTTGATGGGAGATGAGGTTCCGCCTCGTAGAGAGTTTATTGAGAAGAATGCGGTTTACGCAAATATTGACGCATAAGAAATTATATAAATATAAAAATTAATAAAATGAAAGTTACCATTGTAGGAGCAGGAAACGTGGGTGCAACATGTGCCGATGCAATTGCTTACAGAAGAATTGCCAGCGAAATTGTATTGTTAGATATCCGTGAAGGTTTTGCCGAAGGGAAAGCCTTAGACATCATGCAAACGCAAACGACGTTAGGTTTTAATACAAAAGTTTCAGGAAGCACAAACGATTATTCAAAAACGGCCGGAAGTGATGTAGTTGTTATTACATCGGGAATTCCGAGAAAACCGGGAATGACTCGTGAAGAGTTAATCGGAATTAACGCCGGAATTGTAAAATCGGTTGCAGAAAGTTTGTTACAACATTCACCAAATGCAATTGTCGTTGTGGTTTCAAATCCAATGGATACGATGACGTATTTGACGTTGAAAGCAACTGGTTTGCCAAAAAACAGAGTTATCGGTATGGGTGGAGCTTTGGATAGTTCACGTTTTAAGACGTATTTGTCTCAAGCATTAGACAAACCTGCCAATGACATTCACGGAATGGTAATTGGTGGTCACGGTGATACAACAATGATTCCGTTGACTCGTTTAGCGGCTTATAATGGTGTTCCGGTTTCTGAATTTTTATCTGCAGAAAAATTGGATAAAGTTGCCGCGGACACGATGGTGGGTGGAGCAACATTAACCGCTTTATTGGGAACTTCAGCGTGGTATGCTCCGGGAGCTTCTGTAGCTTATTTAGTTGATAGCATTTTGAACGATCAAAAGAAAATGATTCCATGTTCTGTGTTTTTAGAAGGAGAATACGGTCAAAGCGATATTTGTATCGGTGTGCCTTGTATTATCGGTAAAAACGGAATTGAGAAAATTGTTGACATCGACTTAAACGCAGACGAAAAAGCAAAATTTGCCAAAAGTGCTGATGCTGTTAGAGCAATGAATGCTGATTTGAAATCTGTTTTAGCGTAACAATTTTCACATAATATAAAAGAGACTGCAATTTTGCAGTCTTTTTTTTGAGATTAATCCATAAATAAATTGGTTAATCCTATTCATAATTATATATTTGCACGTTTTATAAAATCGAAAAGAATCACTTATTTTCTTTTTACTTATAAATCAAAACCTTAACCAACAAAAATTAATTAATTCAAGTAATAATGCAGAGTAAAGGACTTATTAAATTTTTCGCAATTTTATTTGCATTGGTATGTATTTACCAACTTTCATTCACCTTTGTGGCTAATAAAGTAAAATCGGATGCCAAAGCTTTTGCCGGAGCAGATGTAACTAAAGAAGCTAAATATTTAGATTCAATCGGTAGAGAAAAAGTATTCAGCTTAGGGTTTGTAGATTATACCTTTAACGAGGTAAAAGATAAACAAATTAACAAAGGGCTTGACCTTGAGGGCGGAATCAATGTTATCCTCCAAATATCTGTAAAAGATATATTGGTTGGATTGTCAAACGATTCGCAAGATCCGGTTTTTAATAAAGCCTTAGCCGACGCCACCAAAAACATAAAAGGAAATCAAACTTATTTAGATGCCTTTTTTGAAGCGTTCGATGCAGAGTCAAAAGGTAAAGTTAAGTTAGCTTCGCCAGATGTTTTCTTCAACAAAAACTTGGATGGTGAGATTGATTTAAAAATGACTGATGCTCAGGTTAAAGCAGTTATTAAAAGAAAAGTAAACGAATCGGTTTTAAGTGCTTTTGAAGTACTAAGAAAACGTATCGATAAATTTGGTGTTACGCAACCAAATATTCAACAATTAGGTGAAACGGGGAGAATTCTTGTGGAATTACCTGGTGCAAAAGATGTTGATCGTATTAAAAAATTATTGCAAAGTACGGCTCAATTAGAGTTTTGGGAAACACATAAATTTGAAGAAGTTGCTCCCTATTTAGGTCAATTAAACGAAGCTTTAAAAGCAACTGAAGTAAAATTTGATACGAAAGAAACAACAAAAACAGGAATTGACTCTTTGTTGACAGATGCTTCTAAAGATTCATTAGCCAATTCAAAAGGAAATAATCCGCTATTTGATAAAATGTTATCATACGGTGGCGGACCGGTTTTGGGCTATTTTGCCCCAAAAGATACAGCGGCAATCAATAGTTATTTAAATAGAGAAAGTAGCAAATCAATGCTAACTCCTGAGTTACGTTTTGCTCGTTTTGTTTGGGGAAAACCAACGACCATTGATAACGAGAAAAAAGAAAAAGTTGAAGCAATTGAATTGTATGCTTTAAAATCAGATGGTCGTGCAGGCAAACCAGCCATTAGTGGTGGAGTTGTCGTCGATGCAAGAGATACTTTTGATCAATTTGGTAAACCGGCCGTATCCATGCAAATGAATGGTAAAGGCGCCAAACAATGGGAGGAATTAACAGGTAAAGCTTTTACCCAAAAAAGTAGCATTGCGATTGTTTTAGATAATATAGTTTATTCTGCACCTGGTGTTTCTTCTGGACCAATTTCAGGTGGTAGTTCTGAAATTTCTGGTAGTTTTACAATTGATGAAACAAAAGATTTAGCCAATGTTTTAAGAGCCGGTAAACTACCCGCCAAAGCAGACATTGTTCAATCGGATGTGGTTGGCCCATCATTAGGTCAAGAAGCAATTGATAACGGTATGTTATCTTTTATGATTGGAATGATATTAGTCGTACTTTGGATGATTTTATATTACGGAAAAGCAGGTATTTATGCAAACATTTCATTGTTAGTGAATATCTTATTTATCTTTGGAATTTTAGCAAGTTTGGGAGCGGTATTGACATTGCCTGGTATTGCCGGTATCGTTTTAACGATTGGTATGGCTGTAGATGCTAACGTAATTATTTTTGAAAGAGCGAAAGAAGAATTAGATGCAGGAAAAACATTAGAAGAAGCGGTTAACTATTCGTTCACGTGGAAAGGAGCAATGTCTTCAATTTTTGATGCAAACATTACAACTGCTTTAACGGCTTTAATTTTATTAGTATTTGGAACAGGGCCTATCAAAGGATTTGCAACCACTTTATTAATTGGTATTGGAACATCATTATTTACATCTATTTTTATTACAAGATTATTATTGGATTGGAGTTTGAGAAAAAATCAAAATCTTACTTTTTCTACACCAATGACACACAATTGGTTTAAAAACATGAATATTGATTTCTTGAGTAAAAAGAAAATTGCTTATGCCATTTCAAGTGTATTAATCATTGTTTCTCTAGTTTCATTGTTCTTTGTAAATGGATTAAATCAAGGTGTTGACTTTGTTGGAGGACGTACTTTCCAAGTTCGTTTTGAGAAAGAAGTCACTGCAAGCGAAGTGAGTGCTGTGTTAACAAAAACATTTGGAACGAATGTAGAAGCAAAAACATTTGGAGACGGTAATCAGTTAAAAATAACGACTAAGTATAAAGTTGCCGAAGAAAGCGAAGGTGTTGATAAAGAAGTGAATGATAAATTATATGAAGGATTAAAATCATACTTTCCTAATACAAGTCGTGAAGATTTTATTACTAATTCAGATGGAAAACAATTTGGAGTTTTACAAGCTTCTAAAGTAGGTCCTACCATTGCAGAAGATATTAAAACAAACTCATATTGGGCAGTATTAGGTTCATTATTAGTAGTTTTCCTTTACTTGTTAATTAGTTTCAGAAAATGGCAATTCTCATTAGGAGCTGTTGGTGCTGTATTGCATGACGTAATTATCGTATTAGGAGTTTATTCATTATTCTGGAAGTTCTTACCATTCAACATGGAAATTGACCAAGCGTTCATCGCTGCAATTCTAACTGTAATTGGTTATTCATTAAATGATACTGTGATTGTATTTGACCGTGTGCGTGAGTTCTTAGGCACACATGAAAAAGGCACTTTTAATGAAGTAGTGAATAAAGCCTTAAATACTACAATCAGTAGAACAGTGAATACATCGTTAACTACGTTAATCGTTTTGTTTGCTATCTTTATTTTAGGGGGTGAAACTATCCGTGGATTTGTATTTGCTATTTTGGTTGGTATCTTAGTAGGAACTTATTCTTCCTTGTTCATTGCAACGCCTTTAATGGCTGATACAGTTAATAAAGAAGAAGAAAGAAAAAGAGCTTTAAAGAAAGAAGAATAGTATTTCATACTTTTTAAATAGGAACCCGGCTTAGGTCGGGTTTTTTGATGACTATTTTTTTTCAAATGTATTGGAATTAAAAAATCTTGTTTTATCATCCATGATGGGTAATTTTAACTAACTGAAAATGATGAACTAGTTTTTTTTGGTTTACAAGACCTTACAGATTTTTAAAATCTGTAAGGCGTAAATAGCTAATCGAAAACTTGATTAGCTTCTTCGATTTAAACTTAATTACGAAGCATACTGTTCTATTAATTACCAATAAAAAAACCGACTCATAAAGTCGGTTAGTTTAAACTATAAATAAAAAAGATTACGCTTTCTTCGGTCTAAAAATATAATACAAACCAATCAGAACAAACGGAATACTTAACCATTGTCCGGTTGTTAACGAATTAAAAGCAGAATATTCTTCAAAACCACCTTGGCTTGCTTTTACAAACTCAACGACAAATCGCACTGACCAAAGTAAAACCATGAAAGTTCCAAAAAGCAAACCTTCTTTTTTTCTGGCTTCTGTTTTCCAATACATGAAAAATAGAATCAGAAAGACAAAGACATAACCAAATGCTTCATATAACTGTGATGGATGTAAAGCCGGAACTTTATCTAATAAATAAGAAAACTCCGGATTGTTAGAAATGGCTTTGTAGGCTTCTTTCGGATTGGCTATTTTAGTGCTTAAAACGGCATCATTCTTACTATAAAAATCTTGAACAAACTTAATTCCAAACGCTGAATTAGTTTCGTGACCTACAATTTCAGAATTAAAAAAATTCCCTAAACGCACAAATATTGCTCCACTCGCCACTGGAATTACAACACGGTCTAACATCCAAAGTAACGATTGTTTCATGATTTTTTTACTGAAATAAACCATAAACAAAATAATGGCAATCGCCGCTCCATGGCTGGCTAATCCGGAAAATCCGGTGAATTCAAATTCAGGTTTTGTTCGAATTGGCAAGAGGATGCTCAACGGATCTTCACGAAATAATTCCGATTGATAGAAAATCACATGACCTAATCGTGCTCCTATTAATGTTGCAACTACGGTGTAAATAAATAAACTATCAAGTTTTTCAAGCGGTTCATTTTCTCTGTTAAAAATATGTTTCATGATATACCAGCCTAATGCAAAAGCAACCACAAACATCAAACTATAAAAGCGAATGACAAAAGAACCGATTTCAATTCCTTCAGACGGATTCCAAACAAAAGCCAAAAAAGATGTAACCATAAAAATGTTATTTGACGTAAATGTAAACGAATTTCGCAGAACTTGCAATGTCGAACATTTAATTAATTCTTAAAAAGTAAAATCATGGAACCGGATCATAACCGCTTTTTCCCCACGGATGACATTTTGAAATACGTTTCACAGAAAGCCACATCCCTTTTAAAACACCGTGTTTCTGAATGGCTTCCGCCGAATAATGCGAGCAAGTAGGCTCAAATCGGCACGTTGCCGGAGTGAGTGGCGATATCACCGTTTGATAAAATCGAATCAAAAATATAAAAGGAAACTGAATTATTTTTTTTAGCATTGATTTTGGTGTTTTTGAATAAAACTAACTCAATGGCACACGGATTTTTCAGATTACACAGATTCTCACAGATTTTAATAGCTTCGCTATATTGGATTTAAGTGGATTCAAACCTTCAAAATAAGCAGAAAGCTACAACTTCTCGTCTCCCCTCCTTTGGAGGGGGTCGGGGGTAGTTGTCCTACGTTATTACAACTTTGTAAAAACCCGCAACTCACAACTCGCGACCATTTAACTAACACTAAAACTCGTCCCTTCCTTTCCATCTTTCAGCTGTATTCCAACAGACAAAAGTTGATCGCGAATTTGATCCGAAAGAGCAAAATCTTTATTCGCACGAGCTTCGTTTCGCATTTGAATCATCAAATTAACTACGCCTTCTAATTTTTCAGAATTATCGTTGGCGGCTTGTTCATCTGTAATTCCCAAAACATCAAAAATAAAACCTTTTAGCGTTGCTTTCAGTTCATTCAAATCATTCTCAGTAATCGTTTCTTTACCGTCATTAATCAAATTCACAAAACGAATTCCTTCAAACAATTGTGCTATTAAAATGGGTGTATTAAAATCATCATTCATCGCCTCATAACAGCTTTTTTTCCAAGCCGAAATGTCCAAAGTAGAGGAGGAGTCGGTTTTTAATTTATCCAACAAATCCATTCCTTCCATTAAGCGATTGAATCCTTTTTCTGAACTTACAATCGCATCGTTAGAAAAATCCAACACACTACGGTAATGTGCTTGAAGCATAAAAAATCGTGTCACATTGGGTGAAAATGATTTACTTAAAATTTCGTTTCCACCACTAAAAATTTCATTGGGTAAAATAAAATTCCCGGTTGATTTGGCCATTTTTTTACCATTCAAAATCAGCATATTGGCGTGCATCCAAAAATTTACCGGACTATGTCCCGTACACGCTTCGTTTTGAGCAATTTCACATTCGTGGTGTGGAAATTTCAAATCCATTCCACCACCGTGAATATCAAAAGTCTCACCTAAATATTTGGTGCTCATTGCGGTACATTCCAAATGCCAACCCGGAAAACCAATTCCCCACGGCGAAGGCCAACGCATAATGTGTTGCGGTTCGGCTTTTTTCCACAAGGCAAAATCTTGTGGACTCTTTTTGTCTGAAACACCGTCCAAATCACGTGTGTTCGCAATCATATCCTCGATATTTCTACCACTCAATTTTCCGTAATGGTGTGTTTCATTAAACTTTTTTACATCAAAATATACTGAACCATTCGATTCATACGCAAAACCATTGTCAATTATTTTTTTTATAATCTCTTGTTGCTCAATAATATGTCCGGTGGCGGTTGGTTCAATACTTGGCGGAAGAAAATTTAATTTATGCAAAATCGTATGAAAATCAACCGTGTAACGTTGCACAATTTCCATGGGTTCCAATTGCTCAATTCTAGCTTTTTTGGCAATGCGGTCTTCGCCTTCTTCTGCATCATTTTCCAAATGACCGGCATCGGTAATATTTCGCACATACCGAACTTTATAACCTAAATGAAGAAAATAACGAAAAATCACATCAAAACTCATAAAAGTCCGCACGTTTCCGAGGTGAACGTTGCTGTAAACCGTTGGTCCACATACATACATGCCCACATTTCCTTCGTGAATGGGTTTAAAAACTTCTTTTTCACCCGAAAGCGAATTGTATATTTTTAAGGTTTGATTTTCGTATAATTTCATTACTATTTCTCTTTTTTTAACTCCAAACTAATTACTCCCAACTGAAAACTGCGACTGATCCCGATAACTATCGGGAGCGACTGAATAAGAAGCTAATCCCGCTATCCATTCCAATCTTTCGTCAAAAAAGTTATTTTTCTAAGTGTTTTTTGTGCTTCCTTTGGTCGCAAAAAAACACTAACAAAAATATACTTTTTTTTCCGCAAGGATTTCCATTGCTATCGGGGCTAGGAGAGTGCAAAAATCAATGCCAAAACTCCCATCACCCATTACCAATCACCCATTACCAATCACCCATTACCTTCTCTAAAACTTCGTCTCCAATTTAATATAATCCAAAAACTCTCTTCGCACTTTGTCTTCTTTAAATTTTCCGCCAAATTCAGAAGTAACTGTGCTACTTTCTATATCTCTGATTCCTCTCGAGTTTACACACAAATGTTTGGCATCAATCACGCAAGCCACATCTTCAGTATTCAATGCTTTTTGTAATTCTTGCACAATTTGCATCGTCAATCTTTCTTGCACCTGCGGACGTTTTGCAAAATAATCCACAATGCGATTCATTTTAGACAAACCAATCACTTTTCCACTGGAAATATAAGCCACATGAGCTCTTCCAACAATTGGTAATAAATGATGTTCGCAAGTAGAATATAGCGTGATGTTTTTTTCCACCAACATTTCACCATATTTATAACCATTTTCAAACGTCGAGGAACTTGGTTTTTTAGAAGGATTTAATCCTCCAAAAATTTCTTTGACAAACATTTTGGCCACTCGGTTCGGAGTGCCTTTCATGCTGTCGTCTGTTAAGTCCATTCCGAGTGTCGTCAAAATATTGGTCACATCTTTTTTGATTAGTTCAATTTTTTGATCATCCGTTAATTCAAAAGCATCTTTTCTAACCGGATTTTCTACAGAAGTTCCAATGTGGTTGTCACCTAAATCATCGGAAAAAGTATCATTGTTGTTCATTAAATTATAGTATAAATAAGTAAACTTATAAAGTCTGCAAAGATAAACAAAACAAGGAAATTTTCGGGTATAAAAAAATGAATTGTAAAATTTAGAAATTTTAAGATAATTCTAAGTTAAAATTATGTAAATTTCCGGCTTTAAAAATTCCAAATCATGAATATAAGAATACTATTTTGTTTGTTTAGTTGTTTTGTAATCAGCTTTTTAAGTGCTCAGAATTTAATTCCAAATGGCGATTTTGAGCAGGGAGCAGGAATCGGTTTTCAATCCGATTATAATTTAGTAAATCCAGGAGCTGGTCAGGCGAATAGTGTTCCAAGACAGTATGCAATTATAAATAATCCTTTTCTTTTAAACACCTCTAATTTTCTTCCTTCAGGAGATTACTCAACCGGAAGCGGTTTAATGATGGTGTGTGATGGAGCATCTGGACAATCAGAAATTTTTTGGAAAACAAACGGTGATATATTGTTGCAAGGCGGTACGCAGTATCGTTTTAGGTATTTCATTCAATCGGTAAATACGACCAATCCACAAGCTGAAATTGGGTTTAGAGTAATGCAAGGTGGGACAAATTTATTCAATGGTTCGTACACTGTTTTGCCGCCTGCAAGCGGCTGGCAAGAAGTGGTCTATGTTTTTACAGTTACCGGAACAGGCAACCAGTTTAGAAGGTTAGAATTATTTAACATCAATCAAAGTGCCGTTGGAAATGATTTTGCTGTGGATGAAATCATCCTAGAAAGATTACAGCCATTAGGAATTAATTATTCATCGATTAATGTAACTTGTTTTGGTCAAAGCGATGGCTCTATAGTAGTGTATGGCCTAGGGGGTTCGCAACCTTATGCTTCATATTCAATTTCTGGTCCCGTAAACCAAACTAACACGGACGGTATTTTTGTTGGACTCCCACCGGGAACCTATACGGCTTCTGTAACTGATACCGCTTCGGACACAGCAACTGCCACAGGAATACTTATAACACAACCTAATAATATAACAGTAACACCCAATCGAACGATTTGTTTAGGGGAATCTGCTACACTAACCGCTTCAGGTGCTGATGATTATGTTTGGACAGCTGTTCCGACAGATCCATCAATCTCTAATCCAAACAGTGCTTCTATCGTGGTCAGTCCGGATGTTACAACCACCTATACGGTCACTACAACCACAGTAACACCTAGAAATTTAATTTTCAATGGTGATTTTTCTTTAGGTAATACCGGTTTCACTACAGAGTATCAATATTTAGACCCTGTAAGTCCTTTTGGTGTTCAAGGTGCTTATGCAGTGGTCACCAATTCACAAAGTTGGTTTGCTGGTTTTTCTAGTTGTAACGATCATACTACAGGAACCGGAAATATGATGGTTATTGACGGTTCAATTGCTAATGCCGGAAACGATAAAGTTTGGTGTCAAACCGTACCGGTAACACCGGGCCAAGATTATACTTTTTCGTACTGGGTGCAAACTGTTGCAACGCCAAACCCTGCTGACTTAGAAGTAGTGATAAACGGAATTGCAATAGGTGCTAATCTCGCTCCTTCCACTACTTGTGGATGGGTGCAAAGATCGTACACTTGGAACTCAGGAACTGATACCATTGCAGAAATTTGCATACTAGATAGAGTAGTAACCGCAGCCGGAAATGATTTTGCGATTGATGATATTGAATTTGTAACGAATATAACTTGTAACCTTACTGAGTCTGTAACCGTAACGGTGCAAACCATTTCAGCTACAGCTGCATTTACAACAGTTGATTCAACCGAATGTCCCGGCACTAGAGTGCTAACTTTTAGTGGTACACCCAACACGAATATCACTCTTGAATCAAGTTCAGGAGCATTTTATAACATACCTATTAATGCCGCAGGTACAGCTTCGTTTACCACACCTTTTTTAATTACAACCACAACATTTACTTTAATAAGTATTTTTCAAAATCCTCCGGGTTGTGTTGCTCCTTTAAGTGGAAGTGTGACCATTACAATTAATTTAAACGGTTGTGCTACTGTTATTACGGGGGAAGTAGGGGTTGATACAGGTTTTGATTCTACAAATTCATGTGAAGCAGGTGGATGTGTTGATTTAACTGCTTCTTTTGTTGATTTTGGAACAACAACACAATATACAGTAAGTGAAATAGACTTCTGTCCTCAAGCACCATTTGTAAATAGTGGTGCTCCTTGGAATGAGTTGTATGGTAATCCTCCTCCTCTAGGTGGTGTAGATGGAGATGATGAGTGGTCTGCACCATTTGTTTTTCCAAACCCAAACCCTTCAGATCCTCCGTTTGTTTTTTGTTTTTTTGGTAATCAATATACAAGTATTAATGTAGGAACTAATGGAGTTATTACATTTAATCCTCAAGCAGGAGGTAGTAATTGTCCATGGGCTTTTAATCAAACAATCCCTAATCCAGGATTTCCAATCAGAAATGCAATATACGGTGTATATCAAGATACTAATTTTGCTGTAACGCCAACTCCTCCTGCACAAATTAGTGCAACTTATGCAGTTGTAGGAACTTATCCTTGTAGAAAATTCATAGCTAATTTTGCTAATTTACCTCAGTTTTCATGTAATAATGGTGTTGGTTTACAGACTTCTCAAATAGTTTTGTACGAAATATCAAATATTATTGAAGTATATGTTCAAAGAAGGACACCTTGTCCAGGATGGAATAGTGGGAATGGTTTAATTGGAATTCAAAATGCAGCTGGATCATTAGCATATACTCCTCCTGGATTTAATACGGGAGCTTGGTCTGCAACAAATAGAGCATTTAGATTTACGCCATCTGGACCTTCCTCAACAACATTTCAATGGTTAGAAAATGGTGCACCTTTAAGTAGTGATTTAAATATAACGGTTTGTCCTACAGTAACTTCTGTCTACACAGCAGAAGTAACTTATACGCAATGTAGTGGTGTAACGGTAGTAGAAAGTGATTTTACTGTAAATGTTTATCCACCTGAGCCCGGCACAGACCCAAATGATTTAGACGAGTGTGAAAATCTTTTTGATTTAACTGAAAATGATCCGGTGATTGTTGGTAGTGGAAATGCATTTGATTTTAGTATTGGATATTATTTAACTCAAAATGATGCAGAGTTATTATTAAATCAAATTCCAAATCCAACAGATTATGTGGCAATTAGTAATCCTCAAACTATTTATGTTAATATATCTGACTTTAACACGGGTTGTGTTCGAACTAGAGAATTTGATATACAGTGGAATTCATGTATCTTAAACCCTGATGCACTCGATTTGGTTTTGTGTGACGAAGTAACACCCGGTAATAATTTTGAAATCTTTGATTTAACCCAAAATGATGATGATGCACTAAATGGCTTAGATCCTACTTTGTATACCGTTACTTACCATACCAATCAACCAGATGCAAATGTTGGAGCAGCACCAATTGTTCCTGCGAATGCCTACAACGGTACTACCGAAACCATTTATGTTCGTGTAGAAGAAAACGCGGATCCGACAGTTTTTGGTACTACATTTTTTTCTTTAACGGTCAATCCAAGTCCTTCCATTTCGGATAGTACATTGGAGATTTGTTCTGAAGATGCTTTTAGTGTTACACCTATTACTGTTGGGGCAGATGTTGTTCCATCTGGAACCACCTATACATGGACAGTTGCACCTACAGCGGGAATTACGGGGGCCTCTGATCAAGCCACACCGCAAACCACAATAAGTCAAACGTTGACCAACACAACAGATGTTGTAACTGTTGTAACCTACACGGTTACAGCTTCTGTAGGCACAGCACCAAATAGTTGTACAAACACTTTTGAAATAAATGTGGTTGTCAATCCAAAACCAAGTATTTCCGATTTTACCCCTTCCATCTGTTCGGAGCAAACCTTTACGGTAAGTCCAACAACAAATGGAACAGATTTAGTTCCGGCAGGAACGACTTACACATGGACAGTTATAGCACCGGCAGGAATTACCGGAGCTTCAGATCAAGCAATTCCACAAACAGATATTAGTCAGACATTGACTAATTCTACTGAGATTGAGTTAGATGTCGTTTATGCGGTTACCGCTGCAGTAGGTACTGCACCCGATATTTGTACTGATACTTTTACCATAACAGTAAGAGTTAATCCCTTACCAATCATAAATGATAAAGTTGCTATTATTTGTTCAGAAGATACGTTTACGGTCACCCCAGTAACCTCCTCACCGGAGGTTGTCCCCACGGGCACCACTTACACCTGGACGGTTTCCTCACCGGTAGGAATCACAGGAGCATCGGATGAGACTAATCCGCAAACGAGCATAAGTCAAACTTTAACCAATACGACAGCTGC
>NZ_QLSV01000022.1 GCF_003268815.1 Flavobacterium lacus | reverse complement strand
AAAACCTTCCCTCAACCGATTACTGGTTTACGGTAGAGTATTTGGAAAACGGTCAGACCAAAACATTTAAAGCACATTTTTCATTAAAAAGATAGTCTTAAAAGTTAATAATAGAAAACTCCTGATGAAAGTCAGGAGTTTTTTTTATCGATGAAATTCACATCGTCATGACTTAAACGTTTAAATCTTCAGTTGAACGATTTTACGGTATATTCTTTGGTCTAATGCTTAGATTTACTGCAGTTTATTTCTAAATGTTGTTTAATGAAAAGGATTATAGCCATTTTTATAATAGGATTAATGTTAATAGGATGCGAATCAGAATCAACCGAACTTAACACGCAAGCATTTAATTTGCCTGAATGGTTAAAAGGTGATTATGAGGGAGTTCATACAGAAGAATATCTTCAAATTTCTACTCAAACGATAGCATTTAAGTTGGAAGAACAAGTTTATCAATTTCATCCGAATATGATTATTTCGGAAACTGAAGACGAAATCCGTTATATCATCACAACCGAGTCAGACATCTTAATTTTTAATAAAACAACACTAGAGGAAGAAATTAATTTTCAATTTAATGATTTGAACTTGGGTTGGTTCAAGCATAAAAGAATCGAATAACATCAAACTAAAAATCCCGACAATTTTCAAACTGTCGGGATTTTTCAATGATAAAAAATAGTCTTATTCAGTATAAACTTTCAAAGCTTCCTTTAAAATTCTAACCGATTTAATCAAGTCTTCTTTCTTTAAAACATACGCAATTCTAACTTCATCTAAACCAACATTTGGAGTAGAATAGAAACCGGCAGCGGGCGCAACCATTACTGTTTCTCCATTAAAGTCGAAAGATTCTAATAACCATTGTGCAAAATTATCTGCATTTTTAACCGGAAGTTTGGCAATGCAGTAGAAAGCACCTTTTGGAGTAGCTACTTTTACACCTTCAATTTGATTTAATTCGGCAATCAAAGTATCTCTTCGGTCTTTGTATTCAGTAATAACTTCATCAAAATAACTTTGCGGAGTATCTAGAGCGGCTTCACTGGCAATTTGAGCAAACGTGGGCGGACTCAATCGGGCTTGAGCAAATTTCATCGCTGCACCCATAACTTCTTTATTTTTAGAAACAATACAACCAATTCGAGCTCCACACATACTGTATCGTTTGGAAACAGAATCAATCATAATGGCATGTTGTTCAATTCCGGGAACATTCATCACAGAAAAATGTTCATCTCCATCATAAATAAATTCGCGATACACTTCGTCGGCAATTAAAAACAGGTCGTGTTTTTTCACTAATTCAGCCAATTGAACTATTTCTTCTTTAGAATACAAGTATCCAGTCGGATTTCCTGGATTACAAATTAAAATCGCTTTTGTTTTAGAAGTGATTAATTTTTCAAAATCAGCAATAGGAGGAAGGGCAAAACCTTCATCAATAGTTGATATAACAGGTACAACTTTTACACCAGATGCAGTAGAAAAACCATTATAATTAGCATAAAAAGGCTCAGGAATAATAATTTCATCATCGGTATCCATTGTGCTTCCCATGGCAAATAGCAAAGCTTCTGATCCACCGGTTGTAATGATGATATCTTCGATATTAACGGGCAAATTATGTTTTTGATAATAGTCTGCTAATTTTCTACGGTAACTTTCAAACCCGGCAGAATGACTGTATTCTAATACTTTTATATCAATATTTTTGATAGAATTCATAGCCACTTCCGGTGTTTTAATATCGGGCTGACCAATGTTTAAATGATAGACTTTTGTACCTCTTTTTTTTGCAATTTCAGAATAGGGAACTAATTTTCTAATAGGTGATTCCGGCATTTGCTGACCTTTTTTGGAAATCTTAGGCATAGTGATTATTTTTTGAAATGCAAATTTGCAATTTTTTTTATTTAGACCCAATGCTTTTTGAGGATATATTTAGTCAAATTGGATTTTTAAGGTGGAATTTGTATTTTTATTAAAAATTATTCATGAAATTCTTTTGGATTATACTATCATTTTTTCTGTTCCCATCATTATTTTATGGGCAGGAAGGGTTTCAGTATTATTCCAAAAAAAAGAAGATAACAATTCCATTTAAACTGATAAATAACTTGGTATTTGTTCCATTGGAAGTCAATGGAGTTGATTTAACTTTTTTAGTGGATTCCGGTGTAGAAGAATCAATTTTATTCAGCTTGGAAGACAAAGAAGAGTTGACGTTCAATAATGTTGAAAAAATTATGTTACGCGGCTTAGGTAGTTCAGATTATATTGAAGGTCTTAAATCATCCGGAAATCAAGTAGTTTTTAACGATGCCATTATAGATCAAAATCATGAGATTTACATTATTCTTGATGAAGAGTTAAATTTTTCAGGCAGTGTTGGGATTCCCGTAAATGGTATAATTGGCTATCAATTTTTTAAAAATTTTAAAGTGGAAATCGATTATGTGTCGCACAAAATTCATATCTACAATCCCTCCCATGAATTAAAGAGAAAAAAAATGAGTAAGTTTAAAAAGCTTGATTTTTTATTACACAACAACAAGCCTTATTTAGCCTCCTTATTTGAATTTGATTCTCAAAAAGTAGAAGGGAAATTACTTTTAGATATAGGTAATAGCGACGCATTTTGGCTTTTCGCAAATAAAATCAGTAACTACACGTTTCCGAAACAATCTTTTGAGGATTTTTTGGGAAAGGGATTTAATGGAGACATTTTTGGAAAAAGAACAAAGCTAGGTTCGTTTTCTTTTGATGATTTTACTTTTAAAAATCCTTATGTAGCGATTCCGGATTCAACCTCCTTGCAAAATGTTAAATGGGCTGAAAATAGAATTGGTTCAATGGGAGGAGAAATTTTTAAACGTTTCACACTTATTTTTGATTACCAAAATAGCAATTTGTATGTAAAGAAAAATAAGAATTATAAGCAACCATTTGAATACAACATGAGCGGGATTGAGATTAATCATGCCGGATTACAATGGATTCAGGAAGAAGAGTCGTTAAATACAAATTTTGTTACAAGAGATAAAACATCGTACGAAAGTTCATTTAGAGGCAGTGAAAAGGTCAAGTATAAATTTGTGCTAAAACCAATTTTTGTTATTGCTCACATCAGAAAAAATTCACCGGCCGACTTGTCCGGTTTAAAAAAAGATGATATTGTAGTTCGAATTAATGGCTACGGAATAGAGCGATATTCTCTTCAGGAAGTAAATGCACTTTTGAAATCGCAAGACGGCAAAAAAATTAATTTTGAAATTGACAGAGGGAATCGCCGTATGAAATTCACTTTTTATTTAAAAAGTATTCTATAAAAAAATCCCTTCGTTAAAAGGGATTCAATTTTATTGCATGGGGCCAACTTTTTTCTTTTCCATTAAATTTACTTCAGGTCGTTCCAAAACTTCACCTTTTATTTTGAGGTGAACTTTTCCGCCCTCTGCATTCACTGCATTTGTTTCAACAGTAATACTTTTTCTAATCGGACCGGTAGCCATGTTATATTTAACCTCAATTTTATCCGATTTACCAGGCATAATTGGTTCTTTGGGTTTCGATGGAACCGTGCAACCACATGTGGATTGAACGTTGGTAATAATTAAAGGTGCATCACCAGTGTTGGTGAATTCAAATACGCGAACACCATTGTCATTGTCTTTATAAACTTTTCCGTAGTCTATCGTGTTGTCTTTGGCTTTAAACTCAATTTTTGGACCTTTTTGAGCAAAAGCAGTCAAGCTAATAAAGCTAATAAAGCTAAATACAGCAAAAAATAAAATTCTTTTCATGGTTATGTGTTTTTGGGTTGTGTAAAAATAGTCACTTTTCCGTAAATTACAAATACTAATTTCTTTTTTAATACTTCTGACTAAATCGTTACTTTTGCATCTTAGTACAAAAACCAGACCAAATTGTAGATTGTTTTTAAAACGATGATTTTCAGTTTATAACCATATAATTAATATTTATGTCTATTCCAGCACAATTTGATGCCAAGCAAGCCGAACAAAAATGGTATGATTACTGGATGAAAAACAATTATTTTCATTCAAAACCAGATCACAGAACGCCCTATACAATAGTAATTCCTCCGCCAAACGTAACGGGAGTTTTGCATATGGGACACATGTTGAACAACACCATTCAAGATGTGTTAATTCGTCGTGCTCGTTTAAAGGGTTTCAATGCGTGTTGGGTCCCTGGAACCGACCATGCTTCTATCGCAACCGAAGCAAAAGTGGTAGCCAAACTAAAGTCTGAAGGAATTAATAAAAGTGATTTAACCCGTGAGGAATTCCTTAAACATGCATATGAGTGGACTGATAAATACGGTGGAACCATCCTTGAACAACTAAAGCAGTTGGGTTGCTCATGCGACTGGGACAGAACCAAATTCACCATGGATGAAGATATGTCAGCTTCTGTAATCAAATCGTTTGTGGATTTATACAACAAAGGAATGATTTACCGTGGTTACAGAATGGTCAATTGGGATCCGGAAGCAAAAACTACTTTGTCCGACGAAGAAGTAATTCACGAAGAACGTCAAGGAAATTTATACTACATCAATTATAAAGTGGAAGGCACTAATGATGTTTTAACCATCGCCACAACACGTCCGGAAACAATTTTTGGGGATACAGCTATTTGCATCAATCCAAATGACGAACGTTTTACTCATTTGAAAGGCAAAAAAGCGATTGTCCCTATATGTAATAGAGTTATTCCAATTATTGAAGATGACTACGTAGATGTAGAATTTGGAACAGGTTGCTTGAAAGTTACTCCGGCCCATGATGTGAATGACAAAGTTTTAGGTGATAAACACAATCTTGAAATTATTGATATTTTCAACGAAGACGCTTCTTTGAATAGTTTCGGTTTACATTACCAAGGAAAAGACAGATTTGTAGCTCGAGAAGAAATTTCTAAAGAATTACAGTCGATTGGAGCATTAGTTAAAACAGAAACACACATCAATAAAGTTGGAACTTCTGAAAGAACTAAAGCGGTAATCGAACCAAGATTATCCGATCAATGGTTTTTAAAAATGGAAGAGTTGGTAAAACCCGCCATTAAAGCCGTTCTAGAAACCGAAGAAGTAAAATTATACCCAAGTAAATTCAACAATACGTATCGTCATTGGATGGAAAATATTCGCGATTGGAATATTTCTCGTCAATTATGGTGGGGACAACAAATTCCTGCTTATTTCTATGGTGAAGGAAAAGAAGATTACGTAGTTGCGGAGAATATTGAAGAAGCTTTAGTTTTGGCTAAAGTTAAAACGGGCAACCCGCAACTCGAAACCCGCAACCTTAAACAAGATGTCGATGCATTGGACACGTGGTTCTCCTCTTGGTTGTGGCCAATGGCTGTTTTTGGTGGAATTTTAGACCCTGAAAATGAAGATTTTAAATACTATTATCCTACCAATGATTTAGTAACCGGTCCGGATATTTTATTTTTCTGGGTGGCTCGTATGATTATTGCAGGGTATGAATACACCGGTAAAAAACCGTTTAACAATGTTTATTTAACCGGTTTGGTTCGTGATAAACAACGTCGTAAGATGTCAAAATCATTAGGAAATTCACCTGATCCATTAGATTTAATTGAGAAATTTGGAGCTGATGGTGTTCGTGTTGGATTATTATTGAGTGCTTCTGCCGGAAACGACATCATGTTTGATGAAGAATTATGCAATAACGGAAAAGCTTTTGCTAATAAAATTTGGAACGCTTTCCGATTAATCAAAGGTTGGGAAGTGGCTGAAATTCCACAACCGGAAGCTTCAAAAATTGCGATTGATTGGTACGAAGCTAAACTGCAACAAACTTTAGCTGAAATTGAAGATAATTTTGAAAAATACAGATTATCCGATGCGTTAATGGGCATTTATAAATTAGTGTGGGATGATTTTTGTTCATGGTTTTTAGAAATTATCAAACCGGCATATCAACAACCAATCGATAAAGCAACCTTCGATAAAGCGATTGAATTGTTAGAAGCCAATTTGAAATTATTACATCCATTTATGCCTTTCTTAACGGAAGAAATTTGGCAATACATTGCAGAAAGAACACCGGAACAAGCGTTGATTATTTCAGAATGGCCAACCATGCAAAATACAAATGCTGATTTAATTGCTGAATTTGATTTTGTCATTGAAGTAATTGCCGGTATTCGAACCATTCGCAAACAAAAAAACATTGCGAATAAAGATAGTATTGATTTAAGAATTATTAATAACGAAAAAAACGCAACAACTTTTGATGCTGTAATCAGTAAACTAGGAAATATTGATAACCTAGAATATGTTACAGAAACAGTAAATGGAGCATTGACGTATCGTGTAAAATCAAATGAATATTTCATTCCTATTGCAGGAAATATTGATGTAGCGGCTGAAATTGAAAAACTGGAAGAAGAATTAAAATACATCCAAGGCTTTTTAAAATCAGTGCAGGTGAAGCTTTCCAATGAAAAATTTGTAGCTAATGCAAAACCGGAAATTATTGCAAACGAACGAAACAAAGAAGCCGATGCATTAGCAAAAATTGCTACCATCGAACAGAGTTTAGCGAGTTTAAGATAATGCAAACATTAAAATCCCGATTAAATTCGGGATTTTTTTATGATAAAGTTTTTATTACTTTTTCTTTTTTTCGTTCATCATGAGCATAACGGCTCCAATAATACCAAAGATAACGAGAAGAAAAACACCAATCATGATGAACGCACCGTTTTCCCAAGAATATAAAGCAAAAGTTTGATTAATCATTTTGTTATGTTTTAAGTTGAGTCAAAATTAAAAATCAAACGGCAGATTTTTTATGATAATTATCAGTTACAAAAATTTTGCTTTTAATTCGGGAGTCGGAATCATGCACTCGTCTTTTTTGCCATACCATTTGTAGCGGTTTCTCGCGATAAGGTCATACACAAAATTGCCTAAATTTCCGGTAAACGATAAATAACCAATGATTTTATGCCACGTATCCAATTCTTTGGCAATTCGCATCGCTGCTTCGGCTTTGTGAAAATAGGCTATACCGGGCTCATACAGCACAATACTGTCCACTTTCAGCGGATTAACGCCAATGTGTTTTAAAATTTTTTCACCTAATTCTGATTGTAAAGAAACAAAACGAAACACGTCTTTTTTGTCGTGTTTGATGATAAATTGAACAGATGAATCGCACAAATTGCAAACGCCGTCAAACAATATTATTTTTTTATCTTGAGGTAATCCTTCCATATTCTTTTTATTTTTTTGATTCAACCAGTTCTAAAACATCTAAACTCACTTTGGAGGTAAACATGCCATAATTCACGGTTGCTTTGTTTTTTTCAATCGCATCTAAGGTGCCAACCGCTTTTCCGTCGAACATGCGAACACGATCACCGATTTTTAAAATAGGTTTAGGTTTTTCCGATTCAACTTTTAAAGCTTTGGCTTTTTTTTCTTTTTTATCAGCTCTAATTTCATCTACTTTTGTGGTAACCTCTTGAATAATTTGTTTTTGGATAACTTCTTTTTCCTTTATTTCTTTAACGCTTGCTTTCTTTCGTTTGGAATTTTCAATTTCTACAATTTTCAACAATTCACCCATCAACACTTTTTTGTCTTTGTTATTGAAATATTTGCTAGCAAGGTCATCCATTTTTTGTCCCATGTAAATTAAACGCTGGTTGGCATCATACAATTCCTGGTAGCGTTCTAATTTATCCTGAATTTTTGCATTGATGGTTTCCATTTTTTTGCTCTCTTCACGGGCTTTGGTTTCTTCCTCTTTTAAATTAATCGAGGTTTTTTCTAACTTAGAACGTTCTTTTTGCAAGGTGGCTATTGTTTTATCAAAACGAACTTTTCCACCTTCAATTTTTTTCTTCGCCCGATTAATCAATCCATACGGAATGCCATTTTTTTGAGCTACCTCAAACGTAAACGAACTTCCGGCTTGACCTAAAATTAATTTATACATCGGTTCCAACGATTTTTCGTCAAAAAGCATGTTGGCATTGGAGGCAAAAGGCAATTCGTTGGCCAATATCTTTAAATTGGAATAATGCGTTGTTATGATTCCAAATGCTTCGCGGTGATAGAATTCTTCCAAAAAAGTTTCGGCCAAAGCACCACCTAATTCAGGATCTGAACCTGTTCCAAACTCATCAATCAAAAACAGTGTTTTGTCATTACATTTTTTTAAAAAGTAATTCATATTTTTAAGTCGATAACTGTAGGTACTCAAATGATTTTCAATGGATTGATTGTCACCTATATCCGTTAAAATGCGATCAAATAAAAATGTTTCACTTCGTTCATGAACCGGAATCAGCATACCGCTTTGCAACATCAATTGCAATAAACCAACCGTTTTTAACGAAATGGTTTTTCCACCGGCATTTGGACCCGAAATAACAATAATTCTACTTTTGTTATCTAATTCAATCGTCTGCGGATACGTAACTTCGTTTTTACTTTTGTTATTCAAATATAAAATAGGGTGGTAGGCATCTCTAAAAAAAACTCTTTTTTCTTCAATAATTGTGGGTAAAATAGCATTTATTTTTAAGGCATATTTTGCTTTTCCGGCAATCACATCAATATCACTTAAAAATTCCTGGTACTGATTTAAAAGGTCTTTGAAAGGACGAATATCATTGGTTAATTTTTTTAATATTCGAGTAATTTCTTCACGTTCTTCATATTCCAAATTACTCAATTCACGAGAGTACCGCAAGGTTGCTTCAGGTTCGATATAAGCAATACTTCCGGTTTTCGAACTTCCTAAAATAGAGCCTTTTACCTTTTTTCGATACATCGCTAAAACAGCTAAAACACGACGATTTTCTACAAAACTTTCTTTAATTTCGTCTAAATATCCCAAACTGTTATATTGACTTAAAGCCGCACCAAAGCTCTGATTCACTTTACCACGCACGGTACTCATTTCTCGCCGAATATTGATTAAATCGGGCGAAGCATTATTCTTGATTTCACCAAATTTGTCAACCACTTCGTCAATTTTTTGAACTATGAATTTGGTATAGTCAATTTGTGATGATTTTTGATGCAAAGTGGGATAATAATCAGTAAACTTTTTCAAAAAAAGCAACATTGTATTGGTTGTTTCCGATAATTGAGCAATTTTTCTAAAACTGCCAACTTCTAAAAAACTATCTTCAATACCAATAAATTTTATTTCGGTACTGATGTTATCAAAACCATGATTTGGTAATGCATTATTGTTGGAAAAAGAGGAAAGATATTCAGAGGTTTGCAAAAGTGAATCCAGTAAGAGATTTTTGTCTCGAAACGGAACAATTTCCAACGCTTTTTGCTTTCCCAGTTCGGTGTTACATCGATCGGAGACAGTTTGAAGTATGGTGGAAAATTCTAAATCTTTTAGCGTTTTATCAGTGATTGAAATCATTTAGTTTTATAGCAATTTTAGGCAAATTTAGCGATAATTTTTCTTTGTTTGCATGGCATTAACTTCAAATTGAGAACTATAATTATCTTTGTGAAAATATTTCATCGATGCAAGTAAAAATCCATCCGTCTTGGCAAGCTATTCTGGAAAATGAATTTTCAAAACCTTATTTTAAGGAATTAATGGATTTTGTAGAAAATGAATACAATCAACATCGTTGCTATCCGATGGAAGATCAAATTTTTGCTGCTTTTAAGCATTGTTCTTTTGAAAATCTGAAGGTGGTAATTATTGGGCAAGACCCCTATCACGGGGTAAATCAGGCTAACGGATTATGTTTTTCGGTAAATGATGGCATTTCTTTTCCGCCATCACTACAAAATATTTTTAAAGAATTAGAAAAAGATTTGCAAATTCCTTATCCCAAATCCGGTAATTTAGAACGTTGGGCAGACCAAGGTGTATTATTGCTCAATGCTACTTTAACAGTAAGACAATCGGAAGCAGGAAGTCATCAAAATAAAGGTTGGGAAACGTTTACGGATGTTGTGATTCAAGAAATTTCACACCGAAAAGAAAACGTTATTTTCTTGCTTTGGGGCGGATTTGCTAAAAAGAAAGGTACTAAAATTGACAAAAAAAAACACATTGTTTTAGAAACCGGTCATCCTTCACCTTTAAGTGCCAACCGTGGACTTTGGTTCGGAAACAACCACTTTAGCAAAACCAACAAGTATTTAAAAGAAATGGAAAAAAAAGAGATTGCTTGGTAATTTCGGTTTACTCAACCGTATCATCGGTATAATTTTCCAAATCCCTGCGATCTTTTTTAGTCGGTCTTCCTTCACCTGTTTTTCGGTAATGTTCTTTAGATAATTTTAGCAATTCCAGATGAGCAAAACTTTCTGCCGGCGTTTCGTCTTTTCGATAAATATCGACTAATTTTGCACCTACACGACTCTCAGGAATGGCTAAAACCTTGATTTTATAGATGATTTGGTCTCTTCTAAACGTAACATCATCACTCGGAAAAACCTCTTTTGAAGGCTTGGCAACTTGACCGTTAACCGTCACATGATTTTTTTTGCAAAGCTCGGTCACCATATTTCTGGTTTTAAAATACCGTACACACCATAAGTATTTATCTACTCGCATACCTTTTTTCAGAATTCTTCGTTAATTAGTACACAAAAATAAATCAAAATTGTATCTTGCAGCACTTATTTTAAGATATTATTATACAAAGTTTAAACAATAATTTTACTAAAAATGCTATCAAAGAGATTTAAAAATGTTTTACTGATTGCCCTGTTTTCTTCAGTTATTTTTTCATGCAAAGAGGATGATGATGAAGCTACGATTACACCACCAAGAGATAGAAGTGTGCAATATGTTGAGGATGCATCTTTAATAGAAACCTATTTAGAAGAGCATTATATGACCGTGGATGCAGATATGAATGTTACAATTGCAAAAATTACTGATCCTTTGACGCAAACCTCAATCAAACTCCAGACAGATTATCCACTACAATTCATGGAAAACGTAGATAACGATACGCGAGTTACTTATTTAAAGGGTGGAAGAATTAATGACCCAGTGAAGTACAAACTTTATTATATTTTATTAAACGAAGGTGGAGGACAGCGACCAACAACGGTTGATTCAACGTTTGTTGACTATAGAGGTTGGAATTTTAGTAATGTAGAGTTTGATAGAACTTCTTCACCGGTTTGGACAACCTATCCGGCACCACAACTTGAATTTATATCAGGATTTAGACAAATAGTTCCATTAATGAAAACTCCGGAAACAACTACTGTTAACGAAGATGGAACAACTTCATTTACAAATTATGGTAATTGTGTAGTGTTTATTCCTTCTGGATTAGCCTACTTTAATTCGTCGAGAGGAGCAAATATTCTGCCATATTCCAATTTAGTTTTTCAAATTAAGCTGAAAGGATTGCGATACAATGATCATGATCGTGACAAAATTTTGTCTAAGGATGAAATTTATAATCCGCAGGGAGATACAGATATTGGTTTTTTTAATCAAGATACCGACCTTGACGGGATCCCTGACTTTTTAGATACGGATGATGATGGTGATGGTGTTTTAACTCGAAATGAGTTAAAAATTCCCGGAACTACCCCGCAACAATATTATCAATTTAATGATATTCCGGCTTGTAATGGTGATCAAGTGACTCCAACACGTACAAAACGGCATCGCGATCCCACATGTTTTTAGAAATTAATTAAACATAAAAAAATCCTGATACATTTGTATCAGGATTTTTAGCAATTTTTCCCTTTTATTTTATTAGTAAGCCAACGAAACTGTTAACTCAAAATCATCATTAATAGCTTTATCTCCTAAATTGTCAAAGAAAGAACCTGAGCCATACTGAATACCGTATTTAGTTCTGTTTACTTTAAAAGCTGTTCTGGCTGAACCTGCTCCAATTGCTAAATCAAAAGTTACCGGTAACGTTTTTCCTTTAATAGTTAAATCGGCAGTTACAGTATAAATATCGCTTCCTTTTGAGGCTATTGTTTTGAATTCTAAGATTGAAGTAGAAAATTTATCTACACCAAAAAAATCGTCAGCTTTTAAATGACCTTCTAGTTTTTCTTTTCCTTTTCCTGCTTCTAAATCTTTAACTGTTATACTAGTCATATCAACTTCAAAAGAACCACCTTTCAGTTTTTTCCCGTCGAAAACTAGCGTTCCAGAGTTAAAACTAATTGTTCCGTCGTGTTGTCCGGTTACTTTTTTTCCAACCCACGTAATTTTACTTTTCTCTACGTTTATTTTTTTGTTTTGAGCCGTTGTCGTAATTGTTCCTGCAACGACCAGAAGTGCTAAGGCAATTGTTTTTAAATTTTTCATTGATTTCATTGTTTAAGGTTATTAATTATAAATTGATAAATAATTCGTTTTTGGGTTTACGCACTTTTTTGTAAAATTGCGTAGCATCTTCTTCATGTCGGTAACCAATTGTAGCCAACAAGGATGCATTTAATCCTAACTCGTTTAATCCTAAAATTTCGTTTACTTTTTCCGGCTCAAAACCTTCCATGGGTGTAACATCTATTTTTAGCTCTGCGGCAGCATTCATCAAATTAGCTAATGCTAAGTAGGTTTGCTTTGATGTCCAAGTATTTCTTTGTTTTTCCGGTAATGATGTGATTTTCATTTTCATGAAATCGGCATATCCTTTTACGCTTTCTACAGGAATACCTCTTGTTTCTGCCATATTAGCAATGTACTGATCTATTTCTGTTTCTCCAAAGTTAGTGATATTTGCGAAAACTAATAGCTGAGAAGCATCTACAATTTGCGATTGTCCCCAAGCAAACGGCTGGATTTTAGCTCTTAACTCAGGATTTTCGATGATAAATACTTTGTAAGGTTGCAATCCATACGAAGAAGTGCTCAGTTGAATGGCATCTTTTAATGTTTCTAAATCTTCTGAAGAGATTTTTTTGGTGGCATCAAATTTTTTGGTGGCATAACGCCAGTTTTGATTACTAATGAAGTCGCTCATTTTCTTAATAAATTAAATTGTTCTATATTTTTCTAGCAAGTTGTTCAAATTTTCTAACTCTTCTGATGATAAATTAGTTGAAAATAACGTTTCATGTGCTTCAATTTTCGGGTCTAATTCGGCTAATAATTTTAGTCCTTTCTCAGTGATTGTGATTTCCATTTTCCGACGATTTTCTTCGCAAACTTCACGAATAACTAAATCTTTCAACAGTAATTTGTCAACTAATCGGGTAGTATTACTGGTTTTAGCAATCATTCGTTCTTGAATAACACACATGTTGGCCGGTTTTCCTTTTTGACCTCGAAGAATTCGCAATACATTAAATTGTTCAACCGACAAATCAAAGGATTTTAAAATATCATTAAAAGCATCCGCAATAACATTCTGAGTGAACATGATATTGAGTACAGTTCGCTTTTCAATGCTAATGGGTGAATTGGATTTTATGATTTCTTCTATCTTCATTTGTAATTACAAAATTTGTATGTACAAATGTAGTTGTATTTTTTAATTGTATATACAAATGTCTATTAAAATTTTGTTAAAGATTTTTAAGAGGATGGTGGAAGGTTTAATTTTATGAGATAATCAATAAAAATGCATCAAAATATAAAACTTATACTACTACTGGTATTTCATTTTTTCTGGGTTTTAAATGGCTTTTCACAAAGCAAAACCTTGTCAAAACCATTGAAAGTATATGAAATAGACGGAATCAAATTGAAATCCTTTAATTTTGATGGATTACAACCTTATTTAAATCAAAAGAATGATACCGTTTATGTCATCAACTTTTGGGCAACCTGGTGCGTTCCTTGTGTAAAAGAATTGCCGCATTTTGAAAAATTGAATCAAAAATACAAAGGCGGAAAATTTAAAATGATTTTAGTGAGTTTAGATTTTCCTAAAATGATTGAAAGTCGCGTCATTCCTTTTATTAAAAATAAAAATTTGCAAGCAGAAGTTGTCGTTTTAAATGATCCCGATGCCAATACGTGGATTGAAAAAGTAGCCAAAGAATGGTCTGGAGCCATCCCGGCCACCATCATTTATAAAAACGAGAAACGAAGGTTTTATGAACAATCGTTCACCGAGGAAGAATTAGAAACAGAAATAAAATCATTCATTAACTAAATTAAAAACTATGAAAAAATTCAAAATTGCCTTTTTAGTACTTGCAGCCGGATTGATTACGGCCTTCACCACAACCAATCCTGCGGGTTACGAAATTGGTTCAATCGCCACCGATTTTTCGCTAAAAAATGTAGATAACAAAAAAGTTGCCTTAAAAGATTATAAAGAGGCGAAAGGTTTTATTGTAATTTTCACCTGCAATCATTGTCCGTATGCCATTGCATATGAAGACAGAATAATCGATTTGGATAAAAAATATAAAAAGTTAGGTTACCCTGTAATTGCTATCAACCCAAACAATCCTGAAAAACAAAAAGACGATAGTTTTGATAAAATGCAAGTGCGTGCCAAAGAAAAAGGATTTACTTTTCCCTATTTGTTTGACGAAGGTCAGAAAATTTATCCGCAGTACGGAGCGACTAAAACGCCTCATGTTTACATTTTGCAAAAAACAGACAAAGGAAATGTTGTTAAATATATTGGAGCAATAGACGACAATCATTCAGACGAAACAGCTGTTGAACAACGTTATGTTGAAAACGCAGTAGACGCCTTATTAAAAAAACAAGAAGTAAAAATAAAAACAACAAAAGCAATCGGCTGTTCGATAAAAGCTTAGAAAATTAGGTTCTGAGTGGCTGAGGTACTAAGGTTTATAAGATAAAATTAGTTTTTCATTATCTTTGTACTCAGTACCTCAGTACCTCAGTACCTCAGCACCTCAGTCCCTTAGAACCTTAAAAAAAATGAACTTACAACAAGAAAAATGGTGGGCCGATGCCCAAAACGATGAAAACACAATCATTTTAGATGTGCGAACACCGGAAGAATTTGAGCGTGGAATTATTCCAAATGCAATCAACATTGATATTTATAAAGGACAAGGGTTTATTTATTTGATTGAAGAATTAGATAAATCGAAAACCTATTACGTCTATTGCCATGCCGGAAGTAGAAGTGCAAAAGCATGTGAAGTGATGCAACAAGTAGGTTTTGAGAAAACATATAACCTAGTTGGAGGGATTTCTGAATGGAACGGACCGATTGTTGAACCAAACTAAATTTACATTTATTGCCGTTTGATAGCTTTTTTTTCCTATTTTTATAATCCAAAACCTAAAATTTAGAGATTATGAAAAAAAATGTTGGCAATACCGATCGGTTTGTTAGAGTAATGTTTGGCATTATTCTTTTGATTCTTTTTATGTCCGGAGCTATTGAAAATAATTTAGTACAATGGATTGTTTTGGGTGTGAGTATGATTTTAATCATCACCGCTTTTGCCACCTTTTGTCCGCTCTATGCTTTGGTTGGAAAAAGTACCTGCGAAGTAAAAAGAAAGAAATAAAACGAAATTTCAATAAATATAAAACCACGGATTTCGTGGTTTTTTTATACAAGAATTTACCAAAAAAATAAAAACGATTTCCTATTTTAGCCATTCGATACAAATTTTAGTTATGATTACAGAAGCCCAATTTCAAAACGAACTACAGCTCATTATACGAAACGGAATCAGAGAAGATATTGGTTCAGGCGATCACAGTTCGTTAGCTTGCATACCAAAAGAAGTAACCGGAAAAGCAAAATTATTGGTTAAAGAAGATGGAATTATTGCCGGAGTTGAATTTGCCAAAATGATTTTTAACTTCGTAGATTCAAATTTAGAAATTGAAACATTTATTCAAGACGGTAGTTCAGTGAACTATAGCGATATTGTTTTTCATGTTTCAGGAAGTTCGCAATCTATTTTGAAAGCAGAACGTCTGGTACTCAATTCGATGCAACGCATGAGTGCCATAGCAACCAAGACAAAAATGTATGTTGATTTGTTGGAGGGAACATCCACCAAAGTATTAGATACCCGAAAAACAACACCCGGATTTCGTGCCGCGGAAAAATGGGCTGTTAAAATTGGCGGTGGCGAAAATCATCGATTTGCATTATATGATATGATTATGTTGAAAGATAATCACAATGATTTTGCCGGTGGAATTGCTAAAGCCATTCAAAAAACAAAAGATTATTTAAGCGAAAATCAATTGGATTTAAAAATAATCGTAGAAGCCAGAAACCTAAATGAAGTGGAAGAAATCCTCAATAGTGGTGGCGTTTACCGAATTTTGTTAGACAATTTTAATTATGAAATGACCAAAGAAGCCGTAAAGCTTATTGGAAATAAGTGCTTAACCGAAAGTTCAGGAAACATTAATGAAAAAACCATTCGCCATTATGCAGAATGTGGTGTGGATTATATTTCGTCCGGTGCTTTGACGCATTCGGTTTATAATATGGATTTGAGTTTGAAGGCTTTTTAGGATGAGTTGGGAGTTAGGAGTAAGGAGTTTTCAGTCGCAGTTACAGTATTTCGAAAATCCGTGAAAATCCATTATAGCGAAGCTATCAAAATCTGTGCAAACCAGTGTTTCGCGTTAGCAAATCCGTTAAATCCGCGTTCAATTAAAGTATGAATAATTTGCATCAGACAAAAATATGTCAGTAGAAACAGAGCAAAAACTCGAAAAAATTCCGGTAATCAAACACATCGTTCGATTTACTAAAAACATAAAACTACCTTGGTTAGAGGGCTTGTCGTTCTATGATATGATGGAATTATACATTATCGGAATTGCACAAGGAGCTTTTTCCTATCGTGCGGGTGCGATTGCCTTTAGCTTTTTTATGGCTTTGTTTCCGTTTGCATTGTTCATTTTAAACTTAATCCCTTTTATTCCAATTGAAGGTTTTCAAGAAGATTTTCTGCTGTTTGTAGAAGAAGGAGTTCCACCAAACACCTTTGAAGCCATCAAAACCATTATCGATGATATTTTGAATAACAGTTATCAAGGTTTATTATCGTCGGGTTTTATTTTGTCTATTTTTCTAATGTCAAACGGAATTAATGCCATTTTGGGCGGATTTGAAACATCCTATCATATAACTATTTCCAGAAGCTTTTTCAGACAGTATTTTGTTGCACTCATAATGTCACTACTTTTTTCGATGATTTTGATAATTACCGTGGCAGCCATTGTAATTTCCGAAGTAATCATCCAACAAATTCAATTCAGGCAATTTGCTTATACTGATGTTACATTGATTCAAATCACTCGATACTGTTTTGTGATTTTAATGGTTTTAATCACAACTTCACTTTTATTCAAATTTGGAGCAAAAGAAACTGCAAAAATTTCTTTTATCAGTATCGGATCGGTTTTTACCACTGTTTTAATCCTTTTGTCTTCGTATGTTTTTGGAATTTATGTTGTGAAATTTGCTAAGTATAACGAACTTTACGGTTCTATTGGAACGCTTTTAATTTTGATGTTTTACATTTGGATTAACTGTATGATTCTATTACTAGGTTTTGAATTGAATGCCACCATAAACAAATTAAAAAGAAAAAATCTGTTTGATTAATTCTTTTTACGTTGAAATAATAGCCATTTTATGTCGTACTTCGTCGAAGTTATTTTGCCCTTAGCACTCGATAAAACCTTTACTTATCAAGTTTCTGAAGCCGAGTTTAAATACATTAAACCCGGAATGCGAGTGGCTGTTCCGTTTGGAAAAAGTAAAATGTATACTGCGTTGGCAATTGAAACGCATCAAAATCCGCCCACTTTATACGAAGCCAAAGAAATCCACCAAATTTTAGATGAAAATGCCATCGTGAATGAATGGCAATTGAAACATTGGCAATGGATTGCTTCCTATTATATGTGTTCCATTGGTGAAGTTTTTAGAGCTGCTTTGCCTTCCGGATTTTTATTGGAAAGTGAAACAGTGATTTCACTGAAACAAGGCGATTTAGTTGATGAAAAAGCATTATCCGATGATGAATTTTTAGTCTTTGAAGCTCTTCAACACCAAAGCTCTATCAAAATAAGTGATGTTATTTCAATTTTAAATAAAAAAAATGTTTTTCCGGTTCTTCAAAAACTGATGGATAAAAGTGTCGTTGCTCTTCAAGAGGAAATGCACGAATCGTATAAACCAAAATTGGTTAGATACATTAAACTTCATCAGAATTACGCAACTGATGAACGTTTAAACGAGCTGTTGAATTCCATTAAAGCCGAAAAACAAAAGGAACTTGTATTAGGCTATTTTCAATTAAATGCTTCAGAAAAGAAACCTATTTCGGCTAAACAATTAATTGATTTTGCATCATCAACATCGGCCGTTTTAAAAAAACTCATCGAAAAAGAAATTCTTGAAGAATACCACCTCATTCAAGATAGAACCGATTTTGCTGATAATGAAAAAGATGACAGCATCGTGTTGAGTCAACCCCAACAAACAGCATTAGAGAATATTAAAAAACACCTTGAAGCCAAAGATGTTTGTTTGCTGCATGGCGTAACGTCCAGTGGTAAAACAGAAATCTATAGCCAACTCATTCAAGAAACGATGCAAACCGGCAAACAGGTTTTATTTCTTTTGCCCGAAATTGCCCTTACCACGCAGTTAGTTTCGCGTTTGCGAAAGTTTTTTGGTAATAAAGTGGCGGTTTTTCATTCCAAATACAGCAATAACGAAAGGGTGGAAGTGTGGAATCAGGTTTTGCAAAACTCTCCCAAAGCACAAGTAGTTATTGGTGCTCGATCGGCTATGTTTTTACCTTTTTCCAATTTGGGATTAGTGATTGTGGATGAAGAACACGAACATAATTTCAAACAAACGGATCCTGCTCCACGTTATCATGCACGCGATGCAGTAACGGTTTTGGCTAAATTCCATCAAGCAAAAGTACTTTTAGGTTCGGCCACACCGAGTTTGGAAACGTATTACAATACGCAAAATCAAAAATATGCATTGGTAGAACTTTTTGAACGCTACAATAACACACCTTTACCGGAAGTTATTTTAGTGGATTTAAAAGATAAGTATTTCCGCAAGCGAATGAATGGTCATTTTAGCGATACGTTGATTGAAGAGATAACTTCTGCTTTGTCGTTGGGCGAACAAGTGATCCTTTTTCAAAACAGAAGAGGTTATGCTCCTTTGTTGGAATGTACGACGTGCGGACACATTCCGCAGTGCCCCAATTGCGATGTGAGTTTAACGTATCACAAATTTAAAAATCAGCTCCGATGTCATTATTGCGGACATTCGATTGCCAAACCAACTAATTGTCATCAATGTTCCAGTGTGGATTTAACTACAAAAGGCTTTGGAACTGAGCAAATTGAATTGGAATTGGCCACGCTTTTTCCCAACAAAAAAATCCAACGGATGGATCAAGATACCACACGTGGAAAATTTGGTTATGATAAAATTATTGATAAGTTTCAAAACCGAGAAGTGGATATTTTAGTGGGAACACAAATGTTGGCCAAAGGTTTGGATTTTGATAATGTGAGTTTGGTTGGAATTTTAAATGCCGACAACATGCTTTTCTTCCCCGATTTCAGAGCTTTTGAACGCAGTTATCAAATGATGGCACAAGTCTCGGGCAGGGCAGGAAGGGCTGAAAAAAGAGGAAAAGTGGTGATTCAGACTTATAATCCAAATCACAACACGATTCAACAAGTGACTCATAATAATTATGTAGGAATGTTCAAAGAGCAGTTGTATGAAAGACAAATCTTTAAATATCCGCCTTTTTTCAAGTTAATTAAAATCACGCTTCGTCATAAAGAATACGAAAAAGTGAAAGAAAGTTCGATGTGGTTGTATCAAGTGTTGAGTCAGCATCTAAACATGCCTGTTTTAGGCCCCGAAGAGCCGGCTGTGAGCAAAATTAGAAATGAATACATCAGAACAATTGTCATTAAAATTCCGGATGATGTTTCGCCACAAGGCACAAAAAAAACTATCCAAAAAATAGTGAATAGTTTTGATGTTATTTCGCAATATAGATCTGTAAAGCTTGTAGTAAATGTTGATTTTGGTTAGGCGATGGCAAGAGCTTTCTTCAAATCGTCTTTCTTGTTTCGGCTCAAAGGGATTTTGGTTACACCAATTTCGGCAAACTTGCTGTTAAAACGTTCAATTTTGTCGATGTTCACAATAAAAGATTTGTGTACACGCAAGAATCTGTCTTTCGACAAATCATTTTCAAACGATTTCATAGTAGAAAGCACTAAATTGCTGTCTTCATCAGTAACCACTTTTACATAGTCACCATACGCTTCAATCCACTTGATTTTAGAAGTGAATACTTTTAGTTTTTTCAGATTACTTTTAATGAAGATGTAATCACCTTCTTCTTCAGAAACTTCATGTCTTAATTTGTGCATATCGATTGCTCTTTTAACAGCAGAATCGAAACGATCAACAGAGATGGGTTTTTGTAAGTAATCAGTGGCATCATAATCAAAAGCTTTCACGGCATAATCTGCTTTTGAAGTGATAAAAATGATTTGTGGTTTGTTTTTTAAACCATCAAGAAAATCGAAACCATTAATAATGGGCATTTCGATATCGAGAAAAATAAGGTCAACAGAGTGTATAGACATACAACTCTTTGCCTCAATAGCGTTAGAAAAATCACCTACAAGGTTTAAACTTTGGTGATTATTTACTAACTTTGTGATGATCATTCTTTGAATAGAACTGTCATCGACTACGACACAATTTAGTTTCATAATACGATTTATTATAGATTTGGTGAAACAAACATAGTGCATTTCATCGATAAAAACTAATTTTTTTCGGCTTTTTTTGCCTTATGTCGATTATTTATGTTTTGTGCTTGGTTATTAAAATTAAATTCTTACTTTTGCACCCAATTTAACAATTTTAAAGTAAATTATTATGAATCATTATGAAGCTGTTTTCATCTTGAATCCCGTTTTATCTGAACAACAGGTAAAGGAAACAGTAAGCAAATTCGAAGATTTTCTTACAGCCAAAGGGGCAGAGATGGTATCCAAAGAGGATTGGGGACTTAAAAAGTTAGCCTACGAAATCCAACACAAGAAAAGTGGTTTTTACCATTTATTCGAATTCAAAGCACCTGCAGATAGCATCTTAGGTTTTGAAACTGAATTAAGACGTGACGAGAGAATTATGCGTTTCCTAACTGTAAGTTTGGATAAACACGCTATTTCTTGGGCTGAGAGAAGAAGAGAAAAATTAAAAGTTAAAGCATAATTACTATGTCAACAATCGAGCAATCAGCAAAAGGAAAAAAAGAAGGGGATATCAGATATCTTACTCCTTTGAATATAGATACAAACAAAACTAAAAAGTATTGTCGTTTTAAAAAATCAGGTATTAAATACATTGATTATAAAGATGCCGACTTTTTATTGAAATTCGTAAACGAGCAAGGTAAAATCTTACCAAGACGTTTAACCGGAACGTCATTAAAATACCAAAGAAAAGTGTCTGTTGCCGTTAAAAGAGCAAGACATTTAGCTTTAATGCCATACGTGGCGGATTTATTAAAATAATAATTAATTAAGTTGTTGCCTCGCCATTGGCGGGCTAACTTCTATAAAAAAAGGACAACAACATGGAACTAATCTTAAAACAAGACGTTCAAAATTTAGGTTTTAAAGACGATATCGTTTCTGTAAAACCAGGTTACGGAAGAAACTTTTTGATTCCACAAGGATTTGCTGCATTAGCAACACCATCAGCTAAAAAAGTATTGGCTGAAAACTTGAAACAAAAAGCACACAAAGAGCAAAAAGTGGTGGATGATGCTAAGAAATTGGCTGAATCATTAAAAGCGCTAGATATTAAAATTACTGCAAAAGCAGGTGGTGAAAAATTATTTGGTTCTGTAACCAATATGGATATTGTGGAAGCTTTGGAAAAAGCCGGACAACCAATCGATAGAAAATTTGTTACTTCTGGAACAGTAAAAAGAACTGGAAAATACACTGCAACGATCCGTTTACACAGAAACGTTGTGATTGAATTGCCCTATGAGATTGTTGC
This sequence comes from Flavobacterium lacus, assembly GCF_003268815.1. Lineage (GTDB taxonomy): Bacteria > Bacteroidota > Bacteroidia > Flavobacteriales > Flavobacteriaceae > Flavobacterium > Flavobacterium lacus. The sequence continues at coordinate 1,036 of NZ_QLSV01000022.1, read as the reverse complement.
TGAGCAATAATATTCAAACCCATAAAACGTTAAAACCCTGCTTCGGTAGGGTTTTTTTATACGTTATATTTTAAAAAATACATTAAAATTGCTATTGTATAAGTACTAACTTGATTAAATTTGTCACATGGCTCAATTTATTAAAATATATCCCGAAAATCCAAACGAAGCAGCTATTGCAAAGGTTGTTAAAGTTTTAAAAGAGGGCGGATTAGTAATTTATCCCACCGATACGGTTTATGGCTTGGGTTGCGATATTACCAACACCAAAGCCTTAGAACGCATTGCCAAAATAAAAGGCATTAAGTTGGAAAAGGCCAATTTTTCATTCATTTGCCATGATTTGAGCAACATTTCAGATTATGTTAGACAAATTGACACGGCTACTTTTAAGATTTTAAAACGTGCTTTACCGGGACCTTATACTTTTATTCTGCCGGGAAATAACAATTTACCGAAAGAATTTAAAAAGAAAAAAACGGTTGGTATTCGTGTGCCGGATAATAACATTGTACTCGAAATTGTGAAACAACTAGGCAATCCAATTGTGTCCACTTCCATTCACGACGATGATGAAGTATTAGAATATTCTACCGATCCGGAACTCATTTTTGAAAAATGGCAAAACCTTGTAGAAGTTGTCGTCGATGGTGGTTATGGCGACAATCAACCTTCGACCATTATCGATTTATCGGAAGGAGAGCCGGTTGTGATTAGAGAAGGAAAAGGGGATAGTGCTATTTTTTAAAAAATTATTTAATTTATTTCTCCTATAACTTTTTAAATCTATTATTTTATTGAAAGTTGAGAATTTTTGTTATTGTTGAACGTTCTCAGGCTTGGCGAGGTTGCGGACTAAAGAAGCCAAAACTTTCGATTAAACACTGAACTCAAAGATACAAAACCAACTTTAAATTTAGCCCAAAACCCGCAATCTTGCAAAGCATCTATGTAAAAGCATAACTTTGAATTTCCTAAAAACGAAGATTATGCAATTACACGATGCCTTAACTATTCCAAAGATATTCATTGGATT
>NZ_QLSV01000021.1 GCF_003268815.1 Flavobacterium lacus | reverse complement strand
CTAAGCTTTAAGGATTTAAAAAGAAAAAACTATGAAATAAAAGAGTAATAGACACGTGGCATTATTGAAAAAGTTAGAACAACTTTTTCATGTCCAATGCCTTCGGCGGACAAAAAGTTGTTGCCAACTTTTCCAACAAGCCATTGGAACGGATAACCTTACTCGAAAAAAAACCAACATATAACCCTTATTCAAAGTTGTTGAAAACTTTATGATGCTTTACATAGGAACCTGTGTTATGGCATGTTATTTATCTTTCAATTTAATTATACCTGCAAAAGTTGCCGCCCAAATTATTCCGTCTTGGTCTTTTGTTAATTGCATCACGTGTATACTTGGAACACTTGAGTTTTCAGGTGTATAAACTTCCCAAGCATCATTTTTTAGGTCATACTTTACAAGCCCAACACTATTAAGAGCAACCCATAAAATCTGTTTTTCTTCGTCTAAAAGAAAGTCATTTATGTCGTTTTTTGAAAACAGTTCTGAGTCTTTAGGTCGTAATGAAGTCCATTTGTTGTCATTACTCAATAGAAACATTCCTGCCTTTGATTTATCTGAACTATAAAGTGAAAACCACAAATTTCCGTGTTTGTCTTCTTGCATTTTAGATATAAAACCACTTTTCAATGGAGTATCACTACTCTCAAATTTGGTGGTATTAGACTTGTCTATTTTAATGTTACCGTCAAATGTTCCAATCCAAATTTGTTCTTTACTGTCAACAAAAACACCAAGGGCTTTATTTGAAGGAATTTCGGAGTTAGTTGTATCTATTACTGACCATTTTTCGCCATCAAACTTACTGATACCATCCCAAGAGGAGAACCATACATTATTGGAATTGTCCACAAATATTTTTCTTGCCCAATTTATTGGAGAATTTAGTGAGTCATAAACTGTCCAAGTTGCACCATCATATTTATAAACATCCCAACCTGCAATAAACCATTTATTATTTTTCCTATCACTGGCAGCATATCTTATTGAAGTAGTTCTGTCCTTATTGTATTTTTCTGATTTTAAAGGAGTGTTTTTACAAGTAAATACTTCCATTGTTTCGTTTTCATACTTCACAATACCGTTATCTGTCCCAAACCATAGAATATTATCATTATCTGTAACTGCTGCTCTTGACATATCCCAAGGTAAGTCCGAGTTCTGTTGATTAAACACTGTCCAACTATAGGTCAGTTTTGAAGATTTTGAACCTTTAACGTCAGGCGTTCCAACTGACTTCATATTTGTGTTTTTGTTAAAATCAAACGCAACACGTTCAATTGAGAGTCTATTATTTTCAAATATTAGTTTTAGTGAAACAGAAGCCTTTTCTATATTCTCTTTACTAATTGCTGGGTTCCATTTACTTGTTTTATCAATAGCTGATTTTAAGTTCAGCTTTTCAGTTTTAATATTCGATTCATTTTTAACGCTTAGTAAACAGGGTGTTCCTAATGTGTCCACAATTACTTGAATTAAAATACTTCCTGAAATTTTCTTAAGGGATTTAGAGTCTAAATTTTTTAAAATTTCATCTGCAAAGGAATTGGGCGGTTGAGCTTTGGTTTCTCCACAGTCTAAACAGAACCTACTTAATTGACAGCCTTCAAACTTCTCGGGATATAAATGTTGTCCAAAAGCTGTTGAAAGCGAAAAAACAAAAATTAGAATTGTCAATGTTCTTTTCATTCGTGTCGTTTTTTATAATGTGCCATAACGTTATGTGGCTTGCTTTCAGTGGCGTTGAGCCAACACCAAGCCATTACAAATATAACAAAACATTCCATTCAGCAGCGGATTTTCCTACGGAAAATCCGAAAGTAGCCATTGAAGCAAACCGCTGTTATGGCACGTATTTTTCAGTAAGTCTCCATTCCAAATTTTCCTTATCCAAACCTAAAAAACCTTCGCTAACGCTCCAATAAAATCTAAGCGCAAAGTTTTGGTCATTTTGTCGTTTTTTTGCTTCTACAATTTTCACATCTGTATAAACTTTATTTTCTATTTTAATTGTTTTCAATGGAATATCATCGAATTCCTCAATTGTAAAATGAGCACCGCGAAAATATGCGTTTCTCAAAATTGCTCTAATCGAAATGTACGTTTTACCATCAACTGCTGCATTTAAACTAACAAAAGGTTGGTCTTTAAAAATTCGTGTAGGGCTATAAGGGTCTGCACAATCACAATTAATTCTATAAAATTGTTCATTCCCCACAAACAAATAATGGGAAACCATCTTAAATGTTTCAGTTCCTTTTAAGAAAATAGTATCCTTATCATTTTCAGATGATTTAAAAACTAGTATTTCATTTCCGACGTAAGGTACTCGATTAAAATATCTTTTATCTATTCGATGCGTTTTACAAGAAAATAGCATTATAGAAATTATTAATGTTAATATTATGTAGTAAGTTTTTTCCATATGTGCCATAACTAGTATATATACGCAAGTTTATACAGCTTTTTTCAAATGTACACATTCTTACAACAAAGTAAAACACTTCCTTTTAAAAAAAAAATTGGTTTTCAGTAAAACAAAAAAAGCACCTTCGTTTGAAAGTGCTCTTATAATTTATTTAAAAATGTGGAATTATTGTAAACTTCCCACCATGTCTTCCGGTTTTACCCACGCATCAAAATCTTCGGAAGAAACATAGCCTAAACGAACAGCCTCATCCTTTAGAGTTGTTCCGTTTTTATGGGCAGTTTGAGCGATTTCGGCCGCTTTGTAATAACCGATTTTGGTGTTGAGAGCGGTAACCAACATTAACGAATTATCAACCAATTCTTTGATTCTGTCATAGTTTGGCTCGATTCCTTGTGCACAATGTTCGTCAAACGAAACACAGGCATCGCCAATTAAAATAGCCGATTGTAGGAAATTAGATGCCATAACCGGTTTGAAAACGTTTAATTCATAATGCCCTTGCGTGCCACCAACGGTAATGGTTACGTCGTTGCCAAATACTTGTGCACAGACCATCGTTAAAGCTTCGCATTGCGTTGGGTTTACTTTTCCGGGCATAATAGACGAACCCGGTTCGTTTTCAGGAATTAAAATCTCGCCAATTCCGGAACGTGGTCCTGAGGCCATCATTCGAATGTCGTTGGCAATTTTGTTCAACGAAACGGCTAACATTTTTAAGGCTCCATGTGATTCTACTATCGCATCGTGAGCAGCAAGAGCTTCAAATTTATTTTCGGCGGTTACAAAAGGTAAACCGGTAAATTGGGCAATGTATTCGGCTACTTTTACGTCGTAGCCAGGGGGTGTGTTTAATCCGGTTCCAACGGCGGTTCCGCCCAAGGCCACCTCTGACAAATGTTCTAAGGTGTTTTTTAAGGCTTTTAATCCATGGTCTAATTGCGACACATAACCTGAGAATTCTTGCCCTAAGGTGAGGGGAGTGGCATCCATTAAATGAGTACGACCGATTTTAACCACACTCATGTATTGTTCGGATTTTGCTTTCAGCGTATTGCGAAGTTGCGTTACGCCGGGAATTGTTTTTTCAATTACGGCTTTGTAGCACGCAATATGCATTCCGGTGGGAAAGGTATCGTTGGACGATTGTGATTTGTTGACGTCATCATTGGCTTTTACCAATTGTTCGCCTTCACCAATGTTGAATCCACCCAGCACTTGTGCACGGTTGGCGATGACCTCATTCACGTTCATGTTGCTTTGTGTGCCTGAACCGGTTTGCCAAATGACTAAGGGAAATTGGTCATCTAATTTTCCAGCTAAAATTTCGTCGCATACTGCAGCAATGGCATCTCTTTTTTCTTTGGATAAAACGCCTAAATCATGGTTGGCGTAGGCGGCTGCTTTTTTGAGGTAAGCAAAACCTTCGATGATTTCTTTTGGCATAGACGCCGATGGACCGATTTTGAAGTTGTTGCGGGAACGTTCTGTTTGTGCTCCCCAGTATTTCTCGGCGGGTACTTTTACTTCGCCCATGGTGTCTTTTTCGATACGGTAGTTCATGGTGGTGTTTATTTATAATTTAATGTTTTATTTGAACACAGATTTTTATAATTTTAAAAAGCGTTGAAATTCAGTTATCTTTTTAACCCGCTCCTCGCAACTTTTAAACCCGAAACCTTAAAATGGAACACGGATTTAACGGATTAGCTGACGCTAAACGCGGACTTTCACGGATTTTGACAGCTTTGCTGTAATGGGTTTGCACGTTTTTTTTTATCATCTTCATCTTTTATTTAAAAATTTTTAACCGCAAACGTTGAAACCGACAACATACAACCGACAACATACAACCGACAACGGATAACCGACAACGGATAACCGACAACGGACAACCGACAACGGACAACCGACAACCGACAACGGACAACCGACAACCGAACCACAAATTTACTTATTAACATTCCTATTTTAAAATAAATTTGAGTTTATCTTGATAAAATGATATAGTTAAATTATATTTGTACTTGAATTCGATAAATTCCGGAAAACATGTTTGAATTTCAGCAGTATTTGGGCTTTTTACTTTTCTTAACCGTTCTAACGATTGGTTTTTGGTTAATGATATTTTTGGTTGGTTTTGTTCATTATTGGATAGGCGGAGCAATCATGGAGTTGATCAAAGAGAAAAGAGAAGCTAAAAAGAAAGATGAATAAACTTTAATTATTTAAGGTTTAGATCAAAAAAGGGACGCAATTGCGTCCCTTTTTGTATTTATGGTTTTCCCATGAAATCACCATCCTCGCCATTTTCTCTTCGAGGCACTCTTTCTTTTTCGTTTTTCGGTTTGTTGAAACGGTAAGTTAGTGATAAGTTGATTTGTCTCACTCTCCACTGAAATTCACTGTATGATTCCACTTGTGGTAAATTAATTTCTGATATTCTTTTTCTTGAATTAAAAACATCACTGATGTTAAATGCAAGTGTGGCTTTGTCTTTCAGAATGTCTTTGCTTAAAGCCATATTGGCACTAAGAACACCTAAATTTCTTCCTTGAGCAGTATTTTGCGGAGCATTATAAGTGGCATTGGTTTGAAAATCAATCTTGTAAGGCAATGTTATTTTTGAATTGATTCTTGCAAACCAACTCGTTGCGATATTATCCAAGTCAATTGTTATTGATTGATATTGAGAATTGATATAGTTAAATTGACCTAACGTTTCATTTCTAAAGAAATTAAAGTTTCCGTTCAATCGCCACCATTTGTAGGGTGTATAATTTAGAGTAAACTCAAAACCAAAACGGTATTCGGTGGCTAAGTTAATGGGGCCACTCAAAATTTGCGGAACTCCATCAATAATTAAACCGGATTCTCTTCTGATAAATTGAAACACATCGTCTGTCCTATTAATATATGCCGAAGTATTAAAAGTTAATTTATCCCATCTTTTTAAATAACCTAAGTCAACAGCATGAGTCATTGCAGGGTCTAAATCAGGATTTCCTTGAAAGATATTGATGTTACTCGAAAGGTTCGCTGTAGGATTAAGAAAGCGTCCTCTTGGTCGTTGGATTCTGCGGCTGTAACTAAGCGTAACATTGCTTTTATCTGATATTTCATAAGCAAAGAATGCACTTGGGAAAAAGTTGTTGTAGCGTTTGTTATTGAAATTATTTTCCGATAAAAGGTTTACGCCAATATTTGAATCTTCCCAACGCAAACCAAACAAGTACGAAAACTTATTGATTTTTGAACCAAATTGAGAATAAAAGGCATTGACATATTCTTTGTATTCAAATAAATTTGAAAAGGTGTCATCAAATACAAACTCTCCGGTAGAACCTTCATCGGTAAATACTTCAAAATCAGTCACAACTTTAGTAAAATCTCCGCGGTAACCGGCTTCAAAACGAGTGTTTTCTGTAATGGGAAGAACATAATCTAATTGAGCTAAATTACGAGTCTGTCTTTGGATATTGGCGGTAGTTTGATTGTCGACATCAAAAATAAAGGAGTCGTCATTATCTTTATTAATCGATGTGGAATAATCGATAGTTAACTGGTGTCCGTCTTTTTTGAATTTCTTCATAAAATTGGATGAATATTCCACGTTTTCACCGCTGCTCTGTTGGTCATTAAAACGACGACGAATACCGGTTAAATTTCGGTTGATATCATAATCATAAAACAAAACTTCGTCCGGATTTCTTCCGTCATCTCTTCGGTAAGAAACCGTGTTTGTCCAAGTAGTAGTAGCGTCTAAAAACCATTCTGCACCAAAATTTCCATTATAGCCTTCCCTTAATCGATTGTTGGTTCTTCGCTCGTCTTGGTAGCGAAGGATTGTTCCATCGGCTGGATTTAAAATTTTTGAATCGGTCATTGATCTTCCCGGACTATTTCTATCACTGTAACCTAATGTAGAAAATACATTGAAATTTTCAGATTTATAGTTGATGTTTCCGGTTAATCCGTAATTTCTAGGATCTCCAACTGTCCCTGTGATTACACCATTTAAACCTTGATTTTTCCCCTTTTTAAGGATAATGTTCAAAATTCCACCACCACCTTCGGCATCGTAACGAGCAGACGGATTAGTGATAACTTCAACTTTATCAATGGCATCAGCCGGAATTAATCGCAATGCATCGTTAATGTTAATGGCGTTGGAAGGGCGACCGTCGATCAAAATTCGAACGCTTTCATTACCTCTTAAACTCACATTACCTTCTACATCTACTGAAACGGAGGGTACATTATCTAATACATCGCTCACCGTTCCACCTTTCACCATCATGTCTTGACCGACATTATATACTCGTTTATCAAGTTTAATTTCCACGGTTGAACGCTCAGCTCGCAATTCAACTCCTTCCAACTGTGTGGCATCGTCGGAGAGTAGTAAAGTCCCTAAATCAGTGTTTGAAGTTAAATTCCTATTTTTAAACTCAATGGTTTTAAAAGAAATGAACTCAACTCTAACGTGATAATTGCCGGCATTGATTTCAATATTAAATTCTCCTTTAGCATCTGTAATTCCACCCGTAACAATATCAGGGTTACGAACACTTTGAAAAACAATTGTGGCGTATTCCAATGGCTGAGTAGATGATTTATCAATTACTTTTCCGGTAACTTTAATTTTTTTAGGTTCTGGACGTTGAGCAAAAGTTAGGGTAGATATACTCAAAACAAGTAGAATAAAAAAGATTTTAAAACTTTTCATTAAGTTGGATTTTGGTTAAAATGCTAAGACTGCAAAAATATTGATAGGTTTAACCTTAAAGTCACAAAGGTTTGTTAAATGATTTCTTAACTATTGTTTAAGAAAGTCAATGACTTTTTGTGGAGGACGACCAATAACCGCTTTGTTTTCAGTCATAAAAATGGGCCTTTCCATCAAAATCGGATTTTTACTGATGGCATTAATTACTTCGGCATCCGAAAGACTTTTTCCTTTGAATTGTTCAATCCAAATTTTTTCCTTTTGTCTAACCAAATCCAATGGAGCAATTTTTAGTTTTTGAATTAACGCTATTAATTCGTTTTCATCCAGAGGATGATCTAAATATTTTACTATTTCAAAAGTTTTTCCACTTTGTTCCAATAAAGCGATACCTTCTCTGGATTTGCCACATCTTGGGTTGTGTAGTATTTTTATCATTTTTTTTACAAAGTAAAAGCAATGAAAATGAAATTTCGTTAAAAAAAATGTAACATATTCCTGAACAAATGACCTATATTTGAAAAACTAAACTCTTGTATATGTATATCAATCAAATTCATAATAAAAAATTTAATTTAATTCTTTATTTGCCTATTCCGTTGGTGTTTTTGGGATTAATCGTTTTAAATTATATCACCACAGCCGATGTAAATGTGGAAGAAATGATACAAATGATGATTAATGAATTGGGTACCAATCTGACCTTTGCCATTATGGTGGGTCAACTGGCGATTTGTTGCGTAATTCTACTTTTTTGGGTGAAATTTATACACGGACAAAGTATTAGAAGCCTCACCACTTCCCGAAAAAAAGTGGATTGGAAGAGAATATTTTTTTCCTTTACAATTTGGGGCGTTTTTACAATGGTCACAACCCTAATTTTTTATTTTTTATCTCCCGAAAGTTTTGTTGTTAATTTTGACCCGGTTAAATTTTTTCCGTTTTTAATCATTGCTCTTTTGTTAATCCCATTGCAAACCAGTTTTGAAGAATATTTCTTTCGAGGTTATTTGATGCAAGGAATTGGTGTGGTAACGAAAAGCAGATTATTTCCTTTAATTATTACTTCAGTTACATTTGGATTGATGCACATTGCTAATCCGGAAGTGGGTAAATTAGGAATGATCATCATGGTGTATTACATTGGAACCGGATTTTTTTTAGGTATCATTACCTTAATGGATGAAGGTTTAGAACTTGCTTTAGGATTTCACGCAGCCAACAATTTAATTGGAGCACTTTTGGTAACGGCCGATTGGACCGCTTTTCAAACGCATTCTATTCTTAAAGATGTTTCAGAACCTTCGGCAGGATTTGATGTTTTGTTTCCTGTTTTGGTTATTTTCCCAATTCTTTTGTTTATTTTTGGTAGGAAATATAAGTGGACAAACTGGAAGGAAAAACTCACCGGAAAAGTCTACGAATATAGTCCTGAAATAGAAAACATTAATTCGATTGGAAATGATAATGAATAGCACCGACATAACGTATCAAAACGTTCACAAAAGATTTAAACTAAACGGATTTCACTTAGACAGAGATGAACTTTGCATGTCTGCCTACAGCTTTATCAAAGAGGGCGAAGATTTTGAAAAACCCGTAGGCGATTTTTTATTGGATTGGTTTGATGACAAGAGTTACATCGAAATGAATACGTCCGGTTCTACCGGAACACCAAAATTAATTAAGGTTGATAAACAAGCGATGGTTCGCTCTGCCTTGGCAACAGGTGATTTTTTTGACCTAAAACCCGGCGATAAAGTGTTACATTGTTTGCCTGCCAATTATGTAGCCGGAAAAATGATGTTGATTCGCGGATTTATTTTAGGACTTGAAATTGATTTCGTAGCACCTAGTTCACATCCGTTGGCTCGAATTGATACGGAGTATGATTTTGCAGCCTTGGTCCCCATGCAAGCACAATATTCATTAGATAAGCTAAAACATGTTCGGAAAATAATTATTGGTGGAGCCAAAATCACCAAACCGTTGGAGCAAAAATTACTGAAAATTAAAACGTCAGAAATTTATGAAACGTATGGTATGACCGAAACAATCACACACATTGCCGCTCGAAAGATAGGGGAGGATGCCTTTACTGTTTTTCCAAATGTGATGCTTTCGATGGATGAAAAGAATTGTTTGTTGATAAAAGCTCCGTCTGTTTCTCCGGAAATTATTGTAACCAATGATTTTGTGGAAATGGTTTCCGAAAATAAATTCATTTGGTTGGGAAGATATGATAATGTAGTGAACAGCGGCGGAATTAAGTTAATTCCCGAGCAAATTGAGGAAAAACTCGCCACACGAATTCCGAGACGGTATTTTGTAGCCGGAAAAGCTGATCCGGTGTTAGGTGAACGGTTGGTTTTAATTGTGGAAGGCGAAGAAATACTTATTGAGGACAGCATTTTTGATGTGTTAGACAAGTACGAAAAACCAAAAGAAATTCATTTTGTCAAGCATTTTGAAGAAACGCCAACCGGTAAAATTATTCGGAAAGAGACGATGGGGAAGTTTATGAGTTAGTTTTTTAACTCTTTGATGCTCCAAAATTATACTCATGAATCAACAAAAAGCAATTAGAAAGAGTTGATAATTTTTTTTAAACCTGACAGTTTTTTAAACCTGTCAGGTTTAATTACTTTTTCACATTTACCAGCATCTTATACATCACTAATTCTATTTCTTCAACTTCTTTTACACTGGGAAGTCTAACCCAATTATTAGAAACTAAAACCCTCATTTTTTTTGTATCAACATAAAACTCAATAGGCATTTGAAAGTCGATTGCATCTGTGTTCCAACGGGCTTCAACGCTCTTTTTTACTAATCGAAATTCCAATTCCGGTAAATTTTTATAATTCAAGTATTGATCAAAAACCGGAGCTAAATTAAGTGTTGATTCTTTTGTAAAAAATTCCACCACATCGCTGGTTTCAATGATTTGATGACGATAGGTTTCAGCGTAGTTACGCAATAACTTCCACCATTTGTCATCGTCATTAATCATATGTCGAATGGTATTCAACAGCAATGCACCTTTATAGTACATATCCGAATTTCCGGTTTTATAATTCACCCCAAACTGACCAATAATTGGTTTTTGATTGCCAACCATTCGTTTTTGTCCGTTGATGTACTCCATCGCTTTTTCATAACCAAATTGGCACTCCACAAAAACAGATTCCGAATAGGTGGTGAAACTTTCATGAATCCACATATCGGCAATATCTTTGGAAGTAATGCTGTTGCCAAACCATTCGTGCCCGGTTTCGTGAATCGTGATATAATCAAATAAAAGTCCAATTCCGGTGCCGGTCATGTCATTTCCTAAATAACCCTTCATATACTTATTTCCATAAGCCACAGCACTTTGGTGTTCCATACCTAAATAAGGCGTTTCAACCAATTTGAATCCATCCTCTACAAACGGATAAGCTCCAAATTTCTCCTGAAAGCAATTCATCATCGGTTTTACTTCCTCAAAATGTTTGCGAGCGATTTCTTCGTTTTCACGTAAAACATAGTAATCCAAATCTAACCCGTTCAATTCCTCCTGAATATGAACATAATCGGCAATATTAATAACAATATTGTAGTTGTTAATCGGACTTTTTACTTCCCAATCCCAGCGTGTATAACCATTGAATAACGCTTCTTTACCCAAAAAACGTCCGTTCGAAACATTCATCAAGCCATTTGGAACAGCAATTCGCACCGAAGCTCCGCGATCAGGTTCATCGGATTGATGGTCTTTTACAGGATACCATAAACTTGCTCCGGTTCCTTGCACAGCCACACCTACAAAATGGTTTCCGTTGCTGTCTTTTTTCCAAACAAAACCACCGTCCCAAGGTGCTCTTTTAGCAACCATTGGTTTGCCGGAGTAGTAAAAACGGATTGTTTGCTCAGAATTTAATGGTAATTCAGGTGGTAAATCAATAAAAACGGCATCCATTTCTCGTTCATAAGTGAGTTTGATATTCTTATGAAAAATACTATCCACCTTCATATTTTCAAATAAATCCAATTGAATTCTGGATGAATTTTCAACGATTTTCACTGTAATGTCATTAAACCCAACAATTGTTCTATTGTCTGGATCAATGGTTAAATTCAAGTCATAGCGTTGCACATCAAAAGCGGTCCGTTCTGGTCGCAAACTTCCTTGAAGTGTATCTCGTCTTGTAAATGTTTGCGAACTGCTAATGGCTGTGTAAAGCAGAAAAAGTGCGATAATTCTATTCATGTGGTTTTGGATTGGCTCTACAATATTAATTTAATTTTTGTTATTCTTATAAACTTTATGATTTATAGATGAATTAGTTTTTAAAGATTTATAAATTATTGATAGTATAAACCATGGATGAACTTTAAAAAGGACTTAATTTTAGTATAGAAAAAATCTATCATTAAAATTTTTTCAATAGCATTTTATATGATAAATTTACGGTATTAAAAATATGATTTTGAAGCATTGTACCTAATGTTAAAATCGAAAAAAATGAGGTAATTATATTTTTAAGATTTCGCTCTTTTTCGTAAATTTATAGTTAAACAAATACACGCAAACAAATCAATAACCAATTAATAATTTTTATATTATGAACAATTCAACTGAAGGTCAATGTCCACACCATCAACAAGCAATGGGAAATGAAGCCACACCATCGCCTTCTGCATCAGGAAAATGTCCGGTGATGCATGGAGCCAATTCCCATGCAAATCAATCGGTAATGGAATGGTGGCCTAAGTCGTTAAACTTAGACATTTTACACCAACACGACAACAAGACTAATCCGCTGGGAGAAAATTTTAATTATGCGGAAGAGTTCAAAAAATTAGATTTAGAAGCCGTTAAACATGATTTGAAAAACCTTATGACGGAGAGTCAGGATTGGTGGCCTGCGGATTGGGGTCATTATGGTGGTTTAATGATACGTTTGGCTTGGCACGCTGCAGGGACATACCGTGTGGCTGACGGTAGAGGAGGAGCCAATACCGGAAACCAACGTTTTGCACCGATTAACAGTTGGCCGGACAACGGAAACTTAGACAAAGCACGTCGTTTGTTATGGCCTGTAAAAAAGAAATATGGTAATAAACTTTCTTGGGCCGATTTAATGATTTTAGCCGGAAACATGGCCTATGAGTCGATGGGATTCGAAACTTTTGGTTTTGCCGGAGGTAGAGAAGACATTTGGCATCCTGAGAAAGATATTTACTGGGGTTCAGAAAAAGAATGGCTCGCTCCATCTGGTAGCGAAGGTACACGTTACTCGGGCGAACGTGACCTAGAGAATCCGCTTGCAGCGGTGATGATGGGATTAATTTACGTGAACCCGGAAGGTGTAGACGGAAATCCGGATCCATTGAAAACAGCTCACGATATGCGAGTGACTTTTGAAAGAATGGCGATGAATGACGAAGAAACCGTTGCGTTAACCGCTGGTGGTCACACCGTTGGAAAAGCGCATGGAAATGGTGATGCTTCCTTATTAGGTGAAAGTCCGGAAGGCGGCGAAATTGAGAACCAAGGTTTTGGATGGATGAATCCCAAAGGAAAAGGTAATGGTGGCGACACTGTAACCTCAGGTATTGAAGGTGCTTGGACAACCCATCCAACGGTATTCGATAATGAATATTTTGATTTATTATTCAAATACGATTGGCAATTAACCAAGAGTCCTGCCGGAGCTTGGCAATACGAACCGGTAAACATTACCGAAGACGATATGCCGTTAGACGCACATGACCCAACTGTTCGCAGAAAACTTATGATGACCGATGCGGATATCGCGTTAAAAGTGGATCCGGAATACCGCAAAATATCCGAGCGTTTCCAACAAGATCCTGCTTATTTCCGTGACGTGTTTGCAAGAGCTTGGTTTAAATTAACCCACAGAGATTTGGGGCCAAAATCACGTTACCTTGGAGCAGATGTTCCTGCCGAAGATTTAATTTGGCAAGATCCTGTACCAACTGTCGATTATACGTTATCAGCTGCTGAAATAGAAGATTTAAAAGTAAAATTATTGAATTCCGGTTTAACAAGAACCGATTTAATCAATACCGCTTGGGACAGTGCACGCACTTTCCGTGGTTCCGATTTTAGAGGAGGAGCCAATGGAGCTCGCATCCGTTTAGCACCACAAAAAGACTGGCAAGGAAACGAACCGGGACGATTACAAAAAGTATTAAACAGACTTTCTGAGATTCAAGATAATTTACCGAAAAAAGTAAGCATTGCCGATTTAATCGTACTAGGCGGAACAGCAGCAGTGGAACAAGCAGCCCGTGAAGGTGGTTTCAACATCAGTGTGCCATTTACGCCCGGTCGTGGCGATGCTACGCAAGAAATGACCGATGCCGATTCGTTCTCCGATTTAGAACCGCTACACGATGCTTTCCGCAATTGGTTGAAAAAGGATTATGTAGTTTCTCCCGAAGAAATGATGCTTGATAAAGCACAGTTAATGGGTTTAACCGCACCGGAAATGACTGTTCTTTTGGGTGGAATGCGAGTATTAGGAACTAATTATGCCGGTTCTAAAAACGGTGTTTTTACGCACAATGAAGGTGTTCTTTCGAACGATTTCTTCGTTAACCTAACAGATATGAATTACAGTTGGAAACCGGTAGGCGAAAACTTGTATAACATTGTTGACCGTAAAACCGGTGCAACGAAATGGACTGCTACGCGTGTTGATTTAGTGTTCGGTTCAAATTCAATTTTAAGAGCGTATGCTGAAGTGTATGCCCAAGACGATAACAAAGCCAAAATGGCCCAAGATTTCGTTAAGGCTTGGGTAAAAGTCATGAATGCAGATCGTTTTGATGTGAAATAATTCCACAAGCATAAATTTAACCTGGAAAGTGACTCGGAAACGGGTCACTTTTTTTGTTTTAGGGTTGAGGTTTCAGGTTTAAAGTTTTGTATCGCTTTGCATGAACTCTTCTCGAGTCAACTTTCTATTTGTGCAAAACAATTTTTGTCTCTTTTTAAGAAGTAGCATCTTTGCCTCTTTTGTTGTTCTTAGATAAAAAGAGAGTAACCTTAACGCTATTAATTGTAAATAGTTTAAAATAGTAAAGGTTCCATGTTAAGTCTAACAATAATTTGCTTCTCTTGGCACTTGCTGACTTCTTCATGTACATAGTGGTTAAAAAGTACCGAGGTTACCACATAAACAAGACAGCACTAAAAAAAAATGACTCAATTAGATTGCTTCGGACGATCTTCGTACCAATCGTTAAATGTTTTTGATGTAGTGTATTTGTCTCGTAATACACTGTACACCATCACTAAAACAAGAGCATTTCCGGCCAAGAATAAAGCATTCATGATTCGCAAAGAAACATCTAATTGACCAAAAATGGTAAAAACTACTAAGAAGATGGTCGTAAACACCACTAAGAACATGGCTAAATTTTTCATTAATAAATAATTTTAAATGATTAATTTTTATGAAACTAGTGATTAGGTGATACAAAGTTCTAAAAATTAAGCAAATAAATACGTTAACAAACGTTAAATGGAAGTAAAATTTTTTTAAAATATGGTTTTACTGTTCGTAGCCACTCGCTGCTAGACGTATATTTTATTTTTTACTAAAGTGAACCTCATGCAAATTGGTGAAGAATCACAGTTCAGAAAATCAACGCAATGAAACAAGTGTTTATAAAAACAGCCTCAATCATGATTGAGGCTGTCAGGTCTAACGTTTTAGTATTTTATGAACACTTTGCAAACCGCCACTTTCGACAACCAATATATAAAATCCGGCTGCTTCTTGCAATTGTATTTCGGTGTGGTCAACTCGATTTACTGTTTTTTGTTGAACTAAACGTCCGTTTAAGTCATAAACCCTAAGTTGTACTTCTTGCATAAATTGAGGTAAATCGATTTGTAAATTTCCTACTGTTGGGTTAGGATATACAATAACATCTTTTAATGTGTTTGATGGGATATCCAATGAATTTATTTCAAAATCCGCAGATAGCACACTACTCCAAAAGCCAGAATTGTCTTTAAATCGAAGATGGAAGCTGTTCGTTCCTAAGCCCAATCCAAAGTCTTCCGGAATAACGAAAGTATCCAATTCATAAATATCAGAAGGTGCAACAGAAACCGAAGTGGCATTAGTTGCCTCTTCATTGAACCAATATTGGTATTCTATGATTTCTTTAATAGTCACTAATTGACCGTCTTGTTTATAAAAGAATTGTGTCAAAACACTACTCCATTCTTCATTTTCATCTTTGAACCTTACGCTAATTGTATGCACGGTATTGGTTAAATCTGAAGTGTCAAAGGCTTCTTCTAAGGGGAAAAGGGTTTGCAGTTCAACGGTTTGAATCACCCGATTATCATAATCTTCATCAAACCAATATTCATATTCTTTGATTTTGGGATTGGTTATTAAATAGGCATCGGGCAATTTGTAGAAGAACTGAGTTAAAACACTACTCCAATCGTTGTTTTCATCTTTAAAACGAATGCTGAAACTATGTATACCATGGGTGAGCAAAACGGATTCAATATTTTCCTCCAAAATGAACAATTGTTGCGGTGTAGCTTGCAGTGTAACGCTATTTTCATAGTCAGCATCAAACCAATATTCATATTCATTGATTCTTGGGCTATCCATAGTGAATGCATCAGGTACTTTATAAAAAAACTGTGTTAAGACGCTGCTCCAATGATTATTGGCATCTTTAAAATGGATACTGTAACTATGCACTCCCGGAGTTAATCCCGCAGTAGGAATCATCGAGTTCAATGGTAGCTCATTTGTCGTTGCCACTGATTGAATAACCTTGTTTTCGTACTGATTATCAAACCAATACTCATAGAGTTGAATTTGTCCAAAGACCCAGCAAGGCATCAAAAAAAACAAATATTTAAAAAAGGCTTTCATGATTTCCTTTATAAAGTTAATTATTTTGAGCCGCTACGGTTACTTGCACCGGCAACTGACCATTGGCATTCGTCTCAGAAGCGATGGTTTTGGAAGTAATTGATGGATTTCCGGGAACAGCGTTAGTTTTATAAGGAAATAATCCGCCAAATATACCAACTTGGGTTGTATCATTCCCCGTAAACGTGGTTTGAGCGGCCGGTAGCATCGCATAATTTTGATCATAACTAAAAACTGCAGTGGGAACAGATTCAAAAACGGTAGCAAGATCAACGTTGCTATAATTATCAACAAATGTATTTGCACCATAAACAATGTTTTGTCGGGTAATATTTTTAACAAAAGTATTGTTGACACAATTAACATAAATCAAATGATAATTTGAAGAAGGGTTGTTCCACAAATGTATGTTATTGGTTACCAATGAACTTGTGAAATTTTGATAAACATAAAAATCAAAAAGCATCATATTATTGGAAATGGTCAGGTCTGTTCCACCAACAATGGATCCGGCAATAATGTTATTGGTGATTAATATACTGTTTGCATTATTTGTTATAATATTCCCATCAATTACAGACTCTCTAATCACGTTAGAGCTACAAGGATTTGTTGCATCACCAGCATAATTTACAGCTCCTAATCGCACTCTTTTCATACTTACAAAATCTGCTTTTTGATTGGTTAAGAATGTTAATGAACCGGTTAAATGAAACCCTTCTAAGTAAAGACCATCTGCATTGCCACCAATATTTAAATTTCCGGTCAGTACCGTTTTGTTGGTAGCCATGGTTGCCTGAGGGTAATGACCCACACCTATTATGGTTAGTGATTTATCGATGGTTGCGGGAAAATTCAAACTGCCTCCGGGTAAATAAATATCATCTCCATCAACGGCTTCATTGTACGCCTCGATAAAGGCATTACCGCCACTAAAAATAGTAATGTTTTCACCGGAATGTAGAGCAACTCTCGACTGCGTCCAAGCAGTTGAGCTTACCAAAAAAAGTAAAATACTTAAGAATAAATTTTTCATGATTTTTAGAATTAAATTAATAATGTTTAGTTTCTGTGGTCAAGGGCAACTTCAATTGACCCGTCTCCGGCTATCGCAGTTGCGTTGGCTTCTGTAAAACGGTTTACTTCCATCAAAAAAACAGTCACATTCCTATTGGCCTGCGGCCTTTCTATACGATACCGCCCTTAAATCAATTACCGCTAACCGATTTTAAAAGTAGATTTGATTTTTCATGATGTTAACTTTAAATTAAACGGCCTTCAAAACCAACATAAAGTTCTACTGATTATATTTTTTTTCCTATGACATTTATCATTGGAGGCAATTTCACCATTGAAAAAAAATGTTAGTTTTTACACGTAAAACTAAGGCAATTTTATGTTCTCTTTTAAGTTGAGTTAAAAACGGTTAATGCATTAATTTAAAGATGATTACTTTAAAATTCATTTATTAAGTCGGTACTGTTTTTAAAACGTAAGAAATTCGACACGACGGTTTTTCGATTTATTCAAAGCATTGTCATTTGTTGCAAGCGGCTGAGATTCTCCTTTTCCTTCGGTCTCGAGTCTAGCGGCATCAATGCCGTAGGTTGTAACCAACTCTTTTTTGACACTTTCAGCTCTGCGTTTGGATAAATCTAAATTCAAATCATCAGCTCCATCCGAATCGGTGTGACCAACAATTTTCACCTTAATGACAGGATTGTCCTTTATAACAGTAGCAATTTCTTTAATGGAAGGAGTTGACTCTGGCTTGATTTTGTCTGAATTAATGTCAAAGTAGATGCCATAAGAAATTAGTTTACCTTCTGAAATTAGCTTATTTCTCATATCCGGTAATCCGGCAGCCACACGGAAATTGCTTATCAAGGGAGTAGTTTCTTCGGAGTTGTCATCTATCCTGAAAATGTTGTATTTGTAATTGGCTTGCAATCCACGTGGCAAATCCATCGCTTTTTGATCGTTGATATACATTCTAACACGTTGTTTTTGGACCCAAAACGAAATACGGTATTTTTCCATCGGTTTGATTGTAAAATTTACTTGCCCCTCATCCCCCTGCCATTCTCGAGCCTCAGACCAATTATTCCAGAAAAGCGACTCATAATTTGGTTGAATTTTTAAACCTGCTTCCCCGGGTTGACTACCAAGAGCGGGGTTTGTCAAATCTCCTGCCAGAAAATAGATATCAAACACAGATGGAATTTGTGTTCCCACATCACTCAGTATCAACAAATCAAACTCAATTGTATAATTTTCTGTAAAAGGTTCTTTTACCTCAGGAATGTAATACCCCGATTTGGTCATCTGAAACCACCGCCCTGCAAACTTATCGAAAGTAACAATTTCGCCACTTCCATTTGTGTTCCACTGTGCAGGAAAATCGCCAATGCTTTCAGAAGAAAAGTCGTCAAAAAATATAATTTTCTCACCGGGAACAAAATCAAACTTACTTTGAATGTTTCCGGCCGATTGTGCCAAGCAAAGGCAGGGTATCAAACCTACCATTACAGTAAAAAAAACTGTTTTCATTTTTTTATTTATTATTTTTTGTAAAAACTAAATTTAGTTGGGTTACGTTATAAATTATTTTGAGGTGAGAGAACTAAAATTGACCAATGACACTTTTTCTAAAATATAGTTAAGAGAATGTTCCAATGTTGCTGGTTTTGAATTAGCTTTCAAATCAATTTTTAAAACCATAGTTTCAGTTGAAACAAAAGCCCTGATTTGGGTGGTAAATTCTGTTTCACCAGTTGGCCCTGTAATTTCATTTACACAAGCTTTCTGTTTGGAATTAATCCACATTTTTCCTCCTTTGATTTCAACTTCTTTGGCTTTATCAAGGTTTTCGAAACCCGAAGATGAATGAAAAGAATTCATTATATTCTCAATATCACTTTTTATCAAATTGGCCATCATTTTTCCGACTTCATCATTGGTATTATACCAATCAATTTCAATATTTAGTCCACCGGGAGTTCTATCATTGCGTTTGCAGTCGTCGTAGTTTTTCATACTGGCCGCCATGTCAACGTGTACCATAGAGCCCATATTAGCCAACGCTGTTTGTATTTTTTCATACGTTTGATCAATGTCTTTCATAGGCAAAATTTGTTCAATAGGGCCGTCATTCTGACCAAAAGCACTAAATGAAAGTAGCATGATTAAAATAGAGCGTTTGTTTAAAAAAATCGTCATGTTTATATTTTTAAATAGGTTACTAATTTTGTTAAAAGCCAAAATGACCTCAACTAGTCTATGAAATAATTTACTTAAATCTTTTTTGTTTTTCAGGTTACCGTTTTTTTTGTCAATAGGTTGGTTATCATTAAACTAAATGGTCTTCAAAGCCAATATAAAGTTCTACTGATTATATTTTTTTTCCTATGATATTTATCATTGGAGGCAATTTTACCACGAAAAGTAGCGTTCTTTTTACAAATAAAACTAATGCAATTTTATATTTTCTTTTAAGTTGAGTTGAAAATGTTTAAAACGCTAATTTACAAGTGTTTAATTTTAAATAGTACTGAATTGACTTTTTGGTAGTTGGGGTCAAAATGAAAGTAGAATAACTAACAAAAGGCTGAGTTATTAAGGTAGTTTGTTTTTTGGAAGTAATTGCCAGTGTATTGGAGCAGATTTATAGGTAGGATTGTTTTAGTACTTCCTACTACTATCTTTATTAAGTAGTTAACGATTCAATACTATTTATAAACTTAATTTTGCCGGGTCAGCATGCTAACAATCAAAGTATCGCTACTGTAAAAGAGAATTTTAAAATAAAGATCATCAGCAATATAACAACGACGACGACTTTTGTCATTTTTTTTGTATTGCTATTTATTAAATCCAATATTCAAATCGTAATGTTTTTATAAACGTACGTTTTAGTAAATCGACACAACTCTTTTATAAACGGATTCGGTACTAGTTTGAATGGCAAAAATACAGATAGGATAAGATACTATTTTGTAATGAAAAGTGGAATTGTTTTTTAGTTGGAATTTTTAAATGGTGCGCAGCCATTTACCGTAGCAGCATTTTGCAAAATCAATTCAGTTGCAATCCTGTGCCATAACAATCGAGCTTTTTTATGACCAATGGCGTTAAAAAACCTAATTCAACACAATCGACTCCAAAATTTGCTTTCTCAAATCATTCCCTTTCTCAAACCCTTTTTCGTTATTCATGAACTGTAGTGTGTAAGATATATTTTTATATAAAAAAACATACGTATCTACTTTATTCTTTTTACCGTCCAAGTGCAAAGTATACGAAAACTTAAATGCTTTTTGGTCTTGTATGGTGACGATTTCTTCATTCAAAAGCGTTCCTTTACTGGATTTAACCGCACCATCTTTTACACCTTGAAAAAACCTTAGTAAACCGGCTTCATCAGTGTTACTCATTTTATCCATGCCTTTATTGGAACTCATAAAAATCACGATTTCATTTTTGTAAGTACCTTTTACATATTTTCCACCGGCTATTTCGCCTTCTTCTGTATCTTCCAAAACTTGAATGGTAATGTTGTCATCAAATTCATAGTCAAAAAATTCCTGACTAAAACTGCTAAAGTTGACCAATAAAATAAAAATATAAATTAATTTTTTCATGATTTTTAATTGAAAGTTTTTTCGGCTTGTTATTTTTTAAGCGGGACAAATATAGCAAATTGTTTTAATGAAAAGCTTTTAGGCACAACCCATTTTACACGTTTTTAGTGCTTTCTATTAGAAATTTTTTGAAGCTATTCCCGCTTTCCATTCCAAGCTTGTTTCCTCAACCTGTTTTTTCAAAGCTGCCCCAAGAGCTTCCTTGGGTCGCTTTGGTTCAGCAAGAAAAAATCAGCTTGAGTTGCACAAGGCTTTCCATTGCAATCGGGGCTAGGGCAGGGTGCTATAGTTGGATTTTTGAAGAAGATTTTTGGCAAACAAAACCATTAGTGCGGAAGCGAAATGAATAATGATAGGTGACAAAAAAAATCACTCTAACTTATATTTTTTCCACCATTGATTATATCTTTCCACCAAATTGATGACCGCGTCTTCTTTTTTATCTTCTTCAGAAAAGAACAACGCTTCAATCTCTTTTTGAATGGTATCGCTACTGTGGAGATACAGTTTATATAATTTGTATTCTTCTTTGCTCATTTCAATTTCATAATAGCATAACATTTCCGGAGCCAAGCCCTCAAGCCCAATGTAGTACACAAAAAAGCTGTTACTGCCACCTGCAACACCACCTATTGAATTGGTAACCGGAATATATAATTGATTCATTAAACACTTATAAATTTGAACTTTTCCTTTGGTTAATCTTTCCGCAAAAAAAGTTTTTCCAGATGGTCCTTTGTATTCAACATAGACCGGCGATATCTTTTCATAATGCTTTTGCCTTTTTGCATCATAAAGGGCCGTTAACGCTTCGTAATCATACACTTTCTTATCGTCATTGATTTTGATTTTTACTTTTTTAGTCTGAATATCAAATTTATCAACATCGATAGTATCTTTTGTAGCAGTGACGATGTAACTCGAAGTTTGAGCAGCAACGCAAAACGAAAAGAAAGTCAGTGCAAGAAGTATAATGTGGAATAGTTGTTTTTTTATCATGATGAATCTTGTCAGTTTATCTAAGAAAAAGTAAAATTGGTTTTTATAAATTTTATAATAATGAGGAACGTTTTAAAAGAACAAGATAATCTCGTACTAAAGCCTTGGCAGCAAATATAAATTTATTGATTTGATTTTATCCAAACATTATACGCATTGATTAACGCTATTATTTGCTTTTCATTGGCTGGGGGCACCGCATCGCGAAGCGATTCAAGTTTTGATTGTATTTTATCATTTCCATGAAGATATACTTTCAAGATGTCGTACACTTCGTCATTTAACTCAAATTTACCCGAATACTTTATCCTTTCCAATTTAGTATTGGAAATAGACAAATAATACACGTTAGTTTCATAAATCAAGACACCGGAGCTGTAAGGTAAACCTGTCGCAACAGTACCACCTTCTTCTAAAATTTCACAAAACAACTTGACTTTCCCATCAGTTAAGCGCTGAAAAAATTTGTATTTAATTCGATTTTCATATTCTTCAATATGTAAACGTTCTATTCTTTTGTAATCATACCGATCGGAATCCTTAAACACTTTTTTTTCAGAAGGATTTAGAACCCGTTCAAAGTGTTTATTTTCCTCCGATACATAATAACTAATTACGTCCTCAACAGAATAATTTTTCCTTTTTTCAGCCGTTTTGGTTTTAACTTTAAAGTCAGTCAAGGTAATTTTATCTACATAAATCGTATCGTGCGTTGAGGTCACAATAAAATCAGACTTTTGTGCAGCACTGTTTAAACAGAGTAATGATACAATTACAATCAAATAGTTGATATTCATTTTTTTAGTGATACAGGCTATTTTTTTCTACAATTTTCATTGACTACATTCATTTTCTTCTCCTTTTTATGGATAAGGTTCATAGATGGTTTTGGTATTTCCATCAGGATTTTCTATCACTAAGTTTATTCCATCTTTGTAGATGTTAAAGACACTTCCTTGTTCATTATAATGGCCAATTCGATACGTATTATTCCCTAAATTTTTCCAAACGATTGCTAAATCATACGTGATATAATAACATATTTCAGGAAAATCATCAGACATTATTCTTCCTCCGGAAACAGATTTATTAGCATTGTATTCTACATAAGTGTGTAGCCAACAAGTTGGCATATTCACTAGCTGGTCATTTTCATAGCGTTCAATGGCCCGCCATTTTCCAATGATAATGTCAGTAGCATTATTGTCATCGCTGGAGCAGGAGGATAAAATCATCAACCCGATCAAAATTTTAAAATAGCCTTTCATTCTTTTTAATTTGGATTTAATTGTTTGCAACAAAAATAACATTCAAATATAAATAACATTTTTGACTCAAGTTAGATTATTTTATTGTGGGGAAGGTAAAGACGTTCGATAAGCAATTTGCTATTAGAGCAATAAAATGAGCAATTTCTCCATGACAAACAATTGAAATTCGACCACTCATTTCCGCATGACAGTTACTTTATAAATTTTATCATTTTTAACCTCATAAATTAAAACTAACTCTAAAATGTCTGCTAAGCCTTTTCTTCCGACGATACATTCATGGTCGATTACTTTATGATCAAAAACAATACGTTTTAAAATGGTGGAATGAAGTGTAGGCGATGCGTCAAATAAGGCGGTGTACAATTTTCTCACTTCATCGCGTCCACTTGCTGTAATTGTATGATCATCGAAATTATAGAAGACAATGTCTTCACTAAATAAACCCATAAAACCTTCAATATCCCTTTGGTTATAAAAGTCTAAATTCTGCTGAACCACTTGTTCAGGGGTGCTATTTTGTCCCATTGTTGTTGGTATTGCTAAAAATGTAGTGAATACTATCGTAAAATATACTGCTTTCATTTTAAATGAATTAGTTGCGTTAATGGTTGAGTAAATGATTCTGTTATTCAAAGTTTGCACGACGCTCTGCGAATGTCTCTGACTTCGCAGCAAATATACAATTCCAATTTTTATTATATTTGATAAAATAAATGAATAGGGAAGAAGGTTATATCATTAGAGATCAAAAACTACCTCATTTCATTACCGTTACGGTAGTGGATTGGATTGATGTATTTTTAAAAAAAGTATATCGTGACGAGGTCATTGCCTCTTTGGATTATTGTATCAAAAATAAAGGAATGGTTTTGTATGGCTATGTGATTATGAGCAATCACATTCATATGATTGTTCAATCTAGCGAAGGGAAGTTGTCTGATTTGATTCGTGATTTTAAGAAATATACAGCCAAAACGATTCTGAATAAAATACAATCAGAACCTGAAAGCAGGAGGGAATGGATGTTAGAACGTTTCCGATTGGCAACTGAAAGCCATTCCAGAAATAAAGTTTATCAATTCTGGCAGTATGGCAATCATCCGGAAGAAATTTATACCAGTCAGTTTATGTGGTCAAAATTAGATTATTTTCATTTGAATCCTGTTCGAGCAGGATTAGTTGAAAAAGCGTCACTTTATCGTTATTCTAGTGCTTCTAATTATGTACACGATGTTGGCTTGGTCCTTATCGAAAAAGCGGATAATCCGATTGTTGATGTAATGAATATAAGCAATATAAAACGGTATGATTCGTATTAAAAATAGGAAGTGTTTTGCTGCGAAGTCAGAGACATTCGCAGAGCAACATGCTATCAAAGAAGACTTAGGGGAGCTGGGGGAGTAACCCAATGGAATGAGCAAGTGACCACCAATACAACCACTTTTAACAACCATGAAGCCGTTTTGCTTCATTACTTAGAGAACGGACTTCTCCTTTTTGCATTCACTTCCGGCGGAGAAGCAATGGATTCGGCCAACAGTGTCACCACGGATGTAAACGGAGATATTTACCTAACCGGAATACTTCAAGGAAACGCCGCTCTTGGCTGGTATAACCACGCCAACAACAACGAGTTTGGACTTTCTCCTTTTTTGGCTAGAATTTCCCCCGTAACCTTGTCGTTACCGCAACCGGAAAAAAATAGTATGGTAGGGTACCCCAATCCCGTGACGAATTTACTCACGGTGCAAACCGTTGAAACAATTGTAAATCTAACGGTTTTTTCGTTGAACGGCCAACGGATGCAACTTCCTCAAAACGGCAACCAACTTGATTTTAGTGGAGTGGCTAATGGGGTGTATGTAGTGGAGGTTATGATGGAAAATGGTTTGGAAAGGGTAAAGGTAGTCCGATAGGTCACTGAACGTGACAATGAAGTAAGAAGTCAACAGACCATACCTTTAAGCAATAATAGTCCTTCCTAAAATAGATAGATCGTAAGTAGAAAACAAAAAAAGGTGGTCAGTTTGCTGACAACCTTTTTTTGTTTCCCAAAGTAGATTGAAACTAAAAAAACAACACTCTCTTCAC
>NZ_QLSV01000020.1 GCF_003268815.1 Flavobacterium lacus | reverse complement strand
GGAGACCATGTTCCCGGTACAGCATTGTTTGAAACGGGTAAAGCATCAGGTGTTGCACCTTGACAATAGGTAGTTGTAATGGCATCAAACGTGGCTACAACCGTTGGGTTGACAACAACCGTTAAGGTCGTTGCAATGGCACATTCAAACGTTTCATTTGGGGTGAAAGTGAATACAAATTCACCTGCTACACTGGTATCTACCACTCCGTTCCAAGTTCCCGTTACGCCCTCTAAAGAAGTCGCTGGCAATACCGGAGCGTCTGCATTTTGACAAACAACAATTGGATCGAATGCTGGAAGGATTTCGGAGGAGACGGTGATTGTAAAGCTACTTTGGGCCACACAATTTGGTTCAGTACCCGAACTTGCATAGACATAAATTGTTGTCGTTGCTACAATATTATCTTCCGGGAATAATTCTGTACCTAAACCGTCCGGCTGCGTAAAATACGCATTATTTGCACTTAACGCCTGTAAGGTATAGCTTTCACAAACCGTTTGGTCTTCAAAAACATCTACCACGACATTATTAATTGTAATGGTAAACGATTCTTCATCGGAACAACCTTCATTTTCGACGTAGACAAACAAGGTAGTTGTTTCTATAATTTCCGTGCCAGGAGTAAATTGATCTCCGGCACCATTTGTTTGCGTATAATAATTTCCAACTAAAAGGGCAGGTAGTTCATAACTACCACAAGCTCCAACATCTTCAATTGGTTGAATATCAACGAAAGGAATAACTGTAACCGTTGTTGATGCAGTATTAGCACATCCACCGAAGTCCACGGTTACTTCATAAACACCCGCTGTAGTTACCGTAATAGCACTTGTTGTATCCGGTAAAGGATTAGTATCTACAGTCCAAGTATACGTTACCGAACCTTCCTCATAATTAATTGGTGTCACTTCAATTGTTCCACTAGCTCCTTCACAAATAGAGAAATCAGGGGTTAAATCAAATTGAGGGGTTAAATCTTCCACGATTAACTGGAAGTTATTCAAGGCAAAACAATCACCGTTTGCAGGCGAAACTCTCACATAAATTGTTTGAGGGTTTGTGGTGTTATTGAAAGCCGTTGGATTCGCTATCACGTTGAGATTAAGCGTTGCATCCTCTTCCGTTAAATAATAGCCGATTACGTAATTAATTCCTAAAGGAGCAGTTAATGGCTCATCGTTTTGCGTCAAATCAAAAGTTCCAAATCCGGAAGCACTACAGAAATATAAATCATTAGGTTCGCCGGTTACAAAATTATCGAAATATTCAATTACAATAGAGTCAGACGTACTACAATTGGTGTTGGTATATTGTGCAATAAGTGTATATGTTCCCGGCTCAGCGACAACAAGAGATGGGCCTGTTTCATCAGCGATTACATCTTCCCCTAAAAGCCATTGGAATGTAAATGTCTCCGGGCTTAATCCAGAATCTATAACAGTAGTATCACCCGGGCATAATGCATTTCCAGAAGCCACTAAAAAGTCATCCCCTAATTCAATATCACCAATATTGAAACTACCTCCTTTTAAGAATACAGCAGAGTCGTAGGAGTTATCTTGGCGATCTGCGATTACTAATTTTATGCGGTAAGTATTATTAGGAACTACCGCTGAGGAGGCTATCATAGGTATAGTTATCCCATTAAAGTCAGTTGGAGCACCTAAAGGATTTAAACCCGTTGGTAATTCATAGAAATTATCAAAAAATTCAGGATTTACTGAATTACAATCATCATTGTGGGCTTGATCACGAATAGTAACTACTGAAATCGGAATGTTTGTATTTGGAATTACAGCTAAATTCGTTGTTACATTTGTGCTTAAATCGGTTAATAAAAATGCAAATGCGTCAGAGAATGTACATTGGAATGTACCATATTCCTCAGAGGCAAATATAAAATCGAAACTTATAAAATCAGTTAAAGGCACAAAATCAAATTCAATGACCGAGGCATTTCTAGAGTTCATTGGGTCGCCTGTTGCAGCTAAAATAATTGCTTCTAAATCAGTATCTCCTACCCAAGCTTGATTACCATCTCCGAGAAGATTGACGTTTGGACCGGCTGCTCTAGCCGCATCTCCGGTAGTCATCACAATTCCATTATCAAACGGAAAGGTTGAGCCATTTTGCTCAAAATAGCCAATCCCATTCGTGGAACCAAAATTTGAACCGGTAGACCATGTAATATTGCTCACCAACGCACAAGTAGAATTGATTAAAATATCCTGCACTAATTGCGGAACAGTATATTGTGTGGTATTCGTTGTTATTGGCGGTGGAATAGTACCCACACACACACTAAAAGTAGTGGTTTGATTTGGTGTTGCAGTCCAAGTATACACTCTAATTTTATAGGTTTGACCAGGCGTTAAGTTTGTCGCTACACTTTGATCAGCGTCACTACAATACAATTGGGTTAAACTTCCACATTCATCACCTTGGTAGAGGACGTGAAATAAATCTGTGGTAGAGCCCGAAACGTTGATTAAATTGATGGAATGTGTGGCAGTTTCGGCTACAAATTCAAACCAAACATCATCATCATCTGTTCCAAAGCAAGTGTTTGGTTGTGCAGAAGCAGTCGCTCCAAGGACAGTTCCGCCTACAACTTGTCCACAATTTGTATCGGGATTAACCGGCACAGGAATTGCGTTGTCACACTCGTCATTTGCTATTAACGTGACGAACGCACGTGGTCCAGCCCAATTGCTTAAGTCATCTTCTGCACAAATAGCTCTCACATAAAACACGTAGGATGTTCCCGGTGATAGGTTTGTTACTATATATGAAGGTGTTGTTACGATTATTCCTGAATCTGTTGGAAGTGGAGCAGGAGAGCCTGCCGGTAAAATAATTACTTCCCAAGAAGTGGCTGTGCCAATTTCATTCCATGTTAAAGTTGCTCCGGTTTGTGTCAAGGCAGAGGCTGCTAACGTATTTGGTTTAGGACAGCTTGGCGGAGTACAACTAACAAAACCAGAATACAAGGTGGTTCCTTGTGTTCCTTCGCCCGGTAATTTGATATATAATTGTTCACCAAACGGATCTATAATTTCCACTCCAACTTCAAAGGCAAAAGCACCACCCGTATTCCAAAACAATTGAAAAGGGAGGTTGTCGCATAAAGGGACTGTCACGGTTACTGGTCCGCCACCAGCGGTAAATGTTGGTCCGATAACACCCACTACAATTCCGTTTTGTGTCACATTCATTGTATTGCCATTCCATCCGTCGCCAAAACTATCGGTCATGACAAAAGAGTATAAACATTGGTTTGCCACTTGACAAATGGTCGTGTTAAACACCGTGGCCGGCGTCCAATTGCTTGGGATAGGCGAACCACAAATTGCTCGAACATAAACATTGTAGAGCGTAGCAGAAGTTAATCCGGTGATTTCAAAAGAATTTCCGGTTACCACTTCACCCGTACTAGCCGCTGTTGGGGCGGGAGAACCTGCAGGTAAAACAATAACTTCGTATTGTGTTACGCCGGTGATTGGAGTCCAAGTCACCGTTGCAGATGTATCGCCAATATTGCTCATTGTCACACCGCTTGGTGGCAAACAAGCCGGATTAAAACAATCCACCGTGCCGGAGTAGAGTACACTTCCCACTAATCCGGGCGACGAAGTTGTTAAAGCATAGAGTGTTTGATTGAAAGGGGCTGGATTTATGATTGACACCCTTACTTCTCCGGGGAAACCACCACCATTTTGCCACAACAAATCAAAAGGTAAATTATTACAAAGTGGGACGCTAATGTTTATTGGTCCTGCCCCTGTTGTAAAAGTAGGTCCCAATGTAGCAACGGTTATTCCATTTTGTCTAACTAACATTGTTGCTCCGTTCCAACCATCACCAAAACTATCCGTTAGGCGAAAGGTGTAAGTACATTGTTCACTAGGTTCACAAATAGTAGTATTGAATAAAAACGGTCCGGACCACACACTGAATGTGCCGTCTCCGCAAGCTGCTCTTACATAATATTGGTAGGCTGTAGCTTGCGTTAGACCACTTACTAAAAAGTTTGAATTTGTATTTGCCGGTTCTCCAGAACCTGCGGGTATCGCAGAACCTGCGGGCTGCACCGCTACTTCCCATGCTGTTGCACCACTTGGATTTGACCATGATAATTGTGCACTTGTCTGACCGATATTGGCGGCAACAAGAGCCGCCGGAGGAGGACAATTAACCACTTGAAGGGTTAGCGTGTAAGCAACACTCTGCGGTGCAGGGAAAGTTGAAATAACAATGAAGTATGTTTGGCCCGCTGTCACCGGTAAATCGATCACCCTTGGCGTTTGATCACTACTCGCCACACCTGCAATACAACTTACGCCGACATTGGCACAGCTGTTATACACAAATAATCCGGACCAGGTTCCTGTTGGCGTCATTGTAATATTTACCACGCCATTGTTTTGGGCTGTGAATGAATAAAACACGTCGTCGCCATCCAGGTAGCCACTTGTGCTTCCGCAGCCAGCTCCCGGACTTCCACCGATATCATCACCGTACCCGGAGGTGTTATCGGTTGTAGAATAGGGTAGCGATGTAATTTGAATTGGTGCATTACACGTTCGTCCCGGCGACGTTGTGGCAAAATTTACCGGGCCAATCCATTCGCTGTTGCTTTCATCGCAAACTGCTCGCACATACACTTGGTATTGTGTTGTTGGGGAAAGTCCGGTAGCATTGAACGACGTTCCGTTAACAATAACACCTGTTCCGGTTGGTGCACCTGGAGACGCTACAATTTCAACTTCAAATTGATTTGCACCACCGGGATTATTCCATGTAACGGTTGCCCCGTTAAGCGAAATACCTCCTACTTGAATATCTGTAGGGTCAATACAACGTTCTACCACGCGAATATCGTCAAGAATCCATCGATCACCGGTTGGTGTTGTAGTGGGTTGATTGACCAGCATCACGAATGCGATATAAATGTCTTGTCCGGCGTAACCGGCTGCTCCTAAATCAACTGTTTTTTCTTCACAGATATTGAAAATCGTATTCAATTCTGCTTCAGTCCACTGAGCAACGATAGAAAATCCACTGGTTTGAGACACCGTTGAAACTCTGATTTGATAGGTTGTGTTGTCAAATCCATTTATCGTGGAGCGTGCAGCGAACAGCAATTGACCATTTTGAGGCACTGTAATCTGATTGGAGACCAACCATTTTTCGGAGGTGTTTCCGACACCAATATTTTCGCGACCGTTTACAAACGCGGAAATTGCTCCTTCACAAACCGTTGGAGGTGTTGTTACTGTTGAGACTGTCGTCCAAAGGTTGTTTCCAAAGGAGTTGTTGTATACTGCCCATCCGGATGGGATTCCTCCCTCAAAATTTTCTTGAGCGTAAGAAAAAGTGCCGGACAGTATATACAACAGAACTAATAATGTAATTTTTTTCATAAATTAATGCTGTTTAGGTTGTTGTTTTTCGGTCAACTAATGTAAAAAAAATAAACGGCTGTTGATAGTAAAAACGATTAAACGGATTAAAAAACGATGTAATTCACAAAAAACCGTTAAAATGTTTAATTTCTCACAAAAAATCACTTTTCAAAATTTGAAAAGACCGTTGTCATTTTTTGTATATTTGTCAATCAATTTAAAAGTTTGAAAACAAAAATTTATTTCGCTTCCGACCAACATTTTGGAGCCCCGACTCCTGAAGAAAGTTTTCCTAGAGAGCAAAAATTTGTGGCTTGGTTAGATGAGATCAAACACGATGCAACGGCTCTTTTTTTGTTGGGGGATTTGTTTGATTTTTGGTTCGAATACAAAACGGTTGTTCCGAAAGGATTTGTGCGTGTTTTAGGAAAATTGGCGGAACTTCGCGACAGTGGCATTCCCATTTACTTTTTTGTGGGCAATCACGATTTATGGATGCATGATTACTTTGAAAAAGAATTGAACATTCCCGTTTTCCACGACAATCAAGAATATACGTTTCACGGAAAAACATTTTTAATAGGCCACGGCGATGGGAAAGGCCCCGGAGACAAGGGTTATAAACGTATGAAAAAAGTATTTACCAATCCGTTTTCAAAATGGTTGTTCAGATGGTTGCATCCGGATATTGGTGTGAAATTAGCACAATACTTATCCGTAAAAAATAAATTGATTTCCGGTGCCGAAGATGTGAAATTTTTAGGAGAAGAAAATGAATGGTTAGTTCAATATGCCAAACGAAAGCTCACTTTCAAACATTATCATTATTTCATTTTCGGACATAGGCATTTACCCCTGCAATTGGAAGTAGGTGAACATTCAACTTACATCAACCTTGGTGATTGGATTGGTTATTTTACCTACGGTGTATTTGATGGTGAAAAATTTGAGTTAAAAGAATACAAAAACTAACGAATCGCTTTCGCTCTCAATTGAACCGTCACAGTTCCGTTAAATTCATTTTCATCAATGCAAAAAGCCGTTTCAAACGGTTGTTGATTTTTGGTTAATTCCAACATTTTTCCTAAACCAAAACCAATGACTCCAAAACCTTCTGATTGATTTTGTTTGACAAATAATTTCAAATGTTCATCGTTTTGACCAATCGTTTTTCCATAACCGGTATCGATTAGATTTTTGGCTATAAAAACGGGCGTCATATTCTCAGGGCCAAAAGGTTCAAATTGATGTAAAAGACGAATTAATTTCGGATTAATTTCGGTCAAATCGATTTCGGCATCAATTAAAATTTCCGGAATTAGTAAATCAGGATGAATGGTTTCCTGAACTACATTTTCAAACGCTTCTTTAAATTGTAAATAATTTTCCTCTTTCAATGTCATTCCGGCCGCATACATGTGTCCGCCAAATTGCTCCAAATGATGAGCACATTTTTCCAACGCATTGTACACATCAAAATCTTTGACAGAACGAGCAGAGGCCGCTAATTTATCGCCACTTTTCGTGAAAACTAAAGTCGGTCTGTAATAGGTTTCCGTCAAACGCGAAGCCACAATTCCAATCACGCCTTTATGCCAATTTTCATTGTAAACAACGGTGGTGAATTTTTCTTTTTCGTTATTTTCTTCAATTTGGGATAAGGCTTCAATGGTGATTTGTTTATCTAAATCTTTCCGATCTGCATTATAACCTTCAATTTCTGAAGCAAATTGTTGTGCTTGTTCTAAATTAAATTCAGTTAATAATTCTACCGCATGATTGCCGTGTTTAATTCTTCCTGCGGCGTTAATTCGGGGAGCGATGATAAAAACCACATCGGTTATGGTGAGTACTTTTTTCTTTACATTTTGAATCAATGCTTTGATTCCCGGGCGTGGATTGGTATTGATGACTTCCAAACCAAATTTTGCTAAGATGCGATTTTCGCCCGTCATCGGTACAATATCTGCTGCAATTGCCGTGGCCACTAAGTCTAAATAAGGAATTAAATCGTCAATGGAATGATTTCTGTTTTTTGCTAAGGCTTGAATCAATTTAAACCCAACGCCACAGCCGCAAAGTTCATCATACGGGTAGGAACAATCGACTCTTTTTGGGTCTAAAACAGCAATGGCTTCGGGTAAAATTTCGCCGGGTCGGTGGTGATCACAAATGATAAAGTCGATGTTTTTTTCTTTGGCATACGCCACATGATCGATTGATTTTATACCGCAATCTAGGGCAATAATTAGTGAGAAACCGTTGTCATCGGCAAAGTCAATTCCTTTAAAAGAGATGCCATACCCTTCGTCATAACGGTCCGGAATATAGGTAGCCACATTTGGATAGTAACTTCTTAAGAAGGAGGAAACCAGCGAAACCGCTGTTGTTCCATCCACATCATAATCACCAAAAACCAAAATATTTTCCTGATTTGAAATGGCTTTTTCAATCCGATGAACGGCTTTGTCCATATCTTTCATGAGATACGGATCATGCAAATCGTTTAAACCGGGTCTGAAAAATTGTTTGGCTTGTTCAAAAGTTGAAATGCCTCTTTGTACTAAAAGTGCGGCAATGAGTGTGCTAACATTAAGTTCGGTAGCTAATTGCGAAACCAACTGAGGTTCCGGCTTTGGTTTGATGGTCCAACGCATAGTGTATTAATTTTGAATGGCTTATACTTATAAATGATATTCAATTTTGATATCAATTTGGGCAAATTTACGAAACATTTCCATAACACCACAATATTTTTCTACCGATAAATTGACAATTTTTTGTAGTTTATCTTTTTCTAAGTCCTTGCCATAAAAATGATAAACTACTCGAACGGTGTGATAATATTTTGGATGTTCTTCGGTTAAATCGCCTTCTACGTCAATATGAAAAGCATCCACCAAAACTTTCATTTTGGGCAATAATGACGCCACATCAATTCCGGAACAACCGGCCAATGCATCCAACATTAAGGCTTTTGGACGCAGGCCATTATTGGTTCCTCCAATTTCAATATCGGCATCAATTCTGAAATTTCCTCCAGGATTGGTGGCTTCAAAGGCCATTCCGCCTAACCATTTTGTAGAAATTTGATGTGTCATTTTATTTTTTATTTCAAAGATACTACTTTTTTAAAATGTGAAAAAGTATGAAAAAATTTGTACATTTGTATATTATTTGTTTCATTAATGGCTAAAATTGATTATAATGTATCAAAATAGTTACAACAAAAATTGGTATGCTATGACAGACGCTGTTGTAGTTCAAACGCTTTGTGCCAGTTTGAAGCAAATGCGTCTTAATAAAAACATCTCGCAGGAAGAACTTGCCGAACAATGTGGCTTGAGCCGAATAACCATCAGCCGTATGGAATCCGGAAAAGCCATTAATTTGCTCACGATGGTTCAAGTCATGCGAGCATTAGGAAAACTAGATTTACTCAATTACCTTAATGAAGAGCCGGAAATTAGTCCGCTACAAGTCATGGAAGAACGTTCAAAATACCGTAAAAAAGCCTCTCCATCCAAATAAGTATGAATACAGTCGCTTCTATAAAAATATGGGATCAAAAAGTTGGTGCGGTGCTTTGGGATGAAGCTAAGAATTTGGGCGTTTTTGAATTTGATAAAATTTTCGTCGATTCAGGATTGGATTTATCGCCGATTACACTTCCTTTATCCGATGCCAAAAAAGGACGGCGGGTGTTTTCATTTCCTTTTTTAAATTTTGAAACGTTCAAGGGGTTGCCGGGTTTGTTGGCAGACAGTTTGCCGGACAAATTCGGAAATCAAGTAATCGATGCTTGGCTCGCACAACAAGGTAAAACCGTACAAAGTTTTAACCCGGTTGATCGACTGTGTTACATTGGCAAACGCGGTATGGGAGCTTTAGAGTTTGAACCGGAATCCGGATTACAACCCATTCCGTCCAACCCATTAGCCATTGAAGCATTGGTTGAATTTGCCAAAGAAGTTTTAGCCGAACGAGCTACTTTTCAAACCAATTTGAAAGATGAAAAGGGATTTTCAGACATTCTTCAGGTGGGAAGTTCTGCCGGTGGAGCTCGTGCGAAAGCCATTATTGCCTATAATCAAAAAACAGGTGAAGTTCGTTCCGGTCAAATTGATGGACTGGATGGATTTGATTATTGGTTAATTAAATTTGACGGCGTAACCAACCATCAACTGGGCGATCCAAAAGGCTACGGTAACATTGAATATGCTTATTATTTGATGGCAACCGCTGCCGGAATTACTATGATGGAAAGCGAGTTGAAAATAGAAAATCAGCGAGCTCATTTTATGACCAAACGTTTTGATCGCGTGAGCAATCAAAAAATGCACATGCAAACCTTGTGTGGCTTGGCTCATTTTGATTATAATATGCCGGGCTCGTATTCGTATGAACAAGCGTTGATGGTGATGCGACAAATGCAATTGCCTTATCCCGAGATGGAGGAATTATACCGAAGAATGATCTTTAATGTGATGGCGAGAAACCAAGATGATCATACCAAAAACATTTCTTTTTTGATGAATTCGGATGGAAAATGGTCGCTTTCGCCGGCTTATGATGTTACGTTTGCTTTTAATCCGTCCAATTTTTGGTTGAACGCTCATCAAATGACGATTAATGGAAAAAAGGAAAACATTGCGTTGAATGATGTTTTGACGTTAGCGAAAAACGTCAACATCAAAAAACCACAACAAATTATTGAAGAATGTCGGGAAGCGATTTTAAAATGGGATGAATTTGCCGAAAAAGCATTAATTCCTTCGGCACAACAAAAAGAAATAAAAAACTTGTTTAACTTATTAATGTAGCTTTATTGTTTCATTAGTGCTAAAAATAAGCCATAATGAAACATTTTTGCAACATTTTATTTTGATGGTTTTCCGCCAACGACCACCACAATTTCACCTTTTGCCGGTTTCGTTTCAAAATGTTTTAAAACGTCGGATGCGGTTCCGCGAACGGTTTCTTCGTGCAATTTTGATAATTCTCTAGAAACAGAAACTGTTCTTTCTGCTCCAAAATACTGCACAAATTCGGCTAAGGTTTTGTTTAATTTATGTGGCGAAACGTAGAAAATCATCGTTCTGACTTCTTCGGCCAAAGCAAGAAAACGAGTTTGTCTTCCTTTTTTATCGGGCAAGAAACCTTCGAATACAAATTTGTCGTTTGGCAATCCACTGTTCACTAAAGCGGGAACAAAAGCGGTGGCTC
Organism: Flavobacterium lacus; assembly: GCF_003268815.1. GTDB lineage: Bacteria > Bacteroidota > Bacteroidia > Flavobacteriales > Flavobacteriaceae > Flavobacterium > Flavobacterium lacus. Next base: position 16,137 of record NZ_QLSV01000020.1, on the reverse strand, counting down.
CGGGCAAACATTCTACTTCAATGTTATTTTCGACACAAGCTCGTGTAAGTAAAAATCCAGGATCAGAAATAGCTGGAGTTCCTGCATCAGATATTAGAGCGATGGTTTCTCCGGCTTGCAAACGTTTAATCAAACCTTCCACGGTTTTGTGCTCGTTATGCATATGGTGACTTTGCATGTGCGTTCCAATCTCAAAATGCTTCAATAATTTTCCGCTGTTTCGAGTGTCTTCGGCTAAGATGCAATCTACTTCTTTGAGCACTTTAATGGCTCTAAAAGTCATATCTTCTAAGTTGCCGATGGGTGTGGGAACGATATAGAGTTTGCTCATGGTAAAGTTTTAAAAATCATAAATGATGCAATCTCTCCTTCGTCGAGATGACAAGATTGCGGAGAGAACGTTTATGCAAACTTCTTCTCCACCAAATTCATAAAACGATCCGCATATTCTTCTTTTCCTTCCCAATTGTTGTAATCGGGTTTTACCATATCGACAATAAATTGTTGTACTTCTTCAAACGAATTGTAGGTGCTGATTTGTGAAATCACGCGGTTAAAATCTTCGTTGCTTCCGCCAAATAAGTGTTTTACAAACGCAATTCGGTCATTCAAACCGATGTTAATTCCTTTAATTAAGGTATCGTTTAAGGAGGCTATTTTATGTTCGGTTTTGATGGTATACGTTTCAGTTGTCGTTTCAATTTTGACATCCGGAGTGATTACTTCTTCCACTTTTTCAAATGAAATTTCGGTTGTTTTTTCCACTTCCTTCGGCACATCATTTACTTTTACAAATTCAGGTTCTTTGTAATCGGAACCCAATAAATCTTCAAATGAAATTTGTTTTTGCTCCAATTTTGAAGCTGGTTTTTCCTCATCATCTGCCGCCAATTCAAACATTGGACTAAATAACGGCTCTTGCTTTTCTTCTTTTATTTCTTCGTGAACAGTTTCTTCTTTTTCCTCAAGTGCTTCTTCTTGCACTTCGGTTTCTTCTTTTTGCGTTACCGCTTGTTCCGTTTCTGCTGTTTCTTCAAGGGCTTCTTCTTGCACCTCTGTTTCTTCATCTTGAGCAACCACTTGTTCCCCAATTTCCTCTTCCGTTGCATTTTCTTCCACTTCTTCCGCTACAGTTTGAGTAGGAACATCTTTTTCAGCTTCCTCTTCTATCGCAACAACTTCAGGTTGAGACGGTGCTTCGGCAAGAAGTTTTTCTTCCAATTCTTCTTCCGAAATTTCATTTTTCACCACATTGATATTTTCTTCATAAAAACGAAGAACGGCTAATTTTTCAACTAATTTTTGAGCTTCTTGATGCAATTGAACGACATCTTCTTTTCCTTTTAATTTTAAAACACGGTGTGCAATACTAATTAAATCGGCTTCTAACTTTTTCTTCATAACTTTTACAATTATATTGAATTTAGCGAATGGAATTTTATAAATTTGTTTCTGATACAAAATAACATAAAATATGTTATTCTTTAGCTAAGAAAAGTATAAAATGTTTCTTGAAAATACCGTAAATCATAAAGAACAATTTGGCTGGATTGAAGTAATCTGCGGTTCGATGTTCTCCGGAAAAACCGAAGAACTCATCCGCCGACTCAAACGAGCTCAGTTTGCCAAGCAAAAAGTGGAGATTTTTAAACCCGCCATCGATACGCGTTATCACGATGAAATGGTGGTTTCTCACGATGCCAATGAAATCCGTTCTACACCCGTTCCAGCCGCCGCCAACATTCGTATTTTGGCTCAAGGTTGCGATGTGGTGGGTATTGATGAAGCTCAGTTTTTTGACGATGAAATTATTACGATTTGTAATGATTTAGCCAATTCCGGTATTCGCGTTATTGTGGCAGGACTGGATATGGACTTCAAAGGAAATCCTTTTGGTCCGATGCCGGCCTTAATGGCAACCGCCGAATATGTGACCAAAGTGCACGCCGTTTGCACCCGAACCGGAAATTTAGCCAATTATAGTTTTAGGAAAGCAAACAACGACAAATTGGTCATGCTTGGCGAAACCGAAGAATATGAACCGCTCAGCAGAGCCGCTTATTATCATGCTCTTCGGGAACAAGCGGAACACAAAACAGAAGCTCAACAAAAACCAAAATCATAGCCCGTGCCTTTCGTTTTAAACGATATTATTTCGCCACTTCACGCTGAATTTTTCGGAAATCATCCTCATTCTATCATTTCAAACGTTTCTATCGATAGTCGTTCGTTTCAAAACAATGAATTTACGTTGTTTTTTTGTTTGATCGGTTCGAACCATAACGGACACGCTTATATTGACGAACTTATTGAAAAAGGCGTTACGAATTTTGTTGTTTCCGAAGAAGTACAACCGCATGAAAACATCAATTTTTTAAAAGTTGAAAATACTTTGCTTGCACTTCAACAATTTGCAGCTTTTTACAGAAAAAAATTCACTTTTCCCATCATTGGCATTACCGGAAGCAACGGAAAAACCATCGTAAAAGAATGGCTCAATTTTTTGTTGAGTCCCGATTATAACATCATTCGAAGTCCAAAAAGTTACAATTCGCAAGTGGGTGTGCCGCTTTCTGTGATTGGGATTAACGAGCAACACAATTTGGGTATTTTTGAGGCAGGAATTTCCACGGTAAACGAAATGCAAAAATTGGAAGCCATCATTCAACCCACGATTGGAATTCTAACGAATATTGGTTCGGCTCACGATGAAGGTTTTGAAAATTTGGGTCAGAAAATCAAAGAAAAATTAAAACTTTTTCCGAATGTTGAGGTCTTGATTTACAATAAAAATAAATCGATTGATGCTTTTTTAAACCCCTCCATCAAAACATTTTCTTGGAGTTCCAGCGATCAATCGGCCGATGTGATGATTCACCATAAAACAAGCAATAATCAAACATTTTTAAATATTACTTACAATAAGTCTTGTTTCAAAATTAGCATTCCGTTTTCAGACGAAGCTTCGATTGAAAATGTGATTCAATGTTTGATGGTGCTGTTTTATTTTAAGTATGATTTTGATACCATTCAAAACCGTCTTTCACTTTTATATCCGATTGAAATGCGGTTAAAAGTAAAAAAAGGCATCAACAATACTACCATTATTGACGACAGTTATAGTTCTGATTTTCAATCGTTAAAAATTGCGTTGGATTTTTTGGAAAGTCAAAAACAGCACCACAAAAAAACATTGATTTTGTCAGACATTTTTCAGAGTGGTTTAGAAAATGACGAATTATATTCGCGCGTTTCTCAAATGGTGATTTCCAATAAAATCAATCGGGTGATTGGAATTGGCGAAACGATTTCCACTTATAAAACTAAATTTCTCAACGGCATGACGTTCCCTTCGCAAGCTGATTTTCTTGCTCATTTTGAAAGTATTCCTTTTGAAAATGAAACCATTCTCATCAAAGGAGCACGCAGTTTTCATTTTGAAGAAATTGTTTCGTTGTTAGAAGAAAAAACGCATGAAACCGTTTTGGAAATTAACCTAAACGCCATTTCGCACAACTTGAATTTTTACAAAGCCAAACTTCAACCCGGCACTAAAATGATGGTGATGGTGAAAGCGTTCAGTTATGGAAACGGCGGTTTGGAAATTGCCAAATTGCTCGAATACCACAAAGTGGATTATTTAGGTGTGGCTTTCGCCGATGAAGGAATTTCACTCAAAAGCAACGGAATTCAATTGCCAATTATGGTTTTAAATCCGGAATCGACCAGTTTTGAAGCGATTATTCAACACGAATTAGAACCCGAAATTTATAGTTTAAAAGGATTAAACGCTTTTTTAAAAATTGCCAAACAAAAACAGTTGAAGCATTTCCCGATTCATCTGAAAATTGATACCGGAATGCATCGCTTGGGTTTTGAAGAACTGCATTTGGAGGAATTAATTTCAATCTTAAAGCACTGCAAAACCGTTCAAGTGAAAAGTATTTTGTCGCACATGGCCACGAGCGATGATTTATCGCATCACGAATTTGCGTTGGAGCAAATTGAAAAATTCAATCGCATTTCTACCTATATAAGTGCGGCATTAGAAATTAGTCCGATTCGGCATATTTTGAATACGTCGGGAATTTCAAATTATCCGCAAGCCCAATTCGATATGGTTCGATTGGGAATTGGTTTGTATGGCATTTCAAACGATGCCAGTGAGCAAAAGTTTTTGGAGAATGTGGGAACTTTAAAATCCATTATCTCCCAAGTCAGAACCATTCAAGCCGGCGAAAGCGTGGGTTACGGCCGACGATTTGTGGCCGAAAAAGAAACCCGAATCGCCACCATTCCAATTGGTTATGCCGACGGAATTAGAAGAAGTTGGGGCAACGGGTTAGGTTTTGTGATGATAAACAACCAAAAAGCCACGATTGTGGGCAGTGTTTGTATGGATATGTTGATGGTTGATGTCACCACCATTCCGTGTATTGAAGGAAATGAAGTGATTGTTTTAGGCGAAAATCCATCCGTTACTTGGATGGCAAAACAGCTGAATACCATTCCGTATGAAATACTCACCGGAATATCGCAAAGGGTAAAAAGAATTTTTTTCAGAGAATAATTTTTTTATTGTGGATGTTAAAATTTTAACTAAATTCGTAACATCTAACCTTTAAAAACTAAAATTATGTTTAAAGAATTTAAGAATTTTATCATGACCGGCAATGTTATTGAATTTGCCGTTGCAGTTATTATGGCGGGAGCTGTAGGTGCTGTAGTGAATGGATTTGTGAATGACATTGTTATGCCCGTTGTTGGGATGTTAACGGGAGGCGTTGATTTTTCTGAAATGAAAGTAGTTTTACAAGCTGCTGTGGCAGAAGCCGAAGGTGTTGCTGCCGTTCCAGAAGTTGCCATTCGTTGGGGAGCTTGGGTGAACACCTTGGTGAATTTGGTTATTGTAGGTTTAGTTATGTTTATAATTATTAAAGGCTACAACAAAATGAAAAAACCAGTTGTTGAAGCACCAGCAGCACCAGCCGGACCAACACAAGAGCAATTGTTGACAGAAATCAGAGATTTATTAAAAAAATAGACGTTCCGCTACATTATATATTCTAATTAAACCCCGACTTGTTCGGGGTCTTTTTTTAGTAGCCACGAATTTACTTCGTCTGTTCGCTTCGCTCGGGTCACAAATTACATGAATTAATTTTGTTCAAAACTGTTTACTATCATTCCAAAGTTTTACTTTTACTATAGGTAGCCACGAATTTACTTCGTCTGTTCGCTTCGCCCGGGTCACTAATTTACACGAATTAATTTGTGCAAATTCGTGCAATTCGTGGCAAAACATTTATTTAATTTCAATTCGTGCAATTCGTGCAATTCGTGGAAAAAAAATAAGAAATTTGTGTTCAAACGATAAATTATATTTTGGTATCTATTTTACAAAAAACCAAAATTTTGTGAAACTGATTTTTTTCAACGTACTATTCTTTACTTTTGTACTTTAAATCTAAAAATTCACACATGAGAGTTGCAGTTGTTGGTGCTACCGGAATGGTTGGCGAAGTTATGCTTCAAGTTTTAGCGGAGAGAAATTTTCCGATAACGGAATTAATACCGGTTGCTTCTGAAAAGTCGGTTGGAAAGGAAATTGAATTCAAAGGAAACAATTACAAGGTCGTTGGATTGCAAACCGCTGTTGAAATGCGTCCGGATATTGCTTTATTTTCTGCCGGAGGAGAAACTTCCTTAGCTTGGGCACCCAAATTTGCAGAAGCAGGCACAACGGTTATCGACAATTCTTCCGCTTGGCGAATGGATCCGACTAAAAAATTAGTGGTTCCTGAAATCAATGCTTCCGAATTAACCAAAGACGATAAAATCATTGCTAATCCAAACTGCTCTACCATTCAAATGGTGATGGTTTTAAATCCGTTACATAAAAAATATAACGTAAAACGAGTAATTGTTTCCACGTATCAATCCATTACCGGAACGGGTGTAAAAGCGGTTCAACAATTGGAAAATGAATATGGCGGTGTGAAAGGTGAAATGGCGTATCCGTATCCCATTCACCGAAATGCTATCCCGCAATGTGATGTGTTTGAAGACAACGGCTACACCAAAGAAGAAATGAAATTGGTTCGTGAAACCCAAAAAATTATGGGCGACAGAAGTATTGCTGTTACAGCAACCGCCATCCGAATTCCGGTAGTTGGTGGACACAGTGAAGCGGTAAATGTGGAATTTTCAACTGATTTTGATGTGAATGAAGTTCGTGCACTTTTACACAATACTTCAGGCGTTACTGTTCAAGATAATTTAGACACCAAAACCTATCCGATGCCGATTTATGCTCAAGGAAAAGATGATGTTTTTGTGGGTAGAATTCGCCGTGATGAAAGCCAGCCCAACACGTTAAATATGTGGATTGTGGCGGATAATTTACGTAAAGGTGCTGCAACCAATACGGTGCAAATTGCGGAGTATTTGGTGGAGAATAATTTAGTATAAGATAATAGTATTGTAATTAAAAGCTCCTTTTTAGGGGCTTTTTTTGTTTGTTGATGGAAAGAATTTTTAACATATCAATATATTGCTGAATTTTTGTTATTTTTAATTAAATTTATATTCCGCAAAGTCGGGAGACATTTGCGGAACGGCATCTGAACTTATGGGAAAAAAGAAAATGAATTTAGATAATGGATTAACAACAGTTCAACAAATTTTAATTGAAAAGATTTTTACATTGTTTAAACATTATGATTGTGAAATAAATATTATAGATAATAGCAATTTTTATGTTATTAATATTTTGAGTAAAGAACAGTTAAAAATTGACTTTACCTTTTGTTTTAAAAAATATAAAAATACTATGGATATTTCTATAGGGATTATTAAAGAACTGCAAGAGTATTATGAGCCATTAATTTTTGAAGACATTGAAGAAATTTTATTAATTGTTAGATCAAGATTAAATTATAGGATAGAAATTATCGAATATTATTTTTTTAATAAAGTATTTAGCAAAACCACAAAAGTTTTTAACGATGAAAATAAACTAATTAAAGATTTTTCAGATTTCAAAACTTATTTAAAAGTGTTTTTTCATTATTCTAAAAAAGAATATACAGTTTATCCTTGGAATATAAAAATAGATGGAATTGGCAATGTTCCGTAATCAATGATAAACCAAAAATCATAATTTAATTGTAGCTAAAAATTGATAAAACTATTTTACAATAGCTCTTACTGTTTTTAAAATTTTAATATTAAAACGATGTCTAATTTTCTAAAAAAAATAACTTTTCCATCATTACTACTCCCGGCTCCGCAAAGTGTTCTAACGAAAATTCCCTATGAAAAGCTCCGCAAATGTCTCCCGACCCCCTGCTCCGCAAAGAGTTCCGTGAAAAATGTTCCTATGAAAAGCTCCGCAAATGTCTCCCGACTTTGCGGAAAGTGAATGTCTCCCGACTTTGCGGAAAGTGAATGAATAGAATACAAAACAAAATTTAAAGCTCCTCTTAGTAAAATCTTCTTAAAAAAATCCCGGCTCCGCAAAGTGTTCTAACGAAAATTCCCTATGAAACGCTCCGCAAATGTCTCCCGACTTTGCGGAATTTAAAAAAGTATTAATAGCCCTAAAACTTCACAAATTTTTACTATTTTTATTTAAAAATTTACACGCCATGAAAGAAGGATATGTTATCAGAGACCAAAACTTGCCACACTTTTTAACCGCCACAATTGTTGACTGGGTCGATGTTTTTTCTAGAAAATCATATCGAGATTGTGTTATTGAATGTTTAGACTATTGCATCAAAAACAAAGGAATGATTTTATACAGTTATGTGATTATGACGAATCACATTCACATGATTGTTCAGTCAAAAGAAGGTAAATTGTCTGATTTAATTCGTGATTTTAAGAAATATACCTCAAAAACCATAATAGAAAAAATTCAATCTGAACCTGAAAGCAGAAGAGAATGGATGTTAGAACGTTTTCAATTGGCGACAAAGAGTCATATCAGAAATAAAAATTTTCAATTTTGGCAATTAGGAAATCATGCAGAAGAAATTTATTCAGAGAAGTTTATGTGGTCAAAAATTGACTATATTCATTTAAATCCTATTCGTGCAGGATTTGTTGAAAAAGCAGCTCATTACCTCTATTCAAGTGCTTCAAATTATGTGTATAATGAAGGAATAATTAAAATTGAGTTTGTTGACATTCCTTTAAATAGTAAATTAAATCTCAATTCATTTATGAAAGACATTAGTTATGATTAACTTACATTCCGCAAAGTCGGGAGACATTTGCGGAGCTTTGTGCTATTAAGAAGACTTTGCGGAGCGAGGATTTTGATATTATTAAGATGTTGTGGAATTTTTGTTATTTTTATTCAAAATTATTTTCCGCAAAGTCGGGAAACATTTGCGGAGCGGGCGACAAAGAGTCATATCAGAAATAAAAATTTTCAATTTTGGCAATTAGGAAATCATGCAGAAGAAATTTATTCAGAGAAGTTTATGTGGTCAAAAATTGACTATATTCATTTAAATCCTGTTCGTGCAGGATTAGTTGAAAAAGCAGCTCATTATCTCTATTCAAGTGCTTCAAATTATGTGTATAATGAAGGAATAATTAAAATTGAGTTGGTTGACATTCCTTTAAATAGCAAATTAAACCTCAATTCCTTTATGAAAGACATTAGTTGTGATTAACTTACATTCCGCAAAGTCGGGAGACATTTGCGGAGCTTTGTGCTATTAAGAAGACTTTGCGGAGCGGGGGACATTTGCGGAGCTTTGTGCTATTAAGAAGACTTTGCGGAGCGAGATTGAAATTCCTTTAAATAGCAAATTAAACCTCAATTCATTTATGAAAGACATTGGTTATGATTAACTTACATTCCGCAAAGTCGGGAGACATTTGCGGAGCTTTGTGCTATTAAGAAGACTTTGCGGAGCGAGGACATTTGCGGAGCTTTGTGCTATTAAGAAGACTTTGCGGAGCGGGGGGCATTCCGTTATCTGAAATAGAACAATTGGAACAAGTTTGGAACAATGGTAATCCTTTCCCAATAGCATTACGAGAATTACTTTTTTTAGCTGGTAATTCTTGTTATGTATTAGATTATGGGTGGTTTGATGGTTGTGGGCAACAAATGCAAGTTGATGCCAGACAATGGATGACAGAAGAAGGTATGGAACGAACAATCACAAGACCATTTTATATTATTGAAGTTAGACTCTTGGAATCTTTTCTTATGGTTTATTTAGATGAAGGCGATAATCCTTATGTAAGAAATGTATTTTTACCACATGAAGATGAGAGTTCTTTAGGTGATTTAGGCTGGTTATATAGCACTGATAGAACCTTAAAAAATTTTATTGATTCCGGAATTGACGATGTAAAAAAAGGGCATAATCCGTTTTAATAAAAAAAGACTATGTTTTAAATTAGTTGAAACAACATCAAACCGCTAAATAATAATTAAATAAATAGAAACCCCGCTGCACAAAGACTTCCTATGAAAAACTCCCCTTCGTAAACTCTTCTTAAAAAACTCCCTATTTTACTACCTTTTCCCTACCTTTGCACCCAATGAAAAAGAAATTAGCCATACTAAACCTGTATTTAATGTCGGCAGTGTTGTTCACAATACTGTTTCAGTCATTGCATACCTATAGGCATTTGGTGGCTGATTATTTTGATGAAACCGAAGTTTGTCATCATTCCCACGATGGTTTTTCGCATCAGCATTCAGAAGACGATTGTTCCATTTGTGATTTTCATTTTTGGTTTTATATCCAGCCGGAAGTTTTAACCTATCGATTTGATTTCCCAATCAACCCTGTTCCATATTTATATCAGGAACAAGCACAAATTTCTTCTTTTTCAGGTTCACTTTTTTCGCATCGCGGACCGCCGCAATCGGTTTAAAATCTCAGAAACAAAAAATAGTCATTTGCTACAAAATAGTAATGACTCAATGTGTTTTATATTTTGAACCAGAAAAATGCGATACTTAATTATCCTTTTCTTCTTGTTATGGTTTGGATTTTCGAGCTATGGTCAATTCACTTTAAGTGGAAAAATCACCAACGAAAAAAACCAACCGCTAACCGGAAGTCACATTCATACCAAGTACCTGAATAACGCTAGTAATCCAATTGGCGAATTCGAAATCAACGGTTTGCCCAAAGGCGAATTGCGGGTGTATATTTCCTATTTGGGCTATAAAACCTGCGATACCTTAGTAGATATTACCGAAGATGTTGTGTTGAATGTGAAGTTGAAACCTTCTGAAACCAATTTAGAAGAAATCACCGTAAAGCAAAAAGTTTCGCAAGTAAGCAACAGTTTAGCTGAACAGCAAATTTCTAAAGAATCGATGGAGCGAAACAGTTCCAAAACTTTAGCAGAAGCGTTGAAAGAAGTTTCAGGAGTTTCTCTTTTAAAAACCGGAACGAGTATTGTAAAACCGGTTATTAACGGTTTGCACAGCAGTCGAGTTCCCATTTTTTCCAATCAAGTTCGGCTGGAAGACCAACAATGGGGAACCGAGCACGCACCGAATTTTGACTTGAATGCTGCCGGAAAAATTTCGGTTATCAAAGGTGCTTCGGGTTTGCAATACAGTGGCGATGCTGTGGGCGGAATGGTTGTCATCGAATCAACTAACGTCAAGCAAGACACTTTATTTGGAAAAACGATGATTAGCGGTTCATCCAATGGTCGTGGCGGAACGATAAGTTCGAGTATTCACAAAGGAAATCCGGAAGGTTGGCGATGGAATGCGTTGGGAACGCTCACTTATTTTGGTGATCGTGAAGCTCCTGATTATGTTTTATCCAATTCAGGAAACCGAGAATTAAATTTTTCGGGCGATGTTTCGTATGTGAAAGAAACCTATGAACTATCTGCTTTTTATAGTTTATACAATGCCACGATTGGAATTTTGAGTGCTTCGCATATTGGAAATGTGACCGATTTATACAATTCCATCAACAACCAAATTCCATATATAATTGATGATTTTACGTATTCTATTCAACATCCGAAACAAGCCATTCAACACCATTTGATGAAACTGAATTATCTGCAAAAGTTGGATGAAAGTAGTTCGATTTCCACGTTTTATTCGCTTCAATTTAATAAACGAAATGAGTTTGATTTGAGAAGAAATAACGAAAACAAAGCGGCTTTGGATTTACAATTGACCACGCATTCACTTCAATCGGATTATAAAAAAGAATGGACTCAATTCAGTTTTAAAACCGGAATTAGTGGATTGTTTCAAAACAATTTCGCCAATCCGAGAACCGGCGTTCGACCTTTGATTCCCACTTATGTTCGATTTGATACCGGTTTATATGGTATCGGAACGTACGAAATCAAAGAGGATTTAGTTGTGGATGGCGGAATTCGCTATGATTTTTCCACCGTCGAAGCCACGAAGTATTACTTGAAATCACGTTGGACAGAACGCGGTTATCAAGCTGATTTTTGGGGTATTATTGTTGATGAAACCGCTGACCAATGGTTGACCAAGCCGCAATTTACATTTCACAATATTTCTGCTAGTGTGGGTGTTCGAAAAGATTTTCAGCAGGATTGGAAATGGTTAAACAACATTAGTTTATCCAACAGAAATCCGAATCCGTCCGAATTTTTTTCCGATGGTTTGCATCATTCCACCGGACAAATTGAGTTGGGTGATTTGCGTTTGAAGAGAGAAGAATCGATTAAATTTTCGTCGTCGTTATCTAAAAAATGGAATGTGTTTTCGATGGAAGTCAATCCGTATTTTCATCAGATTACTAACTTTATGTATCTTCGTCCCGTTGGTTTTGAAACGACTATTCGAGGAGCTTTCCCTGTTTGGGAATTTCAACAAACCAATGCTCGATTGTTTGGACTTGATTTTCATTCGCAATGGAACATCCATTCGAATTGGCAACACAAATTTTCGTTTGCCTATGTCAATGGCGAAGATTTATCTGAAAATCAGCCGTTGATTGATATGCCGCCGATGACGATTTCAACGTCCATTCAATACAAAAAAGAAGAATGGAATGGATTGCTTTTAGAACTTCAATCCGAATCGGTTTTTCGTCAGCATCGATATCCTGACTTTAATTTTGAAACCGATATCATTGTAGATGGCGAATTTGTTCCCGTTATCGTTGACATCAGCACACCGCCAAAAGCCTATCAATTGTTCCATTTTTATTCGGAAATGAAGTTCAAGGCCTTCAAAAAATTGGATACCACCATCGCTTTATCCGTTCAAAATTTGTTAAACACAGACTACCGTGACTACTTAAATCGCCAACGTTTTTTTGTTGATGAAATGGGTAGAAACATACAATTACAATTAAAAATTAATTATTAAAAACACAAAAATGAAAAATTTAAAAATCATGGCTTTGGCCTTAACAGCAATTTTCACTTTCAATTCTTGCAGCAACGACGATTCACCGGTTGTAGAAGAAGAATTAATCACTACGTTAATCGCAACATTTGTGGGTGGCGGACAAACGATCACGTTAACCTCAAGAGATGCCGATGGCGATGGGCCAAATGCTCCGGTAATTACTGTTAGTGGAAATTTTGCCGCTTCAACCACTTATTCCGGTTCTGTTCAATTTTTAAATGAATTGGAAAATCCAGCCGAAGATATCACCGAAGAAATTGAAGAAAAAGATTTGGAGCACCAAGTTTTTTATCAAATTTCAAACAGTTTAGGCAGCTTTACGTATGCTGACTTTGACACTGATGGAAATCCGCTTGGATTAGAATTTACCTTTGTAACCGGGGCAAATTTAGGTACAGGAAACATGACCTTTACATTAAGACATTTGTTAAACAAAAATGCAGCCGGTGTTTCAGCGGGTAATATTACCAATGCGGGAGGCTCAACTGATATTGAGGTTACTTTTCCGGTAATTGTGCAATAAATTGTTTCAAACTATTGTTTTTCAACCAAACCCTACTAATACTAGGGTTTGGTTTTTTTATTTCATTTTGTGAATTTTATAAAGTATTTTTTATTAATTTAGTTATTTTATTACATTTTCTAACCAAAAAATACGACAACTTATGAATTCACAATTTACCAAACTGATGCGAATCCTGCTTGGAGCAATCCTTGTTGTTTTCGGACTTAACAAGTTTCTAAGTTTTATTCCGGCTCCTGAATTACCGGAAAATGCGGCCAATTTTATCAATTCGTTAGCTTCAACCGGTTATGTTTTACAAGTGGTTGGTGTGATTGAGATTTTGATTGGACTTCTGCTACTGTTGAATAAATGGGTGGCTTTTGCCTTGGTTGTTTTAGTTCCGATTTCGGTGAATATTTTGTTGTTTCATTTATTTTTAGACATTCCGGGAATTAGCGGAGCACTTTTGGTAGCCATTTTTAATGGAATTTTGATGTATAAATTGTGGCCAAAATACAAACCGCTATTTAACTAAAATTAACATTTTGGTTGATTATATTTGTCGATATCAATCAATTCAAAAGAATGAAAAAATCTATTTCAGCAGTTGCAATTGTTTGTGTGATAAGTATGAATGCACAAACAAATTCTCCTATTCACTATCCCGAAACAAAAAAGGGAGAGGTAAAAGACACGTATTTTGGCACAGCAGTAAACGACCCTTATCGTTGGCTCGAAGACGACCGTTCGAAAGAAACAGAAGACTGGGTTAAAACTCAAAATGAAGTTACGTTTAACTATTTGAACAACATTCCGTATCGCAATCAAATTAAAGAACGATTAGAAAAATTATGGAATTACGAACGTATTTCTGCTCCGTTTAAAGAAGGGAATTATACTTATTTCTATAAAAATAACGGTTTACAAAATCAATCGGTTTTATACCGAAAAGACAAATCCGGAAAAGAAGAAGTTTTTTTAGACCCGAACACTTTTGCAGCGGACGGAACGACTTCATTGGCCAATGTGGAATTTACAAAAGATGGTTCATTAGTTGCCTATTCTACTTCGGAAGCCGGTAGCGATTGGAACAAAATTATCATTATGGAGGCGGTTTCAAAGAAAGTGTTGGAGCAACCTATCATTGATGTAAAATTCAGTGGAATTTCTTGGTTAGGCAACGACGGATTCTTTTATTCCAGTTATGATAAACCCGAAGGAAGCGAACTTTCGGCCAAAACCGATCAACACAAATTATACTACCACAAATTAGGCACTTCTCAAAAAGAAGACAAAGTGATTTTTGGTTTAAATGAAAAAAGAAGGTATGTAGGTGGTGGTGTGACCGAAGATCAACAATTTTTAATTGTAACGGCGGCTAATTCTACTACCGGAAATGAATTGTATCTTAAGGATTTAAGCAATCCAAACAGTAAGCTAGAAACGATTGTTGATAATTTCAACAGCAATAATTATGTGATTGACAATGTAGGTTCAACGTTATATATCGTAACCAATTTGAATGCTCCGAACCAAAAAATGGTGACGGTGGACGCGAAAAACGCAAAACCCGAAAACTGGAAAGATTTTATTCCGCAAACCGATTATGTGTTATCTCCTTCAACCGGAGGCGGATACATTTTTGCGAATTATATGAAAGATGCTATTTCGCAAGTAATTCAATATGATTATGAAGGTAAAGCGATTCGTGAAATCAAATTGCCAGGCGTTGGTTCAGCGGGAGGTTTTGGCGGGAAAAAGACCGATAAAGAATTGTATTTTTCATTTTCAAATTACATTACACCCGGAACAATTTATTCGTTTGAACCAAAAGCAGGAACATCGAAAGAATACCAAAAACCAAAAGTAGATTTCAATTCCGCTAATTACGAGAGTAAACAAGTGTTTTACACTTCTAAAGACGGTACAAAAATCCCGATGATAATTACCCATAAAAAAGGCTTGCAATTAGATGGTAAAAACCCGACCATTCTTTATGGATATGGTGGTTTTAATGTGAGTTTAACCCCAAGTTTCAGTATTACTAATGCTGTTTGGATGGAAAATGGCGGAATTTATGCCGTAGCCAATTTGCGTGGTGGTGGAGAATATGGAAAAAAATGGCACGATGCCGGAACGCAACTGAACAAGCAAAATGTTTTTGATGATTTTATTGCAGCCGGGGAATATTTGATTGCTCAAAACTATACTTCTTCTGATTATTTAGCGATTCGCGGCGGTTCAAATGGCGGTTTACTAGTAGGAGCAGTGATGACCCAACGACCTGATTTAGCCAAAGTAGCTTTACCTGCGGTGGGTGTGTTAGACATGTTGCGTTACCACACTTTTACAGCCGGAGCCGGTTGGGCTTACGATTACGGAACAGCCAACGACAGCAAAGAAATGTTTGAGTATTTAAAGAATTATTCTCCCGTACACAACGTGAAAAAAGGAACAAAATATCCGGCCACTTTAGTCACAACCGGCGATCACGATGATCGAGTAGTGCCGGCACACAGTTTTAAATTTGCTGCTGAGTTGCAAGACAAACAAGCCGGAGAAAATCCTGTTCTAATCAGAATTGATGTAAATGCCGGACATGGAGCAGGAAAACCAATTTCAAAAACCATTGAAGAAGTAGCCGATATTCAGGCGTTTACTTTATATAGTATGGGGATTAAGAAAATCTAAAAGTAGATTTAGAAAATAAAAAGCCGCTAATTCGCAAATTATAATCTGCGAATTAGCGGTTATTTTTTGGTGTTTTTTTAGAACACAGATTTAAGAAATTATAATAATCTTTAAAATTTAGGATGATAATTATTTTTCTAATTTCTCTAATTTTTATAATCCGAGTTCAACAAATGATGCATAAGATTTAGAACACAGATATAAGAAATTACAATAATCTTTAAAATTTAGGATGATAATTATTTTTCTAATTTCTCCAATTTTTATAATCCGTGTTCAACAAATGATGCATAAGATTTAGAACACAGATATAAGAAATTACAATAATCTTTAAAATTTAGGATGATAATTATTTTTCTAATTTCTCCAATTTTTATAATCCGTGTTCAACAAATGATGCATAAGATTTAGAACACAGATATAAGAAATTACAATAATCTTTAAAATTTAGGATGATAATTATTTTTCTAATTTCTCCAATTTTTATAATCCGTGTTCAACAAATGATGCATAAGATTTAGAACACAGATATAAG
>NZ_QLSV01000019.1 GCF_003268815.1 Flavobacterium lacus | reverse complement strand
TGCTCCCTTTAGGGCCGGGGCAACAAAATCAGGTGGAAAAATTATATTCACTCCTGAAATACAATCTGATTTTGCTCCTGCCTAGGCAGGCCGGGACAACAAAATCAATAGCACAAACGAAATCCTATTCTCTCCTGAAATACACTCTGATTTTGCTCCCTTTAGGGCCGGGGCAACAAAATCAGGTGGAAAAATTATATTCACTACTTTGTTTTTTTCTTTCCCCCACCCGCCGCGGCGGGTGGAAAAAAACCGTGCTCAAAACAAATGAACGCTTACAATTAAATGATATCCTCTCCTGAAATACACTCTGATTTTGCTCCCTTTAGGGCCGGGGCAACAAAATCAATAGCACAAACGAAATCCTCTCCTGAAATACAATCTGATTTTGCTCCATTTAGTGCCAGAGCAACAAAATCAGAAGGAAAAATGAAATTCACTCCTACAACAAACCCCACAACAGACAACAGACAACAGACAACCTACAACCCACCCCCTAAAATTCAGGAATCTCCACTATCAAATTCGGGAATCCTACACCCACTCACTTGCCAAACATCAACCATCCCATTAGTTTTGCCCACTTCAAATCAATTCCAAAATAGTAAAAATGAAAGAAGTGCTAACTACCCTCCTAGCCGAATTAAAAACAGAAATCAACACAATTCCTGAAAAAAGAAATTCATTACCATGGCTGGAAAAAGCCAGAACAATCGCGTTAACAAAACTCGAAAACCTCAAAGAAAAAACACAAAAACATACGTTTAAAAGTGAAGCGGAAGAAATTGACTTTTTTAAAAATCAAAAGCCTATCCTACTGGCCAAAGTAATAGAACTCGAACAAAAACATAAAATTGAAAGAAGAAAAGTACCCGGTACGCTAAAGGAACAAAAAAAGTACTACCAAAGAGAAATAAAAAAAATCAACCGTTATTTCCAAAAAAACAGCAAAAACTACCAAGTCATTCGCTCACAAAAAGCAGATGTAAACAAAAAATATTTTTTGAGAAATAGAGAAAACAGCACCTCTTTTTCGTCGCAAATGGACGCCACTTTCACAACGCAATTGGATTTTGAAGTAGCTAATTTCACGGCGATGAAACGAATCAAAAATCAACTGCTTAACAAAATAGAAAAAAAGAAAACAAAAAAAGAGAAAGAAGACAAAAGTAAACTCCAATGGACCGGTTCCAAAGTAGCATTAGTAGAATTAATTTACGCATTAAACGCAGCAGGAGTGGTCAATAATGGCAAAGCTTCACTCAACGAAACCTGTCAATTGATGCAAACGATGTTCAACACCGAGCTGGGCCAATTCAACCGAATTTACCTCGAAATCAAAGCTAGAAAAACGGAGCGAACCAAATTCCTCAACACACTCCAAACCAACTTAATCACACGAATGAACCAAGCAGATGAGAAATAAAAGGCTACTCGTCAAAGTAGCCTTTTGCTAATAAAATAATAATGATTGCCTTAGAGTAAAAAATCAAATTATAAATCATTTTCTGCAATGCCCGTCACCAAAGCAAAAACAACAGCAGTACCTTTACCCACCTTCGCACCCTCAATCGCACCAGTAAAATTCCCAACCATCAAATCCCATTCCGGATCAGTATTCTTCTTAGGCTTTTTCTTTTTGGCATAAACCGTATACCGAAAAATAGCACTACTGGTCAATAAAACTTGCTTATCAAAGGCCGTATAACCAAAATCAGACTGCACTTCCAACTCAAAAGCGGTAGCATGGTCATAAAAAACGTGGTATTCGCTCGAGTCTAAAGCATACACCAAAGCCGTATTCGCAAAAGCAGTCAATCGCAATTGAGCAGCCAAGGAGAGAGAAGAATCCATAATACACGCAGCCAAGCGATCATTCGGTGCAGCAAGAATAGAGTCGATTGCCGATACAGTCGGCGATACATAAGTACTGGAAACAGTTGAAAAAGCCGGTAGTGAAAAAGCGATAGTTTCAACCGAATGCAACAGCGAATCCAATTCGGTTACAACAGAATCTTTGTCATAATAAATAGCCATCAAGTCTCCATAAACTGCCCCAACTTCATCATACGGATTAAAAGGATTGGAAGGAGAAACGTTTGCTCTGGAAACGTGAGAGTTCAGTACGGGTTCCTCAACAATATCTTTTTCTTCAGGAGTGCAAGCGGCGAATAGAAAAAGTAACAAAAAACGCAAATAAATAGTTTTCATGTGATAAATTTTTAAAAATTAACGATTGAGTATTTTGTTCAATTTCCCCGGGTAAATCGGAACAGATTGAGATAAAAAATCCCATTTGAATTCGAAGCAAAACTAGGAGAGGAAAAAGTACTGCACAAACAGTCTGGTAGTCAATTCCTGAATTTACAAGGTCAAATTCCTGAATTAAACACCATTAATAGGTTAGCTTTGAACTGAATGTCAACCACCTAACGCTAAACAATCGTTAAAGAAAATAATGTATATTTAAACCGCCAAAAATCTACCGGATTTACAATTAATCAGTATTAACCAATAGCAACACGTTCAATCACTGAAGCAACGTGTCGTATTTTTTAATAAAGCTAGGATGAAACAGTACGTAATTTTTCTGTCAACACTGTGTTGTTGTATCACTGCAAAGGCATACAGTAACAACATAACAAAAGATAGTCTGAGCAACAAAGACTATTCCTATTTCAAGAATAAAATAAATGAATTGAAAGCGGATTCCACCACCGCAAAAGTGTATGCCAAAGCATGGCTCCACAAAGCAAAAAAAGAAAAAAACTACAGAGAAACGGCACACGCCTATAGAGGATTAATGTATGCCGAAGATAAAAAGCACTTACTCAAATACAGCGACAGCCTGCTGCTGGAATCCCTCAAGTCAAAAGACAATGGACTTATTGGAAATGCCTACCTCACCAAAGGAATTATTTATTACAACCAAAAAGAATTAAAAAAGGCACTGGATTTTTATATTCAAGCGAATGCATTTCTACACTTAACAAAGGACGAATATGCAATCCATAAAGTCAAATACTCAATCGCGCACACACAAAATATTATTTAGGATTTTACGAGGAGGCCATAGCCCTTTTCAACGACTGCAAAGCGTATTTTAAAGAAGAGAATGACCGGGCCTACCTCAATACAATCCATTCGTTGGGTTTGTGCTACACAAAAACAAAAGAAATTGACAAATCTTCCGGCATGAACAAATACGGACTCCAAGTAAGCGAAGAATTGGAGAACGAGGAAATGGTGGTTTATTTTAATTTGTCGGAAGGGGTAAACCATTACTTTAAAAAAAACTACACCCTTGCAATCAAACAAATGAGCCGTTGCATCCCGGAACTGGAAAACAAAAATGATGTTGCCAATGCAACAGTGGCATATTTTTACATAGCAAAAAGCTACTGGAGTCGCAAAGAATACAACAAAGCGTTGCCCTACCTCATCAAAGTCAACAATGAATACGAAAAACAAAACTACATCAGACCCGACTTAAGAGAAAATTTTGAGCTGCTCATACAATACTACAAAAATAAAAAAAACAAAGATGAGCAGTTAAGGTACATTCAAAAATTGATAAAAGCAGACAGTTTGTTCAATGTCAACTTCCAATACCTATCAAAAAAAATATTCAAAGAATTTGACACCAAGGAGCTGATAGCAGAAAAAAAGAGAATTGAAAAAGAAAAGAAGACACAACAAATCCTCTTTTCAAGCACCATCGGTTTAACCGTCTCTTTTTCAATAGCACTGTTATTGTATCACATACAAAACCGAAAAAAGCTCAAGAAACGATTCAACGAGATAATGAAGAACGAAAACAGCCAATCAAGAAAAGCAAAACCGGTTTATAATGAAAATGGGGAGTTAAACATCAATCCGGAAGTCGTACAAACAATTTTGCAGAAGCTTGAAAAGTTCGAAAACTCCAAAAAAATCCTCACCAAAGACCTGACGATTACTAAGTTGGCCACCATCGTCAATTCAAACCCCAGGTATGTCGCCCGAGTAATACAACAATACCGCCACAAAAAATCAATCGACTACGTAAGTAGTCTCAAAATTAACTACATTATAAACATACTGAAAACAGAATCAAAATTCCGAAATTACACCAACAAAGCCTTAGCAGAAGAGGTCGGATTTAGCTCCACCCACAATTTCACCAACGCCTTCAAAAAAAACACCGGCCTTTCCCCCACCTACTTCATTGAAAACTTAAAAAAATTCAAAGCAGAAAAATAAATCCTTCACAACTTCGGATATCCTTGTGATATAATCCAATCCCTTTCCAACACTTTTGCACCATAACACTAAATAAACTAGTTATGGTCACCCCCCTATTTCCATCTCCCCCTTAAACTTTTAATCCCTTAAACCTTTAAACTCTTAAACCTTTAAACTCTTAAACTTTTAAACTCTTAAACCTTTAAACTTTTAAACTCTTAAACCTTTAAACTCTTAAACTTTTAAACCAAAACCTCAGTACCTCAGTACCTCAGCACCTTAGCACCTCAAAAAAAAAATGAACTACATCAAACACCTCACCGCCTTCTTCGATAAAGTAATCCAAGAACAATCCCTCAACCCAACACACATCAGCCTATACATCGCCCTATTCCAATGTTGGAACTGCAATCGATTCCGAAACCCCATCAGCATCAACCGCGACGAAATCATGCAAATAAGCAAAATCAGCTCCAAAGCCACGTACCACAAATGCTTAAAAAACCTGCATGCGTTGGGCTACATCAACTACCAACCTTCCTTCAACCCATTCAGAGGCAGTCATGTGATCTTGATTAATTTCGAACAAGAACAAACAACCATTACCCAAGATGCAACCACATCATTCTTTAAACAGGATAATGAAACAGTTGCGGGACAACCACTAGCATTGGAGCAGACTAATATCGGAACAGGTAACGAACAAGCACTAGTACCTTCATTAAACAATACAAACAGTACAAACAATAGAAACGGTGAAAACAAAATTGAAAAAATAAAAAAATCAGAAAAGGAATATGTGGAAAAAAAGGAAATAGAGACGAAGACCACCGAAGAAAAAAAATTCCATAAAAAAAGGAAGGCCTTCACAGAACCCACAATCCACGAAACAGTTGCCTATTTCAAGGAACAGAACCACCCGGAATCGGAAGCACACAAATTCTACAATTATTTCGCAAGCATCGGCTGGTTGGTGGGAGGCAAAACACCGATGGTCAATTGGAATGCGGCAGCAAACAGCTGGATACTCAACACACAAAACGGCACAACAGTGCAAACAACCACCACAACCCCTTCACCGGGTAACCTTAAAACAGCTAACCAAAACAAATACGATGAACCCTTATAACGAAATTCAGAAAACATTTGAAATCAAAAATGGTGTCAAAATCTATGATTTTGCAAAGTGTGTCGAAACCTTGGAAAACCTCGGTAAACATCAATTTGGTAAGAAATTTAAAATACATGAAAAGGATGTACCGGTCATCAAGAAATTACTCATTTATGCCATTCGAGATGAAAGCACAGCACGGGCAATGAATATAGATGTCAACAAAGGTATTATCCTTTCCGGACCGGTAGGTTGCGGAAAAACATCCATGATGTGGCTCATTAACTTTTTTTCACCACAAAGCCATAATTACAAAATAATACCATGCCGAGACATTGCCTTCGAATTTGCAACAAAAGGCTACGAAGCCCTCAGCCCATTTACCAAAAAAGAAGAAAAACAATCAAAAATGAACAACATCTGCTTCGACGATTTAGGAACCGAAAAACAAATAAAATATTTCGGCAACGAATGCAATGTCATGGCAGAAATCATCCTGACCCGCTATGACAGCTTCATCACCAATAAAACAATGACCCACGTCACCACCAACCTCTCCGCCTCCGAACTCGAAACCTGCTACGGCGACCGCGTCCGCTCCCGCATGAGACAAATGTTCAACCTCATCCCCTTCGATAAAAACTCCCCCGACAAACGCTAAAACCTCCAACCTCCAACCTCCAACCTCCAACCTACAACCTACAACCTACAACCTACCCCCCCAAAAAAAAAACCCCAACCATAAAAGTCAGGGTAAAAAATTTACTTTTTTTGCTTCTTAAAGAGACACCGTATCAGCATCGAAACCAAACAACTTACCGCAGCTCCAATAGCGGCCAAAATAATCGTTTTCACAACATCCGTTGACGTGATAACTGGCACAATACTTAGCAATGTCCCTCCGGCTGTACCAATCGATACAGAATGAGGATGATTCATCACCTTAGTCTTTTGGTGAATCCTCTTTCGCTACTTGACTTACCGCCGACATAACGCCACCGGCAACAGCCAAATAACCGCCAACCGTAACAACGGTCGCTGGCAAAGAAATAGGTGCCGTAAGAAGGGTACCGCCTACCGCGGCTATAACCAACCCAATCGTTCGAAGCACTTTAAAAAATTTGGGGGTAGGAGCTTTAGCTCGATCTAAAATTGTCATAATAAAAAATTTAAGAGTGAATAATTAATTGTACACGTTCACCGTTATCCAAGGCTCGATAAACCGCAGCTTTCAACTTTTCAAAAGCACGCCGCGAGTGTAACCCAACCCCGGAACCGGAAAGCGTTAAAACCGGTGCAATACAACCATGCAATTCTTTGAGTGCATAGTTAGCGGGATGAAAAAGAATGTATTTTCGCTGTGGCACATCCATCACTTCCAAATGCCACTTGAATTTAGCACTGTATCGCTTACGAATAAAATATTCCCCCTCCGGAATACAGGAAACACCAACTTGGTTGTCTTTCCAAGGCAACTCAATGGTATAACAAATAAATGCACCATTGCATTCCAGTTTCCCGTTGGTTCCGTCGGGGAAATAAGTTCTGGTTAAAACTAAAATCATACGTCTAATGGCTGATTTCCAAAGGCTAACACCAAACTACAATCCACTTACTTGAACAAGTGATAATGGATTAAAAGCACCATTCTTCAACGGATACATTTGCCCATTGACTTCTTGGTAAAACGCAATACCAAGGGCCAAAAACAAAGGTTTTGTACTGTTGGCAGTCACGATATTAACATGGTTAATCACAGCGGTTGGCACAGAGCTCCACGGTAAAATGGCTGTTTCTGAATTTTCAGCCACATACGTTTCCTCCTCAAAATCAACCTCAGCTCCACCGGAAATGATTTTAAAATGAGTAGTGCCACTCGGAGCCACAACCATATTCAACGGAATAAAGGAAGGGATGTCAATAGTCATTGCTCCGGTTACACGATCAATCGCAGTCTGAAAGGGTGCATATAAACTAGTACCTAGCTTACCGCGAATGTTAAACTCAAATCCAACCAACAATTCAGCCTCGCCATCAATCACATTCCGCAAACCCCTTTCATTAACCGCATCGGCTTGAATAACTTTCACCATGCGTTGGGTCAATCGACCGACCATTCGACCGTCAGCGGAATTCAAAAGCAAAGCCCGCAAAGCGGTTCGTAAAACTCTGCCGGCTTTTCCGGCTCTACCAAATTCAGCACCATTTTCTCTGGTGCGTTGAAACGAAGGATCCGTTGCAATGCGGTTAGCATCCGGTCCCCCTTTCTCGCGGGCTAAATACCCGTCACTCGACTTATAAAAAGTAATATCACCGATAGTACCTTTTAATTTAATTATGCCTTTCTGTCTTGCCATAATTTCTAAAATTTAAAATGTGTAAATAGCGGAATGATTCAAAGGCCCATTCCTTCAGCCTGCATAAACCCATTTTTGATGCATCTTGAAATGATTTACAGGCAAATATTGACGAATTAATTGTTAGGCTCAAAATCACCGTGACCTTAGATGAATCAATTTGACCAAAACGACCTTTTTTGACTACTTTTACATTGCGTTTTGACAATAAAAACCCTATTTTTGACAGACAATTAATCAATTGACACAGCAACCAATTGCCAAATTGCCACATTAAAAAGGATATGAAAACAGAACAAAAAAGAGTCTGCATATACCCAAAAGACGTTCAAAGAATTACTGGTAAAAGTTACAGAAGCTCCAGACTTTTGATTTTAGAAGTCAAAAAACACTTCCACAAATTGGAACACCAACTGGTTTCCATCGAAGAGTTTTGCCAATACACAGGCCTAAAAGCAGAAGAGGTAATTCCGCTAATCGTCGGGTAAAAAAGTGCCGCGAAGACAAAGTCCTCCGCACAGTTCCGCTTCAATCGAAGAACCAGTTCACAAACCCGTCCAATAATAAGTCAGCAACAACCCTCGAAGGGTTCAAAACCCGTCGAGGGTTAACCCCCCCCTCCAAAGTCCCCCGACTTCGCAGCAACCAGCGCCCCACAATCGCAATACCATTAAAAGAGAGCATTGTGCTTAACAAGAACCCGTTGGCTGTATCTCAATTTGATGCTTTTTTACCACCTGCATTTTCATAGATTGTGAAAAGCAATGCATGGATTACTTGAACATACAAAATACTTCCTCCTTAAATCAACAAGTTCAATCAACCCATTAACCATGACCTAATAACTAAAATCTTCTTGTAAGATTATGATTATGAGAAAAATACCTATTTGTAGGGATGTTTTGGTATGGATAAAATTTTGAGATTTGTTGTAAATCAACTTTAACTTAAAATCACTGACTTATGAAGACAAAATTATTATTACTGCTATTATTAATTTTTTCAAATGTTTGTATTGCTCAAAATATTCTTATGTCACCTAAATATAAATATTTAAAAGACATTAAACTTGATGAAAATAAAGATTCATTACTATTTAATGATAAGATGCTAAATATTCTTTTTGCTAACAAAGTAGGAACTGCCTTTGGAGGTTCTAACGATTTATCACTACAAAAGTTTTATGCATCACTCGATGCAAATGATAAATCGTTGTCCATTGGAGCTAACTTTGATATACGCTGTGGTAATGAAACTAAAAAATTATCGTGGGTTTTTTCAGCTGGTGCCAAAATTAAGTCAAAAGACAACTTTGCAACTGTTTACAAAGATGGAGATTTTCAGGAAAACAATATTGGTGCGACATTTAAAATATCTCGTATTTTTAGTGGAAATATTAATTTCACTTCATCAAATAAAAAAAATAGAAAAAAGGCTATTTTAGCTAATAGAGAATTACTTTTTACAAAATATAAAGATAAAGTTGATAAATTTAATAAAGATGACTTAGATAAAATTGTAAAAAAATACAACTCTTTAAAAAACTTCGATTCAGATCTAGCTATAATAGACACCATCCTAAAACAAAAACATGATGAATTATATATAGAATTAGCAAAAGAAGAAATTGATTATCTTGAAAAAAATAAAATGTATCGCTTTGTAAGTGATAAATGGTTATCACTCGAAGTGTTTGTGCCTTTTGGAGAAAACATATATAAAACAACAAATGACGTTGCTAACATTCCACTTTCAAACAAAAACTTCTATGCTTTTAATGCAACTTTATCGGGAAATTATATGAGAGAGTATTCATGGGGCTGTTCTATTTTCTTTAAATCTAGATTGAACTTAAAAAACAACAACAATGTTATAGTTGATAATTTAACTACTACCCCTTTTCAGTCGGTTACAACTGGTGTCAACGGTATAGTTGTAGTCACTGAAACTAACGATGGATATACTACCTCTTTTAAACAATTTTTAACTCCTTCGCTAACTATTGAACCTGCTTTTTTTATCTTAAATAATACCATCGGTATTAGTCCCGCAGTGGAATTTAATGCTGGAGAATATAAAAAAACTAATTGGAAACTAGGGATTCCGATAAGCCTTAAAGATAAAGATAAAAAGCCAAAGATAAATTTTGAAATTCAATGGAAAGAAGTACATACATTTAATTCAAATGTTCATTTAGTTGGTCTTAGTGCTAATTTCTTATTTGGTGAATTAATTAATTAAAATATAAATATAATTCCTTTACAAAACCGTAAAACCTCTATACGGTTTTTTTAATTATGTATCTAATTACGGATTCCCGTAAAATATTTTATTTCACACTTTATATTTTTACCAATCCTATAATCATTATTAATTGTTAAAGTGATTAATTTTTGATAAGTTTGAACAAATACAAAACACAAAATAAAATAATGAATCAAGCCGTACATAATAAATTAGTTTCTTTTATTTGGTCAATAGCAGATGATTGCTTGCGAGATGTTTACGTTCGTGGGAAATACCGTGATGTCATTTTGCCGATGGTGGTTTTAAGACGATTGGATGCTTTACTGGAGCCTACTAAAGATGCCGTGATGGAGGAATTGGCATTTCAACGGGATGAGGCAAAGTTTACTGAATGGGATGAAAACGGATTACGTGAAGCTTCAGGGTATGTTTTTTATAATGTGAGCGAATGGACATTGCAACGTTTACACAATACAGCCACAAACAGTCAACAATTATTGCAAGCTAATTTTGAAGATTATTTAAATGGCTTTAGTGGTAATGTAAAAGAAATCATTGAAAAGTTTAAACTGAAAAGTCAAATTCGACACATGGCGGCCAAAGATGTGCTATTGGATGTGTTAGAAAAATTCACTTCGCCTGATATTAATTTAACACCATTTGAAAAATTGGACAGCAACGGCAGAAAATTACCTGCTCTTTCCAACTTAGGAATGGGTTATGTCTTTGAAGAATTAATCAGAAAGTTTAACGAAGAAAATAACGAAGAAGCCGGAGAACACTTTACTCCTCGTGAAGTAATTGACTTGATGACGCACATCATTTTTGACCCCATCAAAAACAATTTACCACACGTTATGACCATTTATGATCCTGCTTGCGGAAGTGGTGGTATGTTGACCGAATCACAAAATTTTATTACTGATCCGGATGGAGAAATCAAAGCTATCAATTCTTCTGTGTATTTGTATGGTAAAGAAATCAATGACGAAACCTATGCGATTTGTAAATCGGATATGATGATTAAAGGGAATAACCCTGAAAATATTCGTGTGGGTTCTACACTCTCTACCGATGAATTTGCAGGAACTACTTTTGATTTTATGCTTTCCAATCCACCCTACGGAAAATCTTGGGCGAGTGAACAAAAATATATCAAAGACGGAAAAGATGTCATTGATACTCGTTTTCAAATTAAATTAAAAAACTATTGGGGAATAGAAGAAGATGCCGATGCCATTCCGCGTTCTTCTGACGGACAATTGTTGTTTTTAATGGAAATGGTCAGTAAAATGAAACCCCTTTCACAAAGTCCAACCGGAACACGCATTGCTTCGGTGCACAACGGAAGTAGTTTGTTTACCGGTGATGCCGGCGGTGGCGAAAGTAATATCCGTCGTTATATCATTGAAAACGATTGGTTGGAGGCCATCGTGCAAATGCCTAACAATTTGTTTTACAATACTGGAATTACAACTTATATTTGGATACTGAGTAACAACAAAACAGCTAACCGAAAAGGCAAAGTTCAATTGATTGATGCCGCTCAATTATATCGTAAACTACGTAAGGCTTTAGGTAACAAAAACTCTGAGTTTGCACCAGAACACATTACCGAAATTGTAACAACCTATACCGATTTAAAAGCCATTGAGCGTACTACTAATGATGGTATAGCTTCTAAAGTTTTTGACAATAGCGACTTTGGCTATCACAAAGTTACTATTGAACGACCTAAACGTTTGAAAGCTCAGTTTACAAAAGAACGTTTAGAAGAGTTGCGTTACGACAAATCGCTAAAAGAAGCTATGGTGTATGCTTATGCCACTTATGGTGATAGCGTTTATCATAGTATTGAAGTATATGAAAAACCTTTGCTAGATTGGACTGAAAAGCAGGAACTCAACCTCAACGCTAAACAAAGTAAATCTTTAGTTACTACTGCTGTCTGGGAAAAACAACATAATTTATTGATGATGGGATTGTTATTACATTCTCATATTGGTGAAACCGTTTATACTGATTTCAATGTATTTACTGAAAAAGTGGAAGCTGTCTTGAAAGACCAAAAAATTAAACTATCTGCTTCCGAAAAGAACGCCATTTTAAATACTGTAAGTTGGTACGATGCCGATGCCGAAAAAGTAATTAAGGGCACAGTAAAACTAAGTGGTGATAAGCTTGATAAAGTTTTAGAACATTTAGATTGTACCGAAAACGAATTGGCAGATTATGGCTATTACCCAACCGCTAAAAAAGGCGAACCTGCCACCCGTGGCTGGTACATTACCTATGAGACTGAAAGCGATTTACGCGATACCGAAAATGTACCACTAAAAGAAGATATACACACCTACTTTTTGCGTGAAGTGAAACCACATGTGGACGAAGCATGGATAAACCTTGATGCTACTAAAATAGGTTATGAAATTAGCTTTAACAAATATTTTTACCAACACAAACCGTTGCGAGGAATAAAGGATGTTAGTTCGGATATTTTGGCACTGGATAAAGAAAGTGATGGCTTGATTGCTGAAATTTTAAATTGGTAAGATGAAAAAGTACGACCAATATAAAAACAGTGGTTTGGAATGGTTAGGTGAAATTCCTGAGCATTGGGAATTGAAGAAATTGAAATATTCATCTTCTATTTATAATGGAGATAGTTTAAATGATAGTAAGAAAACTAAATTTGAATCAGATAATTTAAATGACTTTGCATACATTTCTTCGAAAGATATCGATTTAGAGACTTCTAATATTACTTATGAAAATGGATTAAGAATTCCACAAAATGAACCAAAGTATAAAGTTGCTCCCAATGAATCCTCATTAATATGCATTGAAGGTGGAAGTGCAGGAAGAAAAATTGCTTTTTTAAATCAAGATATTTGCTTTGTAAACAAGTTAGCTTGTGTTAAAGCAATAAACAATGTAAATTCAAAATTTATTTATTATACATTGAAAGGAAGTTTATTTCAAACTCAATTTAAACTTGCTATGTCAGGAATGATTGGAGGAGTTGCTATTTCGAGTATAAATAATTTTTACATTCTAAATCCACCTTTAGAAGAACAAATCGTCATATCCAATTTCCTTGACAACAAAACTACAAAAATAGACAAAGCCATTACTACCAAACAAAAACAAATAGAACTTCTCAAAGAGCGGCAACAAATAATAATTCATAATGCCATTACTAAAGGTTTGGATAAAACAGTAAAATATAAAGACAGTGGTGCGGAATGGATTGGGGAAATTCCAGAGCATTGGAAAGTTGAATCTCTTAAAAACATTCTAACTGAGCGTAATGAGAAAAATGCTCCTATTAGGACTAGAGAAATATTATCACTTTCTATAGACAAAGGTGTTACATTGTACGCTGAAAAAACTACAAATTTAGACCGGTTTAAAGATGATTTTAGTCAGTATAAGTTAGCTCACAAAGATGATTTAGTGTTTAATAGTATGAATATGATTGTAGGAGCAGTTGGTGTTTCGGACTATTTTGGTTGCGTTAGTCCTGTTTATTATACATATTATGGACGTCTAAACTATTCCAACACGAAGTTTTATGAATATTTATTCAGATGTAAAACAATTCAAGGTGTTTTGTATAGTCTGGGTAAAGGTTTAATTGCTATTGATCGTGGAGAAGGGAAATACAATACTTTAAGGTTAAAAGTTTCTAGAGATGATTTAAGGTCAATGAGATTACCATTGCCTAGTTTCTCTGAACAAAATCAAATCATTTCTTATATTGAAACCCAATCATCTAAAATTGACACATTAATTACGTTAAAAGAGCAAGAAATAGAAAAGTTGAAGGAGTATAAAATGAGTTTGATAGATGGGGTTGTGACTGGGAAGGTAAAAGTGATTTAGTATGAGAGTTTCTAATCCATTATGTAATAGTTGTTTTTTATTCCATGATATAGCAATAAAAGTATGGAGAGATATCATTTATGCTCACATGGTTTACATAGACGAAAGTGAAGTAGGTTTGACAAAAAAAATTATAGTCGAATTGAAACATTTCCATAAAAAATGTAACACAATTGGTTTAGATGTCTATGCCAAATCTGGTTATAAAGAGGAAATATATGGTAGTGATATCGATTTGTTTGTAGAAATTAGTCCAAATCAATATGTTTGGTATGCATTGCAATCCAAGGTTTTAAAATTAAATAAAACTTATACAACATTAAGAGATGGCTATAGTCCTAGAAATCGAAATTATCAATGGGAAAAACTTACTCTTCTGGAAGGATTAACTGGTTGCAAAAGTTATTATTTATTATACAATGGAGTTGAGGATTTTGATTACAGAGGATTAGATTTTTGTTCTATATCTTTTAATGAAAGTCAATTTGGATGTTCTTTGGTAGAACCAAAAATTATAGAAAATTATGCTTTAAAAACAGATGCACGAGGTCATTTTATTAGTCCTACTTTTGATGATTTACACCCTAATCACGCACAACCATGGAGAGTCTTAGTTTGTTGTCCAAAACAAAAAAGCACTTTAACTAAATATAAATTGGAAACTATTTTAGAATCAAATAAAGATTTAGGATTTGTAAAAACAAATTCTTCAAATGATGAAAGTGAAAGTAACGGAAAAGATTCTAATATGAATCAAAAAAGTTTTAATAAAATAACAGAAGGAATATCAGAATCTAAATGGAAACCTGATTACAGAATAATTTATTCAAATAAAAATCTTCAATAATTATGATCGAAAAAAATCAAGAGATAATTAAAATCATTGAGCAAACCAAAAAAGAAGACGAGCGTTCAGACTTAAAGCAGCATGCAGATAAAATGCTACGTGATTTTGAAAAATTCAATGACCACTCCTCTAATAGAGCTATTTGGGAATTAGTTCAAAATGCTTGTGATTTAACGGTTGAATGTGAAATTGAAATTGATTATAGTTATAATAGAATATCCTTCACCCATAACGGAAAACCTTTTGATACAAAATCTTTAATATCATTAATTAAACAAGTTAGTGGAAAATATGGTATTCAGGAAGAAGATGATATTCCTGAAGTTGGAAAGTATGGAACCGGATTTCTTACCACACACTCTTTTGGTCGTAAATTTATAATTGATTCGACATTAGACACTGGTAATTATCATATTCCGATTGAAAATTTTGAAATAGATAGAACCCCAAAAACTTGGGAATTATTGAGTGACAATATCTCTGAGCAAAAAAAAAGAGTATATCGCATTTTAGAAAGTCCAACTTCAATAGAGTCTATTGAAGCTAAAACAATTTTTACCTATTTACCTGAAACGCCAAAAGAATTTGAATATATTGATAAGTCTTTAGAAAATTTAGACGATTATATTCCGTTAGTATTCACCATTAATGAAAGGCTTAAAAAAGTTACTATTAAAGGAAAGAATAATTTAATAACACAATATAATTTTCAAGAAAAAAACAAAGTAGATAACAATAAAAATATTAACTTATATCAAACAATTATTTCAAAGAATGGTTCTCCAATTCATCTTTATAGCATTGTAGATAAAGATGATGAAATTGAAATTATTCTTCCAATTAACAAAGACAAAGAAGTCTATGATTTTGGAGAAAAAATTGCTCGTTTATTTTTATACTATCCTTTAATTGGTTCTGAAAATTTTGGAATTAATTTCATTATAAACTGTAAAAACTTTCTACCTACTGAACCAAGAAATGGAATTCATTTAAATAGCGATGTATACCAAGTAAAGGATCAAGAAGAAAAAAATAGAGAAATTATAAAGAAATGTACAGAAATAATTTTCTCATTCTTAAATAGTAATGTGTTGGAAGTTTCTAATCCTTTATTGTACACCAATGTTCATTTTAAAACTGATTCTGACAATCAAACTTTAAATGAATACTTTGAAGAACTACAAAATGAATGGAATGAAAAACTAGAATTATTACCTTTTGTAAAAACAATCGAAGGATATAAAACTATACAAGAAGTATACTATTTTGCAGAAGAATTTCTAAATTATGATGATGAAACATTTGATTGCTTTTATGAATTAATTTCAAAGTTCTACAAGATTATACCTTTAAAGAATGAAGCTGTTATCTGGAGTAATAATGCAATTAATTGGAAAAGCGAGAGCATTTATTTCATTACACACAAAGATTTATTAGAAAAAATAAGTGAATGCAATTTAGAGGATTTTGATAAAGATACTTTAAAAAAATACTATCAACATTTAATTGATATTGAACTTGTAAACGTATTCAATGAGTACAAGTTATTGCCTAATATAGAGGGTTATTTTCATCCGTTTGGTCATTTCTTAGTTGCAAAAGACTTAAATGCAGAAATAATTGAGTTGGGTAAAATTTTAATCCCTGAAAAAGTAAATCAGTTAATTGACAAAGAATTTATTTTTAACTTTAACTTTAGTTCATTTAATCAAAGGAATTTCTCCGATGAAGTCAAAAATGAATTAGATAAACCAAGCTTTAAAAATTCTATTTTTTTTAGCGAGGACCTAGTAATTGAGAGCTATCATGCCGATTTAATAGAATCAAGTGAGAAAATTGAATCCAATTTCTTTTATGCTCTTTTTAATTTTTGTAAACTTTCTTACTCGAAAGAATCAAATAACAAACCCATACAACTTATCAAACTAATTGCTAAATACTATAACTTAGATGATAATTTAATCCTTTTACCTAACGTTGAAGACAAAGAAAAAGTTGAGTTGAGAAGTATAAGAAAAGTTCTATTTGAAATTTTCTTTAATCTGATTTCAACACATAATAATGAATGGGTTAGAGAAAATATCAATTTCATATATGAAATACACAAAACATATGATGATAGTAATAAAGATGTTTTTAGAGAAAGTAAAATTTATCCAAATCAATTATTTGAACTACGTTTGTCAGATGATTTAAAACGTGATTATGATGTATCAATAGATATAAAACAGTTTTATTTAGATGTTGAAAAAAAGGATATAAACGAATTATTAACAATAAAAGAATTTAATTCTTTTATTTCAGAAGATGATTACATTAACAATAAATATTTAACTAAAATTATTGAAGAAACTATTTTTAATAATAATATTAATGATATTGACAACCATCCTCATAAACCGACTATTCTAAAAATTATTCCTAGATTAAATGACAAATATTATCAAGACTTGTTTCAATTATTAAATGAAAAAAAAGCAAGTATTATGATTTCTGTAGTTACAAAAGAAGAAACCAAAGATGATATTTTTGCTATTGTAACTTTAGAAGACGATAAACTTAAAAGTATCGGTAAACTTATTTCTAATCCTGATTTTGAAGCAATATTAAACCAAGCTATGAATGCTTTAGATGATGAAAAGCAAACTAAAGCAAATTTCCAATTTAAGAAGCAAATAGGAAATCATATCGAAGAAATTTTAAAAGAACACTTAAAAGGAATTATAAATCCTGATGATATCAAATATGAAATAAAAGGAGAACAAGATGGACAAGATATCATCATCAAAATTAAGGAAGAAGCCAAATATTATATTGAAGTGAAATCTCGATGGGATAAAAAAACTTCAATAAAAATGTCAAAAAATCAAACCTTACGTTCAAATGAACAAAAATCAAATTATGCTTTATGTTCAGTTGATATGACCGATTATATTGGTGAAGATAGATTTGAAATAGTAGAAATAAGTAAAATAATAGATAATATCAAATTTATAAATGATATAGGTGTACATGTAGAACATCTTATTGAAGTGCTTAAACAAACTGATGCGACAGAAGAAATTCATCTTGATGGAGATTATAGAACATTAATTCCACAATCAATAATAACAGAGAAAGGAATAAAATTATCTCAATTTGAGACATACTTAATAGAATTTTTAAAGAAATAATCAATACAAACATTACAATTAAGTAGTTTCAATTTTTTAAAATAAATTATGAGTAACACAAAAAACAAAATAGAAGCATCAGATAAGAGTATTAATGATCTATTAAAAGACCAGAAGTTTTTTATTGATTATTTCCAAAGAGAGTATCGATGGCAAGAAAAGCACATGATTGCTTTAATTGAGGATTTAACAAATGCTTTTTTAAAATCTTACAATAAAGGGGATAAACGATCTGATGTAGCCAATTATCAAAGTTATTATTTAGGCCCTGTTGTTTTTAGTGTTGCAGATGGAAAAAACTCAATTATAGATGGGCAACAGCGAATTACATCTATAACTTTATTCTTAATTTACCTTAATCATTTACAAAAAAACAATCAAACACAAGTAAATATAGAAAACTTGGTGTTTTCTGAAAAATATGGAGAAAAGTCATTTAACATGACCGATGATGATAGACAACAAGTATTGAAAGGATTATTTGAAGACGGTATATATGAATTAAAAGAAAATGAAGATGAAACTGTAATTAATATTGTAAATAGATATAATGATATTGACCATTGTTTTCCAGAAGATATTACAGATGAGGCATTACCTTATTTCATCGATTGGTTTATAGGAAATGTAATTTTAGTAAAAATTACAGCGTATTCAGATGAAAATGCCTACACCATTTTTGAAACCATGAATGATAGAGGAATGAATCTTACAGCCACTGAAATGTTGAAAGGCTATGTTTTATCTAGAATCAACAATTCGAAAGAAAGAAGTTCCTTAAATGAAATGTGGAAAAATCACATAAAAAGTCTACATGATTTAGATGAAAATGCTGATTTAGATTTCTTCAAAGCTTGGTTTAGAGCAAAATTTGCCATAAGTGTTAGACCAAGAAAAGTAGATTCTGAAAATCAAGATTATGAGCAAATAGGAACTAGATTACATGAATGGTTTAAAAATAATCATGAAGAAAAATTCAATTTAAAAACCTCTGATGATTTTAAAGTTTTCTTTGAAAAAGAATTTGATTATATGGTTAAAGCTCATTTGTATATTTGGGAAAAAAGCACAAAGTTTGACAATACATATCCTCATTTATTTTATGCAAACTATTGGGGTATAGCATCCTCGTTATCTGATGCACTATTATTAGCTCCCTTAAAATCAACTGATTCAATGGATATAATGAAAAAGAAAATTGATGCTGTTGCAAGATTTATTGAAACTTATACAGTTAGAAGATCTGTAAACTTTATGAAATTTGGAGCTTCATCTATTCAATATACTTTTTTTAATATAACTAAAAACATTAGAGATCTAGACTTAGAAAATCTGAATGATGTGTTAACAAATGAAATCAATCAAATGGAGCAAACATTTGATGGAATAAAAAACTTCAGATTACATCAACAAAATTATTCGTTTGTAAAACATTTACTTTGCAGAATAACATCCTTTGTAGACGAAAGCGTTGGAAGAGGAATTACTTATCAGTCTTACCAGGAACCAATAGGTAAAAAGTTTGAAGTTGAACATTTGTGGAGTAACCATTTTCATAAACATAAAGATGAGTTTGAACAAGAATGGGAATTTGTTGAAGTGAGAAATTCTATTGGTGGTTTAATCCTACTACCAAATGGAACAAATCAATCATTTAATAGTGATGATTACATTGATAAACTGCCACATTATTTAAAAGAAAATACTTTTGCTCAAACATTACATCCTGATTTTTATATAAAAAACCCTAATTTTAGAAATAGTATATTAGCCAACATTCCATTTAAAGCACATATTGAATTAAGAAAGCAAAACATTGAACAAAGAGTTGAAGTTGTAAAATTACTCTGTGAACAAATTTGGTCAACTGATTATTATAAAATTTAAAGCATTATGCCTAGCCAAACCAACGAATCCGCCCTTGAACAATCCATCGAAAAAAAACTAACCGATTCTTCTTTAGAAGAATTGAAAGTTATAGCAAGTGGTGGTGTAAACGAGCCAAACGAAATCTATCGTTCCGGCAACGGCTACTATATTGGTTATGCTTCCGATTTCAATGCAAAATACGCCATTGATGAAGTACGTTTTTGGCATTTTTTGGAAACTACCCAAAAAGAAGAATTGGCCAAACTTCAAAAACAAAACGACTGGAAGTTAAAGATTTTGGAACGCTTGGATCGAATGATAAAGAAATACGGCGTTTTAAAATTACTTCGTAAAGGTTTAGAAATAGATGATGCTCACTTTACCCTATTTTATGTGTTGCCCTTGGCTAGCAGTAGTCAAACTGTTAAAGAAAAATTTGAACAAAATGAATTTAGTGTTACTCGACAAGTTCGTTATTCGGTAACCAATCCAAGAGAAGAAATTGATATGGTTTTGTTTATTAACGGTCTCCCCTTCTCTACGATGGAACTCAAAAACCATTGGACAGGTCAAAATGCTAAAGTACACGGACAAAATCAATACAAATTTAAACGAGATATCACTCAACCTTTATTAAACTTTGGTCGCTGTATTGTGCACTTTGCTGTTGATACCGACGAAGTATATATGACCACCAAACTTGACGGTGGCTCCACTTTTTTCTTGCCATTTAATTTGGGAAATAATCACGGTAAAGGGAATCCAACTAATCCCTTTGGGCATAAAACTTCTTATTTATGGGACGAAGTTTTAACTCGACAAAGTGTGGCTAATATCATCCAACATTTTGTTCGTTTTGATGGTTCAGAAAAGGATAGTTTAACTAAACGTACGTTGTTCTTTCCTCGCTACCATCAAATGAATGTGGTTAGAAGAATCATAGACGATGCGAGTAAAAAAGGTGTTGGACAAAATTACTTAATTCAACATTCCGCAGGTTCAGGAAAATCAAACTCTATTACTTGGGCTGCTTATCAGTTAATTGAAACGTATCCGGAAAGTGACACTATTCCCGGAAGTAAAGGCGTTTCAAATCCATTATTTGATTCAGTCATTGTAGTCACCGACAGACGATTATTAGACAAACAATTACGAGAAAACATCAAAGAATTTTCGGAAGTAAAAAATATTGTGGCTCCTGCCTATTCATCAAATGATTTAAAAGAAAGTTTAGAAAGTGGTAAACGAATCATCATTACCACCATTCAAAAGTTTCCGTTTATCATTGATGGTATCGCCGATTTGAGCGACAAACGTTTTGCTGTCATTATTGATGAGGCACATAGTAGTCAAAGCGGTTCAGCAGCAGACAATATGAATCGAGCGATGGGAAAAATCAATACTGACATTGATGAAGAAGTTGACCCGCAAGATATTATTATTACTGCTATGCAATCCAGAAAAATGCGTGGAAATGCTTCTTACCTAGCTTTTACTGCAACACCAAAAAACAATACGTTAGAAAAATTTGGTGTCCAACAAGAAGATGGTTCATTCAAACCGTTTGATTTGTACTCGATGAAACAAGCCATTGAAGAAGGATTTATCTTGGATGTTTTAGCCAATTATACAACGTTTAAAAGTTATTATGAAATTGAAAAATCAATAGAAGATAATCCATTATTTGATACCATAAAAGCTCAAAAGAAACTTCGTGCTTATGTGGAACGACATAAAGAAACCATTGCTTCCAAAGCAGAAATTATGTTTGACCATTTCTATCATAAAGTGGTTAATACTAAAAAACTAAAAGGAAAAGCCAAAGCTATGGTTGTTACACAAAGTATTGAATCAGCAATTCAATATTATTTTGCGTTAAAAAACATCTTAAAAGACAAGGGAAATCCGTTTAAAATTGTCATTGCTTTTTCAGGAAAAAAAACCGTAGAAGGAATTGAACACACCGAAGAAAGTTTGAATGGTTTTGCGGAAAAAGACACGAGAGATAAATTTAATGAGGATGATTATCGAATATTAGTCGTCGCTAATAAATACCTAACAGGTTTTGACCAACCCAAGCTAACTGCGATGTACGTAGATAAAAAATTGCAAGGTGTTTTGGCAGTACAAGCTTTGTCACGTTTAAATAGAGCAGCAGATAAATTAGGTAAAAAAACAGAAGATTTATTTGTGCTTGATTTTTTCAATTCTGTGGGAGATATCAAAGAAGCTTTTGATCCATTTTATACGGCAACCACTTTAAGCAGAGCAACAGATGTAAATGTACTGCACGAAATTAAAGGCGTTTTAGATGAAGTTGGGGTGTATGAGTGGTATGAAGTAGAAGATTTTGTTGTAAAGTACTTTAATAAAGTAGATGCTCAATTATTAAGTCCGATAATTGATACTGCTGCAGAACGATTTAATTCGGAATTAAAATTAGAAGATAGCGAGAAAGCAGATTTTAAAATTAAAGCGAAACAGTTTGTAAAAATATATGGTCAAATGGCGGCTATTCTTCCTTATGAAGTAATAAATTGGGAGAAGCTATTTTGGTTTTTGAAATTTTTAATTCCAAAATTAATTATAACAGATAAAGACATTGATGCTTTAGACGGTTTACTTAATTCGGTAGATTTATCAACCTATGGACTGGAACGTGTAAAATTAAATGAATCCATTGTATTAGATGATAGTGAAACGGAACTAGATCCACAAAATCCAAATCCGAGAGGAGCACACGGTAGTGAAGAAGCTGAAGACCCATTAGAGTTGATTATAAATAGTTTCAACGAAAGATGGTTTCAAGGTTGGGAAGCTACACCAGAAGATCAAAGGATAAAATTTGTTACATTGTCCAAACAAATTCAAGCACATCCTGATTATCTACTCAAAGTAGCTAGTAATCGTGACGTGGCAAATAGAGATTTAGCATTCAGAAAAATATTAGATGAAGTGATGTCTAAACAACGTAAAAACGAGTTGGATTTATATCGATTGTATGCCAAAGATGATGCATTTTATCAAGCTTTTTTTGATACGATGAAGAGAATGGTTGGGGTGAATGTTTAAAATTCTATTTTTATTTATTATATTTAACAAAGAAACCAAACACTTATGGAGAGTTTTAAAGAAGAACTTACTCAATTTTTTGATATGATTGAGGCTGTTCCGCAGGGTAAACGATATTGGATTGTCAGAACTGAAGGAGGTGAATATTTTGAAAGCTTTACAAATTTTAATTTTGTAGCTATAGGTCATGAAGAGATTACTCTAAAAAAAGTAGATGACTTAAAAAAAGCGTCAAAAAACTTGGATGAACTCCGTTTAAAATTAAAAACGCATATTGAAAATATTTTACCGGATAGAAACGCTGGATTGATGGCGGGTCAAATTGTACGATTTATATATGAAATGAAAAAGGGAGATATAGTGGTTGTTCCATCAGAAGGTTCTGCTTTTATTTCCATCGGAGAAGTTCAACAAACACTATTACTTGAAGTTACGGATTTGGATTTAGACAGAACTGGTTGTCCGTATAGAAAACGAAAAAAAATTAGGTGGCATAAAACTGTTTCAAAAAAATCCTCAGATATTTTATTACGGAATGCAATGCAATCGCATCAAGCCTTAAATGATATTACACATTATGGGGACATTGTAGAACGTTCAATTAGTGACTTTTTCAAAATTGATGATGAAACGAGTATTATTATTAATGTAAATAGAGAAAGTAACGTTCCTGCTCCTGATCTATTATATTTTGGAAGCGATATTCTTCGATTTACAGAAGGCTTTATTAAACATCACAATCTTCATTTTGATGTTTCTGATATTCAAATAAAAATAAATGTTAATTCTGAAGGTAAGACGCAATTTATATCTAAAAATGGACGTTTAATTCTTTTAGTAGGCTTAGTGATAATTGGTTTAACTGGTGGTGGTTTAACTATAGATGTTGAGGGATTCAATATGGATTTATCTACGGATGGTTTAATTTCTAAAATTATTGAGTATCAAAATAATAATCATGACAGAGCAATGCAAAAAGAAATCTTAGAAGCAAAAGATTCATTGCAAATTTCTAATAATGAAGATTTACTAAAATATTTGAAACAATTTGCTATTAATAAGGATAAACCTAAATAAATACATATGCAAATTTTAAACATACTTTCACTAATAGCTACTTTTGCAGTTGCACAAGTATTGTTTTATTTAATTTTCAAAATTACCTTTAATAAAGTGCAAATTTTTAATACACAAATTCTATTACGTATTAAATTAAAGCATATTTTATCATTTACAATTTCTACACTTTTGTTAATGAAGTATACGACATTTTATATTCCATTTTAATAAGAGCAATATTGATAGCAACCTGACTTTCCCCCTGCTACCCTAAGTCTCCAATCTAGTATATTGCTCGGCGAATGTCTCTGACTTCGCCGCATTACATCAACACCACGAAGTTTCACACAGTACAGCGGTCGGCGAATTCCGATAGCAATCCGTGCTGACTTCCTCTTTCCCCAACTACTTTTAATTAGCGGAAAACTCGCGTTTTCACTCCACAAGATTTTTTTTTATCTTTAACAAAATAATCAGTTCCGCATTTCGAATCTGATGTAAAGCGGGTGTGCGTTTTCTGTGAGGCAAATTCAACAAACTTAAAGATACACACCACCCGCAACATACAATTAAAAAGCAACTATGATTTTTATATTTGGTATTATTTTGATGGCAGTGGTATTGCACTTTGTTGTTTTTCAACCTTGGTTGGAAAAGAAAAAATATCAAAATACAACCTACCTTACTAACCTTAAACAAATTTCGCTGTTTTTTGATGCCCTCGAACAATTTGATGATTATATCACCTGGGTGCATCGCGATGCTATCAAACAACAGTTTTCAGCAGTTGGAAAGTACTTTAAACACAAAACCACTTTTTATAAAAAAGAAGAAAAAGTAAAAAAGTTCAATGCCGTTTTTCACGATTTTGACCGCTATATCATTCAGTACAACCAAAACTATGTACAAACGCAAAAAGAAAAACTCCGTGATTATTTTGACGATGTAGAAGGAAAAAAATTGGATGACCAACAACGAACGGCTATCCTAACCGACGAATATTCCAACTTAATTATTGCCGGTGCAGGTTCGGGCAAAACGTTAACCATACTGGGAAAAGTAAAATACTTGTTGGAACAGAAAAAGGTGCAACCCGAAAACATCTTGTTGCTTTCGTTTACCAAAAAAACAGTGGATGAATTAAATGAACGACTACAAAAAATTGGACTGGATGCACAAGCCACTACTTTTCATAAACTCGGCTATGATAGTATCAAAAAACACCAAACCACTGTGCCGGTTGTAACCAATGAAAACACTATCGGTAAAATAATCAAAACCTATTTAGAGGAGGAACTATTTAACGATGAAGCAGCTTTAAAAGCTTTCATTGAATATGTGGCGTGCTTTATGAATATTCCGGAAGAACATGACAGTTATGATTCTCTTGGCGAAAAATTAGATACTGAAAAAGGGATTAATTTTGAAACCTTAAAATCGAAATGCGAACCGGAACCCTTAAATAAAGTAGCAAAAGCATCGCTTGACACGATTCAAGGGGAAAGGGTAAAAAGTATTGAAGAACTTACGATTGCCAACTTTTTGTTTTTAAACGGTATTGCCTACGACTATGAAAAGCCCTACCCTTTTGGTAACGTGGTATATCGTCCTGATTTTTACCTGAAAGACTACGACATTTATTTGGAACATTTTGGTGTGGATGAAAACAATAGGGCAAAATATCTTACGCCGTTTTATGAGCAAAAATATATTGCCGAAATGGAGCTAAAAAGAGAGACGCATAAAACCTACAATACAAAACTGATAGAAACTTATTCCTATTACAATCGCAATAAGGTTTTACTCGACAAACTCAAAGAGCTTTTGGAAAATGAAAAGGTTGTTTTCAAGCCCATCGATGTCAAAAGTATTTTTACCAAAGTCACCGAAAAGGACAAGAATTTTGGTAAAGAAATTACGAAACTGGTTGAAACGTTTATCAATTTATGTAAATCAAGACAATTGGATTATGACGCTATCACAAAATTGTTTTCAGATAAAAGAATAACAGCTAATGATTACATGCTTCAAAGGCAAAAACTCTTTTTACAATTTGCCCTTCCCATCTTAAAAAAATATGACCAAACGTTGAAAGATAAAAATGAAATTGACTTTAATGACATGGTAAATCTGGCAACAGACCTCATCCAACAAAATAAACCACTTACTTCCTATCAGTATATTATTATTGACGAATACCAAGACATTTCTTATTCACGGTTTAATCTCATCAAAACCATTCGAGAGCTATCCGGAGCAAGATTAATTTGCGTGGGTGACGATTGGCAATCCATTTATCGCTTTGCGGGGAGTGATATCTCCTTGTTTAGTCAATTTGAAAAATATGTGGGCAAACATGAAAAATTATTCATCGAGCAAACCTATCGGAATGCACAATCGCTGATTGACATTACTTCAAAGTACATTCAAAAAAACAAGAAGCAACTACCTAAAAACCCAAAGTCAAAAAAAGAAGCGTTGGACAATCCCATCAAATTGGTGTATTATTCACAAGATAACGCTGATGAAATATTTATTAGGGAAGTTCAATCACTTCTTGATAAAATGGGTAAAAAGCCCATTTTGGTTTTGGGTCGTCATAGTTTTGACATCAATGAATTTATCAAGCTTACCCCTAACAGCAAAATAAAGTATAATGAACGCAACGACAAAATAGAGATAAAAGGGCTTGAAGAACTCGACATTAAATACATCACGGTTCATAAATCAAAGGGATTGGAAGCCGATAATGTGATTGTACTCAACCTAAAAAATCACTTATTAGGGTTTCCCAATAAAATGAGTGACGATCCGATGTTATCGCTATTGCTGAGTGATGATGAAGAATATCGTTTTGCGGAAGAACGACGGTTGTTTTATGTAGCCTTAACAAGAACCAAAAACGAAGTGGTCTTGCTCATTCCGACCGATGTTTCCTTATTTGCAGAAGAATTAATAACCGATAACGACTTTTTGTTCAGTACGAACGATGATAAAGTAAGTAAAACAAATTGTCCGTATTGTCAAACCGGGTTTTTGGTGGTTCGACAAAACCCGCTAAAAAACAATCACTTTTTGGGTTGTTCCCATTATCCGAGTTGTAACCAAACGTTCAACGACATTACGATTTTAGAAAATACGATGCTTTGTCCGAGTTGTAAAAGTGGTTTTATGGCCAAGAGAAGTGGCAAGTTCGGCAATTTCTTGGGATGTACTAATTATCCAAAATGTTCCCATACAATCAATTTGTAGGTGATAATTTTAATGGATTTAAAAGGTTAAGTGGTTTTGATTCTATTGAGGGTTGAGATGCTTCCTGCGTCAGCATGACAAGTAACCGGAAAAAGATTGTGGTAATTTCAACCCTCGAAGGGTTCCAACGAGGGTTAACGCACTCCATCATACCCATCAAACAACGTTTGTTGATACACGTCACCATTGAATTTATTGATTAATTCACGGATAAACTCGTAGTGTTTCACGTATTGGTTGGGGATGAGCAGTAGTTGGATGTTTTTGCGTTGTAATAAGTCCATTTTGAGCTTGTCAGATTGCACGGTGCGTTTGTTGTGATAATGCTCCCGCCCATTGATTTCAAATACCACTTTCGGTTGATTATCCTGAAAAAGCACCCCATCCAACTCCTTTTTATTGACCAACGAATTGTTGGCTTCTTCCGGAAACAAGTCCACTATTTTGACATTCCGTTTGAATCGGGTGTCTTTTAACGAACA
Source organism: Flavobacterium lacus (assembly GCF_003268815.1). Taxonomy (GTDB): domain Bacteria; phylum Bacteroidota; class Bacteroidia; order Flavobacteriales; family Flavobacteriaceae; genus Flavobacterium; species Flavobacterium lacus. The sequence goes on along the minus strand of NZ_QLSV01000019.1, from coordinate 5,338 downwards.
ATAATGTTGCATGGTTTTGTAAAATTCGTCTTCAAATCGGGAATTGTTCGAGAATCCAATCGTTAGTTTATTTACTGTACTTTGGGTGACATGCGTGGTACCGTTTTTGGCAGCATAGTCAATCAAGGCATATAAATCATCGTCTTTTCGAGATAAGACAGCAATGGCTTGTAAATCAGTCACTACAATCAGGTTTTGTTTGGCTCTTGTAATGCCCACGTTGATCAATTGGCTGTTATTTTTTATCCAATCATACGTCTTTGGGGAAGTTTTAGTGGAAAGAGCGGTAGAGATAATGATCGTCTTGTTTTCTTGTCCCTGTACTTTGTGAATGGTGCCGCAACTCACGGAATCAGCAATTACGCCGGCTGCTTTGGCTTGGGTCACATAATGATTCAGCACTTCCTCTTGGTTCCTAAACGGTGTAAGGATGAATACATCGGTTAACTTATTGTTTTTGATGTATTTTACAATTTCAACGGCTTCTTCCAGTTGGGCGTTTTTGTTCTTTTGGTTGGCATTGGTCACCGAAAGCAATTGAATGCTTCCGTTTTCTTTGATGGCCGTGAGGTTTAACCGTTGTTCATAAAAGCGTTTATTGGAATAGTCAATTATTTTTCTCCCACAACGGTAATGGTAACTCAATAAAATTTCCCTTGAAATGCTATCCATTTTTTTATAGGCCGACAAAATGGAATGATGGTAGTAACTGTATTCCACATCAATGTTAAACAGCTTCATCATTTTATCGTTCTTGTGCTCTTCAAAAAGGATAATGGGTTGCAGTTGGTTGGTATCGCCAATCAACACCATGTTTTTACATTTAGAAATGGGCACTAAACTGGTGGGAATATCACATTGTCCGGCTTCGTCAATGGTTAATAAATCAAATTTAAACGTTTGTCCCAATCGCCTACTGGAGATGTTGGTGGTTAAAATAACAGGAAATACTTTCGTGAACTTTTCAAGGTTTTTGTCATCGCTTATCCACGTATTGAACTCTTTGAGCTGTTTATTTTCTTCTTCGATAAATAGAATTTCAATTAATTCAATATAGTCTTTTGTTTTTAATCGCTTGATGTACCGCAACGATTCAAAGTAGAAAAATTGGAGCAGTTTATAATTCCCGTCGATGATTTCAAAAATGCCTTTGACATCTTCTTCTTTGGTTTCAGGGATGGAAAGTATTTTCTTTTCCAGTTTTTCTTTTTCCTGTTTCAATAACCAATAATCGCCACGTGACAGCAATCCATTGATGAACTCTAAATTTTGTTGCAAGTCAGTTCGTTCTTCATACTGCTGTAACTTTTCCACCAATCGTTTGTTTCGCTCTTTTGAATTTTCTTTTAAATTTAGCAGAAGCGATTCTTTGGGTACATCAGTGGTTTCAAATTGGTACAGCTTTTTAATGGTTTGCAAGGCTTCCAACGTGCATTGTTTGTTTCCTAACCGAATAAAGGGAAGGACAATTTCTTTGTCGCGGTACTTTCCTAACGTTAATTTTTCTTTGATGCCATCAATCGGAATGTTGTTATTGGAAGAAATCAGTATCGTTTTATTGTTGGTGATACAGTTAACCACAATGTTTAAAATGGTTTGTGTTTTTCCGGTTCCGGGAGGCCCTTGCACATACGTTATCGGGTATTTGAGTGAATTGTAAATGGTGCGTAATTGGTCAATGTTCACATTTTTATCGTACAACACAATATGCGGTTCTCTCCTATTTTTTCGGTCTAAAAGCGATGCGTTTTTAAAGAATGCTTTCAAAGGAATCTGCATTTCTTTGTTTTGATGTTCGGTATTGATGCGATCAAAAACAGGGGCAATATCTATTTTGGAATAGCCTAACACCACCACTTCCGGTCGCGTATTAGGCAATTCTCCTACTTTAAAATTTTCACTTAACCATTCAATGGTCGTCGTTGGGTCGTTAAGGTAGAACTCTTCAAAATCTGAGGTAATCATATCCGTATAATACGATAAAGAATACTTCACATCTTTGATATAAAAATGAGGATTAAAATGCGTCCCTTTACTAATTTGAATGGTCTTTTTCACGGGGTCATACGTCAACTCCCGATACGCCACGATGAATTTCCCTTTGGAAGCAATATCAATGGAAAACTCACTCAGAGCCAATTTGTACTCCTGAAACTTGGTGTATTCATTATGGTAAATTTCTTTGAGCAGGTATTTTTGTTGTGCTAACGACAATTGAAACGGACTTTGTTGCACCAATTCGGTCAAATCAATCTCCGGTATTAAATGGGCTTGGTGTAAAAAAGGGTCGTTATTGGTTTTGTAACATTCCAAGTAATAGTTTAAAATTGCATTGTTGTATCGGTCAAATTCATAATCGAGTAAACTTTCGTCTTCGTGTAGCTTTTTGATTAATTGCTCCGGTACGTTATAATGGGAAAACTTCAATAGTTCAGCAGATTGTATGGCTGCAATGGAAAGCGTTGTGTTTAAAATGGGTTCGTCTTTGTTGACATTGAACATGTCCACTACTAGTTTACCCCGATTATTTATATCCAAAATGGAAATCCAAAAGTGCTTTACTTCCTCCTGTTTGTTTTTGTAGTAGATGCTCAGGTACTTCCCTCCCCTGATGGCTTCTCCTATTTTATGGATGACTTTTTTGTTGATTTCCATTCTAGTTGCTTTGTAAACTGCCTTTTAAAAGGGTAGCAATCGATTAACTATTCAAATATAGTAATTTTGTTTAACCTAACCCTCGAAGGGTTCCAAACCCTTCGAGGGTTAAAAACAAAAAACCGCTTCACATTGCTCTCAATTACCCTACGGGAACAAACCCAGCCCATGGCCCTTTTTAGGGCCCTAGATAGGCTGTATATAACACAAAAGTGTCAACTAGTTGAAGGTGTTGTAAAGTACTTTTGAAAGTGGTTTTGTGATTGGAAAAATCAATCATCAATTTTTAACCAAATCCTACATTGGATGTTGATATACAAGGGATTGTATGTGGCGAAGCCACTTGACAAAATCGGTATTATTATATAAAAAGACAAAGCAAATTGTCAAGTGCTATAAATAGAAGATATCGGCCATATAAACATCCAATGTAGAATTTTAAATAAGTTTTTGTATCAAAAACAGATAGTGTTCCATAGTATAGTACGCCTATCTTTTTAAAATAATATAAAAATGCGCTCATTTTTATTTTATAGCACCCATATTTATTGTAAATTGCGCTCATATTTTTACAAACATGGCTAAAAACACTCATTTTTCTCAAACAGCACCTATTTTTCATGGACGAATCACACCTGAGGAAGGGACTATTGTAGGTTATTCTGCAATTATACATCAGTTGAACTTGGCAGTACCTATGCCTGCATCGATTGCCTTGGTTTGTGCCAAAAACAAAAAATATCAAAATGACCAATGGAATGTATTTCCAGCTATTTATCTGCCAGAGGACAACCTTCAACAATCAGAAATAGAATCTTTGCATAAGCATCTTGTGTTTGCTCTTAAATATGAAGGTATCAATTTGCTCGTCTTTCGTTTTCTTGCTAAGTCTTACACAACAAAACAATTAAGTGAATTGGTTCAAATAGAACCCACAGGACAATACAGCCGTAAAATTTGGTTTCTGATAGAATGGTTAACTGGACAACAAATTGAAGGAAAACAAGATTTGACTAAAAAAAGCTATATAAAATTAGTTGATGAAAAACTACAATACGCCATTGAAGGAAAAAAATCATCAAGGCATTTAATCATAAATAATTTGGCTGGAACGGTTGATTTTTGTCCGCTTATCACCAAAACCGAAAAACTGGAACGCTACATCAACAAGAATACTGTGGATAGCATTAACACAGTTATCAAAGGAATCCGTAAAGATGTATTACTCCGAACATCTTCCTTTTTGTTATTAAAAGATTCCAAAGCATCGTTTACTATAGAAGGTGAAAATCCAACTCAAAACAGAGCGATGCGCTGGGGTAAAGCCATTGGACAAGCAGGAAGCAAACCTTTGAGCAAAGAAGAACTGTACCGACTTCAACAAATTGTAATTGAGAATAGCAAGTTTGTAACCATGGGCTATAGGACCGAAGGCGGATTTGTTGGTAAACACGACAGAACCACTGGAGAACCTATCCCTGAACATATCTCAGCGCGTCATGAAGATATTGAAATCTTAATGAATGGGTTGATAGACGCTTCCAAAAAAATGGAAATCAATAGTTTTCATCCCATATTAACAGCAACAAGCATCGCATTTGGGTTTGTATTTATCCATCCATTTGTTGATGGTAACGGAAGGTTGCATCGCTATTTAATCCATCATTTGTTGTCAGCCATGAAATATAGTCCACAGGGCATTATCTTTCCAGTGTCGGCTTCTATTTTAGAAAGAATTGATGATTATGCCAAAGTGCTGGAAAGCTATTCCCATCCATTGTTGGATTTTATTCAATGGGAGACAACCAAAGACAACAATGTCACCGTGTTGAATCAAACAGCGGATTACTACCGTTATTTTGACGCTACCAAACAAGCTGAGTTTTTATGTGAGTGCATAGATAATACCATTCACGTTATTATTCCCGAAGAAGTGGCCTATTTACAAAAATATGATGCCATGAAACTTTGGTTAGATAATAACTATCAAATGCCTGACAAGATGGTTGCTTTGTTGATAAGGTTCTTGGAACAAAACAATGGTTTACTATCACAAAGAGCCAAAGAAAAGGAATTTGCCGTTTTAACAGAAAAAGAAGTAAAAGAAATAGAAGAGAATTACAAAGTGTATTTTAATTAAAAACTAATCAATTTATTTTTAAAAATTAAATAAAATGAAAAAAATAATTTTATTGTTAATGGTCTTGTGTTTTGGATTAACCTATTCACAAACCATCCAATCCAAGAACCACGCCACTACAGGTTACGTAAAACCCGATGGCACCATTCAAGACAAAAATCATGCAACGGTTGGCTACATTAAAAATGGAACCCCGCTACGCAAAGTGTTAAGAACAAATACCCTATGAAATGCTCCGCAAATGTCTCCCGACTTTGCGGAAATTTATGAGGTTTAACCCTCGAAGGGTTCCAAACCCTTCGAGGGTTGAAAAAAAAATGAACCAAAAGTATTTATTTATCGTATATCATTCAAAAATTATAAATTATACAAAAAAATGAAAAATGTAAACAAAATTGTACTAGCATTAGTACTAGTAATTCCCCCGCTACGCAAAGTGTTAAGAACAAATACCCTATGAAATGCTCCGCAAATGTCTCCCGACTTTGCGGAAATTTATGAGGTTTAACCCTCGAAGGGTTCCAAACCCTTCGAGGGTTGGAA
>NZ_QLSV01000018.1 GCF_003268815.1 Flavobacterium lacus | reverse complement strand
CACTATAATTGTAAACCAATTACAGGATTAAAAATGAACCGTAAACCAATACTAGGATTTAATTAAAAACTGTAAACTTTTTTTAGGACGATACAGAGATTCCTGAATTTTAGGGGGTGGGTTGTCTGTTGTCTGTTGTCTGTTGTAGGTTGTGGGGTTTGTTGTAGGAGTGAATTTCATTTTTCCTTCTGATTTTGTTGCCCCGGCCTGCCTAGGCAGGAGCAAAATCAGATTGTATTTCAGGAGTGAATATAATTTTTCCACCTGATTTTGTTGCCCCGGCCCTAAAGGGAGCAAAATCAGATTGTATTTCAGTAGAGGATATCATTTAATTGTAAGCGTTCATTTGTGTTGAGCACGGTTTTTTTCCATTCGCCGCGGCGGGTTGGGGAATTAACCCTCGAAGGGTTTGGAACCTTTCGAGGGTTGATGCAGTTTGGGGGGAAACGCATTGCATTACCACAAGCGTTTGCGCATTATCCTTCTGTTCAAAATTTGGGTTGGCATCGGAAGGGGCGGGTAAAAATATAAAAAAGTTGAACCTGATTTCATAAACAGTCTTTATCGATTATTCTTTATCCGCCACAAACTCCAAAATATCGCCCGGTTGGCAATCCAAGGCTATACAAATGGCTTCAAGCGTACTAAATCGAATGGCTTTTGCCTTTCCGGTTTTTAAAATCGATAAGTTGGATAGGGTTAAATCTACTTTGGCAGAAAGTTCGTTTAACGACATTTTCCGTTTGGCCATCATCACATCTACATTTACGATTATTGCCATAAGTTAAATGGTTAATTCGTTTTCTGCTTGCATGGCCACGCCTCTTGCAAATAGAGTAGCAATAACATAAATTACCGCCGCCATTAAGATAAACGCTTGACTGTCTAACCAAAAGTCCTGCAAGGCATCCATGTTAAATCCATCATCAACTAGTTTTTCAGCGATTTGTTTCGCTACATAACTCAGCAGTCCAATCGAAAGGGTCGTGTAGCTTATTTTTGTAATTTGTGCCGAAACAAATGCATTAAACGGTTTTTCAAGGTCTAGTTTGTGTAAGAGCACAATGACTTCATAAAAAAGATAGGCTTTTAAAACAGCAATGGATAAAATAAAACCAAACATGCCAAAAAAAGTTGGTTGGCTTTGTACATACATGTCCATTAAATCTAATTTTTGATATAAGTTAGCTATAACCTCGGGTTTGATAAGACTAAATACAAGGTTCACCAACACAGCCCCGGCTTCAATGCACAAGCCTACAAAAATGATATAAGCTATTACGTGCAAGCCTTTAAAAATGATGTTATTTCTTTTTGACATAATGAGATTGATTTACAATTATGTTGTAAAAATAATAAAAAATTATTGATAAACAATAAATATGTATTTTTATTCAATGTTTTTTGGTTTTTTTTTGCTGCTAGAAATACTAACCTTGTCTAGCTTTGTGGTAACTTAGAACACCGCTATAGCAATCCCTTCATGTGGTTTGATTTGCTGTACTTGTCCTGCATAACTTCTGACCCCGTTCCGAGGAGTGTTCCTTCTAAAATACACTGTGGTCAGCGAATCTTTATAGGTCGGGGATGGGTGGTGGTTGTCTGTTGTCTGTTGTCGGTTATGGGTAATGGGGCAAAATCAGCGTTTATTTCAGTAGAGGATATAATTTTTCCACCTGATTTTGTTGCCCCGGCCTGCCTAGGCAGGAGCAAAATCAGATTGTATTTCAGGAGAGGATATCATTTAATTGTAAGCGTTCATTTGTTTTGAGTACGGTTTTTTTCCTTTCGTGGCGGCGGGTTGGGGAAAGAAAAAAACAAAGTAGTGAATATAATTTTTCCACCTGATTTTGTTGCCCCGACCTGCCTAGGTAGGAGCAAAATCAGATTGTATTTCAGGAGAGGATAGGATTTCGTTTGTGCTATTGATTTTGTTGCCCCGGCCTGCCTAGGCAGGAGCAAAATCAGATTGTATTTCAGGAGAGGATTTCGTTTAATTGTAAGTGTTCATTTGTTTTGAGCACGGTTTTTTTCCTCCCTTTAGGGTCGGGGAAAGAAAAAAACAAAGTAGTGAATATAATTTTTCCACCTGATTTTGTTGCCCCAGCCCTAAAGGGAGCAAAATCAGAGTGTATTTCAGGAGAGGATAGGATTTCGTTTGTGCTATTGATTTTGTTGCCCCGGCCTGCCTAGGCAGGAGCAAAATCAGATTGCATTTCAATAGAGGATATCTTTTAATTGTGAGCGTTCATTTGTTTTGAGCACGGTTTTTTTCCTTTCGCCGCGGCGGGTTGGGGAATTAACCCTCGAAGGGTTTGGAACCCTTCGAGGGTTGATGCAGTTTGCGGGGAAACGCATGGCATTACCACAAGCGTTTGCGCATTATCCTTCTGTTCAAAATTTGGGTTGGCATCGGAAGGAGCGGTTTGTTCTTTGAGGTTAAAAAGGCAGTTGATTTTTAAGGAAATTTATTTGTTTTGCGGGGAAGTCAGAGACATTCGCCGAGCAGCGTGCTAATTTTGAGACTTAGGGTAGCATGGGTTTATATTTCGCTCTTATAGCCGATGGAGCTAATTGACATTCGCCTAGCAATGTGCTAATTTAGAACACTAAGGATAGTATGGGGTAGCTGGTTGCTTTCCTAAAGTTTCATAGATATGCTTTGTAATGGATTCGTAGGTTTTCCAATCTAACTTATTTGTTACAAACATGACGGGTTCTTTAAAAGGAATATTGCGAACTACTATTAAGTTACCTCAAAGATAAATAACATTCAAAACGAACAACAATAAATAAACCCCTTTTATTTATAAAAAAAGACACAGACTTTATATTGAATGCAAGTTTAAATCCTTCAAGTTTAAATTTTTTTTTAAAAAAGCAGCATTTTTAGCATATGATTTGCCCATCATATAACTTCCCTATACCCTGAATCTCCCGGTTGAGAATATTACGATTATTAGAAGTAGAGAATAGCTAGACTAGTCAAACCTTTTAACTTTCAATCGTATTTTTTTGTAGATTTGGGTTGCTGACTTCAACCTCTAGCAATAAAAAAGTGCTACCATTGCTATTTTTATTAATAATAGTTTTATATTTGTTCACAAATAATATCCGTTCACGTTTTCGTGAACGCTAGTATAACGTGAACAACATGAACGAACAGGAAATAATACAGTACGCATTACATAACCTTGTTGAGGAAGATATTACAGGAGAATGGAAAGATATTACTGATGATAATAGAATAGATGGAAAATTAGTACTTCATTTTAAGTATCACCCTCCAGTGCATTTTAATGTGGATGTCAAAAAGGAATTACGTGCAATGCACGTTGATTACTTTGAACATCTAGCCAAAGAAAAGAATCCTTTTTTAGTAGTTGCCAATCGGATATTTCCAAAGGTCAAACAGGAATTAAAGAATAGACGCATCAACTATTTAGAGGCCAACGGCAATATGTTTTTATTTCACGATGGTCTCTATGTTAATATAAATGGCAAACGCAACCGCGAATTAGCTACCAATACAGGAGGTAATAGAGCATTTACAAAAACAGGATTAAAAGTAATTTATCAATTTCTTCTCAATGAAGAAATTGTAAATTGGAATTATAGAGATATTGCTGCTTATACAGGCACTGGACTTGGCAATATTAACAATATATTTAATGGATTAAAACAAGAAGGCTATTTGATACAATTAACCAAAAATGACTACAAATTGGATAATAAGCTAAAACTTCTTGAAAAGTGGATTATAGATTATGAAAGAAAACTAAAACCTACTTTAGCAATAGGAAGCTTTCGATTCTTAAAACCGGATGATTTTTATAACTGGAAAAATATCCCCATAAAAAGAGGTCAAACGTTTTGGGGTGGCGAACCTGCAGGTGATTTATTTACAAATTACCTGCGTCCGGAAGAACTCACTCTTTATACCACAGAAGAAAGAACGGATTTAATTAAAAATTATCGCCTTGTTCCTGATATTCAAGGCAACGTAAAAGTATTTAAAACCTTTTGGATTACCGATGAAGTGAATGACAACGTAGTTCAACCACTCTTAGCTTATGCGGATTTGATTGCCAAAGGAGACCGCAGATGCACAGAAACTGCACAAAAAATATACGATGAGTACCTACAAAATAAATTTTAAGCAATTACGACAAGAACCTGCCATTTCTGAAATGCTCTTAGCATTAGAACGAGGGCTGAATAAATTTGAAATAGATTTTTATCTTGTTGGTGCGGTTGCTCGAGATGTGTGGATGACGGCAATTAATGATATTCCCCCAAGTAGAATAACAGGAGATATTGACTTTGCCGTATTTATAAATGACAAAGCGACCTATGACGAATTGAAAAAATACCTACTAGAAGTAGAAGGCTTTTCAGATTATAAAGGCAATGCTTTTGTATTGAAATGGAAAGGTTTTGTGCAAGTTGACTTACTGCCTTTTGGGGCGATAGAGGGTAAAGGTAATAGTGTTTCAGTTGAAGGAAGAGGATTAACTAGTGTAAATATGCCTGCATTTCAAGAAATTTATGACTTTGGTTTACCAACAGCGGAAATAGAAGAAAAACACACTTTCAAGTTTTGTACATTACCCGGCATTGTGCTACTTAAGCTAATTGCATATCAAGATCGACCAGAAATTAGAAGTGATGACATTAAGGATATCAGCAAAATTCTTAATCATTTTTTTGAAATGTATGCTGACGAAATTTATGATAACCATAACGATTTGTTTGGTGATGATACGCCATTGAACTTACTGGCGGCAAGGGTAATGGGACGTGAAATAGCTAAAATAACAATAAACAATGAACAGCTATATCAAAGGATATTGAATTTAATTAGCGAGAATATAATTTCTCCCAGTACAAGTAAAATAGGAAAAATAATGTCTGAATTCTTTGGAAATAATGTTGATGAGAATATTTCTTTATTGACTTATATACGACTAGGTTACATTGATATGATTGATCAATTGGTTTAATCAAATAAAAGATGGCAAATGATTTAGTTGGATACTCGCGTGCTGGAGATGTGTTCTATTATAGATGGGCTGCAAGAAGATCTCTTTAATTAATTTATCCTAATTCGTTATTGGATTCAATTACCATAGAAGGTTCGCCAGAAGTTGAGAAAGCTGGCTTATGATAGAGGCTGCTTACTATTACCGAAGATTATATTGTTCGCATTTCACCTACTGTCAAAGAAAACCCAAGCCCTTATGGCATAATGCAATTTGCGGGGAAACGCATTGCTTTACCACAGGCGTTTACACATTATCCTTCTGTTCAAAATTTGAGTTGGCATCGGAAGGAGAAGTTTGTGTTGTGAGGTTTAAAAATGAGGTTTTTTTTAAGTGACTTTATTTGTTTTGCGGTGAAGACAGAGACATTCGCCGAGCAGCGTGCTAAGGTAGAACACGCAGGACAGCAGGGGTTTACGGCAAAGTCAGAGACATTCGCCTAGCAGTGTGCTGTTGGAAGACCTCGGGTAGCAGGGAAACATCATTTCAACAGTGTATTGCAATGCTTATTCGGGAGCATTAAGAAGACCAACAAAAAGATGGTTCTCCATTTATATAAGAATGTTATCAAGCGTATATGAATCCAGTATTGTACTTGTAGCAAACGATATGGAAACTTTGGAAAATCATTTAAAAAAAAGCAACGCCTTCAAAGCACACGACGAAGCTAAACTGGAAAAAATAGTATTTTAATAGAGAGCCTATTTGAAAAAAAACTTCCGATTATAATCAACACGCATTAGAGCATACCTGTCCTATTAATAGTTGCTTTAATCAAAGCCAATGCCTTAACATTTGCAAAAGGAATCTCCTTAGTTTGAAAATTTTGATTGAAAGAAACCAATACGATGGTATCAGGGTTTGTTTCAGATTTTTGAATGTATTTGAATGTGATGTATTCTTCTCCTTCAACATCGATACTCAATAGGTACATTTCTCCATAAAAGAGCTGGTTGTATTTAGTTTCAACTTTTTTATAAAGAAGGTAATCACCATTTTTTATCAAAGGATGCATCCCCTCACCGAAAGCTATTAGTGCACCATCACATTTAGGTGCATCAGGAAGTGAAATATAGCCGAGCACAATGGACTCTTTTTTATTTAATGAAAGTAATTTTTTTAGTCCACCAGCTTGTTTTAAGTCATAAAGGGGAATAAGGGTTTGTTTGGAATAATCTAACAATGATGGTGGTTCATTCACTTGTGAAGTTTCGATTGTCTCATTATCACCTAACAAGATTTCGAAACTTATTCCGAGCTTTTCCTTGACAGCGATTATAAAGTCAAGTTTAGGAATTGTATTATTTCTGTAATTTCTGATATTCGCTTCATTTGTGCCCATTGCTTTAGCGAAAGCGGAGTTATTGCCTCCGAAATATTTCTCAGCAATTTTGTCTATTTTACTGTTAATGTTTCCCATGGTTAAAAAAATTTCGAAAAAAGATTCGAAAAAAATTGCATATTTCGAAAAATATATCGAATTTTATGGCTTCAACAAAAATATAAAAAAATAATAAAAATGACTAATCATATATACTTTATTTAGAATCCCATGTTTCCAATCATCAATTTAATTCAATTTGAATATTAAACTTTAAGCCATAATATTATGATACTATCTACTCCACAAAGCCCTAGTACAAAAAAAGACGCATTAATTTCAATAACAGAGGTAATTACTAATCATTTAAGTGTAAGTCGCATTTACATTTTTGGGAAACGATTACTAATTAATCGACAAAGCAGTTGCTTCAGTGATGAGAATCAAGATAATGTTTTAAAATCTCATTTTGATTTATTAGTATTTACAATTAAAAGCTATCCAGACGGAATAGCATTCATACAGGATCAAATTGAGAAAGTTACGGAAGGAAGCTCCTCAGCAACAATTTACTTACATCGGGAAATTCATTTACAACAATTAACTGAAAAACAAAGCTTCTTTTTTTACAACATTATGAAATCCGGGAATTTAATTTTCAAAAACTCCAATTATTATTTCAATTCAATCTTTGAATCCGAAACCGCCTTTAAATTATTTAATTGATTTTTGGACAATAAAACGAACAACGGCAATTGCTTTTTTAGAGGCTGCTAAAGGAATTAGAAATCCAACTAAAACGGGGGTGATTTTATTTAATTTTCATCAGTTAACTGAACAAATATGTTTAGGTCTTATAGGTGTTTTTTTAAATTATTACCCCACCTATTTTCATTTGAATTATTTGTTTGATATCTGTAGTCATTTTACAGATTTGATAAGCAATCTTTTTCTGTCAAAAGATGAAAACGAAAAAAGAGTATTTGAATTGTTGGTCAAGAATCCGTCACAAATTAGAAAAGATAAGCCCCTGTTGCTGCATGATACGGAAATTTTAACGCTTCAAAATATTTTAGAAAAATTCATAGAAGAAAGTAACTTGTTAGTTAATCATAAAATTAGTATCTATAAAAATAGTGTGTCATATTAATATTGAAATTAAGTAGTATGGAAAAAGTGCGATACCTCTTAGAAAAAAATGACGATACTTCGTCAGATTATTTTGTTAAAATTCAAGTAGCAGATTATAACGAATTGTTTTTTACGATAGCAGACCTTTTAAAGGTAATTTTAATGGTAATGGAATCAGAGGAAAACAACGCGTCAAAATATGTTATTGACCCTAAAACAAATTTAAAAACGCTAGTAGAGATTGTTTTACAATTGTTACCTTTTTATGAAGCTACTATTTTAGATGAGGTAATTTTAAAAAAAGAAAAAAAATTATGAAATAAGGAAAGACGTTGCATTTTTTAACTTTCAGGATCTAGAAAAAAATCAAAATCGAAAAGTTCTTTTGGGTGAATTTCCAAACCTTTTGCAAGCGCAATAATGGTTCCCAGCGATGCAGCATGCTCACCGCGTAAGACTCTGTAGACTTGCTTAGGCTCAATTTTTCCGAGTGAAGCTACTGTCATAACATCTTTATTATGTTTGACTATTAAGCGTTGTAGATTAAGGCCAAAAGCGATAAAATATTTTTTATTATTTTCTTTCACGAAGTGAAATTGCATTGAAATTCAAAAAAATAATTGTCAAATATGACAATAATGATTTTTTTTATATATATTTGAAGCATTTTAGGTCATTTTGGATTTAAAAAATAATAATTTTGCGATTCTTCAAATAAAACATTGAAGCATTCGCTTTGAATCTCGTTATCAAAAACTGGTAATTTTTAACGCACGAGATCATAAGTATGATGCTCACGTCCTCTGGCGTGGGCTCTCTTATTCGTGCGTAGGGTATACCAGTGCCTTGATAGCGTTTAAGCTGAGTTCCACGCTTTTTTTATTCCCCACTGGTACTCACTTTTATTCTTAGCACTGCTTTTCTTCTGAACGTTTCGCGTCACGGTCTTTTTGTTAATTTTTTAGTTAGTTGGAAATACTGCCGCTTTCGTTTTGGCGGGGCGGTAGTTTTCTGTTTTATTAATTTTTAAATATGTATGCCTATGGTGAATAATTGGGTTAGGTGCTGAGGTGCTGAGGTACTAAGGCACTAAGGTAAGGTACTGAGGGGCTCAGGAGCTAAGCACTTTAGTATGTATGCGTCTCAGGAATTTGGCGATAAAGTACCTCAGCACCTCAGGACCTCAGCAACTCAGGACCTCAAAAAAAAAAAATGGCCCTCTAACTCGTCGGCAAACAAACTTAGAGGACCGGATCAAACAAAACGAATGTCTCATTTAACTAACCAATTTTATGAATAAATTTTTGAATAACCAAGGAAGTACGCTATTAAAGCAGTTATGGCTTGTGGGCCTATTGTTAATTTGCGGTGCATTGCACGGAAGTCCACTTACTATGTGGCAACAAACGCAACAACCTATTACGGGAACTGTTCGGGATGCTCAGGGCGTTTTACCGGGGGTTACGGTGCTTATTAAGGGTAAAACGTCGGGCACGTTGACCGATGAAAACGGACAATTTTCGATTACTGCTACTGCTACCGATATTTTGGTTTTTTCCTACATGGGGTATAAAACGATGGAGGTAGGGGTAGGCAATCAAACGATTTTTAGTATCACTTTGGAGGAAGACACGACGCAATTGAAGGAAGTGGTGTTGAATGCGGGATATTATTCGGTGAAGGATAAGGAGCGGACGGGGAGTATTTCGCGGATTACGGCGAAGGATATTGAGACGCAGCCGGTGACCAATGTATTGGCTACGATGCAAGGTAGAATGGCTGGTGTAAGTATTACGCAAACCAGTGGTGTGCCAGGTGCCGGATTTGATATACAGATTCGGGGGCGGAACAGTTTGCGTGCAGATGGAAATAGTCCGCTGTATATTATTGATGGGATGCCTTTGGGCACGGAGAGCTTGGGGAATAGCTCTTTTTTGTCGGGTTCCATCTTGCCCGGGGCAGGCGTGAATGCCTTGAGTACTTTGAATCCTGCCGATATTGAAAGTATTGAGGTGTTGAAAGATGCCGATGCGACGGCGATTTATGGTTCAAGGGGAGCTAATGGCGTGGTGTTGATTACGACGAAGAAAGCGAAATCGGGCAAGACTACTTTGACCGCCAATGTCTTTTCGGGTGTTGGACAAATTGCCAGAAGATTAAATTTAATGAATACGGAACAATACCTTGCGATGCGTAGGCAAGCGTTTGAAAATGATGGCATCGCTACTTATCCAACCTTTGCCCATGACATTAATGGTACGTGGGACCAGAATCGGTATACGGATTGGCAGAAGGAATTGATTGGCAACACGTCGCAGCATCGTCAAGTGGATGTGGGTATACAGGGGGGTTCTGAATTTACAAAATTGCTTTTGAAAATGACTAACTATCAAGAGACCTCGGTGTTTCACGGTGATTTTGCGTACAAGAAAACCGCTTTTCAATTTTCGGGCAATCACCGTTCTGCGGATCAAAAATTACAGTTAGATCTCTCTGTTCAATATGTTTTAGATAAGAATAATCTACCGGGAACTGATTTGACTTTGGATGCCATTAATTTAGCTCCTAATGCACCGGCACTTTATGATGCGGATGGGAATTTGAACTGGGAGAATTCTACTTGGAATAACCCCATTCGTCAAAATTTTGAACAATACGTAGCAAAGACAAACTTTTTAAATGTAGGAGGGTCGCTTTCCTATCAATTATTACCCAATCTTGAATTTAGAACCATGGCCGGTTTTTCTGATACGCGATTGGCCGAATCAAAAATATCACCTTCGACACTCTATGACCCTGCTTTTGGGCTGGACAGTTCTTTTTCCTTTTTGGTCAGGAATGCGGGGTATCAGCAGTCGTGGAGTTTGGAACCGCAATTGCACTGGTCTACAACCTATCAAAACCACACTCTTAGCCTATTGACCGGGGCTACTTTTCAAGAGCGTAACTTCGGTACGTATGCTCTACAAGCAACGGGATTTTCAAGTAATAGCTTGATTTATAATCCCTCTGCTGCCAACGTGATTCGCATACTGAACAATAGCAATAGTGTTTATAAATACAATGCGGTTTTTGGCCGGATGAATTACACTTTTAACGAGCGGTATATTTTAAATTTAACGGGTAGACGTGATGGTTCGAGTCGTTTTGGACCGGGCAAACAGTTTGCCAACTTTGGTGCAGTGGGTGCGGCGTGGTTATTTAGCAAAGAAGCACTGGTTGAAAAACACCTCCCTTGGTTAAGTTTTGGAAAATTACGCAGTAGTTATGGTACGACCGGCAATGATCAAATTGGTGATTACCAGTACTTGGACACGTTTAGTTCCAATGGTTTGCCTTATCAGGGGATTATTGGATTGCAACCCACTCGCTTATTTAATCCCGACTTTAGTTGGGAAACGAATACAAAATGGGAAGCCGCCTTGGATTTAGGGTTTTTGAACGACCGTATTTCTGTTACCGCCGCTTATTTTAAAAACAAATCAGGCAATCAGTTGGTCGGCATTCCATTGCCAGGCACGACAGGATTTACGAGCGTTCAATCTAATTTTCCTGCCGAAGTCGAAAATTCCGGTCTTGAATTGGAATGGTCTTCGAAGAATGTTAACAGAGCAAATTTTTCATGGAGTACATCCTTTAACCTCACTTTTCCCAAAAATGAATTGGTTTCCTTTCCTGACTTGGAAGGATCAACTTTTGCCAATCAATATATTTTGGGAGAACCTTTAAATATTCGTATGGTCTATCAATATAATGGTTTGGATAGTGAAACGGGCTTGTATACGTTTGAAGATTTTAATGGTGATGGATTGATTCGAGCGAATGATGACCGCAAAAAAGTGGTTGATTTAACTCCTGAATTTTTTGGTGGTTTTCAAAACACGCTTACCTATCACAAATGGCAGTTGGATTTCCTGTTTCAGTTTGTGAAACAAACAGGGCCAAATTTTAATAACTATAAATCGATGCCCGGTCTTTCTGTGAATCAATCTGTTGATGTGTTGAATGAAGGACAACCTTTTAGTGCAGGTTTTAATACCCAAGCCACCAATGCTTATTCCTTTTATCGGAATAGTGATGCTGCCTTTGGTGATGCGTCCTTCATTCGTTTAAAAAACATTGCTCTGAGTTACACATTGCCTACCGCAAAAAAATGGCATTGCAAGCTTTATTTACAAGGGCAAAACGTGTTAACTTTTACCAACTATCGCGGTTTAGACCCTGAGAATTATTCCGGTATTCGCATTCCGCCTTTGCGTGTTCTAACCCTTGGCACTCAATTAACTTTTTAAAAAAAAACTACCATGAAAACGAAGCAATTCTATTTTATTCTATTGACTGTACTTTTAGGCCTAGTGGGCTGTGAAGATTTTGTAGAAGTTGAAGTTCCCGACACGCAATTATCCGGTGCGTTGGTTTTTGAAGATGTTCGTACTGCCGAGGCCGTTTTGGTTTCGGTTTATACACGCATGCATAACAATGTGCTGGTCACGGGTGATGTAAGCGGTTTAAGTGTGCTCTTGGGTAATTATGCTGATGAACTTGATTGTTATTCTGCCAGTTCTCAAGAACTACTGTTTAATCAAAATGACTTAATAGCGGCTAATCCAACTGTTCTAGCACTATGGCGAAACACCTACAATTTGATTTATACCGCCAATACAGTTCTTGAAGGCGTAGAAGATTCAACCCAATTGGCTCCAACGGATCGTGATCGTTTAATAGGTGAGGCGTTATTTATTAGAGCGTATTTGCATTTTTATTTGAATCAACTCTTTGGAGCCATCCCTTATGTGACTACTACCGATTATCGGGAGAATACCACTCTTGGAAAGCAAAGCAATAGTGCTGTTTTTGCGTTGTTGGAAGCTGATTTGCAACGTGCAGAACAGTTGTTGACGGATAATTACGTTGGTCCGCATCGCGTTCGGCCGAACAGAAATGCCGTACTCGCCTTGCAAGCTCGTTTCTATTTGTACAATCAGCAATGGGAGCTGGCCAAGGAGAAGGCTAGTAATGTGATTAACAATACCACACTTTATACTTTGGCGGCAGATTTAAACAATGTTTTTTTACGAAATAGTCCAAGCACCATTTGGCAACTGATGGCTGCCCCTGAAGGGAAAAATACCCTGGATGCTAAGAGTTTTATTTTTACGGCTGTTCCACCCCCTGCAAGAGCCTTGCGAGAAGGGTTGGTTTCCGGTTTTGAGCCCAACGATTTACGGGGAATCAATTGGGTTAAGAGCGTTACAAATGGTTCGGCTACTTTTCACCACGCTTTTAAATATAAACTAAACAATGATACCAGCACATCGATGGAATATTCGATACAGTTCCGTTTGGAAGAAATGTATTTGATACGAGCAGAAGCCAATGCCGAACTGAATTTATTGGATTTAAGTAGAAACGATTTGAATATTATACGGAATAGAGTTGGATTGGCCAATACTACTGCTCTGACGAAAGCAGAACTGCAAAGTAGTATCTTAAAAGAACGGCAGATGGAATTTTTTACAGAATTAGGCCATCGTTTTTTTGATTTAAAGCGGTTGGGTTTATTAGATTCAGTGTTGACTTCTGTAAAACCAGGTTGGAATACAACTGATGCCTTGTTTCCGATACCTGAAAATGAATTGTTGTTGAATCCAAATTTAACTCCTCAAAATGCTGGGTATTAATTCAACAACTGTTTGTTTTTCACCATTTTTTATGCAGCTTCTGGTATTACTCTTTGTTGGACTCGATGCATCTGCTCAAGAGAAGAAAACCTTATCACCGGCCGATTATGACCGGTGGTATGGCTTTCATCACACTACTTTGTCTTCTGATGGTCAATGGTTACATTATATTGTTGAAAATCCAAAAGGAGAAGATACTTTGGTGGTTCGAAAAGTTAATGGTTCTTGGAAGCAAATTGAGTTGGGTGGAGCAAAGGGGCAGTTTTCGCCTCGATCTGATTGGTTTGTTTTTATGAAAAAAAATCAACTTTATTACCAATCGCTAGTAACCGGATCAAAGGACTCTCTTGCCGGAATCGATGGTTTCTTTTTTTCGAAGGGAGGAACGCATTTGATTGGTGAGCGAAAAAAAGAAAAAGAACTTGTTTTCATTCATTTGGCAACTGCCAAACTCCAAGTTATTGCATCGGTTGCATCCTGTTTGCTTTCGCTAGATCGTTCACAACTAGCGTTGGTGCAACGCAGCGAAAATCGAATGTTGCTTAGCCTTCTGCATTTTTCGGAAGCTATCCATGTCAATAAAATCGCTGATTTTGATGGCATTATTTCCGGTCTGGCATGGAATACGCGAGGAAATGGCCTTGCTTTTTTTGAATCGGTTTCTCCAGCAAACGAAAGTGAGGCATCACATGTCGTGCATTATCTTACGTTTAAGCGTCAGCGTGTACCAAAGATTATTCTACAACAAAGTTCTGAACGACTACCGAGCGATTTTCAGGTTCCACAGTCTCGTTTATTTTTTTCGACGGATGATGGACAGTTGTTTTTTGATGTGATGGATCGCCGTGACAACGCTGTACCGCCTAACGGTGTGTTAGTTTGGTCTTCTCAAGCAAAAGTTTTACCTCCTCCCAAAGCGGAAAAAATGATATCACGCTATTTGATGTGTTGGCATCTTAGACCCAACACCTTTGTTTTGGTTAATGATGAAGAGCACCCCCTTGTTGTTCCTGCCACTAGCGGAAAGCATGCGTTGGTTATAGACAAGGCTGCCTATTTACCCCATTTTGAACATCAAGGTATTTATGTTGATGTGTATTTGCAGGATTTAAAAACGGGAGGAAAAAAATTAATTGTACAGAAAATCAATAACGAAAAAAATCATATTCACATTTCTCCGCAAGGCAATTATATCACTTGGTTTGCTGATAAAAATTGGTGGATTTATGATGTTTTGTTTGATAAAAGTCGTTGTTTGACTTGTTTTACTAACACTAACTTTAACGATTTAGACTATGATCGCCCGGGCTCTTTTTTGCCCAATGACAAACCCCATTGGACCATTGACGACAAAGCTATTTTGCTCACTGATTTTTATGATGTGTGGCTATTTTCACCCGATGGTAAGAGTAGAAAGCGTCTTACAAATGGCTTTCGTACACAAGGTCAGTTTAGATTGTTTGACGACCGTTTGACAATGTCCGTACGTGAGAATTTGTTCCAGTATCAAGCCCAAGCGTACAATCTTGAGCAGGGCATTATTTTGAAGGAGGTCAATCGTCAAACTTTGGCGGAGGGAATTAGTGTTTACCAAGCGCACAAAGGCCTGCAAACTATTGTAACTGTTGAAGATAAAATTGATTCATTCCAACAGGCAGGAGACACTTTTGTTTATAATCTAAGTGATTTTGATAAGTCGCCCGAGCTCGTTGTTCACAAAGCTAATCGGCCCTACGGAAATGTGGTGCAACGGTCTAATGCACATCAAAAAGAGTATCATTGGGGAAAATCAGCATTAATTCATTACACGGCGAATGAAGCAACGCTCAAAGGAGCTCTCTTTTATCCGGCCAATTATAATCCTGAGAAAGAATATCCGATGGTTGTAAAAATTTATGAACGCATGTCGTTTTTACTGCGGAAATATGTAAAACCGAGCTCGTATAGCACTATTGGGTTTAATGTAACCAATTATACACAAGCGGGCTATTTTGTTTTATTGCCTGATATTGCTTATACAGTCAACAAACCGGGTGAATCTGCATTGGAATGCGTGTTGGCCGCCGTTGAAAAAGCAGTTGGTAGTGCCTCTATTGATGCTAAAAATATTGGTTTGTTTGGTCATTCGTTTGCCGGTTTTGAAGTGAGTTACATCGCCACGGAGAGCCATCGGTTTAAAACAATTGTCTCCGGTTCGGGTTGGCATGATTTAGTTGGCACCTATTTAAGCACGGATGACTATGGTGAATCGAATATTTGGCGATTTGACACCCAGCAACTGCGTATTACTGCTCCCTATTACTCTACTGAATTCTTGACTAATTCACCCGTTTTAAAAGCATATCAAATTAGTACGCCCATGCTTTTATGGTCGGGGACAGAAGATTTACGTGTTAATTGGCGTAATAGTGTTGCCATGCAGTTTGCTTTGTGGCGATTGGGAAAACCGAGCACATTACTCTTGTATCCAAAAGAAGGTCATGTTTTAGAAGAGCGACAGCATCAATATGATTTAAGTATCAAAACTTTGGAATGGTATAATCATTATTTAAAAGGAGAACCTAAACCTGAATGGGTGGAATAAAAAAGGTGTCCAACAAGTTGGACACCTTTTCTGCTATTTGTTCTAATTCAATCTAAATAATGTTTTAGAACAAGTTAGGTCATTCGGGCTTTCTTTCCCTCTTACGATTCGTTCTTGACCTTGATACATGGCTGTACAGATTTCCGTACCCTCATTTTCACATTCTACAGCGATTGAACACGGAGCAGGATGGTCTACCCAACCGGTTACTACTGCTGTGGATTTTTTGCTTTCATTTTGGAAAGCAAAAGCACTGGTGATTGCTACAATCATTAGTAGCAATGGCAAAATTGATTTAAAATTAATCGTTTTCATATTAAAAAAAATTAAAAGTGATGATCTACTCTTTTGTACAGGTTTTCGATCTTCCCCTGCGGTATCGGCCGATATCCGTATTGTTTTTATTGTAGTGGGTTAAACCGCTCTTTTCTAAAACGTCCTATTACCAAGTGATTCTTGGTTAATCCTAGTAGTATATCGTCGTATACTTTGAAACTTTTGATTTCTTCTCCTTTGTAGTTGTAGAAGTAGAAACTAAATTGATAACTGTTATTGTTTACTTGATACACGTCAATGATGGATGCTTCTTTAAGCATTTCCGGACTATCATACTTCCCTAATCGTTTTGATTTGATGTAGAGATAGTTTCCATCGGTGGTGGCGTAGGTGTTAATTTTTTCGGGCTGTGTGGCGAATTTCTTTTCTCTCCAGTTGTTGAGGTAAGCAAATTTTAAATCTACTTGTTGAAGCGTATCGATGGTTTTTCCTGTTACGATGCTGTCTAAGGTTGGTGTGGCTAGGAGGTATTGATTTCTGTAATAATAGGTGTAGAGGGTGGTTCTGAGTTTTGCGTTATAGCTTAGTAGTCCATCGGTGTCAAACACCCCATCGATTTGTTTTTTAAGAATGTCCGTGTGTTTTTGAGCTACATTTTTATTCTGTATATCAATGAGGGTAAGGTAATTTTCACCGGTTTTGGGGTGAAGAGCACGGACTGTAAAGTTAGTGCTGTCGATTACTTCATAGGTTGAAAATTTGGTATTGCCTTTGTAGATGGGTTTGCCTTTCCAGTCTTGGGTTGAGCCACGGTAGATGACCGGGATGGTTCCGTCTGCAAAATAATAAAAGTCGTCTTTTACCCTTACTTGTGCGGTGGCAAAGTTGAAGTTGTGGTTGTCTTGGTTGAGGCGGTAAGCGTTTTGAATCGTAAAGCTAGTATCTATTTCCATGATGTATTTTGGAGCGGAATTGTTGCCAAGATAAATTTTGCCCTTGTTGTAACCTGCCAAGTAGAATGAATTGTATTCGAGTGAAATTCCTTTTAGCATTTTAACCGGGCTATGTGGAATGCGGCGGGTGAATGCATTGTTGTGGTGTATTTTCTTTTCGGATAATTGGAATAACACGATGACTGCAGTGACTGCAACCAAAGTCAGCAGTGTGACCAGTAGGATTGTTTTTTTTGGTTCTTGTTGCTTTTTACTTTCTATAAAAATAGCCATCAGAGCTATTAGAACAAAGACGATATTAAAAATCAAGTGTTGGTTCCAACTCATTTTTTCAAGCACACCTCCGCAGGAGCAGGGTATGAAGGAACTGAAGTTTAAGATGATGTAGATGTAGGCGGTGAACATGACCATGAGTGTAAAGGCAGCCCATAGTGCTATTCTTCGGCAACTTTTAAAGGACAGTGCTACCGCTATGATTATTTCTGAAAGGGGAATGCTCCAAACGATGAATTCCGCATAGACTCCCAATAGCGGTGATTGCCCTAGCTGTACTTTAAAGTTAGGAAAGTCGATGAATTTGCTGACGGCGGCGTAGATGAATAGGAGGATATAGGCGTAGCAAATAATAATGACTAGGTTTTTTTGTATGGTGGTGTTGATTTTCATTGGTTGATTATTAACGATTTTTTAAACCACATCGTGCCCTTGTTTACCTTGGTAAAGAAGTTGTTGCACTTTGATAAAGAAATGCATAGCGATGCGAAACTTTGTTTCTTTACTAGGATAAAATTGCGATTATCTTTTTTCTTTTACTTTGTAAATCAGGAATTTAGCTATATAAATCAGGAAGAAGTTTTATTCCGGTCTTTTGACTTGGCTTGGTGGGTAGTGGTATTTCTTTTTGAATGCAGTTGCAAAGCTATGGTAGTCATTGAAACCGCAATGGAGTGCGATTTCTACTAAGGAGAGGTTGGTTTGTTGGATTAGCTCATGGGCATTTTTGAGTCGTTCGTGGTTATAGAATTGGTAGATGCTTGTGTGCAAGTGGTCTCTGAACAGTTTTTTGAGTGTGAACTCGTTGGTTTGGAATTGTGTGGCTATTTCTCTGGTGGTGGGTAGGGGGAGGTGCAGTTGGGAGAGGATGAATTGACTTACTTTTTGTATTTGTATGATCTCTGCATCGGTGCGGTTAGCGTTTTGATCGAGTTGGAGGATGTCCCATATTTCTTTTTGGATGGTTTTGATGGCGATGAGGAGTATGGTTGCTGAACCGGGAAGTAGGATAAGTGTACAATTTGCCGTGATTACTTTTTGTTGTTTGGTGCGAAATGTGAGTAGCAGTTGAAGTTCTTTTTTTTGCTTCAGTATTTTTTTGATTGTGGGAATGGGTAAGGTTTGGTTGTTGTGCAGTAGGTCTGCTAATTTATTGTTTTGTACTTCTTTTGGTTTATAACCCAGTTCATTCGGCAGTTTGTGGTTGTATTCCATGATGGTGAAATTGGGTGTGAGTAGGAGTGCGAAATGGAATCCGTTTTGATAATTGTAGTAGGGTGAATGGACTTCTGATTGGCTGATGATTTGTTCTAGTTGCTTTGTTACCTCAATCAGTAGGCTTTTGATTTTTTGCCATTCTTTGTTTTGGGGAAAGGTTTCGTAGTTCCAATCTGTTTTGCCTGTGGCGAGTTGGAAGAGAATGTGGAAGATGATGTTGCTATGGTTTTGTTTTTTATCCATGTTTTAGGTGTGTAGTAGTTTTGATTTACGGAGAAAAAATGGGGTTGGAAGGGGAGTTGGTTGAGTAAAATTAAATGGTAAGGATTTAATTTGCTAATGTTGTGGTGTGGAATTCGGGAATTTGGGGGGGGTGGTTGTCTGTTGTCTGTTGTCTGTTGTCTGTTTTCTGTTTTCTGTTGTCTGTTGTCTGTTGTCTGTTGTCTGTTGTTGGTTGTCTGTAGGTTTTAGTTTATGGGGGTTTTTTAGTGATTTTATTTTGGTGGGGGGATTGTATGGGTAAAATAAAAGTAAATTTGTAATACTCATTGAGTATGCTCAATAAACTGTGTCATTTCATTTAGGAGTGTTTAATAAACTGTTGAAAAAATAAAATTTTAAAATTAACGACCATGTGCTACTACACCATCCAAACTAAATTTGCACTAGAAGTACAAAGTCGGTTTAAGGCTAAATTGGCGGAGCCGTCTTTGTTTCAACCTTCTGCGGTGGTGAATGGGTTTGAGCATCCAAAAACACCTGTTATTACGGATGAGCGACCGGAATTGATTCAGCATTACAACTGGGGTCTACTTCCGCATTGGGCAAAAGATGAAACGATACGGTCGGTGACGTTAAATGCCAGAATTGAAACGTTGGAGGAGAAGCCTGCTTATCGGGCGGTGATTCAGCAACGGTGTTTGGTTATTGCCAACGGATTTTATGAGTGGCAATGGTTGGATACAAAAGGGAAAAATAAAGTGAAATATCAAATCGGTCTCGCCAATGAAGCCTTGTTTGCTTTTGCCGGACTTTATTCGATGTGGGAAGATACCTCCACCGGTTTGATTCGGCAAACCTACACGATCGTAACTACGGAGGCGAATGCTTTGATGGCTGACATTCACAATATCAAAAAACGCATGCCGGTTATCCTTCAACCCGAAGATGAAAATCGGTGGTTGTCGCATGCTCCTGTTCATGAATTTGCGTTTCCGTATGAAGTAGCGTTGGTCGCTAAAAAAGCGGATGGGGAGGCACTTACGTTGTGGTAGGGGTTTGGTGAAATTATATGTTTTGTGGGGTGCGGGTTGTCGGTTGTCTGTTGTCTGTTGTCTGTTGTCTGTTGTGTTGTGGGTTTTTTTCTTCATTTTATTTCCCCGTGTCAAATTGTCTTATTGCTCCAATAGCTCATCGTCACTTTTCTCCCAAACCGGTTACTTCTGCTGAAACATAATGGATGCATTTTGGTGCCGGTCTCGCAGCATGTAACAATTGGCAGTGATTGAACGCTGGAAGCTATTTTTTGAAAAACGCTATTCCTTTCTGTCTGTTAAAAAAACATCAAAAACAGCAGCAATAAATACAATGTTCAGAATATGTAGTACTTTTGCTTTATAGTTTTTTATATGGAAAACAATTACTTTACTGAAAGTCCTTTCACAACATTTATTTCCTTCCATAAAGTCATCACTATTTTGGAAGAAATTGCCTTGTCCTCGGTAGATTACCGTTCAAATTATGCAAAAGCCTTACTAAAAGAAGTCGAATCTAAACCGGAATTTATTACCGGCATTGATGATTTTAATTTTATACTGGAAAATGAGCAACTGATCAATCACCTGTTAGCCGATTTATTTCCTACTGCATTAACGCATAATGAAATAAAAGCGGTTACCCTTCCCTTTCAAAACGTTACTTTTAATTATACGGAGCGATTTAAGAAAATTCTAAACGATGCCGGTCAAACATTTGACATGTCTATTCGAGATTTTGATGAACACCAGTTTTATGTCATGAACTGCTCGTTAATTCTCAATGCGCATTACAATCAAAACATCGATTTTGGTAAACCGTTATTTTATGACATTCCGGATGCAAATGGAATCATTAGGCATTACAGAATCTTATATAATGCTGATTTTGTTGAAATTTTCCCTTCAGAAAAAGTCAACCCCCTTTCGCAAAAAGAAATAGAAGAACTGATCGACAATTATGACAATTTTGAACTTTGGAAACAAAAATTCCCCCCAAATTCTTGGATTTTAAAAGGTTTTGTCATTGTTTCGTTGGTAGATGTAACGGTTGAAAATGCCGTATCGAATTTAAAAACCTATTTGCTGAGTCCGGAGCTAAAAAAAACAAATTACACCGAAGATGCCTACTCTATATTTAGGTCTGTTTTTAAAATTCCTGAGTTAAAAATGGGTTTCACTATGTATAATGAAGAGCAAGACTCGTTTGAAAAACCCGCTTTCAAAGAAAGCGATATGACTAGTTTTATTTTGTTAGATAAACCTGAAGCAGATTGCAAAAATGCTCTTTGCGGCTGTTCCTACGAATTTTTAATCGAGAACCATAATGTATTTATCATTCCCGACGTAAATGAATTTGGTAAAATTGAAGAAAATAAATTGTTTGCCAAGCAACTTTTACAACAAAACATTCAAAGTTGTTTACTAGCACCTATTGTAAAAGACGGTAAGTTATTAGGAATTATCGAATTAGCCTCTTCTAAAATTAGAGCGATCAACTCGATCAACGCAACTAAATTAGATTTAATCATGCCGTTTTTGGTCGATACCATTGTGCGTAGTTTTAGCGATATGCAAAATCAACTGGAAGCCATTATTCAAAAAGAATACACCACCATACATCCGAGTGTTTATTGGAAATTTAAACAAGAAGCCAAAAATTATTTCGCCAATACCGCCCTTGCCAAAGATTACATTCTAAAGGAGATTGTGTTTAAAAATGTCTATCCTTTATACGGACAAATCGACATCAAAGGTTCATCGGAACACCGAAATGAAACCGTTAAAACCGACTTACGAAATCAACTCAAAACAATCATTGAAATTTTCGACACCCTCAAATCGAACACTAATTTATTGATTGTTGAACAACGAAAATTTGAACTACAAGAGCTTCTAAATGAACTAGATGCTCCTCTAAAAACAGATACAGAGCAGCAGATTCAGGGTTTTATTGAACTAGAAATTCATCCGGTTTTAGCCTCAATTCAAAACGAAAAAAGGTATGAACAAAAAGTAAAATCCTATTATGAAAGTCTTGATTCCAAGACCGGCATGTTCTATCATGCCCGAAAAGATTTTGATCATACGCTGTCAGTTATCAATAAAAAAATGGCCTCGGTGTTAGATGCCAAACAAGCTGAAGCGCAGCACATTTATCCACATTATTACGAACGGTTTAAAACCGATGGTGTAGAGCATAATTTATACATAGGCGAATCGATTGTGCCCACCATTCCGTATGACAAAATGTATCTCAGCAACCTCCGATTATGGCAATTGCAAACGTTGTGCGAAATGGAATTGGAGCACCATCGAATCAAAAGCACGCTGCCCTATTCACTCGATGTTACGTCGCTAATTTTGGTATTTAGTTCGCCCATTTCTATCCGATTTAGAATGGATGAAAAACGATTTGATGTAGATGGCACCTACAATGCCCGCTACGAAGTGGTAAAAAAACGTATCGACAAAGCCAACATCAAAGGAACCGATAAACGCATCACCGAAAAAGAAAAAATCACGATCGTTTATTCGCAAAATCAAGAAGAAGCAGAATACTTAAAATACATCAAATACCTTCAATTTAAAAAGATTTTAGAACCTACCTTGGAACAATTTGAAGTAGAAGACCTGCAAGGCGTTTCCGGGTTAAAAGCCTTACGTGTTAAAGTCTTAAACACCGAAATTTCAGAAAAAAAATACTCGTATCAAGAATTGTTGGATGAGTTGAAGTAATTTTAAATCTCGTCAATCAAATACTGATGCTCCTCCTTTACTATTCCGCGAAGACGATTTTTGATTAATTGTTCTAAAATTTCGTCATTTTCAAAACGTTCAAAAAGTTTAAATTTATACAATTTTTCGTCAAAATCAAGTAAATTTAATTCGCAAAATAACGTCAGATTTACTTCTGAACGAATGAATCCCTTTGCTTTAGCTTCTGTTAAAAAACCTAACAACGTTTCAAAAATTAGTTTTTTACGAAACCCTTCATACTTTTTCATCGATTGATGGTAATAGCGTTTCAAACTATATAAAAATTGAGAATCGGTTTTTCTTAATTCTTGTAAACCAAGTTCATATAACAAAATTACTTTGGCTATCGGATCAATTTTCAACTTACTAATTTCTTCGGTTTGTTGTTCAAAATGAATCCACAAATAGTCAACACATTCACTGATTAATTCTTCTTTGCTACTAAAATATTTGTAAATCGTTTTTTTTGAAATAGCCAATTCAGAGGCTAAATCATCCATCGTCACATTTTTACTGCCGTATTTTTTAAAGTAAGTTAAACTTTGAAGCAACAAATCTTCTTTAGTCTCCGATTTCAATTCCATACTAATCAAATTAAAAAACTGCCGTGATGAATTTCAAGGCAGTTGATGTGAATTAATAACCTCCACCTAATGCACGATACAATGAAATAACGGCATTCAGTTGTTGAAAGCGATTGTCAATTGTACTTAATTCAGTGTTTAAGGCGTTGTCTTTTGCGGTTAAAACTTCCAAATAATTGACCATTCCGTATCGTAATAATTCATCCGAATAATCCGCTGCATTTTGAAGCGATTCCAATTGTTTGGTTCGAATGGCTAATTTCTCGGTTTCATTTTCATAGGAAGCCAACGCATCTGACACTTCTTTTCCGGCGGTTAAAAGCGTTTGTTCAAACTGAAGATAGGCTTTTTCCTGATTGGCTTTGGCTACTTCGTGACGGGTTTTTATTTGTCGTTGATTAAAAATCGGTTGTGTTAATCCGGTTATTACCGAAGCAAACAGCGAGTTGGCACTAAACCAATCTTTTAACTCCAAACTTTGAAAACCTCCGTTGGCCGTTACGGTTAAGGATGGATAGAAATTGCTTCGGGCCACATTGGTCATTTCAAATGCATTTCTAAAATTCATTTCAGCTGAAATTACGTCGGGTCTTTTACTTAATAATAAAGCAGGAATTCCAACTTTAACATCAGTTGTCATATTTTGGTTTTCAAATAAACCTCTTTCGATGGTTCCGGGAGCTTGTCCGAGCAAAATACTTAACGTGTTTTCTAACACTTTTACGTTGTATTTTAAATCTTCCAAAATCACTTGAGTTCCGTATAACTGAGCTTCTGTTTGTTTAACGGCAACGGCATTTACACTTCCTGCATCTTTTAAAGCAATGATGGTTTCAACACTTTGGGTTCTATTTTCCACTGTTTTTTCGGCCACTTTTATTTGAGCATCCAACGCCAACAATTGAAAATAGGTAGCCGAAATACTGGAAATCAATTGCGTTTGAATCGCTTGTTGAGCGGCAACGGTTTGCAAATAACTGGCGGCAAAAGCTCTTTTGTTACTTCTGATTTTTCCCCAAATATCGGCTTCCCAAGAAAGTCTTCCTGACAGTTCATATTGATCTAAAGCTCCGTTGAAGAAACTTCCAAACTGACTGTTTTTGGCCAATTCTTGATGTGTCCAACTTGCATTGGCAGAAAAAGTGGGTAAATAACCTGCTTTTCCTTGTTTCATATTGGCTTCTGCTGCGGCCAAATTTTGCAATCCGATTTTCAAATCATAATTGTTTTGTAATCCGGTTCTGATGTGTTTTTGCAAAATTGGATCGGTAAACAATTGTTCCCACGAAACGGTTGCCAACGAAACGCTGTCTTTGGCTTGTTCAGTTCGGTATAAGTTTTCGGTAACTATGTTTGGACTCTTGTAATCTTTCGCCACAAAACAAGATTGCATTAGTAAACTTCCTGCAATGACAACCGTTATTTTTGATATTTTTAGATAGTTCATCTTATTTTTTTATTATAAAATTTCTGGATCAGTTTCTTTTGCCTTTCCACTAATACGTTCTTGTAATCCTTGGAAAATAACGAACAATACGGGAATAACAAATACACCCAAAAGTGTTCCTACTAACATTCCGCCAACAGCTCCCATTCCAATCGAACGGTTTCCAACAGCACCAACACCCGAAGCAAATGCCAACGGAAGTAAGCCGAGAATAAACGCGAACGAAGTCATCAAAATAGGTCGTAAACGAGCTTTTGCTCCATCAATCGCTGACTCAAATAATCCCATGCCGTGTCGTCGTCGCTGGATGGCAAATTCGACTATCAAAATGGCATTTTTAGCTAACAATCCGATTAACATAATTAAAGCTACTTGAAAATAGATGTTGTTTTCTAATCCAAATAAATTCACAAAACCAATCGCTCCCGCAATTCCGACAGGCAGCGATAAAATGACTGAAAGTGGTAATACATAACTTTCATATTGACCTGCCAAAAGGAAATAGACGAATATCAAACTCAGTAAAAATACCCCTGCTGCTTGTCCGCTAGCGATGATTTCTTCACGCGTCATTCCTGAAAATTCATATTCGTAGGTTTTCGGTAAATGTTGAGCGGCCACTTCTTCCACAGCTTTAATTGCATCACCCGAACTAAAACCTGGGTTTGCTTTTCCGGTGACACTAATTGATTTCAATAAATTATATCTAGCAACTGATTCCGGTCCGTAAACGCGTTTTAAATTCACAAATTCGCTGATGGAAACCGTTTCGTCTTGCGCATTTCGGATGAAAATATTATCTAACGATTCGGGAGTGGCTCGGTCTTCCGGTTTTGCCTGAATCATCACACGGTATTGTTTTCCAAAACGGTTAAAATCGGTTGTGTATAATCCTCCATAATAACCTTGTAACGTGTTGAAAATTTGATTTATTGATATTCCGGCTTCTTTCGTTTTTTCAACATTTACATCCATTTGATATTGAGGGAAAGAAGGATTAAAACTCGTCATCGCATATTGAATTTCCGGACGAGCATTCAACGCTTGTAAAAATTCACCTGAAACTTGGCTTATTTTCATCCAATCATCATCGCCTTTATCTTGCAGTTTTAATTCAAATCCGTCGGCATTTCCAAAACCTTGCACACTTGGTGGTGTGAAAAATAATAATCTTGCATCTTTAATTCCTGCGGTTCTTCCGAAAAGTTCGCCCACAACCGCATCAACTGATTGATTGTCTTCTTTTCGCTCGCTCCAATCTTTTAATTGAATAACTGAGAAAGCATACGAACCTCCGTTTACATTATTCAATAAACTGAAACCGACAACATTCATTCTTGCTTCAACAATATCCATTGAAGCAAGGATTGAATCATATTCATAGACGATTTTTTGCGTTTGTTCCAACGTTGCTCCGGGTGGTAACGTAATGTCTGCCATAATTAAACCACGGTCTTCGGTTGGAATAAATCCTGAAGGCGTAGATTTGAAAAGTAACAAGGCAATTCCGGAAGCCACAATTAATCCTACTACTGCAATCCATTTTCTTTTTAATAAAAAGCCGATTGAATTGACATATTTGTTCGTCATCGATTCAAAACCTGTGTTGAAAGCAGTAAAAAATCGATCTTTAAATCCTTTTTTATGCTGTTCTGAACCTTCGTGCGGTTTTAATAATAAGGCACAAAGAGCAGGACTTAAAGTCAACGCATTTACAGCAGAAATTAAAATCGCAATCGCTAACGTAATCGCAAATTGTTGATAGAAAACGCCCGACGATCCTTTGATGAAAGACACCGGCACGAATACAGCCGACATTACTAATGTGATGGAAATAATTGCTCCTGTAATTTCGCTCATCGCAGAAACCGTGGCTTCTTTAGCAGATTTGACTCCTTCATCTAATTTGGCATGAACGGCCTCGACGACGACAATGGCATCATCGACGACAATTCCGATGGCGAGAATCATCGCAAAAAGCGTTAACATATTAATGGAATATCCAAACAATTGAAGGAAGAAAAATGTTCCTACAATGGCAACCGGAACAGCTATTGCAGGAATTAAGGTGGAACGGAAATCTTGCAAAAACAAGAATACCACAATAAATACCAAAATAAATGCTTCGATTAATGTTATAATTACTTTTGAAATGGATGCATCAAGGAATTTTTTAGTGTTATAAGGCACAACGTAGTCCACACCTTTTGGAAAATCGGCTTTGGCATCTTCCAAAATGGTCATTACTTCTTCAATAATTTCTTGAGCATTAGAACCAGATGTTTGGAAAATACCAACAGCAACACCCGGTTTTCCCATTCCCATATTATTGGTTCCGTAATTAAACCCGCCTAATTCAACTGATGCAACATCTTTTAATCGAAGGAAATTTCCGTTTCCGATGGATTTAATAATGATGTTTTCATATTCTGAAATTTCAGCTAAACGACCTTTGTATTTGATCACATATTCATAAACTCCATCAGCATTTTCACCAAATTTTCCGGGAGCAGCTTCTAGATTTTGTTCTCTCAATGCTGCTTGAATGTCAGACGGAACGACTTTGAATGCCGCCATTTTTGCCGGGTCAATCCAAATTCGCATCGAATAATCTTTAGCTCCAAAAACGTTTACTTGTCCAACTCCTTTTACACGTTGAAGTTTTGGTACTAAATTTATTTTAGCATAATTCTGTACAAAAACCTCATCATATTCCGGATTATCCGAAAACATGGAAAGGAACATCAATGCACTCGTTTGACTTTTTAACGTTGTAACCCCGGTTTGAATAACAGCTTCAGGTAATTTGCTGGTTGCTCTTGCTACACGGTTTTGCACGTTTACTGCGGCAATATCTGCATCGACACCTAACTCAAAAAACACATTGATTTTGGCAGCACCATCGTTACTGGCAGACGAAGTGATGTAGGTCATTCCTTCCACACCATTGATTTCTTCTTCAAGCGGAATGACTACACTATTTAAAACTGTTTCTGCATTTGCTCCTGTATACGTGGCGTTTACTTGCACAGTTGGCGGAGCAATTTCAGGATATTGTTCGATGGGCAACGACATCAAACCCAATATTCCCAGGATCGTTATGAGAATAGAGATTACTGTTGAAAGAACGGGTCTTTCAATAAATACTTTTAACATATTGACTAAGTTTGAGTGTTATTATTTTGGTGAAGTCGCGGTTTGAGCTGTTTTTTTAGATCCGTCGTTTGGTATGATTTCCATGCCGTCACGTAGTTTTGAAACACCTTCTACCACAACCAAATCTCCTTCGTTTAAACCTTCTGACACAATATAATTAAGTTCAGAAGTTCCTCTGGTTTGAATTACTTTCGTAGATACTTTATTTGATTTATCAACCACAAAAACCAATTGTTTTCCTTGCATTTCTGAAACAGCAATTTGCGGAATTAATACGATGTCTTTTTGTTCGGTAGGCAATTGAATCTTTCCGCTGCTTCCGCTACGTAAAATTCCATTAGGGTTTTTAAATTCGGCACGTAATTGAATGCTTCCGGTTCTTCCGTTTACCAAACCATTGATTGTTTCAATTTTTCCTTTGATTTCGTACGGCGAATTATCGGCCAAAATTAAATTTACTTCCGGCAATGATTTGATTTTATCCGCCATTGTTTGTCCGCTAAAAGTACGATTGAACTGCAACAATTGTTTTTCATTCATCGAAAAATAAGCTCGCACATTTCTGGCATCGGAAATGATAGTAAGCGGTTCAGGATTGGTTGAACTGACTAAGCTTCCTTCTTTATAAGGTAGACTTCCAACAACTCCTTCAACCGGACTTGTTATCGTTCCGAAATTGATATTGGCTGCAATGCTGCTGTAATTACTTTGAGCTTGGGCTAAATTAGCTTTGGCCGTTTCTAATTGTACGTTGCTGATGATGTTGCGTTCTACCAACGGAACCATACGATCAACCTCAACTTGAGCGGCTCTTACTCTCGCTTTGGCAGCTGATGCATCTTGGTTTAACGTTTGTGTTTCTAACTTAAATAGTAACTGTCCTTTTTTTACAAGTTGACCTTCATCAACATAGATTTTTTGAATAAATCCGTTTACTTTTGGTCGGATTTCTACATTTTGTTGCCCTTCAATATTGGCAGAAAACTCTTGATATACAGTTGTGTTTTCTTTCTTTATTTTTTGAACAGCAAATGGCATAGGTCCTATCGCTTGTGGTTGAGGTGCTTCTTTTCCGCAGGATATCATTATAATTGCGGTTATGA
Organism: Flavobacterium lacus; assembly: GCF_003268815.1. Lineage (GTDB taxonomy): Bacteria > Bacteroidota > Bacteroidia > Flavobacteriales > Flavobacteriaceae > Flavobacterium > Flavobacterium lacus. The sequence continues at coordinate 24,605 of NZ_QLSV01000018.1, read as the reverse complement.
CTAAGGTCAAAATAGACTTGATTTTCATGTATTTAATTGATTAAGAGGTTGAATTATTATTTTCTATTTCATTAATTTTTGCAATGGCATCTTGAAGAAGTTTTTCAAAATCTTTTGCATATTCTAAATAGACAGCTAAGATTTGTTGTCCTTTTTCGTAATCCGCAGAAAGTTTAAACTGTTCGTCAAATTCTCTTATTTTGTCACAAATTTGAACTTCAGAATTAAGAATTTTAAGATGGTTTTTAATTCTATCTGATAAATTGGAGGGCCTGAAATGCTTTCTTCTGTCGCCGGGTAAAGTGTAATAATTGATTTTTTCCAGTTTTAAAAGCAAATTTATATTAGTTGAAACGGAGCTTTTACTGGCGTTTGTTATTTCTACTAATTCTTCAAATGTTAGCCCCTTTATTCTGCAGTTTAAAATTAAAGTTCCGAAAATGCGGGAGGCTAATGGAGGTAGATTATGATGGGTTTCAAAGTGAATCCCGAACATTTCAATAAGTTTTTGCTTTTCTTTTTCTAGATTATCCATGTCATTTGAAATTAAATTCGGGACAAAGATAACTATTGGTTCGTTTTCAACCGAACCAACCGAACTTAAATTTTTGTTAAAAGTAAATTGGGCTTATTTTTGTGTTTAAAAATAAGGTGAAGATTTTAATTTTTCTTCTGATTCAGAAGAAGTTTCAATAGCTATTAAACTCCTGAATTCTTAAACGCAATCACAAACGTCAACACCGAAACAATAATTCCAACCATAAAAATGTTGTACGTAATTCGAAGTAAACGGTATTTTCGCTCTAAAACCAAACCTAAATAATACAAATCTTTGATCATCGAATTGTATAAATAATCGCGGTCTTTCATCATTACATTCACCGCATCTTCATAGGCTTTGTAGGGCATTTTATAAAAATTACCAAAAAACAAGAGATTGACTTTTCGCTCTTCCACATCTTTTTGTGTAAAGGTACCCGAAGTTACTTTTGGGCGGGTAGACAGAATAGCAAAAACAATAGTAACCACACTAAACATGACCAAAACAAAAGTAGGGATAATCAAATGTACATTGCCGGGACTGTCTAGTTTAGGTATTAAAGTAGACAAACTTATCGATATAATGATGGCATTAACCGAGAGCAAAATATTGGCTTTACTATCAGCAATTTCACTCAATCGCGTATGATTATTTAATGTAACACGAAACATGGTGTCAATGCCACGTTCCGATTTTTCTTCTTTTGGTTTTTTGACCGTTTCAGCAGAATCTTGGTCAACATTATTCATGAGTTTTTTGATTCTTTTTTCAATTCTAGTAATGTTTTTTTCCTTAACCGGTTGCCAAAAAGTTAAGGCAAATGGGGTATAAAATTGATGTTTTTGCGAAAGCATTAACAAGTTTTCCTTCGACCATTCCAAATCTGAAAAACTTTTTTTACACGTAGTTTGCCATTCTTCGCGCAAGAATTCGCAAAGCGTCAAATAGTTATCATTCGCAAAATGAAAATAATCGGCATCACGAATAATTTGTTCTAGTTCATTCTGAGGCTGATGCGTAAAAACCGTAGCCATAATTAAATTAGAAACAGCTAAAATAAACGTTTCGTCGCACTTTTGATTCTTCAAAAAAAGAGCAGCAATTTGCACACTTGAGGCTTCATGTTTTTCAGTTCCATGGATATAACCGGTGTCATGGAACCATGCAGCAATTAATAATTTTTCAGTATCTTCGTCACTTACTTGTTGATACTTTGCAATTTTTATAACCGCCTGAACAACACCAACTGTATGATTAAAATTATGGTAAACAAAAGTAGAAGGCAACTTTTCTTTTAACAAAGTTGACACATATTGTTCCGCATGCTGGATCAAATTCATAGACTAAATTTTATTTTCTACTAAATTATGAAAATGTTTCGGGTTTTCATTACGCTACTTACAAATTATAAAAAAGGGTTGGTTTTACTTCCTTCCTTTTTCTTGTTTTCTTGTGCAACACACTCGATTCAAACCGGAAAAAAAGACACCCTTTCTTCCCATCAAGAAATTGTTGACAGTTCTAAGGTAAGTCATACTTTTTTCTTACTTGGCGATGCCGGGAACACAACCAATCCCGAAGCCCTACAAACATTAAAATTTTTAGAAAGTCAAGTTTCCACAACGGACAAGAACAGTACTTTATTGTTTTTAGGGGATAATATTTATCCCAAAGGAATGCCGGCAGATAAAAACGACCCAACCCGGGAAGATGCCGAAAAAAAAATAACCTTACAACTTGAGATTGCGAAGAATTTTAAAGGCAAGACCATTTTTATACCCGGCAATCATGATTGGTATAATGGTTTGAAAGGATTAAACGAACAAGAAAAATTTGTTGCCACTTATTTGAATGAAAAAAAAGCATTTCTACCCAGAAAAGGCTGTGCCCTTGAAACCGTAAAAATAAATGACCAAATTGGTTTGATTGTGGTTGATAGCGAATGGTTTCTGCAAGATTGGGACAAACACCCCACCCTGAATGACGATTGCGACATCAGAACCCGATTAGAATTTTTTGACGAACTGAAAAGTGAAATCAACAAAAATCAAAACAAATTCACCATTTTGGCCATTCACCACCCGTTAATGAGTCACGGTCCGCATGGTGGTGTTTTTTCGGCAAAAAAGCACCTTTATCCAATCAATAACACTATTCCCTTACCTCTAATTGGCTCATTCATCAATCTTTTACGAAAAACAACCGGAGCCAGTCCGCAGGATTTACAAAACAAAGTGTACCGCGACCTCATTAACAACATCAAACCGATGATTCAAAACCGGAATAATGTTTTAGTGGTTTCCGGACACGAACACAATCTTCAGTATATTGAAAACGACGGCATAAAACAAGTAATCAGTGGAGCGGCTTCTAAACGTGAAGCAGCAAAAGCTGTTGGAGCAAACGATTTTTCTTTTGGCGGATTTGGCTATGGTAAATTAGAAATTTATGAAAATCAATCTGCATTACTAACCTATTTTAGTACAGAAGAACGTGAATTAAAGAAGATTCATGACGTTTATCTTCCCAGTCCAAATGAAGGTTTACTACCTACCAATTTCATTGAAAACAAGGAAAAAACTGTTCAAGCATCCATTTATTCGGCTGATTTCACCAAGAAAAGCAAATTTTACAGATTCCTTTGGGGAGACCATTACAGAACCTATTACGGTCTGCCCATCGCAGCCAAAGTGGTTCAACTCGACACCCTTTTTGGTGGTGTAACACCAACCATTTCAGGCGGAGGAAATCAATCGGAATCACTTCGCTTAGCAGACAAAAACGGAAAAGATTATGTGATGCGTGCCTTGAAAAAGAATGCCACTCGTTTTTTACAATCTATTTTTAGAAATCAAAATGCGGTGGCTGGATTTCAAGACACCTATGCAGCAGAATTTATTTATGATTTTTATACTTCCGGACATCCTTTTACTCCCTTTATCATTGGCAACTTAGCCGATAAAATCGGAATTTATCACAGTAATCCCAAGCTTTATTTTATCCCCAAACAAAACCGATTGGGAATATTTAATGACTCGTTTGGCGATAAATTATATTTGGTAGAAGAACGTCAAACAGACGAACATCTCGATTTAGAAAGCTATGGAAAACCACAAGCCATTCTTGGAACAGACGACGTTTTGGCCAACATTCGAAAAGATGAAAAATACCAAGTGGATGAAGAAGCCTACATCAGAGCTCGCTTGTTTGATATGTTGATTGGTGATTGGGACAGGCACCAAGACCAATGGCGTTGGTCGGCATTTGAACAAGGTGACCAAGTGATTTACAAACCCATTCCGCGTGATCGCGATCAAGCTTTTGCAAAAGTAGATGGCAATTTAATTCGTTTATTACTTAACATTCCCGGCGTTCGACACATTACCAACTTTGAAGCTGATTATCCGAGTGAAAAATGGTTTAACTTTTCAGCTCACAGTTTAGATGTGGCTTTTATCAAAAATGCAACAGCAGCTGATTGGAAGAAACAAGCCGATTATATCATCAGCGAACTGACGGATGAAGCGATTGATGAAGCCTTTTCCAACTTGCCTTTAGAAATAAAAGACGATGAAACAACAAACGAAATTAAAATCAAACTAAAATTCAGAAAAAAAGGATTGGAAGATTTTGCTTTGCGTTATCATACATTACTTCAAAATAGAATTATTCTGACCGGAACCGATAAAAAAGACAAATTTCTAATTGAACGTTTAGCCGAAGGAAATACAAAAGTTTCATGGTTTCGATTGAAAAAAGACGGCGAAGAATTGCAATTTTCGAAAACCTATACTAAAAAGCAAACCAAAGAAATTTGGATTTATGGCTTGGATGACGACGATCAATTTGAAGTAAAAGGAAAAGCCAAAAACAACATCATCATCCGATTAATTGGCGGTCAAAATCATGATAATTATGTGGTTGAAAACGGTAAAAAAGTAAAAATATACGATTATAAATCAAAGAAAAACACCATAAATGCTGAAAACTGCACGGCAATTCATTTAAAAGATGATTATGAATTAAATGAATACCATTACAAAAAACCAAAATACAACCATACCTTTTTATTACCCATGATTGGTTTTAATCCGGATGATGGTGTAAAAATTGGCGGAGCGTATAATTTTGTAAAACAAGGATTCGTCAACAATCCTTACACTGCAAAACATAGCTTGCGTGCCAATTATTATTTTGCCACTGAAGGTGTAGAATTAGGTTATAAAACTAGTTTTACTCGAATAGTAGGCAAATGGAATTTAGAAACGGAAGCCCGCTATACTACGCCAAATTTCAGCATCAATTACTTTGGCTATGGAAACGAAACCGAGAATTTTGACCGTGAAGAAGGAATGGACTATAATCGTGTTCGCATTCAAATTCTAAAAGTTGCTCCTTCACTTAACTATGTGGGCCGATTTGGGAGCGAAGTTACCATTCAAACTTCCTTCGAAAACATTGAAGTGGAAGGAACTTCCAATCGGTTTATCAACGAACCCGGAGCTATTAATCCAGCAGTTTTTGACTACCAGCAATTTGCCGGAGCTTCATTCCACTATGCTTTTAAAAATTATGATCGCGAAGCCAATCCAACAATTGGAATGTTATTTTCGATTCAAGGAACATGGAAAACCAATTTATCCGATTCAAAACGAAATTTCACTTCGTTAGAAAGCGAATTGGGATTTAGTCATAAATTAACCAAATCCAATAAATTAGTACTCGGAACGTTATTGAAAGGAAAAATGCTTTTGAATAATAATTTTGAATTCTACCAAGGTGCAACATTGGGTGGCGATTATGATTTGAGAGGTTATCGAAACGAACGCTTTCTCGGTAAACAATCCTTCTTTCAAAGCACCGATTTACGATGGAATATTGGCAAAATAAAAAGTATAATTCCAATGAGTTACGGCATTTTAGGCGGATATGATTACGGAAGAGTTTGGTTGGATGGAGAAGATTCAAATAAATGGCATCAATCTGTGGGAGGAGGAATTTGGCTTAACGGATTAGATTTAGTAACAGCCCGTCTAACTTTTTTTAACAGTCAAGACGGAAACAGAATTGCTTTTGGACTAGGATTTGGATTTTAATTTTTATGAAATTTATGGATCAATTCATCAAACTTTTTATTGTATTTTTTGCCTTTCAACATAGTATATCTGCACAAACGGATAGTTTATCCATTAAGCGTGACACGTTAGTTTTTGGCGAAATTAAAAATGATACATTAGTCAAAGAAACCATTTGGCAAAAACTAAAATATGATGCTCGAAACGGTGCAAACGGTTTTCTTTACACGTTTGCTCAACCCACGCGATGGGACAAGAAAGACCTTGCCTATTTTGGTGGTGCTTTGGTTGGAACCGGAATTTTATATCTTTCAGACGAAGAAATAAGTGGTTTTTTTAGAAGACAAGAGAAAGACATTCCTCACGCTGTGAGTGAATTTGGTTTTAGATTTGGAAAACCACTCGTAAATTATGGTTTAACAGGAAGTGTTTATTTGGTTGGGTTACTCTCTAAAAACGAAAAAATTCGCTATACCGGTGTCCTAATGATCACCTCTGCCAGTGTGAGCGGGTTACTGCAACAAGCTATGAAAACAGTCGCAGGGCGAGCAAGGCCCAGCACTGAACTAGGACACGATTATTTTGATCCTTTTAATGGCAGTCCGGCTTTTAGTTCTTTTCCTTCGGGACACACTGCTTTATCCGTTACAACCTGTTATGCGTTATCGAAACAATTTAGCAGCCCATGGATAAAAGGTGGTTTTTATGTTTTGGGAATGGTTTCGCCCATGTCTAGAATTTGGGAAGGTGCTCATTGGGCTTCCGATGTTTTTTTAAGCACGGTGATGAGTGTTGCCATTGTTGAATGCGTTGATTCTTATTTGAAAAGAGATAACAAATATAAACTCAGTCCTGAACAATCAAAAAATAAAATTTCGTGGAATGTTAGAATGGGCTACAACCAAGTAGGTTTAGTTGGCACTTTTTAAGGTATGAATTGAAACTTCATAAACATTTCCACCTCTGTTTTTAGTTCTTTCATCAGCAATTAACAGTTTATCATTGTCTATAAAACTGACAGCTTCTTTTTGACTGTAATGATTTAGAGCAAGTTCTGTTCTTTTACCGCCGAGAAAATCATCACCTTTGAATTCTTCAAAAAGCCAAATCTTTTCATGACCTAGTAGTACTATTTTTTTTTCATCCGGGCTAATGGCAGCACCTGTTATTACGCACGAATTATAATTGGAACATGTTTTAAATTTTCCAATTAACTGAGCAGCATGATTGCCGGCAAGCGCAGGGATTTTATAAATTAATGTAGAACCGTCAAAGCCCTTACTTCTGTTTTTTGTGAATAAGTAAAAAGAGTTTTGATAAACAAAAAAGGCTTCACAATCGTATAGTTTTTCTTTTTTCTTGGCCGGAAAATGAGTTTGCTCGGGGTAATAAAAATTTATTTTTTCAACTGTAGTTAAAGCGTCATTGGGTGAAATTTTATAAATTACCAAATCCTTTCGGTCATTGTCATTATTTCCGAAATCGCCAATGAAAAGATTTTGGTCGTTGTCTTTGGTAAGGTCCTCCCAATCAATATTACTGTGGTTGTCCAGTTGTATTGTTTGCTCCACTTGACCTTTGTTGTTAAGTCCGTAAACCACGGATTTATTACCACTGTCTTCAATCACCCAGATGAGGGAATCAGTTGCCACTAAACCTGAAACTTCTGATAGCTTTGCAGGCAAGTAGAATTTTGTGTGTAGTGTTAGGGCGGCAGTGCTTTTATTTTGACAGGACAATGATGTAAAAATGAGAAAAGCCATCAAAAGGGTGGAGGTTCTGATGCATAAAAAGGATGTGTATGAAAACTTAAATTTTAAAACGATTTTACGAATAGCTAACATTTTAGTTTTTTAAAAGGCAGTTTTAAGCAAATAATACGCACTGCAGCAGACCTTGAGACACAAAGATACAGAAAATAGCCTACTGTTGGTTGGGTAAGTCAGCAACCTAAAAAGTGCTTGCAGCCCTCAGCGTACCGAGAGCACTTTTGCATTCCAACCAACTCCCGCAGTGCCTGCGAATCAATTGTATTTTGGATAGGAGGGAAAAAAGAGCTCAGCGTTTGGTTTTACACCACATTTCTTATTCCTCTTTATCCTTTTTCTTATCGCGTTTTTTTGGTCTTTATTAATTTTTTCTATGGTTTTCATAGGAATTACATTCAACTCATTTGTTTCGCAATTCCAGATGTTGAGGTATTTTTGCGAAACCACATGATGCGATTTCCATTTTGTGAATTTACCATAGAGCATCAAGGTGCATACATCGGTGGCAGTTATAAAGTCACCTGTTTCCGGTAAATGGGAATGGAGGGTTGATTCTATTTCTTTTCCTTCTTCCATTTTTCCACCATATTCAATCGGGATGATGTTTTTGTGAAGTTGCTTTTTGGAAGTGAGTTTATTATTGCTGTTAAAAGTGAGTAAATAATCATTTCCAAAAATGACAACGCCATTTTTGGTTGGACCGGTAAGCACATACACTTTCTTTTCTTTGCCCTTGATTAAAGGAATTAAATTCAAATTTGTATTGTTGTATCTTTTGAAGAGGGTGTCCGATTGTATTTCATTTAAAGCCAGTTTTCGAATGGTATATAAATCCGTTTCTGTTGGGGTGAACGCTCTAATAGTCAAATCCGTGGTTGCTTTTTTCATATCGTAAGAGCTGTCGAAAGACATGGTTCCAATCACTTGGGGAGTGGCCTCTTTGGAGAAAAAAACACATTTTGCAACGTCATTGTCTTGGTACGAGAAGTAACCACCAATATTTTCTCTTTCCTTATACTTTTCCAAAAACAAATCTGTTCCGTACCACGACGCCATTTCAGATTGAAATAATAGTTTCCCTTCCGCTACAATAGCTACTGCTTCTTGATTTAGATTTTTTTGTCCAAAAGCTGTTAAGGTTAAAAATGTAACCAGAATTGTTATTGTTTTCATTTTTAACGCTCATTTTCACTATTAAAATTCATTTCCCAACCTCCGTTTCCGGGATTGAATAGTAGTGGAATTATTCCGAAGATAAATTCAATTTTGCGTTTGAATTTCCAGGTGCCGACAATTGTGGTTTTATTTTCGGAAAGTGTGCCAACATAATATAAGGTTGGATGTTTTTGATTTGTTTTTATCCTTTCTCCTTTCAGATTAATTTGATCATTGATAGGCATAAACTTTTGAAACGAAATTTTATTATTTTCAACTTTACCGATAATTTTTCCGGTTTCTTCCATTCCTCCTGTGGCGATATCGTCATTCACAGTACCGCTAAAGTTTACTCCGTCAAATTTTTCAATGGTTATTTCAAAATAGGTCTTTTCAAAACCTATCATCTTTTGAATTTGCTCTTTCTCAAATGTATAATACCCTTTCCAATGTCCTATCATTTTACTAAAATAAAAAAAATAGTGACACCGCTCGTTTATTATAACAATTTACGTCAACTATTTTTTTTAAATGAATGATACTGCCGTAAAAATGATGAGCGTACAACTAAAAATCTAACTAGAAAAAAGAAATTTATAATCGAGGAGGAGGCATTAGCACTGCGAAAGAAGTTGAGTTTTGGTTGGAAGGTGGGCTGTGTTGATAGACTAAATTTAATTTTAAAGCGTACAAATTTTTCCCCCTTGTTCATTTATTATGAGCTTACTATTGTCCGATTTTGTTGCCAATGCAAAACCATTATAAAATGGTTCTGCAAACATGTAACGTTCAGGGTAAAGTTCATCTCCATTTTTATCAATATGAAACCATCCCTTAGCATCTTTTGCTGTAGCAAAGTTTTTATGGAAAACCCCCAAGTCTAAAAACGATTTGTTATTTATTAAATTCCCGTTTTGGTTAATATGTCTAAAGAGACCGTCCTGTGATTTTACGCATGCTACTCCGTCTTTGAAGTCACCTGCATAGCTATACTCCTCGATATAAAGTCGATTCCCGAGGAGATCAATATGAAAATAATTATTCTTTAGGTCTCTTACTGTGCACCTGTTTTCCTGATAATTTCCTGTCCAAAGGTAATAATTGGAATAAATTCTCTCACCTTTTTCGTTGATGTGAAACCATTGATTATTTTCAATTACAGCCGCCCGATTGCAATAGAAACCAAATGTTCTTGCATAGCGGTTTTGGTAAATTTCATTTCCATTACTGTCAATGTGATAAGCACCGGAAATATCCTTAACAGGAGCGATTCCGGGCGAATGAAACTTTAGCACCTCGATAAAATTCTTGTCAAAGATTGCTTTTCCTTCAAACAAAAAGTGTGTGTTGTTGTCTGAAACTTTTATTGCTTGCCAATTCATTTTTTGAATATTAAAATGGTTTGTAATTCATTTAATTTTAATTCGCTTTCCAATTGAAATCCTGCATTTTCGCAAAGCGAAATATACGCCGATGATGTTCTTTCATGGCTTTCGCACATTGCGGTCATATTCAAGGAAAGTAAAGACAAATCGATACTAATTTTATCGGAACAGTTTTCAATTACAAATAAAGCTCCATCTTTTGGTAATGCTTCTAAACAATTTTGTAAAATGACAGCTGCGTTAGCATTATTCCAATCATGTAAAACTCTTGAAAGAATAATGACTTCTGACTGATTTGGAATTTTGTCAAAAAAACTACCACTAACTTTTTTAATGTTTGGGATTGAAACAGTTGAAATTACTTTATCCAAGTCGAACAAAACACATTCAATAGCCGGATCTTTAGCCTTGATAAGTTCTACAATTGCACCGTAACCTCCTCCCACATCCATTACAGATTTGTATTTGCTGAAATCTAGTATATCAGGCAAATTTTGGTAATCCTCTTTCGCATATTGGTACATTGCTTTGTGGTAAGCATTTAATTTCTCGGGATGCTCATTTAAGTAATCAAAAAAAGGCAATCCGTAACTTTCTTCAAATGCACTTTTACCTGTTTTGATAGAAAAATCTAAATTTTGCCAAGCAGTTAAGTGCTCTGCACTCCAATTCAAGCAGGCGTATTTTAAACTTTCCGGATGATTTTCTGTGAGAAGTTCAGACATTGCATTCACTTTGAAATGGTCTTCCTTTTTATCTAAAAACTCGGCACTGTGTAAAGCATTTAGTAGTAACACTACTTTTTCCTCCGTTAGAGAAAGTTCAGTTGCTACTTGCGTTGCGGTTTTCTGTTCGTGTAAGCAATCAAACAAATTGAGTTTGCAAGCTGTGCTAACCGCTAAATACGTCCAGTGCTGTGTGAAAAATGTTTTGAGTCTATCCTTCATCAATTATTCCGTTTTTAAAAGTTAAACCGGTCATGTAATTTACCCAATTTTCTTTGGTATAGATTTTCCGATTGATGCTGAAATGATAAAACGCAATCAACATATCGTGCGTAATGAAAAGCGTTCTGCCGTTATGAGTTGTGTGTGCTTTTATAAAAGTTGTTATTCTGTAATTCAATTGATCCATATTTGGCATACCCGGTATTTCTCTTCCTTGCATAAATCGGTTATACATTTCATCAAATCCATGTTCCAAGTAAAAATTTCCCGCTACTTTTTCGTCGGTAATATGAAGTCCGGGTGCACCCAAAGCTGTGGTTTCAATTATTTCTAAAGAATTTCCATAACCTCTGGTTATAAATTCAGCCGTTTGAACACAACGTTCAACCGGGCTGGTATAGATTTTATTGACCTTCATTTCGGCTAAACTTGCGCCAAAACGTTGTGCATTTTGTTTTCCTTGTTCGTTCAATAAAATTTCATTTCCAAAAGAGCCTTTTGGGATGTCATCTCTGTCAGCGTGTCTTAATAACAGAGCTATTTTTTCGTTAATATTCATTTTAGTTTGGTTTTCGCATAGTGCAGGTTTTACACAAATCAATTTTCTTGTAATTCTTCACAAGATTTTGGTAGCTTTCGCTTTGCAATACTTTTTCGACGCTTGTCTTCTCAATGTTTCCAAAATCGCCAAGTGTATTGCGTTGTTCATCAGGAGCACAACAAGGAGAAATTTTGCCTGTTGCTGAAACCCACAATTCTCTCTCCAAAAACGGACATTCATAGTTTTCCGGAATTTCTTCGCGTTCAGTTTCTTGCAGTGGAATAATGTTTTCTAAAATCACTTGCTCACCATTTGGTTTGAGGTAGTGCTGTTGTGCTTCGTAGGCTTGTTGTACATACCTATTCCACTGGGCGATATTTTCCGGTGAGGCTTTCATCGACAAATGTTGAACTTCATCAAAGTGTGCCCAAAGTTGATGTCCTTTTACCCTGTCTACACCCAACGTAGCTGCTAATTTTATGATGTCTGCTAACTCATGCATGTTGTTTTGCATAAACGTTAGTTGGAATGTTACACGGCAGTAATAGCCGGTCTTTTGAAAGTGTTCATTGCGAATTCGAATAAATTCTTTTACGTTTGAAACAGCTTCTTCAAAATTTAATTTCAACATCACTTTTTGAGAAGTTTCCGCTGTTGCTCCGTTCCAACTTATTTTGACATCGCTTGTAATTGGGACAATTAGTTTTGCCCATTCAGTAACTGTCTTTTCAGTTGTTTTGGGGAATGTGCCGTTGGTCGTCAGGTTCATTTTTATGTTATACTTGTAGCACAATTCAACAAAATGAGCAAAGTGCTTATAGATTAGCGGTTCTCCCATGGTGGAAGGTATCATTTCCGTAACACCAATTTTTTTGGCTTGCTCAAAAATGGGTTCCAACCATTCTTTGGGCATTCTTCGGTGTTTGCCGTTTAATTTTTCTTTGATGTAGGTTGAAAATGGACTATGCTCTTCACACATGGTGCAGCTTAAATTACAGTCTTCCGGATTGGTATCGATTGTAACACGCCAAAGTTTATAATCAGTTTTTGAAATCAATTTTTGATAAATCATATCTAATTCGATACAATGGTTTTGAATGTTTGGAACGCTACCATCGTTAGTGTATAAATACCCTTTTTCACCCAATTCCTTCATTTGTTGGGGATTGGAAATTGCAAATTTTAGTTGCTCGGCTAACGAATTTGCATTTCGATGTTCAAACAAAAGGCCGTTTACCTGGTGTTGGACATATTCTTTCATTCCGCCAAAATCGGCAGTAATAACCGGAACTTTGCACGATTGTGCTTCGTGAATGACAAGCGGTGAATTTTCGCCCCAAATGCTTGGCACTACGATACAATCAACTTTTGAAAAAACATCATTAGCCAAATTGTGATTGACGTATTCACCTGCAAACTCAATTTTGTTTTTGGAAGTTTTGGCAACTTCTTTCAGAGCATTTGTACTTTGTCCGCTTGTTCTGCCGAAAATTTTCAACGTTGCAGTCGGCTCAACTTGTTTAAATGCTTCAATCAAAAGATTGATGCCTTTTGCCGGGATATGAGTACCGATGTAGCCAAAAGTATAATTCGTTTTGTCTTTTGATTTCTCCGTTTGCGTTAAATATTCGGTTGGAAAACCATAATCTAAATAGACGATTTTATTTTCTGGAATACCAAAATCATTGATAAATCGATCACGAAGATAATTTGAAGGAGCAATAAATACATTCACTTTGTTAATGATGGCTTTTGTTTCTATCATTCGTTGGTGAATCCAGTGGCTCCAATTTTCAATTTCGGTTGGTTCATTTTCTTCACGTCCGCTGAAATACACTTTGTAGCAATCCGTTGCACATTTTTTATCCTCTTGCTTTTCGCACAACTGAAAATTGTTAGAATTACCAATGCTTCTGGTTAAAAATTGTCCCCTTGGGCACATTAGCCAAAAGTCGTGTAGGGTAAAAACAATCGGAATTTTCAGTTGATTCAGTTCATCAATCAATCCTGTTGAAAGATGGTTTAAGTGTCCGATATGAGCAATGTCGGGTTTGAATTGTTTGACTAATTCCGCAAAGTTGTCATCCATTTGTTTGTGGCGATACCCGTCTTTACCCTGCGGATTGTTGACAAAGTAAAGTGATAAGTTGTTATTTATTTTTTGCTCACGAATACTAAAACAGGGTGCATACGGATTTTCTTCCCGCGTAAATACGGAAACTTTGTGGTGCTTTGAAAGTTCATTACAGATGGATTGGCTGTAAACTTCGGAACCTGCATTGTAATTAGGTGGATAACCGTGGATTATTTTTAGGATGTGCATTTGATATATCTTTTAAGCAACTTGGTTTAGTTTAATGGTGTAATTACCCTCTCTTTTAACGAATTTATTACTATTTACTGAAACTTGATTTATAGCACTTTTTAATCCAATTTTTAATATCGGTTCTGAATATGAATGACTTCCTTTTGAACTGTCATAGAATCTACCAAGCATATCAACCATAAGATAGGAGCCTTGAATTAAATTTTCAGGTTCTTCTATTGTTTTAATGTCAAAGTTTAATTTGTTTTTATTTTTAGAACAAAAGTTATAAAATTCCGTTGATGAAATCATTGTTAAATCAAATTGTTTTTCATTTTGACCTTCAACTTTTGTTGCTTGAAGAATTTTCCATCTAAAAGGGTTTAGTTCATTTATTAAATTTGTTAGGCATTCATCTTTGTTGAATTGAGATACAACGGTATTGATTTTTAAATTCACACCATATTGGCGACATGCTTGAGCAAGCTCAATGAGTTTGTCTTTTGAGACTGTTTTGCCATTTTGATTTCTTCCACTTTTCAAATTTGATATTTCATTTAAACTATCAACACTTAACGCTAGAATATCGAGGTACGGTGAGATATTTTTTATCCAATCATAATTTATTTTACTAGCATTAGTTACAATACTGGTTTCAAAACCCAAGTTTTTAGCATAGATTATGAATTCATCAATGTAGGGAACAAGTGTAGGCTCACCCCCAGCAAAGTTAATTTTTTTAAACATTCTGGAATTTGCTAATTCCTTTATAATCTCAAATTGATTTTCTTTTGAAATTCCTTTGCTTGAAATGTCGTTAAAAGTAGCATAACAAAATTTGCATTTGTAGTTACACGCTTTAATTACATGGAAATTAATTGTTGTTATCATTTTATTTTAAATTTTGAAAGTGAGAAAACGGTTCTTTACTATATAAATAATCAGGATGGTCACACCAGTAGCAAGTTGTCAATGTCTTGTTTGAAGTAATAATTATTAGACTTTCTCTTTTTCTTAATATAATGCCTTTACGTTTTAAAAAACTATGAGACACGATGATAACATCCTTTTTACAAGTTGTACATTCTACATAGGGAAGAACTTTGTATAGAATTTCATCATGAATACTTCTATCCCATTGACTGTATAAGGAGTGGTTTGTTTTTCTGTAATTTAAAATTTGTTTGTTCATTTTACTTCGATTTTCTATATGGATAGTCTAAAGTTATGCCAAAACCATGTAATTTATTAAATACATGATAATGAGTTATTTGTAATTAACTAAAAGAAACTTTAAATACCTTAAAGAAATTTAATACTTTTATAAAATGAAAAACATATATATCACTTGGCACTATACTACTCATGGAGTGGCCTATCTAAAACATATACTTAGCAAGTTTTATCAGATTGAAAAATTGAAAGAACAATTTGATTTTAATCGATTAGAACAAGAGGAACTCAATGGGGTATTTAATGTTCTTAATCAGAATGGCTTTGTTTTCGATGAGATTATTTACATAACTGCTCCTCAGAAAACTTTTGACAGACTGTCAAGTAGAGGTGTAAGCTATAAAAAAACTATTCTTGAGGATGAATTGATTGTCGCGAAAGGATTGAAAGATTTATTTGGCGAAATAATTTCTGATAATGCTATTTGCTACAATCTAGAGGCAGAATTTACTTTTGTAAAGACGAAGTATCCTGAGAAACTTGAACTCTTTAAAGAAGTTATTTGGAGAAACATTCAACATTATCCTATTGAACAGCAGATTAAATGGCTTACTGAATACTCCAATTTCCAAAATATATATTCAAAAAAAATAAAAATCGTGGAATTAAAAGTAGATGATTTAAGAAATGAAAAACAAATTTCGGATGAAGTAAGCAAATGGTCTCGTCAATATTTTTCAAAACAGAAGGATTTTCAGCCTATCATAAATGTTTCACTTGGAAGTAACGAAACACAAGTGGTTTGGCATATTTTGGCAGAAGCAGGACAATTGCCTGAAAACACAAGATTTATTAAGACCTATGATGATAAAAGCGATAAGCCAGAGAAACGATTTAAACAATTTTCCATTCAAGAAATACCAACTAATCTCATCTCCTCTATCGGTGCAGAATTTAAGGTTTACAGCCACACTAAATCACCTTCCAGGAAATTAGTTAATAAAAAAATGGAAATATTTCTTAAAACAGGTTTCTCCATTTTATTAATTGGGGAAAGGGGAATAGGAAAGTCAAAAATTGCGAGTGAAGCCAGACCATCTGATACAAAAAATCCTTTTGTTGAGGCAAACTGTGCCTCTTTTGATGAAGACAGTAAAGCAGAGGCAGAGTTATTTGGTTATGAAAAAGGGGCTTTTACAGGAGCAAGTACCGACAAAAAGGGGCTTTTAGAAGAAGCTAATGGTGGAATTTTATTTCTTGATGAAATCCACCATTTGTCAAAACTTGTACAGGCAAAACTCATGAAAGCCTTGCAAACTGATGGGAAAAATAAAATGTCAATACGACGAATGGGAAGCAACAAAGAAATTAAGGTTGAATGTCGTCTAATTTTTGCTACTAATAAAAATATTTCTGAACTGAAAAAAAAATTATTGCCTGATTTTTATGATAGAATTGTTCAACACGTTGTAAATATTCCACCTCTGAGAGAGACAACTGAAGATAGATTGACTGATTGGGAAAATATTTGGAAAGGTTTAAATTTTAATGGAAATGCTCCAAAAGAATTGGAATTAACAAACTGGTTAAATCAGTTGCCATTATATGGAAATTTTAGAGATTTGCAAAAGATAGCGATGTATTATAATGTATTTATTCAGTTTGATGAGGATACAAAAAACATGCTTAATGAAACGAATGCTTTTCAATATACAAAGAATGAATTTGAGAAATATCATTCTCCTAATGTCCAACTCGGAAAAGAGAAATTCAATTTTAATGAAAAACAAACTACAAAAGAGATGCTAGCTGATTATTTGTATGAATTACAAGACTGGGCAGTGACTAAATTTAAAGGGAGAAAGCAAGCCATAGCTCATTTTAAAACTTTAAATGATTCTATTACAGAGAAAACCTTTAACGATTGGAAAAATAAGAAATCAATAAAAAGTAAAGATTAGTTAAATTTTATCATAAGGAGGTGAAATAGCAGTCTAATAAAAAGTATGGTGTTGCTAGCGACGCTCCCCTTAAACTATTGTCCGTGCTTTTCGGTTTGCGGAGCAATTTTTATTTTTTTGGGATTTTGGCTTACGAAGGTATCGACTAATTGCATGATGTAACTATTGCTTTTGTGTGGGGTAACGTATTCTTTTATTTCGGATAAGTTGGATAGGGTTTCTTCGGCTGCAATATACCCCATGCCATAAAAGTGACCTTTTTCTATCCAAATGCAGCTTCGTTCATCGTTGGTTCTGCCTTTGTCGATAATGGCGAAAGTGGGTTTGTTGCGGATTAAAAAATGGACTGCCTTTTCAATTTGGCTATTGTGTATTTCCAGCTCAGGTAAATCGGTGGTGCTGAATTTAGCGTGTGTCTCCCCTTCGTTGATGGCTCCGTAGTTGCAAAAACGATGGTCGATTTCAAATTGTGCGGCTACTTTTTGCAAGGTGTTGATACCGGCATATAAACTCGAAAACGATTCAATGCAGGAACTAAATTTCGGCAATTTGCCAATGGCGAGGTATTGGTAACCGTTGCGGGCTTCGTATTGATATAATCCAAATTTAGGTTCAAACCGTTTGAGAGCTTTGTTATACATTGGCCATAACTTTTTTATTTCTGCACATTCTAACAGCAACGCCATTAACTCGGTGGCACACACCTCAGAAGAAATGCCGTAGATATCCCGCATAAAAAGTTGCCTTTGTTTGGTGATTTGATGTCCGGTGAAATGGGAAGCTACTCGTTTTTTGATGTTGATAGCCTTGCCTACATAAATTACCTTTTTTTCGGAGTTATAGAAATAGTATATACCGGGCTTTTCAGGCAATTGTTCAAAGTCGGCGGGCGGTAGGTTGGGGGGCAAGCGTTGGTCCACCGCAGTTTTTTTTATCATTTTTGAAATTTCACCTTCCGAATCGGACAAAAGCAATTGGGTAAATAAGATAGCGGTTGCGTCGGCATCGCCTCCGGCTCGGTGGGCATTTGATAAAGGAATTCCCAAGGAGTAACAAAGTTTACCTAAACTATAGGAGGGTAGCCCCGGTTTTATTTTTCGTGCGGCTCGCACGGTACAGAGTTTTGTGGCAGTCCATTTGAATCCGGATTCTTGGAGTTGGTGACGTACAAACGAATAATCAAAATTGACATTGTGGGCTACAAATATTCGGTCGGTTAACAGTTCCAATACTTTATCTGAAATGTCATCAAAAATGGGAGCATTTTTTACCAATTCATTGTCAATCCCGGTTAAGGCAAAAATGGCAGGCGGAATAGGTTGTTGCGGATTCACCAATGATTCCCAACTGTCAATCACGCGAATGCCATCATGAATCCGAATGGCGATTTCCGTTATGCGGCTGCCACCGGCATATCCTCCGGTGGTTTCAATATCGACGATGGCGTATTCTTGTTTTTTCATAGCTTAGTTTTGTGTCATCTTTTGCCGAGGCAAATTAATTTCATGTTCTTGCGGATAGGGAGCTCGTTGTGTCATGCTCACATCCTCCCGAATTTGTTGCTGCGTTTGAAAACGTTTTTCATCGGTAGCCGAATAACGAGGATCGGGAATAAACGGCATTTTTTCCATTTTTGAAATGGTGATGGTAGGAAAATGATAATCCACCTCCACCTGACCCAACAACAGATAACACCCTCCTCCTTTAAACGGATATTGCTTCAGGCAATCGGCAAAATGAGCGGTATCAAAAAATTCGCCTTCCGCATCGATCCACGTTCCAAAATACATATCGCCTCGTTTGGTGGGCACGTGTTTCCGGGAAATTAAATACGCTAACATTCGGACCGTTTTCTTATGGTGTTTTGTCAAATCCCGTGCCATAACATCGCCACGAAATTTAGTCTGCAATAAATTAAACGGTGTGACCGAAACCGGAAAATCAAGCAATTCAATTTCATCAAAAGCATCTTCAAAAGGCGAACGTTCTACAGTCGGCAATTTATATTCTTTCACCGGTTCCCGAATTAATAGTAGATGCCGGTGCTCGGGTTTAAAGTTAATTAAAATCAATCGGGCAATAATCAATAATTCATTTTTGGGTTTTCCGGTAAATCGAAATGCTCCGATAAAAATCAAGATTTGGATGCCTTCAATGCCTATGGGAACGCGATTGATAAAGTCTTCTAAGGAAGTATACAACCCATTTTCCAGGCGTTCGCTTACCAAAAGCTCGGCTGTTTTTAAATCCAAACTTTTCAAATGCTGAAAGCCTAAGTAGAGGTTTTTTCCAATTACCTTGGTTTGGTACTCACTCGTGTTGACGCAAGGATTATGGATTTTAGCACCTGACATGCGAGCTTCATGCACATACACTTCGGTTCGATAAAATCCGCCAAAATTGTTGATGACTGCTGTCATAAACTCAATCGGGTAATACGTTTTCAAATACAAACTTTGGTAACTTTCCACTGCATAGGATGCTGAATGAGCTTTACAAAACGAATAGCCGGCAAATGATTCGATTTGGCGGTATATTTCCTGACTCAATTGTTCGGGATGTCCTTGTTGTTGGCAAGAAGCAAAAAAGTTGTCTTTTACTTTTTGTAAGGCGGCTTTCGAACGTCCTTTCCCGCTCATGGCTCGGCGTAGAATATCACCATCGGCAGCCGGGAGTCCGCCATAATGCAAGGCAATCTTAATTACATCTTCCTGATAGACCATAATGCCATAGGTTTCGCCCAATTGTTCTTTGAACACGTCGTGAAAGTATTCAAAACGATCGGGATAATTATGTCTAAAAATATATTCTTTCATCATCCCCGATTGTGCTACTCCGGGTCGAATAATGGACGAAGCAGCCACCAATACTTTATAATTATCACATTTTAATCGTCGTAACAATCCACGCATGGCAGGACTTTCAATGTAAAAACAACCGATGGTTTTGCCTTCACTCAGTAGTTCATTACAGACTTTTTCGTTTTTGGATAACGAAGTATCACGAATATCGACGTCGATGCCTTGGTTTTCTTTAATCAATTTTACCGTATCGTCAATATGACCTATGCCACGCTGGCTTAAAATATCAAATTTATCAAAGCCAATGTCTTCTGCCACATGCATATCAAATTGAACGATGGGAAAGCCTTTGGGAGGCATTTCTAAAGCGGTGAAATTGGTAATCGGTTCTTCGGAAATCAGAATTCCACAGGAGTGCATACTGCGTTGATTCGGGTATTTTTCGAGTAGCATGCCGTATTCCTGCACCATTTTTACCACTTCATTTTGATGATGGGTTTTCATCGGGTTTTTGGCTAATTCATCCAACTCTTCTTTGGGCAAACCAAAGACCTTGCCCACTTCTCGAAAAATGGAACGGTATTTAAACTCCACATTCGTTCCACAAAACGCGACATGATCTGCACCGTATTTGGTGAAAATGTATTCTAAAATAGTATCTCGTTCCCGCCACGACCAGTCAATATCAAAATCGGGCGGTGATTTTCGGTTTACATTTAAAAAGCGTTCAAAATACAAGTCGAGTTCTAGCGGACAAATATTGGTAATGTCCAAGCAGTACGCAATGATGCTATTTGCTCCACTACCACGTCCGATGTGTAAAAACCCACGACTGATGCTGTATTGCACAATATCCCAAGTAATCAGGAAATAACCACTGAATTCTAATTCATTAATCACTTTCAATTCCTTTTCTACTCTGGCTTTGGCTTTCGGATTGTTTGCACCATAGCGGCGAACCATTCCTTCGTAGGCTAGTTTAGTTAACAAGGCACTATCGTCGTGTTGGTTGGAGGTGTAGTGTTTCTTGTTTTTTGGGGTGTTGAAATCATATTCAAAATGGCAAGCTTCAATGACCGATTGCGTGTTTTGGATGATTTGTGGATAATCCTTAAACATTTCCATCAGTTTTTCCATTGGAATCATCACGTGTGCGACTTTGCAATACTCGGTTTCAGTGAGTTTTGAGCCTAAAATGTTGAGGTCAATGGCACGAAGTATTTTATGCAGATTGAATTCTTTTTTAGTTCGGTAGGTTACGGTTTGCAATACCACCATTTTATCCAACTTCCGTTTCCAAACATAATTGTACAACTTCGACAATTGTTCCGGTGCAATCCCGATAAATTCATTTTCATTCATCGTTTCCGGAATTTTGTCAAACGGATAAATCACAATCGTATGTTCAAAAGCCGGTGCTTTGTCCGGAAGCGGTATATTCTCAAAGTTGTGCTTGGTCAGTAAGCGGTTCATTTCGGCAATGCCTTTTCGATTCTTTGCTAAACCGATATACAACTGCTTGCCTTCATTCCGAAAATCAATTCCTACTAGCGGTTTAATCTGCACCACTTTGCAGGCTTTTATAAAATCATAGATGCCCGTTACGGTGTTGATGTCGGTCAATGCCAAGGCAGTTACCCCAAACAACACCGCTTGCTCCACTAATTCCTGTAGTGGAATTGTGCCGTAACGCAGCGAATGAAAAGAATGGCAATTGAGGTACATTAGTCCGTGTTTTTTGCTTTAGGAATGATGGATTGACTTCTCGGGTTACTAATGATGTTGCCCGCTTTTGAGGTGATGTTTCTACCGCCACAACGGGTTACAGCATTGTATCCAAAACGGTTTTTGATTTTGTCCATGGCTTGGTACAAGGCAATCATTTCTTCGGTGTCTTCAAACATATCGATTTGATAGGTTCCCCGTACTAAACCAGCAAAGGATACGCCCACCAATCGAATTCGCATACGACGGTTGTAGAGTTTGTTGAATAACTCAATGGCTATTTTACTTAAAACATGGTCACAGGAAGTGTACGCAATTTTCCGTTGTACATTTTCCGTATCAAAATTAGCATAACGAATTTTGACCACTAGGGTAGAAACTAACCATTGTTCTGCCCGGGCTTGGTAGGCCAGTTTTTCCACCATTCCTAAAATTAAGGATTGCACTTTTTTAATGTCGATGGTGTCTTGCAAATAGGTGTGTTCGGTAGAAAGGGATTTTCGTTCTCGGTACGGTTCTACCGGTGCATTATCAATGCCATTGGCTTTTTTCCAAATTTCCAAGCCGTTTTTGCCAATCATACTTTGCAAGACTTCCGCAGGCGTTTCGGCTAATTTTTCAATGTTGCGTATGCCAAGTCGGGAAAGCAGGTTAAAAGTCACTTCACCCAACATCGGTATTTTTCGAATGGATAACGGATTTAAAAAGGGTTTAACCAAGTTTTCCGGAATTTCCAAATTGCCATTGGGTTTGCCTTCTCCGGTAGCAATTTTAGAAACGGTTTTGTTGACGGATAAGGCAAAACTGATGGGTAAACCCGTTTCTTTGGTAATGGTGTGGATCAATTCATTCGTCCATTTATAACAGCCGTAAAACTTATCCATTCCGGTGATGTCCAAATAAAATTCATCAATGCTTGCCTTCTCCACTAATGGCGAATTTTCTTCGATGATTTGAGTGACTTCGTGTGACTTTTTCGAAAACAATTCCATGTCTCCCTTTACGATTTTGGCTTGCGGACACAGTTGCATTGCCATTCGAATCGGCATGGCAGAGCGTACACCAAAATAGCGAGCTTCGTAGGAACAAGAAGCGACCACACCACGTTCGCCACCGCCTACAATCAACGGAATCCCGTTTAATTGTGGGTTTTCTAATCGGACGCAAGAGACAAAAAAGGTGTCTAAATCCATGTGTACAATTGCCCGTGACATAGTGTTATAAATTTTTGAAGTTGAAATTATTTTACAAAATTAGGACGTTTAATCCCTAAAATAATTATCTTTGTAGTGACTTAAAATCCCTTTAACATATGTTGTATATTTCAGACAATTTAAAATGGTTGAGAAGTAAGCAAAACTTGTCCCAACAAGAAGCGGCTGATGGTATGAAGTTGCCTTTAGATCGCTATAAGAAATACGAATATGGTAAAAATACACCTCCGGCAGAAACCTTGCTCGTTATCTCTCGTTATTACCACATTAGTATTGATTTATTGTTAACGGTCGATTTACGAAAAACACCCATAGACAATTTGGTGCAATTGGAAGACAACCGCATTGTGTTGCCCATTACTGTTAACACTGAAGGGCAAAATTTGGTTGAAATTGTCACCCACAAAGCCAAAGCCGGCTATGCTGCAGGCGGTTATGCTGATTTTACGTTTATGTCGCAACTCGAACACATTTCGCTTCCTTGGCTTAACAAAAATGAAAAGTACCGCACGTTTCCGGTGGATGGGGATTCGATGCCACCGCACAACAGTAAGTCGTTTATCATTGCCAAATATGTTGAAAAGTTGGGTGATGTAGTGGATGGTAAAACCTATATCGTGATTACCACGAACAATGAAATGGTGTACAAACGATTGAATAAGAATGGGAAAAATACCTTCACACTCAATTCCGACAACACTTTTTATAAACCCTACGAAGTGAAATTTTCTGAAATTGCCGAAATATGGGAATATGCAGGGAGTTTGGAGCGGGAGAATTTTAAACCCGAAAATTATAGTTCTGAACGTTTAGAAGGGATTATTCGGAAGTTACAGGGGGATGTGATGGAGATTCGGGAGCGGTTGGGGTAGTTGCTGTCAGTTGTGAATTTCATTTATTTGTAAGCGTTTATTTGTTTTGAGTACGGTTTTTTTTTCGCCCGTGGCGGGGGGTTGGGGAGAGAAAAAAAAATAGTTATTCCCACCTGATTTTGTTGCCCCGGCCTGCCTAGGCAGGAGCAAAATCGGCGTGTATTTCAGTAGTGAATTTCATTTCTTCTCCTGATTTTGTTGCCCCGGCCTGCCTAGGCAGGAGCAAAATCAGAGTGTATTTCAGTTGTGATTTTCATTTTCCCTCCTGATTTTGTTACCCCGGCCTGCCTAGGCAGGAGCAAAATCAGCGTGTATTTCAGTAGTGATTTTCATTTATTTGTAAGCGTTTATTTGTTTTGAGTACGGTTTTTTTCCACCCGCGGTGGCGGGTTGGGGAAAGAAAAAAACAAGACAATTTTTCCATCTATCCAAGCAGGTAAGGGAAGGAGAAAAAGTATACAAATTTTTTATAATTTGCTGTAACAAATCTATAACATGAAAAAAGATAAAAAAAGTCAACTTCAAAATGATGATTCCATGTGGAAAGGAGCACCACCAGAGTCATTTTTAAAAGCGAAAGAACTTCGTAACCGTTTGACAAATGCAGAAAAAATTTTGTGGGAAGAACTAAAAGGAAATAAGTTTAATGGTCAAAAGTTCAGAAGACAACATCCAATTGGAATATATATTGTAGATTTTTACAATCATAAAAATAAACTAGTAATGGAAATCGATGGAGGATATCATGACAACGCAGAACAAAAGTTAATCGACTTTACAAGGGAGGAATTTTTGAAATTGAACGGATTAAAAGTTATTCGTTTTAAGAATGAATCCATAACCCAAAATTTATCGTTCGTTTTAGAAAAAATAAATGAGGAATTGTTAATAAAGTAGAAGTTAATCCTCTTGATTTTGTTACTCCGACCTGCCTAGGCAGGAGCAAAATCAGGGTGTATTTCAGTTGTGAATTTCATTTTTCCTCCTGATTTTGTTGCCCCGGCCCTAAAGGGAGCAAAATCAGAGCGTATTTCAGTTGTGAATTTTGTATCGTCCTAAAAAAAGTTTACAGTTTTTAATTAAATCCTAGTATTGGTTTACGGTTCATTTTTAATCCTGTAATTGGTTTACAATTATAGTG
>NZ_QLSV01000017.1 GCF_003268815.1 Flavobacterium lacus | reverse complement strand
AAACAAACCATCACGGTTCAAGACACAACAGCTCCTGCTTTTGTAGAAGAACTTCCAATGGATATGACGGTAGAATGTGATGCTGTTCCAATGGCTGTTACTTTAACTGCTACAGACAACTGTGGTTCGGCTTCTGTTGGGTACAACCAAGTTCGCAACAACGGTAACTGTCCTTCTAACTATACTCTAGTAAGAACTTGGACTGCAATGGATGCGTGTGGTAACACAACTTTGCATTCTCAAACAATCACTGTTCAAGATACAACTAAACCTATATTTACTAGTCAATTACCGCAGAATATTACTGTGGAATGTGACCAAGTGCCTCAACCGGCCACTGTAACAGCCTCTGACAATTGTAGTGTACCAACCATTTTGTTTTTTGAGACAAGAATTAATGGTACCTGTCCAAATGATTACACGTTAGTAAGGTTATGGAAAGCGACTGATTCTTGTGGCAACTTCATTTTCCACAAACAAATGATTGATGTTCAAGACTCAACAGCTCCAACGTTTGTTGGAAATCTGCCGGCTGACGTTGCTGTGGCATGTGATGCAATTCCTGCTATTCCAACTATAACAGCTACAGATAATTGTGGTGCTGCTGAAGTAAGCTACAAAGAAGTAACTTCCGGACAAGGTTGTCAATATGAAATCTATAGAATTTGGACTGCGGAAGATGCTTGTGGAAACACAACTACGCATAAACAAACTATTGCAGTTTCTGATACTGTAGCTCCAACATTTGTTGGAAATCTACCGGCTGACGTTGCTGTGGCATGTGATGCAATTCCTGCTATTCCAACTATAACAGCTACAGATAATTGTGGTGCTGCTGAAGTAAGCTACAAAGAAGTAACTTCCGGACAAGGTTGTCAATATGAAATCTATAGAATTTGGACTGCGGAAGATGCTTGTGGAAACACAACTACGCATAAACAAACTATTGTAGTTTCTGATACTGTAGCTCCAACTTTTGTTGGAAATCTACCGGCTGACGTTGCTGTGGCATGTGATTCAATTCCTACTATTCCAACTATAACAGCTACAGATAATTGTGGTGAAGTAGAGGTTTCTTACAAAGAAGTGAGATCCAACGATAACGATTGTGACTATGAGATTTATCGAATTTGGACTGCGGAGGATACTTGCGGTAATACAATAGTTCATAAACAAACTATTGTCGTATTACCAAATTCAAATCAACAAGGACCTGAAGGCGGAATCTTTGATTCGCACGTTACCTTTGATGCATATCCTTTACCATTTATGAATGAATTGACAATCAGATATACTTTTAATTACAGTTCTCCTGTTCAAATAGAGGTTTACGATTTAAGAGGAGCTTTAATTCATAAAGCTAGCGACACAAACGCTCAAATGAATAAAGAGTATAAATTTGATTTATCTGGTATTCGTGAATCAGGTCAAGTATATATCTTAAGAGTAACTACTGATAGAGGTACTGAAAGTAAGAAAATCGTATCTGCAAATAGGTAAAATGCTAATTATTAATTTAAAGGCTGTTCAAAAATTGAACAGCCTTTTTTTTTGAATACTAACTATACTTTTCTACTAACTTTTGTACAACAAAATCAATCTTTTCAAAACGCTCTTTACGTTCAATTTTTTTGGGAGGTGCCACTCGCTCCAAGCAATCTGAAATTGAGCAGGTTTCACAAGTAACTCCTACTTTTTTTCTTTTAATAGAAACATCGTCTAAAAATTGTAATTTACTTCGCGAATGTGTTGAAATCATAATTCCTAAAGCAATACTTCGGTAATACCCATTTCTAAACGGATCTTTTGTTGCCGATGATAGCACAAAATACTCATTATCAGTATGATTATAACTCGATATTTGAGCGTCAAAAAGATGACTTTCTTGTGAATTTGGAATTTCGCTTAAGGTTTTGATAGAAACCCAACGTCTACAATAATGTTCGTTATTTTCATTGGCATGCGGTTCTAGTAAATTAGTAATATGCAATTCTTTAGTCAATTGAAAATCACTGCGTTCCGGTTTATAATTGAAGCGTAAGAAAAATAAATTCCTCAAATTAAAATCCTTAGGTAAAATATTGGTTAAACGTTGATAAAAGGTCTCCGGTGAATTGGTGAATTTTAAAATTAAAGTTGTAAAATCTTTTGGATTGAATGTCTTTTGCTCAAAAACCAATTTCAATTCTTTTACCAATTCCTTTCTCGGAATCAACAAAGCTCCAGCAAAATACGAAGCAAAAAAATTGTTCAAAACCTGATCAAAACTGTCAAATTTTATCCAAGAAAAGGTATACAATCGATCGCTTATCTCCATGAAATTATATGCGATTTCTTTTGCATAAATAAACATTCGTTGCGAACTATCAGCACTTTTGGAAATCAACAAGGTCTTCGATTTTGGCACAAAAACTGAACGCAAATACACCAACTCCTCATGTTCTGTCAACTCTTCATTATTTATGGTGTAACCATATTCATCCACCAAAATTTCCTCCAAATCAGCAACGGCCAACTTCTTGGTTAAATCCAACGAATAGGCTTTGGCAAACTTCTCTACTTGTAATTCTATATCGTCAAAATAATTGTTATTTGCTTCTTGATGGGATCGTAAAGCTGCCAAAAAAAAACTCTCTCTAGTAAGATTATAATGTTTAGCAATTTCAAACAATGTACTGATAAAAGCATTCACTTTTACGGGAGCTTCTGCAATAATATCGATTAAATTACTTTCCTTAATTCCAAAAATATCTAATGGAATTTCTTTCAGAATTCTGGATTGTAAAATTTCACCAATTGGAGCTAAATTCTTATCCAATTTCAACGAAACCATTTGGTCGTAAGTAGAATCTAATGCTTCCGATAAAAGCAAAATTTTGTCTCTTTTGGGATATTTTTTCCCTTTTTCAATCTCGTTCAAATACGATTTAGAAAGTCCGGTAACTTTAGCCAAACCAAACAACGAAAGGTTTTTCTCGGTTCTTATTTGGCGTAATTTCAAACCAAAAATCAGTCTAATATACTCTTCTTCAATCATTTTATTAGGAGCGAATGCTCAGGTTTATCTGTTGTAACTAAATCTTTTAAAAACAATTGCTACAATTAGGGGAGCAAAGTCAAACAAATACTTTTTGCGAATAAACAAATATACAACAAATCAACCAAAAATTATAAGCTAAAAAAATAATTTTACATTTTAGCGAACGTTCGCTTGTTTTGTATTTATTTATTTTATACTATTGCAATAACAAAATTATCATTGTATGGAAACTGAAGAAAAAACAACAGTAGAAGTTCTAAATTTATCCGAACATCAAAGCATCTTAACGCCAGAAGCTTTGACTTTTTTGGGTGCTTTACATCAAAATTTTAATTCAAATCGAATTGAATTATTAAAAAATAGAGAAATACAACAAGAATTATTTGACCAAGGTTTTTTACCAAAATTCCCGCAAGAAACTCAATCAATTAGAAATTCAGTTTGGACAGCCGCTCCAATTCCAGAAAAATTATTAGACCGAAGAGTTGAAATAACCGGTCCGGTTGACAGAAAAATGGTCATTAATGCCCTGAATTCCGGTGCCAAAGTTTTCATGGCCGATTTTGAAGACAGTTGTTCCCCTACCTTTAAAAATCTTATGGAAGGTCAGCAAAACTTAATTGATGCCATCCGAAAAACTATAACTTTAGAACAAAACGGTAAAAGCTATAAACTAAATGATGAAGTTGCCACATTGTTAGTTCGCCCAAGAGGTTTGCATTTAGATGAAAAAAACGTAAAAGTGAATGATGAAAATCTTTCTGGTTCTTTAGCAGATTTTGGTTTGTACTTTTTCCACAATGTACTTGAATTGCAAAAACAAAACTTAGGCGTTTATCTCTATCTACCAAAAATCGAACATTATACCGAAGCTCGTTGGTGGAATGAAGTATTTGAATTTACACAAAACTATTTCAAAGTTCCTGTTGGAACAATCAAAGCAACTGTATTAATTGAAACCATTACAGCCAGTTTTCAATTGGATGAAATCATTTATGAATTAAAAAATCATATCGCCGGTTTAAACTGTGGTCGTTGGGACTATATTTTTTCGTATATCAAAAAATTAAAAAATCACCCCAATTTTATGGTGCCTGATAGAGACCAAGTAACTATGACCAGTCCGTTTATGAGTGCCTACTCTTTGCGGGTAATTCAAATTTGTCATAAAAGAAATATTCTGGCTATTGGTGGAATGGCAGCACAAATCCCAATTAAGGACGATGAAGAAGCAAATAAAATTGCTTTCGAAAAAGTAAAGGCAGACAAAGAACGTGAGGTTAAAAACGGTCACGATGGCACATGGGTTGCACACCCAGGATTGGTAGATTTGGCGATGAAAGTATTTGATGAAAACATGCCAACTAAAAACCAAATGCACCTAAAAAGGGATGAGTTAAACATTACGGAAGAGCAATTACTCGAACTTCCAAAAGGAACAATCACCGAAAATGGAATTAGAAAAAACATCAATGTTGGAATTCTATACTTAGAATCATGGCTCAACGGAATAGGAGCTGCTGCTTTGTATAATTTGATGGAAGATGCCGCCACAGCCGAAATTTCAAAAGCACAACTTTGGCTATGGTTAAAAAAAGAAGTACAATTAGATAACGGCAAACTTGTATCAAAAACACTTTATGAAAAAATAATCAAAGAAGAGTTGGTAAAAATTGAAGAATATGTGGGAACAGAACGCTTTAATTCTGGTCAGTTTGAATTAGCCACAAAACTATTCTCGACCATGATCTATAGTGAAAAATTAGACGATTTTTTAACCCTTGAAGCTTACAACTACGTAAAATAAAACTGCCGAATGCTGTAACATTCGACAGTTTCCAAATAAATAATTAATTAAATAACTATCTAAACAGTACAAAAGTATGAAAACAGAAGACAGAATTCAAGCATTAATTGCAGATTGGACAACCAACCCAAGATGGAAAGGAATTGAAAGACCTTACACTGCCGCAAAAGTAGTAACCTTGCAAGGTTCTTATCAAATAGAACATTCCATCGCTCGTCGGGGTTCAGAAATTCTTTGGAAAAAATTAAACAGTCAAGATTGGGTTGCGGGACTTGGTGCATTGACAGGAAATCAGGCTATTCAAGAAGTTGAAGCCGGTTTAGAAGCCATTTATTTAAGTGGTTGGCAAGTGGCTGCTGATGCCAATATAGCAGGTGAAATGTATCCGGACCAATCTTTATATCCAGCGAATAGTGTTCCTATTGTTGTAAAAAAAATCAACAATGCTTTATTGCGTGCTGATCAAATTCAAACCGTTAATAAAATCGAAAACAAAAAAGACTATTTAGTTCCAATTGTAGCTGATGCCGAAGCCGGTTTTGGTGGTAACTTAAATGCGTTTGAACTGATGAAAAGTATGATTGAAGCAGGAGCATCAGGAGTTCATTTTGAAGATCAATTATCTTCTGCAAAAAAATGTGGGCATCTTGGCGGAAAAGTTTTGGTTCCAACGCAAGAAGCAATAAACAAATTAATCGCTGCTCGTTTAGCTGCCGATGTGATGAATGTTCCCAGTTTAATAGTGGCTAGAACTGACGCTGATGCAGCCAACTTAATCACAAGCGATGTTGACGAACGCGACAGAAAATTTATAACAGGTGAAAGAACTCCAGAAGGCTTCTTTTACGTAAACTGTGGCATTGAACAAGGAATAGACCGAGGATTATCTTATGCTCTCTATGCCGATTTAATTTGGATGGAAACTTCAAATCCTGATTTGGATTATGCCCGAAAATTTGCCGAAGGAATACATGCTAAATTCCCTGGAAAAATGTTAGCTTACAATTGCTCCCCGTCCTTCAACTGGGCAGCAAAATTGTCGGTTCCAGAAATGGAGACATTTAGAGAAGAATTAGCTGAGATGGGTTATAAATTTCAATTTATTACGTTAGCTGGATTCCATGCGTTGAACACTTCCATGTTTGAATTAGCTTTAGCTTACAAAAAACGTGGAATGGCTGGTTATTCAGAATTACAAGAAAGAGAATTTGCACTTCAAAAAGAAGGATTTAAAGCGGTAAAACACCAAAATTTTGTTGGAACTAGCTACTTCGACGAAGTTCAAAATACAGTTACAGCAGGACTCTCAACTACCACAGCTATGAAAGATTCGACTGAAACAGCACAATTTTAGTTTAATTAATTTTTTTGTTCAGGTTAACCATTAAAACTCTCGGAAACGGGAGTTTTTTTTATCTCAGTACCAATTCCTTCACTACATCTTTTCGTAATTCGTCGTTGAGCATCATGATTATTTTTTGCTTTCCATGACTAAGTTCTTCACGCAAAACGGAGGAAGAAAGTGTAACATAAAGTGTTGTTCCTTTGAGGATTACTTCTTTGGTATAGGTGTTAACGCCATTTCCCATCAAGTCTTTCCATGCTTTCTCCACGTCGATTTTGTCCATACCGGACTGGAGTTTATTGTTTTCAATAAACGCTTTGAGTACGTCGGAAATTGGGCTTTCGTTACTTAATCGTTTGGCCATTATTGGATAGAAATGGGTTTGAATCGTTTGTAATGGTATTCTAAATTTTGCTTGTTTTTGAGTACTAAAATGCTATCGGTCAACGATACAATTTCTTCGCTCCATCGAGCAAAATCGGTTTTGTAATGTATTTGAAAAATGCCGGAACTGTCCTTTATATGTATGGCTTCCAACTCATCATTGGTTAAATATTTCCCATCAAATTGTGGTTTTACTTTTTTGCGAAAACCGCTAGTGCCATTCCATTCGATATAATCAACAGTTTCGTTAATTGAATATTCTTTTTTCTGACCATCAGGCAGTTGCACTTTTTTAATTTCCCAATAACCATTTATTTTCGAAATGGAATCGGGTGAAACTTTTTCTTGACAAGAAATAAATAAAGCTGAAAAAAGAAGGAAAAAAAAAAGTGGTTTCATCGTTATAAAATAAAGTTTAAAATTACAATTATTTTGAAGGAATAAAAAGTAAATTTGATTAAACCTTTATAAAAATATTGAGTCTACGTTGGTATAAAATCGCAAGTTATAAAGAACTGTTTTCCGCTTATTTTGTGAAGAAGAATTACATTATTGTAAT
The DNA here is from genome assembly GCF_003268815.1 of Flavobacterium lacus. GTDB lineage: Bacteria > Bacteroidota > Bacteroidia > Flavobacteriales > Flavobacteriaceae > Flavobacterium > Flavobacterium lacus. The sequence continues at coordinate 74,565 of NZ_QLSV01000017.1, read as the reverse complement.
CAATAAAATGGTCGTTATTCGATTAAATTTTGTGATAAATCATTGTGACAAATTAGTTATAGGGAAAGATTATTGTGGTGATTTATTGAATAAAGATTTACCAACTGCAAGTGGCTTGTCATTCCTACTCCACTCACTCCACGAACCCACATACAATTTTGGAATTTCAAATCCGGCATAAGCCATTGCTAATAAGGTATGACAAGCCGTTACTCCAGAACCACAATGTACTATAATTTCGCTAGATTTTTTATTTTCGAAGATACTTTTATATTTTTCTTTTAATTTTTCGGACGACAAGAAAAGTCCGTTTTCATCTAAATTTGAAGCGAAAGGAATATTGATTGCGTTTGGAATATGACCGGCTATCAGATCAATTGGTTCAACTTCACCATTAAATCTTTGGGCTTCACGAACATCAATAATCAAACCATCTTGATTGATTGAAGCATTTTCAACTTCATCAATTGTTGCTAATGGTAATTTCCACTTTTCAATTTCATATTCTGTAGCTGGAATTGGACTGACTATTTTTGAGTTTATTAGAAAATTATGTTTTTCTGCTTCTTGCAAACCACCATTAAGCACTTGCACTTTTTCGTGTCCGATTGATTTTAGCATCCACCACATTCGAGCAGCAGCATTTGACCCATATTTATCATCGTAAAGAACAATATGTTTTTCAGCCGTGATTCCTATACTTGAAAGTAGTTTAGAAAAATTTTCGATGGATGGCAAAGGATGTCTTCCACCTATAGATACATCCTCTTTAATGTCGGCAAGTTGTGAATTTAGATCAACAAAAATTGCTCCGTCTACATGTTTTTGATTGTAATTTGATTGGGCCTCTTTTCCATTGCTTACATCAAGAATAAGTAAATCAGCAGCTTTGTAGAGTGCTTTTAATTCAGAAACTGAAATAATTGAAATAATATCATTATTCATTTTTGAAATAATAGCTTTATAATTTAGTTTCCATATTTATCTTGCAAAAAATAAACCCAACCCACTTCGTAATACCGAACAGCAATAATAACTGCGATTGCGATTATTGTAATTGTCCAAGAATATTTTTTATACAGAATTGTATAAGCTGTTAAAATTCCCAAGATTATAAATGGGACAGTTAAGATGATATTTGGAATCATCCATGCTCCTCGAAATAATGCAATTGACTTTAGTACAATAAAGAAAAAACAATAAACCGAAGCAATTTTGGTTAACGAAACTAAGTACTTATTAAAAACTTTTGGTTCTTCCATTATTTAAAAAAGGAGTCTACAAACTCGTATTTATTGAACACTTGAAGGTCTTCGATGCCCTCACCTACTCCAATATATTTTACAGGAATTTGAAATTGGTCGGAGATTCCAATAACCACCCCGCCTTTGGCTGTTCCATCTAATTTGGTTACGGCTAAACACGAAACTTCGGTGGCTGCAGTAAACTCTCTGGCTTGTTCAAACGCATTTTGACCGGTTGATCCATCTAACACCAATAATACATCGTGCGGAGCATCACCAACCACTTTTTGCATTACGCGTTTTACTTTGGTTAGCTCGTTCATTAAGTTAACTTTGTTATGAAGTCGGCCAGCGGTATCGATAATAACCACATCGGCTCCTTGCGTTACAGCACTTTGCAATGTATCAAAGGCTACGGATGCAGGATCACTTCCCATTTGTTGTTTCACAATAGGCACGCCAACTCGATCGGCCCAAATTTGCAATTGGTCAATGGCAGCAGCTCTAAAAGTATCGCCCGCACCTAAAACCACTTTGTGTCCGGCTTTTTTAAATTGATAGGCTAATTTTCCAATGGTGGTTGTTTTTCCTACACCATTCACGCCAACTACCATGATGACATACGGCTTTTTGTTGGCCGGCACATCAAATTCCGTTGCCTCTCCAGAATTTGTCTCTGATAAAAGTCCGGCTATTTCTTCTCGAAGAATTTTATTGAGTTCTTCGGTTCCTAAGTATTTATCGCGAGCAACTCGTGCTTCAATTCGGTCGATTATTTTTAATGTGGTTTTTACACCCACATCTGACGAAACTAATACTTCTTCTAAATTATCCAAAACATCTTCGTCAACGGTTGATTTTCCGGCAACGGCTTTGGTTAACTTAGCAAAAAAAGAGGTTTTGGTTTGTTCTAAACCTTTATCTAACGTTTCTTTTTTTTCGGATGAAAATATTCGTTTGAAAAAACTCATATTCTGGTTTATTATTTTTGATACTCTATTATTGTTACAAAGATAAAATAAAAAAGCTACTTTCGATGAAAGTAGCTTTAACTATAATACGGTAAGTAAATTATTTCTTAGTTAAGAAATTGTCTACTAGTTCAGGAGCCATTACAGATTCAACAAAAGTATAAGCTCCGGTTTTTGGAGATTTTACCATTTTAATGGCTTTAGTTAATCTTTTTGACGCTGTTTGTAACGTTGCTACGGTTTTCTTTGCCATTTCTTATCTTATTTAATTTCTTTATGAACAGTTACTTTTTTCAAGATTGGATTAAATTTTTTAATCTCTAATCTATCTGGAGTATTCTTTTTGTTTTTAGTCGTGATATAACGAGACGTTCCAGGTACACCTGAAGTTTTGTGCTCTGTACACTCTAAAATTACTTGGATTCTATTGCCTTTCTTTGCCATTTTTCTGTATATTTAATAGGGTGGAATTAAGAAATAAATCCTTTAGCTTTTGCATCTTTCAATACTGCGGCTAACCCTTTTTTATTAATTGTTTTAATAGTAGACGCTGCTACTCTAAGCGAAATCCATCTGTCTTCTTCAGCAAGATAGAAACGTTTTTTAACTAAGTTTACAGAAAACTTTCTCTTAGTTTTGTTCATCGCGTGAGAAACATTGTTTCCTACCATCGCTCTTTTACCCGTAAGGTCACAAACTCTTGACATTATGCTTATCTTTTATCGTTATTCAAAATCAGGGTGCAAAGAAACAAAAAACTAATCTATTACACAAACAAAATTTAGTAGTTTTTTAAAATTTCTTTTAAAAGCAGTTCAAGCCCTTTGTTTACTGCTCTGTCAATCACTTTTTGACGTGGTTGACCAAAATTATATACCTCTGAACAAACTCCTTTGGGCGTCGCAATTGCCAAACAAACGGTTCCTACAGTAGCATCGGCATCTCCTTTAGCGGGTCCTGCATTTCCGGTGGTTGCTATAGCAAAATCCGTTTGAAGTAATTTCTGCGCACCACACGCCATTTCTTCGGCTACTTGTTTGCTTACAACAGAATAGGCGTTAATAGTTGATTGATTCACTTTCAATATAGAAACTTTTGTATCGGTTGCATAAGAAACTATACTCCCCCTAAAATAAGCTGATGAACCGGAAACCGACGTAATTACTTCAGAAATTTTTCCTCCTGTGCAACTTTCTGCCGTGGAAAGGGTAAAGCCTTTTTGAGCTAAAAGTTTTCCTAAAACCACTTCAATACTTTCGTCCTCTTCAAAACCAACAATTATATCATTTATGATTTCTTGCAGCTCTGTAACCAAACGGTTGATTGTTGTATGTAAAAAATACTCCTCTAAACCGCGTGCAGATAGCCTCAAACGCACTCTTCCCGGACTTGGTAAATAGGCTAATTTTACAAATGTGGGTAATTTATCCTCCCATTCTTCGATGCGTTTTGCTACTATACTTTCTCCTTGACCGTAAGTTAGTATGGTTTTGTGAAGGATATAAGGCCGCTTGTACTCGTTTACTATTTTTGGAATGAGTTCGTTCGTAACAATTGCTTTCATCTCGTAGGGAACGCCTGGTAAGGAAACAAACACCGTATTTTCTTTTTGCATCCACATACCGGGAGCGGTCCCGAAGTTGTTTTGTAATACAGTACATTTGGACGGAACCAACGCTTGGTCAAGATTGACTTGAGAAACCACAAAATTCATTTTGGTAAAAAGTGCTACGATGTGATTTTCAACTGCTTCATTACGTTCCAAAGTATCAAGAAAATAATCACAAAAAGTGATTTTAGTAATGTCGTCTTTAGTTGGACCTAAACCACCGGTAATGATGACAAAATCGACTTGATTTTGCACTTTAGCAAAGGTTTCTAGAATATGGTTTTTGTCATCGCTAATAGAAATCATCTCGTGTACATCAACACCAATTTTATTCAATGCTTTGGCGATGAAACCGGAGTTGGTATCCGTGATTTGACCGATTAGAATTTCGTCGCCGATGGTGATGATGGTTGCTTTCATTCTTTTGAGGTGCTGAGTGGCTGAGTGACTGAGTTACTGAGATTTTTATTTTGCTAAATCACTCAGCTACTTAGGAACTCAGTGTCTCAGCTACTCTTCTAGCCCGGATAGTAGCGGAAAGCCCGGAGCTTAAAAAACTAATTTTTCTTGGCAAAAAAAAGCAACCAAAGGAAGCTCTTTCTTTGACTTAGAAAAATAGTTTTTTTAGTGAGGACTTGCAGCGGATAGCCGGAATAGCTTCTTATAAATCGAAATCTTTAATAATTTCTTTGACGGCTTTTTCTACTTGATCTTCGATACTTTTGAAAATCTCTTTTATTTCTTTACGTTTTCCTTCGCGTTTTGTCCATGCCTCAACTTGAAGGATTTCTTCGTAGGCTACATTCATCCCCAACAAATCGAGTGTGGGTTTTATTTTGTGTGCATAGCTGTAGGCCAATTTGTGGTCTTTTTCTTCGATGCCTTGTTTGACAAACTTTAAATCTTCCGGGATTTCGCTTACAAAAAGAGTAATTATTTGCAAAACGAACTCGGGATCGTTGTCTGAAAGTGCATAGACTTTAGCTAAATTATAGTTTAATGCCATTTTGTTATTTTACTTGAATTCGGAATAGTTTTTTGTCTTCAATAAATCCTTCGAGGATGTCGTTTGGGTTTACTTTTGCCACACCTTCGGGTGTTCCGGTAAAAATAATGTCGCCAATTTTAAGCGTGAAAAACTGAGAAACATAGGAAATAAGTTCATCTATTTTCCACAACATATGGCTGGTATTCCCCTTTTGAACGGTATTTCCGTTAGATTTCAGTTCAAAATTAATATTTTCTGTGGAACTGAAATCTTTTTTCGATAAAAAGCTACCAATAACCGCTGAACCGTCAAAAGCTTTGGCTTTTTCCCAAGGCAAACCTTTTTCTTTGAGTCTTGTTTGTAAATCGCGTGCGGTGAAGTCGATTCCAAGACCAATTTCGTCGTAATAATTTGATGCAAATTTGGCATCGATATATTTGCCGACTTTGTTGATTCGAACTAGAATTTCGACTTCGTGGTGAATGTCATCGCTGAATTCGGGAATTACAAACGGATGTTGTTTGAGCAAAATGGCACTGTCGGGTTTTAGAAAAACGACCGGTTCATCGGGTCGCTCGTTTTGGAGTTCTTCGATGTGTTTGGTGTAATTTCTTCCGATGCAGATTATTTTCATTTTTTGAGGTGCTGAGGAACTAAGTTTCTGAGGGACTAAGGTTTATTAGGTCAACTTATTGTTTAATTTTCTGAGTTTAATGGCGGTGAGCACTTTTTTAGTGTAAAGTGGAAAATCTGCATTTTGAATCCAGCCGAAATAGCCGGGTTCTTCATCTAATACTTTTTCGACTAAAACGCCTTTGTGTTTTCCAAAGGAAAAAATTTCTTCTCCTTTGTCATTTAACGCAATAAATCCGGCAAAATCGACTGATTTTTTTCGGGTGGTGAATTCGGAGAGCGATTTCATATCATTTTCTAATTCCGGATAGCGTTCGAGCTGAGCTTTGAGGATTTCGTAGGTTGCCATGGTATCAGCTTCGGCGGAGTGAGCGTTTTCCAATGTTTGTCCGCAATAGAATTTTAGGGCTGCACTTAATGTTCGTTCTTCCATTTTGTGGAAGATGGTTTGAACATCGACTGAAACTCTGTTTTTCATATCAAAATCTACTCCTGCACGCAATAATTCTTCGGCTAGTAGTGGAATATCAAATCGATCGGAATTAAATCCGGCCAAATCGGAATCTTTAATCATATTGTAAACTTGTCCGGAAAGTTCTTTAAAGGTGGGTTCGTTGGCAACTTTTTCATCGGTAATTCCATGAATTTGAGAAACTAGAAAAGGAATTTTCATTTCCGGATTTACTAACCACGTTTTACTTTCTTTGTTTCCGTTGGGATATACTTTAAAAATTGAGATTTCGACAATTCTGTCTTTTGCCACTTCTACTCCGGTAGTTTCGAGGTCGAAAAAGCAAATAGGACGGTTTAATTTGAGTTCCATTTTAAAATTTTAGAAAACAAAGATAAGAGTTTGAAATAACCTTTTAACGATGAAATTACTTTTTTTAGTAGTATTTTAAGGTTTTGAAATAAACTCTTTTGCACATAAAGCTAATAATTTAGTTTGTGTAGACTAAAGTGTGCCAAAGAATTTATTTGCCACGAATTGCACGAATTGATTTGTGGAAATGCGTGCAATTCGTGGCTAAATTTTTGAAATTTGAAAACAAAAAACCCTTTCAGATTTTAATGACTGAAAGGGTTGAAATTATATGATTTTTTATTTTAAAATTCTCTGTTTTCACTGAAACCTTCTAAATAATCGGCTACTCGTTTTACGAATTGTCCACCCAACGAACCATCTACCACTCGGTGATCATAACTGTGAGACAAGAACATTTTGTGACGAATTCCGATGTAATCTCCGGTTGGAGCTTCGATAACAGCCGGAACTTTTCTGATAGCTCCTAAAGCTAAAATGGCAACTTGTGGTTGATTGATGATTGGTGTTCCAAAAACGCTACCGAAAGTTCCCACGTTGGTCACTGTATAAGTTCCACCTTGAATTTCGTCAAGTTTTAATTGATTATTTCGAGCTCGGTTGGCCAAATCATTCACCGTTTTGGTCAATCCGACAAGGTTAAGCATATCTGCATTCTTAATTACCGGAACAATTAAGTTTCCATTTGGTAATGCAGCGGCCATTCCTAAATTGATGTTTTTCTTTTTGATGATGTAATCGCCTTCCACAGAAATATTAATCATTGGGAAATCTTTGATGGCTTTTGCCACAGCTTCCATAAATATTGGTGTAAACGTTAGCTTCTCGCCTTCTCTTTTTTCAAAAGCGTCTTTTACTTTATTTCTCCAATTTACAATATTCGTTACATCCACTTCAATGAACGACTGTACATGAGCAGAAGTTTGTTTGGATGTGGTCATATATCCGGAAATCAGTTTTCGCATACGATCCATTTCGATGATTTCATCTTGACCGTTTACGGAAACAGGGATTTTTTTCTCAGGTGTTGGTTCTGCTTTTGGAGTTTCTGCTTTTGGAGCTTCTACTTTTATTTCTGCTTTTGGAGTTTCTGCCGCAACTGGCTCTGTTTTTGGAGCCGGAGCAACAGCAGGTTTATTGGCACGGTCTTTTACATAAGCAATGATATCATCTTTGGTCACACGACCTTCTTTGCCGGAACCATTTATTTTTTCTAATTCCGAGATAGAAACACCTTCTTCTTTAGCAATATTTTTTACTAATGGTGAAAAGAATTTTTCTGATGTGGAAAAATCAACCTCAACCGGAGTGGCAGAATGAACTAATTCTTGTGCAACTTCGATGGTTTTTTCAAGTTCAACGATGGCTGGAGCAATTTCTTCATTTGGTTTTTCTGCCGGAGCACTGCCGCCTTCGGTGTCGATGATTGCGATGGTTTGACCCACTTTCACAACATCATCCACGTTAAAAAGAATTTCGGTTAGCGTTCCGGAAACTTCAGATGGAACTTCGCTATCTACTTTGTCGGTAGCAATTTCCAAAACAGCTTCATCGGCTTCGATTTTCTCTCCAACTTTTTTAAGCCAATTGGTAATGGTTGCTTCTGCAACGCTTTCACCCATTTTGGGCAATTTTAATTCAAATTTTGCCATATCTTTAACCTAACGGTTTATTTTTTGTTTCAGTTTGCGAAATTACTAAAAAAAGGATTGGTTTTTGTAATTATCGATAAATTTTCAATGTCAATTTCAAAAATCAATTGCAATATCAATGTCAAAAGTCAATTGTAAATTTAAAAATCGATAATAACTTCCAAAATTAAAAATTAAAATTCTTCAATCATCACGACTTCTCCTCGATCATTGCTGCTGTTGCTTCCAATCATAAAATTACTTTGATTCGGAATGATTTTGAATGATACTTTTTCATTTTTATACAATTCCATTGCGGAAATGATGGTTGAAAAAGTTAAATCATTCTGATCAAAAATGATTTCAATGTTTGAATGTATTCCTTTTAAAAGCGAAGGTAATTCATTTTTAAAAGAGGTGGAAAGTCGTTTCACATTTTTTCCTAACAATTTTTCGAGTTTTTCTTTTAATAACTCATTTTGGGAAATTAAAATATAATTGTCAATTTTTCTTTTGGTGACTATTGTTTTATTTTTCTTTAAAAAAGCAAAAAAGAAGCTGCCTACTTTCATAAAAACACTAAAAAAAGCTGATTTTTTGAAATGTTTGGAATAAAAATAATCCATTGCCTCTTGAAATCGCTTCATATACGTTCCATCTTTTACGGTACTTTCGCCTTTGTAATGAATGACGGTAGTTTCGGCAAAATAATAATTGGTTTTTCCATTTTTCAAAACCATATAACTCAAATCAATGTCATCGGAATACATAAAACAATTTTCGTCAAATCCTCCTACTTGATTATATAAATCGCGTTTCATGACCATAAACGCTCCCACCAAAATATCTACTTTTCCGGATTGATTTTCGGTTAAATGCTGAGCATAATATTGATTGAATAATTGAACTTTCGGAAAAAATTTATACAAACCAAAGATTTTTGTAAACGCCACCCAAGGAGTTGGAATACCGCGTTTGCTTTCGGGGAGGAAATTTCCGGTGCCGTCGATGAGTTTGCAACCGATTATTCCGAGTTGCGGGTTGCGGGTTGCGGGTTGCGAGTTCAGAAGTTTTGTGAAGGTATCTTCTGCGACAACAGTGTCGGGATTGAGGATGCAGATGTATTCGCCTTTTGCTTCGGCTACTCCGATGTTATTTCCGTTGGGGAAGCCTGTATTTTCTTTGTTTTCAATGAGTTTGATGTGCGGAAAACGGATTTTCATCATTTGGCAACTATCGTCGGATGAATTGTTGTCGATCACAATTATTTCGCCCTCAATGTGTTGCAAAGCAGCTTGAACACTGAGCACACATTGTTCGACAAAATAGCGAACGTTGTAATTAAGGATGATGACGGATAGTTGCATAGGGCAAATATAATGTGAAAATGTGGCAATGTGAAAAATGTGAGAATGAGTCAATTCGAAAATAATTAAGCCTAACAGGTTTTTGCACTTGTCAAGTGTAGACTTTTCTTAAACCACTATTTTACTTTTAACTTATTTGGGTTTTGTTTTAAATGAAAAACTCTCAAAACATAAAGATTTTCATTGTCACAAGTATAAACCAATTTATAACTCCACAAGGAAGCTGAACGAACGTTTTCCTTTCCGATAGTTTCTTCAATTTTATATTTCGTGGGCTGAATTGTTAGACTTGCCGAAAAATCCAAAATTGCATTATACACTTTTGTTGCAATTGTTTGACTTTTAGTTTCTTTTAAAATGTAATCATAAATTGAATTAAGCTCATCAATGGCTTTGTCTCTCCAAAAAACTTGCATTACTTTCTAATTTCAGAAACCGATTTCATTTTTAATTTTCCGCTTTTTATTTCCAGCAAAGCTTGTTCGATATCGTCGATAAATTCATTTTTGTTAATAGCATTTCCTTTCTCATCATATCCAATAACAGATACGTCAAGGTTAGTTTTTACTTGATATGCTTCTGTTGGCTCTTCAACTTTGTTGATGTGTTTTTTTTCGTGGCTTGGGTTCTTTTTATTCATAACATTAAATTAAAGAATAAATGTAAGGATTTTTTTTTAAATGCAAAACCCAATTGCATTTCCCTCCTAACCCCGATTGCAATGGAAATCCTGGCATTGCGACCTCAAATTTTGTTTCGGAGATTGCTTCGCCCCTCGCAATGACAGATTGCAATGGAAAGCGGGAACACGGATAACCGATAAAGACCAAGCCATTCGTTTCAGAAAAAATAAAGCATTACTTTTGCACTTTTAAAACCATTGACTAATTGGCAAATTGCCGTATTTATACATTAAATGAACTATCTTTCAGTAGAAAATATATCCAAATCCTTCGGCGAACGTGTATTGTTTGACAAGATTTCCTTCGGAATCAATAAAGACCAAAAAATTGCTTTTATTGCCAAAAATGGTTCGGGGAAAACGACCATTATGAATATCATTAATGGTATTGACGAACCGGATACAGGTCAGGTGGTGGTCCGAAAAAATATTCGAATGGCTTTTTTATCGCAAAAAAATGAATTGCAAGATGAATTGACAATTGAAGAAAGCATTTTTGCCAGTGATAACGAAACGTTGAAAGTAATTGAGCAATATGAAAAAGCTCTCGAAAATCCTGAAAATGAGGAAGCCTATCAAAAAGCGTTTGATTTGATGGACCAACACAATGCCTGGGATTTTGAAACGCAATTCAAACAGATTTTGTTTAAATTGAAGTTGGAAGATTTTAAATTGAAAGTAAAAAGTCTTTCGGGCGGACAAAAAAAGCGACTTTCATTGGCGATTATTTTGATTAATCGTCCGGATTTATTGATTTTGGATGAGCCAACCAACCACTTGGATTTGGAGATGATTGAATGGCTGGAAAGCTATTTTGCCAAAGAAAATATTACGTTGTTTATGGTGACGCACGACCGTTTCTTTTTGGAACGTGTTTGTAATGAAATCATTGAATTGGATAACGGTAAACTGTATCAGTATAAAGGAAACTATTCGTATTATTTAGAGAAAAAAGAAGAGCGAATTGCTTCTGAAAACGCTAGTGTTGACAAAGCTCAGAATCTTTTTGTAAAAGAGTTGGCTTGGATGCGTCGCCAACCGAAAGCGAGAACAACGAAATCGAAATCGCGTCAAGATGATTTTTATGTGATTAAGGAAAAAGCCGAAAGTCGCCGAAAAGAAAATGTCGTAGAATTGGAAATCAATATGGAACGCATGGGAAGCAAGATTATTGAGCTTCACAAGTTGTTCAAAAAATTCAAAGATCGAGTGATTTTGGACAATTTCTCTTATGATTTTCAGCGTGGCGAACGCATTGGAATTATAGGTAAAAACGGAACCGGAAAATCAACCTTTTTGAATATTTTGACCAAAACGATGTTGCCCGATGCCGGAAAAGTGGTGATTGGCGATACGATTAAAGTGGGATATTATACACAAAGCGGCATCAACCCAAAACCGGGTCAAAAAGTCATTGATATTATTAAAGAATATGGTGAATATATTCCGCTTACGAAAGGAAAAATTATTTCAGCTTCGCAATTGCTGGAACGTTTTCTTTTTGATGCGAAAAAACAATATGATTTTGTAGAAAAATTGAGTGGTGGCGAATTGAAACGATTGTATTTGTGTACGGTTTTGATTCAGAATCCGAATTTCTTGATTTTGGATGAGCCAACGAATGATTTAGACATCGTAACATTGAATGTTTTAGAAAGTTTTTTATTGGATTTTCCCGGATGTTTGTTAGTGGTTTCGCACGATCGCTACTTTATGGATAAAATTGTAGATCACTTATTTGTGTTTCGAGGTGAAGGTGAAATTGAAGATTTTCCGGGTAATTATTCCGATTTTAGAGCCTATGAAGACAGTGCTGATGTGGCTTTAAAAGAAGAAAACAAAGCTGACAAAAAAGCTTGGAAACAAAATAATTCGACAGGAAATTTATCGTTTAACGAACAAAAAGAATTTCAAAAAATTGAACGGGAAATCAAAGAGTTGGAATTTGAGAAAAAGCAAATCGAACAATTGTTTGCCGATGGAAAAGTAACTGATGATGCTATTGCGAAAAAAGCGAATGAGTTGCAAGTGATTATAAAGAAATTAGAAGAAAAGGAAGAGCGATGGTTTGAACTTTCTTCGAAAATTGAATAACTATTTAAACCATTAAGATATTAAATTACATTAAGGTTTCTTAATTCCCTTAATATCTTAATGGTTTAGAAAAAAATTGAAATGTTTCATATCATAAAATCATATTTTAAATTTTTAATAAGTTCCAAAAACCAACATGGAGTTCATTCGCCATTTGTGTTCGATTTGGTGACGAAATGTTTTTATGATAGAAGAAACTATCCTGAATATTCCATTTTAAAAGAATACCGAAAATCACTTTTAGCAAACCACAATACCATTGAAGTAACCGATTTTGGTGCTGGTTCAAGAGTTTTTAAATCCAATCAAAGAAAAATTTATGCTATTGCAAAAAATGCCGGAATTTCTCCCACAAGAGCTGAATTGTTATTTAGAATTACAAACTATTTTCAACCTGAAAGCGTACTAGAAATTGGAACTTCGTTGGGATTGGCTACAATTGCTCTTTCGCTGGGAAATAAAAATGCTAAAATTACTACGTTGGAAGGATGTCCTCAAACTTTAAATCAATGTCAATGGCAATTTCAATCTCAAAAATCAAATTTTAAAAGCGAAAACATTGAATTTATAAATACCGAATTTTCAAGTTACCTGAAAACCCATCACCCATCACCCATCACCCATCACCTTTTTTATTTTGATGGTAACCATTCTAAAAAAGCAACTTTAACCTATTTTGAACTTTTATTACCAACCATTTCAAACAATTCGGTTTGGATTTTTGATGACATTCATTGGTCAAAAGATATGGAAGAAGGTTGGGAAATGATTAAAAATCATCCAAAAGTGACCGTTACGATTGATACTTTTCAATGGGGAATCGTTTTTTTTAGAAAAGAACAAGAGAAAGAACATTTCATCATCAATCCAAATAAAAATATCAGTTCGTATATTTTTGAACGAATTAGGATTTAATTTGTAACAAAGTCCGTTTTTTTTCTACTTATAAGAAAATTATATAATTCGATTTCTGAATTCAAATTTCTAAATTCTCAATTAACTATGGCAAATCCATTAATCAAAATAACCAATCTAAAACGAGATTTTATTTTAGGAAGTGAAACGATTTATGTTCTAAAAGGCATCGATTTAGAAATTAATAAAGGTGAATATGTTGCTTTGATGGGACCATCCGGATCAGGGAAATCAACGTTGATGAATCTTTTAGGTTGTTTGGACTCTTCAACTTCGGGAACCTATATTTTAAATGGAAAAGACGTTAGCAAAATGCACGATGACGAGTTAGCTGAAATCAGAAACAAAGAAATCGGATTCGTATTTCAAACATTCAATTTGATGCCAAGAACAACGGCTTTGGACAATGTAGCTTTACCGATGGTTTACGCCGGATATTCAAAAACGGAACGCAACGAAAGAGCAACTGAAGTATTGAAGCAAGTGAATTTAGCCGACCGAATGGATCACAAACCCAACGAACTTTCGGGTGGGCAACGTCAACGTGTAGCGATTGCGAGGGCTTTGGTAAACAAACCTTCGATTATTTTGGCCGATGAACCCACCGGAAATTTAGATTCAAAAACTTCCGAAGAAATTATGGGACTTTTTAATGAAATTCATAACAACGGAAATACTGTAATTTTGGTTACGCACGAAGAAGAAATTGCGGCTTATGCACACCGAATTATTCGTTTGCGTGACGGAATTATCGAAAAAGACGAGCGAGTAAAATAAACAATTTGTAACTTTGTTACATAAAGTTTTACTCCTATGAAAACCCTAATTATCGTCATGATTGTACTTTTTGTGGCCGTTATTATTGTCACTAGAATTGCTAATAAACAAAGTGGAAATCGCCGAAATCGCAGTTTCAAAACCAATTACTATTCCAAAAAGAAAAAATAATCTGATGAAAATTGGACTACTTACCTGCGAACGATTACCTGATCTTTTAGAATCGGATCAAAAATTAATTCCGCTTTTTGCCAAGGAAAATATTTCTGCAAAAGTCGTGGTTTGGGATGATGAATCAGTTGATTGGACTGAATTTGATTACCTCATTTTCAGAAATACGTGGGATTATTATCAAAAAGAAATTGCGTTTAATCAATGGTTGAGTAAAATTGAATCATTAGGAATTAAAACCTTTAATCCGATTTCAATCATCCAAAAAAACAAACATAAATTTTATTTAAAAGAATTAGAAAAAGCCGGAATTTCGATACTTCCGACAATCTTTTTAGAAAAAAATTCAACTTCATATTTACACGATTTAATTCCTTCGAATTGGGAGCTAATTGTTATCAAACCAGCGTTTTCCGCCGGGAGCTATTTGACAAAATTAATTAATAGAAGTGAAATTGAATCCATCCAAGCAGAATTCAAAGAACATTTTGAAACCAAAGATTTTCTTTTGCAAGAATTTCGTCCGGAAATAAAAGAATTGGGCGAAACATCCTTCATCTTTTTTAATGGAAAATTTTCGCATGCTATCAATAAAAAACCAGTGGAAAACGATTTTAGAGTTCAAATTCAATACGGTGGAAAATACACTTTAATTCAACCTAATGCTGATTTACTGCTACAAGCCGAATTAGTTTTATCAAAAATTCCTGAAAAATTGCTTTATGCTCGCGTTGATGGAATCGTCATCGAAAATAAACTTCACTTAATGGAAATTGAACTCATTGAACCTGATTTGTATTTTGATTTAGTTGATGGAGCAAGAGAAAGATTTGTTGAAGCTTTTTTGAAGGTGCTAAGAAGCTAAGGTTCTCAGGCTCTGAGGTTATTCCGTACCATCTTAAAACTACGATTTAATTCAACCCAATTAAAAAAACTTAGTACCTTAGCAACTTAGAACCTCAGCAACTTAAAAAAATGAAAATATATACCAAAACCGGCGACAGCGGCACCACAGCACTTTTTGGCGGAACACGCGTTCCCAAACACCATATTCGTATTGAAAGTTACGGAACCGTGGATGAATTGAACTCACACATCGGCTTAATTCGTGACCAAAACATCAATCAATTATACAAAAACATCTTAATTGAAGTGCAAGACCGCCTTTTTACGGTTGGAGCCATTTTAGCTACACCTCCCGAAAAAGAGATTTTAAAAAATGGTCAACCACGGTTAAATATCAATCGAATTTCAGAAGAAGACATTCAATTATTGGAAAATGAAATTGACATAATGAATGATTCGTTGCCACCGATGACTCATTTTGTGCTTCCTGGAGGACATACAACTGTGTCATATTGTCATATTGCACGTTGTGTTTGCCGAAGAGCCGAACGCTTATCGGTGCATCTTCACGAACTAGAACCGACAGATGAGCAGGTTTTAAAATACCTAAACCGCCTTTCTGACTACCTTTTTGTCTTGGCACGAAAGTTGTCCTTTGACCTTCAAGCGGATGAAGTAAAATGGATTCCGAGAAAAGAGTAATCAGTTGGCAGTTTTTAGTCATCAGTTTAAACTGAACACTAAAAACTGAACACTGACCACTATTTTAACCACGTTCTTACCTTTAAAAAAGTAAAAAAAATACTTTTTGGTAAAATAAATCACTTTTTACTTGACTATATCAGTAGAAAATTTATTTTTGCATAAAATTAAATCGATAGAAGATGTATTGGACATTAGAATTAGCATCCTATTTAAGTGATGCACCGTGGCCAGCCACCAAAGATGAGCTTATTGACTATGCTATTAGAACGGGAGCTCCACTTGAAGTAGTGGAAAACCTTCAATCTATAGAAGACGAGGGCGAGATATATGAGTCGATGGAAGAAATTTGGCCGGATTATCCTACAGACGAAGATTATCTTTGGAACGAGGACGAATATTAAACAAAAATAAAAAACACCAAAAAGAAGTCTCACACGAGGCTTTTTTTTTGTGTAAATTTGCACACTAAAAAACAACCATTATGAGTTTCATTAATAGTATTCTTAAAGCATTTGTGGGCGACAAATCCGAAAAAGATGTCAAAGCAATACAACCTCTTATTACTAAAGTAAAATCGTTTGAAAGCAGTTTGGTCTCGCTTTCACATGACGAATTGCGAGCTAAAACAGCTTTCTTTAAAGATAAAATCAAACAAGCTCGTGCTGAGAAAGATGCTAAAATTACTTCGTTAAAAGCAGAAGTTGAGCAAATTTCAGATATAGATAAAAGGGAAGACATTTATCTTTCTATCGATGCGTTGGAAAAAGAAGCTTATGAAATTTCAGAAAAAACATTACATGATATTCTTCCTGAAGCTTTTGCTGTAGTAAAAGAAACTGCAAGAAGATTCAAAGAAAATACTTCTATTACCGTAAAAGCCACTCCAAAAGACATTGAACTTTCAGCTGCAAAATCGTATATTTCTATTGAAGGTGATAATGCCGTCTGGGCAAATTCTTGGAATGCTGCCGGAAAAGAAATTACTTGGGACATGATTCATTACGACGTTCAGTTAATTGGCGGTGTGGTTTTACATCAAGGTAAAATTGCTGAGATGCAAACCGGTGAAGGAAAAACATTAGTAGCAACCCTTCCACTCTATTTAAATGCGTTAACAGGAAACGGTGTGCATTTGGTTACCGTGAATGATTATTTGGCAAAACGTGACAGTACTTGGAAAGCTCCTTTATTTGAATTTCATGGTTTAACAGTTGATTGTATTGATAATCACCAACCAAATACCGATGCCAGAAGAAAAGCATATGATGCGGACATTACGTATGGTACGAATAATGAATTCGGTTTTGATTACCTAAGAGATAACATGGCTCATTCGCCAAACGATTTAGTACAACGTAAACACAATTATGCTATTGTGGATGAGGTCGATTCGGTTTTGATTGATGACGCTAGAACGCCATTGATCATTTCAGGTCCGGTTCCGCAAGGCGACCGACATGAATTTAATGAGTTGAAACCAAAAGTTGATAACTTGGTTTCTTTACAGCGAAATTTAGGAACCGGATTTTTAACGGAAGCAAAACGTTTAATCAAAGAAGGAAACACAAAAGACGGCGGTTTTCAATTGTTGAGAGCCTATCGTTCGATGCCAAAAAATAAAGCATTGATTAAATTTTTGAGTGAAGAAGGAATCAAACAATTACTTCAAAAAACGGAAAATCAATACATGCAAGACAACAACCGTGAAATGCCAAAAGTGGATGAAGCGTTGTATTTTGTAATTGAAGAAAAAAACAATCAAGTTGAATTAACCGATAATGGTGTGAAATTTCTATCCCAAGATACCGATGAAAATTTCTTCCTACTTCCAGATATTGGCTATGAAATTGCCCGAATTGAAAAAATGAATTTGGCTAAAGATGCCGAAGCCGAAGAAAAAGAAAAATTGTTTCAAGATTTTTCGATTAAATCGGAACGTATTCACACGCTGACTCAATTATTAAAAGCCTATACACTTTTTGAAAAAGATGTAGAATATGTAATCATGGAAGATAAAATCATGATTGTAGATGAGCAAACAGGTCGTATTATGGATGGTCGTCGTTATTCTGACGGATTACACCAAGCGATTGAAGCCAAAGAAAATGTAAAAATTGAAGCGGCTACGCAAACTTTTGCGACAGTTACACTTCAAAATTACTTCCGTATGTACAGCAAATTAGCCGGTATGACGGGAACTGCTGTAACAGAAGCGGGCGAACTTTGGCAAATTTATAAATTGGATGTAGTGGAAATTCCAACCAATCGTCCGATGGCAAGAAAAGATGAGGAAGATTTAATTTATAAAACAACCCGCGAAAAATTTAATGCCGTAATTGAAGATGTAACCAAATTATCCTTAGCCGGAAGACCGGTTTTGATTGGAACAACTTCGGTTGAAATTTCAGAACTATTGAGTAGAATGTTGAAAATGCGAAACATTCCGCACAACGTTTTGAATGCAAAAATGCATAAAAGAGAAGCAGAAATTGTTGCGGAAGCCGGTAAAGCCGGAATTGTAACCATCGCCACCAACATGGCCGGCCGTGGAACGGATATTAAACTTAGTGCCGAAGTAAAAGCAGCCGGTGGTCTGGCCATTATCGGAACAGAACGTCACGATTCGCGTCGTGTAGACAGACAGTTACGTGGTCGTGCCGGTCGTCAAGGAGATCCGGGAAGTTCGCAATTTTATGTTTCGTTAGAAGATAATTTAATGCGTTTATTTGGCTCTGAACGAGTAGCCAAAGTAATGGATAGAATGGGCTTGAAAGAAGGCGAAGTGATTCAGCATTCAATGATGACTAAATCCATTGAAAGAGCTCAGAAAAAAGTAGAAGAAAACAACTTTGGTGTTCGTAAACGTTTGTTAGAATATGATGACGTAATGAATTCGCAACGTGAAGTGGTTTACAAACGCAGAAGACACGCTTTACACGGTGAACGTTTGAAAGTGGATATTGCGAATATGCTTTATGACACGTGTGAGAACATCACCAACGAAAATAAAGCCGTAGTTAATTTTAAAAACTTCGAGTTTGAATTGATTCGCTATTTTTCAATTACTTCTCCAATTACTGAAAGTGAGTTCAACAAACTTTCTGAAATGGAAATTACCGGAAAAATCTACAAAGCAGCATTGGCTTATTATCATGAGAAAAATGCCAGAGATGCCAGAGAAGCTTTCCCTATCATAAAAGATGTTTTTGAAAATCCGAATAATCAATATGAGCGAATTGTCGTTCCATTTAGTGACGGTCAAAAGACGTTGAATGTGGTTACAAATCTTAAAAAAGCATACGAAACAGAAGGAAAACAATTGGTTGCCGATTTTGAGAAAAATATCATCTTAGCCATTGTTGATGAAGCTTGGAAGAAACATCTTCGCAAAATGGATGAATTGAAACAATCGGTTCAATTGGCTGTTCATGAGCAAAAAGATCCGTTATTAATTTATAAATTTGAGGCGTTTAATTTGTTTAGAACGATGTTGGATAAAGTGAATAAAGAAGTGATTTCGTTCTTATTCAAAGGTGATTTGCCAAATCAAAATACAGCCAATATTAAGGAAGCAAAAGAAGTTCGTCCGAAAGAAAATTATCAAACTTCTAAAGATGAAATTCCGAACAGCGATTCATTAGCAGCTCAACATCGTGAAGCTGGACAAACGCAACGTCAGCCAATTACGGAAACGATTGTTCGTGAAACACCAAAAATTAACCGAAATGATACCGTTACTGTTAAACATGTGATGAGTGGAAAAACGGAAAGTATGAAATATAAAAAAGCCGAAAGTATGATTGCGAGTGGCGAATGGGTTCTGGTTCATTAATAGTATAAAAAATAGTAAAACTATCCTCAATTGTTAATCAATTGGGGATTTTTTTTGTCTTCATACATGTCAATTATGTAACTATTAAAAATAGTTATGTAATTGGCACCGCATTTCTTTTTTGATCTTTGTACTGAGCTAGAAATCAGCTTTTGTTCTACAAAATTAGTAGCTTAAGAATATATTTAAGAAAGATTTCAACTATGAGAAAAGTATTGGCAACTGTTTCAGTTAATAAAACGAAAGAAAAAATTCTTAAGCTTAGTGAAAAAACTATTACTAAGAAAGAAGAAGCGTTTTCTTTTTTTACTAAAATTTCAGATGTCGTACTTTTTTTGACAGTAGTTTTTAAAGAAACCTTTTCGAGAGATTTTGAATTCAAAGAATTCCTCAAACAATGCTATCAGATTGGTTATAAAACACTTCCGTTAATTTCAATAACGGGAACGATCATGGGTCTAGTACTTACCATTCAATCACGACCGGTTCTAATAAAATTTGGTGCAGAAACCATGTTACCCAGTATGGTTGCTGTGTCAATTATCCGAGAAATGGGGCCAGTAATTACGGCTTTAATTTGTGCCGGAAAAATTGGTTCAGGAATCGGTGCTGAATTGGGCTCGATGAAAGTAACCGAACAAATTGATGCCATGGAAGTTTCATCTACCAATCCGGTTCGCTTTTTAATTGTTACTCGGGTATTAGCAACAACATTAATGGTTCCTATTTTGGTTTTATATGCGGATGCGTTAGGCATAATAGGTAGTTGGATAGGAGCAAACATCAAAGGAGATGTTTCATTCGTTCTGTTTTTTGCACAAGCTTTTAAACCTGTTGAATTTATTGATTTATTTCCTGCCATAATCAAAACCTTCTTTTTTGGAGCAGCAATTGGTTTGGTTGGCTGTTACAAAGGTTTTAATGCCGGCAGAGGGACAGAAAGTGTTGGAAAAGCAGCCAACTCAGCAGTTGTTTTAGCTTCTTTATTGGTAATTATAATAGACATGGTTGCCGTTCAAATTACAGACATGTTCATATCATGATCAATCAAACAAACAGAAAAAAAGTGGTGGAGATAACTAATCTCAAAAAATCATTTGGTAATCAAGTGATTTTAGAAGATATCTCTTTGTCATTATATGAGGGCGAAAATTTAGTTGTATTAGGAAAATCAGGAACCGGAAAATCAGTTTTGATAAAATGTCTGGTTGGATTACTGTCAACAGACAGCGGAACAATTTTAGTTTTTGATGAGAATATAACTTCGGCTTCTGGAAAAGAATTGGCCTTAATTAGAGAAAAAATGGGTTTCCTTTTTCAAAGTGGAGCGTTATATGATTCGATGACCGTTCGTCAAAATATTGAATTTCCGTTAAGACGAATTAAAAAAGAACTCACTGAAGAGCAAATTGAAGAAAAAGTAAAAGAGGTCCTTGCAAATGTTGGACTTACAGATTCTATTGACAAAATGCCTTCTGAACTTTCGGGAGGAATGCGAAAAAGAATTAGTTTGGCTCGAACGCTTGTGATTGACCCAAAAATAATGTTATACGATGAACCAACAACAGGCCTCGATCCTGTTACTTCAAACGAAATTAGCGAATTAATTGTTGAAGTTCAAAAAAAATATAAAACTGCTTCTATTATTATTACACATGACATTAAATGTGCTCAAAAAACGGCAAATAGAATTGTCATGCTCGACAAAGGAAATGTTTTTAAAGAAGGAACATTAGAGGAATTTGAGAAATCAAACGAAAAATTAATACAATCATTTTTTAATTAAAACATAATGAAAGTACATTCACAAAACTTCAAAGTACGATTAGGCCTTTTTATCGCAATTGGAATATTCATCTTTGTTGTCGCCATATTTTTAATTGGAAAACAAAAAAACCTCTTCAATCCGGTTTATACTTTAAACACAACATTTTATAACGTTGGTGGTTTACAAGTAGGAAATAAAGTTCGCTTTTCAGGAATTAACGTCGGGACGGTTGATGCCGTTAGAATAATCAATGACTCCACTGTTAGTGTCACCATGTTTATAAAAAAAGATGTTCAAAAATTCATTAAAACCAATAGTGAAATAAGCATTGGATCTGAAGGATTGATTGGTGATAAACTGCTTCAAATTTCACAAGGAACCTCAAATGCCAATTTTGCAAAAGATGGCTCTTCCTTAGTTTCAAATGAACCAATTGAGATGGACGAGATTTTTGCAAGTTTAAAAATTACAGCCGAAAATGCAGAATTAATTACAGATGAATTAGCCGAAATCATGATTTCAATTAACAGTGGCGAGGGAACGCTTGGAAGACTGATCAACGATCCGAAAATTGCTGAAAACTTGAGTCAAACGATGTCAAATCTCAAAAGTAGTTCAAAAGGTTTAGACGAAAATATGGAGGCTGCCAAAGAAAACTTTCTATTAAGAGGTTATTTCAATCGAAAAGAAAAAGCCGAAGAGAAAGCGAAGAAAAAAGCCGAAGAGAAAAAAGAAAAAATTAGAAAAGAAGAAGAACGCAAAGCGGAAGAAGCAAAAAAGAAGAAAAACTAATTTTAGTTATCGGAAAGATTTATATTTTTGATAAAAAGTACATATGAAATCAAAATTGATAATCCTTTTTCTTCTGATAAGTTATCTGTGTATTTCTCAATCCATTGAAACATTAAAATCGGATTGTGCAACAATGTATGAATCAACATACAACATGGAATTTGAAAAAATTTTGGATTATACGCATCCTAAAGTATTTGAAATTGCTGATCGAGAAACTATGCTAACGATTTTGGATGAAACATTTCAAAATGATCAATTACGCATTCGGTTGGTTCATCCAAAAACAACATTTACTTTTTCAGAAGTTAAAGAAATTGAAGGAAAGAAAATTTGTGTGGTAGAATACCCGCAAGCCATGCGAATGATTTATGAAAATCCGCTTTCGGAGGAAGAAAAAAGTTCGATTGAAGAATCGTTGAAAACAACAATGACATCCAAAAAAATTACATTTGAAAAAGACCGTAATGCTTTTTACATTGATGGAAAAGATATCATGATTGCTGTTTCGGAAGAAGCTACCCAAAACAAATGGAAATTGATTAATTACGATAAAAATCAACCTCAATTGCTAAATATGATATTGGGTGAAAATGTTGTAAAACAATTGGGTTTACAATAATTTAAAAAATAAATACTATCTTTACTCTCATGCTTCTAATGGCATTACCAAAAAATTATGGCAAAGAGTCAAGACGCTAAGAAAAACGTAAAGAAAGAGCCTTTAAAAACGGCGAAAGAGAAAAAAGAAGAGAAACGCGAGAAGAAAAACAAAAGGGATTAATTTTTTAATCCCTTTTTTGTTGTTTTAAGGCAAAATTTTACCCGGATTTAATATTCCATTGGGGTCAAAAACAAACTTAATGCGTTCCATTAATTCTAAATGTGTTTTAGAAAAAGCGATGTCCATATATTCTTTTTGAACATAGCCAATGCCGTGTTCGCCGGATAAAGTTCCGTTTAAAGAAACGGTTAATTCAAAAATTTCTCGAATGCCTTTGGTAATTTCTGTATTCCATTCTTGGTCAGAAAGCGTTCCTTTGATGATATTTACATGCAAATTTCCATCGCCGGCATGACCATAACAAACCGATTTAAAACCATATTTTTTTCCAATCGATTTTATACCTTCTAATAATTTTGGTAATTCATATCGCGGAACAACCGTATCTTCCTCTTTATAAATTGAATTGGCTTTCACCGCTTCGGCAATACTTCGACGCATTTTCCACAAGGCCTTTTTTTCGTCTTCGGTATCGGCGAATAAAATATCATCAATTTGAAATTGTTCAACAACGGTCATAATTTTTTCGGCATCAACCATCAAAATTTCGGGATAATTTCCATCCACTTCAATGAGCAAATGAGCTTGAATTTCAGGTTTCACTTGCACGCTCAATCCCTCAATGAATTCTAAAGCCCAATCAATGGCATCACGTTCCATAAATTCCAATGCACTCGGAACAATTCCTGCTCTAAAAATAGCAGAAACCGCTTCACAAGCTTCATTGGCTTTGTAAAACGGAACCAACATTAATACGTTATGCGTATTTTTCGAAAGTAATTTTAAAACAATTTTGGTTACTATTCCCAACGTTCCTTCGCTTCCTACCATTAACTGCGTAAGGTTGTAACCAGTTGAGTTTTTTAAGGTATTCGCTCCGGTCCAAATAATATCTCCGGTTGGCAAAACCACTTCTAAATTAAGCACATAATCTTTGGTTACGCCATATTTTACCGCTCTTGCACCACCGGCATTTTCGGCAACATTTCCGCCGATGAAACAACTTCCCATACTGCTTGGATCGACTGGATAAAAAAGACCTTTCTCTGAAACGGCTTCACGTAACACTTGCGTAATCACACCAGGTTCGGTAATGACTTGCAAATTTTGTTCATCAATGGATAAAATTTTATTAAACCGTTCCATCGAAAGTCCGATTCCACCTTGAACGGATAATGCTCCGCCACTCAAACCGGTTCGAGCTCCAATCGGTACAACCGGGATTTTATATTGGTTGGCAATTTTTAAAATTTCAGCAATTTCTTTTGCGGAAGAAGGTTTTACGACCACATGAGGTGGAAAAACATAATCTTCGGTTTCATCGTGACCGTAGTGATTTCGGGTTTCTTCATCGGTAAAAACAAACGATTGACCAACGATATTTTCTAATTTGAATAAAATTCCGGAATTGAGTTGCATACTTTATTTTTAAACCAATAAAGGTAAAAAAATTATACCAACGAAAGTAGCCAATACCAAAAAGCTAAGGTTAAAAATGAAAGTGGAATACCGATTCCAACCATCATACTGCTTAATTTCGGTTTTAATCCATACGTTGAAGCCAAAATCGCTCCTGTTATCATGGGAGCCATCGCTGATTCCATGATAGAAACATCAACTACTAAACCTTGACCCTTAAGAATAAACTTATATAAAATCAGGAAAAATAAAGGCGTTAGCATCAATTTAAAGAATAATCCCAAAGCCAAAAAATTCCAATGCTGACTATTTTTATCAATTTTTAATTGTAAGCCTACCGAAACCAAAGCAATTGTTGAAACAGTTCCGCCCACTTTTTGAAAAACAGATTGAAGCATATCAGGAAAATCTAGTTTCAAGACATTAAGCAAACAAGCCATTACAAAAGCAATAAACGGTGGAAAGAACAAAATTTTCTTTACGATTAGTTTTGAATCAACTTCACCTTTTGAAAAAATTGAGGCGACAGTCACTCCCAAAGTAGCTAATACAACGAACGACCCGGGTTGATCAACAATAATTGCGGTTTGTAAACCCTCTTGACCATATAACGCTTCAATCACGGGAAATCCAACAAAAGAAGTATTTCCCAATCCGCCGGTTAAAATCAAACAACCGGTTAGTTTTTTAGACCAACCCAACCATTTCCCCAAGCTATAAAAAAACAAAAATGACAACCCAAATCCGAGCCACGCCACACCAATTGGAAACAATAATTTTGAAGAAATCTCTATTTTGGGAATATAATACAATGCCAAAGCCGGAAGTGAAATATAAATCACAAAATGGTTTAAAGCTACATATCCATTTTTTGGAAAACTTTTGAGAAATTGCAATCCAAATCCAATCGTTAAACAAAGAAAAATCAAAATTAGATTATCCATAAATTAAAATAGAGTGCAAAAATACCATTATAAAATTATCGATTTATTTTTTAACCTCTTTTTATTGTCTTGAAACTCTTATTGATTTTACTTACTTTTACTACTTTAAACTAATGTTGTGAAAAAAACAATTCCGAATAAATCTGCTTTGAATGAAAAAAAAGGTGTCCCTCAACCGGAATTCATCAGTGATTTGGTTGTGAAAAACATTAAGCAATTTCGAAAAATTCAACCGTCGTCAAATGAATTGATTGATGGCATTTTAAAAGGAAATATTTCTGATTTAAGTCGTGCGATTACCTTAGTGGAAAGCACAAATCCCGAACATTTAGCAAAAGCGAATGAAGTGATAAATGCGTGTTTGCCACATGCAAATAAATCCGTTCGTATTGGTATAACCGGTGTTCCCGGCGTTGGAAAAAGTACGTTTATTGAAGCTTTCGGAAAACACTTAACTTCGTTAAGAAAAACAGTAGCCGTTTTGGCTGTCGACCCGAGTAGCACCATTTCTCATGGAAGCATTTTGGGCGACAAAACCAGAATGGAAGAATTGGTTAAAGATAAAAACGCCTTCATTCGACCTTCTGCTTCGGGAGAAACGTTGGGTGGTGTTGCAAGAAAAACGCGTGAAACCATTATTTTATGTGAAGCTGCCGGATTTGATACCATCATCATTGAAACAGTTGGTGTTGGTCAAAGTGAAACCGCTGTTCACAGTATGGTTGATTTCTTTTTACTTTTAAAAATTTCCGGTGCGGGCGATGAATTGCAAGGCATCAAACGTGGCATTATGGAAATGGCCGATGCCATCGTTATTAACAAAGCAGATGGCGATAACATCAAAAAAGCAAACTTAGCCAAATCAGAATTCAATCGAGCATTACATCTTTTTCCTGCTAAAAAATCAGGTTGGATGCCGACTGTTTCTACTTGTAGTTCTTACACAAAAGATGGAATTGATGAAGTTTGGAAAACCATTACCAATTATTTGGAGTTAACACAATCTAATGCCTACTTTCAAGAAAAAAGAAAAGAGCAAAACCAATATTGGATGATGGAAACCATTAATGAACAATTAAAAAATCATTTTTACAACCATCCTGAAATTATTGATTTATTGGAGAAAAAGAAAAAAGCCGTTCAAAACAATTCACTTTCACCTTTTGCGGCAGCGATGGAATTACTTTCAACTTATTTTAAATAAATTCTTATTTTATACCCTATCTAATTCAAAATTTGTAATATTTTTGTTTTTATACTATAAATGGTATAAAATATAAATAAAATTAAAAAATATACCTTTTATGGTGTTATTTTTCGATATTTTTATATATTTGTGGCTTAAAAGGTATAAATATGCGAGAAAATTTAACCGATTTGAGTAAGCACATTAAACTCAAACGCAAGCAAAATAAACTCACACAACCCGAATTAGCCTTAAAAGCCGGAGTAGGATTGCGATTTGTGCGGGATTTAGAACAAGGGAAAAGCACCTTGCGAATGGATAAAGTGAATGATGTATTACGATTATTTGGAGAAACATTAGGACCAGTTCCAATGGATCGAGATAAATTGATAACAGATGAATAGAAGTGGAAAAGTATATATGAAAAATGAATATTGCGGAACAGTTTTAGAAACTGATCAAGGTTATTTATTTCAATATGATTCCCAGTATTTAAAAAAAGAAAATGCTCAAGCAGTAAGCCTAACATTACCACTAACTGAAAACCCCTATCAAAGTAAAACCCTTTTTGCGTTTTTTGATGGATTAATTCCCGAAGGTTGGTTGTTAGATCTCGCCGAGAAAAATTGGAAAATAAATTACAAAGACCGAATGGGTTTGCTCCTCACCTGCTGTAAAGATTGCATTGGGGCTGTAAGTGTTGTAAAAAATGAAGAACTATAAAAAGAAATATTTAGCACGATTAGAAAATTCCACCAGGGAAGTTCAAGAACCAAGAACTTTTTATGGCAGGAGATGTTTGTATTGCTACGAACCTCTTTTAGATAGTTCATCCGATTTTCATGAAGCCTGCAATAAACGCTTTTTTGGTCAATTAAAAACGCCACAACTCAATTACAACTTAGAAAATCTGCAAGAATTAGCATCAAAAGTCATCCAAAGTCAAATGGCGGTAACAGGAGTTCAAGCCAAAGTATCATTGAGTTTATTTCGAAAAGAAGAAAAAAATTTAACCAAAAAACTAACCATCGTTGGTCTTTATGGTGATTATATACTCAAACCGCCATCGGAACATTATGCCCAATTACCGGAACTGGAAAGTGCAACCATGCATATGGCGGATGTTTGCGGTATAAAAGTAGTTCCACACAGTTTGGTTAAATTGCAAGACGAAACCCTTTGTTACATCACAAAACGTGTGGATCGAACTCGAAAAAGCAAACTCCTTATGGAAGATATGTGTCAACTTAGCGAACGATTAACAGAAGATAAATACAAAGGAAGTCACGAACAAGTGGCCAAATTGGTTTTAAAATATTCGAGCTCACCACTTTTGGATGTGAGCAATTTTTATGAACAAGTATTATTTAGTTTTTTTACCGGAAATTCAGATATGCATTTGAAGAATTTTTCTTTGTTGGAAAAAGAAGGACAAGGTTTGAGTTTATGTCCGGCTTATGATTTAGTGCCAACAGCCCTAGTCAATCCAGCTGATACCGAAGAATTGGCTTTGACTTTAAATGCCAAAAAAAGAAAATTAAAATACCAAGATTTTCTATCCGCATACGAAAAATGTGGATTAAGTAAAAAAGTATTGGATAATACATTAGAACTTTTTGTGTATGCCAAACCCGAAATGGAAGCCGTTTTGGGAAAAAGTTTTGTGAGTGATGAATTTAAAATGAAGTATTTGAGTTTGATGGAGAGTAGATATAATCAGTTAAATTTAGTTTAAAAAGCCGACCCAAAAATAAAATGAGTCGGCTTTTTTTTAGTAAAAACAATTATAAAATCTATTCTTTCACAATTTTAAATTCTTTCGTCTGATTTTCAGATTTTATCTTAACCAAATACAAAGCACTTGGTAAATTGGATACGTTTACATTAACTTCGGTTGCATCGTAACTTTCATTTATCAAACGTTGACCAAGTAGATTATAAATTTCTATCGATTGAATTGGAAAACTAGTAGAAATTGTTAAAGTCGAAGAAACAGGATTGGGATAAAACTTCAAATTTTGCAATTCAATATTAGCCGTATTTAAAGTAACAATTACTGTAACCGGAAAAGGCTGACTTCTATATTCACCATCATCGTTTACTGCATAATACGTTTTATTATTTTCCAAAGGCAAACTTAATGATAACCGATTAACATCTGCTTGAGCATCATCAAAAGTGTCGTACCAAAGTACATTTGAAGGTGTGATTACAATGTCGGCAAGTGTGCTACCGGCATTAAACGTTTGAGGACTAGGTGCTACAGGATTGGCGATTGGGATGACATCAACAACTAGAGTTATAGGTGAAGCACATTGATTGGGTTCTGGTATAAAAGTGTATGTCCCAGAAATTGTATTATCTATAACTGCTGGAATCCAAGTTCCCACAACTCCATTTGGTGAAACAAGAGATAAAGGTGGAACATTATCACCCATATAAATAGTCAAATTGGTTGAAAAGTTTGGAGTGATTGAAGAAATAATAATTACTTGTAGAGTAAAAGCTGTAGCATCTTGCCCTTGATTTGGCGTAAAAACATAGTTTCCAGAAGTAGTATTATCTATTGTTGAGGGAGACCAAGTTCCGGTAATACCATTTTCCGAAGTTGTTGGCAACATAGGAATGGTAGAACCATTACAAAATTGAATAGTATCCGAGCCATTATTAAAGATTGGTGTAACAGTATCAATTCTTTCTGATAAAATAAAACTACAGTTCTTGTTGTTTTCTTCAAAATTTCCAACATTATTAGCTACTGAAATTTGGTAGAAGAAAAACACCTGCAAAGCAATAAGTAAAGTTTTTTTCATAAAAATAATTTTTATAAATATAATAAAATTTTCTTTTAAAAATTACTCCTCATATCGTTCCATTTCTCTATCATAAAAAGCTCCGGCTAACTCGATTAACTTTTCCATTTCAGTTTCGAGGTCTTTTTCGTCTTCTGCATCAACTTCTTCAATGATTTCAACTTCATCATCTTTTAAATTGATTATAAAACGAGGATATTCTAAATGAATGATAAAAATATCTTCCGGATGATCGGTATTGTCTGCTAAAACGAATTTTGGTAAGTCCATTTTTTATGGTAATTGGTTATTGGTAATGGGTTAAAGGTAAATGAATTAGTATTCAAATGTACCAAATTCACTGGTAATTGTTAATTTTTTATGTTCGGAAGCTTCTACTCTACCGACAATTTGAGCATCAACGTTGAATGATTTTGAAATTTCGATAATGTCGTTGGCGATTTCGGCAGGAACATACAATTCCATTCGGTGACCGCAATTAAACACTTGATACATTTCTTTCCAATCGGTTTTAGATTGTTCTTGAATCAATTTAAATAAAGGCGGAATCGGAAATAAATTATCTTTGATAATGTGCAGATTATCAATAAAATGTAAAATTTTTGTTTGTGCTCCACCACTGCAATGCACCATGCCGTGAATTTCCTTTGGGGAATATTTCTCTAAAATTGCTTTGATAATTGGAGCATAGGTTCGCGTTGGAGAAAGCACTAATTTTCCGGCATCAATCGGACTATTCTCTACTTCGTCTGTCAATTTTACTTGACCGGAATAAACCAAATCAGAAGGAACAGCAGCATCAAAACTTTCCGGATATTTTTCGGCTAAATACTTTGCAAAAACATCATGACGAGCAGAGGTCAAACCATTACTTCCCATTCCGCCGTTGTATTCTTTTTCATAAGAAGCTTGTCCGAACGAAGCCAATCCTACAATAACATCGCCTGATTTAATGTTGGCATTGTCAATCACATCGCTGCATTTCATTCGGGCAGTTACGGTAGAATCTACTATGATTGTTCGAACTAGATCGCCCACATCAGCAGTTTCGCCACCGGTTGAATGAATCGTAACACCAAATGATTTTAGTTCTTGGATTAATTCTTCCGTTCCGTTGATGATGGCAGAAATTACCTCAGCCGGAATTAAATTTTTATTTCTTCCGATGGTGGATGAAAGCATGATATTATCGGTTGCACCAACACAAAGCAAATCATCTATATTCATAATCAATGCATCTTGAGCAATGCCTTTCCACACCGAAATATCACCGGTTTCTTTCCAATATAAATAAGCCAACGACGATTTTGTCCCGGCACCATCGGCATGCATTAAGAGACAATAATCGTTGTCTCCTGTTAAATAATCAGGAACAATTTTGCAGAATGCTTTAGGAAATAAACCTTTGTCAATGTTTTTAATGGCATTATGCACATCTTCTTTGGCGGCAGAAACTCCGCGAAGAGCATAACGTTTGCTGGTATCAGAACTCATAGGTGTGTTGTTTAATCTGAACTTGTTTCAGATTCAGAATAATTGTTTGGCAAAGATAGGATTAATGTGAAAATGTAGCAATTTTAAAATGCATCCGGAAGTGCTATTTTTCAATAATTAAAATTTCAACTCTTCGATTGGCAACGCGTTCTTCTTCATTTTTTTCGGGCAAAGGATAAATTGGCCGTGAAGAAGCAAATCCCTTGTAGGTAATTCTATCTGCTGAAATTCCGTTTGATAATAGAAAATTATAAACGGTTTTGGCACGTTTGAGTGAAATATCATCTACTTCGCCAGGATTACAACATATATGACCTTGAATTTCAATTATTAACGTTGGATTATTGTTCATGATTTGAAGTAATTCATCCATAATTGGTCTTGAATTTGGAAGAACGACATCGCTCATGTTATAAAAATTCAATCCTTTCAAATTCAATAATTCACCGACTTTTGCAATTTTTACCTTTTCGGAAAATGAATTAGTTGGAGTTGGTTTTTGATAGAAAATGGAAACTCTTCTGTTTTCATCTTGACTTAATGAAAAATTAAAATCTTCGCCAAAAGGAATTCTTTCTACCCTATCGATAACTTTAATTTTATTGAGTTTTAAGATAGCTTCGATAGTATGCATTCGTCGTTCGGCTAGTTTCAAATTGTAAATTTTGGAATCTACTGTATCACAATATCCTCCCATTTTATATACTTCTGCGGTTGGATTTTGTTTTATCCAATCGTTCAAAATCTGAATCGACTTTGAATTGGGGTTCGCTTTATTAAAATCGAAAAAAACATCCACTTTTTCCTGAGCGAAAAGTGGAATAAAAAATGAAACTAGAACTAAGTGAGCTAATTTTTTCATTTCCTAACAATTTCAATTTCTACTCTTCGATTGACTATTTTTTCTTCTTCGTTTTTTTCAGGAATCGGATAAACTGGTTCATTACTTCCAAAACCTTTATAAGCCAATCTACGAAGTTGAATACCGTTATCTCTCAAATAATTAAAAATTTTTAAAGCCCGACGATACGATAATTTTGTATCCTTTGGGTCAGGATTACAGCAAATATGACCTAAAACTTTAATTTCTAAATCTGGATTTAACTCCATTACAAATAATAATTGTTCTACTAAAGGCTCTGATTCAGGAATAATAATTTCTGAATTAAATTGAAAGTGAATGTTGTTAATCACAATTCTATCCCCAATTTTCGCTTTTTCAAACTTATCTAGTAATGAAATTCTTTCCTTTTCAATTTTCTCAACAGTCGATTCTTCTTTGGATTTTTCTTCTATCGTTAGTAAGGTTTCTATGATTGGTTCATCCAAAATTCTGTACATAAAACTTACTTTTCTATTTTCGTCTTGGTTTAATGAAAAATTGAAATCTTCGCCAAAAGGAATTCTTTCTACCTTATCACTAACTTTGATTTTATTGAGTTTTAAAATAGCTTCGATGGTATGAATTCTTCGTTCAGCTAATTTCAAATTGTACGTTTTGGAATCTACTGTATCGCAATATCCTTCCATTTTATAAACTTCTGCCGTTGCATTTTGCTTAATCCATTGGTTCAAAACCTCAATCGAATTTGAGTTTGGATTTGATTTATTGAAATCGAAAAAAACGTCCAATTTTTCCTGAGCGGAAAGTGGAACAACAAAAAGCACTAAAAGTAAATGGATTATGCTTTTCAATTCTTTACAATTTCAATTTCTACTCTGCGGTTGGCGGCTCTTTCTTCTTCATCTTTTTCCGGTAACGGATAGATGGGTTGCGAACTTCCAAAACCACGGTAAGTCACTCTTGAATTTTCGATTCCGTTCATTCGCAAAAACTGACTAATTGCTTTAGCTCGTTGGGTTGAAAGATCCGTGCGATCGGTTGGCATGCAACACAAATGGCCTTGAATATCGATAGAAAGTTCAGGATTCTGTTGCATCACGATGAGTAATTCATATAATTTCCCTCGACTTTCATTCACGATGGCAAAGGTATTTAATTGAAAATTAAGGTTTTCCAATTTTAGTTTTTCACCGGGTTTTGCCGCATCAACTTCTTGCATAAAGGCTACGTCTAACTCAAAAGTAGATTCGGTTCCATTTGGATTTTGAATGACAATGGCTTCCGGAAATTGTTTTTTAGGTTTTGGTTTTGGAGTGATTTCCTCTGTAACAATTCCTAAAATCTCATCTTCTCTGGCTAAATCTTTTGCTTCAATATAATAGACGGTTACTCTTCTATTTTCTGCTTTATTATCGGATTGTTTGTGTAATTTTCCGAAACTTCGGGTTTTAAAATCGTCTCTAATTTTTACTTTATCTTTCACAAATTGATAAATAAAATCAACTCGTTTTTGGGCTAACGTATCATTAAAACCTATTGTTCCATCTTCATCGGTATAACCGTTAATAGCAACAATTTTGACTTCTTTGTTGTTCAAAATCCAATCATTCAGCTTTTGTATTTCTGTCTTTTTTAATTCCGATTTATTGGTGTCAAAATAATAGGTTGACTGTTCCTGAGCAGAAATAAATTGAATTGTACAGAAAAATAATAGTGCTGCTAATAGCAATTTCATAGTTGATGTTTTTACAATAACGAAAATACAACTAATTAATTTCATAGTTGGTATAAAAAAACAAAGTGGGACAACTTTCGTTATCCCACCCGTTTTAGTGTTAATTTGTTGGAAATTTAGTTTGTTGTGATCAAAATCAAAAAGATTTTGATGTAGTATTTTTGAACACAGAAAACTCACTGTTAAAATACCACTCTACTTCCCACGGTTATATTATCTAGATTTTTTTTAATGCTGGGGGCATTTTTGCTTTTTGAAAAAAGTATTTATTTACGAAAGCGATACGAAAATATAAAATTATTTTAATATTGTAGCATTTTGATTAAAAAAATTAATGTTTTATGACAAAAGTCACCACTAAAAAACAAACATACATGATTGATTAATAAAAATTATAGCCACGAATTTCACCAATTAGCACGAATTAATTTGTGCTAATTTGTGTAATTTGTGGCTACCTCTTTATGAGTTAAATTTATCTCGTAAACAACAACTCTCTATACTTAGTCAACGTCCAGATTTCATCGTCAACCAAAAGTTCTAATTTATCACAATGTTCTCTGATGATTTCAAAGTAGGGTTTAACTTTATCACAATACGTTTCGGCCATTTTTTGAGCATCAGTTAAAACATTTGCCTTTTTGCGAGCTTCGGTCATTGCTTCAACATTAGAATTGATTCCTTCGATGTGAGCTGAAATTTCTTTGATTAATGAAATTTGCTCTTTCGCAATTTTTTCAAAATCTTTTCCGAAAATTTCTTTTAAGCCACGAACGTTTTCAATTAGTGTATTTTGATAACGAATAGCGGTTGGAATTACGTGATTTCTTGCAATATCGCCTAAAACTCTTCCTTCGATTTGGATTTTTTTGGTGTACTCTTCCAATTCAATTTCGTAACGAGCTTCTACTTCAACGTGATTCATCACATTCAAATCTTTGAATAAATCCAATGCTTTTTTAGAAACTTTTGCTTTTAAAGCAGTTGGAGTAGTTTTATGATTACTTAAACCGCGTTTTTTGGCTTCTTTTTCCCATTCTTCGCTATAACCATCACCTTCAAAAAGGATATTTTTTGTTGTTTTGATGTATTCTCTCAAGACATTAAAAATCGCTTCGTCTTTCTTTAAATCTTTTTTCTCGATTAACGTATCTACTTCTTTTTTGAAGTCTTTTAGTTGTTTGGCAACGATAGAATTCAATGTTGTCATCGCATTCGCACAATTCGCAGAAGAACCCACGGCCCTAAATTCAAATTTATTTCCGGTGAAAGCAAAAGGAGAAGTTCTGTTTCTATCCGTGTTGTCTAACATTACGTCCGGAATTTTACCTACGACATTCAACTTCAAATCTGTTTTTTCTTCCGGAGAAAGTTTTCCTTTGGAAACACCTTCTAAATTAGCTAATACTTTGGTTAATTGCTCTCCAATGAAAACCGAAATAATCGCCGGAGGAGCTTCGTTTGCACCTAAACGGTGGTCGTTACTTGCCGTTGCAATAGCAGCTCTTAACAATTCTTCATATTCATTTACTGCTTTGATGGTGTTGATGAAAAATGATAAAAATTGTAAATTACTCATTGGTGTTTTTCCCGGTGAAAGTAAGTTCACGCCGGTATCTGTGGCCAACGACCAGTTATTGTGTTTTCCTGAACCGTTTACACCTTTAAAAGGTTTTTCATGGAACAGCACTGCAAAATCATGCCGCTCTCCTACTTTTGACATTACATCCATTAACAATGAGTTGTGGTCAACCGCTAAATTTGTTTCTTCAAATATTGGAGCTAACTCAAATTGGTTGGGAGCTACTTCGTTGTGACGTGTTTTAACCGGAATCCCCAACAACATACATTCTTCTTCCAATTCTCTCATATAAGCCAATGCTCTTGATGGAATGGAACCGAAATAATGATCATCTAATTGTTGTCCTTTGGCAGAAGTGTGTCCAAGTAACGTTCTTCCCGTTAACATTAAATCAGGACGAGAGTTTGCTAATGCAGAATCGACCAAAAAATATTCTTGTTCCCAACCTAAGGTTGCGGTTACTTTTTTTACGTTTTTATCGAAATATTTGCACACTTCGGTTGCCGCTTCGTCAACAGAATTTAACGCTCGCAATAAAGGTGTTTTATAATCTAATGCTTCACCGGTGTACGAAATGAATACCGTTGGAATACATAAAGTCGTTCCGAAAATGAATGCCGGAGAAGTTGGATCCCAAGCCGTATAGCCCCGAGCTTCAAATGTATTTCTGATTCCACCATTTGGGAAAGAGGATGCATCCGGTTCTTGTTGCACTAATTGTCCGCCACCAAATTTTTCTACCGGGTCTGAACCATCATACGAAGTTTCGAAGAACGCATCGTGCTTTTCTGCGGTTGAACCAGTAAGTGGTTGAAACCAGTGTGTATAATGTGTTACGCCTTTTGCCAAAGCCCATTCTTTCATGCCAAGAGCGATGTAATCGGCTAATTTTCTGTCAATTTTTGTTCCGTGCTGCACGGCATCTTTTACACCTTTGTAGGCATCGGCAGTGAGGTACTGTCGCATTGATTTATCGTTGAACACATTGGACCCGAAAAGTTCAGATTTTCTGCCTGACTCTTCAAATTTTACCGGTTTTCTGCTTGATGCATCTTTTAATGCTTGAAAACGTAATGTTGACATAAATTAATTTTTAAGGTTTAACTATATTATTTTATGGTGCAAATATATTTAAAAATTGTTTTAAAACAACTATACCCCTATTTTTTTAGGGGTTAAATCCATAAAAAGTAAAAAATATCGATTAAATGGGTGTAATTTTTGAGGAAATGATAGTTTTGAGTTGCTGAGTTGTTGAGATACTGAGTTGCTGAGATCCTTCCTTCGTCAGGATAACAAGATTGTTTAAAAACTAAGACTTATTATTTGCCACGAAGAAAGAAAAGCACGACGCTTTTGAAAACTTGAAATGCTTGACTTGAAATGCTTGACTTGAAACCTGAAACTTGAAACCTGAAACCTGAAACCCGTAACTTTCAAACTCGCAACTTTTAGCCCGGATAGCAGCGGAAACCCCGCAGGACTAAAAGCTACTTTTTCTTGGCTTTTTGGGGCGACCAAAGAAGCCGCGAAAAAGTTATAGAAAAATAGCTTTTAGGCCGAGGAGTTGCAGCGGATAGCCGGAATAGCTCCTGAAAAAAATCAGGCAAACGTGAGATAGACAAACAGAATGTAACTACCGAGTAAAATGACACCCGCTTTGCGATCGAGGAAGCCTTTTTGTGGCAGCAATACTAATGGTAAAAGTATAAGTGAAAAGCCGAGCATCCAATAAATATCGAAGGTGATAAGACGGTTGTCGACTAATTTTATAGGATGGATAATGGCGGTAATACCAAGTACAGACAAAATATTAAATATGTTTGAACCCAACACGTTTCCGATGGAAATGGAACTTTCTTTTTTGATGGCGGCGATGAGCGATGCGGCGAGTTCGGGAATGCTTGTTCCCACTGCTACAACGGTTACGGCGATAACTCGATCTGAAACACCAAATGCTTGGGCAACATTAACAGCTCCTTTAATTAAAAACTCGGAACCCCCATAAAGAGCCGCACCACCTACGACCAAAAATCCCATAATTTTGTACATTTCCATGGTTTTTTCGAGTGGAATTTCTATTTCTTCTTTCTTTTTTTGTGATTTGACAAGGTAAACCACAAAAGCGATGATTAAGAAAAAAAAGATAAATCCTTCTGTTCTACTAATTTCTCCATCGTATAAAAGTACTCCGAAAAGCAGAAAAGAAGCTACAATCATGGCAGGCCAATCGGTTTTAAAGAAGGAGGTATCTACTTTCATTTTACTGATAATCATCACCAATCCGAGAATCAGACCAATATTAGCAATGTTAGAACCGACTACGTTTCCGAGAGCAATATCCGGAAAACCAGCCATAGCCGATTTGACACTCACAATTAGTTCCGGTGCAGAAGTAGCAAATGAAACCACGGTCATCCCGATTACGATTTTGGAAATATTGAGGCGAAGTGACATTCCGACTGCAGCTTTGAGCAACCAATCGCCACCAAAAACGAGAAGAACTAAACCGAGAATGATAAATAGAAAATCCATAATAACTTATAAAAATGTGTTGCAAAATTAGGCAAATAGTAGGCATAAAAAAAGGTCTATGAAAGACCTTTTAAAAATTTATTTAGAATTATTGACGTGCACTGATTGGTTTTACATCGGCTTCGGTTAAACCATTCATTGCCATTACTTGCTCATAGTTTCTGAAATCCATTCTTCCTGAGAAGTAACCCGGGATAATTACGATTCTGAACCTTTGATTTTGAGTCCATTCTGGCCCTAAAATACCTAAATTAAAGTCTAAGGAACTCAAAAAGATATTGACATCAAAGCGAGTAAAATCATAGTTATATTGTAAATCACCTTCAAAAAGTTGAACAGTTTGCGGCATCAATCGCCAAATTGGTGTGCCGCCATCAACCTCCCAAAGCACATAAACCAGGACTACATCTGAGGCTAAAATTGGTGGATTTAAGTTAATAAACCTACTATAATCATTTTGAGGTCCAAAATTTGTTGTTACTTCAAATACCTCCGCTTCAACACTAAACCCATCTCTTCCCGGAGGACCTTGAGGACCTTCGCAACTTTGTAATGTTATCATCCCGATTAACACTAAAATGAATGTAAATTTTTTCATACGTCTATTTTTTTTAATGATTAACGATAGTTATTTCTAACCAATACTTGTGCCAAAGTTATCTTTTTTGAATGATTTGCCCTAATTTTATTTTTCTTACTTTTGAAAGATGGAAGAAAATCAGACGCTTTTTATGGTCATGCTAGGAGCCACTCCGCCCGGGAGATTGACCGAACAACACGATATTTTTTTTGGAATTGGACAAAATTTGAAAGAATTAGTTCCCAATATGAAAGACTTTTGGCCGGAAGCGAAAGGCAGAATTCACATTGATGCATGGCGAAAAGTGACTTGCATTGATGGTTATACAATTGAAGTGGTTTCCCGTGAGGAAAAGTTACGCAACAATGAAAAATTATTTTTCATTAACCTTGGTGGTTATAAAGAAAATGAATTTGAAGAATACCATTATAAAGTATTAACCGTTGCCCAAAACAAAGCCGAAGCCATTAAAAAAGCAAAAGCGACTACGTTTTATAAACATTGTGGATTTAAAGGTTCCACCTCACACATTGACGATAAATATGGCGTAGATGTGGATGATATTCATGAAATTGAAGATATTTTGTCTCCACAATTTAAAGAAAAATTCCAATTGAAAATTTCGAAATCCGATTCTAATCAAGAGGATGTTTTAGAAATTGGGTATGTAAAAATTGATAAACTACTGAAAGATGGGCAGAAATAATCCGAAAAACATCAAAATTCACAACGATAAGTTGCACAAAGAGCAAGCCAAAAAGAAAGAGAAGGAAATGGCAAGAAAAGAGAAGTTGAAGGCGATTGTGCGGAAGTTTAATGGTGATGAAAATGAAACCACTAACTAATTAAATCTTTACTATGAAAAATTTACTTTTGATTACTTTCGTATTTTTCACTATTTCTTATGGAATTGCCCAAGACAAAGTTGCCATAGAAAAAGAAGCCACCGCCCTAGCCCAAGAACAATTGGACGGTTATAATAAAAGAGATATCGAAGCTTTTTTAAAACCTTATAGTGAAAATGTAAAAGTATATACTTTTCCGGATCAACTTTTATATGAAGGTAAAGCTAAGATGCGAGAAGAATATACCTCTATGTTTAATCAATTACCCGATTTACATTGCAAATTGGTCAATCGAATTGTGTTGAATAACAAAGTCATCGACCATGAAGAAGTTGTTTTTATGAAATCGGAACCTAAAGTTTATGCGATTGCGATGTATACGATTACGGATGGTAAGATTAGTGAGGTGAGGTTTATGCAGTAAAATGAAAAACATGAAAAAAGTTCTCATTGTACTTTCTTTTATAATTTCTATACAATTTTTGTTTGCTCAAAATTGTAAATACGCTGAATACTATCCTTTGATAAGTGCTGCAACTAAAGATTATAATAACAAGAAATATAAAGAAGCTGAGAATAAACTGAAACTTGCTTTTTCAAAAGTAGATTTTCCGTTAGGTAAAGACTTAAATTTAGCTTTATTAATTGCCCAAAAAAATAAAAATAATGAATGGTCTGAAAAAATTTCCATTCAATTAGCAAAAGGAGGTGTTCCTTTCAGGTACTTTGTTAAACTAAAATCTTTTAAATGGTTTGATAAATTTGCATCTGATTTTAAAACTTATTCCGATTATTATAATCAGAATTTTAAACCTGAATTAAGGGAAGAATTAGTAGCATTGATTGAACGTGATAAAAAATTCAATGATAAAAATCACGAATGGAGAGAGAAAAAAATTGAAATGTCATTACAAGAATTAATTGATGGATCTTATGAAATTCTTTTAGATTTTGATAAGTTGACAGATAAATACGGATTTCCTAATGAAAGATTAATTGGTTATAATTACATTCGAGGAAGAAATAGTATTGAAACTTATAACACTAGTGCGTTGCTAATTCATATTTATCAACGTGGTGTAAAGGTGTTGGAAAATGATTTACATACTATTATTTGCGAGGGTGGATTGCATCCAAATTATGAAGAAATATTAAATAAAACTCGTGGATTTGGTGATAGCACAGGAATTGAGCAGGAGATGGAAAAAAGGTATGCTAAGTTTAGAGGTGCAAAATAATCAATTCCCCCACATCCTCACCCAAAGTTTCCCCAACAATTTCTTCGCTTCTTTTCGGTTTTTATTGGGTAATTCCACCGCTTTGACTTCCCCGTTTTCTTCAGTGATATGGTAACTGAACGAAAACTGCATGTCGTTTTTATCCGCATTCATCACACCAAACCGCAAATCGTTAAAAAGTAGTTGTTCTTCCTTTTCAGTAATGCAGTACCAACCTTCGGAGATTCTTTTTAATTGAATGATTACGGCGGCATCTTCAATGTTACTTATCAATTCTTTTTGCGTAGGAATGAATTGAAATTGAATGGGTTTTGTATCAAAAAAAGAATAATCGCCAATGTAATAGCCGTTATCCACTTTGACATTGGTTGTCCATAAAATAATGTTGAACGGCGATGGTTTTACCACAATTTCTTGGTAACTAATTTTGTTTTGTTCCAATTGTTTTTCAAATTTTTGCAAGGCAATGGCTTGAACGATTAGGGTGAAAAACAAATAAGACGTACTCACAATCAAAGCGGTTCTGTTCCAAAACATTCTTTTTGGATCTTGTTTCTTTTTCTTCATCGAAAGAATTAGCAAGAACAAAAAAGGCAAGGTATAAAGCGGATCAATTACAAAAATAGATTGCAATGAAAATCGTGTTTCCAACGGCCAAAGTAGCTGGGTTCCCCATGTAGTAAACAAATCCAGCAATGCATGTGTCTGTAAAATTAAATAGGAGCACAATGTTGCTTCTTTGAAATTCACTTTCTGTTTATGTTCTACTTTTTGTAAAATCCATCCTAAAATGGGAGAAAGAAAAATAAAAAACATAGTGGAATGACTAAAGCCACGATGAATATCTGTGGCGGTTAACGGATCTAAAAACTCTCCATAAAGCACATCCAAATCGGGCATCGTTCCAATGATAGCTCCGTAAAGAATAGCTTTGTTGCCGATCTTTTTGCCGAGCACTTGGTTTCCGACTGCGGCACCGAGAACGATTTGACTGAGTGAATCCATGTAAAAAAGTTTACACAAAAATAGGCATTCTGATGGTGTAAATTATGTAATGATATCACTTAATCTTATAACGCAAAAGTTAAAATTTAATCGACCTTTATGGTTATAATTTTAAACACATTTGTTATGGAAAAGTCTAATTCAAATATCAATAGCACAATCGAAGTCAATAACATCAAATTATCCTATAACGATGTGGGAATTGGAAAAATTCCGGTTGTTTTTTTACACGGTTTTCCATTTAATAAGTCGATGTGGGATAACCAATTGGCAACCTTTAAGGATACGCATCGTTTTATCTCGTTAGATTTTAGAAGTTTCGGACAGTCGTCAAATGATGGTTCGGAATTAAGTATGGATGTATTGGCAGATGATTTGATTGGTTTTTTGAATGCGTTGAAATTGCGACAAGTGATTATTTGCGGACTTTCAATGGGCGGATTTGTGGCATTAAATGCGATTACACGCTTTCCGGAACGTTTTGCAGCACTAATTTTATGTGATACAAACTGTGTTGCCGACACTTTGGAACAAAAAGCAAAACGGTATAAAACAATTGAAGAAATTGAGAAAAACGGAACGTCGAAATTCTCGGCTACGTTTTTGGACTCGCTTTTTGCTGATGACACTTATTCGACGAAAAAACAATTAGTAGGAAAAATAAATGCCGATATTTTGGCCAATACACCGGAAGTCATAACAGCCGGTTTGAAAGCGTTGGCAACCCGAACGGAAACGCGTTCCTCTTTGGAAAAAATTGCTGTTCCTACGTTGATTATTTGTGGCCGTGAAGATGAAGTGACCCCTTTGGAACAATCCGAATTTATGAATAAACACATTAAAGACTCGACGTTGAAAGTGATTAATAATGCCGGACATTTATCCAATATGGAGCAACCGGAACTATTTAACGCAGAGCTTTTAGAGTTTTTGTCTTCGGAACCGATTATCACGATGGTGAATTCGATCAAAGAGCCGAATGCGAATTTGTTTGTGTAGGTTGATTGGTTAACGTTCTTACTTTTTATATATAACCCCTTTATTAAGTTTTATAGCTTAGTGAAGGGGTTGTTACTTTCATCTTTGCACAGAGCATTCAGCTTACGTTGAGATAACCTAAATAAAGAGTGACTAAGGGTTTCTTTGCCCTATTCTTTTATTTAGCGATTACTTAAATGAATCAAAGCCTAGAGTGTAATTTAAGAAGACTTTAGTTGAAGGGCAATTGAGGATCTAGAAAATCTGTCACGATTGATGCTTTATTCATACACTATCCATACTTTATCCATACTGTATCAATACTGT
Source organism: Flavobacterium lacus (assembly GCF_003268815.1). GTDB lineage: Bacteria > Bacteroidota > Bacteroidia > Flavobacteriales > Flavobacteriaceae > Flavobacterium > Flavobacterium lacus. Next base: position 32,408 of record NZ_QLSV01000017.1, on the reverse strand, counting down.
ATCTATACAGTTGACCCGTCCTTGACTCGTCCTGACTCGTCCTAAAATAACTATACAGATTAATAAATAAATCCTATTATAGTTAGACAACTATAATTTTTAATCCTAAACTTACTATACAATTGTTTTTCATTTTAAAAAATGACTGGACCTATGAAATTTTTTAATGCAGAGCTTTTAGTGTTTTTTTCTTCGGAACCGATAATTATAATGGTTAATTCGATTAAAGAACCGAATGCGAATTTGTTTGTGTAGGTTGATTGGTGAACGTTCTTACTTTTTATATATAACCCCTTTATTGAGTTTTATGACTTGGTAAAAGGGTTTTGGTTTTGCTAATTTTATAAGGAAATAGTAAAGTGAGAAAATTTTTAGTATTTTAGTAAAAAAATAAAACGTAATTAAATTAAGCATAGCGATACCTCTAAAATTATAAATGTTGATAAAATGATTAATTATTGATTACATGAAAGTTAGCTCCAATTTAAAATCAATCAAAACTTAAGAACTACAAAATGAATAACGAAAAAAGCAGAAAAATAAAATCACAGAAAAATGCTGCAATAATGCTTATTGTTGGTCCTATTATTATATTAATCTCGTACACTCAAAAAACTGATTTCGATAAATATGGAATGAATAATTATATTATTTGTGGAGCTTTATTTGTACTTATGGTTTGTGGCTTAATCGGTTTAAAGAATAGTTTACGCAAAGAAAAAGAGATTAATAATTAGTAATGTGAATTTGCATTGGTTTGCATTCTCAGCCGCTGCGGCACGAATCCTTTCGTGTGGTTGAAGTAATTACAACAACTCCACGAAGTCTGAATAAAAGTCATTAATAGCAGTATTATAACACGCTGCTCTTCGAATGTCTCTGACTTCGAAGCGAATAATAATCCAAGCAAAACGAAGTCTACTTAATTTTTAATCACGCTGTTATGCCCTACGAAAAGCAAAGTCACAAACCGGTACTAAACTTTAAAATATGAAAAAAATCATAATTAGTTTTTTATTTTTTACCTTTATATCTTATCAAAGCTTCGCACAAAGTTTCGTTAGCGATAATGTAAAATTTGGCTTAAATATAGGCACAAATCTACTTGATTTAAAACAAGAGGAGTTCTTTGATAAATATGATGGAAAATTAAGTTATTCTGTTGGAATATCATTTGAAATTAAAGTCAGTGAAAAAATCTCACTATTATCGAATGTAAATTATGATAATAAAATAATGGAGTCTGAAAGATTTGGAATACCCGATGATTTTGGAAATCCATCTGAATTTACTGCAAAAAATAGAATAAAGTTCAATTATATTAGTATACCGGTCTTTGCAAGATATTATTTTGGAAAAAACAACAGACTAAATATAAATGCCGGAGGATTTTATAATTATTTATTAGATGTAAAAAGTGAAACTAAGGTTAATCAGACAAGTGAAATGATTAATCCTTTTCCAATCAACAATATTATTCAAAATAGCGATTATGGGCTTTTAATTGCACTTGGTTATCAATTTAACCTGAGTAATCATCAAATTACTATTGATTTAAGAAATGAAATAGGTCTTGCTAATATTACTAAAAATCAAACTTTTTTTACCGAAGGTTTTACTGAATTAAAAACAAATACAATTAAACTGATGTTGAATTGGAAATTACCTATCTAATACCTATTGTGTCATTTCGACGCAGGAGAAATCACATAATTTGTTCACGTTATGTGATTTCTCCTATCGTCGAAATGACACAGCCTCGTATTAGCACAAACAAAAAAAAGGACAACTCCCGTCGTCCTTTTAAATCATATAAAGTTAAACTACATATTCCTCCTATACTGCCCTCCCACTTCAAACAACGCACTCGTAATTTGACCTAACGAGCAATATTTGGTGGCTTCCATCAACCGTTCAAAAATGTTTTGGTTTTTAATGGCGGCTTCTTGTAAACCATTTAGTTGTTCGTTCACTTTTTGCTCGTGCAATTGATGTAAAGTTTCTAAGGTTTTAATTTGAAATTGTTTTTCGTCTTCGGTGGCACGAATTACTTCTCTTGGCACTACTGTTGGCGAACCTTTTGAACTTAAAAACGTATTTACCCCAATGATTGGGAAATCGCCATTGTGTTTTAAGGTTTCATAATACAACGATTCTTCTTGAATTTTGGAACGTTGGTACATTGTTTCCATTGCACCTAAAACGCCACCACGTTCAGTGATTCGGTCGAATTCTTGTAAGACGGCATCTTCCACTAAATCGGTTAATTCTTCAATGATGAACGAACCTTGAATTGGGTTTTCGTTTTTGGCTAAACCTAATTCTTTGTTGATAATCAATTGGATTGCCATTGCACGACGAACGGATTCTTCGGTTGGTGTGGTAATGGCTTCGTCATACGCATTTGTGTGCAACGAGTTACAGTTGTCGTAAATGGCATACAAGGCTTGCAACGTGGTTCGGATGTCATTAAAATCAATTTCCTGTGCATGCAACGAACGTCCGGACGTTTGAATATGGTATTTCAGCATCTGAGCTCTTTCGTTTGCTCCGTATTTATTTTTTAAGGCTTTTGCCCAAATTTTTCTCGCCACACGGCCAATCACGGCATATTCCGGATCGATTCCGTTGGAGAAAAAGAAGGATAAATTCGGTCCGAAATCGTTGATGTTCATGCCACGACTCAAATAATATTCCACATAAGTGAAACCATTCGACAACGTGAACGCTAATTGCGTGATGGGGTTTGCTCCTGCTTCTGCAATGTGATAACCCGAAATGGAAACCGAATAGAAATTACGCACATTCTTTTGAATGAAATATTCCTGCACGTCGCCCATCAATCGAAGAGCGAATTCGGTGGAGAAAATACAGGTGTTTTGTGCCTGATCTTCTTTTAAAATGTCGGCTTGAACGGTTCCGCGAACTTGTGCTAAGGTTTTAATTTTGATGTCTTGGTACACGTCTTGCGGCAACACTTGGTCTCCGGTTACGCCTAATAACATCAAGCCTAAACCGTTATTTCCTTCCGGAAGTTCGCCATTATATCTTGGTATTTCGAATCCTTTTTTCTTATAAATTTCGTTGATTTTTTCTTCAACCTCAACTTGTAAATTATTTTCGATGATGTATTTTTCACAGTTCTGATCGATGGCAGCATTCATAAAAAAGCCAAGCAACATCGGAGCCGGACCGTTTATGGTCATACTCACCGAAGTCATCGGATGACTCAAATCGAAACCGGAATATAATTTTTTAGCATCGTCTAAACAGCAAATGGAAACCCCGGCATTACCAATTTTTCCGTAAATATCCGGACGCAAATCGGGGTCGTTTCCGTATAAGGTCACCGAGTCAAACGCCGTTGACAAACGTTTGGCGGGTAAACCTGCACTCACGTAGTGAAAACGTTTGTTGGTTCGCTCCGGTCCGCCTTCTCCGGCAAACATTCTGGATGGATCTTCGCCTTCTCGTTTGAACGGGTAAAGTCCTGATGCAAAAGGGAATTCTCCGGGCACATTTTCCTGTAAATTCCATTTTAAAATATCGCCCCAGGCTTGGTATTTTGGCAACGCCACTTTTGGTATTTGCGAATGCGAAAGGGATTCGGTATGCGTATCTATATTAATGACTTTGTCACGAACTTTAAAACTGTAAACCGGGTTTTTGTATTTATTTACTTTTTCGTCCCACGTTAAAATGATTTCCCAGTTGAATGGGTCGAAGTTCATTTTTACTCGGTCGAATTCTTTGGTCAATAAACTTAAAAATTCTTTATTGGTGGTTGATTCAGCGTTTTGAAGTTGTTCTTCGTTGATTCCGAATTTGGTTAACCCTAAAGCATTGATATGACCAACCGATTCGATGGTTTTATAAATTCCGTATAATTTTTGAGCGACATCTACTTGTGAAAGAACTGTTTCGTCATACTTGCGGTTATTCTCTGAAATTTCAGAAAGATAGCGGGTTCTATGTGGCGGAATGACGAAGATTTTCTCGCTCATTTCACGTGTGATTTCAAAGGTAGATTGTAAATCAGCTTCGGTTTTTTCAACGATTTTGTCCATCACTTTTTTGTAAAGTGTGTTCATTCCCGGATCATTAAACTGCGAAGCAATTGTTCCGAAAACGGGAAGTGAATCTAAATCGGCATCCCACAAATTATGGTTGCGTTGGTATTGTTTTTTGACATCGCGAAGAGCATCGAGTGAACCTCTTTTATCGAATTTGTTGATAGCAACTAAATCAGCAAAATCAAGCATATCGATTTTTTCTAATTGCGTTGCAGCACCGAATTCGGGAGTCATTACATATAACGAAACATCGGAATGTTCAATGATTTCGGTATCACTTTGACCAATTCCGGAAGTTTCGAGGATAATGATGTCGTATTTTGCTGCTTTGAGCACTTGAATGGCTTCAGCAACATATTTTGATAACGCTAAATTGGATTGACGTGTAGCCAACGAACGCATGTAAACGCGTGGATTATTGATGGCGTTCATCCGGATTCTGTCGCCCAACAACGCTCCACCTGTTTTTCTTTTGGATGGATCTACGGAAATTAATCCGATTGTTTTTTCAGGGAAATCGATTAGAAAACGACGAACTAATTCATCTACTAATGATGATTTTCCGGCTCCACCGGTTCCGGTGATTCCGAGAACGGGAATTTTGGAGGTTTCATTTTTCTTGTGAATGGCATCGAGCGTTTCTTTTGCGATATCAGGGAAATTCTCTGCGGCGGAAATCACTCTTGCGATAGCTCTTGGATTTTTTTCTTCCAAGTGATTGGCTTCACCATTCAAATTATCGCCAATGGGGTAATCGGATTGCTGCACTAAATCATTAATCATTCCTTGTAAACCCATCGCACGGCCGTCATCGGGAGAATAAATTCTTGTTATTCCGTAAGCATGAAGGTCTTTGATTTCTTCGGGAAGGATTACGCCTCCTCCACCGCCAAATATTTTGATATGACCCGCTCCTTTTTCTTTGAGCAAATCGTGCATGTATTTGAAATATTCGTTGTGACCACCTTGGTAGGATGTCATCGCAATTGCATTGGCATCTTCTTGAATAGCAGTGTTAACGACTTCTTCTACACTTCGGTCGTGACCAAGGTGAATGACTTCTACGCCGGTGGATTGAATAATACGACGCATAATATTGATAGCAGCATCGTGCCCGTCGAAAAGGGATGCGGCTGTTACAATTCTTACTTTATTTTTAGGAATATAAGGAGTTGCTTGTTCCATTGATAAAAAAATGATGTTTTTGAGGGTGCAATTTACGGAATTAATAAAAAACAATAGCGGTTTTTTTGTTTTCTGTTGTCGGTTTTCTGTTGTCGGTTATTTTGAACACAGATTTTAAAAATTGGAGGGATTATTTGTTTCGGTTTTGCCACGAAGTTGGAAAGGCACGAAGCTTTTGGGAACTCTTAATTGGAACACGGATTGAACGGATTAGCTAAAGCTAAACGCAGATTTTAACGGATTTTGATAGCTTCGCTATGTGGGATTTTAACGGATTCATTTGGCTAACAATTTCATTAATTTGAACACTGAGACTTTTTTTGCCACAAAGAAATTAAGGCACAAAGTTTATGAAACTGAAAAATGGACGCATCAACCTGAAACTTGAAACCTGAAACTTGAAACTTCTTTTTGCCACGAAGAAATTAAGGCACAAAGTTTCTGGAAACTCTTAATTGGAACACGGATTGAACGGATTAGCTAAAGCTAAACGCAGATTTTAACGGATTTTGATAGCTTCGCTATGTGCGATTTTAACGGATTTATTTGGCTAACAATTTCATTAATTTGAACACTGAGACTTTTTTTGCCACAAAGAAATTAAAGCACAAAGTTTATGAAACTGAAAAATGGACGCATCAACCTGAAACTTGAAACCTGAAACTTCTTTTTAACTCTGCTCCCCTAGCCCCGATTGCAATGGAAAGCCTTTTGCAGGATTGTTGTATTTTTTCTTGGCTAAAAAAAAGCGACCAACGGAAGCTCTTTTTTTGCCTTAGAAAAAAACAACAAGACAAAAAAGCTTGGAACGGAAAGCGGGAATAGCTTCTTAAAAAAAACTTAGTGCGGATGGAAAAGGCATGCTATTTGCTTACTTTTGGGATATAAATTTACTCTACTATGAAAAAAACGATTTTGTTTTTGTGTGCCTTTACCTTTTTTAGTTGTGCAGAAATGCAACAAATTGCCAATCAACTTCCTCAAACCGGTGGAATCCTCGGAAATGCTGATATTGCCAATGGGTTGAAGGAAGCGTTGAACAATGGCATTGACAAACAAGTGTCGAAACTGACCAAAACGGATGGCTTTTTTAAAAATGAGGCGGTTAAAATTTTGCTTCCGGATGAGTTAAAAATGGTGGATTCGAGGCTACGTGCGATGGGTTTATCGAGTTTGGCTGATGAAGGTTTGAAAGTGTTGAACCGTGCTGCGGAAGATGCGGTGAAAGAAGCGACTCCGATTTTTGTGGATGCCGTGAAACAAATGACGTTTAATGATGCAAAGACTATTTTAATGGGAAATCAGACAGCGGCCACTTCCTATTTGCAGAACACGACTTCGAACGCGTTGTATTCAAAATTTAATCCGGTGATTAAAAATTCGTTTGCAAAAGTGGGTGCCGATAAAGTTTGGACCAACATCATTACAAAATATAATTCGATTCCGTTGGTTACAAAAGTTAATCCGGATTTAACAGATTATACTACCAACAAAGCCATGGAAGGTGTGTTTAAAATGGTGGCTGTGGAAGAAAAAGAGATTCGAACGAATTTGAGTGCGAGAAGTTCGGATTTATTAAAGCGGGTTTTTGCGATGCAGGATAATAAATAAGGTGATGGGTGAATGGTGATGGGTGATGGGTTTTTTGACGGATCTAAAAATTTAATAATCAATAACATATATATAACAAATGCTTAACACAACGTTCTACTTTTTCTGCCGATATTTGCAGTATAAATTTAAGGTTTGTTTGGTTAGAGTTAGTTAGTTAAAAGAAAGTCAGTGATTGAGACCGCTGACTTTTTTTTATGCTTTAGACTGAACGAATGAAATAACCGCAGAATTGAACTGAAGTGGTTGCTCCACATTTACTACGTGTCCACAATTTTCTATCACAAATAATTCTGCCGTTTTATAGTGTTTTTCCACTACTTGACGAACGGAAGGCAGGAACATGTAATCTTCTTCACCCATCACATAAAGTGTTGGAATATTGATTTCGACTTGACGAAACCATTTTAGTACGGGATTTATTTCGGCTGTTAATTTAAACCATTTGATGAATTCTTTTTGGTATAATTTTTTGGCTTCGTTGATAAAAAGTAATCGCGATTGTTTGTGATTTTTCTTGGGCATGATCACAAAAGCAAAAAAGCGATAGAGCACTAAATAAGGTAAAACGTATTTAAAAATATTTCCGAGTTTCATGAGAATTTGTGAGCGGAAATTCATTTTTAAAATGGCTCCACCCATAATCATGGATTTTACTTTAGTAGGATGCATTTCTGCCAATTGTCTAATCACAATCGTTCCGAGTGATATTCCCACAAAATGCGAAGATTCAATTTTTAAATGCTCGATTACTTCATACACATCTTGAGCGATGGATTTGAAGGTATATTTTTGTTTGAATCCGTTTTTTAAATTGGGTTTGGAATCACCGTGACCCCTTAAATCCAGTAACAAAACATTAAAATGTTTTTGAAACTCCCTAATTTGTTTGAACCAAATGGAAGAGCTTCCTCCCGCTCCATGCACAAAAGTTACCCATTCTGAACTGGAATTATTGTTGTAAATAGTATAAGCAATCACTAAATTTTGATTTTCAACAAAAATAGTCATTTTATCTACAATTGCAATCTTAACAAATCTTAATGAAAATTTAATGTTTCAATAATGTATCTTTGCTAAAATAAAACTTCACCCCCATGAAAGGCGTATTTAAAGAAAATAAAGAATTACAGTTTTTAAAGGAAGAATTTTCAAACTTCTTGAAAAACAAAAAGCAACCTAGTGCTGAAAAACCGGAAAATGTTTAAACTGAAAAAAGGGAAACCCTCGTATTAGAAGAGGTTGAACTATAGTTGTTCATGTATTTTTTTAAAATAATCAAAGGCTTTTAGGATTCGGCTACCATACCAAGAAAACATTTCTCCATCTACAAAAATGGTTTTGGCATGATGCGTACATCGTCCAATTTCAAAAGCATGACTGTCTTTGAATGGAAATGGTTCTGAGGATAAAAAAACAATCTCGGGGTCGCCCTCTTGTCGCATTTTCTCCAATTCAATTTCAGGATAACGTCCTTTTTCCTGGTAAATATTCTGAAAATGATTTAACAATAGCATTTCATTGATAAACGTTTCTTTTCCGGCTACCATATACGGATTTGCCCAAATGAAATAAGCTGTTTTTCGAATGGGTTTTTCTTTGACAAAGTGTTGAAAATCGTTGTAGGCAAAATTGATTTTATCCACCCATTTTTGAGCTTCCGTGCGTTTGTTGAAGAGCTGACCAAAATCGGAAATCATTTGCAAATTATCTTGAATCGTAACAATATCTGTTACCCAAACCGGACAAATTAGACTTAATTCTTCTACTATTTCTTTGGTGTTTTCTTCTTTGTTGCAAATAACAAGATCGGGTTTTAAAGCAAGTATTTTCTTGAATTTGATTGTTTTTGTTCCGCCAACGATTTGCTTGGTTGCCTTAAAATGAGAGGGATGAACACAAAATTTTGTGATGCCCACAATGGAATCTTCCAAACCTAAATCATATAACAATTCGGTTTGCGAAGGAACGAGGGAAACAATGCGTTTGGGAGTGGTCTCAAATGTATGTTCAGTTTCTATTTGGTCGATGTAAATCATTTTTGATTTCTATTTCAAAATTTCTTCCATCTCTTTTTGCAATTTCAACGCTTCCACTCTAGCTTTAATCGCAAAATCCTCTTCGTTTGAAGCATAAATAATTCCGCGTGAAGAATTGATGAGCAAACCAACATTTGCATTCAATCCGTATTTGCAAACTTCCTGTAAGCTTCCGCCTTGTGCTCCAACTCCGGGAACAAGTAAAAAACTATCGGGAACAATTTTCCGGATTTCAGAGAAATACTCGGCTTTGGTGGCTCCGACTACGTACATCAAATTTTGACTGTTCTTCCATGTCTTTGAAGTTTCTACAACGTGTTTATAAATTTCAGTCCCATCAGAAAGTTTGGTTTGAAAATCGAAGGCTCCTTCATTGGATGTTAATGCCAATAAAATGGTATGCTTATTATCAAAAGCCAAAAATGGTTCCACCGAATCTTTTCCCATATAAGGTGCAACGGTGACGGAATCAAAATTCAAATCTTCTAAAAAAGCTTTAGCATACATGGATGAAGTGTTTCCAATATCGCCACGTTTGGCATCGGCAATGGTAAAAATTTCAGGGAAATTTTGATTGATATAATCAATTGTTTTTTGTAGCGATTGCCATCCCTGCAAACCATACGCTTCATAAAATGCGGTATTGGGTTTGTAGGAAACGCACACGTCATGTGTTGCATCGATAATGGCTTTGTTGAATTCAAAAATCGGATCTTCTGTTTGAAGAAGATATTGTGGAATTTTAGTCAAATCGACATCTAAACCAATACATAAAAACGATTTTTTCAGATGAATCTGTTCAATAAGTTGTGTTGTAGTCAAGACAAAAAAGTTAGTTGTTTGGCAAATTTACAAAGATGAAAACGACTTTCCATATAATTATATAACAATCTGAAAAAATTATGTAACACCATTCTAATGAACCGGTGGTAAATTTGTAAGTACAAAACAAACGTATATTAATTTAAATCAAACGATCATGGAAACGACTGAAATGAAAGGAAAATGGAACGAGTTAAAAGGAAAATTGAAGCAAAAATATGCTGACTTAACAGACGATGATTTGCTTTATGTTGAAGGAAAAGAAGATGAACTTTACGGAAAAATTCAACAAAGGGTTGGCAAAACCAAAGAAGAAGTGAAGAAAATGATTGAAGAGCTTTAAAATTGTGTACCTTTAAACTGAAAAGAGGAATTGTGATAATTCCTCTTTTTTAAATCTAACCAATAATTTTTGTATGATAACCACTGCAAAAAATGAAAATTCCTATGCACAGAACCTGGTTTTTATTATAAGTCTGGTTTTTGTTTTATATGTGCTGAAACCAGTAGTGGTCCCTATTATTATTGCCATTATCCTAAGTGTTTCTGTTTTTCCTTTTGTATCTTATCTGGAACGGAAATGGCACTTTAACCGAGTGGTTTCTGCTATTTTTGCAATTGTGTTGCTGTCACTGATGGTGTTTTCCTTACTCACTTTTATCGGTTTTCAGATTTCAGACATTATGGATAAAGGTGGGACGTATGCAGACAAATTGAGTGATGTCTATAATTCCCTAGCCACTAAAGCTGAATCGACCTTTGGAATAGACCAACGCGAATTATCCTTAAAAAAAATAAATCTTGGTGAAACTTTAAAGGAAAACTCATCAAATATTATTGAATTTGTTACCATGTCGGGTAGTATCTTCACCGATGTAGTATTAATTCCACTCTACATCTTTTTCTTTTTAATCTACCGCAAATTTTTCAAGAGCTTTATTTACAGGGCTTTTTCAAAAGACGGCAATACCTTACGAGCTAAAACAATTTTAGGTAAACTATATCACGTTCAACAAAACTATTTAATTGGTTTGTTTACCGTTATGGGAATTGTTGGAATTCTGAACTCGATTGGTTTATTAATTTTAGGAATAGACAACGCGATTTTCTTTGGTTTTTTAGCTGCATTACTGCTTTTAATTCCTTATATCGGAATCATCATTGGCTCGCTGCTTCCGGCTATTGTGGCACTCGCGACAAAAGACTCTTTGTTATATCCTATTATGGTTATTGCGATTTTTGGCTTTATTCAGTTTTTGGAAGGAAATTTCATCACCCCAAAAGTTACTGGTTCCAAAGTAAGTATCAATGCATTTGTTGCCATTCTTTCTATAATTTTGTTTTCAATGCTTTGGGGAATTGCCGGAATGATTGTAGCCCTTCCGGTTGTTGCCAGTTTAAAAGTTATTTTTGACACCATTCCTGAATTAAAGCCTTATGGGTTTTTAATTGGTGAACCTTTAGATGAACATTTACGCAGCAATGCAAGAATACGATTGAAAATTTGGAAAAAAATGAGAAAAGAAAAATCCAAAATTATAGACTAATTAATCCTACAGGAAATAAAACTATTACTACAAAACTATTTAATTTCCAGAAAGATTTATCTATTTTTACTCAATATATTAACTGCCTATGAAAGCATATTTAAAGTTTGATTATACCATTTTAACGAAAAAAATTGTGGAAGAAAAACTGGCTGCACTCAACCTCAAGTTTTCGGTCATTGGCTTTGGCGAAATTGAACTACAAGATACTATTTCGAATGAAAAATTAGAGCTAATAACAACTGCCTTATCGGAATACGGTATTGAAATAATTGAAAATCAAAAAAGTATACTGATACAAAAAATAAAAGATACTATTACAGAAATGGTGAATAGTGAAGAACCTTTATCTGTTAAGAGTTCTGTTTATCTTACAGAAAAATTGAATCACAGTTATGGCTATTTATCTAATTTATTTTCAGAAGTTACCTATACTTCCATAGAAAATTTCATTATGATACAGAAAATTGAATTGGCTAAAAACTTAATTCTCAACAACCAACTGACTTTAACTGAAATTGCATATCAACTCAATTACTCCAGTGTGGCCCATTTGAGCACGCAGTTTAAAAAAATTACCGGAATCACTCCTTCAGCTTTTCAGCGTATTATCGCAAAACGAAGGGTACAATCATTAAAAAACTAACCTATAAATTATGCAAAAAAACCACATTACTATTGCTCTTGCTGATGATGATGAAGATGATCGACTTTTCTTTGAAGACGCTTTTGAAGAGTTAAAAATTAATACTGTTGTTACCACACATTGCGATGGTGAAGAATTAATGAATTTTTTGCATCATCCGGAAACGATTTTGCCAAACATTCTATTTCTAGATTTAAACATGCCAAAGAAAAATGGCTTTGAATGTTTATTAGAAATAAAGAAAGTAGAAAAATTTAATGATATAGCCATTGCCATTTATTCTACATCCTCCTCAGAAGAAGATGTAGAAAACACATTTGTGCAAGGAGCCAATATTTATATTAAAAAACCAAGTGATTTTGATACTTTAAAAAAGATATTACGAGAAGTGGTGACCTTAAACTGGCAATATCACACCTCTAGATTAAACAAAGATAATTTCTTATTGAGAATGTAAAATGCTTAAAATTATTAACCTACATAAATCGCCTCTTTTACTTAGAATAGTGTTTGTTGTTTCGTTGGCTGCCATTTTGTTTACCGCTGCTGTATCGTATAAACACATCATAAACCTCAACAAATCGAGAGACTTAGTAATTCACTCCTATGAAGTTCAACTCGAACTAGAGCGTGTTATCTCTTATATTAAAGATGGCGAAACCGGTTATCGGGGTTATTTATTATACGGAGATACGCTGTTTTTAGACTCCTACACACATTCAAGAAAAAAAGTGGACAACGCTTTTTTTAGACTCCAAAAAATTACAGCAGACAATCAATCACAACAAAAAAAACTAAAAGAACTCCATCATTTAATTGTGTTGCGGTATACTTATTTTAATAAAAAATACGAAGACAAAGATCTATATAAAAAATATTATGAAAGCAATGGTAAGATTGTGATGGATCAAATTCGTAAGAAAGTTGACGAAATGATTTCTCTCGAAAATAAACTTTTGGAAAGACGAGAATATCATTTTAACGACTCCCTTTCTTATACGCCTCTTTACGCCTTGCTCGTCATATTTATAACCTTATTTTTTATCATCCTAGCCTACATCAAAATAAACAGTGATTTTAAAAGAATTGAGCAATCCAATTCCAAATTAAAAGTTTCTCAAGAATCAATAAAACAAGCTGAAATTTTGGGAAATTACAGCAGTTGGACTTGGAACATGGAAAAAAATGAAATCCAATTTTCAGACAATCAATTCAGACTTCACGGATTAGAACCGCAATCTTTTGAAGCAACTGTTGCAGATTTTTTAAAATTTGTACATCCCGAGGATATGGAAATTGCTGCAAATTCCATAAATAACGTTATAAATAATGAAAGCCTTCCAACAATAAATTACAGAATAATTAGAAAAGATGGTGCGGTGAGACATTTGCGTTCTGTCGGAAAGTTATTCATAAACCGATTTGATGAAAAAATCATCATCGGAACAACGCAAGACGTCACAGAAGATATTTTGAAAAAAATAATTTTACATGAAAAAAATGCAGATTTAGAGAGAAACAACAAAGAATTGGTTGAATTTAATTATGCCGCCAGTCATGATTTACAGGAACCACTGCGAAAAATTCAAACCTTTATTTCTCGAATAAACGAAAAAGAAAAAGACCATTTGACAGAAACAGGAAAAGAATATCTGGAAAGAATTGTGGTGGCCGCTAGCAGAATGCGTGTATTGATTGATGACTTGTTGCAATATTCAAGAACCAATAAAACCGACAGCAGTTTTGAAGAAGTTGATTTAAATGATACAGCCTATGCGTCAATTCAGGAATTATCTCAATTGATGGAAGAAACCAATGCAACGGTTCATTTTGAAGAGCTTCCTAAAGTGAAAGGAATTCCCTTTCAGTTAAGGCAATTGTTTATCAATTTAATCAATAACTCCATCAAATACAGGAAACTAAATCAACCACCAATTATTACCGTTGCATGTGATAAAGTAAAAGCAAATGAAGAAGATAATATTGAGGATAATTCAACTAGAATGTATCACAAAATTACTTTCTTAGATAACGGTATTGGATTTCATCCGGATGATTCAAAGAAAATATTTTTACTTTTCAACAGACTGCATGCAAAAGACAGCTACCAAGGAACAGGAGTTGGATTAGCAATTTGTAAAAAAATAGTTAAAAATCATTACGGTTTCATTTGTGCCGAAGGTCAACCCGATGAAGGAGCCAAGATTATAATTTATTTACCTACAGCATAAAACAAAAATTAAATGCCTACAAATCAAAGCTATATCAAATCGTTTTACGAAGTAATCAAAGATACTTTAGAAGGCTTTACAGAGTTCAAAATACTGAAAATGAGTGCCTCTTTAGCCTATATAACTGTTTTTTCGTTGGCTCCACTTTTATTAGTAATTTTATTTATTTGCGACGTTTTTTGGGGAAGAGAAGCCATTGAAGGAGCCATCTACTCACAAGCTAAAAGTTTTGTGGGTGCTTCAAGTGCTGAACAATTGCAATCCATGATTCAGAATTTAGCGTTATCACAAAGCAGTACTATTGCTGCCGTAATCGGAATTGCTACTTTGATTTTTGCTGCTACGTCTGTCTTTGCCGAAATACAAGATTCTATTAACACCATTTGGGGATTACGACCAAAGAAAAGATCAGGGTTATGGTTATTTATTAAAGCTCGATTATTATCGTTTGGTGTAATTGGGAGTCTGGGATTTATTCTTTTAGTTGCCTTAGGTTTTTCAACTTTATTAGACGGAATAAGTAATCAATTGACACAAACGTATTCTGAAATAAGTGTAGGTTTTTTTTATGTATCAAATATTCTTGCAACTGTGATAATTACCTCTCTCCTTTTTGGAGCTATTTTTACAATCCTTCCGGATGCAGAAATAACTTGGAAGCAAGTTCGAGTGGCCGCATTAACAACGACCTTTTTATTTATGCTAGGGAAATTTATAATCACCTTTTATATAGCTAATTCAAATATCAGCTCTGTCTACGGTGCTGCCGGTTCTATAGTAGTTTTGATGGTGTGGGTCTATTATTCTTCTGTGATTCTCTATTTAGGAGCTACTTTTGCAAAATGCTATGCTGTAAAATTTGCAGAACCCATCAAACCATCAAAATACGCTGAAATTGTTCAATACATTGCTGTAACAACAGACGCCAAAACAATTCAATCTGCTGATGATGAAATTAAAGAATTAAAAAAGGAAAATGACATTTGCATAGACGACATTAAAACAAACTAGTTCAAAAAAAATTAATTTCCATATCGGTAACTAAGCTAAATCTCATTTTGAAATGAGATTTTTTTGTTTATAAATCCTGCTGAAATCATAGGAAAACATGGGGAAGTGGTAATTCTGTAACAAATTAAAAATATCATGTAACACAAAAGGAGACATACTGTTGCAACTTTGTACTGTTAAATAACAATAACAAACAGAATCAAATTAAAAACATCAAATACCTAAATTTTTAAACATGAAAAAATTAATTTTAACAACATTGTCCCTCGTTGCTTTTACATTTTCAAATGCACAAACAAATGACAATACAGCCACAGGCGCAAGCTTTGGGGTTAAGGGTGGAGTTAACTTCTCCAATCTTTACACAGAAGACGTGGACGACAATAATGTACTTACCAGTTTTAATGTGGGTATCTTTGTCACAATGCCCATTACGGAATTCTTAGCCATTCAACCCGAAGTTCTTTATTCAAGAAAAGGAGCCGAACTGGTCTATAACAACGCCTTTGCTACAGGTACAGCAAAATTTAAATTGAATTATATTGAAGTGCCGGTTTTGTTAAAAATTAATTTAACAAAAAACTTCAACGTTCACGCCGGTCCCTACTTTGCTTATTTGATCGACGCAGATGTAACCAATGAATCATCCTCCGGAAATTTTGACTTTGAAGAGAATTTGAGCAATGATGACTTCAATAAATTCGACTACGGATTATCTGCCGGATTAGGATTTGATTTTGATTCATTTGGAATTGGAGCTCGATACAACTATGGTTTAGCCAAAGTTGGAAAAGAAAGAGACTTTTTAGGTACGAATTACACTTTTCCTGATGGAAAGAACAGTAATCTTAGTATTTATGCAGCCTTTAAATTTTAATTAATAACATTTTAAAACGATAAATTATGTCAAATTTATTATACACCATCGCTGTAATATTGATCATATTATGGGCACTAGGATTTTTTGTGTACAGCATAGGATCGATCATTCACATCTTATTAGTTATTGCTGTAATTGCAATATTATTTAGACTAATAAAAGGAAAAAACATATAACTATTAACCATCTAAAAATTAGAAATTATGAAAGCATCAAATGTAGTATTAGGAGTAATTGGCGGATTAGCCGCAGGAGCAATTTTAGGTGTATTATTTGCACCGGATAAAGGTGAAAACACCCGTAAAAAAATTGCCAAAAAAAGTGGTGATATAAAAGATACCGTTAAATCAAGTTTTAATGATTTTTTAACTTCAGTGGAAGATCAGTATCATTCGCTTTCTTCAAAAGCAGAGGACGTTGCTCAAAACGTAGCCAACGAAGGAAAAGCGAATCTTGAAAAAATTAACCGCGAATTGAATAAATAAAAGTATAAATCATGGAAAATATAGCCACAAATTTGGGTAAGCTTTACGACAAAGCGGAGCAGTACTCAAGAACGAGCTTAGAACTCATTAAATTGAATGCAATTGATAAATCATCAGATGTAATATCATCGCTTGCCGTTGTTCTAACCCTTACACTTGTTGTGGCTATATTTACATTGTTTATAAATATTGGATTAGCTCTGCTAATTGGTAAAATCTTAGCAAATTATGCAATTGGATTTTTTATTGTATCAGGATTTTATGTTTTTGTTGGTATCCTAATTTATGTTTTCCGAAAATCATTAATTAAAGTTCCCATCGACAACATCGTAGTAGGAAAGCTACTGAAAACGAAAGATGAAAATTTCTACGAAGAGACAATCAATAATTCAAATGGATAGTACTATGAAAAAGCTAAATCAAAACGAATTATTGGATCAAAGAATTGCATTACTCACAGCACAGCACAAGCAAGAACTTAATGAAATAAAAGAACAGTTTAGACTTGTTCAAGAAAGCATTTCTCCATCCAACATTATTCAAGAAGGACTGCAAGGAGTATATGAAACAGTAACAAACAAAAACCATTTGCTTCCAACCGTGCTCAGTATTGTTGGTGGATATATCTCTAAAAAAGTTATTGTGGGAAGTTCCAGTAATCCGATAAAAAAAGTACTTGGTACAGTTTTACAATTTGTAGTGACCAATTACTTAACAAAAGTAAGTTCAAATGAAACTGTTTCAGATACAGAAGAACCAGAATTAAATAAATTATAACAACCTTAAACCTAAATAAAATGAAAAATTTAAAATCACTATTCCTAGCATCAATTGTTGCTACTACATTTGTTTCATGTGCAGACGAGAAAAAAACGGAAGCAGAAAAAGCCGTAAACAATTACACAGCTTACATTGATTCTGTTAGCAATGTTGCTTCAGAAGATCTAGCTGAAAAATGGGATGCTATTGAAAATGCTTATGTAGCTAAAAAAATTGAGGCAGAATCGGCTTTAGAAAATTTAGAAGATAGAGCAGAATTAGACAGAAAAGTTGAAGCATCTTCAGCAAAATACGAAGAATTTAAAGCAAATTTAGTTGCTGAAAGACAAAAAATGGAAGCGGCTAATTATAAAGCTAAAGTAAGATCTTCACTTTTTGGTGGTCAAGAAATTAATGACGACATGAGTTTTGCTTGGGTAAACAAAGACAACATCTTACAAACCTTTGAAACTTTTGTAAACACGGCTTCAGATAATAAAGACAACTATACAAGAGAAGAGTGGGACGAAATCAAATTGCTTTGGGAAGCATTAAATACCCGTAAAAATACAGTTGAAAAAGAAGGATTATCCGGTTCAGATAATTTAAAAATTGCAGGCTTAAAAACTCGATTTGCTACGTTCTTCAAGATTAATAGAATGTCAGCAAAATCAACAGAAAATGCCGAAGCAAAAGAATAACCTACTCTTTTGTGGAAAGGAAAACGGAGCCAATTTGGCTCCGTTTTTTTATTTAAAATACTTCCGATTCTTTTAATTTCTCCATGTTATTGACTAACTGAAGTTCATCAACAAATTTTTGGATTTTTCCATTCATCACTCCATCCATATCAAAAACATCTAAACCAATTCGATGGTCTGTTACGCGACCTTGCGAATAATTGTAGGTTCTAATTTTTGCAGAACGGTCACCTGAACTAACCTGTGATGTTCTTTTTACAGCATCTTCGGCTTGTTTTTTAGCTAATTCTTGTTCATATAAACGGGAACGCAAAACGTCTAACGCCTTATCTTTATTCTTATGTTGCGATTTTTGATCTTGACATTGAGCCACCAATCCAGTTGGAATATGCGTTAATCGAACCGCTGATTTTGTTGTATTCACCGATTGCCCACCAGGACCGGACGAACAGAAATAATCAATACGAACATCGTTCATATCAATCTGAACATCAAATTCTTCTGCTTCCGGCAAAACCATAACGGTTGCCGCCGATGTGTGAACTCTACCTTGTGTTTCCGTTTGTGGAACACGTTGTACACGATGTACGCCTGCTTCAAATTTCAAAGTTCCGTAAACATCTTCGCCGGTTACTTCAAAAATAACCTCTTTAAAACCACCTGAAGTTCCCTCATTCATATCTACAACCGAAGTTCTCCAACCACGTGATTCGCAATATTTAGTGTACATTCTAAACAAATCACCTGCAAAAATTGAAGCTTCATCTCCACCTGTTCCGGCACGAATCTCCACCATTACATTCTTCGCATCTTCAGCATCTTTCGGAATCAACATAAATTTGATTTCGTCTTCCAAATGAGGCATTCTTTCCTTGGCATCATCCAATTCCATCTTGGCCATTTCCACCATTTCGGCATCCGAACCATCGGCAATGATTTCGTTGGCTTCTTCAATGCTTTGCGTCAAACGGATGTATTCTTCACGCTTGTCCACCAAACCTTTTAAGGTTTTATATTCTTGGTTCAATTGCACATAACGCTTCTGATCGGAAATCACATCCGGTTGAATAATCAAATCCGATATCTCATCGAAACGTTGTTTTACATATTGTAATCTGTCTAACATGGTCTTATAACTCTATTTTGGAGTGCAAAAGTACGATTTTTTGTTTCAAGTGTCAAGTTTCTCATTTCAATGTTTTGTTGTAGTATTGTTAAATCAAATTTTAAAATATGAAAAATATATTTTATATCGCATCCATACTTCTATTTTGCTGTTTTTCCTGTCAACAAAATGCAACAACATATGCAGAATTAGAAAAAGCGAACTGGTTTTTAGGCCAATGGGAAAATGAAACTCCCGAAGGCACTTTCTCAGAAGAATGGATAGTTGAAAATGATTCTTTGTTGTTGGGTAAAAGTTTTTTCATTAAAGAAAATGATACACTTTTTTCCGAAACCGTTCGATTAGCTCAACGTGAAAATGATTTATTTTACATCGTCACCGTTCCCAATCAAAATGAAGCTAAACCGGTGGAATTCAAATTAACTTCTTCTACTTCAGATTATTTAGTTTTTGAAAATCCTACGCACGATTTTCCAAAAAAAATTACTTATAAATTAGTAATGAAAGACAGTTTGTATGCTGAGATTAGTGGTGATGGGAAGAGTCAGGGGTTTCCGTTTAAGAAAGTGAATTAATCTACTTCAAAAAGTTAACGATTGTTCCATGAATTCTGATGAATTTATTCATAAATTTGAATACATTCAAAAAAGTAAGTCATGGGAACTTCTAAAAGATTTAATGAGACCGTCAATAAATTGTATAAAGCTTTTCACGAAAACAACTTAAAACCTTTGTCCTTTCAGCATTGTGCAGTGGGAACGATTTTAGACCACAAAACGTATTGGAAAGAGTTTTCAGATGCTAATGGCAGCTTACAATTAAACTATGTTGGAGTAGTTCACCAGCGATTGGAAAGAAAATTCAATGGCTATTCCCCATTGGAACTATTGGAAATTGAAAAAACGTTCTTGCAAGGGTGTGGATATCAACTTCCCCTTCACCACACCACTTTTTCCTCTAAAAAGGTAGGCAAAAAGGTTTTATTTAACGGTTTAGAAGCGGTAATCGTTTTACTCTGTAAATTTGACAACATTCCAAACGTGATGAATTGTAGTGCGTTGTTTGATTATGATGGAAAGCAATTTCATTCTACACAAACGAAGTATCAAGATTTGGTAGGTGTCTGATTGTTCAAGATTTGCTAAATTTTGATTGGAGAATGGGTAGTTTCATTGTTTACAATAAGAGGGGATTGTCTATCAATTAGAGGATGAAATATAAATTTTTCAGATAAATTCTCCTAATTTAGCTGATAAGTCTGTCTTTAGAAGATTTCTAAATCATTACTATTTTATTACAATTTGAACTCTATTTAAGAAAATATGCAACGATTCTTAATAATTTATTTTTTAGTTATGGTTATAACTTTTATTTCATGTAGACAATCTACAAGTGATAACCAAACTTATGAAGAATATCATAACGAAATTCATAAAGAATTAGATAAAGTAAGTACAGAAATTAAAAAATTTGACCAACAGCTAGTGATTTTGTATCAAGAATCAGAAAACCAGCCGCAAAAAGTTTTAACTAAAATTGATAGCATTATTGAGGTTACAAAAAAAGAGAAAGACGAATTTAAATTACAGATTTCAGATCATATTATTTCAAGTTTATTTTATTTAAAAGCTGAGATATATTACGGTACAGGAAATTATGAAATGTCAATAGCAAATATTTATAAATCAAATTATAAATATAAGTCCATTCATTCTCAAGATGCAACAGCTATTGCTGCAAACTACATCAAACTTGGGAAAAGAGATTTAGCAAAATCTTTTATAGATAGTATTGGTAAAGGCTGTTATATTTATGATTATGCACTTGGAAATTATTATGAAAGTATCGAAAACAAAGATTCTGCCTTAAAAGTATACAATGAAATAAAAAATGACAAAAGACGTCACCAACATTATTTTTATTACCAACCTGTTCTAAATCGTATTATAAACATTGAGAAGAATAATCTCTTTTTTAAAGAAATATATTTTCCAACTGGACACCCTGATTTTGACATAACCATCAATGATGATAATGAGGTCAGAACTCAAATTCTAGACTATTTTAAAAATTTTCCTGAAGTAAAAGGATATTCAGTATATATTTATCAGGGTCCTTTAATTGACGAAACAGATTATTACTGGATTAGGGTTGGAAAAGGAGATAATTATGAAGATGATAATTTTGCTAAATACAATTTTGCTGTTTTTTCTGAACCTTTTGAAGTAAAGTTTTTTGAGCCGAAAACTAATAAAATGAGTAATCTTAAAGAATGGCGAAAAAAGAAAAACGGCATGTGATAGCCTTTTTAGCTCACAAAAAATCCCGACTTTCATCAGGATTTCTATCTTCTTACTTTTTCACCGGAATATTCTCCAAAATCTCCAACACAAATTTCCAATATTTTTGTGCCGATGAAATGGAAGCTCGTTCATCCGGGGAGTGAGCTCCGTGAATCGTTGGTCCAAATGAAATCATATCCATGTCCGGATAATTGGTGCCTAAAATACCACATTCTAATCCGGCGTGGCAAGCTACAACATTTGGTTTTGCACCGTTTTGTTTTTCGTAAATATTCACTAAAACATCTAAGATTGGAGAATTAACATTCGGTGTCCAACCCGGATAACTTCCGCCAAAAGTGACTTCGCAACCCATTAATTCAAACGCAGAACGCAACGCATTTGCCAAATCAAATTTAGAAGTTTCCACCGACGAACGCGTCAAACATTGAACGGTTATAGTTCCATCTTTTACAGTAACTTTTGCGATATTATTTGAAGTCTCCACCAAATCTTCCATATCGGCACTCATTCGGTAAACACCATTATGAGCGGCATAAATTGCACGAAGTAAACCTTCTTGCACACCTAAATCCATTACTTTTTTAGGTAATTCGGTTTCGGTGATTTCTATCGTTAAATTAGGTTCGGTGGTTTTGAATTCGGTTCTAATGTCATCAATCACTTCTTGCATATCCAATTGAAATGCTCCTTCATAAATAGCCGAAATAATCACTCTGGCAACACTTTCTCTTGGGATGGCATTGCGTAAACTTCCACCATTAATTTCTGCAATTTGCAAACCGAAATTTTCAAATCCGTCAAATAATAAACGGTTCATGATCTTGTTGGCATTGCCCAAACCTTTGTGAATATCCATTCCGGAATGACCACCTTTTAACCCTTTAACGGTAATGATAAAAGCCAACGAATTTTCGGGCGTTTCTTCTTCTTGATAATTTCGGGTTGCGGTTACATCTACTCCACCGGCACAACCGATGTCGATTTCATCGTCTTCTTCTGTATCTAAATTCAACAGAATTTCTCCATTCAACAAGCCGCCTTTTAAACCCATAGCTCCGGTCATTCCGGTTTCTTCGTCAATAGTAAAAAGGGCTTCAATGGCCGGATGTGGAATATCATTGCTTTCCAAAATTGCCATAATAGTCGCAACACCCAAACCGTTGTCGGCTCCAAGTGTAGTTCCTCTGGCACGAACCCAATCGCCATCTACCACCATTTCGATTCCTTGTGTATCAAAGTCGAAAGTAGTATCGTTATTTTTTTGATGAACCATATCTAAATGCGATTGCATCACGATTGTTTTTCTATTTTCTAATCCTGCAGTAGCCGGTTTTCTGATGATTACATTTCCGACTTCATCTTTGATGGTTTCTAAGCCTAATTGCTTTCCGAAATCCATCATAAAAGCAATTACCCGTTCTTCTTTTTTAGACGGACGTGGAACGGCGTTTAAATCGGCAAATTTATTCCAAAGTGCTTTGGGTGCTAGGTTTCTGATTTCTTGGTTCATTTTTTCTGAGTTGCTGAGATTCTAAGATTCTGAGTTGCTGAGTTTTTTTCAGCAATGCAAAGTTACAAAGAAATTGAGGGATTTTTGGAAATGAAAAAGGGAAAGTTTTTGGAAAATTAGAATCGAAGCGTATTTAGAAAATGTAGTTCAAACTAAAATGATTGAGATTTCAAAATGGCTACTGTCTGAAAATCTTCTCCATTGTTTTCCCTTTTGATAACTCATCTACCAACTTATCTAAATAACGAATTTGCTGCATGAGTTTGTCTTCCATTTCTTCTACACGGTAGCCGCAAATGACGCCTGTTATTTTTGAAACATTTGGATTCATTTGTGGTGCTTGAGCAAAAAAAGTTTCAAAATCAACTTTAAGATCCAATTGGTTTTGGAAGGATTCTTCGTTATATCCTGTGAGCCAAAATATAATTTCATCCACTTCTGCTTTGGTGCGACCTTTTTTCTCCGCTTTTAAAATATAATAAGGATAAACACTTGCAAAAGAGGTTTTAAAAATTTTAGTATTGTTCATTTCTTTTCTAGTTTCGTTAGTTCAAATTTGGAAATTTTGTGTTTGAAACTAAACTTTTAGAGGTAAATACAAGCGCTTGAAGCACAATCAATATGATAACTATGATAACAAAAACAAACTGGGACGATGTTTTTCCTGAGAGATACAATTCTTCAGCATGATCCATGATTTGTTTAGATTCGGCTAACTGAATTGCAGAAAGTTCATTGAGAATTACAAGTGCCTTATTCGCAAATTCTAATTTTACTTGAATAGGATGAATATCGGATTCAAACGCTTTGAGTATAAGTAACAATTCATCTGCTTTGCTTGTTTCTGCAGTTGTAAATTTAGTTTTTTGATAGGCATTGCTTACCGTTACAATATCGGCAATTAAATTATGTACACTGTTGATTTTAATAACATCAGTCGAATCAGAATTTATTACTTCTTTAATTTGATAAAAACCACTCGTCATTTTTAAAATAAATTCCTCAGCAATTAATCGGTCTTCATACAAGGTGCTGATTGCCTTTTTTACGTTTTCTGTATGCGTTCTGTCAAGGTAATTACTGAACAACACCAATACACAAAGTGAAAAAAGTGCACCGGAAGCCGTCAATTTATTTTTTATACTGTAGGTCCATTTCATAGTTCTTAAGAATTTAAGACTCACAGATGATTTGTAAGTACCTCAAATATATAACATTTAAACCTATTCAAAAACAAGTTGGCATTCTAGAACTTTAATTGCGCTTGGTAAGCAATAATAATCACCTCAATTTAATTATTAAGAAAGAAGTAAAACGTTAAGCAATATGCTTTTCAAAGAGTTTTTTAGCATCCTTAGTCGATACTTTGCCCACACATTCATTCTTGTGAATACACAAAACCGGAGCTTGTTTGCAGATGCCTTGGCATTTCATTTTTTCAATGAAAACTTTATCTTTCAAACCATTTTCTTTGACTAAGTCTTTTAGACAATCTTTGATTTCGCTATTGTACTTACAACATTTTTTGCCGTCGCAGAAATAAATTACTTTTTCGGATTTTTTTGCTTTTCCCATGATTGAAAAATGATGTTACAAATGTAAAAATATTATTCTTATTTATTCTAAATAAAGAAGTTAAATTTATTAAAATTTCGCCAAACCTTTTACCAATTACCAATAACCCATCACCTTTTCATATATTTGACCCTGCTATGATTCAAAAAAAATACATACTCCCACTATTCCTTTTGATGCAAATTATTGTATTAAAAATCGCTTCTTTATTTCCGAAGTTTATAGAAGATTATTATAGCAACGGTATTTACCCGATTATCTCAAAAATTTCAAGAACTACGTTTGGATTTACTTCCATTTCCATTGGTGATCTTATTTACGGTATCGTTTTGTTTTTGGTTTTCCGATGGTTTTGGAAGGTTCGAAAAACGTGGAAAATTAGTTGGAAAGACAATTTGTTGAAAATTGCAAGTTTTGCTTCCGTATTTTACTTTCTGTTTCATTTGTTGTGGGCAACCAATTATCATCGGGTGAAATTGTATGAAAAAATGGAAATTAACAAAGAATATTCCATATCAGAATTAGAAGCTTTTACGCTAAGGTTAATAGAAAAAACCAATGCCATTCAACAACAAATCACACAAAATGATTCCGTAAAAGTGGTCGTTCCCTACTCAACTCAGGAAATTTTTGATTTGAGCGTCAAAAGTTATACTACACTTGAAAAGGAATTTTCTTTTTTTGGGTATGAAAAAGAAAGCATCAAACCCTCGCTGATTAGTGTTCCATTAAGTTATATGGGATTTGGCGGTTATTTAAATCCATTTACCAATGAAGCTCAAGTGAATGATTGCCTACCAAAATATAATTTCCCGACTACCACGTTGCACGAAATGGCTCATCAAATCGGCTATGCCAGTGAAAGCGAAGCCAATTTTATCGGGTTTTTAGCTTCTGTGAAAAGTGACGATATTTACTTTCAATATTCCGGTTATAGTTTTGCCGTGAAACATTGTCTGCGAAATTTAGAACGCATCAAAGAAGGCAGCAGTGAAAAGTTTTTACCCTTACTCAATCCGGGAATTCTCAAAAACTTTGAAGAAAGTAAACAATTTCACGAAGAATACAAAACGTTTTTAGAACCGATTTTCAAAACCTTTTACGACAATTTTTTAAAATTCAACAAACAAAAAGACGGTTTGGAAGGCTATAGTAAGTTTGTGGGATTGATGATTGGGATGGAAAAGAGTGTTCAGTAAGCAGTTTTTAGTAGGCAGGATTTACTGAACACTAAAAACTGAACACTGCATAATTAAAGAGTGTTCAGTAAGCAGTTTTTAGTAGGCATGATTCACTGAACACTAAAAACTGAACACTGCATAATTAAACTTCATCCGCCACAAAAGAAGTCACATTTTTCTTTTTAAACGGTCTGATAATTAATCGTCCTTCGCGGTCTAAACGGATATAATTGTATATCCAATTGGTCAACACTACCGCTTTATTTTTAAACCCGATGAGGGAAAATAAGTGTACAAATATCCAAACAAACCAAGCAAAAACGCCACTAAAATGAAACCTTGGTAGATCAACCACAGCTTTGTTTCTACCAATCGTTGCCATCGAACCTTTGTCGTTGTAAACAAACGGTTTGAGCGGTTTTTTATTTATTTTTTTAACGATATTTTCGCCCAGCCATTTTCCTTGTTGCATCGCTGGTTGTGCCATCATAGGATGTCCTTTCGGGTTTTTCTCAGACAACATCGCAGCAATATCGCCAATCGCAAAAATGTTATCGTAACCTTCTACTTGGTTAAATTCATTTACTTTTACGCGATCCGCTCGTGGAATTATCGCATTTGAATCTATTCCGGAAGGCAATGCTCCTTGCACTCCGGCTGTCCAGATTACGGTAGCGGTTTCAAAGGTCAAATCAGTGTTGGTGGTTACGGTAGTTCCGTCATAGCCGGTCACACGCACATTTTTCCAAACATTGACACCTAAGTTAATCAAAAAATCTTCTGCGGCTTGTGATGATTTTTCGCTCATGGTATCGAGAATTCTATCGCTTGCTTGGATCAAATTAATTTGCATTTTTCGCACATCCAAATCGGGATAATCTTTGGGAAGAATGGCTTTTTTCATTTCGGCCAAAGCTCCGGCTAATTCTACTCCGGTTGGTCCACCACCAACGAGTACAAAATTGATTAAACTGTGTCGGTCGTGAATATCGTTCGTCAACAAGGCTTGTTCAAAATTTTCGAGAATCAAACTTCTGATGTTGAGTGATTGTGGAATGGTTTTCATTGCCACACTATTTCGTTCGATCTCTTTGTTGCCAAAAAAATTGGTTTTGGAACCGGTGGCTAACACCAAATAATCATACCGCAAATCGCCAATATCGGCTTTTACTTTTTGGTTTTGTGTATCGATTTCGTTGACAAAACCTAAACGGAAATAAAAGTTTTGGTATTCTTGAACCACTTTCCGAATGGGGTAAGCGATTGAACCGGCTTCGAGTCCGCCCGTAGCTACTTGATATAAAAGCGGTTGGAATGTATGGTAATTGTGTTTGTCGATTAAAACGACCTGAACACGTTGGTTTTTGAGGCTTTTGGCGAGTGCAATTCCGGCAAATCCGCCACCGATGATGACTATGCGAGGAAGATTGGTATTTGGGATGTTCATTTTTTTTGTTGCTGAGGTTCTGAGTAACTGAGCTACTGAGATTTTGTATGGCAAAGATAGTTGATTTTAACATTTGATGAATTACTCGTTTTTTGATAGGTCAAAATTTAACTGAATTTTATCATTTTTGGTTGGTAATTTTGCCAGAAAGAAGACAAGGCACAGAGCTTAGGGTTGCGGGTTGGAAAGTTGCGGGTTGCGAATTGTGACCACAAATTGTAAAAAATTAATAGAATATCGAAAAAGGATTAGTCGCAACCTGAAACTTGAAACTTGAAAACTGAAAACTGATAACTGATAACTGACAACGGAAATAGCCCCGATAGCAGTGGAAAGCCTTTTGCAGGATTGTTGCAGTTTTTCTTGGCAAAAAAAAGCGACCAATCCCGATAGCTATCGGGACTCTTTTTTTGCCTTAGAAAAACGCAACAAGACAAAAAAGCTTGGAACGGATAGCGGGATTAGCTTCTGAAAAATAGTGTATCTTGTAACAAATTTTATATTCCGACTACTAACACACTATGAGCAATTCACTGGAGCAATCTTTTGTTACGCAATTAAAGGAAAATCAGAACATCGTTCACAAGATTTGTCGTTTGTACACGTCGGGTGAAGATGCGCACAATGATTTATTTCAGGAAATTACGATTCAGTTATGGAAAGCATTTCCGAAGTTTCGTGGCGACTCGAAATTTTCGACGTGGGCGTATCGTGTGGGATTAAATACTGCCATTACGTTGTATCGAAAAAGTACGCGGTCGATTGCTACCACCGACATGGAAGGCAAAAAACAGTTTATTGCCCCGGATGATTATAATTTTGAAGAGGAAGAGCAAATAAAGTTGTTATACAAAGCCGTGCAACAATTGAATGACATTGAAAAAGCACTGGTTTTTATGTATTTGGAAGACAAAGATTATGAAGAAATTGCCGAAACGCTGGGAATTACTGAAGTTAATGCAAGAGTAAAAATGAATAGAATTAAAGGAAAATTAAAAAAAATCGTTAATCCATAAGTAGTATGACTGAGGAATTGGATTTATTGAAAAAAGCTTGGAAAAAAGACGCACACTCATATGAGCAAGTGACGGAAAACCAAATATATAAAATGATTCACAAACGATCGTCTTCCATTGTAAAATGGATTTTGATGATTAGTATTGCCGAATTGATTTTATGGGCAGGAATTGGCTTGTTCACCGTGGATGATAATTATTTAAAAACCTTAGAAATGTATCATATTGATTCATTATTTAAGGTGTTAACTGTAATTAACTATGTTATTGTTTTCTTTTTTATCTATGTATTTTATAAAAATTTCAGAACAATTTCGACGACTGATACAGTCAAAAAATTGATGCGTTCGATTATAAAAACTCGTAAAACAGTTCAGTATTACATTTGGTATAATTTAGGCATGTTTGCCTTAATTTTTATAATTGTGGTCATTTCTCAAATCACGTATGATCCGAATATTAATTCGGTTTTGGAAAATGCAAAAGACAGTAATCCACAGGCATTTTGGATTGTGATTGGATTAACGTACTTCGTTTTATTCGCTGTAACTTTTGGATTGTTCTGGCTATTCTACCGGTTAGTTTATGGGTTTTTGATGAGAAGATTATACAAAAATTATGAAGAATTAAAGAAAATGGATTTTTAATATGAAAAAGATAGTTTTAGCATTATTGACAATTTTTTCAACTCAAGTTGAAGGACAGAATTTAGAAAATTCCCTTCTGTGGAAAATTTCAGGAAATGGTTTAAAAGAGGCTTCCTATTTGTATGGAACCATCCATATAACATGTGATGATAAATTGCCACCCAAGGCTGTTAAAGCAATGAATCAAACCAAACAGCTCTATTTGGAATTAGATATGGACGATCCAACTCTACAACAATCGATGATGGGCGGAATGATGATGAAAGAGGGTAAAACATTAACCTCTTTATCCTCAGCAGAGGATTTTAAACTTGTTGACGATTTTTTACAAAAAAACTTGGGCTATTCAGCACAAATGCTCAACACTATCAAACCCTTTATGATTAGTGCTATGCTTTACCCGAAAATGATTGATTGTGAAATGAAATCGGTGGAAGGAGCTTTAATAGCCTTATCTAAAGAACAAAATGAAGAAATTTTAGGTTTAGAAACCGTTCAAGAACAACTTGCCGTATTTGACGCAATTCCTTATGAGGTTCAAATGAACGAATTAGTTAAAACCGCTAAAAGTAATTTAGACCACGACAAAACTGAAATGGATTTAATGCTTAAAACATATAAATCGGAAGATATCACTGCGATGGTAGCCATGATGAAAGAATCGGAAAACGAAATAACATCAAAGTTTGAAGAAGTTTTGCTAACCGATAGAAACAAAAAATGGATTCCACAAATTGAAACAATAGCTAAAGAAACGCCAACATTTTTTGGCGTTGGAGCCGGCCATTTAGGCGGAGAAAATGGCGTTATAGTCTTATTGAGAAAAGCGGGTTATAAAGTTGAAGCTGTTTTTTAATATTCCCACATTCTTTTTTTGTCTAATTCTTTTTGTTCTTCTAAAACTTCTACCGGAATTACTTTGAGTAACGAAGCGTGTTGCTCAATGGCAAATTCGATCTTCTCAACAATTTCTTCAATGGTTTCGTTGTCATAATCAATTTCAAGTGGTTCTTTAATGACCATAGATTGAAGAATGCCCTTTTTCTTAATACGAAGTCCTTTACGATCAAACGACCTTCTAAAACCGTCAATTACGATTGGAACCACAATCGGTTTATGTTGTTTGATAATGTGAGCCGTTCCTTTTCGAACGGGTTTAAACGAACGCGTAGTTCCTTGCGGAAAAGTGATTACCCAACCATCATCTAGGGCTATTTTTATATTCTCAGTATCGTTCGGATTGACTTCACGTTTAATATCTTGACCTTTAGCTCGCCATGTTCTTTCTACCGTTATTGCACCAGCATACGCCAGAATTCTGGGTAACAAACCCTCTTTCATGGTTTCGCTTGCAGCAACATAATAAATATTCAATTTAGGATTCCATAAATAACCAACGTTTTTAATGTTATCCTCACGACCACTTAAACTGGCATTAAAAACATGAAACATCGCCACTACATCAGCAAAATAGGTCTGGTGATTGGAGATGAACAAAACACCAGTGTCAGGCAAATTTTTAATGATCTCAGAACCTTCAATATGCATTTCATTAAAACCGCGATAACGTTGATGCGTCATCACACCAAAAATACGTATCAGCCATTTTTTTAAAAACAGAATATGTCCGAAAGGATTTCTTTTAAACAATCCCATAATTATTTTTATTAGAAAAATTGATTGCGAATTTATAAAAATCAAATCAATTAAAGTACCATTTTAATAGTTTCTTTTAGCTCACTCATCATCATTGCTGTGGCTCCCCAAACAATGTGCTCTTTCACCAAAAAAGCAGGAACATCAATTTCATTGGCATATGAAGTCGTTAATTTTCTCATCACCACATTATTATCATCTAAAAAATCACGTAATGACAATTCAATTATTCCGGCGACTTCATCTTCCTGCATAACAAACTCCAATTCTTTCTGACTAATCCCTAAAAAGGGAGAAACCAAAAAATTACTAGGTGGAATATATACCTCCGTAAACGATTTAACGATTTCTACACATGTCCGATTCACCCCAATTTCTTCTTCTGCTTCACGCAAAGCAGTGTGAGCTAACGATTCATCTTCCAATTCTACCTTTCCACCAGGAAAAGCAATCTGAGACGAATGAACGCCAGGATACGTATTTCGAACAATTAAAACTAAATGCGTTTCATTATTTTTAGGATAAAAAAGCATTAAAACTGCTGCTTTTCTAGGTTGATACGAATCATAATCCATCTCTTTCAACAACTCTTGTCGAAACAAAGGAGCCATTTTTAAATGAGCACTTGTAGCAGGAAGCGATTCTTTTGCTATTTTTGGAACATATTTTAAAAAACTATGAAATTCCATACAATACTCCTTTTTTTAACGATATCAATTTTATTTTCATGTGAAAATAAACCTAAAGATACATCAGAAAAAAATAGAGAGCAAAAAAATGATTCAGTAAACAAAAAAAATAGTGCTGAAAAACCAAAATATGATTTAGAAACAATTGTACTTACAGACGAAAATGTAGTCGGCTTTTTAACCTGGTATGGCGAAAGAAATCCCGAAAACAAAGTCCTTATCGAAACAAAATATGGAAATATAGAAGTCGAATTGTCAGATAAAACACCATTACACAGAGCCAATTTTATCTATTTAGTCAAAAAAAACTATTTCAACACCACTTATTTTCATCGAGTAGTCAAAAATTTTATCATACAAGGCGGAAGCTCAGATGAATCTATCACAAAAAAAGATAGAAAAAACATTGGCAAATACCTCATTCCTCCCGAATT
This sequence comes from Flavobacterium lacus, assembly GCF_003268815.1. Taxonomy (GTDB): domain Bacteria; phylum Bacteroidota; class Bacteroidia; order Flavobacteriales; family Flavobacteriaceae; genus Flavobacterium; species Flavobacterium lacus. The sequence continues at coordinate 831 of NZ_QLSV01000017.1, read as the reverse complement.
CAACAACGGACTCAAACACCATTACGGAGCCTTAGCTTCCGCAAGACTATGGGAAGAAAACCCCGAAAAACTCAGTAATCCTTATGAGTTTTATTTCGTTCAAAACAAAAACGGAGCTCATCATTTAGACAAAGAACACACTGTTTTTGGCAAAATAACCAAAGGTTTTGATGTAATGGACGAAATTGCCAACCAAGAAACCGACAAAAAAGAATTTCCACTTTTGAATATAAAAATCAAAGTAACCCTCATTAACTAATGTTCAGTAAAGAAGAAGCACAAAAGATAAAACGAGAATTTTGGATCACCTTCGCACAGGAATATCCAAGAAAATGGTTACTATACAACACCAAAATAAAAGATGTAACCTTCAAATTTCATGTCGATAATAAAAAAGCCATGGTTTCTTTAGATATCGAACCCAAAGACGAAGAACACCGAAAAATTTATTTCGAAAAAATGGAATCACTCAAAACCATACTGGCAGAAAATTATTTACAAGACGCCATCTTCGAAAAAAACTTCCACCTTGAAAACGGAAAAATCATCAGCCGAATTTGGGTCGAAATCGATAACATTAGCATCAATAACAAAGCCACTTGGAACACAATTTTTACCTTCTTTGCAGAAAAAATGGAATCCTTCGAATACTTTTTCTACGAACACGAAGACTACATCAAAGACCTTGAAATAAATACTTAATTATAGTTTGGGCGTGCCCCTCCGACAAGCTCTAGGTCGGGCTTTTCGCTGCAAGTCCTCGTCCAAAGGTTGGTTTTTGTCGGGCTGTGCTCGGCTTCTTTGGTCGCCGGCTCAACCCGCAAAAACACA
>NZ_QLSV01000016.1 GCF_003268815.1 Flavobacterium lacus | reverse complement strand
ACAACTTACACTGTTAGAGTAGCGATACGTTTGAATGGTGTTTGGGGACCTTACGGTAAATCATGTAGTATTATTACTCCAGGAGCCGGAAGACCGGATGCAGTTTCAAGAATGGATGCAACCAATGTAAATGAGTTCAAAGCGATTGCTTATCCAAACCCATTTGCAAACAGTTTTGCTATAGATGTGAGAACTTCTAACACAGAAGCAGTAAGCCTGACCGTGTATGACATGACGGGAAGACTATTGGAAGTAAAAGAAGTAAAAGCACAAGATGCGACCAACTACCAGTTTGGTGATCGTTATCCATCGGGAGTTTACAACGTGATTGTAACCCAAGGTGAAGAAACGAGAACCGTGCGAGTGGTGAAAAATTAAGTTCTAAAATAAGTTTAATTAAAAATATACCTCTCTTTTTTCAGAGAGGTATTTTTTAATTTGCAGCTTTGTCTATTTGAAAGCAAAAGATAGAATGTTACCAAAAGTGAGAAATAAAAATATTATGAAGAAAATTAAAATCGTATTCGCTGCAATATCTGCTGTTTTATGCTTGAATAGTGTTCAAGCACAAGTGGGTATTGGTACAACAACACCGCAAGGTGCTTTAGATATTACATCAACGACTGATGGCCTATTAATTCCGAGGGTTTCACTGGGTGGGACAAATTTCCCAGCACCACTTACGGCACCAGTAAATTCTGAGATAGTTTACAACACGAATAATAATAGTGCACTACCTCTACCCGTTCTTGCATTACAAGGGCTTGTTACACCAGGATTTTATTTTTGGAATGGTACAATATGGGAACGTTTTATCACCGGTGTATTACCAGCTTCAACAGGATGGTTAACAACTGGAAATACAGGCATTGTTGATGGAACCAATTTTATCGGAACAACAACAGCTGCAAATCTTCAATTTAGAAGAAATAATTCACATGCAGGAAGAATTTCAGCCACTAGTACATCTTTTGGTGTTAATGCTCTAACAGCCGGTGCCACAACGAATGGCACTGCTTTTGGGGTAAATGCTTTAGCAGCAAATACAGCCGCGAATAACACTGCCTTTGGAACTAATGCTCTAGCGGCAAACACCACCTCTGCAAACAATACCGCTTTTGGGTTTAATGCTTTAGCAACAAACACACCAAATGCAGACACAGGAGCTTTAAACACCGCTGTTGGTAGTGGTGCACTTGCGAGTTTAAATGGAGGTAATAACAATACTGCGGTGGGATACAATGCTTTAACATCGGTGCCATCACGAACACTATTTAATACAGCTGTTGGAAGCAATTCCATGTCTGGTTTAAATTCTGACGCTACCAGGAATAATGTGGCTGTTGGAGATAATACTATGACCGGTTCCGGAACAATTACATGGACTGTAGCCATAGGCTCGAATGCTTTAAGAAATGCTACTAACACATCAACAAGGAACACCGCCCTTGGTTTTTCTGCTGGTTCAAATACTACTAATGGAACTGACAACGTATTTTTAGGTCACTTAGCAGGTAGCTCAGAAGCCGGAAGTAGCAGTAATAAATTGTATATTGAAAATACAAATGCTAATTCAAGTAATGCTCTCATTTATGGTGAGTTTGATACCAATATACTGAGAGTAAACGGGACACTACAAGTTAATAACCCAGCTGGTGTAAACGGTTATTCGTTACCAAACACCCGAGGAACATTAAATCAAATTTTAAGAACAGATGGTGCAGGGGTAACAAGTTGGGTAACACCCTCAACAATTGAAACTGATCCGCAAGTATCCTCTGCTACAAACAATGTAATACCGAAATGGAACGGCACTACCCTTGTGGATGGAATTATAACCGACAATGGTACGAGTGTAAATGTAGCTGGAAATACCACTACTACCACTTTTCAAATGACGAATGGAGCTACGGCCAATTATATTTTGCAAAGCGATGCTGCTGGAAACGGCACTTGGGTTCAAAATCCGCTAAACACTTTATCTATGGTAAGGGTTAATTTGGGTGGTTCAAATCAGGTTTTAACTGCCCCGGCTCCTCCGGGCACTTGGGAAAAGATTAATTTTTCAACAGAAGTTTTTGATACCAGTTCAGAATTTGCAGGTGGAACATTTACCGCCACTAAAGCTGGTTTTTATCAAATCAATGCAGGATTTCATACTAATGATCAAACCAATTTGCAACAATATGCAATTGGTGTTTTTGTAAATGGCGTTTTATATCAGGAAACGTCCGGAAATCACACTAATTTGGGCGAGGTATCACGCAACATTAACTGTCTAGTTAATTTAGCGATAGGGAATACTGTAGAAATTTTTGTTAAAAATTTTATTCCAGGAGTAGTAATTAATGGCTTTATCGGTAAGACCTTTTTTGAAGTACAACAAATAAGGTAAAAATACAATTTCAAATCGCTTTAGACGGATAGAAAATGACTGGGTGAAAATCCAGTCATTTTTTTATTTAATTATATTTGCAAATATGATATATATTATAAATGATACACTTAACTTTTCATGCTTACTATAAAGAATAAGAGCGACATAACTCAAACGTGGAGTGTCGCTCTTATCAACCTAACCAATAAATAAACAAACCTTATATAAACAACTAAAATTTAGTTGGCAATGTATTTTTCATAGTATTTGGTGTCCACTCTTGCTTTCAAATCGTGCAACAGTGTATACAAACCGAAGAATGTTCTGTTAATGTATAAAAAGTGCTTTGACCCTCTATTGCCATTCATTTTTCGCAACTGTGTATCTTTTGAAAACTCCTCACCCATTTTAGCAATACTTCCAAAAAATTCTTCATCTGAAAAATCGAAGAAATCACCATGAAACGGTTTAGTGAACAAGCTCAATAACTGATGAAACAGGTTGGTGAAATACTCAATTTCTTTGGGTGAATCATCCGTTCGCAATATTTCTAATTCAAATAACTTTTCATTAAATAATTTTGGATTATTGATCACTTCCGGACGAGCCAATTCAAAGTATGGGATATAAAATTCATCCGGTACTTGTTTAATGCAACCAAAATCAATCGCAATTAAATTCGCTTTCTCATCAATTAAAAAATTACCCGGATGCGGATCGGCATGCACTTGTTTTAAATAATGCATTTGATACATATAAAAATCCCATAATGCCTGACCCAACTTATCACCTTTTTCACGATCTGCATTGTGAGCCGTAAACTCCGATAAATGTTCCCCTTCCATCCAATCCATCGTTAAAATTCGTTTCGACGATAGTTCTTCATAGTAAATCGGAAATCGCAAGTTAGGTATCATGCTACACGCCTCTGCAATAAATTTCCCCTGTTTCAACTCTAACTCATAATCTGTTTCTTCCAATAATTTATGCTCAACCTCCTTGAAATATTTCTCCGAGTCTTTTCCTTGGAGGTTGAACATCTTAATTGCAAAAGGTTTCACAATTGCCAAGTCTGAACTAATACTTTCCGCTACGCCCGGATATTGAATTTTCACAGCAAGATTTTTCCCATCCTTTGCAGCTTTGTGCACCTGTCCGATGCTGGCCGCATTTATAGAATCAGGCGTAAACGAATCATACAGTTGTTCAGGATATTTTCCCAAATAATTTTTAAATGTCTTTCTCACCAACGGAGCACTCAGCGGTGGCACCGAAAATTGAGCTAAGGAAAACTTATCCACATATGCTTTAGGCATGATATTTTTTTCCATGCTTAGCATTTGAGCCACTTTCAATGCACTTCCTTTCAGATTCTTTAGTCCGTCATAAATATCTTCTGCATTGTTCTCGTTCAATTTATCCTTTGTCAAACCGGGATTCACCACTTTTTCGCCGTAATAGGCAATGTAGTTTCCTCCTACTTTCAAACCGGTTTTCACCAATTGTCCGGCACGTTCAATTTTATTGGTTGGTATTTTGTCTAATGTTTTCATTTATTTTTTTGGCGTGTTCCGCCGGTGGCGCACGGGTTATTCGCTACTATCCCTCATGCGAATGCGTGCTGTTAATTAAATTTTTCCTTCCAAACAAATTTGCCTAAATCCAATAAACTATCCAATGGCGTAGTGTCTAAGACATCAAAAGTAGCTTTTACTGCTTTTTCAATCATTACATCGGTTTTTTCAAATCCTTTGGAAGTGTCCTCCAACCAAAATTTCAATATAAATAAGAACTCTACCCAAGCACCTTCTACATAAAGTGGTTTTAAAACCTTATTGACTTTAAAATCTTCTTCCGAAGTTTGCGTGTCTGTCATATCTACGATAAAACTTTTAAAATGGTTTCGGAACGATTTCAATTGTTGCAAATTCTTCAACATATTTTTTTCTTCCTTCAACGCAAATACCACATAACTTCTGTTTAGTGTAAGTATTTCAATCAATGAAAAATAAAGCGTTAATAGTTTATTTTTATTGGAATAGGTCAAATAATTTTCGTCCGATTCGACCGTGTTTTTAACATTTTCAAAAAACTTTACCCAAATGTCTTGCTTCAATGCTTCTATTGAACCATATAAAGCATAAAATTCAGTTTCTAAAATTTTATTTTCTTGACAAAACAAATACACATTCTTGGGTTCGGCATTATTTTGTAAAACTTGATCCATGTACATACTTACAATTTGGTCATCACTTACAAGTTTTTTCTTCGTTGTTGTTTTTTTTATTGTTGCCATTTTTTGGTTAAATTTCTTGATTGTAAAGGTACTCATTTGTTCAACTTTTTTCAAAATTATTTAAACAAAATATTTGTTAAAGTTATTTCAAAAAAAAAGACCATCACAATTGATGGTCTTTGTACTATTTAAAAAGCAATTAGTTTTTCACTTCTTTCTCTGCATCTTGAATCATTTTTTCGTTAGCAGTAATTGTAAATTCCACTCGACGGTTTTTACTTCTTCCTTCCACCGTTTCATTAGAAGCAATTGGATCGTTGGGCCCCATTCCTTTTGTTTTAATACGGGTAGAACCTAAACCTTTACTTACTAAATAACTTCTCACAGATGCCGCTCGATCTTCGGACAATTTTTGATTAAATTCTAATCGACCTGTGCTGTCAGTATAACCATAAATTACAATATCGGTATCAGCATAACTTTGAAAAACAGGTACAACTTTATCCAAATTTGCTTTAGCAGTAGCCGTTAAAACTGATTTATTAGTTTCAAAATTCACTGAATTTTCACCCAAAACCAATACAATACCCTCTTCTACTCGGTTTACTTCTGCACCCGGTAACGCTTGTTCGATTTCGCGGGCTTGCTTGTCCATTTTATTACCAATTACACCTCCCACGGTTCCACCTACAACACCGCCAATTACGGCTCCAAGAGCGGTGTTTCCACCTTTTCCGAGGTTGTTTCCTAGAATTCCACCAATTACTGCTCCAGCAGCGACGCCAATTCCGGCACCTCTTTGTGTATTATTTGTATTTTTTGCCGCTTCACAACCCGTAAAGAGTGTCCCTAATGCAAAAGAAGCAACGATACTTATTGCTATTATTTTTTTCATATTCTGTTGTATTATATTATTTTATTTAATTTACTTTTTGAAATTGATAAACCACATCTGTCATCGAATTTCCTACGCTAATTCTATCTACCAATTGAAAAGAACTTTCAGTTTGATTGGCTACTTTCAATACATAGCCTTCTCTCACTTTCTTCGCTTTTTCTCCAGCGTCTAACACTTTCATGACAAAATTTCCTTCTTTATTCACAAACCAAGTAATTGGCGAACTAAAGGCAGGGCAACCCGCTTTGGTTAGTGCCATTTCACCCTTGTTATTATTGGAAACGAATTTCCAATTACTTCCCACGAAACATTGTGAATCGGCAAGTTCAAATGAATTTACTTTAATGTACTCTGACCCCGGATAATTTACTGATGCAATTACCCAATTTCCTTTCATGCCTGCTTCGGTCTTGTTGTCCAACTTTGTGGCGGTGTTTGTTTTGCAGGAAAAAAACAACACGGATAACATACTTATAAAAATTATTTTTCTCATTTTTTACTACTTTAAATGTTAGTGATACAAAGATACTTCCATTTTTTCTAAATAAAATTACATAATTCCCACTTTCTATTATCAAATTAATTCTACACTTCTTAACTAATTATTTCTACGTCAATTTGTCATATCTTCACAAATGGTATTGCTTTTGCTTATTGAGAAACCAATAATGTTTAACTTAAAATTCAAAATATGACAACCGGAAAAATTAATGTTTCTGTAGAAAACATCTTTCCTTTAATTAAAAAGTTTTTATACAGTGATCACGAAATTTTTCTTCGTGAACTAGTGTCTAATGCCACAGATGCTACTTTAAAATTAAAACACCTTACCAGCATTGGCGAAGCCAAAGTGGAATATGGCAATCCGAAAATTGAAGTCAAAATCGATAAGGAAAACAAAAAACTTCACATTATCGATCAAGGATTAGGAATGACTGCTGAAGAAGTTGAAAAATACATCAACCAAGTGGCTTTTTCGGGTGCCGAAGAGTTTTTGGAAAAATACAAAGATTCTGCCAAAGATTCAGGTATCATCGGTCATTTTGGATTAGGATTTTATTCTGCTTTTATGGTGGCTTCCAAAGTGGAAATTATTACTAAATCATTTAAAGACGAACCTGCCGCACATTGGACGTGTGATGGAAGTCCGGAATTTACTTTAGTTCCAAGCGACAAAACAGAAAGAGGAACTGAAATTATCCTTCATATTGCTGAGGATTCTTTAGAATTTTTAGAAGAATTTAAAATCCGTGAATTGTTGAAAAAATACAACAAATTCATGCCGGTGCCCATTAAATTTGGAACTAAAAAAGAAACGCTTCCAAAACCGGAAGATGCTCCTGAAGATTTCAAAGCAGAAGAAATTGAGGTTGATAATATCATCAACAACCCTACTCCGGCTTGGACCAAAGCTCCAACGGAATTAAAAGACGAGGATTATAAAGAATTCTACCGCGAATTGTATCCGATGCAATTTGAAGATCCGTTGTTCAGTATTCATTTGAATGTGGATTATCCGTTTAATTTGACCGGAATTTTATATTTCCCAAAAATGTCTGCGGATTTACAAATTCAGAAAGACAAAATTCAGTTATACCAAAATCAGGTTTATGTAACGGATAATGTAGAAGGCATTGTTCCTGAATTTTTGGTGATGCTTCGCGGAGTGATTGATTCGCCGGATATTCCGTTGAATGTTTCGCGTTCGTATTTGCAATCGGATGGCAATGTGAAAAAGATTTCCAATTACATTACCCGAAAAGTAGCGGATAAATTGAAGTCATTATTCAATGAAAACCGTGAAGATTTTGAGCAAAAATGGAACGATATCAAAATCGTATTGGAATACGGAATGCTTTCGGAAGACAAATTCTATGAAAAAGCGGGAGATTTTGTTTTGTATCCAACCGTTGATGATAAATTTTTCACCTTAGCAGAATTAAAAGAAAAACTAGCAGCCAATCAAACGGACAAAAACGGAAAATTGGTCGTTTTATATGCTTCCAACAAAGAAGCTCAACACGGTTACATTGACATAGCCAGAGAAAAAGGTTACGAAGTACTATTGCTTGACAGCCCAATCGTTTCGCATTTAATTCAAAAATTAGAAGCGGATAATGAAAACTTGACGTTTGTTCGAGTAGATTCTGATCACATTGACAAATTAATTCAAAAAGAAGACACGCAGATTTCAAAATTATCGGAAGAAGAATCAACCAAATTAAAAACCGTTTTAGAAGAATTAGTTCCAAAAGCAACGTATACGGTTCAATTGGAAGCAATGGATAGCAATGCCGCTCCGTTTATGATTACGCAACCGGAATTTATGCGACGAATGAAAGAAATGAGTCAGTCCGGCGGTGGCGGAATGTTTGGTATGGGTAACTTCCCGGAAATGTATAATTTGGTGGTGAATACCAACTCTAATTTAGCAACAACCATTCTTTCCACGGAAGACAAATCGGCTCAAGAACATTTGGTAAAACAAGCAATGGACTTAGCTAAAATCTCGCAAGGATTATTGAAAGGTGAGGAATTGACGGCGTTTGTGAAGCGAAGTTTTGAGATGATTAAATAGTATTAAGACGGGAGAATTAAGTAGTAAGACTGAACCTGTGAGTGAATGCTTGCAGGTTTTTTTTATAACTTTAAAAATTATTCCTTAAATTTATAATCAATTTAAATTTCAATAAAATGAATATTGAAACCCAACGAAAAAATATAGTACATCGAATTTTAGATGTAGAAAATACTAATTTGCTTTCTAACATAGAAAAATTACTTGACGAAGAAGTATTTACCTACAAAGCAAATGGCACTCCTTTAACCAAAAATGAATATCAAGAGCATATTTCAAAAATCCTACATGCGTCTGAAGATACTGAAAATGGTTATTTGACTGAAGATGCAAAAGCTAAGATAAAAAAGAAATGAGGACAGTCATTTGGTCCGAAGATGCAATTGTATCTATCCAGCCTATTTATGATTTCATACATCTAAAAAGTCCACACAATGCTGAAAATGTTAGTTGATACTCTTTTCACAATTGGGAAAAAACTATCAATTTTTCCGGAACGAAATCCTATTGATCCTATTTTTAAATCTGAAAATATTCGATTTTTTCCAAAATGGAACTTCAAAATTGTTTACAAAATTGAACCTGAAAGAGTATTTATACTTGATGTGTTTTCAAGTAGACAAAATTTGAATATATAAATTTTAAAGATCAAATAAGAAAAGCTTAGAGGCAAGACCTATGAGCAAAAGCTTACATATTTTTTTTATTCTGTTAAAAATCCAATAGTTTTTATCGTATATTTACTGCAGATCTTTCTTAAAAACAACTAAAAAATGTTTACTAAATTTAAAAAAATAGAACTGCTTATTCTTGTATTGGTTGTGGTGTTAATATTTATTTCGGAATATTATTATGTTGTTTTAAATAACCCCGAACGTGCACTTTTTATTGGATTATGGCCTCCAACAATTATTGGATTACTGATCTATTTCAATTTAAAACTTAAAAAGTAGTATGGAAAATCTAGACCTTATTATTTTAACGATTATCGCGGTAGTTTTTTTTATTGCCTTTTTCATCTCAACGTTTAAGGCTTACGAATATGCTTCAAAATTAGATAATCCTGAAAATGAAAAGCAAGGAATTGTAGCCAGATTGATCGCGTATATAGAAAGTATTACAGAAAATTAAAATTTTTACTGATAGCAATTTCTCTTATTATTTTTTATCTGCTTTTTTAAAGTGTTTCATAGCTCAACTTGATATAATCAATTATAGCATTACAAGTAGATTACATATTAATGAAATAAATATTTGTACGATTCTTCAGTTAAATCCGGGCATATTTTTTCAAACATTCCAAAGTTGAGTTCGTTTACTTCTTTTGAAAATGACTGGTTTTAAAATTTTATTCAATATATATTGAAACTCGCTTCAAGATTAACGAACTTTGAACCCGCAACTTTTTAACCCGCAACCACACCATGACACTAACCATAGACACTCCCGCCCTACTCTTTTCTGCCACTTCGTTGATTTTATTGGCCTATACCAATCGGTTTTTAACCATTGCTCAAATTGTGCGTGGATTAAAAAAGACGTATGATGAAAAAGAGAACAAAAGTATTTTGATTGAAATCGCGAATTTAAACCTCCGGTTAACGTTGATTCGTTACATGCAATTGGCTGGTGTGTTGAGTTTGTTTTTATCGGTTTTTGCGATGTTGGTTTTATTTTTTGAACACCAATTGCCGGGTATTGTTCTTTTTGGCGGAAGTTTATTAGCCTTATTGATATCGTTGGGTATTTCGTTTTGGGAAATTAGTATTTCGGTGAATGCATTGCGGGTTCATTTAAAAGATATGGTTGATTAAAAATAGTTAATTACCGCCAAATATATCGGCATTCCTACCGTAATGTTAAATGGAAAAGAAACTGCTAATGCCATGGGTACAAATAAACCCGGATTCGCTTTCGGCACTGCCATTTTCATCGCTGCAGGAACTGCGATATAAGAAGCACTTGCTGCTAAAACTGCAAACATAAATCGATCGCCTGTGTCTGCTGTAATAAATTGACTAATTACTGCGACAAAGACACCATTTACTAAAGGAATAACGATTGCGAAAACAGCTGTAAACCAGCCACTTTTTAAAAAGTCATTGATTTTTTTGCCACAAACAATTCCCATATCCAACAAAAAAATGGCTAGAAATCCTTTAAAAATATCGGTTGTAAAGGGTTTTATGCCCATTGCCTCTTTATCACTGGCTAAAAACCCGATGATTAGACTACCAATAATTAAAAAGACACTTCCATTGGTAAATGAATGTTTAATAATAGAACCCATATTACTATTGCACGATTCTTTGGAACCAAAAAAACGAATTAAGATTACACCAATAATAATAGCAGGAGCTTCCATTAATGCCATCACAGCAACCATGTGGCCGTTGAACGAAATATTTTGAATCTCTAAAAAAGACACCGCTGTAACAAATGTCACGGCACTTACTGAACCGTAAGCCGCCGCAATTGCTCCTGAGTTTTCTATACTAAGTTTTCTTTTTAAGATAAAAAAGGTATAGCATGGAATAATACAAGCTACAAGCACGCCAAAGAGCAGAGCCCACAAGATTGATAAATTTAGCTCGCTGTGCACCAATTCTTGTCCTCCTTTGAAACCAATTGAAAACAAGAGATAAAGTGAAATAAATTTAGATGAGTTATTCGGAATTTCCAGATCACTTTTAAACTTCACGGCTAAAATTCCTAACACAAAAAACAATAAAGCCGGATTGGTTAAGTTTTGAAGTAATAAATCTAAATTCATTAAATAAAAATATTATTAGGTGTAAAATTGGTTTCTCTTATACAAGCCCTTGAAAGTCTGTCATTGATCGATTTGCCTATACCTATGTCCAGAAACTTCTCGGCAATTAGCAAATCGAATCCTTTGGTGTCTAACTTATGCATGGCTGCGTATAAATTTTTGGCAGCTTCTTCCATATCGCCCTTTGGAGACAACACTTCTGTATAATAATCTTTAGAAATATGCTGGCCTTCAAAAACCAGAAGTCCGATATTTTTGCCAATTAAATTAAAAGCCGTATGTAGAGGATTACTACTCATCATCATTGGTGTTCGGGGGGCATAATGCTTTTCTAACATTCCGGGTGCAATAGGATGTTTTTCAGAATTTACAATGACCTTCACATTCCCCACCACTAACTCAAGCATTTCTAGCGAAATAGAACCTAAGCGGTAAACCACAACTTCTCCCTTTTTAAAACCTACTATAGTTGACTCAATACCTTTTTCTGCCATACCGCCATCTAAAATCACATCGAGACTATGCTTAAAATAATTTTCAACATGTTTGGCAGTAGTCGGACTAATCGAGCCAAAGGGGTTAGCACTTGGAGCAGCCAGTGGAACGCCCATTTTTTTAATTAATTCTAAGGCAACCGGATGATTGGGCACTCTCACAGCAACCGTATTTTTATCTGCAGTGACAATATCAGAGACTGTTTTATTTTTTTCAAGTATCATTGTTAAGGGACCGGGCCAGAAATTTTTGGCTAACAAATAAGCTTTTTCAGGAACATTTTTAGCAACTTTATCTAACGATTCAACCGAGTCAATGTGAACAATTAATGGATTAAAAAATGGTCTTTGCTTTATTTCAAAGATTTTTTTTAAAGCACTTTCATTATAAATATTAGCGGCTAGTCCATAGACCGTTTCTGTTGGAATAGCCACAACATCGCCTTTAGTTAAATAAAAAACTGCTTTTTTTATTGACTTTGTGATAACTCCTCTTTTATTAGGGATTGCAGTAGTTGCAAAATTCGGGTGATTCATATTGTTTATCATTTGGATATTTTTGAAGCGATGTATAATTACATTTTTTACAATTGAATTGCCAAGCGAATGTAGATTCTGTGGGCGATTTACACCACTTGCAAGGGAGACCTTTTATTACTTTATTCACATCAAATCCGGGAGCTTGACAGTTTGGACATGCAGTGTTTATTTTTTTTATTAATTTTTGCGTCGCTTTTTCTATCACTTTCATTCGGGTCGGATTCCTGTAAGCTCTCATGTCTGTTTCCACCCAAACTTCTGAGGTTTCTTTCTTGATAGACTCATAAACTGCTTGTAAGTTTTCCCAATCCAAAATATCTTTATGAATAATTGTACTGTTTTCTTTTGCGTCTTTGAGAATCAATCCGTGAGAAGGAAAATCTGATTTTTGGGCAAATTCCAGCAACTGTTCCTGTGATGTAATTTTCTCCGCATTAAAATTGGTTTCTAAACTTAATTCACGGGCAATAATTTCTAATTCATTTTTTTTATCAATAAGCATTAGTAACTCATCATCTGCTTGGGCAAAAAAAAGACTAGGATGCGGCCCGAATGAACCTTCGGAGGCAACTACTAAATCATATCCATACTGCTCCATCGCTTCGTAACATTTTTTTCGAATGGCTTCCAAAGCATTTCCTGTTCTTTCTACTTCTCCGCTAAAAGTGCCAAACTTATCCGTGTCAAAATCAGAGGGGACAAAAACATCTACCCCCAAATATTCTTCAACCAGTGGAAGAATAACTTTTTCCTTGTGATGTTTGGTTGCAACAATGAGCTTTCTACCCTCAAAAAACTTCATTTTTTTCTTTTTTTTCAACTGCCAAAACTTCAATAGTTCCTGAAATTCGTATCTCTACCTCTTCGCTTTCATAGTCTTTTAAGACTTGACTTATCTGCAATAAAATTTCATTTAATTCTGCAATTCTTTTTTTTGAATGTGGTAGTTCAATACCAAATCGCTCGTGAGCACTAAAAAGTTCTAATTCATGAAACTTAATCTTATCTTTAACCAACGTGGTTAAAACCGATTTGGCGTCTGATGGTTTAAATGTTCCATCAATCAATTTGAAATTTAAATTTTTGTCCATTTTAATTAATTTTAAAGTTTACTTTTCGCAAGGTGTGCAAGGTTAAAAGGACTCCAAGTCCTAAATAAAAATCAATGAAAAGGTTTTTTTGGCTAGTGAATGATAAAATCAAACCAGAGAGTAACCAGATTGAACAAAGCACTAAACCATATTTTTCAATATTCTTTTTCATAGTTATATATGTAAGTGAAATTTAATTTTACAAAATTCTACAAAACATTTCATATATTTTTATTTATATTTGTAATGATATACATAAACTAAACTTATGAATTACACCTTACACCAATTGCTTATTTTTTTAAAAATAACAGAGACAAAAAGCATTACCAAAGCTTCTGAAGAGATGCATCTTACGCAACCTGCTGTTTCTATTCAGCTCAAAAAACTACAAGATCAATTTGATATTCCGTTAACGGAGGTTATTGGCAGACAACTTTATGTTACTGATTTTGGCAAAGAAATTGCATCGGCTGCTGAAAAAATATTAAATGAAGTTCAAAATATCAATTACAAAACGATGGCCTATAAAGGTCTAATTTTTGGAAGACTAAAGATTTCTGTTGTTTCAACCGGTAAATACGTTATTCCTTATTTTATCACGGATTTTATGAAAGAAAATCCTGCGATAGAATTAGAACTCGATGTAACCAACAAACTGAGAGTAATTAAAAGTTTGCAAAACAACGATGTTGATTTTTCATTAGTTTCTTTGTTGCCCGAAAACGTGGATATTGAGAAAATTGATTTAATGGAAAACAAACTCTTTTTAGTTGGAAACAAAGAATTTGATTTTCCGCATCAACAGAATGACAAATCAATTATTGAAAAGCTTCCAATTATTTATAGGGAAAAAGGCTCGGGAACGAGGCAAGTGATGGAACAATTTCTTGAGACCAATAAATTACAGCTCATCAAAAAAATGGAATTAACTTCCAACGAAGCGGTAAAACAAGCTTTGATTGCAGGATTGGGATGCTCCATCATGCCCTTAATTGGCATAAAAAATGAATTGAATAATGGTGATTTACACATTATACCCATTATGGGATTACCTTTAAAATCAACCTGGAGTTTAATTTGGTTGAAACAAAAAAAACATTCACCGGTAGCTCTTGCTTTTCAACACTACTTAATCGAAAATAAAACGAAGATTATGAAGGAAAAATTTTCTTGGATTTAATGGCGTTCCCATAACAAGTCGGTTTTCTCCATCTTTTGAATTTCAAATCTACTCTAGTTTAAATTATCACCTCCCACTTTTGGTCGACCTATGGATTGAAAGATAAAATGAATTCTTCTTGAATTGGATTGCTTCGCAGTAAAAGTTTGAAATGGATTTATACTGGGAACATTTTTTATTAACAACCATCAACTTCAAACCTGAAACTTGAAACCTGAAACCTGAAACTTTAAAACTTTCAACCCGCAGCTCAC
Organism: Flavobacterium lacus; assembly: GCF_003268815.1. Classification (GTDB taxonomy): domain Bacteria; phylum Bacteroidota; class Bacteroidia; order Flavobacteriales; family Flavobacteriaceae; genus Flavobacterium; species Flavobacterium lacus. Next base: position 86,000 of record NZ_QLSV01000016.1, on the reverse strand, counting down.
AACTTTTACCTATCTTTGCCGGCTTTTTAAAAATTAAATTATGTTTGGAAATCGTGTTTTAAAAGGGGTGTTTTTAGTTGGATTAGGAGCAACAAGTTATGGCATGCTGGCCACTTTTGTTAAACTTGCCTACCAAGAAAATTTCACTACTGCTGAAGTCACTACAGCTCAGTTTGTATTGGGAATTATTGGTGTTTTGATTATCAATTCTTTTCAGCGGTTAAAGAACAACAATACCGCTGTAAAAGCATCTAAAACAAACATTTTTCAATTGATGCTCGCCGGCACTTCGTTGGGAATGACAAGTGTTTTCTATTACTTATGTGTTCGTTATATCGATGTATCAATCGCCATCGTTTTGTTAATGCAAACGGTTTGGATGGGCGTTTTGCTGGAAATGATTTTAGACAAAAAACTTCCTTCTCTGCAAAAAATTGTTGCTGTTGCTATTGTTTTAGTGGGAACTATTTTGGCGACCAACTTATTAAAAAATGAAATTGAATTAGATTGGAGAGGATTATTTTGGGGAATGTTAGCCGCAGCGTCATTCACCACAACCATGTTTACAGCCAATCGAGTGGCTTTAGGTATTTCTTCTGCTCAACGAAGCTTATACATGCTTTTAGGTGGAGCTGTCATCGTTTTTATTTTTGCTCTACTCACTCAAAATACCCCGTTTAATTTTGAAATTTTCTTGAAATGGGGAATTATTTTAGCCCTTTTTGGAACCATTATCCCGCCCATGCTATTAAATGCAGGATTTCCTTACACCGGAATCGGACTTGGTAGTATTGTTTCTTCCTTAGAATTACCCGTTTCTGTTTTAATGGCTTATTTTCTTTTGAGTGAAAAAATTAACGCTTTGCAATGGTTTGGTATTGTATTGATTATTTTTGCCATAATCATTATGAATGTTGGCTCAAGAACTAAAACATAATTTTTATTTTTAGTAGAATTTTTTCTACTTATGCAATATATTAACATTTTTTCTATAAATTCGTGTAATCTTAGTGATTATTTATGAATTTACCTTGGCATCTGTATTGTATGGCAGCTATTTATTTTATAGCTGGTTTCAATCATTTTCGCAATCCCAGACTTTATTTAAAAATTATACCTCCTTACTTTTCGAATCCTAAATTATTAAATGGGATAGCTGGCGTTGCCGAAATTGTTTTAGGAATACTTCTTTGTGTACCTCAAACAACTTCCTATGCCGCTTGGGGCATAATTGCACTGCTCGTGGCTGTTTTTCCTGCTAATTTCTATATGTATCAGAACAAAAAAGCAGCTTTAGGATTACCAAAATGGGTGCGATTGATTCGTCTTCCATTGCAACTAGTTTTGATCTATTGGGCTTTTCTTTACACTAAATATTAACCTAACTAAATACATCATGAAAAAATTATTTGCAGAGTTTTTTGGAACCTATTGGTTGGTTTTCGGTGGTTGCGGAAGTGCACTTTTTGCCGCCGGAGTACCCAATGTAGGCATAGGCTATGCCGGAGTTGCTCTTGCCTTTGGACTAACCGTTTTAACAATGGCCTATGCTGTTGGGCATATTTCAGGCGGACATTTTAATCCCGCTGTTTCCTTCGGTCTTTGGGCTGGTGGGCGTTTTGAAGCCAAAGAGTTGACGCCGTACATCTTTTCTCAATGTATTGGTGGTCTCGCCGCCGCAGGAACACTCTATTTTATCATGAACGGTCAAGACTCTTTTCTTGGTATTGACAATACCAAAGCCGGGGCTTTTGCTTCTAACGGTTATGGAGCCTTTTCACCCTCAGGCTATTCGATGGCGACTGCATTTGTAACAGAATTTGTTTTAACATTGTTCTTCGTTTTAGTTATTTTGGGAGCTACTGATAAATTTGCTAATGGGAAATTTGCCGGAATTGCCATTGGGTTGGCGTTGACCTTAATCCATCTAATTAGTATTCCGATTACAAATACATCTGTAAACCCAGCCCGATCTACATCACAAGCCATTTTTACCGGCGGTGAACCTTTACTGCAACTTTGGTTATTTTGGCTCGCACCTATTTTAGGAGCAATCGTTGCCGGAATCATTTATAAAAATATTTTACAAGACCACGAAAACTAACAAATTTTAATCTTACGTTTTCTCGAAAGCGATGGTGATTTTCCATCGCTTTTTTTTTATTTTTACGACATGAATTTACTCTTTCCCAAAGAAAAAATAATATTCGATGTACCTGATGCTGAAATCGAGTATTACCCCGACTTTTTTAGTTTTGAAAAAGCCAAAGAACTATTTGAAAAATTAAAAAATGAAATTCCGTGGCAGCAAGACAACATCACCATTTTTGGGCAAACGCATCCTCAACCGCGTCTTACCGCTTTGTTTGGTAACGATGGGAAAACGTATTCCTATTCCAATATTGTCATGCATCCGCATAAGTGGAACCCTTTGTTGATGTTCATTAAAAATGAAATTGAAGAAATTTGTGCTGAAAATTTTACCACCGTTTTATTAAATTTGTATCGTGATGGAAAAGACAGCAATGGTTGGCATGCTGATAATGAAAAAGAGTTAGGTAGAAATCCTATTATTGCCTCCGTTAGTTTTGGTGCCGACCGAAGTTTTCATCTGAAGCACAATTCAATAAAAGAAGCCAAATTAAAAATCAACCTTGAACACGGCAGTTTATTGCTCATGAAAGGAAGTACACAGCATTTCTGGAAACATCAAATTCCGAAAACAGCCAAGCCAATTGGAGAACGCATTAATTTGACTTTCAGAATTATTAAATAATATTACTTTTTTTATTACTTTAGTTAAAAAAAAATGCAGACGCTAATCGACTATTTTGAAACCATTTCATCCTTGCATCGCGGTTTAATTCTCGTTGGTGGAATCACTGTTTTTTGGCTAATTGAAAATGCGTTCCCTCTTTTCAAATTCCAATACAACAAAATCAATCATGCCGGAATAAATATTTTCTTCACGATAACCACCATCATCATAAATTTTGTAATGGCTTTTATTTTATTGTTAGCCGCCGATTTTGCTATTCAACAAAATTTCGGAATTTTACAATGGTTGCCCGAGATGAATATTTGGGTGTATACGTTGGTTGGATTGTTATTATTGGATTTTATCGGAGCTTATTTAGTGCATTTAATTGAACACAAAGTCAAGTTTTTATGGCGATTTCATCTGATTCATCATACCGACACTTGGATTGATACCACTTCTGCCAATCGGCATCATCCGGGTGAAAGTGTCATTCGATTTGTCTTTACTGTTCTTGGCGTTTTAATTGTTGGTAGTCCGATGTGGATGGTTTTTCTCTATCAATCGCTTTCGGTTGTTTTTTCGCAATTCAATCACGCCAACATTCCTCTTCCAAAAAAATTGGACAAAGTGTTGAGCTATTTTATCATTTCTCCGGATATGCACAAAGTGCATCATCATTATAAATTGCCTTATACCGATAGCAATTATGGTAATATTTTTTCTGTGTGGGATCGGATTTTTGGCACTTATTCGTACCTCGAAAGAGGTCAAATAATCTATGGAGTCGATACGCATATGAAACCGGAAGAAAACAATGATTTAAGTAAGTTACTTAAAATTCCGTTTCAAAAATCCAGATCTCCTGAACTTTAACTAAAAAAAATGGTGTTGATTGAAAAAGTAATTTATTTTTTTAGTAATATTGATTAATAAAAATAAAATTAGAAAATAACATTAATTGTGCTTTTGAACTAATGAAAAAAAGTAAAAGAGTGGAACTGACTTACGAAGAACTCGAACGCGTAGTCAGTATGGCTCAAGAGGAAAAGAAACCTTTTGAAGTTTTAAAAGTTGAGTTTGGAATTTCTGAAAACGAAGTGACCGAAATCATGCGTAAAAAATTATCAAAAGACAATTTTGAGCTGTGGAAAAAAAAGGTAACGGCTAGCAAACCCAAGCCAAAACCTGTTATTGATGATTTTGATGACGATTTAGAAGGCAAATATTATATCAAAAATAAGTTTGATTAATAAAAGTTTAACTCTTGTTCAGCAAGCGTTTTTTTATTTATACCGTTCCTTTGTTATTATAATTAAAAAGATGTATGCCTACCACCAAAGTTTTTAATGACATTCAAATCGATCGAATTATCGAAATGGCTTGGGAAGACCGAACGCCATTTGAAGCCATTACGTTTCAATTTGGGATTTCTGAACAAGAAACCATCGAATTGATGCGAAAAGAAATGAAATCGTCCAGTTTCAAAATGTGGCGTGAACGTGTGCAAGGCAGGAGTACTAAGCATGCTAAACTTCGTGGAAGCGGAATTGACCGATTCAAATGCACGTTACAGAGGCAAATTACACACAATAAAATTTCGAAAAGATAATTGCATAAAATAAAGCATTTCAGTAATCATTTTTATAAATTTATAATCTGAACCATTATATAAGTATCGAAATGAAAAAAATACTGTTTATTATTGCGTTATTATTTACTTCAATGCTTTTTTCTCAGGACATAACGGGGAAATGGTATGGAAAATTAAGTATTATGGGGTCGGAATTATTATTTGAATTAAATTTCGATAAAAAGGAAACCCTCTACACCGGCACAATGGATATTCCGCAACAAAATGCTATCGGAATTCCACTTTCCTCCGTAACGTTTGAAGATAAAACACTCGTTTTTAAATTTGATCAAGCCAAATTTTCCTATTCCGGAAAGTTTAATGATACTTTAGAATTTGATGGAATTTTTTCTCAAAATGGACAAAATTTTCCACTGAAATTAACTCGAACAAAAACAGCTGTAAAAAAAATAAATCGTCCACAAGAACCCAAAGCACCATTTCCTTATGAAATTGACGATGTAGTATTTGAAAATGTAAAGGCTAACGTCTCACTAGCAGGAACATTCACTTATCCAAAAAAAGAAAATTATCCGACTGTTGTTTTAATTTCCGGAAGCGGACAACAAGACCGAAATTCTGAAATTTTTGGTCACAAACCCTTTTGGGTAATTGCTGATTATTTAACTAGAAATGGTATCGGGGTTTTACGAATCGATGATCGTGGTGTTGGCCAATCCGGTGGTGATCCTACTACCTCTACTTCCTATGATTTTGCAACAGATATTGAAGCAGCTGTAACCTATCTTAAAAACAGAAAAGGTGTAAACGCTAAAAAAATAGGACTAATTGGTCATAGTGAAGGTGGAATAATTGCCCCTATTGTTGCTTCAAAAGATAAATCGATTAGTTTTATTGTTTTATTGGCAGGACCCGGAATACCGGGTGATGAATTACTTTTAGAGCAAACTTACTTGATTGGAAAATCATCGGGAATGGATGAGACTGCCTTAGAGGACATTAAAAAATTTAATAAATCTGTTTATACTATAGTCAAGAGCAACAAAACAGCTATCGAAGCTCAAAAAGAATTAGAAACTGTTTTCAACACGATGTATTCGGACAACTCAGAATTTAACAATCTTAATGAAAATGATAGAAAAGAAGCCTTGAATCAACAAATTGAACCGTTGCTTTCACCGTGGTTCCGCTACTTCATCAGCTATGAACCCGCAGTGTTTTTGCAAAAAGTAAAATGTCCGGTTTTAGTTTTAAATGGCGAAAAAGACCTTCAAGTTCCACCCAAAACAAATATGACAGGCATTAAAAATAGTTTAGAGAAAGGTGGGAACAAAAAAGTAACAGTAAAAGAATATCCAAATTTGAACCATCTTTTTCAAGAAAGCGAAACCGGCTCAGTGGATGAATATGGAACCATCGAACAAACTTTTTCACCGATTGTTTTGACAGATATTAAAGACTGGATTTTACTTCAAGCCAAGTAATTTCTTTATACCATTATTATCAAAACGCTTTTTAATAAGGCGTTTTTTGTTTTTATTTGTAACATATTTAGCATTTACGCTACTAACGAATTAAATTTAACTTTCATGAGAAAATCACTCTTATCCCTTGTGCTCTCTAGTATATTTTTACTACTACACATTAGTACAAGTTTTGCACAAAACAAAAATAATGAAATTCATGTTGAACTTGATTTAGTAAAAATCAACAATGACAGGGTTGCAGTAAAAATTACACCACCAAAAATTAAAACAGACGAAACTACTTTTTTTCTTCCAAAAATTGTTCCCGGAACCTATTCTGAGGATGATTATGGACGATATGCTGAAAACTTTAAAGCTTATGATGCCAAAGGAAAAGAACTTTCTGTTGCCAAAATGGATGAAAATTCGTGGGTTATCAAAAACGCTAAAAAATTAGCTTCCGTTACTTATTTGATGAATGACACTTTTGATTCTGAGTCCGGAACCGAATTTGGTCAAGGCGATATCTTTTCTCCGGCAGGAACAAATATAGCAGAAGGTGAAAATTTTGTAATCAACACGCATGCATTTATAGGTTATTTTAAAGATTTAAATGAGCTTCCGTATCAATTAACCATCACTAAACCAACGCACTTGCACGGTGCAACTGCCATGGTAGATTTGGATAAAAGTGATGCTATTGATGTATTTAAAGCAACTAGGTATGCTGAACTAGCCGATAATCCAATCATGTATACCAAAGAAAAAAGTGCTTCTTTTATGGTGGATGATATGGAAATCATCATCAGTGTTCATTCGCCAAACGGTATGTACACCGCAGAAGATTTTAAGCCCGCAATGGAAACCATGATGAAGGCACAAAAGAAATTTTTAGGTCCAATTGACAATACCAAAAAATACGCTATTCTACTTTATCTCTCCGATTATGAAAAAGAAGATGCCAAAGGTTTTGGAGCATTGGAACACAACACATCTACAGTTGTTGTCTTCCCTGAAGCGATGCCGGCAGATCAATTAAACCAGAGTATGGTAGATGTGGTTTCGCATGAGTTTTTTCATATTGTAACACCCTTAAGTGTTCATTCCAAAGAAATTCATTTTTTCGATTTCAACACACCTAAAATGTCACAACATTTATGGATGTATGAGGGAATTACCGAATATTTTGCCAACCTTTTTCAAGTCAATCAAGGCTTGATTGATGAAACAGAATTTTACCAAAGAATGGCAGGGAAAATCACCAATTCTCAACGTTTTGATGATACGATGCCCTTCACCAAAATGAGTGCCGAAGTATTGAAAAAAGAATACAAAGATGCTTATTTAAATGTGTATGAAAAAGGGGCTTTAATTGCAATGTGTTTAGATATCAAATTACGAGAATTAAGCAATGGCGAACGCGGAATCTTAGATTTAATGCAAAAACTTTCCAAAGAATACGGCAACGAAAAACCATTTGAAGACAGTGAATTGTTTAACAAAATAGTTTCCGTTACTTTCCCAGAAATCAGAACGTTTTTAGACACGTATGTAGGCGGAACAACACCGTTGAACTACGAGGAGTTTTTTGCTAAAGTTGGCGTTAGCAAAACCAAAGTACAAATTCCCGGAAATATTTTCTTAAAAGGACAAGTTCCGTATATTACAGTAAACCCTACTACCAAAGAAATTATCATTCTTCCCGGAATTGAATTAAATGACTTCATGAAAGCAATCGGATTGCAAGGTGGCGACATCATTGTTTCCATTAATGACACTAAATACAATCTCGACAACATCTACGATATGATTATCGGCAGCATGTCATGGCAAGAAAATGACCCGGTGACATTTGTCATAAAAAGAGAAGACAAAGAACTGACTTTAAAAGGAACCGTAAAAGTTCCGATGGACGAAATTGACGGCTTTCAAGCTACTGACGAAACGAAGAAAGCACTTCGCGAAGCGTGGTTGCGAGGCTAAAAACCATAAAAATAAGTTATAGGAATCCCTGAATCGAACGTTTCAGGGATTTTTTTTTTAGAGAAAAGAACACTGATTGGAAAAATTTGAGAAATTGGAAAAATAATAAATTTTGTAAATTTTAATGATTGCTTTGTTCTACTTATTTAAAGCTTTTGTTTGAACACTGATTGGAAAAATTTGAGAAATTGGAAAAATAATAAATTTTGTAAATTTTAATGATTGCTTTGTTCTACTTATTTAAAGCTTTTGTTTGAACACTGATTGGAAAAATTTGAGAAATTGGAAAAATAATAAATTTTGTAAATTTTAATGATTGCTTTGTTCTACTTATTTATAGCTTTTGTTTGAACACTGATTGGAAAAATTTGAGAAATTGGAAAAATAATAAATTTTGTAAATTTTAATGATTGCTTTGTTCTACTTATTTAAAGCTTTTGTTTGAACACTGATTGGAAAAATTTGAGAAATTGGAAAAATAATAAATTTTGTAAATTTTAATGATTTCTTAAATCTGTGTTCTACTTATTTAATTCGTGAATTCGTGGCTCATTATTACAACTAACTCAAAAAAACACTTCAGAATTTTCAAAAAATACCTATTTTGCACCCAAATTACAACGAATGAAAAACGCACCCTACATTACAGACGACACCATCGTTTTTGGATTATTAATGCTTTTGTTAGCATTTGTCTTTTACACCTCTACTATTAAAGAAGGTTTTTGGAAAAAATTCTATGTCATTTTCCCTTCGTTGCTAATGTGTTATTTACTTCCTTCTATTTTTAGTTCGCTGAATATTATCTCGCCCGAGTGGAGCGAAGTTGCTGAAAATGGCGAAATAATTACAAAAAAATCATCTATTTATTTTGTTGCCAGTCGTTATTTATTGCCCGCTGCGTTGGTTTTGATGACCTTAAGCATTGATTTAAAAGCCATGTTTAAATTAGGTCCAAAAGCCTTAATCATGTTTTTTACCGGAACAATTGGTGTTATTTTGGGCGGACCTATTGCCGTCTTAATCGTTTCCATCTTTTCACCGGAAACCGTTGGCGGTGCCGGTTTTGATGCCATTTGGCGTGGACTTTCCACATTAGCCGGAAGCTGGATTGGCGGTGGTGCAAACCAAGCTGCTATGCTTGAAGTATTTAAATACAATCAAGAAAAATATGGAGCTATGGTGTTAGTTGACATTGTTGTTGCCAATATTTGGATGGCGGTGCTACTTTTTGGAATTGGCAGAAAAGAAAAAATTGACAACTGGTTAAAAGCTGACAATAGCTCAATTGAGGAATTAAAAAATAAAGTTTCTACTTATGCTGCGAGTGTAACAAAGATTCCAAGTCTAACTGATTTGATGATTATTTTGGGAATTGCTTTCACAGCAGTTGGCCTTTCGCATTGGGGGAGTAATTCAATTTCTGATGTTTTAAAAGCCAATTTTGAAGCCGTTAACGACCCAACTAGTTTTGTATCTACGTTTGGTGACCGTTTCTTTTGGATGGTTACCTTCGCCACTGCACTCGGTATCATCTTTTCATTTACAAAATTAAAAGAATACGAAGGAGCGGGAGCCAGCAAAATTGGCAGTGTCTTCATCTACATTCTAGTCGCTTCCATCGGAATGAAAATGGATTTAGGTTCTGTTCTCAGTAATCCCGGACTTTTGGTTGTGGGATTGATTTGGATGGCTATCCACGTACTGTTACTTATCATTGTAGCAAAAATAATCAAAGCTCCGTTTTTCTTCCTCGCTGTGGGAAGCAAAGCCAATATCGGTGGAGCAGCATCGGCACCTATTATCGCCTCGGCATTTCATCCGTCATTAGCCAGTGTTGGCGTTTTATTAGCTGTATTTGGCTATGTAGTTGGCACTTATGGTGCTTTACTTTGTGCCTATCTTATGGAGATTGCTGCACCAATTTAATATATTAACCAAATTAGAATCAAAAAAAAATGAAAAAAACCGTATTGCTTTTTGTAGCATTCAGTCTGTTTATCGCTTGTAAAAAAGAAGAAACCAAAAGCGATGCCAATCTTCACATTTCCGGAAATATAAAAGGAATCAAACAAGGAAAATTATATATTCAAATGCTCAAAGATTCGACGTTGGTGGTGGTTGATTCTATTATTTTTGATGGAAAATCTGAATTTGAAAGTCATTTAAAAATCGATTCCCCCGAAATGTTGTATTTGTTTTTAGACCGTGGTCAGTCGAATTCATTAGATAATAATTTAGTAGTTTTTGCTGAGCCGGGTCATCTTTCTATCGAAACCACATTGGAAACCTTTTATGCAAATGCGCAAGTGAAAGGTTCAAAAAATCATGACTTATTTGAAGATTTTCTTACAATTAATTCGCGTTTTAATATAGATCAATTGGTATTGTTAGAGAGAGAAATTAAAGCCAAACAAGAGAACAACCAAGCTAGTCTCGACAGTATTCAATTAGCGAACGAAAAACTTGTCAAACGCAAGTACTTATACACCATCAACTTTGCACTCAACCAAAAAGAGTATGAAGTGGGTCCATACATTGCTTTGTCGGAAGTACATGATGCCCAATTAAAATATTTAGATACCATTCAAAAATCGATGTCGCCTAAAGTAGCGAATTCTAAATACGGAAAAATGCTTACAAAATTTATCGAAGAACGAAGAAAAGAAGAGCAATAGTCGACGATTTTTATAATCAAAAAGTAAACTTTTTTCATTCCATAGGTTATCGCTTCAAACTAAAATGCGACTGAAACGTCTTTGGTGTCCCGTTTTCGGGATAGTTAATCATAAACCAATAATCGCTGGAAAAAACCGGTTGCCCATTATAGGTTCCGTCCCAACCTGATCCTAGTGGGCTGATTTGCTTGAGTAACTTTCCGTAACGGTCAAAAATATAGATAAGAGATGAGCCATCCACACCGGTAATATTCCAAGTATCGTTGTAACCATCACCATTAGGCGTAAAAAACTTAGGATAATTAATAATCGTTACAGTTCCAGTCAAATTAGTGCATAAACTATCATCTACCACCGTGATGGTATGAAAACCGGGTGCCACATTAGTAAATACATTTGACGTTTGAAAACCAAAATCATCCAATTGATAATAAAAGGGGCCTTCTCCACCCACTACCGTAACAGTAATCGTTGGGTTTTCACTAAACGCTTCGGATTGTTCGATTACTAAACTTTCACCAAGTACCGATTCGGTAACTACTGCTGTTACTACCGGAGAAACACAACCGGAAATAAGGTTGGTCGCTACCACAGCATATTCTCCAATTTGGAAAGCATCGTATGTACTTCCGTTTGCATTTGAAATTAAATCTTCTTCATAATACCATTCAAAACTATAATCAGAAGTTGATAATCCAGTATCTAACACATACGGTTGAGCAGAAGTATTTCCCGTGAGTAAACAAATGGCACCATCTGTTAACGTTGGTTCCGGAATTGCATTTACCACGACAATTATTGTCATTGGGTTTCCGGTACAGTTGTTATAAACAGGAGTTACAGTATAAGTAGCTGTACTATTGGCATTAGTAGCCAACAATAATTGACTAATTTGATCTCCACTTCCGGCTGTAGCTCCGGTAGTTCCGTTTTGAGCAACTGTCCATGTAAACACCGTACCAACCAAATCAGCTGCAAGTGAAATAGCGGTAGTTTCTCCAGAACAATAGGCTATACCACCAGTAAAAGTAGCTGTCGGTATCGGATTAATCGCAATGGTAACTGCGTCTGAAATAGATTGAAAACAAAATGGGCTTTGTAGCAATTCTGCCTTTACCAATCGAAATGTCGTAGCGGTTGTAATCGCCTGAGTGGTTAGGGTAGCTGTTCCACTTCCATTCAAATCTATGGTTTGATTAACACCATTGTTTTCTGTATACGTCAATTGTGAATTGGGTGTTCCCGTAAATGTCAGCACTACTGTATCACCATCACATACAGCTGTTTGATTAGCTGAAATGGTAGCGATAGGCAAAGGCACAACCGTGAATGTGATCAATTGACTTAACGTTTGCGAACAACCACTTCCACCGGCTGTACTCACTTCAGTAATCCTTACCACCGTAGTGGTTGTGACATTCGAAATCGCGACAGTTTTTTCACCTATGGCATTTAAAACAGTGAACTGACTTGGTCCATTGTCAATCGTATAAAAAACAGTTGCATTTGGGGTGCCCACAAATTGTATCGAACCGTTATCACCTAAACAAAGCGATGTATCACCTGAAATGGAAGCCGTGGGTGGTGGATTTACTAAAATAGTTACTGATCCTGCTATCGTTTGATTGCAACTTGCAGAAATAGGAGAAGTGATACTCACCAAACTATAGGTAGAATTTGCACTTAAAACCGGTGATGTAAGCGTAGCGAAGCCCGTTGCATCTAACGTAATAAATTGGTCTGCTCCTCCATCAATTGTATATGTTATTTCTGCGTTTGGAGTTCCGTTAAAATTAATCACTGTACTATTTCCGGCACATATGGATGTTATTCCTGAAATTGTTGCCGTAGGTAAAGGAACAATTGATAATGTAACCGGAGTTCTGGTCGTGCTCAGGCAATTCGAATTTAAATCGTAGGTTTCCGTATAAAAGGTTCCGGCAGCCGCAGGTGTAAACGAGGTAGTATTCGATTGCAGTAAGTTTCCACCTGTTAGAGCGTCGTACCAATTCACTCCCGAAGTCGTATTGGCGGAAACAGAAAGTGGTGGAAAAGGATCATTTTGACAGATTTCCACATTTCCATTACTGATTGGGGCAGCGGGTGAATTTAGAAATGAAACTGTAAAAATATCCGAAATCGTTGAACAAAAACTATTGTTTAAATTTGCTACATCTTGTGCTGCTTTGGTTCTAAAATAAGTTGTGGAACTTATGTTTGTAGCCGTGTAGCCAGCAGCATTCGCTCCCGGAATATCTGTCCAAGTTATGCCATCGCTACTCGATTGCCATTGATAAAAGTGTGGTAAAACACCCGTTGTAGCGGCTTGAAAAGTTAGAGAAAACGGAGCTTGGTTGGAACAAGCTTGATATAGTTGTCCGGAAAGAGGCGGACTGGATATGGTTGTTAACTCACCACAAGCTCTAAATTCAATATCGTCGATTGCCAAATCATTTCCGCAACCGCCTACGCCATTATTTTTCATTTTTAAAACCACAGAGGTTTCGGCTCCTGTGGTAAATACGAGCGCAAATTGTTGCCAAATCGGTGAAAATGTACCCATTATATTTCCGGTATCTCCTGAACCTAACAAAACTGTTTCCGTATCATTCCATATTTCAAACCGGACATTGATAGGGATTTCACTTGCACCGCAAAAACCAGAACCGGGATTATACACATTCATCACCCAAGCAGAAAACTCAAAAGTAGTATTTACACACAATCCGGTAACAATACGTTTATAAAAATCACCAGTTGTACTAGCATTAGCGTTCACAATTAATGCCTTTCCATTTACTCCATTGGTGGCATCTGGAGTGTGGTCTAGCGAATAGTGCCAAGTGCTGTAGAGATTAGTTCTGTAGAATAACGTATAACTTCCATCATTAGGGCTACCTGTAACAAAATTATAATTAGTAGTTCCGGTAGGTAAAGCAGGTCCGTAATTGGTTCCGTTTCCGAAATTTTCAGTAAAAATAGGTTCACCTTTACTTCCTGTACAAAAACCCAATTGTGCGGAACTGCTTGAAGAAAATAATAGGAAGAAAAAAGCAGCAATTATTTTTATTTGATTCATTTTATTTAGGGAAACTTTTGGCTTGACAATTTCTATTCAAAGATGTCTTCACAAGAAAATCCGGCTTTATTGGTTGCAATTCTATTTTTAAAATTTTTATGACTAAATCTAGTACGCTTTATTAATGTAAATCCAGCCTGTTTTCGTTTCAATATTTTCAAAATTGATCACATAATAGTAGGTTCCATCAGGCAATTCGTTTCCTTTATTACATTGACCAAACCATTCATTTCTATAATTTGCTTTGTTGTAAACAGAAACTCCATATCGATTAAAAATCTGCAAATCAGTTACCTCATAAGAAGAAAGGTCAAAACTGTCATTTAATCCGTCATTATTTGGTGATATTCCTTTTTGGATGCTACAAATCGTACTAATTACATTCAGACTTTGTTCACTACTACATCCGTTTTGTGTGACCACCAAACGATATTCTCCTCCAGAAGAAATTGCGACAGTGTTATTCGTTCCAATCTGAATGTCTGAGGAATTATACCACGCATACGTTGTAGTTGCACCGGTTGATTCAACCACAGCACTAAGTGTATAAATCGAACCTACACAGCCTTGTGAAATTGTAAATTGCGGTGGAGAAATCACGGCAATCGTAAGTTCTGTTGTTACTGCACACGCTCCAATGGCAGGTGTAAAGGTATAGGTTGTTGAGGCAGACATGTTCAAGGGCGGCGACCAAGTACCGTTTATTCCATTGATTGAAACCGTGGGTAATTCATTGATCGTAGAGCCAAAACAAACCGACTCTTCCACTTCAAAAACAGGAATCACCGGTGCTGTCACTTGTATCGTAAGTGTTGTTATAGTGGCACATTGCCCTGTATTGGGTGTAAATGTATAGGTTGTGCTTAACGTATTGTTTAAGGCAGGCAACCAAGAGCCAATAACACCATTTTGAGAAGTGGTAGGTAAAGGATTTAACGAATCTCCTGCACAAATTGGGCCAACCATTTCGAAAACAGGGGTTGTTAATTCTACAACTTGAATAGACAAAGTAGTTGTTGAAATACAGCCGCTCGATTCACTTGGAGTAAATGTATAAATAGTAGTTGCCGAATTATTCAAAGCAGGCGACCAGCTTCCTTCAATTCCGTTTAAAGATGTAGTTGGTAGAGCTGATAAAGTACCTCCCGTACAAATTGGGTTAACCGGATTAAATGTGGGAACAACCAGCGGGTTAACCGTTATTGTTACACTTTTTTCGTACAAACAAGTAACCGTTTCTGCCAGTGAAATATCGTCCAAGGCAAAGTCATTTCCATTATTGGCAAATACTAAATTAAAAATACAAATCTCTGCCGTTGTTGATGAACCTGAGTTCCATGAAAACGAATGCAAAGTCCATTGGCAAGTTGTTGTAGGAGCATTTAACGCTGCACCTAATGAAACACCATTAATTTCAACCACCATGGAAGCCGGATTTTCAGGTGCGACAGATGCTATGTAGTAGGAAAAGGTATAATTTGTATTTGGTTCCACATTGATTACTTCTTCGTTACACCAGACACGAGTAGTTCCGGTTGGATCAGTTGAACCATCAAAAACAATCATATTACCACTTCCGGTAGTATGATCACCACACGATGCAAAAGGTGTAAACCATGCATTAGGGTTTTGAACGATCTCATAGGAAGACTGCACACCAAATGGATTGGGATTAGCCACTTGCGTGTAATCAGTGGTAAAACCAACATTTCCAAGCGTAAAATCCCCATTAAAAACAAGATTAGTTGGCGATACCTCAGTACCCGAAACAGCGGTGTAGGTTGTTGTCACTAATGGACTAACATTCTGTGTAGCAGCGTTTGGATTAATCAGTGAACTATCCGGCGGATTCGCTGTCCACGTGTAAGAATTGACACCTCCACTCACCGTTAATTCTGTTGACTCTCCTTCGCAAATTGTAGTTGGTTCACTAATTTGCAGATCATTTGGTGCAACTAAAATAATATTATCTACCCTAAACTCTTCGCCACTTGAATCAATAACTGATACAGTATACGTTCCTTGCGGTAGGTTTGAAAAAATTCCAGAAGAATTGGACTGCGAAACAGTTCCTGTTAAATTAAAACTTCCGTAAGGTAAAGCACCTCCCACAACCGATACAGTAATAGAGGCATCGGTACTGGTTGGACAAGTTGGGTTTATGGTTGTAACTGAACCCTCTAGCGGCAATGCCCCTTGCTCGACAACAAAATCATCAACTGCAAAATCATTTCCCAAGGCACCACCATTCAGTGTTCTAAGTCGTATTAAAATAGCGGGAGCTGTTGCCACAAATGAATAAACTACTTGCTGCCATCCTTCCTCCGGAAGTGGAGCTAACTGATTCAAATTAGAAGGACTAATGTTATTTGCTCCTACAAAAAAAACACCTATATTAGGCCGTGTATTACCGACTGTAACCTCATTGGATACCGTTTTAATCCAATAGCTAAAGGTGTACGTTGATCCCACCGTAAAACCTCCAATTGCACCACCTGTATTTCCGGCGGTCCAGAAAAAAACACCGCTATTATTTGCCCCGTCATACACTAACATATTTCCGGTTCCGGTCGTGTGATCACCTCCGGGAATAAAATTAGTGTTCATGAGTGTTGGATTTGTAGTTATGGCATATTGACCGGGGCTACTCGCTCCTGTAAGCGGGTTTATCAAGGAGTAATTATTAACAAGAAAACCTATACCACTTCCGCCGGATTCAAAATTGCCGTTACTCAATAGATTCTGAGCAGTCAGTTTTGTTGAAAAAAATAATATCAACAAGGTAGCCATAAAATAACTTTTGAAGTAAGACAGTGCGTAGGGTATCATATTTTGCTTTTTTTGGAATTACTAAAAATAACTTAAAAAAAATAAAAAAATAATTATCTTACGCTACAAAAACTATACAATTCTTAATTTCACGACAAAAGCCCTAAGTACTTGGCAATGGCATAAAACTAAAAACAAAGGCAACGTAAGATGAGCATATTTTACTCATGTGATGTGGTAATGTATAGCTGAATTATAATTTTTAACAATCAATTTGTCATTAAAGTTTATGAAAAATTAAATAAATAGTAAAAAATGAATACTTTTTTTAAGAATACTGTAGCAGTTGTTATTGGAATTGTTTTAGGAAGCATTATCAATATGGCTTTGATTAAAATCAGTGTTTTTGTCATTCCACCACCCGAAGGAGCTGATGTAAGTACCATGGAAGGATTGAACGCATCCATTCATTTGTTTAGGCCTAGCCATTTTATTTTCCCCTTTCTTGCTCATGCTGTAGGTACGCTTTTTGGTGCTTTTCTTGCTGCCAAATTATCAAGCAATCATCCGATGAAGCTGGCCTACGGAATAGGCTTTTTTTTCTTGCTGGGTGGCATTGCGAGCGTGTTTATGCTTCCGGCTCCTATGTGGTTTAATTCGTTAGATCTACTTGTTGCCTACCTTCCCATGGCTTATTTAGGTGGTAAATTAGCTATTAAAAAGAAATGATATGTTAATAAGTAATATTTTAAAATCAATTTAACAGATTAAAATATTGGGTGAAGTATCTTTGAAAAATGAATACACTTGAAACAATTTTATTTCAACAAACTAATGTGCGAGTTATTGACTCTTCCATTCCATACAGTAAATATATTCCTTTAGATTTATCTGTTCATTCCGATGCGTTAAAAGAATATAAACCTCAAACAGCTGCTGAATATGAAATTTTTATTGCAGATTATTTATCCAAAAATCAAGCTCAAGTAGCCTATGGTGGTTATCTTGAAAAACGAAAGTTATACGAAAGGAGTTCAATTTTTAATTCCACAACTGCTGCCTCTGAAAGAAATATTCACATCGGTTTAGATTTATGGATTAAAGCCGGAACATCAGTTTTAGCAGCACTTGATGGTGTAGTGCATAGCTTTCAAAACAATACAGCTTTGGGTGATTATGGACCAACTATCATTTTAAAGCATACGTTAAATAATTGTGAATTTTATACACTTTACGGTCATCTTTCGTTAGAAAGTATAGCTTTGTTGCGTGGTAATCAATCTTTTAAAAAAGGGGAGAAAATAGCTACTTTAGGTACCGCTGCTATTAATGGCAATTATGCCTCACATTTACATTTTCAAATCATCGTGGACATAGAAGAATATCAGGGGGATTATCCTGGTGTTTGTAGTGAAAATGATATGCTTTATTATACTAAAAATTGCCCTGATCCAAATTTGCTTTTAAAGATTTAAGATGAAAAAAGTTGCCTACTGTTTCCTATTATTACTACTTATTACCGCTTGTAAATCGAGAAAAACAGCCGCAACAGGTGAGCACGTAGAAAAAAAACCTGAATTTATAAAAGTAAGCATCAACGAAGTCAGTTCGGTCAAAAAGAGCAGAGCGTATGCGTTAGGCAAACGTATGCTAAACACTTGCAACACCTCTACTTTCAAGCCGTTCACCAAAGAAGAAGCGACTGACGAAGTTTTGAAAAAAATAAATAAAGATAAAATCGCGATGACTTGCCAAAACATTCTACGTGTTTTTGGTCAATTTCAAGACATGAAATTAGTGGAAGCCCTCCGAAATGATGAAGATGGACTAACCATTTTCCGATACAAATGTGAATACGAAAAAAAATACAAAATCAAAGAATTACGCGTTTCAATTAACGACGAAAATAAAATAACAGCCATAACCACAAAAGACTGGAATGATACATACCACCCATAATGTCCTACTGAAATTCTATGACTCTTTTAGTAAACTCGACGCCAAGAGGATGGCCGAGTGCTATCATCCGGATGCCACCTTCACTGATCCGGCTTTTGGCAAATTAAATTATGATGAAGTTTGTGCCATGTGGAAAATGCTTATCGAACGAAGCAAAGGAAACCTGTCCGTTGAATTTTTCGATTTAAAAAGTTCCAAAAAAAACGGCACAGCTAAATGGGTTGCGACGTATAACTTTAGTAAAACCGACCGAAAAGTCGTGAATGAAATTTATGCGAAATTCAAATTTCAAGATGGTTTAATCATCAAACACACCGATTCATTCAGCTTATGGAAGTGGAGCGGAATGGCATTGGGATTAAAAGGTTATTTACTGGGTTGGACACCTTTTATGCGAAACAAAATCAGAGAACAAGCCAAAGATTCATTGAATAAGTTCTTAGCTAAATAAGCTAAAATTCCAATTGGCTGATATCCCAATTCAGAGCAGGATTATACTTTAATTTTCCTTTGACAACTTCCAGCGGACAATCAACATTGTTGGTATAAAGTCCTCCTGTTCCCAAACCTTGTGGCATTGGATTTTGAAGCGTAAACGTCCATTGAGCAATTGCATTCAAACCAATATTACTTTCCAAGGCTGAGGTAATCCACCACTTAATTTGAAGTGATTCAGCTACCTCAATCCACTCTTGTGTTCCTCGAAAACCACCGACCAAACTCGGCTTCAAAATGATGAATTGAGGTTGGGTTTTTTGAAGTAATTGTCTTTTTTCTTCCTTTGAAAACACACCAATCAGTTCTTCATCCAAAGCTATCGACAAAGGTGACATTTTACACAACTCTGCCATCCTGTCAGTATGATTTTTTGCAATAGGTTGTTCTATACTATGTAATTTAAAACCAGCTAATTGATTTAATTTATCTAAAGCTTCATTTAAACCAAAAGCACCGTTCGCATCCACTCGGATTTCAATGGTTTTTTCATCAAAATGTTGACGAATATAACGCAATAATCCTAATTCTTTTTCAAAATCAATGGCTCCGATTTTTAATTTTATACAACGAAAACCTTGTGCTAATTTTTCTTCAATTTGGGCTTTCATAAACGACTCTTCGCCCATCCAAACCAACCCATTTATTTCCATATTTTTTTGTCCGGAAGTAAATTCAGATGGAAATAATTCAAACGGATTTTCACTTTCCAACGATAAAAAAGCCATTTCAATTCCGAATTGAATAGACGGAAATTCGATTAAATTTTCCCAAAGTTCATCCACTCCTAAATGAATATGTTGACACACCCATTTTAATTTTTCTTCATAATCGGGTCGGTCATCAATGCTTAATGTTCGTAAAATACCGCACTCGCCTATTCCTTTTTTACCATCCTTTTCTAGGATGATAAACCAAGTTTCTTTTTGGGTTAAAACACCTCTGGAAGTACCGGAAGGTCTTTTGAAGTTTAATGTATATTTTTGATATGTTGCTTTCAAGAATTACAGCTCAATAAATCCACCAATTTCTAACAACATCAAATCTTTTCCGCTGTTAAAGAATTTTTTGATGGCTTCTTCGTGATTGATTTCGATATAACCGAACGTATCGTAGTGAATGCCTAACACTTTATCACATTCCACAAATTCTGCGGCTGTGATCGCATCTTCCACATCCATGGTAAAATTACTTCCGATGGGAAGAATGGCCAAATCCAACTTCGTGCGAAGCGGAATTAACTTCATATCCATCGTTAATGCGGTATCGCCTGCAATGTAAATATTTTTATGTTCGCCTTCAATCACAAATCCGCCCGGATTTCCGCCATACGTACCGTCCGGGAAAGAACTGGAATGAATGGCATTGACATATTTTACCTTCCCGAATTCAAAATCCCAACTTCCGCCGTGATTCATTGGATGGTTTTGAAAGCCTTTGTTTCCGTAATAGGTAGCAATTTCCCAATTGGAGACAATTATGGCATTGGTGCGTTTTGCAATGGCTTCCACATCTAAAATATGATCTTGGTGTGCGTGCGTCAACAATATAAAATCAGCTTTCAATGAATGAATATCAATGTGAGAAGCCTTTGGATTTCCTGAAATAAACGGATCCACTACAATATGTTTTCCATTCACTTCAATTCCGAGTGAAGAATGACCAAAAAATGTAATTTTCATAGCAGTAAAAATTAAAAATTATACAATAATATCTGAAATAAAATAAATCAAACACAACGACAGCAGCAAAGAAACCATGAACGTGGATATCGCCAAACGTTTTAACTCAGGGTCTAAATCGGCTGGGTTTTGTGTTCTGCTCACACGAAGTAAATGCGTAATAATTGGTAGAAAAACAATCAAATAAATATATTGATCGATGGCAAAATTTTGCAAAATTCCAAAAATCAACAATAACACCATTGCAGAAATAACCAAGAAGTAATGATATTGTTTGGCTTTTACTCCACCAATTTTCACCACAATCGTATTTTTTCCAGCTTTTTTATCCGAAACCTCGTCACGCATGTTATTCAAATTGAGCACTCCGACGCTCAAAAATCCAATGGCAATTGCCGGTAGTAACAAATACCAATCAAATACTTTGGAAAACATAAAATAGGAGCCATACGTACTTACTAATCCGAAAAAGAAAAACACAAAAATATCACCATAACCTTTGTAGCCATAAGCTCCTTTTCCAACGGTGTAGCGAATTGCCGATGCAATGGCAATAATTCCCAATAGTAAAAAGAAAATGGAATAATATAAATATTCTAAACCAAAAGCCGTGTAAATCAATAAAACAGCCGAGATAAAGGTTAGAAATGCTGTAATAATGATGGCTCGCTTCATTGCAGCAGGAGAAATTACTCCACTTTGCAACGCCCGTTTCGGACCAATTCGGTCTTCGTTATCGGTGCCTTTTACTCCATCGCCGTAATCGTTGGCAAAATTGGATAACACTTGCAATCCTATTGTTGTTAACATCAATAAACCAAAAATCTTCCAACTGAATACTTGTGTGGGTGTGAGCACACTTTCTGTTGGTTTAGACAAGGCATAAAAACTTCCTACCAAAATTCCCGATACCGAAAGTGGTAATGTTCTCACCCGAGCGGCTTCAATCCAATGCTTCATTATTGTTTAATTTTATTCTGCAAAAGTAAGCTAATTTTAACGATTTACATCCAATTTTGGTTACTGCGTTCCACTTGATACAACCAATAATTGATCCACGGTTTTAAAGCAGAATAATTAGCAAATTTAAAGGATAAATCGCCAGCAGCGGTATGAAAGGTTAAATGAACTACATCTGACCGTTTGTGCCACAAATATTGTTTAGTAGTAATGCCTTGTATTTTGAATGGTTCAATCAATTGATGCTGAACATCCCAAGCATTGCCTTTTAACGTTATAAAATCGAGACTAAGCAGCAATCGGTAATTTCTAAATTGAAAAAACACAATCATTCCCATCAACAAAACATACGCGATCATTACCGGAAAAAAACTTTGTAGTGCTTCAAAAACAAATAAGCCCATGAAAGTAAAGATGGCACAAGGGAAAAAAATTCCGAATAGAATTGCTTTGATTAAATATCTAAAATTAGGCTTCAAAATTTCTTTGGTAGTGGGAATTTTATCTAAAATCATTTGCAGTATAGCCTCTTTTTCTGCAGGACTACAACCGGGAACTTCAATATCATTACTGCTTTTTCCCTCTGTTCCAGCTTCATCGGTAGAAGAAGCCTGCTTGAGTCGCAGGTCGAATAAATTAAGCTTTCGTTGAAAAAAATTCTGGCTAAAGGCCGTAATCTGAACTTTTGCCGGTTTAAGTAGCGTATTCTTTTTGGCGAATAAACCATGCGTGATAGCCAATGCTTTTCGTTGAATAACCATTTGATATTCAAAATACTTGACTACCGTTCGGATTAGATTGATTAAAAGTACTAAAACCATCACTCCAATTAGAAAAAACGAGAGCGAAAAATAACCCAATCCTCGGTCAACCAAACCATTTACTTCCTCTTCATCCACCTCAAAGGAAGTTACCACATCATGAAAACCGCCGTATAACGTACCAACAAAACCAATCAATAAAGCTATGCTTCTTCCGTAATTGGAGGTAATTCCAACTTTTAAAAGTGTGAGAAAGCTAATCTTTAAAAAAGGTTTTTCCGTTTCCAAACTTGATTCATCGGTTAAAATATCGATTGTGGTTTTTTCAAACGAAAGTAACTTGTTTTTCAAATGTAGAGCTACCTGATTATCCACTGCACGAATACTCGCTTCTTTTTTATTGCTTCCGGCCGTATCGATATCTACACTGAACACACCCACCAATTTTTGAACAACCGACTGATTGATATTTACTTGCTGAATTTTATCTAACTGAATTGTAATGTTGTTTTTGGTAATTACCCCTTTTTGAATGACAAATTCTTGTTTTTCTTCATCTAAAAAATAAGTAAAATTGATGTATTTTAAATAAGCGATTACACCAATTAAAAGTAATAAAATTAAAAATCCGAAAATTAAAAAATACATCTTACTCCAATCAAACTTGTAAATTACGAGCAAAATCGGAGCCCAGAGTCCGCGAATAATACCTTGCAACGTATCGGCAAACATAATGGCGATTCCTTTGACCGATTGCCGTTGGGGTTTACTAAAATCGTACATGGCGTTAGTTTTGCGTTTCGTTTTCCGAATCGGATCGCGATTCGTCTATTGGATGATTTTCTTCCCGGATTTCTTCGGGAAAAATTGGTTCTTCAATTACGTTTGAAACATTTTCCAGTACCGTAATCTTATTCAACAAGAACGATTTAATGCGTTCGGCTTCTTCTTTTGGCAAACCCGGAATATGCAAATCGCTGCTGCTTCCACCGGCAGTATACACTTGCAATTCGCTCAATTGGTACATGCGTGAAAAAACACCTTCATGTAAAGCGACGTGCTGAATTCTGTTGAATGGAATCACCGTTTTTGTGGTGGATAAAATTCCTTTGCGGAACAAAATATCTTTTTCACGAAGCGCATATCCTTTTTTTCTGAAACTGATGTTTGAGAGCCAAAATAAAAGCGCAATAATTCCTATGAGAATTGCAACCCAAAGAATAACATTGGAACGAACAAAGTCATTAAAAATAATGAATAGCGTAAGTCCGATAGCCAAAATAACTGCAAAAATGGCATTGCTGATATAGACGACGTTTAAATAATTTTTGTTTAGTGGTTGAAACGGAACCAATTCGAATTTTGGCAACGAATCAAACGAAACCGTTGAATTAGTAAATTCTTCCAAAGTATATAGTTTTAGTTGATGATTATGGAATCCATTTTTTCTCAAAGTTAGGCTTTCTTTTTTCCAAAAAGGCATTTCTGCCTTCTTTTGCCTCTTCGGTCATATAGGCTAAACGAGTGGCTTCGCCTGCAAAAACTTGCTGTCCTACCATACCATCGTCGGTTAAATTCATGGCAAACTTCAACATTTTGATAGACGTCGGTGATTTGGCTAAAATCTCCTGAGCCCATTCATAGGCTGTCGCTTCCAGTTCGTCGTGTGGAATCACGGCGTTCACCATGCCCATTTCAAATGCTTCCTGAGCCGAATAATTTCTACCTAAAAAGAAAATTTCCCGGGCTTTTTTCTGTCCGACCATTTTAGCCAAATAAGCTGAGCCATAACCCCCGTCAAAACTGGTGACATCGGCATCGGTTTGTTTAAAAATCGCATGTTCTTTACTTGCAAGGGTCAAATCGCACACTACATGCAAACTGTGACCGCCACCCACAGCCCATCCCGGCACCACGGCAATCACGGCTTTTGGCATGAATCGAATTAAACGTTGTACTTCCAAAATGTTTAAACGGTGCATCCCATCATCGCCCACATAGCCTTGATGACCTCGAGCCCGTTGGTCGCCGCCGCTGCAAAAGGAATAAATACCGTCTTTGGGTGAAGGTCCTTCGGCGGAAAGTAAGACTACCCCAATTGAGGTATCTTCTTGTGCATCATAAAATGCTTGATACAACTCGGCGGTCGTTTTGGGTCGGAACGCATTACGCACTTCCGGTCGGTTAAACGCAATTCGGGCTACGCCGTTGCTCTTTTTATAGGTGATATCTTCAAACTCTTTTGCGGTTTGCCAATTTATTTCTGCCATAATCATTTGATTTTAGCGTAAAAATACTATTTTTAACTTTTGAAAAGAAGAAATCTAGTTGTGAAAAATCATAACTTACTGTTAAATGATTTATAATAAAGATTTTATATTTTAAAAAAAAACAATAAAGTGACTATATTTGAAATAATAATTGTTTTGCCAATCAAAAGTTGTTGAAAACAAAAACAAAATAAGTAGCAACAAATAAACAACTCTTACTAAAAAATATGAAAAAGATTATTCTCTTGGTGCTTTCCTTTATAACCTATGCCTCTGTTTTGGGTCAGTCTGACAACCCATCTGTTTTTGTGATGAATTTAGCAGAAGATGCCTTGGAAAGTAAAACCATCGTTAAAAAAGACGAACTATCGATTGACAAATCAAATTACATGACCGAACAAAATGGTCTTGTTATTCTGGCCTATGAGTCGATTTATCCGCTGGAGTACATCAACACCTTGGATAAAGACGGTTTATCAAACCTCTTGAAATCAATTAATCAAGAAGGTTTTGAAAAATTAAATGGGCTGATGGGTGCGTTACCTGAAAATCCTGTTGAAAAAAATATGAAGTTCAAGAATGCCTCCGAAACCATTCAAACCATTGGAAAAGTAAACGGAATGAATTTAGAGTCAACCACACTTCGTAGTCAAAATAATTTTTTACAGCTTATTTTTATTGGTGAGGTAAAATCAAAAGAGGCTCAAGATTTTATGTCCCAGTTAGAAATTATTGTGGTAGAATAAAGTAAAAAAATAGTGCGTTTGTCAAATGAAAGAGCAGGTTTTTTATTCCGCTGTTCATCCCCTTACGAAAGTAATGCTCATTGGTTTTCCAATTTGTTTATTTTCCTTAACGTTTTTTATTTTCTGGGAAGGTAATTTAAAACCAGAAGACCTTATTGCCGCTTTGCTTATTGTTGCTGCGGCAATCTTTTTAGTTTGGATTTTAGTTGATACCAAATATGTCATCGAGAACGAAACTGTTTTACATTACAATTCAGGACCAATTCGAGGCAAAATTGACATTAACAGCATCCGAAAAATCGAATACCAATACGGTTGGGTTACGAAAAGTTTTTTAAAAGCCTCCTTGGATAAAAACGGGTTATACATTTATTACAACAAATTTGATGATTTGTATGTTTCTCCAAAAAATAAAGAGGCTTTTGTTAATTACCTGTTGACAATTAATCCTAAAATTGAAATAATTTAGATTTTTTTAAGTTTAAAAAGTTTAGTTTTGTTATTCCAACCAACCGAATACCCTTTTTACGCATGTCTAAACTACCCATTGCCGTTGCAATTTTCACGATACTCCTCACTTTTTCTTGTCAAAAAAAGCAAGAGACTCCACTTTTAGCACTTCATGTTCCTGAAGAGGTTGTTCTCGTCGATTCCTCCTTAATCACCATCCCGTATTCGTTAGCGTTACATCCGGTTTCAGCTGCTTATGCGTTTGAAAAAGAAAGAGCGGTTTCTGAATTCTACAGCAAAAAAATAGGATTATCTGATTTTAGCGGAAGCTTATTAGTCGCAAAGAACGGCAAAATCATTTTTGAAGATTATAAAGGTTATGCCAACTTTGCCAGCAAAACACCGATTTCGGAAACAACGGCCCTGCATTTGGCCTCTGTGAGCAAAGTAATGACCGCAACACTCATTTTAAAATTAGTTCAAGAAAATAAAATCGATTTAAACGAGAAAGTGCAAACGTATTTACCTGACTTTCCCTATCAAAATACCACGGTGAAAACACTCTTAAATCACCGCAGCGGCCTACCCCATTATTCCCGTTTCAGCGAAAGCATAAAAGGATGGAATTCAAGAAAAACACTCACCAATGCCGATGTGCTGGATTACTTAAAACGCTACAAATTTGCCTTGTTAGCTAAAAACGACACCAAATTTAATTACTGCAATACCAATTATGCTATGCTGGCTCTCATTATTGAAAAAGTAACCGAAAAAAGTTATGCCGAAGCTATGCGGGAACAAATCTTTCAACCTTTAGGGATGAACGATACGTTTGTGATTGATTTTGTGAATCAAAAAAATGAAGTGAGCCAATCGTATAAATCCAATTATGTCAATCACGGTTGGGATCAGTTTGATGCCATTTACGGCGATAAAAACATCTATTCCACTCCACGCGATTTGGTTAAATTTGACTTGGCGACCTATTCATCTGAATTTCTCCGCAACGATTTATGGGAAGAAGCTCTCAAGGGCTATAGCTATGAAAAACGAGGGGTAAAAAACTACGGTTTAGGCATTCGTATTCGCGAGTGGGAAACCGGTCAAAGCCTGCATTATCACAACGGTTGGTGGCACGGCAATACATCCTCTTATACTACTTTAAAAAAAGACACTATTGTGATTATCGCCTTGTCTAATAAATATACTCAAAAGACTTACCAGGCCATGAAGCTTTCGGCTTTGTTTGGTGATTATCCGTTTGAGTTGAATGATAAGGAGTAGGTTTCTGTTGTCTGTTTTCTGTTGTCTGTTTTCTGTTTTCTGTTGTTGGTTGTCTGCCAAAGTTTTCGGCACCAATTTTCACCCAGTTTTGTCATTCCGTATGAATCTCCTCCTAGATTTCACACAATCTTCTCATTCCGCGTTTTCTGTGAGAAAAAGTTCTTAATAAAAGTTCCATCAAAATTTATTGCTTCGCAAAGTCGCAATGATTTAACCCTTAAACTTTTAAACCCTTAAACATTTAAACCTAAAAGCTATATTCCTCAAACCCAATCCCCAAATGCCTCAGTAAAAAGATCATGCAAATGCTATTCAGTGCCAATCCTATCCAATAAAGCAGATTGATTTCAGCTGTGTTTTTGATAATCTCCACACAATTCAACAAAGGCATACAAAACACCAATAAAATTGTTGGAATCCAAATAAAATCAAACGTCACCGCAAAAAAAGTAACCGCAAAAAAGCTCTTCACCATCCCTAAAAACAAAAGGATAAAAGCGAAGATGCTTAACGAAAGATATAGTTTAGGTTTGGTCATCATTTTTTGGGTTGGATTGTTTGTGAGCACTCTATCTTTGTGACATCATATTCTATCGGTTAATGCAGCATGAAATTTTACAAGCATCACCCGAATGCATTACTTCTCTACAAATTTGTTTTTTGCTATCTGTCCATCCTTCATAATTACCCAAAAGTTTTCATTGGGTTGAGCGATTAAATCAATGTTTTCAATTGGATTTCCATCCACTAAAATCAAGTCGGCCATCGCTCCTTGTTTAACAATTCCGATTTCGCCTGTATAAGGACTTCGTTTACCGGATAGTGCCAACAATTGAGCATTGTCATAAGTCGCCATTTTTAAAATTTCATACGGTGTAAACCATTTTTTGAGTTTTAACAAGTAATTATTTCGCTCCTCATTTAGCCAAGGTTCAAACAGAAAATCCGTACCCCAAGCGAGGTTAACTTTCATTTTTTTTGCCATAGGCCATAACGCTTGTTGTCCTTCGATCACCGGTTTTCGCTTTTCTCTTCGCAACGGATCCATGTCCGGTGTATCTTCCACGAGGTATTGGGTGCTGAGCCACACTTTATTTTTCTTAATCAGTCGCAATGTTTCTTTGTCTAACAGTTGTCCGTGCTCGATACATTTTACACCCGCTTTTATCGCTCGTTGAATGGCTCTAGGCGTGTAGGCATGTACCGTGACATAGGTTCCCCAGTCCTCGGCACTCTCTACTGCAGCTCTCATTTCATCAAAAGTATATTGCGTCACATCTACCGGATCATAGGCCGAAGAAGTGCCACCACCTGCCATTAATTTAATCTGACTGGCTCCAAATCGCAAATTCTCACGCACTGCAGTCAGCACTTCGTCTCGGCCGTCTGCTATAAAAGTAGCTCCAAAATTTTCTGCTCTCGAAATAGGTCCGAAAAATCGTCGGGAACGTTCTTGCGGCGTTCGTAAATCGCCATGTCCGGCGGTCTGACTGATCATAGCTCCCGAAGGCCAAATACGAGGGCCTTTCGCATTACCGTCATCAATTGCTTTTTTGAGGTCAAAAACAGGTCCGCCCACATCTCGCACCGAAGTAAAGCCTTGCATCAACATTTTTTCCGATTGTATAAATACTTTTCCAAATAAAGCTTCGGGTTTTACATCGGGTGCCATCATATCGCCCATGGTTAACGCTCCAAAAACCATGTGCACATGCACGTCGATTAATCCAGGCATTAGGGTTTTTCCTGTTCCGTCGATCACCAATGTTGTGCTTGTTTCCTCCAGCGGCACTGCCGAAATTACCTCAATTTTATTTCCTTTAATTACTACATGTTGTTGTACTAAAACCGTATTATTTTTGCCGTCGAAAATAGAAACATTCTTAAAAAGTACTGCCTCGTGCGACGCTTGGGCCCAACTAACTTCGGTGGACGTGAGCAAAAACAATAACGACCCTATTGCCGTTAACAAAAAGTGATGCAATACGTAAACTTGTTTCATAGTATTGATTATTTTATGATTTTAAACCCACTTTTATTGCTTGCGAAAATTAGATTTACAAAAGGCTTCCAACAAAACTGAAGCAAAAAACGTTACCGTTTCATCGTCCAAAAATCAAAGCCCAACCCGATTCCGATGTAGGGTTTACGGTTGTAATTCCAATCGCCGGTGTTTTTTGTCAAACCGATATCCCATCCGTAAAAACCTAGTACCTTGAATCCTCTCACGTTTACTCCCAAACCGGGCGTAATAAAAAAGATGAGACCTTCTTCTTCGTTTGTATAATTAGCTCCGGAAAGACGCGTGGTGCCTTCGTCTAGCCCTACTCTGCCCAAACCAAAACCCAGTCCTGCAGAAATGCCGTAGGTTCTTGTTTTGACGTCTAATCTTCGGTTTTTATAAAACTCCCAATCGTAATTCAAACTAAAAGAAGTTCCGATTTTTAATTCACTGGTTACTTGACTGTTTAGTCGATTTTTGATGGCGGGTCTGATTGTAAACGGTATCGTAATGGCACTCCATTTTGTGTGCAAATGCGTTAAAAGCAATTCTTCATGAACGGGTAATGGAATATAAACCATTTGATTGAGTGGTGCATCTGATTCTTCTATAAAAGGAACAGGGCTTAAATAAATCTTTCCCGGCGATTCGGCAGTATATTTAATTCCGGCTATTTTCCAGTTAGATAAAACGGTAACGGTACTATCACGGGGTGTGGCAATCAAGGTATCTTTTTCAAGCACGCGTTGAATGGTCATTCCGGCTATCTCCTCTGTCATTGTCCAACCCGCCTTTAACATGACTTTTTTTGTTCCGATAGGAACAATCACTTTGTCTTGATGTGGCCATTTATGATGCAAAGTATAGACATTAACTATTTTTCGCTGCTGTTTTTGCTGACCGTAGCACAGCACAACACCGGACAAAAAACAAGCTGTAAAAAGTAAAAAAAACCTAACCGATTTTCTTTGGATTAGCCCTGAAAACCAACTTAATTGGAACGTCATAAAATGATAATCTTATTTTGTGTGTGAAGCATTTTGTACTGGTTAGGTGGAATGCAACGCCAGACTCATAGGTCTATTATCAAAATTAATTAAAATTTATTTAATCTACCAAGTTTTTTTTTGATTAGTCTCGCACCAAGTGGAGCGTTTTTTTGTCGAAGTGTTTTTTATCTCGCAAAGTCGCAAAGTTTGAAACCTCAGTAACTCAGCACCTCACCACCTCAGCCAACCAAATAAATCCCATCCTCTTTAATCTCAATCAACTTCTGGCGGTACAATGTTCCGATTGCTTTTTTAAATGTTTTCTTGCTCATTTTCAGGACTGTTTTGATGTCTTCCGGGTGGCTGTTATCGGTGAGGCGAAGAAAACCGCGGCTGGCTTTCAGTTCATCCAAGACGATTTGCGCATTTTCTTCAATGCTTTCAAAACCTACTCGATGCAACGAAACATCTATTTTACCGTCGGGACGCACGAGTTTTACGAATCCTTTGGTTTTGTCTCCCGGACGAATTTTGTCTTCATACACTTCGTTTTTATAAACCAATCCGCGATAACGACCGTTGATAATCACATTAATACCAATATCGGTAATGTGCGAGATAATCAAATGCACTTCCTCTCCGCTTGTTAAACCAGATGGTTCTTTGTCCAGAAACTGATTAATCTTGCTTGAACCCACCAACCGATTCGTTTTTTCATCCAAAAACAAATGCACCAAATAGCGTTTGCCTTGCTCCATCGGTCGTGCTTGCTCTTTAAACGGCACAAACAAATCTTTCTCCAAACCCCAATCTAAAAATGCACCAAATTGATTGGTATAATTCACTCGCAAAAAGGCGAAATCCCCCAATGTAATATACGGTTTGAGGGTGGTAGCGACAGGACGTTCTTCGTGATCCAAATACACAAAAACAGTGATGTCCTGCCCTATTTCGTAATCGGCGGGCACATATTTCACCGGAAGCAATACGTCGTCTTTTCCGTCGGTTAAAAAGAGACCCACTAGGGTGCTTCGGTCAATTTTGAGGGTGTGGTGAACGCCAAGGGTGAGCATAGGGATAATTTTGGGCAAAGGTAGGGAAAATGTGGGAATGGGGCAATTTGTCAATGGAGCAATTTGTTAATGGGGCAAAGGGGCAATTGTTGGGTGTTGGGAAAGAAAGTTGTAGTAGCTATTTAGATTGGTGAGATTGGAACGCGGATGACGCGGATTTAAAAAATTGACGCGGATTTTGTTGGATTCGCTTCGCGAAGGCGGATTTGGGCGGATTTCGGCAGGGTTATCATTTTCTTTTTTTTGATTATTTTTTTTTAACTGCAGAGATTGCTTAGACGCTTCGCTTTTGGGGTTTCTCGCAGAGACGCGAAGACGCTTCGCTTTTTTGGTCAGTTTTTTTACCATTAAGAAATTTGGGTGTTGGGAAAGAAAGTTGTAGTAGCTATTTAGATTGGTGAGATTGGAACGCGGATGACGCGGATTTAAAAAATTGACGCGGATTTTTTTGGATTCGCTTCGCGAAGGCGAATTTGGGCGGATTTCGGGAGGGTTATCATTTTCTTTTTTTTGATTATTTTTTTTTAACTGCAGAGAATGCTTAGACGCTTCGCTTTTGGGGTTTCTCGCAGAGACGCGAAGACGCTTCGCTTTTTTGGTCAGTTTTTTTACCATTAAGAAATTAAGGTTCATTAAGGTTGTTACTAATTGGTGAATTAACTGTGGACATAACCTACTTTTTAATGGAACACAGATGAGTATGCGCAATAAAGCGTTTTTAATAATAAAACCCAACCGCAGCGGCATCGAATTGTTTAAAAGCAATTTGATTTCGTTGTTAAACAGTTGTTCAGAAAAGGAATCGGAGGAGTTTCACAAGAACCGCTAAATTAGCAGCTGCGAGAGAAAGAAAGTGAATAAAAAATTGCCTAAATCCTGTCCATTCACAAACACAAAAAAAAAACTTCCTCCCCAAAAAAAACCTCGCTTAGAAACCTGAAACATCGGAACAAACGAGGTGGTTTTGTGTAAGTAGTATGAAAATTTAGTTTTTTCATCCGGTTGAAACCCGTTGTTACAATTATTTTATCCCTACCAGATTTGAGTTGGTGCGTTGTAGGTTTTGAACGTTTTTAGGAAAGTGGCTTGGAAGTGACAGAGTTTGGAGAGCAGGTTTAAGTCTCGATTTTTTTTAATACTTGCCGCACAACAATTGTTTTTGCGATTTTGTCTCCAATTCTCTAATTATTTTTATCACTTAAGGCGACTAAAATTCCTAAGCACATTTGCAAATCAATTATTGCAAAAATGAATCTTACTATTGCTTGAGTCATTGTAATTTTATTTAAATCATTATTTACAACTTTTAAACTCAAAATACGTTTGCCTATAGTCTGCCCAAATAAACCTTCGCTAATTGGCCAAAGAAAGAGAAAAAGCAAAAAAATAATTGGGATCGAAACATGCCCAACAAAACTTACTATTAATATTAAAGCCAACATAGTAAAAATAAAATAATCAATAAAAAAAGCTATAATTCTTAACCTTTTTTGTGCTACTTCAGTTGTTGAATCAATACTATACATTAGTACTTAGTTTTGGTTAATCAATCTCTGCTAACTAGTAAATATACGCAAGTTTATATATCTCCCGCCAAATATATAAAATCTCCCCACAAACTAAAACACAACTTTTTTACAACCCTTACGGATTCCCGTAAAAAAAAGCAAAAATAACTTTTTACCTTAGCCATCTAGTTTCCTAATTATTTTGCGAAACTAGATTGTTAATTTTATTTAAAAAACCTAAATTTGAGAATTAAACCAGTATACATGCACATCGAACCTCGCAAAGCCCTCAATAAAGCGTTTGAAAAATATAACCCAACCTTAATGGGATGGAGTGGTTTAAAAGTAATAGGTGACAAACTTGATTTAATTTTAAAGTTAAAGCAGTCCAACCCCACCGCAGACACGAGTGCGTTGGAACGTGAGATTGATTTGATGGTTTATGAATTGTGTGGGTTGAGTGAGGAAGAGATTGGGATTATGGAGGAGAGTTAAATAGATGAAGTGGTTTGTAGGAAATGTTACATTAATTTTTTAAATTTGGGTTTCTGAATACAAATACCACAAAGTTTAGCGATAGTATAGAAATTATGTAACCTTTTTTATAAAAAAGTTATATAAAGTTGATGATATTTACTAGTTATGCCTCATTGTAAAGACGACAACAACATAAAACAAAAAATATGACAGTAAGACAAAAAATGGACAGTATTCTTCGAAATGACCCCGATTACTTAGACTGTGGGGAATATCATATTGACGGCAGAGCACACGGAGTTTTGCAAAACACAAAAAACGGAAAAATCAAAGTAGTTTATAAATCCAAAGACGACATTGATGATGACGGGAATCCAATTACCAAAGAAATGGAATATAAAAACCTGAAAGAAATGTTAGAAGATTATAAACTTGTTTATTAATTAAAGATGAAATTCGGAAAGACTATAAAAATATTCCTCATTGATGGAGAACCCAACGGGAGAATGAGTTGTGAACTTTCCAATTGGTCTGGAAAAGCTTATAAAATTCCTCGAATTAAAATCAAGGACTGCTCAGACCGTGACGACCTAACAAGCACCGGTGTTTATTTACTCTTCGGGAAAGATGATGCTGGAAAAGACCAAGTGTATATTGGTGAAGCTGAATCAATTCTAAAACGACTAAACCAACAGTTGACTCAAAAGGATTTCTGGAATGAAGCAATTGTTTTTATTAGCAAAGACGAGAACTTAAACAAAGCTCACATAAAATATTTAGAAAATCGGCTTCACGACATTGCAAAATCGGCCAATCGCTACACAGTTGACAATTCTATTATTCCGACTCAATCCTCAATCTCAGAATCTGACAGAGCCGAAATGGAAGAATTTATTGAATACATTAAAATGCTTGTAAATACACTTGGACATAAAGTATTTGACGAAAAAAGAGAATTTAAAGCTAAACAAAAACAAGAATCGTTTTTTATTAAAGCTGCTCGTGGTGCTGACGGACAAGGAGAACCGACATCTGACGGTTTTGTGGTTTTCAAAAATTCCAAAGCTGCTTCAACAATTGTAAATTCAATGACTCCAAACTTCATCACTTACAGACAAAAACTAATTGACGAAGGAGTTCTTGTAGACAAGGTAGAATACTTTGAATTTTCAGACGACTATATTTTTAGTAGTCCATCGACAGCAGCAGTTATGGTTATGGGACGAAATGCAAACGGACTGACAGAATGGAAAAATAAAGACGGAAAAACGCTTAAAGAATTTGAAACGAATGACAAAACAACGAAGGCATAACAGCACATTGGCAATAGGCGGGGTTTCGTCTCCGCTTGACAGTTTTGAGGTAGCCGAAAGTTTTGTGCTCCGAACAAACTTCTGTGCTGAAAAGCCCGCCCATCGCCAATCTGCAAAACGTTAGTGGCTATTATGCCGAAAATTCTACTCAAAGAAAATTATGATTAAAATAGAATTTGAAGAACCGAATATAGAAACTTGCGAATGTTGTGAAAAGGAAAGTACTAAACTGACAAGATTTGTTTATAAAGATGATGATGCATTTGCAATTTATTACATAAAGTTCACCAAAGATCATGAAGAAAAAATTGCTACTGGAATAATTAGTATTGGAGATTGGGGAACTGACGAAGAACCGAAAAATAGATTCTCATTTCCATTCAGAATTTGGACGAATAGTGAAAATTTTCAAGTCGGACTAATCGATAAAGAAGAGTCGCCATGGAAACAAAGTTTACTCGGAAAAATATTGGACAGAAAAGATGCGTTGAATCATCCTTGGATAAGCGAAGTATTTCATATTACAGACCATATTGTTGTCGAAGATAAAGAAGTCGTTGAATATTTTACGTAACAATAACAGCCACTAACAGCGTTTACACGAGATTTGGGTTTTAGGCTTAATTTAACGTTGGTTTTGTATCTGAAAAATTAGTCTTAATTTAGTCCCAAACCTCGTGTAGCCGCGAAACGCTAGCGGCAAGTGTACCTGACGACTTAGCAATAAATAATAAACATTTAAAACAGAAAATTATGACTTGGTGGATTTTATTAGGAGTAGGAATTACATTTTTGACACTCATTCTTGCAGGAGCATTTAAAAAGAAAAAATGACACCCAGCATTGAAAAATCAAAAGAAATAAAATTAGTCGGAATACCACTACTCCAAATGCGACTGTTGACCGAAACGGAAATCTAAATTGTGCCTTTCAATTTAATTCCTGGCTGCGCAAATCTCACGACTTCGTGGCAACTATTTAAAATATACTATACATTGCTGCGAAGTCAGAGACGTTGAGAGCACAGTGCTACATTACAAAAAACATTTCTCGGAGCGGGAGTGTTTTGCTGCGAAGTCAGAGACATTCGCAGAGCACAGTGCTAGTAGGAAGAGTGGAATTAGTTTGAGCATTTTGCTGCGAGATGGAACTATTCGCCGAGCATAGTTTGCAACGTTATGATTCGTATTGAAAAATAGGAAGTGTTTTGCTGCGAAGTCAGAGACATTCGCAGAGCACAGTGCTAGTGGGAAGAGTGGAATTAGTTTGAGCGTTTTGCTGCGAGATGGAACTATTCGCCGAGCATAGTGTTACTTTAGATGGAACACTGCCGGGAGCGGAAGAAAGTAGTTAAGGGAGCTATTAAAATGATGGTCATAACAACTTAAATTATTAAAAATGAAAATTTTTTGCGTAAAGAGTTTAATGCTGGTTTTTATCTTGATGTTTTGCGATTCATATTCGCAAGACATTCCGAAAGACACTCTTTATGGAAAAATAAAAAGAGTGAGGGAGAAAGTTGTTTTTTTGACTAAAATAGAAAATTATAGGCTTTTTGATTTTGACGATGAAAATTACGGACACACGGGTTTTTTAGGTCCAAAATACAGTACTTGGAGGTTTTATGATAATTGGTTTAAATCTCCCGTTATCTACTATTTGAATTATGATAGATTGTATGATGTAAACAGAAATGTTACAGAAGAAACTTGGTATGGTAAAAAAGATGAATTTGTAGGATATTTTAAATATTCCTATGATGAAAAGCAACGTCTCACCAAAATGATAGATTCAAGTAATACAGATGTGGATATTGTGATTCATGATTTTAGAGATTATGGCGACCATACTTCTGAAAGTGAAATAAAAATCAACTTTGAGTTTAATTCTTTTTACACGATTTACAAAAGGTATTTCAAAGGTAAACTCACGCAAAGAAAATCATTGAACGATTACGGTGAAACAAATGAGTTTTTCTATGATTATAATGATTTTGGGAAGATATCCACCATCAAACACCGAACTAATTTTAGATACATGAGAATGGATGAAAATTCAAAAGATCGTGAAAAAGTTGATACCATAAGCATTATAAATACTAAGGAAATTTATCATTATGATGCCCAACAAAGATTAGTGAAGAAAGAATATTTTGATACATTTACCTATGATGATGATGGAAAACCAAAATATAATGGAACAGAATTAATTGTGTACAAAGATGCGCAAAATACTGAATTTTACAACGTTAAAAATGGAAAGAATGTTTTAGTAAAAAGAATTAAAACCGATTCAAAGGGGAGGCTTATTGAAAGAATACATTTTGGACATGATAGAATAAATGAAGAGTTACAAATAACCTATCAAAAAGATAAAATAGTAAAAGTAATTTGTGTTAAAGATGAGTCAAAAACATACAAAATCGACTTTTCCTATAAGTTTGATCACAATAACAATTGGATAGAAATAATTAAGACGATAAATGGTCGTGATTTATTCAAATGGATAAGAGAAATTGAATATTATTAGATAATACAAAAAAATCCCGAACACATCGGGATTTTAAATTATTTAGGTGAGACTAGTTCAAGTATTTCCTAGCTGCGCATTCTATGATAAAAAACAACTAAAAATTGTTAAAATTATGATGCAAATTTATAAGTATTAATATAAGGTGTTTCTCTGTTTACAACAGCAAAAACTCTGCTTATAAGTTTGCATCTAATATTGTTTAAAACAAGCATTGAATTTTTCCCTTCTTCTTTCTTTTTTATATAATATTCTTTCAATTGCGGATCATATTTTAATGTAGTCATGGCACACATTTGAAGTAAAGACTTCATTTTTTTATCAGCCATATGATTAACTTTGGTTCTACCTTTTATACTAGAACCAGAGCTATATTCAAATGGTGCTACTCCAGAATAACAAGCAAATTGTCTCCAGTTTTTAAAAGCAGAAAATCCTTTTGTAGCAATAATAAAATATAAACTTGTTTGTTCTCCAATGCCAGGAACTGATTTTATTAATGTATACTGTTTGTTTAAATCCTCATTAGATTTGATTATTTCTTTAATTCTCTTCTCTATTTTATTGATGGTTTTCTTGATAGTATTTGTCAAAGATTGATTAATTGTTGAAACTTCTTTGAATACCTCTTTACTGACAAACTCACTATTTTCTTTAGTTGTTTCTAAAAGTAATAAGGATTTAAGTACTTTTTCTCTTTCTGTATAAAGCATTTTCAGCTTTTGGATGTCTATCTCTGCTAAATTATATAATCGTAATTTATCAATATTTCTGTAACTGTAATAGGAAATGTCTTTTGCATCAGTCTTATCGTTTTTTCCTCTAGATATTCCTTTTGAACGTTTGATTTCAATAGCTGGAACAATCCACAAATCTAACTCTATAGCTAGCAAAGTGTAGCTTAGATGATTAGTATACACTCCTGTGTTTTCACAGCAAAACAATACTTGACTTAAATCAATGTTTCGTTTAGTCAACAACTTTACAAAATCCTTGATGGATTTTGGATTATTGTCAATCACAAAATGTTCCGATTGTAATGTTTGAGAATTTAAAAGATTTACATCTAATTTTAATTTTGAAACGTCAATTCCTACGTGAAATAAATAATTTTTCATAACTTTGAATTTAGGATAAACAAAAATGTTGAACTTCTTTAGAGCCTTTATTAGACCGCAATGTCTATCATTCTATTTGAAGCAATTCAACTGGGTTCAAGGAGAAGGCAGAGGACTAATGCGCAGCTTAGTTCTTAACTAGCAAAGTCTAAAGTTCACCTCTGCTTTCCTTTGAATAAAATTAATCATTTTTTATCGAATTCAAAGTAAAGGCAAAGTCTCACGACTTCGTGGCAACTATTTAAAATATACAATACATTGCTGCGAAGTCATAGAATACGAAGAGCACAGTGCTATTTTACAATAAACATTTCTCGGAGCGGGTTGACAATTAACAGACTACTTTACTTTTTTACAACTTTTTGTGTGGTAGTTGTCCCATTTTCATCTTCTAAAGTCAATAAATAAATTCCATTGGCTAGATGGGAAAGCGAAATTTCGGAAACGTTAGTAAAGATTTGTAGCGTTTTGCCGTAAATATCGATAACTTTTATGGTTTTTATCGTGGTTGATAGTTGAAGTTTGTCTTGCACCGGATTGGGATAAAGCGTTACGACTGGTTTTGTAAACTCCTCATTTGATAATGTGTCCGGTCCAAATTTAACCAACCAAAAGTCGGTGGCGTCAACATTATAATGCAGTCCTACAACATCGCCGTTTAATGATCTTGTGACTCCAGCAACTATATAGCCACTATCTGCAGTTTGTGCTACACAATAGGCAGTGTCTACGCGACTCCCTCCTAACGTTTTTTGCCATTGTAGCGTGCCACTGCTATCAATCTTAACTATCCAATAATCAGATTGACCTTTGTTCTCTGTGATATCCCCGTCGTTTGAAAGGGTTGTTGCAGCAATGATGTATCCACCATCTGTCGTTTGTTGAATAAAATTGGCGATATCATTGTTTGTTCCGCCGTATGATTTTTGCCAAAGTATCTCACCTATTCCGTTTAACTTTACAATCCATGCATCGCGATTACCAATTGATACCGACACATCGCCGTTGGTTGAATCTGTTCTTCCTGCTACAATATAGCCGCCATCCGCTGTAGGTTGAACTGAAAAAGCAATATCTTCGCCAGTACCACCAAGGCATTTTTGCCAAACTAGATTACCTAAACTATCTAATTTTACAACCCAATAGTCAACAGAAGCTTTGTAGGACGCACTTCCAACATCATAATACGTGTGATTGCCAGTTACGTCACCATTGTTTTTGGTTTCTGTTGTTCCTGCCACGATATAGCCACCATCAGCAGTTTGAGCCACAGAATAAGCAATATCTTCACCCGAACCACCTAAACATTTTT
The DNA here is from genome assembly GCF_003268815.1 of Flavobacterium lacus. GTDB lineage: Bacteria > Bacteroidota > Bacteroidia > Flavobacteriales > Flavobacteriaceae > Flavobacterium > Flavobacterium lacus. The sequence continues at coordinate 46,745 of NZ_QLSV01000016.1, read as the reverse complement.
GCCAAACTAAATTGCCTAAACTATCTAATTTAACAACCCACATATCTGAAGTTTGTGATGGGGCGTGGTGCCCTGAAACCATTCCTTGATTAAAGTCGGCTGTACCGGCAACAATATAGCCACCGTCGGTAGTTTGTTTAATAGAATGAGCAATTTCATTACCTGTGCCACCAATACATTTTTGCCAGCTGATTGTGCCCACCGCGTTTAATTTGACAATCCACATATCGCCACTGCCATGATGACCTGTAACATCGCCACCGCTAACGGTTGTATATCCTGCTACAATGTAGCCACCATCGGTTGTTTGCACCATACTAGTAGCCGACTCTGATCCTTGGCTTCCAAGGCAATTTTGCCATTGAAAATTTCCCTGACTATCTGTTTTAACAACCCACATGTCTAACGAACCAGAATGAATTCCTTGCACAATGCCATTATTTGTGCGGGCATTGCCGGCTGCAATATAGCCTCCATCAGAAGTTTGTAATACTGGCAGGGCAAAATTAAAAGTTCCGGCTTCTGTCCCTGTTCCGCCAAGACAAACTTTCCACTCAATTGGGGGAACTTGTGCGTAAAGCAAGCATGATGAACACAAAAAAAACACTACTAAAAGTACTGTTAGCTGATTGTATAATTTTATAATGTATTGTTTTTCACAGATTTTCATAATGCCTTTTTAGTTTGAGCAAAATTATCTTTTTTTTTATGTAATTCCTATTTTGAAATACCTCCGCGAGGTCAGAGACATTTTCCCGCTCCGTCAAGTCTCGGGACTTCGTGGGAATAATTTAAAAAACCTGCTCCCCAAAGTGTTATAGCAAAGATTTGCTATGAAAAGCACCGCAAAGTCCATACTTTGAGCCAGTACTATTTTCTACTCCCCCATCTAATCCATTCCTTTTTTTATCAAAGAGACCTTTTACCCTTTTTAAATCAAAGAACTAAACTAATCGTGCCACAAAATGCCGTTTTTTGGTTTTATTTTAAGACAACTTTTTTTAGCAGTGTTCCATTTGTTGTTACAATCTTTAGTAAATATATTCCTTTGGAGTAGGGTCTTAAATCTATTTCATTTTTGTTTGTCGTTTCCAGAAGTACTCCGCTGAGATTGAATAATTCTACTTGTTGTAACGTATCCGAATCAATACTTACAAGTCCGGAAGTTGGGTTTGGATATACTTTTAGGTTTTGTGTTACAAAGGACTCCACAGTTAGCGGATCATAGATCGGAATAAAATCGGATATTGTTACTTGTGCCGTATTCGTGAGTATAGGAAAATTGTAGTCAAAATAAATGTTTGCATTATTGTCAACCACGATACCATTTGCTAATGAATTATACGTTGTTGCTTTAAATTTCACAAAACCATTGGAGCCTAATTCATTTACGGCACTATGTGGTAAGTTAATATCATTGAAAGTAAATTCAATTTCCGGTGTTACTGTTCCTCTTATCATCACTGTATAAGGATGAGAACTTATTCCCCATTGAATGGTTGCCGGATCAAGGTGAACGGAAAGTGAATCTTTTATGACCACTTTATAGGCCGTATCGGTTCCTGTATTTTGAAAACGAATCATGTAATCTAAAACGGTTCCGGCTTTTACATAATTGTTTTCTGTTATTCCGGTTGGGCTTACCAATTTATCATTGGGATCAAAGCTATCGATGATTTCCAAACAATGTACTTCGTACTCAATGTCATCATCACCCATTGGCATTGTGTTGACAAATTGGGTGCTCATCACCTCATTGTTACTACCACAACCTTCAACCGTGTCTTGGGCTATACTGTCTCCGGGATAAAACGGACTTTGATTAGCTTCCAGTCGAATTGTTTGCCCATTTGCCGGATATTCTATTACCGTATTTTGTCCTCCGTTGAGTTGAAAAGTAGCGGTTACGGCAAGGGCATTGTCTACATATAGGCGATATTCTCGTGGGTTTTGCATATTACCACTACCGGGTTCACTCGTATTTATTATGGTAAATTGCACTTGATTAGTACCTAAACATGTTCCTTCCACTTTAATGGATGATTTATCCCAACTCAGATAATCGGGGTCTAAAGCATTTGCACAATCATTTATAGGCGTTATCCATGCTTTGGTGCATTGTGTTAGTCCGGTGATGCCATCTACACATTCGGTATGATCTATAATATGAATAAAACCCGTTTGATTTGGTGCTAACGCACCGATATTGAATACGTAATTGCCCTGCGAATTTATAGTATAGGGATAATCGCTGGAAATAAAAGTAACATATTCCGGAAGTTGTACTATTACTTCTACATTTTGAGCCACTGCAAAGCCAGAATTACTGTAACTAACGTAGGTATTACTATCAAAACATCTTCGGCGTCTGTCACTTGCGATATCAACATTGAGCAGTGGGCAATTGGCTATTTCCATTGGGAAATTGAGGTTATTTGCATCTTGTCCTACATCCGTTATCGTAACTTCCTGTTGGGTGTAGCAGTTTTGTTGTATTAAGGAACTTTGAACAGGATTGGTAAGTATTTCAACAGTGTATGTTCCGGGAACTACAGGAATATCATAATTTCCATTATTATCACTTATTGAAAAACGACTAACTCCGCTAGTATCTGTAGCCTTTACGATAATAAATTTTTGTGTTACATCGGTAGGATCCAGAACGCAATTAGCATCTAAATCCTGGAATATCGTTCCGGTAATGTTACATCGGTTTGAAGGTAGTTCGTAATCCGTTATTTCAGCAAATACAGCATCTCCATTATTGGTTACAATTACGTTTTGGCCTGCGTTATAGCTAAAATCATAATCTAATCTACTGGCAAATAGTATTTTACCATGATCATATAACACGCTCGCATCCAAAGATGCTGACTCAAAATCTACTACCCATTTTATTTGATGATAAATATCTATCTTAGCTACAAATCCTTTATATCCGGATATTGATGCAATTCCCGGACTAATGCCCAAGGTAGTTTCTCCACTACATCCACCCGTGATGTAGGCTTCATTAAATTCATTAAAAGTTATAGCGGTAATTCTTAGATGGCCACTAGATAAGTAGGTGTGTTCATTAATAATGGTAGCATCACTAGTATAAAACCCAACCATTCCTTTAGAATTAGTACCTGGTGTATATCCGGTAACTCCAATAATTCCGGTTGCTGTTATGTCTAATGACGAGGCATAGTCATATCCATTATTTTCCTCATCTAACACCCTTTTTATCCAGTTTTGGGTTCCGTTTAAAGCATATGATACAAGCAAAATTCCTTTATCTGTTGAGCCATTAAAAGGCATAAGCACCCCATCAAAATACACTTGACCTTCTGCTTTACTCAAAACAATAAGTTCATTGGTTTGTGGATTAATTTTTAAATCAATTCCATAGGCAAAGGTATTATGAGGAGTTCCTCCTGCTCTTTTTGCCCATTGTATTGTTCCGTTTGGTTGGTATTTTGCTACAAGCATATCTACTGTGGTAGCATTAGAAATAGGTGGATTACTCAGTGTGATCGAATTTCCTAGAGTTATAGTTTGTCTAAAAGTTCCAGTAAGGTATACATTTCCATTAGTATCTGTGGTTACTTTTTCAAAAGAACTACCTAAGTTTCCTGAGTCGTGCCAAAGGTAATCACCATTGGTATTTACTTTGAGTAACACGCCTTCACCACCAAATTGTCCAATAGAGCCTACATTACTTAAAAGTTGACCGTTATAAGTTATATTAAAACCAGCTGATTTAAAGACAACATAAATGTCTCCAAAGGGGTCTACATGTATATCAGAAGATCTATCATAGTAAATGTTATCATTACCCCCTATTGTTTTCATCCAAACTACTTCTTTATTTACATCAAGTTTGGCAAAAAAAACATCACCACGGCCAACCATCGGATACGACAGACCATTATAGGAAAATGTATTGATAGTAGTATTGGTTTCACCAATTGAATAACCGATAATATAGGTGTTTCCTGAGCTATCTTTTGTAGATTTTGTACCATACTCGTATCCGTCTCCGGTTACTGCAGCTGCCCAAGTAAATTGTTGGGATTGACCACTGGTTACTTGGAGTAGTATTGCAACTACTAAGCATATTTTTAATCGCATGTTACTATTATTATTTTGCTCAAATATATACAATTCTCTTACATCTTTTATACCACAATCTTTTTGTAAATAAAATTCTGTTGTACTAATGATCAAGTGATTGCAAAACCGCACGAGCGAGGTTCAGACGTAGTCCAATCCGTCCAGCTCCACGTCTCCGGACTTCGTGGGAATAATTTTAAAAAAGCATGTCCATTCAAAATTTACAACCCCTCTTATTGCTCTTTCTAAAAATTTACGAATGAAAAAACTTAATTTATTAGTTTTAGTTATCTTAGTAACTATATTTTTTTCCTACTCATTGCGTGATAGCGATGAAAATGATAGGTACTGTTTACTGCTGATTCGCTAATTATCAGATAGCCGCGTTGGCTCATTGACAAATTGCCGAATTGACACCTTAAGAAAACTTTCTCGTTACTATTAAACCTTTCTCTTATTTTTGTGTCATAGAAGAAACCATAAAAAATACTTTATGAAAAATCTTTCCTTTTTCTTGCTGTTAGGCTGTTCCACTGTTGTTTGGGGGCAGGAAATTTATTTTCCACCCACCACGGGAACCACATGGGAGACTACTTCACCCAGCACTTTGGACTATTGTCCGGAAAAAATTGAAGCACTTTATACCTTTTTAGAGGAAAATCAATCCAAAGCCTTCTTACTTTTGAAAGACGGAAAAATAGTGTTAGAGCAGTATTTTGATGGTTTTCAACCCACAGACAATTGGTATTGGGCTTCTGCCGGAAAAACGATTACTGCTTTTACGGTTGGCATTGCTCAACAAGAAGGACTATTGTCTATTGAAGACCCTTCCGCTGATTATTTAGGAGAAGGTTGGACAACAGCACCACTGGAAAAAGAGCAACTTATTACCGTCAAAAACCAACTCAGCATGACCACCGGATTAGATTATACCGTTCCTAATTTAGGCTGTACCGAGCCTTCGTGTTTGTTATATCTTGCTGATGCCGGGGAACAATGGTATTATCACAATGCTCCTTACACGATACTGGATGAAGTGATTGAAGCCGCTACCGCAACTACTTTGAATCAATATTTTTCGCAAAAAGTAAGAATCCCTATTGGTATGAATGGTGCATTTTTGCCCGTTGAAGAAAATAATGTGTATTTCAGCACACCTCGTAGTATGGCTCGTTTTGGGTTACTCATGCTCAATGAGGGCAATTGGGGTACAACACCTATTATGACAGATGCTACGTATTTTAACGAAATGATTAACACCTCACAATCCCTGAATTTATCGTATGGTTATTTGTGGTGGTTGAATGGGAAAAGTTCCTATAAGGTTCCGGGAACAACCGCGACTTTTCCTGGGTTCTTAATCCCAAATGCTCCTGCTGATACCTATTTAGCGGCAGGGAAAAACGGGCAATTTTTAAGCATTACCCCCAGCGAAGGCTTGGTATGGATTAGAATGGGCGACAGTCCTGATGATTTACCCGTTCCGTTTTTATTGAATAATCAGATCTGGGATAAAATAAATGATTTGGTTTGTCCGCTTTCTACCGATGATGTAGCAAAAGATAAATGGCAAATTTTTCCTAACCCTGTGGTTAATGAATTAACTATTCAGCATGCCGATAATCTTTCTTATACTTGGGCGTTGTTTAGTCAATCGTTGCAATTTGTACAACGCGGGGATCAATTTTCATCACCTGATTTTAGTGATTATGCGAAGGGATTGTATTGGATAAAAATTCAATCTGAAAAGGATGTGATTTGGAAAAAAGTGGTAAAAAATTAAGCCTGCCATAGACTTTTTGTTGACAATAGGACTACCATCCTTGTCCTTTCATGCACAAAAAAAAGGATAACCGAAGTTATCCTTTTAAAAAAACTGAGCCGATAGAGGGACTCGAACCCACGACCTGCTGATTACAAATCAGCTGCTCTAGCCAGCTGAGCTACATCGGCGTCTCAATGTGAGTGCAAATATAATTTTGAAAATCAAATTTCCAAAACAAAAAGGCACTTTTTTATAAAAAAAATAGATTAAAGTGCGTTTACTTTTTCAACTAATTGAATAGCAGCTGCTTCTAAATCTTTTTCTACTTGTTTTAAATGAACTCTTCTGTCTTCTACTTTTTTATCGTTTAATTTTGCGATTAAAGCATCAAAAGTACTGATGGTTTCATCAATTAACGCACTTGTTTTATCCGTTGGTTTTCCTGTTGTAGTCATTTCGTGGATATAAACCGCCTCGATAATATCACCCATCACAAAATTAATGTCTTTCTTCAAATTTCTAATACTTGCCATTTTTCTTTAAATTTTAATTGCGGTGCAAAAGTACGTAAAAATTTAGAAATAAATCGACTGACATAAATTCGATGTGCTATTTTCATTTAAAGCCACGAATTTTCACGAATTGATTTCATTTACCCTATACCGTGAAATTCGTTGCAAATAAAAATGTAGTTATTAAATCTAAATTGTAGTTTCTACTAGTGTGGCTATTCCTTTCAACATAAACGAAGTGAATACGGCTGGAATCAAAACCGTATCGCCGGTTTGATAAGTATACTTTTTATCTTCGAATAGTAGTTCAAAATTACCTTCGGTACACATTAAAACCATAAACGAATCGGATGTTTTATCAATCAAAACCTCATCGTTTAACGAAATAATACTGGTTTTAAAATAAGGACAATTTACAACTGGCGTGCTTTTGTTTACAATGGCAGTATATTCTTTTTTTGCTGATGTAGTTTGGTAATTGATGGCATCCACGGCTAATTCGGTGTGCAATTCACGTTCTTTCCCATTTGCATCTACTCGGTCCCAATCATAAATCCGATACGTGACATCGCTGGTTTGTTGTATTTCGGCTAGAACAATTCCGGCTCCAATGGCGTGAATCGTTCCGGTTTCTAAAAAGAAAACATCTCCTTTTTTTACAGGAACTTCGTTTAATAGCGAAAGAATTTCGTTAGATTCTAGTTTTTGCAGGTATTCTTCTTTTGATGAATTCTCTTTGAAACCAATAATTAAACGAGCATTTTCATCGGCCTGCATCACATACCACATTTCGGTTTTGCCGAAGGAATTATGACGCTTTTTTGCCAATTCATCGTTGGGATGCAATTGAATTGATAAATTTTCGCGGGCATCTAAATACTTGAACAATAAAGGAAATTGTTTCCCAAAACGGCTATAAACAACTTTGCCTAAGATTTCTTCAGGAAATTGTTCGAGTAGTTCATTGAGGTTTTTTCCTTTAAAAAAGCCATTATTAATCACGCTCACCTCATTGGGAAGCGATGATAATTCCCAGCTTTCTCCTGTATTCTCAGAAGAAATGGGTTTATTCAAGTAGTTTTTCAACTTGGTTCCGCCCCAAATGCGTTCTTTTAAAATCGGGGTAAATGTAAAAGGATACAGTATCGTTGTCATTTTCGCTTTGCAAAAGACAAAGGTAAGCAATAGATTTTAAACCAACTTCTTTAGCATTTGAAGTGCTTTTTCAATGTGAATTTTTCCGGACAAGTTATCAAAAACCAAGCGAATTATTCCCTTTTCATCAATCACATACGTCACACGACCCGGAATTAGTCCGAATAAAGCTGTAGGAACACCAAATAAATTGCGTAATTTTTTATCATGATCCGACAAAAGAATGAACGGTAATTGGTGTTTTTGAGCAAATTTTTGATGTGAAGCGACAGAATCGCCACTCACACCAATAACTTCTGCTCCCAGCTCTTTAAAATCCTGATACTGGTCTCTAAAAGAGCACGCTTGTGTGGTGCAGCCCGGGGTGTCGTCTTTGGGATAAAAATAAATGACAGTGGGCTTTAATCCAATCACCGTTGAACTGTCAAAAGCAACTCCTTTGGAATCCTTTGCAGTAAAATCTGGAACTTTATCGCCTACTTTTAATGCCATTTTAATTTCCTTTATAGGTTACAAAATTTCTAGGTGTTTCGTATAAAACAACTTCTAAATCCAAAGCTGTTTTGATGTGATTTCGCAATTTATTCCAAATCACCACGGCAATATTTTCAGCCGTTGGGTTCAAATCAGCAAAATCCGGCACATCTACATTTAGGTTTTTATGATCAAACGCGTTTTCGATGTGTTCTTTGATTAAATCGGAAAGGATTTTTACATCCATTACAAAACCGGTTTCTTGGTCTATCTCACCGGTCACACTTACTATCAATTCATAATTGTGTCCGTGATAGTTTGGGTTATTGCACTTCCCAAAAACCAAATCGTTTTTTTCCATCGACCAATCTTTGCGATACAATCGATGAGCGGCGTTAAAGTGAGCTTTTCTGGAAACGGTTACTTTCATGGTAAATGGTTATGGGTAATTGGTGATAGGTTAAAGTTTATGTTCTTCAAGATAATGATAAAATTCATCAAAAATGATTTTGAACCAAACGGTATAAATTTCCGGGTGAATTTGCATATCTTCTTTGATTGCTTCAATACTCATCCATTTCCAGTTTTCTACTTCCTCAGGGTTAATTTTGGGTGCTTCGTTGTAATAACCAATCATCACATGGTCGAGTTCGTGTTCGGTTAAGCCATTGTCAAACGGAGCTTTGTAGATAAAGTGAAACAACTCTTTCAATTCGGCCGAAAAGCCCATTTCTTCATACAATCGGCGGGTTCCGGCTTGAATATTCGTTTCACCTTCTCGTTGGTGACTGCAACACGTGTTGGTCCACAATAAAGGGGAATGGTATTTTTGATGAGCTCTTTGCTGCAACATCACTTCGTTTTTATCATTGAGAATAAAAACGGAAAATGCACGGTGCAAAACAGCTTTTTCATGAGCTTCGAGCTTATTCATCAAACCAATTGGTTCGTCATTTTCATTTACTAAGATTACTTTCTCTTCTGTCATAGTATTTTTATAGCTCTCCAAAGGTAAGAAAAAGTTCGTTTTTATTTGGATTTATATGGATTTGTGAAAAGTTTAACGGCTGTTGAAGACGCTGTATTACCCCAAACTCTCCTTGATTTTCAACGCACATTTCTCACCATCAATCGCAGCAGAAACAATTCCGCCGGCAAACCCAGCTCCTTCTCCGCAAGGATATAAACCTTTGATTTGAAGATGTTCCAACGTTTGAGCATCTCTCGGAATTCGAACCGGTGATGATGTTCTACTTTCCGGTGCGTGCAAAATAGCTTCATTGGTTAAGTAACCCTTCATAGATTTTCCGAATTGCAAAAAACCTTCTCGCATGATTTGCGTTAAGAAACCCGGAAAAACTTGTCCCATTTCTACCGAAGTTGTTCCCGGAACATAGGACGTTTTTGGAATGGATGACGAAATTTTATTTTGTGTAAAATCGATCATGCGTTGTGCCGGAACTTTTTGTGTCTCTCCTGCCAAATGCCACGCTTTTTGTTCGATGGATTTTTGAAATTCCATTCCGGCTAACGGTCCAAATTTGGCAAATGGTTTAAAATCTTCTAATTTTAATTCGACCACAATACCTGAATTGGCGGTAGCTTGATCTCTTTTGGATGGCGACCAACCATTTGTTACCACTTCGCCCGGACTTGTTGCACATGGAGCAATCACGCCGCCGGGACACATACAAAAGGAATACATCCCACGACCATTTACTTGTTTCACGATGGAATACGGTGCCGGTGGTAGATAATCTCCTCTAAAATCACAACTGTATTGAATGCTATCAATTAATTCTTGTGGATGTTCTGCCCGAACGCCTAATGCAAAAGGTTTGGCTTCGATGAGGATTTTTTTTCTGTCCAATAATTCAAAAATATCACGAGCGGAATGTCCGGTGGCTAAAATAACTTTGTTGGCTGAAATCGTTTCACCTTTTTGGGTAACAATTCCTTGTATTTCGTTGTTTTTAATTACAAAATCGGTAACACGAGTTTCAAACAAAACTTGTCCGCCACATTCAATTATTTTTTCTCGAATATCCTGAATAATTTGTGGCAATTTATTGGTTCCGATATGTGGATGAGCTTCGATTAAAATATCCGGAGAAGCTCCGAAACCGACTAATAATTCTAAAATTCTATCTACATCACCTCGTTTTTTGGAACGCGTGTATAATTTTCCGTCGGAATACGTTCCTGCACCGCCTTCGCCAAAACAATAATTAGAATCTTCGTTTACGATATGATCAACGTTAATGGCTTTCAAATCACGACGACGGCCGCGAACCTCTTTTCCACGTTCAATAACAATTGGTTTTAAACCTACTTCGATGAGTTGAAGAGCAGCAAAAAGTCCGGCAGGACCTGCACCAATGACGATTACTTCTTGTTGATTGGCAACATTAGGATAGTTTGGTAATTCGATTTTTTGTTCAGTGAAAGATTCTCCTTGAAAGAAAATCATCAACTTTAAATTGATTTTGATTGCCTTTTGACGAGCATCGATCGAACGTTTAAGAATGGAAATATGCTGAACTTCTGACACTGAAGTCCGAATCATTTTTGCCACGTGATCTTTCAATAAAAAATCATTGGCGGCAATTTCGGGTGCAACTTGAATGAGCAGTTCTTTCGGCATAGTATTCTTTTTGCAAAAGTAATTTTTTTAATTTTATGGAATAAAAAAAGGTTCAGTAAAAACCAAACCTTCTTTAGGACAATTCTATTAGGTTATTTTTTCAAAAACTTATAATTTAAATTTTGATTATTCATTTGAATATTAATCAAATACAATCCAGATTGAAGCGTTGAAACGTCAATTGTATCATTTTCATTTAAATTATTAACTTCTTTTACTTTAGAACCATTGATAGCATAAATCGAAACTTTATCAATATTCCACTCCGATTGATTAGCAATTGAGATAAAATCTTCTGCCGGATTCGGATAAACTTGAATTAATTTTATTAATTGATTTTCCGTCAAACCTAATGCCACTTCATTGTCTAAATAATCCGGAATTTCGTTTGAATTTGTGTCATCATCCATTGGATTATTATTGCCATTGTAATCTTCATTAATTGTCAATACACCATCTCCATCATCATCGTTATCTAAATAATTTGGTATTCCATCAGCGTCTGTATCTAAGGAATCTCCGGCATCTGAATTTCTTCCATCCGGAAAAACATATTCAAATTCAGTTAAAACCATATCTCCATCATCGTCATTATCTAAAAAATTGGGAATTCCGTCTCCGTCTGTATCATCATTATATAAATTTCCATCACCATTTAAATCTTCTAAATCATTGGCTATAGAATCCAAATCATAATCCGTATTACAATCTATTACCATTAATTTTACCTGTGTTATTGTACCATTGAAGACAGCATAAAGGGTTTGTTCGTTTGGATTTACATTTGAGAAATCTGACGAATTGATTGGATTAGTTCCTGTTTCGGCATCTGATTGTGATGTAAAAATTATAACTGACTCAGGAGATTCTGAACTTAATTCTTCTTTGACTAAATTTAAATTAAAAACAGCTAATCCATCTTCATTGTCATCGCAAACAACATAATTATAAACTGAATTATCTAATGGTCTGGCAAATCGCCAACCTTCCTGACTAGCAGTCCAAACGCCTGTATCTCTTCCAGGAGGAGCTAAGGAACTAGTACCGTTTTCATTAAGAATTCCAATAACTGCTCTACCACCATTCCAAGCTGTACAAGTAGGCTTATCTAAAATTTGAACATCAATAAAATTAAAAGTTTCATACAATATTAGTTGAAAGGAACTAAAATATTCATTGCAGTTGAAACTAAAATGTGGTTGGTTTTCATATAAAACAACAAATTTTCTAAAAGGGGCATTGCCAACGATTGCATATGTTAATGAACCAACTTGATCAGAATTATCTAAATCATGAAAACATGCAAAAATTGAATTCTGAAATTCAGTATTTAACTGAGAAATTGGGGAATTAAAACTCCATGGGCTGTAAGTGTCCGCTAAATTAAGATTAAAATTTACATAACCATTTGTACATATTAATAATTCATTGTGATTATTTCCATAAAAATCAAAGTCAAAACCAATTGGAATTACTTCTGAGTATCTATCGTCAAGAGTTGCTAATGACATTGCTTCAGTAGTGTAAACTTGGTGTGGAATTGGAGAAACCGAATAATTGTTTTGCGAAAAACCAAGGTTAGTAAGTAATAAAAAAAGTACGATAATTTTTGACAAGTAGTTGTTTATCATATGTTTGTTTTTTTTCAAATATAATTAATAAAATTTGATTTGTTAATTTTTTTCTTCAAATGCTCTCAATGCAAACGAAGCCAGCCAATGTTCACCTTCATAATTTCCATCCACGACAGAAGGAAGTGAAAAATCAAGGTGTTTATCTGCTAATGGTTTTAGGTGAGAAAATTGTTTTGGATATAAATTGATCAAGTGATAAAAATTCCAAGCACGACTAAAATTTAATCCATCCAAGTGCACCAAATGACCATCGGTTCGGTCTGAAACTCGGGCAACTTCCCAATTAAAATCTTTCTTAAAAATGTTTTTACTAAACTTTTTTAACCATGGTAAAAATTCCTTTTCCGACAAAATGCGACTCATGATTGCAATTTCTTCCATACATGGCGAAAGGAAATCGGTGCCGCTAGGCTCCCAATTTAAAGGACAATTTTCATCGGATAAAAATAATCGTTTGGCATTTTCAGTGATTTGATTTTGAAAATCTTTGTTATTGGAATAAATGGCATAATCCCACGCAAACGTGAGTCCGAATGCAGTGTTATTGTGCGTTCCTGCCCTAACCGGATAGAGCAATTTTGGTAAAAATTCAACATATCGAGCTATCATCAAATTGGATAATGGCTTGAGATTTTGAGCCATTTCTTTTGCAAAAGGTGCTGTGCTGCTTTCTAATTCCAATTGAAGTTTCAACAACCAATTCCAACCATAGGTTCGTTCAAATGATTTTTCGTGATTTTTAGAAAAATAATTAATTTCAACTTGAATATTTTCTTTTGAAAGGTTAGTTTTTAGTTTATCAATAATTTCATTTTTATTGGCTAAATCCGGAAAATTATTCAACAAATAGACCAAACTCCAATGTCCGTGCACCGAAGAATGCCAATCGAAACAACCGTAAAAAGCCGGATGTAATTTTTTAGGCGAGTGAATTTCGGTTGAATCCAATAGTAGTTGATTCAACTTATTGGGATATTCCTGTTGCAAACACTTTAGCGGAAGTGAAGCCAAATGATTTGCTTGTTCTACTAAAAGTTTTTGTGCATTTAATTCAACAGAAAATAAAAGTAAACCAAAGAAGAAGTATTTCATAAAATGAATTTATTTTTGCACTAAAAAAATGTCCAGAAAGATAAAATTAATTTGGGACTTTAGAGGTCCGGCTTCTGCAAAAACGGCGGAACACCATGAAATCCATTTAAAAGAATTTATTGAAACCGAAAAATTACCTTTGAACATTACCGGTTTTGAAATCTATAATGAAATGCAAGCCATCGCTTTTATGGTGGTAACCGATGAAAATATGATTGCTGTTCGCGATGCATTGAAACCTCATCGAGGGGAGATTTTTAGTGAGTAGTAAGCCGTTTTTAGTGTTCAGTAACTGCCTGCTAAAAACTGATTACTGAACACTAATTCGCTACTTCACTAATAAATTTAATTCGCATCAAACGCAATTCTTCAATATCATAATCACCATCAAATTCTTTTAGAGCATCTTCAATTTTATCGGTTTGCGAATCCATAAAATAGTCATAAATTTCTTCTTGTTGATCTTCATCCAGAATTTCATCAATCCAATATTTAATATTCAACTTGGTCCCGGAATACACAATTTGTTCCATTTCCTTGAGCAGATTATCCATTGTGAAACCTTTTGCTTTGGCAATATCTTCTAACGATAATTTTCTATCGATATTTTGAATGATGTATAATTTATTGGCAGAGTTTGCTCCAGTGGATTTAACCACCAAATCATCCGGACGAATAATGTCGTTTTCTTCTACATACCGAGCGATTAAATCAACAAAAGGTTTACCGTATTTTTTTGCTTTTCCTTCGCCAACACCGTGTACATTACTTAATTCTTCAATAGAAATCGGGTATTTTAGAGCCATATCTTCCAATGAAGGATCTTGAAAAACCACAAATGGAGGAACACTTAATTTTTTGGCTTCTTTTTTACGCAAGTCTTTCAACATGGCCATTAAGGCTTCGTCTGCTGTTCCGGTAGATTTTGAAGCCGCCACAATGGCATCATCTTCTTCTTCGCTGTATTCATGGTCTTCTGTCATCATAAACGACGTTGGATTTTTGATGTAGGCAGCCCCTTCTTCTGATAATTTTAAAATTCCGTATGTTTCAATATCTTTTTTCAAAAATCCAGCTACCAAAACTTGGCGAATTAAAGCCATCCAATAGCGTTCATCTTTATCGCTTCCGCAACCAAAAAAGTCCTGCGAATCGGTTCGATGAGCTTTGATGACGGCGTTAATTTTTCCCATCAGGGTAAAAACAATTTCTTTTGACTTATATAAATGTTTGGTGTCTCGCACCACTTGAAGCACTTTCACCACGTCCTCTTTCGCTTCCTTTTTTGGCTTTGGATTTCGCACATTGTCATCCATATCGCCACCTTCTCCGGTTTCGTTATCAAATTCTTCACCAAAATAATGGAGTAAAAATTTTCTACGTGACATGGATGTTTCGGCATAAGCAACCACTTCTTGAAGCAAAGCAAATCCTATTTCCTGTTCAGCCACAGGTTTACCTGCCATAAATTTTTCTAATTTTTCTACATCTTTATAGGAATAATAAGCCATGCAATGCCCTTCTCCTCCATCTCGTCCGGCACGACCGGTTTCTTGGTAATAACTTTCGAGCGATTTTGGAATATCATGGTGAATTACAAAGCGAACATCCGGTTTATCTATTCCCATACCGAAAGCGATGGTGGCCACAACCACTTCAACATCTTCCATCAAAAACATATCTTGATGCTTTGCACGGGTTTTGGCATCTAAGCCGGCATGATAAGGAACGGCACTAATTCCGTTTACTTGTAAAACGTGTGCTATCTCTTCAACTTTTTTACGACTAAGACAATAGATTATTCCCGATTTTCCTTTATTGTGTTTTATAAATTTAATAATGTCTGACTCAATATTTTTAGTTTTTGGTCGTACTTCATAGAACAAATTCGGACGATTGAATGAGGCTTTGAATGTTCTGGCATCGGACATATCCAAATTTTTCAGAATATCTTCCTGCACTTTTGGCGTGGCAGTAGCTGTCAGACCAATAACAGGAACATTTCCTAAATGTTTGATTATATTTTTTAGGTTTCGGTATTCCGGACGAAAATCATGACCCCATTCGGAGATACAGTGGGCTTCATCAATGGCAACAAACGAGATAGGAACTGACTTTAAAAATTCTACATATTCCTCTTTTGCTAATGATTCCGGGGCAACATACAATAACTTGGTGATGCCGGAAACAATATCTTTTTTAACTTGATTAATTTCGGTCTTGGTTAATGATGAATTTAAAACGTGTGCAATGCCGTCTTCAGAAGAAACACTTCGGATGGCATCCACCTGGTTTTTCATTAATGCGATTAAAGGAGAAACAACAATTGCTGTTCCGTTTTGAAATAAAGCAGGCAACTGGTAGCACAATGACTTTCCTCCACCAGTTGGCATTATTACAAAAGTGTTTATTTTATTGAGTATACTTTTGATCACTTGTTCTTGAAGACCTTTGAACTGATCAAAGCCGAAATACTTTTTTAATTCCTTATGAATGTCAATTTCGTTGGGATTCATTCTTATGTATGGTATTTTATTTTAAATTTGCATCCATAAAGATACAACTTTCTTTTATTCACACAAATTTTATATACAATCCGTTTTGATTACTAAAGAAAAAATTTTAACAACCGCCAAGGAGACCATTTTAGCTGAAAGTCAAGCCATTTCAAAACTGGCTGATTTACTTACAAATGATTTTGTAGAAAGTGTTCAGTTAATTTATCAATCAAAAGGCCGATTAATTGTTACCGGAATTGGTAAAAGTGCCATTATCGCTCAAAAAATTGTAGCCACTTTAAATTCTACCGGGACTCCGTCTATGTTTTTACATGCTTCAGAGGCGGTGCATGGCGATTTAGGAATGGTTCAACCTAATGATGTTGTTATTTGTATTTCTAAAAGCGGAAATAGTCCGGAAATTAAAATTTTAGTTCCAATTTTAAACCGATTTGGCAATACGTTAATTGCAATGACCGGAAATCTGACTTCTTTTTTAGCCAAACATTCTCAATTTGTTTTAGATACAACAGTAGAAAAAGAAGCGTGCCCGATAAATTTGGCACCCACGAACAGCACCACGGCTCAATTGGTGATGGGGGATTGTTTAGCCGTTTGTTTGATGGAAATGCGAAATTTTAAAGGTGAAGATTTTGCGAAATATCATCCGGGAGGAGCATTAGGCAAAAAACTTTTACTTCGTGTAAAAGACATGCTTGACGAATCTAAAAAACCAACTGTTTCACCAGAATCGAATGTTCAGACGGTTATTTTTGAAATTTCTGAAAAACGACTAGGTGTTACTGCTGTGGTTGAAAATGATAAAATTATCGGAATTATAACCGATGGTGATATTAGAAGAATGTTGAGTAAAACAGAAACCATTACTGGAATTACCGCCCGCGACATGATGACTCAAAATCCAAAAATAATTCAACCGAACGACATGGTAGTTGACGCATTGAATATCATGGAAGATTTTTCGATTACACAGTTAATTGTGGCGGAAAATAACACTTATAAAGGAGTGATTCATTTGCATGACATTTTAAAAGAGGGTATTGTATAATGGCAACAAGTAGTCCCAAAGAAATGTCCTTTTTAGACCATCTGGAAGAATTGAGATGGTTATTAATCAGAAGCACAGCTGCCATTCTTATCCTTGCTTGTGCTGCTTTTTTTATCAGTGATTTTATTTTTGAACACATTCTATTTGGCCCGAAGGACCCTAACTTTGTTACGTATCAGTTCTTTTGTCGAGTAACACAATTTTTTGGTGTCGAAAATGCAGACATTTGCAATGTAAAAATGCCTTTCATCATCCAAAATACCAATATGGGCGGACAAGTTTCGTTTTTAATTTGGACTTGTATAACGGTTGGATTTATTGCCGGATTCCCTTTTATTTTGTGGGAAATTTGGAAGTTTATTGGTCCGGCGTTGTATGAAACAGAGAAAAAATATGCTAAAGCATTTATTATCGTATCGTCTTTGTTATTTTTTCTTGGGGTTTTATTTGGTTATTACATTATCACACCATTATCCGTTTATTTTTTCGGCTCATTTAGTGCGAGTTCCGAAATTGTGAACGAATTTAATTTAGAATCTTATACCAGTATGATTAAAACGTCATCCATCGCTTGTGGATTATTGTTTGAGTTACCGATCTTAATTTATTTCCTTACTAAACTAGGGTTAGTAACGCCTTCTTTTTTAAGAAAATACAGAAAATATGCTTTAATAATTGTATTGATTTTAGCAGCAATTATTACACCTCCGGACATTATTAGTCAAATAATCGTAGCCATTCCGATCATGGTTTTATATGAAATTAGCATTTTAATAAGTCTACTAGTAGTTAAAAAAGAATTAAAACAATCCACTTTAAAATAAAAAAAATGTCAGATTTAGTTCAGGAATTTAATGATTATCGTTCTAAAATGAATGAAAAACTGTTGGCTGATAATAATTTAGTCATCAAACGAATTTTCAATTTAGACACCAATGCTTATGCCGAAGGTGCCTTGGATGTAAAAACGAAAGAGTTGCTTGGCTTAGTTGCTTCTGCTGTTTTGAGATGTGATGACTGTATCAAATATCATTTAGAAACAAGCTTCAAACACGGAATCAACAGAGAAGAAATGATGGAAGCGATGGGAATTGCCACGTTGGTTGGTGGCACGATTGTGATTCCGCATTTGCGAAGAGCGTATGAATTTTGGGAAGCACTTGAAAACCAAAAATAAGATAATCTATTGTTAATATTAAAGTTTGAATAGGCTAAAATTGTTTCTTTGCATTCTATTATGAACTCAGAAACTCAGTAACTTAGCTACTCAGCATCTAAAAAATGAAATTAAGAGCCGAAAATATCGTTAAAACCTACAAAGGCAGAAGTGTTGTGAAAGGCGTTTCTGTTGAGGTGAATCAAGGAGAAATTGTGGGTTTATTGGGTCCGAATGGTGCCGGAAAAACCACTTCCTTTTATATGATTGTTGGATTGGTAAAACCAAATAGCGGAAAAATATTCTTGGATAATATGGAAATTACCGATTTTCCGATGTATAAACGAGCTCAAAATGGTATTGGCTATTTGGCTCAGGAAGCTTCTGTTTTTAGAAAACTGAGTATTGAAGACAATATTCTGAGTGTTTTACAACTCACTAAACTTTCTAAAGCGGAACAAGAAGCAAAAATGGAAAGTTTGATTGCTGAATTTAGTTTGGAGCACATTCGAACCAATCGAGGTGACTTACTTTCGGGAGGAGAAAGACGCAGAACTGAAATTGCTCGTGCTCTTGCTACCGACCCGAAATTTATTTTGTTGGACGAACCTTTTGCCGGCGTTGACCCGGTTGCCGTTGAAGATATTCAGCGTATTGTGGCTCAATTGAAAAATAAAAATATCGGTATTTTAATCACCGACCACAACGTTCAAGAAACATTAGCCATTACGGACAAAACCTACTTAATGTTTGAAGGTGGCATTTTGAAAGCCGGAATTCCGGAAGATTTGGCTGCCGACGAAATGGTGAGAAAAGTATATTTAGGGCAAAATTTCGAATTGCGAAAAAAGAAATTGGCGTTTTAATTTCTACTGCAAAACCATATAATTCAACATTTTTGGGGTTCCATTATAAATATTAACATCCACCGGACCTTGAATACCGGGAACTGTACCTTTTTCTGTAAATTGCCAAAAAGCCCAATGGTCTTTAATATCTTCTACGAAAAAATTATAATTGGCAATCCAAAACGTGTAGCCTTTGAATTCTTTTTCAAGAAAATCTTTATAATAACTTTCACCTGAATAAATGATGGGTTTTACATTGTAATGATTTTCTACTTTGGTCAACCATCGCTTTAACCCTACTTTCAAACTATCAATCGATTGTGTTTTTGGCAAATTTTCAATGTCTAAAACCGGAGGAAAATCACCTTTTTGAAGTTTTACGGTTTTAATAAAATTAGTGGCTTGTTGGATAGAGTTTTCATTGGGACGATAATAATGATAGGCTCCGCGAATAAAACTATTTTCTTTTGCGTCTTTCCAATTTTGTTTAAAACGGCTATCTACTTTGTCTTTTCCGGCAGTGGCTCTGATGAAAACGAATTTCAATTGAAATGTGTCTTCAATGGTTTTAATTTCTTCCCAACTTATTTTTCCTTGGTATTCAGACACATCAAAACCAAAAACTTTCTTTTCATGTCGTTTTAAAACCTGAAAAATTCTGGCTTCTTCAACCTTTGTGGCATTTTTTTCGGTTTGATGTTTGGATTTAAAACTAAAATAATAGGCTAACGCATCACGATAATGATAAGCTGTTACTCCGATGAATAATACAATTAAAAATGTAATGGTAAAACCAATCATTTTACCAGAGAAAAAAGTCTTTTTCTTGGTGGTTTTTCGCCTTGTGACCGGTTTTCGTCTGATTTGCTTTGCCATACTTTATGAAAAACAAAACGTTTAAGAAATCATTTTATTTTGAATAACCGACATCAACACATACAGCAAGATAATTAAAGGTAACGCAACAATTTTTAGTGTTACCAACAAAATGATTGCTAAAGCCAAAAATACGATTTGAAATTTACTGTTTTGCCAAGAAAAGTTTTTCATTTTGAGAGAAAACAATGGAATTTCCGCATTCATCATGTACACACTCAAGATCGAGATTGCCATTAAAATATAAGGATTTGTAAGAGCATCTTTTAGAAAAGTTATCTCGGTTGAGGCAATAATCAATGGAATGCTTAATATAAAAAGTGCATTGGCCGGCGTTGGCAATCCAATAAAAGAATCGGTTTGTCTGGTGTCGATGTTAAATTTTGCCAATCGATAACAAGAGCCTAACGTGATAAAAAATCCAACTAAGGGTAAAATATGGTTTGTTGGAAAATAATCACCTAAGGCGGAAACACCGTCGTTTTGGTAAGTAAAAATCAACTTAAACATGACATAACCGGGAACAAGACCACTGGTAACCATGTCTGCCAATGAATCTAATTGAACGCCTAGCGGACTTTGTACTTTGAAAAGACGGGCAAAAAAACCATCAAAAAAGTCAAGAAATATCCCTAAACATACAAAGAAAAAAGCCAATTCAAACTGATTTCTAGCTGCAAAAACCACTGCTATACAGCCTGATAATAAGTTAAGTAATGTAATTAAATTGGGAATCTTTGCTTTTATATTCATATTCTAAGGTTTGAAAACAAATTTAATACAATAAGTGAGAAACAAGTGCGTTTTTTACTTGATATTTTTAGTTACGCTATTTCAATGTTTTTTATTTCGTGACATGTTAGAATGAAACAAGCTAAAAATTCCTATTTTTGGAAAAAAATTGTGCAAACTTCGGTTTGAAAATAAAATTGTGCTTTGAAAAAAAATCTATTTATTGTCTTGCTTCTACTTCCAATTATGGTGAGCAGTCAAGCTGTACGAAAATACTCCAATGAATTTATGAGTATTGGCGTGGATGCGGCTGCTTTAGGAATGTCTAATGCCGTTACGGCAAGTACGGCCGATGTGAATTCCGGTTATTGGAATCCGGCAGGATTGGTTTTTTTAGAAGACAGCCAAGGAGCCTTGATGCACGCTAGTTATTTTGCCAACATCGCTCAATATGATTATGCTGCTTTTGCTATGCCGATTGACGACCGAAGTGCATGGGGAGTTTCCTTAATTCGATTTGGGGTAGATGATATCTTGAATACCACACAATTGATTGATAATAATGGAAATATTGATTACAACCGTATCAGTAAATTTTCTACAGCCGATTACGGTGCCACTTTTTCTTATGCTCGAAGTTTACAGGTTCCGGGTTGGCAATATGGTGTAAATGCAAAAGTAATTAGACGAATAATAGGAGATTTTGCGAATTCTTGGGGGTTTGGACTTGATGTAGGGATTCAATTTGAACGCGACAATTGGAAAGTGGGATTAATGGTTCGCGATATTACGACCACGTATAACATTTGGAATATTGATGAAGAAGAATTTGAAAAAATAGCCAATGCTATTCCGGGAGAAAATCAGGATTTACCGGAGAGTACGGAAATCACATTGCCAAAGGCTCAGTTGGGTATTTCCAGAAAATTTGAATACCGCTATGATTATTCAATTTTAGCGGCGTTTAACCTAAATATGCAGTTTTTTAAGACCAACGATCTTATTTCTACTGACTTTGTGAGCATTGATCCTGCTTTAGGATTTGAGTTTGGTTATACTGATTTAGTTTTTTTGAGAGCCGGCGTTGGAAATTTTCAGAATGTACTACAAATTGATAATACTGAAAAAATTGGGTTTCAACCCAATATTGGATTAGGCTTTAAATACAAAGGTATTCAAGTTGATTATGCTCTAACCGATATTAGCGACCAGAGTGCAGCCTTGTATTCTAATATTTTTTCTGTAAAAGTTGATTTAGGAATCTTTAGATAATTTACATGAAAATAAAATTACACTTTCTACTTTTTTTATTTTGTAGTTTTTTGAGTTTCGGACAAAATTATCCCTTATCTTCCGACGCACGAGTTAGCATTTTAACCTGTGGAAGTGGCGAAGAATTACATTCCATCTTTGGCCATACGGCAATTCGAATTCAAGATAACACAAGAGGCGTTGATGTTGTGTATAATTTTGGTATGTTTGATTTTGACACGCCAAATTTTTATTTAAAATTTGTAAAAGGTGATTTGGAATATTATGTAGCCAAAGGTTCTTTTGAAGATTTTATGTATTCCTATCGAATGGAAAACAGAAGCGTTTATGAGCAGGAATTAGACTTTACGATACAACAAAAGCAACAATTGTTTGATGATTTAGAAAAATCGTTGTATTCTGACGAGCGATTTTATATCTATAAATTTATCGATAAAAATTGTACGACTATGGTAGTTGATCAAATTAATAATCAATTAGAACAACCGAGTATTTCAAAAGTTGGCAATACTATCGAAAGTTATCGTCATGTGCTAAATCCGTTTATGGAACATCTTTTTTATCAGAAATTGGGAATCAACATCATGTTTGGTTATCGAACGGATAAAAGTGCCGAGCAACTTTTTTTACCCATAGAATTATTAAAAAGTTTAGAAGTATCTCAAACAAATAACCAACTTATTGCCAAGAAGACTACTGTTTTGTTTGAACAAGATAAATCACTGCAATCAAAATCGTGGTGGAATTCAATTTATACTTTTATATTCTTTTTGATACTTGTTTTTATTTCAAACAGCAATAAAATCTATCTAACTTTTTTAGTTCTTTTAGGATTGTTAGGAATATTTCTCTCATTAGTAGGATTTTATTCGTTGCATAGAGAAATTTCGCAAAATTACAATGTGTTGTTGTTTAATCCTTTCTTGATTGGAATAGTTATTTCTTTTGGTAAGAAAAATGTAGTTTGGTTTAACCGATTCTTCTATTTTTTACTACTTTGTTTTGGTGCTTACCTTCTTTTCATGTTCAACAAAGCTCATTTATTTCTGATGCTTCCTTTTATGATTTTAATCATATTGCTACTTTTCCGGTTGAGAATACAACTTTTGAAATCGTAATTATTGTCCGCGATAAAACAGAATGGTACTGATGGTTTTAATCATGATGTTAATATCCAAAAAGATACTTCTGTGTTTGATGTAATATAAATCGTATTGCAGTTTAATTAGACTATCATCAATAGAATCTCCATAAGCATAATTTACTTGAGCCCAGCCAGTGAGTCCCGGTTTAACAACGTGTCTGGTTTGGTAGAACGGCATGACTTCGGCAATTTCATTCACAAAAACAGGACGCTCAGGTCTTGGTCCGATAACGGCCATTTCTCCCAAAAGAATATTTATAAACTGAGGGAATTCGTCTATTCTACTTTTTCGAAGGAATTTACCGAAAGGCGTTATTCTCGTATCATTTGTGGTTGCAAAAACAGCTCCATCAGTTTCAGCATTTTTAACCATGGTTCTAAATTTTAGAATTCTAAACTCTTCTCCATTTTTTCCAACTCGAATCTGGGTATAAAATAATTTTCCTTTATTTCCAACGGCGTTTCCTATCAATATTAAAGGCAATAAAATCACTCCGGTTGTTATCCCGGTTAAAGCGATTACAATTTCAAAAAAACGAACAAAAAACAAATACAATTGATTCTGGTTACTTCGGCTAAACGGAAAATATTTGTAAAAATCTCTTGCAACAAATTGAACAGGAATGCGTTGGGTTAAACTCTCATAGACTTGTGTATACTCTCTAATTATAAAACCATTTTCTAACAACAATAATAATTTGTTATAGAGCTCAACTGTAATTTCCTCTGTTCTTTGGGTTGCAATGACTATTTCTGAAATTGAATTTTTGGATACAAATTTTTGCAAATTGTCTACAGAAAGAATAGTAACCGCATTATTTTTAAATTTAAACGCTGACGTTTCATCTGTATTAACAAAAGCAATGATATTATAGTGAGGATCGATACTTTTTAATCCGGAAATTAATTCGTCTGCCATTTCTTTTTCAGAAATCAAAATCACTTTTTTTTCAAAACGGTGAGAAGCTAAATATTTTTGATAAAACATTCGCCACAGAAATAAGGCGAGAAAAATAGCAAGAAAAAAATATAAAATCTGGATACGATTTGAAGGAAGAGTTGGTGTGTAAAAAGGGGTTAAAAGATAAAATAAAACGGTTGTTGAAGAGGTCAAGACAATACTTCTAATCACTTGAAATTGATTACTGGCCACTTGCAAGTTATACATTTCAAACACAGAGCCAACTAGCAACACATAAACACCTAATACGAGGGTCCAATAGAAATTTGTTGGAGTAATTGCGAAATAATCGAAGTTAAAAATTATCCCAACAATATACAGCATTACTAAAACAAACAGGACATCAAAAAATCTGAGAAGAATTTTTCTCTCTGAAACTTCAAAATGAATTTTCTTTTTAGTGTTCATTCTTTATGGCTGTTGAATTGAAGGGTGCAATTTAACAATTTTATAAAGAGTTTTTGAGCTATTTTAAAATTTCTTTCCATTGGTTTTTAACAATTTGCCAATCGAACTGCTCTGCTAATTTCCGACCATTTTCAGCTAAGTTCTGGGCTAAATCTGGATTTTCGATTAGCTCTTTTATGGCTTCAACCATTGCCTGCGTATCAGAATCGTCAACTAACAAGGCGGTTTCCCTATCCTTAACTAGAAAGGGAATACCTCCTACATTTGTTGAAACAACAGGTAAGCCAAGTGCTAAAGCTTCAATAAGGCTCACGGGTGTATTATCAAAATGGGTTGTGTTGATAAAAATATCATAGTTTTTTGAACGTTCAATCCAAGCGGGTTTGGATAACTTACCCGTAAAGTTTACTTTTACATTAAAAGGAATGGCATATTCTTTTAAATCTTGTATTCTCAAATCTTTTTCTTGACCAATTACACATAATTCAGCATTAGAAAAACTTGTTTTTAGCATTACCAAAACATCAATAGCCATTTTGGGATTATAGATAGTAGATAATGAACGTACCCATAAAATTTTGGGTTGTACACTTGTTTTTTTTTGAAAATTATAATTACTAATCTCAATTGTATTTGGAATTAGTTTTAAATTATGAAATTTATTTTCTTTAAACACTTTGAAAAGATATTCAGAAGGAGCTACATTATAGAGTGAGTTTGAAAAAACAAGTTTTGAGATTAAAGGCGATGATTTTAATCTGTTGGGTAAATCTCCACCTCTTAATATAGTGATATATGGTTTATTTAAAATTCTGCATAGCTGACTAACCATAAATGCAAACCAAAAATTTATTGTACTATACGTATCAATTAAAACATAATCAACTTTATGAGCCTTTACTAATGTTTTATGAAACATGTTTAAAAACCTGAGAAATTTATTTTTTTTTGAAGAAGCATAATATAATTTATAATTTTCTTTTTCTAATAAAGGCCCGAGTGTTTCAATAGAAGTCGCAGAAAACCCGTGTTTTAAAAGTTTGTTCCCTATATAAAGAATATTAATCATAATTATAGGATTTGTTTTTTTAAATTTTGTACAAATACACATGTCCAATCACTTTTACTGGCCTGATTTCATCCCAAGCTTCTGCACTTAAGATATAGTTAACCCCTTTCGATTTTAAAAAGACAACTTTTTCAAATTGGTCCATCGTTCTAAATTCCTTCAAATCTTGATACCATTGAATAAACTTGTTTTGATTTCCTTCTATTAACATTGATGCTCCCTTTGAATCCAATAAAACAGATCTATCCGCACCGGCTCTTATCAAATATGTGCCATAAAAAACAGCGTCTTTCTCCGTGTTTAATTTTAAATAATCTATCATATCTGAAAGATCATAATTTTTAGAATTCTTTGAATTAAATTTCATGTTGTTAGGCAGTATCGCAGTAGAAATATCATCTCCTACAAAAGGTAAGCTTGAGAATCTATTCAAAGATGAGCAAACTAAAACTGTAAAATATAGAGCAAAAACGTAAAATTGAACCTTACCAGTTACTTTCAAACGGTTGAAAAATTCAACTGCTAGCAAAAAAATACCAATTTGAAAAATTATAATAATAAGCTTTTGAAATCGTATGAGTTGAAAAGACATCCTGATATTTTTATTGAAAACGGTATTAATGATTTCTTCAACATAAACAGAGAGATTCGCTGTAAAAAAAATGATTACTACTGAAAAAAACAAAACTTTGAAATAAATTTTATTTTTAGAGGAATCAAAAAAATAAAAAATAAAAAATAAAACACTAAACAAATAAGTTACAGGTCTATTCCAGTTTAAAACAAACATGAACGGATTTGAAAAACTCCTTGGTATTCTTGCAAAAAATGCTTCTTTAAAAATTGTCTGATCGAATGATAAATTACTCTCAACCCCCATGTAATAGGTTGCAATAAATGGAAACATTCCAATACCACAAAACAGTATTGCAATAAATACTTCTTTAATTGATTCTGTCAGAAATAATTCGTTTCTAATAAATTTAAATAAAATAAATACAGAAAAATATAGTATGACTCCACCAATACCCGTGATAGGATGAAAATTAAAAATTAGACCAAGTGCTAAAGACGCTACTATTACTTTATATTTATTTAGGTACGAAAAAAGCAGAAAAGGAACAGGTAAAAAAACGGAATATATGGTTCGCGGCATAATGGTCCACAAATCGGAAATCCCAAGTAGTTCGCCTCCGGGTGGCCAAATAATACCTCGCATGAAAAGAGAAAAAACAACCGCTATCCAAAATTTATTTTTCAGCTTGTAAAATAATAAGAACCAAAATACACCATAAAAAAAATGCGAAAAAAAACTAAAAACATTAAGTGCTTGGATGTAGTCGTGATGAACGAATTTTGCAAAAAATCTCAACGTCTGAACAAAAAAAGGAGTATAATACTCTACATTCTTAATATCGTTTAAATATAAATCGTTTTTATAAAGTGAGGGGTCATCAATTTTTTTGCAAACAGGAATAATATTGGCTAAATCTGAAGAAATATCTTCAATTTTTGCATCTCGTCCCTGAAAATAAAATGCAACAGCAATTAAAAAATTAAACAACAATACAAATGAAGTTTCCTTTTTACTCATTACGATTAAGTTTTGGAGAATTTATTATGTCATATTGTATTGCTTGAAGCAGTAACTGAAAGCCCAAAATTATTGACAAAGTAACTAGCATTATGGTTCCTGTAGGGGTTAAAACTTTTAAATTAGAATAATATATCCAATTATGAATTCCATAAATTATTCCAAATAAAAACAAAGGCAATCCCGCCAAAATATAAAGTGACCCAATATTAAAATCAAATAAGAAATATTTTTTCAAAATTCGTTTAATAAATAATTTTAATAGATTCCATGAAAAAATTATGGGCATCTGCCAAACCTTCATACTCGATTTTTCATCATTGTAGACTGCCGGCATAGTTAAATCCATAATTCTTGAATCAAGATAATACAATTCAGCAATTAAAGAAGTCTCAAAAAAATACCGATTAGATAGTTTAGAAAAGTCAAGTTGCTTCAAATCAGTAACTTTTACAGCAAAATATCCATTTGTTGGGTCAAAAACATTCCAATATCCCGTTGAAATTTTAATCAAAAAAGATAATACTAAGTTTCCAATTCTTCGAATGACAGGCATTTTTTTTAACGCTTTAAAATCTCTAAATCGGTTACCTTTTACATAATCCGCTTGTTTAGAAATAATTGGTTCTATTAAATACGGCAAATAACTCAAATCCATTTGATTGTCTGCATCAACTTTTATAACGATGTCTACATTTAAATCAATTGCTTTTTTAAATCCCAATTTTGTGGCTCCTCCCACACCCAAATTACTTTGGTTTTTTAAAAAAAATATTTCTGTTTGCTTGTTAATATTAGCTAGTATTATTTCTTGGGGTAATGGTTGATTACCACAATCATCCACAATGATAACATAGTTTATAAATTCGGGAATTTTATTTATAACGTATGTGATTTTTTCTGAAGCGTTGTAATATGGTATTACAATTGCCACTTTTCTATTTTGAAGTAATTGTTTCATTTTCGTGCAAAGATGAAATTAATAAATTAACTACCACTAAAAATATGCCCAGAATTGCAAATAATGGTCTGTAAATATATAGATGTTCCCCAAAAAAAAGTGTCACCAACATAGAAAAAACGAGCCCTTTCAATGCTAGTGCTTCTCCCTTATTTTTTTTGAATGATATTAAAAGATAATTTATTAGCCATCCAAAATAAAAATAAAACCCTACAAGTCCCAATTCCTTGATTACATTGAGGTACATATTATGGGCAGAGAAACTTTTAGTAGTTCGGTTATTGAAGCCCAAACCAAAAGGAATTATCTCTGGATTTTCAAGTATATAATTTAAATAATTAATCGAAAGCCTATCTCTTCCTGCACCCAAATCCTGATAAAGCTCTCCGACATTTGCGTTTTCAATGTCTTCATCGTTTTCAATTTTATTAATAACTCTTCCACTAATTACCTCCTCTACTTTTTCATATAAATTATTGTTGGAAGTCAAAAGAAACCCAAATAAGCTTCCAACAATTAAACCAAAGAAAATAAAACTTGAGGTTTTGTAGAAAGAAAAAAACAATATAAAAATTAAAAGTCCCAAATAACTGGTTCTAGAACCTGACAATAAAAGAACATAGATATTAACTACAATTACAAAAACGGTAAACACTTTTGAAATATTGAGTTTTTTATTAAAAAAAACACCTATCGCAAAAATAAAATTAATTAAGGAAAACATCCCTGTAACTATTTTATTTGGACCCAAAGTACCAGACAAAAATCCTCTATAACCTTTGTAATAATTATCACTCCATAAAAACGGAATAAGATTAAAGTTTTGTAGAGCAATGATAATACAAGAAATAGAAGATAGGGAAAATACTATAATTACAAAAAGCTTCAACTTATACCTGTCAAAAGAGATAACATAAAGTAATACGGAAGTAACAAAAAATATCCACAAATGATATAAATACAAAACCGATTGATAAAAAACAGACATTTTATCCATAAAAATGGCAAAAAGAAGTGTTGAAATAATTGTGAAAGTACTCCATAATATAAACCAGTAGAGCCATTTTAGAGGATTTACTTTTTGTATAACATAGTAATAAAACTTATAATTTCCGTAAAAGAGAGTCAGCACAATCAAACCCAATAAATCATATAAACGTAACTCATTATCTCCTTTCACACTATAACCAATAATTGGCAAATTGTAGAAGTAAGAAAAAATCATCAAAGAGACCAACATGAAATAAGCATTATTTCTTACTACATAAAAGAAATTTGCTTTTGGAGGCAACGTATTTATTGTACTTTCCTTGTTGGATATAATACTCATTATTAATTCATTGAATTTACCTATTGTCTAAGTAGAATTTTAGTTTTTTAACGTAGTTGCCAAAGGTAAATAATTTTGCCAATTTGACTATCTCCATTGATTTTTTTTGAAGGGTATTTTGATCCGATTTCATCGCATTGATTAAAACTGTCTCATATCCTGGTCCAGTTTTACTTACCATCCATAAAAATCCATTTTCATCATTGATGTAGTGTGAAATACTGCCCACATCCGAAACAATTGGAATCACTCCATAACATGCCGCTTCAGCTACTACTTTTGGGAAACCTTCTGCATAACTTGGTAACAAAAAAAAGTGAGATTTTTTCATTTGTTCATGAACAAACTGTTTATTTTGTGCTCCATGAAAAAATATTTTATTTTTTAAAAAGTCTGATTCTTTAATATATTTTTGCAAGTTGTTACCTTCCCCAATAATATGAATTTCATTGATATCTTCAATTGGTAGGTTTCTAAGTGAATTAATAATTCTGGAAACTCCTTTTACTTCGTCTAGTCTTCCAACGAAACAAAAATTATATGGCTTAACAAAAATTTTTTGGTCAGCAATACTTTTTCCCTGTTCAATATCGTCATCCATCAAACAAGGATTCTCAAAAGATTTGCAATGTGATGGCTGATTTTTCCAAAAACCGTTAATCGTTACTGTACACTTAGACCAATTCCTTTTTAACCAATATCGCTGAATTCTATTAGATAATGGTGGGTTTAATTGCCCCCAATCTCCGGCATATTTTACCCAAAAAAGAAATCGTCTGGGTATTAAATAAGAAAATAAAGGCAGTAGAAATAACCCCATTGAAGTTGGCACTCGTAATTGAACTTCTGTTGCATTAGGTAGATTTTTCAATATTGTAAAAATAATTATTGGGATTTTTACAAAAATTAAAAGCTTATCAATAATTTTTTTTCCTCCATACGCAGGAATGGGAACATATTTTATATTCTCTTTTAAGTAAGGTAGGGAACTATTTGCGGCAGGAGATTTATAAAAACAGGCAATATGAACTACCTCGTCCCAATAATCAGCTATAAAATTAACTTCATTCACTGTTGCACCCCAACCAACAATTTTACCATTTGAAAAATAGTGTCTAGTGTGTGAAATGATAACTAATTTTTTAAACTTCATGATTCTAATACTGTTAGATATTTTTTTACAATAAAACTCCAATTAAAATTAGTAGCCCACTCTTTGGAGTTTAAGCTAAAAGCCTGATAGTTAGTTACTATTTCAGTCAAAGCTTGCTCAATTTCTTCTGAACTATTGGGATTAACCAAAATACCACTATAACCCGATTTTATAGCCTCGTTAATACCCGATCCGAGTGACCCAATAGCAGGAATACCTAGAGAATTTGCTTCTAATATTGCAATTCCAAACCCTTCGACTTCACCTTTATCTATGGTGTTACTTAACATTATAAATATAGTAGAAGCATTCAATAGTTTAAATTTTTCTTCATCAGACACAAGACCGTGAAAAGTTAGATGTTGGCTAATATTCAATTTTTGAGCTAAAAGAGATAAATCATCTTTTTCAGAGGGCACCCCTACTATGTGATAGTGTATATCAGGAAAAGAATTTACAACTCTTGGAATAGCTTTTATAAAATT
The DNA here is from genome assembly GCF_003268815.1 of Flavobacterium lacus. Lineage (GTDB taxonomy): Bacteria > Bacteroidota > Bacteroidia > Flavobacteriales > Flavobacteriaceae > Flavobacterium > Flavobacterium lacus. Next base: position 15,815 of record NZ_QLSV01000016.1, on the reverse strand, counting down.
AATTTGTCCTTTTCTTTTGGAAACATTTCCCACAGTAATTACTGACGGGTTACCTCTAATAGCATTAATTTTATTATTATACTGATTGACCTCAAAACCGTTATGTATAACTTGAATTTTTAAATTTTTGTTATTTTTTAATGCTAAATCTTTTGTGAATTGAGAAACAGCAATTATTTCATCCATTTTACTTAAACTCCAATAAGTCAGTTTTTTAGACATGAAACCGCCAAAGTTAACCTCCGATCCGTGAATAATGGCAATATATTTTTTATTACCATAAAAAAGTTTTGCGACACCAGCACACCACAACGAAAACTTTCCAGAGGCTAAAACAATTTCACTGTTTTTGATGTTTTTAATTACATTTATAAATCTGGAAAAATAGGTAATTAATACAATTTTGTATCTTTTAATCCGAACTACATCAAATGATTGATTGTTGTCAAAAACACATTCATCAATTGGATTATTAGTTCTGTGATTTGTAATCACTTTTATCAAGTACTTATTAATTTGTAAATACTTTGATAATAGGAATGCATGATTTCCTATTCCTCCCGGTAAAGGTGGAAATTCGGAGGTTATAATTAGAATTTTTTTATTCAACTTTTTTAGTTTCTCTTAACACAAAAAATATTATTTGGTATTCCCTCAAATTTTGATAAATTTAGGTCAAATAGATCGTAATCGTATTGTTTTAGAAAATCTATTATTTCATGATTACCATTTGACTCCACGACCAATATGGGCAAATATTTTGCAATTGTATTTTTCATTCCTTTAAGAACGTTAAGTTCATAACCGTCAACGTCAATTTTAACAAAATCCGGCTTAATTTGATTGGAAAGAAAATAATCATCTAAAAATATTTGATCAATTTCTATCTTTTCAACAACTTCAATTCCTGTATCAAGAATATTACTAGTTTGCCCCATTAGGTTTAAACTTATTCTATTTCTTAAATCTCCAACCGCAACATTTTCTAAATGGATATTCTTAATGTTATTTTTTATAATACTTTTTTTAAAAGCTTCAACTAACTGTGGATGTGGCTCAAAAGAAAAAACAATTGAATCCTTTGATAAATTTGTACTTAATGCTAAACTTATGAAGCCATAATTAGCTCCAACATCAATAATTGTGGGTGTTGAAATTGAAAATTTATCAAATAAAAAAAGAGCATTTTTCAATAAAGTATTTTCAATTCCTTTATTTTTAGCTTTAACGACTACTTTAGGAGATGCAAAAAAATGAAAGCCTCCTTTACCCCACTTAACAAAAAGAGAGATAACAACATCTTTGTTATTTGGTCTTAAAACTGTATTTCTTAATTTTTTGAGTAACCTACTTCTACCAAGAAAAAGAATTGTTTTCTTTGGTAAAATGGAATATAGAAAGATTATTAATTTGTTCATTTTATATTTTTTGGTGTGAGAAAATCATGTTCAAGTTTGCTACTGGCTAAATTCCATGATTTATAAATTTGATAACAAATTAAAGGAAAAACAAATGGAATTAAAAAAAAACTAATTACTTTCAAATTTTTGTTCTTTTTCAATTTATAAGGAACTAAAGATGGAATAATCGTTTTTAATAAATAAAGTCTTGATAAATCTTTCCCAAAATATTTTCTCGAAAGATACAAAACACTCGGCACAGGTCTTGGTCCAAAAAGTTTTTTAGGTCGCCATCCATCCCAACTTCCCATTTGTCTTAATCCGCCTTCACTTACTTTCAAATGAATGCGTTTTGCTTTATAGTTTGATATATTTTTATAACCATTTAAATAACAACGCAATCCATATTCACCATCGCCCATACGTTGTTTTTCAAACTGTAAATCAAAAAAACCGATTTTATAGAATATTTCTTTTTTTAGCAAAACATTTCCAGTGTCTAATTGGGCACTCCACTTAAAGTAACTATAATCGCTTGGAACTTCTGCCCCAACAACACTTAATGAAACACCGGAAGATAAATCGGCGTTAAAATAATCCAAACATTTCAAATGTTCTTCTATCCAATTATCATCAACTAAAGAATCATCATCATACAACAAAATTAATTCCCCTTTTGCAGACTTAATCGCTTCATTTCTGGCTTTCCAGAGTGCTTTTTCTTTTTGGAACCAATACTTTAAATCAAAATTCCATCCGCCATAAAATTCTTCTTTAAAATCATCAGTTTGATCTACAACGATAACCTCAAAGTTCCTGTAGGTTTGTTTTTCTAAATCTAAAAAAACATCTTTCAAATACTGATAACGATTTAATGTAGGAATGACTACAGATACCAACGGATTTGAGTTAATTAACTGACTTTTAAAATCGTTGTAATCAGAATATTCATAAACTTGCTTTGAATAATCTTGTCGCTTAACCGTTTTATGTTTTAAAAAACCTAAGACTTCTTTTATCGGGTTGTGAAATGTAATAATTCTAATAATCAAAGTGTAAACTACCCAAGCTTTATGGAAATTTTTTCTCAAAAATAAATACTCATCCTCTAACGGTAATTTTACTGACGTCCATATATTTAAACCCGGTTTGTAGTTTTTATTTATAAAACCCGATTGAAATGCAGTCCATGCCAAATCTCTTTTTTGGCTTTCCTCTGAAACATACCGCAAGTCCTTTTGTAAAACGAATTGATTTTCTTCTAACTGCTTTTCTGTAGGAAAATAACCAAAATCTGAGGATGGTTTTAAATTATAATACCAAATTGGTATTTGATATTTTATAAAATTAAAAATCATTTGGTGTTGTTTCTATCGTGTCCCTTTATCAAAAAAGTTGCGAATTGTTCTGAACAAATTTTTCTGTCTTTTTGATTCACATGAATGTAGTCATAAAATAAATCACTAGAATTAAAACGTAAGGAATGATTTAAAACCTTATTATTCGGAGGATATGTGACATTTATATTTGACATTGGTGATTGATATAACAGTAATTCAATTTGATTATCAGTGCAAAAATCGATTATTTTGAATAAATATGGATTATTTAAAGCAAAAATTTTATTTTTAAAATTTTCATCAACTGACTGATATCAGAAAGTAAAATAAACCTGTTGGGTGTTATTATTTAATTCATTCGTAGTATGGAAATCTTTGCCTCGAATTTGGGAGAATAGGAAACGCCAATACCAACAACCATATAAATAGTCATTAGCAACTAAAAGCAGTCCATTTTGCCATGCTAATTTTTGCTTTTGCAACAACACATATAACACAAAAACCAACGACAGAAGTACAAAAAATTCGATAGAATTAAATAGCATAGTTAGTTACTGATTAATCGGTGTAAAATAATTTAAATTCTATTTCTTGTTTGGTTAAGTTAAATTCACTTTTCACTCTTTCCATTGCATTTTCTCTTATTTTTGATTTTTCTGTATCATTTAAATCAATTGTTTCTATCATTTTTTGAGCCAGTAAAGTTGGATTTCTTTTGGGAACAACCCAACCAGTTTCATTGTGCAAAACATTTTCACTTAAACCATCGGCGTCACTCACGATGCAAAGCAAACCCATTGCTTGAGCTTCTAAAACCGCATTGCAAAAACCTTCCTGAATGCTATATTGAATATAAAAATCGCTTTTTTCAAGAAGATTTTTTACTTCATTATGCGGAATTTTCCCAGCAAACGTAACATTTGCTTCAAGGTTTAATTGATGCACTGCAAACATCAGTTTTTCTTTTTCAACCCCATCACCAACTATTGTAAAATGAAAAGGAATTTCTTGTTTTTTCAAAATTGCAAACGCTTCCAATGTATATTCTAATCCTTTTTTCCAGTGAAGACGACCAACAGTTACAAATTGAAAGACTGAATTTGGTTCCTGAGCACTTGCTTCGGGTTGAAAAAAATCAATATTAATGGCTGGTGTGATGATGTGAATAGTATCACTCGAAATTCGATAGTCTATCAACGTATTTTTCATTTCATTTGATAAAACATGGTATTTTACTTTTTTGGAAAACAACAAATTATAACACGTAGGAAACTTTGCAGGATAAATATACAAATCAAATCCTCTAAAACTAACCGCCATTTTTGCTCCAATAGCTTCGGCTACATTCTCACTTTGCAAAGCCATTGTCCCGAAACCAAAATGCAACCAAGTTAATTTGTGTGATAAAAAATGACTATTAATTAAACAATTTTTAATTGAATTTTTACAACTTAAACCATCTTCTCGATTGAGTTTAAAAAGTTTTATGGTTGATTTTATATTTTTAAGACAATTGATTATGGCGAATAAAATATCAAAAATCAAACCAAATCGCTTTGAAAAATTGGGAGCAAAACTAGTTTCACAGGTTGGATGAACATTTCTATATTTACTGTTTGAAAATAAAATAACCTCAAAACCATTCTCTTGAAGCCCTTTTATTTTTGAATTAAAAAAGGTTTCTGAGTAGTTAGGAATATTTGGCAAAACCAAACCGATACGACTAGCTGTTTTTAAACTCATAAGAATGTTTATAAAGAGTTAGTATACCGTGAATCATATTTTTTTCATAATGTTGTTTTTCAATCTGATCCCTAGCTGACAACAGCATTTTTGAACTTTCAGATTCAGAAAGTTGGGAGGCATCAAGAATTGCTTGAGCCATATCTTTTGAATTTCTTACCGGAACCAAAAAGCCGTTTTCATTGTGTTTTATTACTTCTTTCATTCCGCCACAATCGGATGAAACCACCACTGTTCCGATTGCCATAGCCTCTAAAACAACGTTGGCAATACCTTCTTCTAAACTTGGTAAAAGCAACATATTTGCCTTTTTCATTTTTTCAATTACATCATTAAATCCCAATTTAGGGACAAAAAAAACCTCCTTAAGCAAGTCTAATTGCTTTCGTTGAAAAAGTAATTCTTCATCTTCGTCTACTCCAACTATAGTGTAGGTAAATTTAACATTTCTGTCTTTTAAAATCCGCATGCAATCCAATGCATATCGATATCCCTTTTTCCAATGGTTTCTGCCAACAGAAAGTATCTGAAGATGTTCAACTGATTTTTTTGTCAAATTAAATGACATTTTTTTTGTATTTAAGCCACTATATACAACCTTAGATTTTTCTAGAGTAGAATTATATTTTGTTGCTTCTTGCATAATCGCTTTTGAAACACCATGAAAGCCATCAACCAGCGGAAAATATCTTTTGTAAATCTCAGCATATTTTGGTTCGCAAATGGGAGTGTAATTGATATGAGCTCCACGAAGGCTTACAATTAATTTGATATCAAACTCTCTAACCCAAACCCAATCTTCAATCCCTTTAATCCATTGTAAATGAAACACATCCGGCCTATTATATAGGATAGGATAATATCGAATTTTAGAAATATTATTGTATTTTGAATTCAATTCCATCCAATTTTTTAATTTTTTCTTTTCTTTATTTTGAAATAACGAAAGTAATACTGAATAATAGAGTAAAATGAAAGTTTTACTTATTTTACCTGAGTAGCCTATAATTTTTACATGATTCGATTTGTAAGAAACCTTTCGAGTAAGTTTGCCTACAAGGATTAGCTTATTTCCCTTTTCAGCCAACCCATTTATCAATCGATCGATAAAGGTTGGCGGTGGGATTTCTCCGCAGTAAATGGCTATTTTAAACTTTCTCATGATTATGTAAATGCATAAAAAGCGAAAGCGTTAATAAAGTACTTATTGGATGGGAATATTTTAATGATTCTTTACCTTTAAAATTATCAACCATTTCCAGTGTAAGTTTTGGATCGATAAAATTCTGAAAATCTTTATTTTGAAACAACCAATACTTTAAATTTCGTTCATTATCATCTCCCAAAAATTGATTTTCATAGTTATTGACTACTTTATTTTTGGTGATAAATTCTCTATCGATTTTTTTGAATAAACGGTAAGGTAAATTAAACGGAAATTTATTGAAATGATAATTATATAGGTTAAATGGCCGGTGATCTTGCCAAGCAATTTTTGCTAAAACAGGATTTCTCATTTTTAGATAAGCAATTTGAATTTGTCGTCCGGCTAAATATTTTTCGGGTACAGAACAAATAAATTCACACATACGATTATCGTAATAAGGCAACGTTATGGGCTTGACTGATTCAAAAAAAGATAAATTTATACTTGTCCATCGTGGTGCCCAATATAAGCTTTTGAAGGCTCTAATTTGTGCATTGGCACTTTCAGGAATATATATTTCTTTCAGTAAGTTACAGATTCTTTCTTTCAAATAAGTTTCAAAATCACCTTCAATTCCCCACGATTCCCAGAGTTTTTTTCCTAAAATTAATCCGCCTTTTTTTAGCACTTTTTTAGCCATTAAATCGACTTGTTCATCAAACGGAAGAAGATCATCTACTTTCATGTCATCAAAAAGCACATCACCCCAATGACCTAAACAAAAAATATCGCCCATTGCCGATAATTTGTCTAAAACAGCAGCTTGACGCGGATGAGTAAATTCTGTATAACATTGGTTTATTCGAGCAATTTTTTCAATATCTTTCCATAAATAACCTTTTGGTATGATCCATTTTTCAAAAGGAAATTGGCAAACTCGAGCTATTTTTTCAGCAAAATACGTTTCGTTTAATCCGTTTTCGAATTCGTAACTATAACTTCTTACGTCTTTTTTTAAATGATAAAGAGCCGCAGCTTGCGTTCTGCTGTCCAGTCCGCCGGATAGCGGAAGAATAACTTTTTTATCGCCAACTTGTTCATTAACTATCGTTTCAAAAAGTGTTGCAAATTCTTTTACTACTTGTTCAAAAGGTCTTTCAATAGGCGAATAATGCCATTTGAAATAATTCTTTTCTACAAGAATTGTTTCTTTATCTAAGGTATATTGAAATCCGGGTTTTAGAACTCTTTGTTCCTTAAAATAAGTATCTTGATCTAGAAAAAAACCGGTCGCTGCAAAAACACAAATTGCTTTGTAGTCAATTGACTTCGTTTCGCCTACAAATGTTTGCTTAGAGGGAATTATTTCGGTTTTAACCTGAGTCATTATTTTTTTACTATTTTTAAATAGAGTTCTTCGTGTTTCTGAATAAACATTTTAAGTGAAAAATTATCTTCACAATGTTTTCTCAATTTTTGACCAATTCCAACCCTCTCTTGGGTTGACATTTTGTAAAAGTAAATAATTTTTTCTGCAAGTTGATGGTAATTACCTTGTTCAAAAAGCAATTTATTAAAATCCTCTAAAACAAATCTAATTCCCGGAATATTAGAACCTAAGACAGGTAAACTCATACTCATTGCTTCTAAAAGTGCTACAGGTAAACCTTCTTTTTGACTTGAAATTATATATAAATCTGAATTATTTTGAAAAGGACGAACATCAGTATGTTTTCCTAGAAATTTTACTTGTTTTTCTAGCCCTAATTCAGCTACTGTTTTTTTTAAGTATTCTGGATAGTCCCCGCAATCAGAACCAATGATATTCAATTTAATTTGAGGGGTATTTAGTAAGTGAATTGCTTTTATAATATCTTCAATTGCTTTTACTGGAACTAAATTGGCGACTGTGATAATGTTAAAATTTTCTTTTTGAATAATTGATTTTATTGATTCCTTTCTAAAATAATCTGTATCTACTCCAAAGGGTATAATCGATTTATTTCTTTTATTTGGCAGGAAATGATTCATCTCATGATTTGTTATAATTACATGGTTTGAAAAAAAACTTCTAATTTTCCAATGTAAATTGCCCCATGACATTGATTTTTTGGTATAAATGAACTTTGCTTTTCCTAAACGAGACGCAACCACTTCGCTCCAATCGCTACTCCAATGCCATGAGTGAACAATATTAAATTTATTTTCTTTGATAAAGTTTTTAAAAGGTTTTATTCTTGAAAGAAAAGTAAAATAGGGTTTGATTGGAACTGTTATTTCAAGAAAATAAATTGGAAGATTAAGTGATTTAATTTCGGTAAAAAAAATTCCTTTGGAGTTACGACAGGCTATAGAAACATCAAATTTTTCTTTATCTAAGTTTTTGGCTAGGTCATAAACCACTTTTCCGCTTCCGGCAGTATCAAAATTGGGAATGGTAAAAAGAATTTTTACTTTATTCTGAGCCATATTCTATAAAATGGGTTGTATTTTATATTTGGAACTATTTTATTTAAAAATAAACTAAATTTATTAAATAGAATAACATTTAATTCTAATTTTTCCAAACGAGAATCATTAGTTAATTCCGAAAGAGAATAACCAGAAGAATGTAATCTAAATAGGTCTCCGTTTAGTTGTCTTTTCAAAATATTCATCGCTTTAGAATTATCATTTACAATGTCATCTGAAAATAAGTTTTTACGTAAATTAAAATAAGATAATACTATCCCATCTTTTTCTTTATTTCGTTTAGAAATGGTTGAAGCTGCATGTCTTAGATAAAAATTATAAACTTTATCATAGTAATATCCTTTTGAATAAAGCCCTAATCTTATGTATAAAAAAGCATCTTGACCTGTTTTAGAAGTATGAAAACCACCTAAAAAGTTTATCACTTCTCGCTTTGCTAATATGGCTCCTGGCCCTTGAAGAAAAAAGAAATTTGACAACCAAATTAAACCTGCCTTTGGAGGATCAATCATTCCTACCTCCAAGCCTTCCAATGGCTGCATCAAAGTCCGACCATCTGTGTACGTCCTTTGGGTTCGACAAAGTACATAATCCACATCAAATTCTTCCATAATTCGAACATCTTCCTTCAATTTTTGAGGGTGTATATGATCATCACAATCTATAAAAGTAATGTATTTTCCTATTGCATTTTTAATTCCGTTATTTCTAGCATAACCAGATCCTTGATTCGATTCGTAAAGAATCTTATAATCTAATTTTGTTTTTGACAATTCTGTTTGTAAAATTTGTACGGAATCATCAGAAGAATTATTATCAACAAAAATAATTTCAAAATCTTGAAAAGTAAATTCTACCAATTTCTTGATGAATGATGGCAAGAAAGTAGCGCCATTATATACCGGAGATATTATACTTATTTTCTTCATCATACATTTAGCACACTCATTCAAGGCTATTTTTTTAATTATAAAAGGATGATAAACTCATATTCTTTTATACTTTGGCATTCTTTGTTATTATATATAGAGTCGAGTTTTTGTAATTTTCAAGATTTTAAATATCATCTGAAAATTGTAAAATGGCATCTCTAGTTTTATAATCTTCTTGATTCTTTGATTTATTAAATATAACTTAAATCCTATCAACTTTTTATTCCCATAATATTTGTAAATTATGTAACCTACATTTTTTATGAATTCTAAAGAAACATTATTTATATTTCTTCTACCCCCACTTAGTGCTCCTATATGTAATAGTTTAGCTTTTGGATTAAAATAGATTTTGTGTCCACTATTAACCAATCTGACGGCTAATTCTCTATCTTCACCAGCACCATTTGGGTCAAAAAACAAATCATACTTTCCAATTGAACAGAATAAATCTTTAGTTATTGCAGTACAACCTGCTGGAGTGTAATAACAGGAATCTATTTCTTTTTTAGGAGCAAGAGTTAACTTAAAAAACCAATACGAATTTAATTGTTCTTTATTAACAACTGTCCCGTCGATATTACAAATAGATCCAGAACAGACTTTTGATTTTTTTTCAACTATTGATTTTGTAATTTCATATACAAAATTACTGTCTATTCTGGCATCATCATCCAAAAAAATCAAAATTTCTCCTTTAGCGAATGAAACTGCGTCGTTTCTACTGCAACATGGCCCTTTCCCTTTATGTTGAAAATGAGTGAATTTGTATGGATAACTATTTTCGATTTTTTCAAAAATAACACTTTGATCAGACACTATCACTTCATTTACACTAAGTGTTTGAATAGAAAGGTCTTTTAACATATCTAAAACATAATCCCTTCGATTAAGCGTAGGTATAATTACAGAAATATTCATATGTTTTTAATTCAATAAATCATAAACCTTAATCAATTTATTCCCCAATAGGCTAATCTCAAATTCGTTTTTAACCCAATCATGTCCTTTTTCCCCCATTTTTATACGTTTTTCAGGGTTTTGGTATAAAAATAGTATTTTTTCTACAAACACCTCCATATTATTTTCTTCTATTAAAAAACCGGTTGTGCCATTCAGCATACCGTATTTAACCCCTCCAACATTTCCCACTAGTAGTGGTAACTTAAAAAATTGTGCTTCCTGAATAACTAAACCTTGTGCTTCTGAACGTTTAGAATGAGGTTCTTGAATACCTGGAAGTAAAAAAACATCTGATCCTGCCATAATCTTAAAAACTTGTTCTTGAGATAAGGCTCCATATAAAATAACATTTTCTTCTAGGTGCAATTCTTTTACTAATCTACGTAATTCTCCCATCATTTCTCCATTACCTATAAGATGAAAAAGTATGTCTGCTGTACCTCTATCAACCAATTTTTTTACAATTTTAATTGCTAAATCCGGTCCTTTCCATTGAATTAAACGACCACAAAATACAATATTGAATTTTGGACTTATTTTTACTGTTGATAAAAATTGATTTAAATAGGATGTTTTAAATCCTTCCGGCAACAAATAACATTTGTCTAAATCACCTTTAACTTGAAATAATATCTCTTGAAGATAGATAGAATTTACTATAAAAGCATCAAAAAAAAAGAATAAATCCTTGTAAACATTTTGGTATATATTAATTTTAGATGGTGTTAAATCTGAGCCGTGAAAGGATACTATTGCTTTTCTAGCTGAACAAACTCCAATTCTCATGGCTTCTGCTACTTTACGACCATTAAATCCAAAATGGCAATGCACTAAATCAAAATGGGTGTTCAATAAAAACACAGGTAAATCATAAAACACTTTTGCTTTAGCACGATTTTCCTTCCATTTTAATGGATTCAATAATTTGAAAAGTTTAGAATAAGTTATTTGAGTTCGATATTTAAAAAAAAACGTTATTATTCCTTTTAAAAAGTGCCAATTTGTCTTTTCGTTTTTAAAATGAGTAATTGTCAAATCCGCTAAATTGTAATCGTAGTATAATTGATGAGCAAAACTATTTTTATTATGATTGTAACTAAATATGGTAATACTATGCCCCTTATCTATCAAATCTGTAATTTGATTGAGTATAAAAGTTTCTGATACAGAGGGAAACTCTGTTACAACTACCAGTATTTTATATTTTTTTAACATTTTTGAGTTGTTACTAATAACTACTACCTTTTTTAATATCCATCTTTAATTGATTTTATACTTAAACGTTATTTAAAATGAGAGTTATAGTTAGAGATAACTGTTCTTGTATACTTTTAAAAATAAATCCAATATTAATTAGATAAAAAATGGCATGATTAAGGCGATAAAAAGTTTCAAGTTAATTGAATTTAAATTTCAACCATCTATTTCTAAAAAAATAGGGCGTTTTTTTTGACAAACCCATAAGTCTTCCAATTAAAATCATTTCAAAAGCTTTAATTCCATTATGACGAATTAGTAAAGGAAAAAAATCTCTAATTATAGCATTAGTCAGTTCTTTATGTTGATTTTGGTTAGCGGCAAAAAACAATTTAATAAGTTTACGGTATAAATAGTAAAATAAATCGTTTGATTTAATTTGCTCACTTCTTTTAAAATTTTGAAATAAATAATAAAATAGTGATTCTTTAAACCCTCTGTTATAAATAGAATTTTTAGCTGATTTCGCGTCTTCATGTTGTCTGTAAAGAAATCCAAACTCAGGAATTATTTTGTAATCGGATGAATTACATCCAAAAAATAATCGAGTAAAAAGTTCAGTTTCTTGACCTCTTTGCATTTTTGGTTTAAACAATTCTTTACCAACTAGGAAACTTTTTCTAAATAAAACAGAAGGTGTCAGAATTTTTATTTTCCACATTGTAAAATCTACGTACAAATTATCTGTAGGCTCCATTTTTACAATTGTTTTTGAATTATTCTTAGAATCCCAAAAAAAACCAGAAGATATAACAAATTGAATTTCAGGCAAAAAAGCAATGATTTTTTTTTCTAAAAAATCATCTAACATAATATCATCACTATCAAACCAATTGATAAATTCACCTGCACTTATTTCAAACCCGTAGTTTCTGCAAGAATTAGCTCCTTTTAATAGAGACGATGGTCTTTTATGGTATTGAAAACGTTCATCTTTTTCACAAAATTCATTAACCACAGTTTCGGTTTCATCATTGCTTCCATCATCAACTACAATACATTCCCAATTGGAATAAGTTTGCGACCAAATACTTTCTAATGTTTCACCAATTAAATAGGCTCGGTTATAAGTTGGAATAATTATGGAAACTAAAGGTTGATGCATTTATCTTCACATTTTTAAATAAGAAATAAAATTAAACAGAAGTTAGAAAGCGATACTTTGGAGTTGTAAGCAACCAAACTTTTTTTACTCCAACAAAATGTTTAATATGTACTTTAATTTGTTTTTCCGCAAATAAAGTCACTAGTGATTGAGCGGTTTCTTTTTCTCCTACTCGATCATAATCATCAATAATAATTATAAAATCGTCTGTTGGCGTCAATCGCTCTGCCAATGGCAAAATATCGTATCTTGAAAAATGTGAACTACCAAAAGGGCCATCGACCAAATAAAAATCAAATTTACCTGACACAATTTCAGTTAATCCTTCATAACAGTTTACTTCATGTCCATTAACATCCTTTTTAACTAATGGACAAATAGAAACATTAGAAAAATCACTCAATGTAAATCGCTTTTTAAAGGCTTTATCCCAATCAGAACTTTGTTCAATAATATGATGTATTCCAGTTTTTAAATCATGTTCTAAACAAGATGAAATAAACTTGGACGACTCGCCTAATCCAAATTCCAAAATACGTTGCGGCTTGGCATCAGACATAATCCTATTTAACAAATAGAAAAATGAATAACCTCCGGCCCATCTTCCAATATTTAAAGATAAATTTTGTAAATGAGATTTATCTCTGATACTGTCATGAAAGACATTTGCCCAAATTAATTCTTCATTTTGCCTAATAATATGTCTTTGATTTTCCTTATTTTCTTTAATTAAGGCAATTATCTTTTTTATCATAGATAGTTTACGTTATAATCCAACAATGTTTTACTCTGCTCGGCTGGTGTTTTTTTACCGGAACCATAATAATCTCCTTCTGTCACTTCAAAAGAAAAAGCATTTTGGATCCAATCGCTAACCTCATTATTAACACTTATGTGCGTTGTTACATAGTATAATCCGTGATTCAAATTTAATTTAGGAATCATAAATTGTACTCTTTGACTCGTATTAAAGGATTGTTTTGGCAAAACGCTATCACTCATCCATGCAATTCGCTGTCCCATGTGATCATCAATACGTAAATCAAAACGCATTTGATTGCTGGTAATTCCCTTAGGATTACTTAATGCAAATTCAATATGAAATGGCTGTCCAGTTTGTGGTAATATACCTATTGAATTTCCAAATACTTCCACATCAATTATCTTAATAATACCACTTCCCTTTCTTTCTTTTATCTCTTTAATTGCCGTATGAACTGTACTTTCCTTTAAATAAAATTGAATTGCATCATCAACTCCTCCATCAAATGTTATCATACCATTCTTGATTACAACCGCCCTAGTACATAAACTCTTAACGGCTGCCATATTGTGACTCACGAACAAAACCGTTCTACCCTCCCCTTTTGAAATATCCTGCATTTTACCAATCGCCTTCTTTTGGAACTCCGCATCACCAACGGCCAAAACCTCATCTACAACTAATATTTCAGGTTCTAAGTGGGCTGCTACAGCAAAAGCTAAACGCACAGTCATTCCGCTACTATATCTTTTTACGGGGGTGTCTATGTATCTTTCACAACCAGAAAAATCAATAATTTCTTCTAATTTAGTATCTATTTCCTTTTTAGTCATTCCTAGTATGGCACCGTTTAAATAAATATTCTCACGCCCAGTCATTTCTGGATGAAAACCAGTTCCTACTTCCAGTAAGGAGGCAATTCTTCCCCGTGTTTTTATAGTACCTGTTGAAGGTGCAGTAACTCGAGATAATATTTTTAACAACGTTGACTTACCTGCTCCATTTTTTCCTATAATTCCTAAAACCTCTCCTTGCTTTACTTCAAAACTGATATCTTGCAATGCCAAAACATACTGACTATTTCCTTTTACACTGCGATCATTCGCTTCACCGATCTTTAAATATGGGTCTTCTTTACCACGTACAGTATGCCACCAACGATTTAAATCGTGAGACAAAGTGCCAGTACCAATCTTACCTAGTCGATATTGCTTAGAAATATTTTGTACTTTAAGTATGGTTGTACTCATGAATCATCTTAATGGGTTAAAAATAATGTTAATTTTCTAATGATAAAAATTTATTTATATGAAGTTTGTTATATGTGTTTTTTTGACAGAAATATTTATAATTCTTTGTTTAATCTTTATATTGGTTTAGAACTTTAATTCTTTCAAAACTCTTGTTAATATTGACATTTCAAAAATTAAATTACATCAATAAAACTCTTCTCAGTTCTGTTGAAAACCAATACACCTGCAAGAAGCACAATCAATCCAATACCTAAGGAATACAAAAGATAAGCCAAATTAATTGAACCTGAACCTAGAAATGCATATTTAAAAAAATCTAAAATCCCTGTCAATGGATTCAAATAAACCAATATATGGTATTTTGGATTAATCTTTTCTAAAACCAATGTTGTTGGATAAACAATTGGAGTAACATACATGAATAGTGAGATTCCAAAGGTGACTACAAAATTCAAATCTCTGTATTTAACTGTTAGAGAAGAAATTAACATGCCAATTCCCATAGCTAATATAGCTGTCATGAATAGTAAAACTGGTGTTATTAGTACTAATAAAGATGGGTTTATATCATAACCTTGATAGATATAGTATATCAAAACAACAATAAAAAAAACAAACTGAATACAAAATTTGACTAAATTGGAAACAACAACCTTGAGTGGCATAATAATTCTAGGGAAATATACTTTACCAAAAATATTTTGATTGGCAGTGAAGGTTTCGGAGACAGCTTTTAGACAATCTGAGAAATAAAACCATAAAATATTACCCGCGAGCACAAATAAAAAATAAGGTACCCCATCAGATGGTATGTCGGCAATTTTACTGAAAATTATAAATTGAATCACAGAAGTAAGTAAAGGCTGTATAATAAACCAAATTGGACCCAAAACTGTTTGTTTATAAAAAGTAACAATGTCTCTTTTTACAAATAACATTAAAAGATCTCTGTAATGCCACAACTCTTTAAAATTGATTTCAAAAGCTGATTTTTTTGGAGAAATTTCAAATAACCACTCTTCGCTTTTCAATTTATTCATCTTCACAAAAAATTTTTCAAATGTATCGTTTTTTTATGAGTTTATTTATTCTAAACAGTTTGTTTATAGATAAATTATTAACTAGATGTTTTTATTAGAAATAATTAAACAAAAAAACCTCCGATTTTATCGGAGGTTTCTCTTTTGTTAACTCAGTACCTTAGAACCTCAGTCCCTCAGCACCTTTGTTCTATTGTTTCACCACTCGCACGGTTCTCGTTTCATTACCTTGTGTTACAATCACGTTGTAAACACCCGATGGATAACGGTCTCCAAACTGGTAGTTGGTTACATCTGCTGCTTTCACTTCTTTCACTTCCAATAATCTTCCGGCCATGTCATACACGGTCAAGCTTACTGGTTCTGTGTTGGAAGTTTTCACATCAATAGCAAAACTGTT
>NZ_QLSV01000015.1 GCF_003268815.1 Flavobacterium lacus | reverse complement strand
GGAGACCATGTTCCCGGTACAGCATTGTTTGAAACGGGTAAAGCATCAGGTGTTGCACCTTGACAATAGGTAGTTGTAATGGCATCAAACGTGGCAACAACCGTTGGGTTGACAACAACCGTTAAGGTCGTTGCTATGGCACATTCAAACGTTTCATTTGGTGTGAAAGTGAACACAAATTCACCTGCTACACTAGTGTCTACTACTCCGTTCCAAGTTCCCGTTACGCCCTCTAAGGAAGTCGCTGGCAATACCGGAGCGTCTGCATTTTGACAAACAACAATTGGATCGAATGTTGGAAGGATTTCGGAGGAGACGGTTACCAATATAGTCACTGGAACAGCACACTGACCTGCATCTGGAGTAAACACATATACTGCATCAACCGCTACTGAAGTATCAATTGTGGCCGGACTCCACTCACCAGTGATTCCATTAGTGATAACCGGTAGAGCATCAGGTGTTGCATTTAAACAATAAGCCGTAACTATTGGCTCAAATGTTGGTGTAACTTCTTCCGTTACAGTTACTAACCATGTAACTGGGTTTGAACACTGCCCTTCATCTGGAGTAAATACATACTCTGCATCTACAACAGCTACTGAGGTATCAATTGTTGAAGGGTTCCATGTTCCTATTATACCATTTGTTGCTGTTGGCAATTCATCTGGTGTTGCACCAATACAATAGGTTAATGTAATTGTTTCAAAAACTGGGTCAACAACATCATTGATCGTTATTGTAACTGTGTGACTTTCATTAATTTCACAAACTCCTGTATTAGATGAAACTAAATAAGTAATTTCATAAACACCATCTGTACTAGTTGACAAATCAATTGCTCCTGTTGAAGGATCAATTGTTAAGCCTTCAGGTGTAGCAGTAAATTGTCCTGTTGTATCAAAGTTTTCGGCCGGTTCAAGAACTGGATTAGATCCTGATTTACAGTATTCTTCTTGATCATAACTAAATTCTGTAATTGGTGTAACTGCATTTACTAATTCTATTGTAAAAGAATAAGTACCTCCGTCCGTACAACCTTCTGCTTCTAAAGTATAAATTACTTCGTAAATTCCGGCAGTACTAGTTCCCAAATTAATTTCTCCAGTAGTAGCATCAATTACTAAACCTGCTGTAGAAGTAAATTCTCCTCCAGCATTAAAGCCCTCTGCCAAAGTTGGCAATAAAAGCCCGCTACTGCTTGAGACACAAATTACAGCCGGATTATATTCAAATTCTACAATTGGTGTGATAATATCATCGCCAAAATTCAAGAAGAATGATTTAACCAAAGAACAGGTATTCGTTAAATCGGAAACGCGTACCCAAATTTGTTGGCCATCCGTACCTTCAAATTCAGCAGGGTTTTCAATAGGGTTTTGAGGAACTAAAGCATCTTCTTCCGATGTATAATAAGTAATCAAGAATAAATCAGGATCAAAAGTTCCTAATATTATTGGCGTGTTTTGTGTTAAATCAAAGATTGCTGTTCCAGTAGCACTACAAGACTCTAAATCTACAGGGTCGTTGCTTGGGAATTCAATGATGTAAACAATATCAACCGTTTTAGAAGTTGTAATTTCTTCTCCTGGTGTACACGTTGAGTACGTAGCAATCGCTTGCATTTCCAGCGTTAACGATAAGTTTTCTTCTAATTCTTGTTGTTGTTCTGGTGTCAATACAATTGAAATATCGTTTTGATCACTATAAAGTGAACCGTTCATTAACCATTGGAAGTCAACATCGGACTCTCCGTTTGGAAGGAATCTCCATGCTTCTTCAATAGCAGTCCAAGTTCCTGTGTTACGCCCTGGGGGAGTATAACCCAAGGTTCCTGTTGCGTTTTGGATACCAATTACACCTCTTCCCCCATTCCATGATGTACAAGGAACTCTTCTTTGCACATAAACCTCAATAATATTTGAAATTTCATAGATAACAATCTGAGTTGTTTGAGCTCCAATATTAGCATCAGTTGTACAACCAAATTGAGCAACCTGCGAGAAATTAACAACAAGAGCTCTACAAGGAGATGTTCCTAAAACCTGATAGTTTATATTGGGTGATGCAAAAGCATTGTTAATATTAGGGTCGATATCTTGGTAAACGCCATAAATTGCATTTAAAATTGGGAAATTTGGATCCGGCACAGATTGAGTGTAAGACCAAGGACAAAACCCTCCATTTGTCATTCCATTTCCAAACTGAACAACTCCGTTAGAACCAACCTTTGCTTGTGTAAAAGATTGACCAAAGAAACAAAAATTAAATGGTAAGTTAATTGCATTCGACCAAACATCATCTGTATTTACAGATGTTTGTATTCCTCCTGTAAAAGGAAATGGTGGTGCATATTCTATCGGATTAACTTCATACGAAGTAGTAGCAGCAATACCATAAAAAGAGGCCGAAAGGTTTATTTCTTCGATATCAGAATCCGGACAAACCACAATTGAGCCATCGACTATGTCAACTCCAACTCCAACCACATCTACAGATGCACATCCGGGTGGAATAAAAATTGAAAACTGTTCTGGACCTGACCAAAAACTTACATCAGTAGAGCTGCATATAGCCCTAACGTAATATTCATAAAAAACATCTTCACTTGCTATAAAAATATAACTCGGATTATTATTTACAATTACTCCAGTTGCTCCTACTCCAGGGGCACCGGTTCCTAAAGGTTGCACTATAACCTCCCATTGCGTTTCAGGACCAAGAGGTGTCCAAAGAAGCTCCACTGAAAATGAACCAATTTCAGTTGTTGCCAAAAGGTCAATTGGTTGCGGACAAGTTGGTAATGTTGTTCCGGTTGCCGAAACACTCCAAGGACCAGTTTCCTGATCACAAACAGCTCTTACATAAAAAGTATAACATGTTAAAGGATTCAATCCTGTGTAAACGTGCGATGTAGTAGTACTTGTTTGCCAACCTGTTGAATTAGCATCAGGTGCTGGTGAGCCACAAGGTAGTGCTAAAATTTCCCAGCTGTTTCCACTTAAACTGTTCCATGTTAAATCTGCAGTAAACGTATTAGTTGCTGTCACCGTTAAATTAGTTGGCGAAGGACAGCTTGTACATACTACACTAGCTACCCAGCCTGGGGCGTTTACAACACCATCGGAGGTGAAAACAAACGTTAAGCAACCTCCAAAAGTTGACGAGCTAATTTGAGGAGGTAAATTAACTCCTGTGTATGTAGCAATTAATGGCGCCGTTGCATCGCTTCCATCATACACCCTTAAAAAGTCAAAATTATTTTCGATGTTAAAGGATGAAAAAGTTACTGTTACAACTTGATTCTCATTTGTAGGGCATATTGTAGTAGTAACATTTGCATTGTTTGGATAATTAGCAGAAACTCCTCCTGGATCAGAGAAAGTTCCTCCACACGCTGGTGGTATTTGTTGTGTAGTTGCATTTACGCCTTGAGACCAAGTACTGATATCATCAACAGCACATACAGCTCTAACATAAAATGTGTAACATGTATCAGGATTTAAGCCAGTTACGTTGAATGGGTTCGTTGGTGCATCTACCCATCCGGTAGTTGACTCATTTGGTAATGGTGAACCACATGGTAAAGCGAGTACTTGCCACGCTGTAGCAGTACTGTTATTGGTCCATGCTAAATTAACTGATCCTGATAAAACAGCAGATGTCACCAAAGCTGTTGGTCTTGGACAAGTTGGTGCAGGACCACAAATTACGTTGGCAACCCAACCCGGACCTACAACACTTCCATCTGATGTAAAGACAAATGTTAAACATCCTCCTGGTGTTGATGATGTAACATCCGGTGGAATAGCATTCCCTCCATAAGTTCCAATTAATGGTGCTGCTGCACTATTTCCATCATATATTCTTAAAAAATCACAACAAGCCTCTGTACCAAAAGATAAAAATGAAACAGTTACTAAATCTGTTGCATTAGTTGGACATATTGTAGTTGTAACGTTTGTATTATTGGCATAATTTCCTGTCGCTCCACCCGGATCTGTAAAAGTTCCTCCACATGCTGGGGGTACTTGTTGCGTGGTTGCGTTAATACCTGCAGACCATGTACTGATATCATCAACAGCACAAATAGCTCTTACATAAAAAGTATAACAGGTGTCAGGATTTAAACCTGTTACGTTAAACGGATTTGTTGGTGCGTCTACCCATCCGGTATTTGACTCATTAGGTGCAGGTGAACCACAAGGTAAAGCAAGCACTTGCCACGCTGTAGCAGTACTATTATTTGTCCATGCTAAATTAACTGAACCAGACAAAACTGCAGAAGTTACTAAAGCAGTAGGTCTTGGGCATGTTGGTGCAGGACCACAAATAACGTTGGCAACCCACCCTGCAGCTGTAACACTTCCATCAGAGGTGAAGACAAACGTTAAACAGCCTCCTGGTGTAGAGGATGTAATGTCTGGCGGAATAGCAGTTCCAGCATACGTTCCAATCAATGGAGCTGCTGCACTATTCCCGTCATAAACTCTAAGAAAATCACAACATCCCTCGGTTGCAAAAGATAAAAACGAAACCGTAACTAAATCCGTTGCGTTAGTAGGACATATAGTAGTGGTTACGTTTGTATTGTTAGCGTAGTTAGCTGAAGCACCTCCCGGATCCGTAAAAGTTCCTCCACAAGCAGGTGGAATTTGTTGCGTAGTGGCATTAAGACCCGCAGACCAAGGACTACTGTCATCAGCAGCACAAATAGCTCTTACATAAAATGAATAACATGTATCCGGATTTAATCCAGTAACGTTAAACGGATTTGTTGGAGCATCAACCCAACCTGTTGTTGAGTCATTTGGCAGAGGTGAGCCACAAGGTAAAGCAAGCACTTGCCAAGCTGTAGCAGTACTATTATTTGTCCATGCTAAATTAACTGAACCAGACAAAACTGCAGAAGTTACTAAAGCAGTAGGTCTTGGGCAGGACGGTGCAGGAGCACAAGTGATGTTAGCAATCCAACCAGCTCCTACCACACTTCCATCTGATGTAAAATTGAAAAATAAACATCCTCCCGGAGTAGACGAAGTGACTGATGGTGGTAAAGCATTACCAGAATAAGTTCCTATTAATGGTGCTGCTGCACTATTTCCGTCATAAACTCTGAGAAAATCGCAACAACCTTCTGTTGCAAAAGCAGTAAAAGTTACTGTTACTAAATCTGTTGCGTTTTCAGGACAAATTAAAGTATTAACATTTAGATTATTTGTATAATTTCCTGTTGGTCCTCCCGGGTCAACAAAATTTCCACCGCAACCAACCGGAGCGATAGTTGTAGTAAAATTGAATGGTCCAACCCACTCGCTAGTTCCATCTTCACATATTGCCTTCACATAGTAGGCATACGAAGTATTAGGAGATAAGCCTGTCGCTAAGAAGGTATTTGAACCAGAATGAGGCACTCCCGTTCCTGTTGGAGCTGCTGGCAAAGCAACTACTTCAATTTCCCATGAAGCAGCAGAACCTAACCATGTTAGCGTAGCCGAATTTGAAGTGGTGGTAGCACTTAAATCTGTTGGATCTAAACATCGTTCAATCAACCGAACATCATCCACAATCCATCTGTCTCCGGTTGGAGTTGTAGTTGGTTGTGTTACTAACATTACGAAGGCGATATAAATTTGCTGACCTTCAGCATAACCTGCTGCTACTAAATCAACCGTCTTTTCTTCACAAATGTTAAAGATGGCATTTAATTCTGCTTCTGTCCATTGAGCAACAATTGAAAAGCCACTGGTTTGTGAAACTGTTGATACTCTAATTTGGTATAGTGTATTGTCAAAACCGTTAATTGTTGAGCGGGTTGAAAATAATAATTGTCCGTTTGCCGGAACAGTAACTTGAGAGGAAACCAACCACTTTTCTGAGGTATTTCCTGCACCAATATTTTCTCTGCCGTTCACAAAGGCCGATATAGAGCCTTCACAAACTGTTGGAGGAGTTGTTACTGCATTGACGGTAGTCCATTGAGCGGCACCGAAGGCGTTGTTAAATCTTGTCCAGCCAGGTGGTATTCCGCCCTCAAAATTCTGAGGAACCTGTGAATACGTAACCGTTCCTGTCAACAAAAACAACAGTAAGAGTAAAGTAATTCTTTTCATAAAATGAAAGTTTAAATTGTTTTGTAATTTTTTTTCGTAAGTTTAGAGAGCCAAATTTAACAAAAATTAAGAATTATGTAACATTATTTTAATTTTTAACTAAATAATTCAACATTTTTATTTCAATTGTTTGGGCAGATTGGTTAGAAAAGCTTCTGAATTGCTTAATTTTGCAAGACATTTAATGTGATATGTTAGAAAAAGAAAAAATAAATTTTGAAAAAACCGTTGTTGTAGGAATTGTAACGAAAGAGCAAGATGAGTCTAAATTGAATGAGTATTTAGATGAATTAGAATTCTTAACTTTTACTGCCGGTGGTGAGGTGATAAAACGGTTTTGGCAAAAACTCGAAAAACCTCATCCGAAGACGTTTCTAGGAACCGGTAAAATTGAAGAAATTCACAAATACATTGTTGAAAACGAAGTGTCTTCTGTTATTTTTGATGATGAACTCTCGCCTGCTCAACAAAAAAATATTACTAAAATATTGGATTGCAAGGTCTTAGACCGAACCAACCTGATTTTGGATATTTTTGCTCAACGTGCTGAAACTTCCTATGCCAGAACACAAGTAGAATTGGCTCAATGTCAATATTTACTACCTCGATTATCGGGGATGTGGACGCACTTAGAACGTCAGCGAGGTGGAATTGGAATGCGTGGTCCGGGGGAAACCGAAATTGAAACTGACCGTCGGATCGTTCGTGACCGCATTGCTTTATTAAAAGAAAAAATCAAAACGATTGATAAACAAATGTCGGTACAACGGGGAAATCGTGGTGCGATGGTTCGTGTAGCATTGGTGGGATATACCAATGTGGGAAAATCGACATTGATGAATGCCGTTGGAAAAAGTGATGTTTTTGTAGAAAATAAATTGTTTGCCACGTTAGATACAACTGTTCGAAAAGTGGTGATTAGAAATTTACCGTTTTTGCTTTCAGATACGGTTGGGTTTATTCGAAAATTGCCTACGCAGTTGGTGGAATCGTTTAAAAGCACGCTCGATGAAGTTCGCGAAGCCGATTTATTGCTGCATGTAGTGGATATATCACATCCGGATTTTGAACATCATATTGCCTCGGTGAATCAGATTTTGCAGGATATAAAAAGTGCCAACAAACCGATTATTATGGTTTTTAACAAAATTGACGCCTATAAACCTGCTCATTTTGATGAAGATGATTTGATGATTGAAAAAACCAGTAAACATTATTCGTTAGAAGAATGGAAAGCAACTTGGATGAGCAATGTGGGCGAAGATAAAGCCTTGTTTATTTCGGCAACAAATAAAGAGAATTTTGAAGAATTTAGAGAAAAAGTATACGAAGCCGTCAGAGAAATCCACGTGACTCGTTTTCCTTATAACAAATTTTTGTATCCGGATTATAAGGATGCTGTGGATGAGGAATAGATTGATTGCATAAACTGCGACAGGGATAGCAATGGAAAGCTTTTTTGATTTTTTTGGTACAAATGCCCGAGCGAGGAAGCGACCAACGGAAGCTCCCGCAGCCGGAGCAGTTGTAAAAAAAATTAAAAACTTGGAATGTAAAGCCCGGCCGCTCGCCCAAGAAATAAAAAGGGCTCTTCACGTGATTCGTTTGGCTTTTTTTATTTCATAACTTTACAGTTCTAATTCAAAAAATATGACAATCCAAAAACCATTCAATCTTAACCAATGGATTGAAGAAAACCGTCACCTACTCAAACCACCCGTTGGGAACAAAAATATATACGTCGATTCCGGCGATTATATCGTCATGATTGTTGCCGGACCAAACGCCCGAAAAGACTATCATTACAACGAAACCGAAGAATTATTCTATCAATTAGAAGGAAACATCACCGTTTTTGTTCAAGAAAATGGAGAAAAAATTGCCATGCAACTTGGTCCGGGCGATATGTTTCTACTTCCCGCCAAAACACCACATTCTCCCGTGCGAGAAGAAAACTCCATCGGATTAGTGGTCGAACGAAAACGAGTGGGTCAAGACATTCCCGACGGATTACTCTGGTTTTGCGACAATTGCAACCATAAATTATACGAAGTGTATTTTGAACTCAAAGACATCGAAAAAGACTTTTTAGGCCACTTTCAACACTTTTATAATTCCAAAGAGCTTAGAACCTGTCAAAAATGCGGCACCGTTATGGAAACTGATCCTCGATTTGTCGCAAAAACAGACAACTGATAACCTACAACTGTTAGGGCAGACAATTCCCGCTGTCCGTTACAAGCTTGTTTGCAAAAACTGTTTTTTCTAAGTTGCCCCAAGAGCTTCCGTTGGTCGCTTTGGTTCACCAAGAAAAAATCAGTTTTTGCGGCACAAGGCTTTCCACTACCATCGGGGCTGCGATTCACTGCTTCACTACAAAATCAGTTTTACAAGAGAAAAAAAATCGGTATCTTCGCAAAAAAATATAACAAAAACCTTTAAAAAAGTTATAATGTCAACGATCGCACAACAATTCGGTATGACCGAAGCCTTAGAAATATTAGGTATCAAACCCATTAACGAAGGAACTTCCACCGGAAGCAATCACTTTTCAAACGGCGAACTCATCGAAAGTTATTCACCTGTAGATGGTCAATTAATAGGAAAAGTAAAAGCAACCACCGCAGCCGATTACGAAAAAGTAATGCAAGCTGCAACCACTGCTTTCAAAACATTCCGAGCCATGCCAGCTCCGCAAAGAGGAGAAATTGTGCGTCAATTCGGGAATAAATTAAGAGAATTAAAAGAACCGCTCGGAAAATTGGTTTCTTACGAAATGGGGAAATCACTCCAAGAAGGCTACGGCGAAGTACAAGAAATGATTGACATCTGCGATTTTGCCGTTGGTTTATCACGTCAATTAAACGGACAAACCATTCCATCCGAGCGACCGGGTCACGTGATGCGTGAACAATGGCATTCCATTGGCGTTGTAGGAATTATTTCTGCCTTCAACTTTCCGGTAGCTGTTTGGGCTTGGAATACTGCTTTGGCATGGATTTGCGGCGATGTTTGTGTTTGGAAAGCTTCCGAAAAAGCACCGTTATGTTCTATTGCCTGTCAAAATATAATTGCAGGCGTTTTAAAAGATAATAATTTACCGGAAGGTATTTCATGTATCATCAACGGCGATTACAAAGTGGGTGAAATGATGACAACCGATGTTAGAATTCCATTAATTTCTGCCACAGGTTCCACCCGAATGGGAAGAATCGTAGGAACGACCGTAGCTCAACGTTTCGGAAAATCATTATTAGAATTAGGCGGAAACAATGCGATCATTATTACACCAACTGCCGATTTAAAAGTAGTGGTTCCGGGTGCTGTATTCGGTGCTGTGGGAACTGCAGGACAGCGTTGTACTTCAACCCGACGTTTAATTATTCACGAATCGGTTTATGATAAAGTGAGAGATGCAATTGTTGGAGCATACAAACAATTAACCATCGGAAATCCATTAGATCAAAAAAATCATATCGGACCATTAATCGACAAAGATGCTGTAAACACGTATTTAGCGGCTATTGAAAAAGCAAAAGCCGAAGGCGGAAAAGTCTTAGTTGACGGTGGCGTTTTATCCGGCGAAGGATATGAATCCGGATGTTATGTAAAACCGGCCATTATTGAAGCCGAAAACCATTTTGAAATTGTGCAACACGAAACCTTTGCACCGGTTTTATACTTAATGAAATATTCCGGCGAAGTAGAAAACGCCATTGAAATGCAAAACGGAGTAGCACAAGGTTTATCTTCTGCTATCATGACCAACGAGTTAAAAGAAGCAGAAAAATTTCTATCCTTTGCCGGTTCCGATTGTGGAATTGCCAACGTTAACATCGGAACTTCCGGTGCCGAAATCGGAGGAGCTTTTGGTGGCGAAAAAGAAACCGGTGGCGGCCGAGAATCAGGTTCTGATGCTTGGAAAATTTATATGCGAAGACAAACCAATACCATCAACTATTCTGATCAGTTGCCTTTGGCTCAAGGAATTAAGTTTGATTTGTAGTTTAGAAGAAAATAGAATAAAGAAAATAGAGAAAAGAAAACCTTGCAAATTTTTGTATTTGCAGGGTTTTTTTACGCAACTTTTTCATTGGTTTCCCATCTAAATTATTAACCAAAAAAATAAACACATGAAAAAGATTTTTTTACTATTGGCATGCACGCCATTTTTACTTGCAACCACTTGCGATGATGATGATGAAATTTATTGCACCCAAGAAGCAAAAGCCGGTTTAAACATCACTGTAAAAGACGCTGTAACCGATGAGTTTTTGTCAACAGGAGTAACCGTTGTTGCACAAGATGGAACATATACGGAAACATTAGAACAATTTCCAAACGAAGAAGTTCCTGTTTTTATCGGAGCTTGGGAACGCGTTGGAACGTACGTTTTAACCGTTTCCAAAGAAGGTTATCAAACATTTATCTCTGAACCAATCGTGGTGACGGCTGATGTTTGCCATGTTATTCCAGAACAATCAACAGTGCAACTTCAGCCCAATTAACATTTGTTTTGTTTTAAATACGAAAACCCTGCCAGACTTGATGTTTAGCAGGGTTTTCCAATTGACGCATTGACTAATCGTCCAATTGCCACATTATTTCGTTTTCTTCGCATACTGTGTTAAAATGTAAATCGTTTGATTTTCCACTCTTCCTTCAATAAGATTAGCATCATCCCAAACCAATTTAATATGATGAACAGCAGCACCACGTTTAGCAGTAAAATTAGCTCCTTTTACATCCAAATCTTTTATTAAAACCACCGAATCACCATCTTTTAAGATGTTTCCGTTGGAATCTTTATGGATGATTTTCCCTTCTTCATCATCACCTTCTCCGGTTGCTTTTGCCCATTCTAAGGCATCTTCATCCAAATACATCATATCCAGTAAGTCGTGGTTTTTTAACCGAGCCAACATTCGCCATGATACAATTTGAACCGGTAGATGTTCGTTCCACATGCTTTCATTTAAACCTCGCCAATCGTCTGGATTTGTGGTTTCGGGATTTTCGATTTGATTTTTTAAGTTTTGCGTAATTAAAACGCTGTTTTCTGCACTTTCTTCTGTTTTAGGAGGAACGGTGTAAACCACTAAATTTTCCTCTAAACCACTAAATTCAGATTTGGAACCACTGCGGTCTCTTAATTTTTTTTCGATTAACGTCACCTTTATTATAAATTAAAACAAGCTCCAATATTAAATTGAAATTGATTATTCAATTTTTGATATCCAATTGGATCATTCTCATAGGATGCAATTGGGAAACCAATTTCTGAAAACAATCCAAAACCGTCAGAAAAAAAGTAGCGAGCACCTACGTGACCACCAAAATTACGCAATCCGAGATTTAAACCGGGATAAACATCAACTTTAGCTGGCACTCCAATAACGTTACCAATGTTGGCACTAAAACGAGCTTTTAAATCATATCGATCTTCAAACTTTGCTCCACTGACCCCAGCAGGCTCATCAACACCTAAAAGATAGCCTGTTTGAATACCAATCGACATGTTTTCGCCAATTCCGTGGTCATAAAATAAAACAATTCCGGTTCCGTGGTCTTGAATATTTGCCCCTACCTGAAATTTTTGGTCTCCTTTTCCGCTATATGCTTGTGCATTAGCAAATAAACCACTCAAAATCAATCCAAATGTAAATAGTTTTTTCATCGTTATAAATTTTATACAAATGTAAACAATTCTGTTTTAACAGTAAACTGCTAATTTCTGCCTTTTTCATTAGGATACAATTGCGGCAAGGGTTCGCTTTGCCAGTATTGTTTAGAATTAACATCTAAAATGGTAAGTGGGCCATGAAAAGCAGCACCCGTGTCGATGTTCCAAACACAGGCTTTGTTGATTGGAATGGATTCATTGATTCGTGTAGTTGGTGTATGACCAATATAAATTTCATTGTACAAGGTGAACCGTTTCGGATAATATGGACTTTCTTTGGTTAGATTTGGGTTCAATGCAAGAGCCGTTTCCCACAAAGTTCTATCCCAATAAAATAATTTTGGAAAATATTCAAAGGCGATTCCATTTACATTGGTAAAACCGGCGTGAATATACAAGCGATTTTGTTCGTCTAAATAATAATCTTTTAAATTATTTTCTAAAAATTCAATATGTTCGTGTCGAGTAGCCTCCGAAACTTTTTCATAGGCATCAATGGTCGATTGACCGCCGTGTTTGAACCATTCTTGGTTGTAATCGTTTGTTTTTAAATAATTGAGCAGCAATTCATCATGATTCCCTCTGATGAAAACACAATTTTGTTTCTTTTCCAAAGCAATTAAATAATTCAAAACTTGTGGCGATTCACTCCAACCATCCACATAATCTCCTAAGAAAATTAAAGTGTCATTTTTTGTGGCTTGGCTTCTTTTGAGCACTTGATGTAAAGCACGAAGACCTCCGTGAATATCTCCGATTACGAATGTTTTAGTCATTGTTTCTATCATATTTCACCTTCCTTAAAATCCGCATGGTTTCTTTAAAATTTACATAAACCGTTGCGTTTTCAACTGATTTTAAAAGCGGTTTGGCATCAATTAATTTTTGTTTGGCTTCTTCAAATCCGTTTAAATAACAAATCATCAAAGTAGAGGGCAAATTTAGTAAATCTCGCTTTTCATTTTCGGATAAAGCGATTCCTTTTTGTAATTTTTGCAACAAAGACAAGTTGGAATTGTAAATATGAAACATCATTTTTCGATTGTATTGTGGTGGATCAAACAAAAACTCGTTTTCAATTTTATAATAGCCGTTATCAAAAAAAGTCAACGTTTGTTTCTCCAATGGATAATAACTCGTTTTGTCATTCAATCCCAACGGAACATATTCAGTAATCGAAAAAGTCTTGTCATCATATTCAATCGAAACTTCATCAAAAGCGGAATAAAACAGCTTGACTTGTTCGTTAATTAATTCAATATCCACTCGCGAATAAAAGGTTTTGTCACGAACTTTTTTCTTATTTCCCGCCCAACAAACCACAAAAAGTTCCTTAAAAACATGGTATTTGGTTGCCATGTCTTTGTGCCGATTGTTCATAAAATCCAAAACACCTTCTAATGTATAAGAAATACTGTTTCTCGAATTATTTTCAATCCCAATAACTGTTTCGGTATTCATTTTAGAAAACGGAATTTTGTCTTCAGTTGGAATAGAATTACTTCCTCTTCGCACAAAAACCGTTCGAGCCGGAATCGTGTATATTCCTTTTTTAAACGCTGAAACCTTGCTGTTGGGTTTAATTGTGACCAAACCCACCACTTTATCCTTAGGTAAATTGGGAAACGGCACATTTTCATATTGAATTTTAGGTGGATTTTCTAAAAAAGCATTCACTAAATTCTGAATCCTACTGTCATCAAAAAAATCATTGCCGGTAATTTCATTATCTTGATCTTCAACGCCAACCACGATGTACGAATTGTTTGTTGGGTTTGAATTGGATAACGCACAAATATGTTTCAAAAACTTCGCTTTTCCTTCTTTGGTATGCAAATTCAACTGACGTTTTTTATCATAAAAACTACTCTCATCATTGTGAGCTAGGAGATTTTTGATAAGTAGGCGTTTGTTGATCATTTTAAAGTTGCGGGTTTTAAAGTTACGAGTTGCGGGTTACGGGTTAACTCGCAACCTGCAACCCGCCACTATTTTTTGTCAAACTTACTTCCGTTATTGTCAGATTTTACCAAGTAAGCCATAAATGAACCTATTTTTTTGCTTTCAGTAATTGTTTTCTCTCTTAAGAATTCAAATTCTTCTTCGGTTATATGTTTTCTGTCAAATGCTCTGTATAATTGTGATCTCAACTCTCCACAAGAACCTTTAGAATAGCTCAAAAAATTTATAAATTGTCGTCGTCCATTCCTCTCAAAACCCTCAGCAATATTATCCATTATTGAACCGGATGATCGATTCATCTGATTTTTTAATTCAAAGTCTTTTCCTAATGAAGTGTTTTCAAAAGCATTCCAAACACCTTGACAAATTTCTCTACTTAATTGCCAAATGTCTAATTCTTTAAACGTGTTAATTGTTGCCATTTTTAAAGATTTTTTGGTTTAAATAATGAACAATCTTACTCATAAAAAATTTAAAATCCAAACCTTCAACTCGCAACTCGCCAACCCGCAACCTACGGAACCTCATTCCCCATACTTTCCGTCCAAATTTCAAACCAATCTTCTTTGTCTAAAGTTAATTCAGAAGCTTTTTGAAGTTGTTGAATTCTGGCCACATTCACTGTTCCTGCAACCGGAATAATTTTGGAAGGATGTTGCATTAGCCAAGCCAACAAAATAATATCGGAACCAAAATGATATTTTTCGACTAATCGGGCCAGCAGTTTTTTTAATCTTCGGGTTTGTTCAGTGTCTTCTCTAAAAATTGTCCCCAAAGGATTCCAAGCCATCGGGCGAATGTTGTGTAATTGCATGTGATCTAAACTTCCATCCAACATCGGTTCAAAATGCGTTGCCGAAAACTGAATTTGATTGTATGAAACTTTCGTTTTTTGTTGAATTAAATCGGTTTGCGAAGGAGTAAAATTCGATAATCCAAAGTCTAAAATTTTACCGTCTTTTTTTAACTTTTCAATCGCTTCTGCAATTTCATCAGTTTGCATTAACGGACTTGGACGATGTAAAAGAAAAACGTCTAAATAATCGGTTTTTAAATTCTTCAGCGAATTTTCAGCCGACCAAATAATGTGTTCTTTAGAATAATCATAATGTTTGATTCTATTTTTACGATTATCAGTTATTAATTGAATGCCACATTTAGAAATTAATTGAATTTTGGAACGGTCAATTTTGCTTTGTTTGAAACCTTCTCCAAAAGTGGCTTCGGTGGTATAACCGCCGTAAATATCCGCATGGTCAAAGGTGGTAATTTTATTTTCTAAGCAAACAAGAATTAGGTTGGCCATTTCGGCGACACTTAAATTTTTGTCCCAAACACCCCAATTCATAGTTCCTGCAACAATAGGAGATAATGTAGTTTTCATTTTTTTACAATTTATGGTACTAGGTAAAGGGTGATTGTTTATAGGTAGTTTTAACTTGAAACCTGAAACCTGAAACTTTCAAACCCACAACTTTTTTCTTATTGGTCTTAAAATTATAAAAACTAAATCACAAATCACTCTTAAAGCCTATGATTTTATTGAAGTTTTAACGCTATGTTAACATCTTAAAACGAATAAAATTTTCAATTTGCACTGTTAATTTAAACAGATTAAATTCGAGCTCTTAAAATAGGAATTATGGAAGAAAATACAACTACGCTAGACATCCGAGCGATTAATGAAAAAATTGAAAGAGAAAGTGCTTTTATCGACCTTCTGACCTATGAAATGAACAAAGTTATCGTCGGTCAAAAACATATGATTGAGCGATTGTTGATTGGTCTTTTAGGACAAGGTCACATTTTGCTAGAAGGTGTTCCCGGTTTGGCAAAAACGTTGGCGATTAATACGTTGTCACAAGCTGTTCAGGGTTCATTTAGCCGAATTCAGTTTACACCGGATTTATTACCCGCCGATGTGGTTGGAACAATGATTTACAACATCAAGCAAAATGAATTTTCGATTAAAAAAGGACCTATTTTCGCCAATTTCGTTTTAGCCGATGAGATCAACCGTGCTCCTGCCAAAGTGCAATCAGCCTTGTTAGAAGCGATGCAGGAAAAACAAGTAACCATTGGTGACACGACTTTTAAATTAGACAAACCGTTCTTGGTTTTAGCCACGCAAAACCCAATTGAACAAGAAGGAACGTATCCGTTACCGGAAGCTCAAGTCGATCGTTTTATGCTAAAAACCGTGATTGATTATCCTAAAATGGAAGACGAGCGATTGGTTATTCGTCAAAATTTAAAAGGAAGTTACGAAAAAGTGAATGCCGTGATTTCCAT
Source organism: Flavobacterium lacus (assembly GCF_003268815.1). Classification (GTDB taxonomy): domain Bacteria; phylum Bacteroidota; class Bacteroidia; order Flavobacteriales; family Flavobacteriaceae; genus Flavobacterium; species Flavobacterium lacus. Next base: position 91,276 of record NZ_QLSV01000015.1, on the reverse strand, counting down.
CGATCAAATTCTTCGTGCTCAACAAGCAGTTCGTGAAGTGTATATGGACGAAAAAATCGAAAAATACATTTTAGACATCATCTTCGCTACACGTTTTCCTGAAAAATATAAACTAGAAAGTTTAAAACCATTAATCAGTTTTGGATCATCTCCTCGTGGAAGCATCAATTTAGCCACAGCCGCAAAATGTTACGCGTTTATCAAACGTCGTGGTTATGTGATTCCCGAAGATGTGCGTGCCGTTGTTCACGACGTGTTGCGTCATCGTATCGGAATTACCTATGAAGCCGAAGCAGAAAATATCACTTCGGTTGAAATCATTAATAAAATTGTGAACGAGATTGAGGTACCTTAATTTTTTGTTTCAAGTTTAATGTTTCAAGTTTAAAACCTGAAACAAAGAAAACCTGAAACCTGAAACAAAGAAAAATGGAAACAAAAGACTTACTCAAAAAAGTACGAAAAATAGAAATCAAAACCCGACGATTGAGCGATCATATCTTTTCGGGCGAATACCATACGTCATTCAAAGGTCGTGGGATGACTTTTTCGGAAGTACGTCAATATCAATTTGGCGACGATGTTCGTGCGATTGATTGGAACGTAACTGCACGTTACAACGAACCATACATTAAAGTGTTCGAAGAAGAGCGTGAATTAACAATGATGTTAATGGTGGACATTTCCGGTTCAGAAAGTTTTGGTACAAAAAATCAATTGAAAAGTGAAATTGTCACTGAAATCGCTGCAACCATGGCATTTTCAGCAACTCAGAACAACGATAAAATTGGTTTGATTTTGTTTTCCGATGAAATTGAGCTTTACATTCCACCTAAAAAAGGAAAATCGCACGTGTTGCGAATCATCCGTGAGTTGATTGAATTTAAACCAAAAAGCAATAAAACCAATATTACCAATGCGTTGAAATTTTTATCAAGCGTGATGAAAAAGAAAGCCATCGTCTTTTTTATATCTGATTTTATTGCGGATGATAATTACGAACACACTTTAAAAATCGCCGGAAAAAAACACGACATCACCGGAATCCGAGTATTTGATATTCGAGAAGAAAAAATGCCAAACATCGGAATGGTCAATATGTTGGATGCTGAAACGGGCGAAACCATGTTAGTGAACACCAATTCAAAATCCATACGAATGGAATATGAAAAATACTATCGCGAGAAAGTAACTTTTTTCAAAGAAACTTTTTCAAAATGTGGTTCCGGAACAGTAAATACAAGAGTTGACGAAAGTTATGTGACCAAATTACTAACTTATTTTAAATCAAGATAATCATAAGCAAATTTCAAAAAATTTTGTAAATCGCTGTGAAACAGACAATGAAAATTAAATTATATATCTTTTTTCTACTTATTTCAACCTTCGTTTTTGCTCAACAAAAAAGAGTAACTACTTTGGTTGACAGCACCAAAGTTAAAATTGGTGCACAAATTAATTTAACCTTCAAAACAACGGTGGATACACTTTCAAAAGTGGCTTTTCCGGAAGGAAAATTATTTGGAAGTTTAGAAGTGTTAGAAAGTTACCCCACCGACACAATCAAAGAAAACGATAAGTATCAGCTTATCAAAAAATATGGTTTAACGCAATTTGACAGCGGAAAATACACGATACCATCGTTAAAAGTCATAATCAATTCAAAACCATTTGCCACCGATAGTATTTTAGTAGAAATTCTTCCAGTTGTGGTCGATACGTTAAAGCAACACATGTATGATATCAAAGATATTTCAACCGTTCCGAACGACTATTCGAATTGGTGGATTTATTTGTTGATTGTAATCGGAATTGCCGGAATTGGTTATCTGATTTATTTTCTGATAAAGAAATATAAAAAACCTATAGAAGAAGAAATTGTCTATGCTTCTCCCATTGAAAAAGCGACGGCACATCTAAAAACATTAGAAAAAAAGAGCTTAGTTGAACGTGGCGAAGTGAAAGAATATTATTCTGAATTAACCGATATTGCCCGAACTTATATCGAAGAAGCCATCGAAATTCCGGCAATGGAAAGCACGACTGACGAATTAATTTCTGCCTTCAAAATTGCGATTGTCAAAAAGAAACTTTCGCTTTCGGAAGAAACCATTAAAAATTTGGAAAAGGTTTTAAAACAAGCCGATTTAGTAAAGTTTGCAAAATCAAAACCATTAGAATTTGAAATTGCCGATGATAAAATTAAAATCGAAAAAACTATTTTCAAAATTCATCAATCCATTCCTGAAGAAGTGGAAGAGGAGGAATTAGAAGATAACGAAGCCAATCAAGTAAAAATTTTAAAACGAAAAAAAGCAAAGAAAAGAACACTGATAATTGTTTCAGTAGTTGTTGTTTTATTTGTCTCATTCGGTATTTTAATTGCCGTGAAAGGTTTCGACTTTTTAAAAGACAACATTCTTGGTCATCCAACCAAAGAATTATTAGAAGGCGAATGGGTTTCGAGTCAATACGGAAATCCGGCCATTAAAATTGAAACGCCAAAAGTGCTCAAACGAATGGATGTTTCCAAAATGATGGGCGGACAGCAGTCGGAAATGGCAGACATGCAAATGTTTGGCTACGGAGCAATGATGGATGATTTTTACATTGCGATAATGACCACCAAATTAAAGCAAGAAATAAAAATTGAATTGGCTCAAGCACTCGAAGGTTCACTAAAAATGATGGAAGCCAACGGAGCACAAAATATCTTAGTGAAACAAGAAAGTTTCAGTACCAAAGAAGGTATTGAAGGATTGAGAGGTTTCGGAACTATGAATATTTTAGATCCAATCACCAAAAAAAGCCGAAAAGCCTATTACGAAGTAATCTTTTTTGGTCAAGAAGGCGGATTGCAACAAGTTATTGTATTGCAAGAAGAAGGTGATGAAATTGCCAACGAAATAACAGAGCGAATTATGAATTCGGTTGAAATTGCTATAATCAAATAACTATGGAAAACATCACTTTTTTACATCCACAGTTTTTTTGGTTGTTCACCCTTCTGCCGGTGGCAATCGCCTGGTATATTTGGAAACGAAACAAGCAAACGCCTACTTTAAAAGTCAGTTCGCTAAAAGGGTTTAAAGTAAAGAGTTCAATTTTACCCAAATTGAAACCATTACTTTTTGCGATGAGAATACTAGCATTAAGCTTCATCATTGTAGCACTAGCTCGACCAAGAACGGTGGATATCAGTAATAAAACCAAAACCACTCGCGGAATTGATATTGTGATTGCCACGGACGTTTCCGGAAGTATGTTAGCCAAAGATTTAAAGCCAAATCGATTAGAATCATTAAAAAAAGTGGCGGCAAACTTTGTGAAAGACAGACCCAATGATCGTTTCGGAATTGTGGTGTATGCCGCAGAAAGTTATACCAAAACTCCTGTAACCAGTGATAAATCAATTGTGATTAATGCCATCCAAAGCATTAATTACGACAATGTTCTCAAAGATGGAACCGGAATCGGAATGGGATTGGCCACCGCCGTTAACCGTCTAAAAGACAGTAAAGCAAAAAGTAGAATCGTTATTTTGTTAACTGATGGCGTAAACAATGCGGGTTTTATTGAACCGGAAACTGCCGCCGACATTGCCAGAGAATATGGGATTAAAGTATATACGATTGGAATTGGGACAAACGGAATGGCAGAATTCCCGTATGCCTTTGCTTCAAACGGTGGATTTTTATACAAAATGATGCCCGTTGAAATTGATGAAGCATTGATGAAAAGCATCGCCAAAAAAACCGACGGAAAATATTTTAGAGCAACCAGCAATAGTAAATTAGAAGAAATTTACAACGAAATCAATAAGTTAGAAACGACTGAAATCGAAGAACAACGTTTTTACAATTACGATGAAAAATTCCGACCATTAATTTGGATTGCAGGCTTATTATTGTTGATTGAAATTTTATTAAAACAAACCATTTTTAGAGGTTTTATATAATATGTATTCACAAATAGACGAAAAAATATATTTATACTTTTTAGCTGTTATCCCAATAATAGTGATACTTTTTTTAATCAATTTATATTGGAAAAGAAAAAAGCAACGCGAATTTGGGGATGTCGAATTAGTTAAAAAACTAAGCCCTGAAAAGTCGGTTTTTAAACCGGTTTTAAAAATTACTGTTTTGCTTTTGGCATTAGCAAGTTTAATAATCGGTTTAGCCAATCCAAAAATTGGTACCAAAATGGAAACCGTGAAGCGAGAAGGAATTGACGTGGTTTTTGCAATCGACGTTTCCAAAAGTATGCTAGCCGAAGACATGGCACCCAACCGATTAGACAAAACAAAACAAATCGTTTCACAAATCATTAATCAATTGGGTAGCGACCGAATCGGAATGGTGGCTTATGCCGGAAGTGCGTTTCCTGTGTTGCCCATTACAACTGATTATGGTGTTGCAAAAATGTATCTGCAAGGCATGAATACCGACATGGTTTCGTCGCAAGGAACTTCGTTAGAAGAAGCCATCAAATTATCAGCTAATTATTTTGATAAAGGAAACGCTACCAATAAATTAATTATTCTGATTTCGGATGGAGAAGATCATTCCGACGGAGTAGATGGAGCCATTGAAGAAGCTCTTAAAATAAAAGCAAAAGTAATCACGATTGGTGTTGGAACCGAAAAAGGCGGACCCATTCCAATCAAAAGAAATGGTGTCGTAGAAAATTTCAAACGAGACCAAAACGATGAGGTTGTGGTAACCAAAATGAATCAAGAAATCCTAAAACAAATAGGAAAAGGAACAAAAGGCGGTTATGTTTACGGCGGAAATACCAAAGAAGTACTGGATTATGTAAAGAATGCCTTAGATAACATCGAAAAAACCGAATTTGAAACTACTCAAGTAGCCGATTTTCAATCACAGTTTCAATGGTTTTTGGGCATAGCTTTTGCACTGTTGTTCATCGATATTTTTCTGTTAGAAAGAAAAACAGGCTGGATCAGTAAGTTGAATTTATTTAATGAAAAGGAATCATGAAGCAAATCGTTTTTTTAATTAGTTTATTGTTTTCTTATTTTATGTTCGCTCAAGAGGAAGTTAAAAAAGAGAAAGATAAAATTTTGCCCAAAGCAAATGAAGCTTTCGCTGAAAAGAAATATACCGAAGCCGAAGCTCAATACCGTATTTCCAATTCCAAAGGATTATCTGGAGCAGCTCCTTCGTATAATTTAGGAAATTCAATTTATAGGCAAAAGCAATTCAGTGAATCAAAATTTGCGTATTCACAGGCATATGAAAAAGCAACCACGAAAGAAGAAAAGCACAAAGCACTGCACAATTTAGGTAATGTTTATATGAAAGAAAAACAATACGGTAAAGCGGTTGAAACGTATAAAAATGCCTTGCGAAATAATCCTTCTGACGAGCAAACCCGCTACAATTATGCCTTAGCCAAAGAATATCTAAAAAATAATCCTGAAGATCAAAACCAAGACAAAAAAGACGATAAGAAAGAGGACAAGAAGGACGATAAAAAAGACGATCAAAAACAAGACAAAGGCGACGGAGATAAAGACAAAAAAGACGATAAAAAAGAAGGCGACAAAGACAAAAATAAAGGGGATAACAAAGAAGATAAGAACGAAGGAGATCAGAAGAAAGACCAAAATCAAGGTGGTCAGCCAAAACCGCAACCTTCCGGAATTTCCAAAGAAAGCGTTCAAAATCTGCTTGATGCCGTAAATAATGAAGAAAAGAAAGTACAGGAAAAAGTAAATCTTCAAAAAGTTAAAACAAAACCTGTTCAAACGGAAAAAGACTGGTAATTAAAAAATGAAAAAATTAGTATTCATACTATTATTAACTTGTCAGACAATTTTTGCTCAAGTTCAGTTTGAGGCCAAAGCGAGTAAAACTTCTTTGGGGCTCAACGAACGCTTGCGTATCGATTTCACTATGAATGTAGATGGCGATAACTTCGTTCCTCCTGCCTTTGAAGGTTTCAGAGTCATTGCCGGTCCAAGTCAGCAAGTCAGTCAATCATGGGTAAATGGGAAAAGTTCGTTCAACAAAACGTATTCCTATTTTTTATTACCTACTCAAAAAGGAACTATTTCCATCAAACAAGCGTCGATTGAGTACAACGGACAAGTGTATAAAACCACGCCAATAAGTATTAAAATTACCGATGCGGTACAACAACCACGTGATCCAAATGACAATTCCGTTTCGATAAACGATGCGTTGCATTTGGTTGCTGAGGTTAGCAAAACCAATCCCTATTTGAACGAACCTATCACGGTAGTTTACAAATTATATTTCAGCCACAACATCGGAATTTCGAATTGGCGAGAATTAGATAAACCCAAATACAATGATTTTTGGAGTCAAAACATCGACATCAAACAATTGGTTGCCGAAGAAGGAAATTACAATGGTGAACGCTTTCGTTTTGTCGTACTTCGCAAAACAGTTCTATATCCGCAAAAATCAGGAAAATTAGAAATTGAACCACTTTCGTTAGATATTGATGTAGAATTACCAACCAATCGACGAAATATTTTCGGTCAAGTGATGTTAACCAAAGACCACAAACGGGTTTCTGCCGGAAGTAAAATCATCACCGTGAAACCACTTCCTGAAAATGGAAAACCAATTGATTTTTCTGGAGCTGTTGGTAAATTTGATTTTAAAGTTACGCCATCCAAAACTACCTTAAAAAATGGTGAAAGTATGGATTTGGAAGTAAGTGTCTCCGGTTCAGGAAATTTAAAATTATTCAGTTTACCAAAACCTGTTGTTCCCACAGCTTTGGAGATGTATGATCCGGTTCACTCCGAAAATGTGAATACGCCTTTGAGTGGAATGAACGGTAAAATTTCAGATAAATACACGATTATTCCGCAATTCAAAGGAAATTACACGATTAAACCAATGCAGTTTTCCTATTTTGATTTAGGAACGAACAGTTATAAAACCATCACTTCCAACGAAATTACGATTAATGTGGCAGACGGGCCGTCTTCGCCTAACGCAGGAACTGCTAATCAGGACAATGCTTCTGCGGAGAAAAAGACAGTTTCGGCACAAGATCAATTCAAATTTATTCATTTAAAAACTAAATTATCCCAAATTAATAAAAAGGATTTTTTTGGTTCAACAATGTATTATGTTTTGTTGGGAATACCGTTTTTATTGATTCCGTTTATCATTTTATTTAAAAAGAAAAAAGAAGCAATTGATGGTGATGTGGTTGGAAACAAATTGAAAATGAACAACAGATTGGCTAAGAAATATTTATCTGAAGCCAAAAAGCAACTAGGAAACAAAGAGCCGTTTTATGTAGCATTAGAAAAATCGTTGCACAACTTTCTGAAAGCGAAATTGAAAATTGAAACCTCGGAAATGAGCAAAGATTTAATCAAACAATTATTAGCCGATAAAAAAGCTCAATCGGAAACGATTGAAAAATTTATTCAAATCACCGAAAATTGCGAATTAGCTCGCTATGCTCAATTTTCAAATGTAGCGATGCAGCAGGATTTTGACAAAGCGGCAGAAGTAATTTCGGAATTGGAAAAACAAATTTCTTAACATCAAAACCATGAAAAATATCATCTATATTTTACTCTTGTTAACCCAAACTTTTTGGGCACAGAGTGTTTTTGATAAAGGAAACGATCATTATCGCAAAGGTAATTATCAAGAAGCAATTACGGCGTATGAAAGCATTATAAAAGGCAAAAAAGAGTCGTGCGATTTATATTTTAATTTGGCCAACAGCTATTATAAACTCAATAAAATTGCACCGGCTATTTATTATTATGAAAAAGCACTATTGATAAGTCCAAATGATAAAGACATCCAAAACAACCTGAAATTTGCTAAAAACAGTACAATTGACGATATTAAAACCATTGAAAAAGTTGGTTTTGAGCGAATCATGCGAAACTTCACAGGATTGGTTCATTACAACACTTGGGGATATATTTCGGTTGGTTTAGCAATTCTGTTTTTGTTGTTTTTTATAGGCTATTACTTTTCACAAACAACTGTGGGAAAGCGAATTTTCTTTGTGGGAATGTTCATTATTCCGTTTTTTATTTTAGCAGCCGTTGGAGCAGCCGTTTTTGAAAAAAACCTTTATCAAACCGAACGCCCGGCCATTGTTTTTGAACAAATAATTTCCGTGAAAAACGAACCAAGAGAAAATGCCACAGAAGCATTCATTCTCCATGAAGGCACAAAAGTATTTGTTTTAGAAACGGTTGATAATTGGAAAAAAATTCAATTGACAGATGAAACCGAAGGATGGATTTTAAGCGAAGCCATCAAGGAGTTAAAGTAGTTTCTTCATATACTTTTTTTACATCGTCAATCCATTTTGTAACCATCGGCATTATAAAAGCGGTGGTGTCTAAAATTGGTCTGTAAAAAACCGATTTGTCTTGTTTTTCTTTAGAAATAAATTGATTATCAATGTTTGTTTTTTGAACTAAATTCAGCACAATTCCAATTAATAAAGCGGTTTTTAAAACACTGAAAATTCCACCGCCTAATTTATTTGCCCAACCTAAAAAAGCAAAATCTGCAATTTTTGTAAAAATCTTTGCTAAAAAATGAACGCCAATTACAACCATAATTAAAGTCAAAACAAAAGCTGTAATTTGAATAGTTTTCGGATTCCAATTTACAAAACCTTCTAAAAATCCTTTCACCAAATACGAAAATTTAATAGCAATAAAAACGCCTAAAATAAATGAAATAATGGAAGCAATTTCCACAAACAAACCGTTTTTAATGCCGTGATACAATCCAATAATTAATATAATTCCAATTACAATATCCATTTTTTTCTTTTAAACAAAAATAAGTTTTTTTCTGAACCATTAAGGTATTAAGTTTCATTAAGCCTTAATGCTCCTTAATACCTCAATGGTTTAAATATTTTTAAATTTTTATTTTTTTAATTATTCTTATTTCTTAAATCTGTGTTCTAAATTGTCTTAATTTTAATGGTTTTAAACTAAAAACTTATCTTTGCCAAAAATAGTGGTTGATGATTGAAATTATTCTTCCATCTTTCCACTTCCATCTTCCATCATGTCAAGAGATATTCAATTAAAAGAACGTTGGGAAAACGTTGTCAACATACTATCCAATCAATTTGCTGAGGGCGATGTACTCGACCTAGATGCCATTATCTATTTAATTGGCGTTCAGGAGTTAGGTAAAGTGAAAAGAACCTTCAAAAAAGATGAAAAAATCGAACTCATGCACATTGCCATTTGCCGATTATTAGAACCTTATGGCTATTATGAATTTGAGTTTTTTGATAACGACGGTTGGCCACATTACAAAGTAAAAGAAGAACTTCCGCCATTAAAAGCAGGCGAACAGTCGGTTTTGATGAAAGAAGCGATTGTGAATTATTTTTTGGAGAGAGAGTTGATTGAATAGTTTTCGGTTTTTGATAAAAACTCCAATCTTCCAACTCGCAACTCCCAACTTTTTCCTAAATTTGCACCTTTACAGCACGAACGATGATAGATAAGATAAAAGAATACATTGGCGAAGCACAAGCTTTTCAAACGGATAACAAGGAAACTCTTGAACAATTCAGAATTAAATTTTTAGGAAGCAAAGGTCTGTTGAAAGACTTGTTTGCCGAATTTAAAAATGTTCCCAACGAACAGAAAAAAGAATTTGGTCAAGTAATCAATACGTTGAAAAACACAGCCGAAGAAAAAGTAAAATCAATTCAGGAATTGTTGGAAAGCAAAGAAGAATCGGTTGGACTTTTTGGCGATTTAACGCGTCCGGGTGAGCCTTTCCCGATTGGTTCTCGTCATCCTATTTCGTTGGTAAAAAATCAAATTATCGATATCTTTTCAAATATTGGTTTCAATGTTTCTGAAGGTCCGGAAATTGAAGACGATTGGCATAATTTTACTGCATTAAATCTTCCTGAATACCATCCGGCGAGAGATATGCAAGACACATTTTTTATTCAGACCAATCCGGATGTTTTGTTGCGAACGCACACCTCTTCGGTTCAGGTGCGATACATGGAAAACAACAAACCGCCAATTAGAACGATTTCTCCGGGAAGAGTTTTCCGTAATGAAGCTGTTTCTTCGCGTTCACACTGTATTTTTCATCAAGTGGAAGGATTGTATATTGACAAAGATGTTTCGTTTGCTGACTTGAAGCAAACACTTTTATATTTCACTAAAGAAATGTTCGGAAAGTCAAAAATTCGTTTGCGACCCTCTTATTTTCCTTTTACCGAACCAAGTGCTGAGGTGGACATTTACTGGGGTTTAAAAACCGAAACCGATTACCGCATCACCAAAGGAACAGGCTGGTTGGAAATCATGGGTTGCGGAATGGTAGACCCAAACGTTTTGAAAAACTGCGGCATCAATCCGGATGAATACAATGGTTTCGCCTTTGGTATGGGAATCGAACGTATTGCCATGCTTTTGTATCAAATTGGCGATATTCGTATGTTTTATGAGAATGATGTTCGCTTTTTAGAACAATTTAAAACGAATATTTAATTTAAACAGTAAGAAAACTAAGATTTACACTAAATACGAAAGTTTACACAATTACCTTCGTGTCCTTGGCGATTTTAATTTGAGTTCTTTCCTGTTAAATTTTCCTTCAAGATTTTCAAAGCTTCTATCGCATCAGGAACCAAATCTTCTTTTAATTTTTTATCAATTTCAGTTTCAGAAAAATTTTGAAATTGATTTTTGAAAAATTCAATTTGGTTATTTCTTCTATTTAGTTCCTCAGAATTTGAAAGTGCGTTGAAATTTCTAATTTTCTCATTTATATTTTCTATGTTTAAAAGATAAAAAAGCATTAAAAAGAAGAAAGGAATTAAATGAATTTTAAAAACAGAAAGATTAATACCAATTGAAAAAGGCACGAAATGAATTAAATCAAACAAACCTATTAGTAAAGCCGTTCCAAACAGATAATTTGCAATTCTCTTACGTTTTAAATAAGATAAAATGGTAAAAACCACGATAAGCATCCCGATGTAAAATCTAATTTCAAAATGCCAGTGGTTGTAAAATCCCAACACCAACGAAATTATACAAATCATCAACAGAGTTAATGTGAGAAGGAAATTTTTATTCTTCATTTTACTTCTTTACACTTGAAATCACTCCCTTCATCATCTCATTAAAATTAAAATCCTCATCTTCCGTTAATCCAAAACGAACAATCACCAGTTCCTTGGACGGAATGATAATCACTTTCTGCCCTTGAAATCCTCCACAGAAATACATATCTTTTGGTACATCGGGATATTTTCCACCGGCGTTTAACCAAAAATGACCTCCATATTCTCCTTTGGAAGTGGGTGTGGGAGTCGCCACATACTTTGCCCAGCTTTTATCAAATAGTTGCTTGCCATTCCAATTGCCTTCGTGCAAATAAAGTAAGCCAAACTTTGCCCAGTCTCTTGCCGTTGCCCAGCCGTAGGACGAACCCACGTAATTTCCCGCCATATCAGGTTCAATTAACATCGAGTGCATGCCGATTTTATCAATCAAAGACGAATACCAAAAATCTAAATAGTCTTGATGAGTTTTAAATTGTCTTCGTAAAATTCCCGACAGCAAATTCGTCGTTCCCGAAGAATAATTCCAATGGGTGTTTGGTTCAAAAGCCGTTGGTTTTTCTAACTGAATTTTTGCCATATCATCCGCTAAAAAAAGCATTTTGGTCACATCGGATATTTTTCCGTAATCTTCTTCCCACTCTAAACCCGAATTCATTTGAATTAAGTTATGTAACGTGATTTTCGAGCGTTCATCATTCGCCCATTCCGGTAAACCAGCAGGTTGATTGATGTCAATTTTTCCTTGCTGTTGCAAAATTCCAAAATACGTTGCCGTAATACTTTTTGTCATCGACCAACCTAAAAATTTAGTATTCTTAGAAAAACGATCTTCATATTTTTCAGCAATAATTTGATCTTTATAAATCACTAAAAGTGCTCGGGTACGTTTGGTTTTCTCTCCTTTTTTGTCAAAAGCATTGTTCACCGCTTTTTCTAATTTGACATAATCAACATTGTCAAAAACAGTATCTTTTGGTTCTAAATTTCCATAAGGGAATGGCAAATTAGTTTCAGTTTTTGTGCGTTTCGGAACTAAATAGGGTTTCGTTTCATCAAAATCATCGTTAACCAATGTAGCTCCTAAACCTTCGCGGTAAATTGCTTTTCGTTTTTTTAATCCAAAAGCGGAAGAGATGACCAATTTTTCTTTTTCATTGATTTCATTAGTTGCCAAACGAACATTGTCAATATCGTTATCCCCGGTTTCAATTATTTCGAGCGGTCTTCCGTCAATAAAATATCCAGAAGCAACACTTTTTGCCGAAAACCCGGAAACAATATCTAATTTCGGGTAGGTTGTAACACCAACATAAACGACAGTAAGTAAAAGAGCAATACCTAGAAATTTAAAAAACTTTTTCATTTGAAATATTATTTAGTGCAATGTATAAAATTTAAAGAAATAAAATAATTAATTGTCCTATTTCAGGTGATACAATTCATAAAAATTCGTGAATTCGTGGTAGATACGAATTCCTTTTTTACTACTTTTGTATTTAGAATTTTTCTAAATAAAAATGATAAACATCCAAAAAATCAGAGCCGATTTCCCAATACTTTCCCAAAAAGTAAATGGAAAATCGCTCGTATACTTTGATAACGCAGCAACTTCGCAAAAACCACAAGTGGTCATTGATGCAGAGGCAAATTATTACAAAGAAATCAATGCCAATATTCATCGCGGTGTTCACACATTGAGTCAGTTAGCAACCGATGCTTATGAACGTTCGCGATTGAAAATTCAACAGCACATCAACGCCAAATTTAGTCACGAAGTACTTTTTACTTCAGGAACAACCCACGGTATTAATTTGGTTGCAAACGGATTTTCAAGTTTTCTAAAACCTGGCGATGAGGTCATGGTTTCTGCTTTGGAACACCACAGCAACATTGTTCCGTGGCAAATGTTATGTGAAAAAACTGGAGCTAAATTAGTCGTGATTCCGATGAATGAAATCGGCGAATTAATTCTTTCAGAATACGAACGATTACTTTCAGAAAAAACGAAAATTGTAACTGTTAATCATATTTCCAATGCGTTGGGAACCATCAATCCTATTAAATTGATGATTAATAAAGCCCATAAAGTTGGAGCAGCCGTTTTAATTGACGGAGCACAAGCAGTTCCGCATTTAAAACCGGATGTTCAAGAACTAAATTGTGATTTTTATGTTTTTTCCGGACACAAAATATGCGGACCAACCGGAACCGGAATTTTGTATGGAAAAGAAGAATGGTTAAACAAATTGCCACCCTATCAAGGCGGCGGAGAAATGATTGCGACAGTTACATTTGAAAAAACAACGTACGCTGAATTACCTCATAAATTTGAAGCCGGAACTCCCAATATTGCGGGTGGAATTGTTCTCGGAACCGCCATTGATTATCTTAATGAAATTGGCTTTGAAAACATTGCAGCCTACGAACACGAATTATTAGAATACGGAACCAAACAATTACTAGAAATTGAAGGTTTAAAAATTTATGGCACATCATCTCAAAAAACTTCCGTAATTTCGTTTACTGTTGAAGGCATTCATCCGTATGACATTGGTACGATAATTGACAAGTTAGGAATAGCCGTTCGCACCGGACACCATTGTGCTCAACCCATTATGGATTTTTATCAGATTCCGGGAACATTGAGAGCTTCGTTTGCATTTTATAATACTAAAGAAGAAATCGATGCTTTGGTAGTGGCCATTAAAAAAGCACAACAAATGTTGACCTAAAACAAATAACTATGAAAGTCTTTACGTTAGTTTTCCTTTCGCTATTTTTAACAAAAAATTGTAATCAAAAGGAAAAAGAAGAAATGAAGAAAGCAACTATCGAATACCAAGCCATTTCGAGAGGAAGCTATTTCAATATACAAATTCAAAACGAGGTGTTATCGGTTGTTAGAAATCGAGGTGAAAAAGCAAAAAGCTATCAATTAGCAAAGGAAGATTTTAAAGAATTAGCTGATTTGTTTGTAAAAATTGATTTAAATCAACTGGAAAATTATAAAGGGCCAGCCGAAAAACGATTTTATGACGGTGCAGCAATGGCCAACGTAAGAATCGTGTATGAAGGAAAGTTATATCAATCACAAACGTTTGATCATGACAGTCCACCCGTTGAGATAGAAGCCTTTGTAAACAAAATCGTTTCGTTTGTAAAAACCGAAAATAATGACAATTAAAGAAATACAAACCGAAATCGTTGACGAGTTTTCAATGTTTGACGACTGGATGCAACGGTATGAATACATCATCGAACTCGGAAAAACATTGCCGTTGATTGATGAAAAATTCAAAACGGAAGAGAATATCATCAAAGGATGTCAATCAAAAGTATGGTTGCAGGGCGAAGAAAACAATGGGAAAATTGCTTTTACAGCCGACAGCGATGCTATATTAACTAAAGGAATCATTGCAATTTTAATTCGTGCATTTTCTAACCAGAAACCTTCAGATATTTTAGAAGCCAACACCGATTTTATTGACGAAATTGGTTTGAAAGAACATTTGTCACCTACACGTGCAAACGGTTTGGTTTCGATGATTAAACAAATAAAAATGTATGCTTTGGCTTTTGAAGCAAAAAATTAATGAAAATATCCATTACAGCACTAGTGCTATTTTTTAATTCAATTTTTTTTGGTCAAAGTGCATTTAATGTAATGCCAAAAGAAGCTGAAAAAATTATATTTGAATATGAAAGAAAATCGAACATTGAAGTTACCGAAAATGGAATTTATGCAGATTCAATCGTATTAAAAATAGAATTTCCATTTTATAAAACTGAATCTAAATCACATCCAAAAGATTCTTCGCTAGTAACAAGATTTATTAAATTAGCTGAGTTTTCAAAAGATGATAAAGAAAAACTTGGCAGTATTATTTATCATTCAAATGAAATTACAAAGGGCGAATATCTTGAAAAAAAAAATAAAGCAAAGTATGAGGTTGCCAGAAATCATCCGGAAACAAAAAAAGCTTTTAAAATTTTAAATTTAATTTATCCAGGATCTTTTCATTACAAATATGAAGTAAATTACAAAAAGGGATTAAAGGAGGTGTCCTATCCTCTTACAAACTATGTTCATTCTTTTAAAGATGTTGAAATAAGCATTGATTATATAGATAGTTTAAGCGGCACTTTTGAAGTGCTAATTAACAACAAAATACTATTGCACAATTCAATTCAACTTAACGAAAATTTGAATAGGTACGTCACTTTTGATATTTTTGCAAGCACTAAATTTGGTGTGGAAAAAACAGTTTCAATCTATGAAACAATTAAATTAACAGCTGTAACATATAAATAAAATGGAAGAATATAAAGACGATATAAATTTAGGCGAATCCGTAGTAAAAGTCCTTAAAGGAATTTACGACCCAGAAATTCCAGTCGATATCTACGAACTTGGCTTAATCTACGATGTTATGATCAACGAAGATAATGATGTAAAAGTCTTAATGACATTAACTTCACCCAACTGTCCTGTGGCAGAAACATTGCCAAGAGAGGTAGAAGAAAAAATCAAATCACTGGATGCTGTAAAATCCTGTGAAGTAGAAATCACTTTCGACCCACCATGGAGCAAAGATTTAATGAGCGAAGAAGCCAAATTAGAATTAGGGATGTTGTAAATTTAGTTTCAAGTTTCAAGTTGATAAATCTGAACCTGAACTTTTAAACCTGAACCATATGGACGAAATCATCAACAAAGTAGCCAACTCATCACTTGAGGTTTTCGATTTAGAAGAGCATTATCCTTCCGGAATCCGAACACAAATTGATATTTCGCAATGGCTTGAGGAGGGATATTTATTGAAAGAAAAAATCTTTCGCGAGGCATTAAAAAACCACGATTGGTCACAGTACCGGAATCACTTTGTGGCCATTTATTGTTCTACCGATGCTATTCTACCAGCTTGGGCAACCATTTTAGTTACGGTTCATCTTCAACCGTTCGCACAAAAAATTATCTTAGGTAAAAAAGAAGAAATCGATACCTTATTATATAGTGAAATCCTCAATCAAATCGATTATTCTATTTACCGAGGAAAACCGGTTATTCTAAAAGGTTGTTCTAAAAAACCGGTTCCTGAAACCGCTTATGTTTTTGCAATTCAACAACTTCAAAAAGTTGCCAAAAGCATTATGTTTGGTGAGGCTTGCTCGGCAGTGCCTTTGTATAAAGCTCTAAAATAGTTATCTTTTAACAGAAAAAATTGTTAATTTTAGAACAATTACTAACTTTGTCGCCTAAAAACTTAAAAATTGAAAGGATGAAAAAAGTAGTAATTGCACTAAGTTTAATGCTTGGACTCCATGTTTCAGCTCAACAAGAAGTGGTGAAAAGTGTTGAAGAAGTAGTTAAAGCAGTAAACGATACCACGCGAACAAAAGGTTGGATTAGAAAAGGAAACATTTCATTTCTATTCAATCAATCCACTTTTGACAATTGGGTTGCCGGTGGAGAAAACAACATTTCCGGAAATCTTGGACTCAACTATGATTTCAATTACAAAAGCGACGACTGGTCATGGGACAATAAAGTGATCGCTTCGTACGGTATCGTAAAAACCAAAAACTCAGAATTTGAAAAGAAAACAGACGACCGCTTTGAATTTAATTCGTTAGCCGGGAAAAAAGCTGGTGGTTACTGGTATTATTCAGCATTTTTAAATTTCAGAACCCAATTTACTAAAGGTTTTGTTTACGGAACAGATGCCAACGGAAAAGAAATTAGAGATGAAAATACCAACTTTTTGTCGCCGGGTTATCTCACGTTTGGTCCAGGTATGATGTGGAAAAAGCGTGATGATTTCAAATTCAATTTAGCTCCATTATCGTCTAAATTAACGTTTGTTGACAAAGATTATACTTCCGTTCCTGGTTATGTAAACGGAAGTTATTTTGGTGTTGATGCCAACAAATCTATGCGTTACGAGCTTGGTTTTTACGCCGCCGGTTACTACAAATTCAATTTGTTTGAAAACGTTTCTGCCGAAAATATCCTTAGTCTCTATTCCAATTATTTAGAGGATCCACAAAACGTAGATGTTGATTATCAGTTAAATATCGTGATGACCATTAACAAATTCTTGTCTACCAACCTTTCATTCCAAACCATTTACGACGACAATGCATTTCGCGGATTTCAAACCCGTCAAGTATTAGGATTAGGGATTAATTACGGTTTTTAATATAGCATAAAAACACTAAAAATGTGTCTTTCGCTGGTTTTGGACTTATTTTATTTCTTTAATTATATAGGAATATACAGCGAAATGGTCACTATAGCCTGGCTCTGCCGGAGAATTTCTCAAGGGATAACCTTTATATTGTCCGGTAGTTTGTACTAAGTAGGGTTTGTTAAAAACACCTGCTTTCCAAAAACGGAAAGAGGAATAATCTTTACGAATAAATGGCTCAGTGAACAACATCTGGTCGAATAAATCCCATGCATCACGATAGGCTAGTGAACCAATTCCTCTGTTAGACATTTCCTCCATAGGGTTAAATATCCCGCCTGGTTCAACTTCCTCTTTTTTGGCTTTTGCTCCTAGGAATTTTTTAACGCTTTTATTATAAGGTCCGTCGTTTAAATCGCCCATGGTAATTACTTTGGCGTCCGGATTAATTTTTTGAAGAGAGTCGATGATTTTTTTGTTTAAAGCTCCTGCAGCTTCGCGGTAAGGACTACTTCTTTTCTCGCCACCGGAACGAGATGGCCAGTGGTTTACAATAAAGTGCATTTCCTCACCATCTAAGTAACCGGTTACCAGTAATTGGTCACGAGTGTAAACTCGTTTTCCGCTTCCGTCAATATTTTGAATAATCAGCGGTATGTTTGCTGAGCTTGTAGGGGTGAAATGTTTCTTTTGATAAAGAAAACCAGTATCAATCCCCCTCCCATCGGGAGAATCATAGTGAACAATACCGTAATCTTTCGCTGCTAGTTTAGGCATTTTGATTAAATCTTCTAAAACGCCTCTGTTTTCAATCTCACAAACACCTAAAATAACTGGAGAATTGGTTTGTTGGTCGCTGGTACCTATTTCAGAAATTACTTTTTCTAGGTTTTTTAATTTTTGTTGGTATTTTTCGGTAGTCCAGCCATTAGCCGGGGTATATTCTGAATCATTTACATTTTCGTCATCTTTTATGTCAAAAAGATTTTCGACATTATAAAATGCGACTGTATGCATTATAAATTTTTTGTCCTGAGCAATCACGCTATTCAATGAGGAAATCACAAGAAATGCGGCAATAAATTGTTTAATTTTCATAAATTGTATATTAAATTACTGTCAAGTTTAGTACAAACTTCGCACCAAAAGTAAATAATATTATTAAATAATGTACATTTGCTGCCTGTTAAGAAATAATTAACTTAATAGGGGAGAAAATTAAATTTAATTTTATTTATGAAAAAACTTGTTTTTAGTATTTTACTTGTAATGCAAGTGTTTTTTGGATTTGCACAAAACTCGGGAGGAGTCAGGGGAGTTGTGGTTGATTCAAAAACACAAAAACCATTACAGAGTGTTATTGTTACGATTCAAAACACAAGCTTAATGAAGTTAACCGCTTCAGATGGAGTATTTGTTTTTGAAAGTGTCCCGCAGGGAAGCCAGCTCCTTCAAATTAGAAGTGAAGGGTATTCTCAACAACTTTTAAGCATTGATTTGGCAAGCGGTGAAGTTTTAGATTTAGGAATTATTGTCTTGGAGTTCGATATTACTTCAGAACAGCAATTAAGTTTAATTACTATTACCGAAAATGATTTAGGTGATGACAACAGTGGATCAGAAAGTACTGCTGGTTTGTTACAAGCCACAAGAGATGCATTTCTTCAAGCATCGGCATTTAATTTTGGTCAAGCCAGGTTTAGAGTAAGAGGTTTAGACAATGAATATGGTGCCACCATGATTAATGGGGTGATGATGAATAAATTATATGATGGTAGACCTCAATGGGGTAACTGGGGAGGTTTAAATGATGCAACGCGAAATCAAGAGTTTACCAATGGATTAGCTCCGTCAGATTATACATTTGGGGGGATTTTAGGGACGCAAGAAATTAATACGAGAGCATCAATTTATCGCCCGGGATCACGGGTTTCGTTCTCTGGTACAAACACTAATTACAGTTGGAGAATGATGGGTACCCATGCCTCCGGAATGAATAAAAATGGATGGGCTTATGTTATTTCTGCCGGAAGAAGATGGGCTCAAGAAGGTTACTTTGAAGGAACAGACTATTCTGCAAACTCATTTTTTGGGAGTGTCGAAAAACGCATTAACAGCAAGCATAGTATAAATTTAACTACTATCTACGCTGAAAATAGTAGAGGTAAAAATTCGCCTAATACTAGGGAAGTTAACGACTTAATGGGTACGAACTATAATTCGTATTGGGGTTGGCAAGATGGTAAAAAAAGAAATTCTAGAGATAAGGATTTAGTAGAGCCAATGGCGATTCTGGGGCATTATTGGAAGATTAACAATAAAACTCTCTTGACTACAAATATTGCTTATCAAACTGGGCAAATTGGTAATAGCCGTTTGGATTTTAATAACGTTACTAATCCAGATCCAACATATTACCGTAATCTTCCAAGTTATTACACAACGCTTCACACTAACATAGATGGTGTTCCAACCTGGACGCCCAATTTTGATGAGGCAGATAGAACTAGAGCTAGATTCTTAGCCAATAGTCAAATAAACTGGCAAGCGATGTATGAAGCAAATTCTACACCTATCACAGATGCTAGTGGAAATTTTATTGGAAGAACACCAAGCGAAAGCGTTTATGTGTTATATGAAGACAGAACAGACGACGATTTGTTAACTGTTAATTCAATATTGAATACGCAATTGAGTGATAATATTGTATTCAATGCAAGTGCTTCCTACCGAAACTTAAAATCCAATAATTTTCAAAACTTATTAGATTTAATGGGCGGTTTGTACTATCGAGATATCGATCCATTCTTTCAAGGAAATCAATCGCAACCCGATTTAAATAATCCAGGCAGGTTAGTTGGAGAAGGGGACAAATATGGTTATAATTACAATATTTTAGCAACATCAATCGATGCTTTCACTCAATTTAAATTCAACTATAATAAAGTGGATTTTTATTTAGCACAATCTTACTCTAGAAATGAATACCAAAGAGAAGGATTGTATAGAAACGGTATTTATCCTCAAAATTCATTTGGAAAAAGCCGTAAAGTGGAATTTGATAATTTTGGATTTAAAGGAGGAATGACTTATAAATTGACAGGACGTCATTTGTTTGATGTGAATGCTGTTTATATGTCAAAGGCTCCTACTGTTAGAAACACCTTTCCAAACGCCCGTTTAAACAATCAAATTGTTAATGACTTAACAAGTGAAACTATTTCCGGAGGAGATGTGAGCTATATTATTAGAGCTCCAAAATTAAAAGCGAGATTAACGGCATATTATTCTAAAATTCAAGACGCAACAGAGGTAGGTTTCTTTTTTGCGGAAGGTTTAGGGGTGGTTGATGATACAGGCCAGTTGGCATCCGGAAACGGAAATGCCTTTGTTGCCGAAATCGTAACAGGTCTTGACAAGAAAAATATGGGTCTTGAATTAGGATTGGAATATCAAATTACTTCTACTATCAAAGCCACTGGAGCGGCGGCTTACGGTCAATATACCTACGATAGTAACCCAAATGTTGCCTTAAATGTTGACAATGTTCGTAGAACAATTAATTATGGTACAGCAACTATGAAGGATTATAAACAGCCGGGTACTCCTCAACAAGCCTATTCATTAGGTTTAGAGTATAGAGATCCAAAATTTTGGTGGATAGGAGCTAATGTGAATTACCTTGCCGATAGCTACATGGACATTTCTGCTATCATGAGAACTGATAATTTCTTTAATAATGATCAAATTTTTATTGATGATTTGCCATTTGACAATGTTGACGAAGACCTTGCCAGACAATATTTAAAACAAGAAAAATTTGATTCATTTTATTTAGTAAATTTGGTGGGAGGAAAATCATGGAGAGTTAGCAGAAAAAATAGAAATACTGTTGGATTTTTTGCCAGCATTAACAATGTTTTTGATGTTGAATACATTACTGGTGGATTTGAACAAGGAAGAAATGCAAACTTTTCGCAAGTTCAACAAGATTATGCCGGTGATACCCGATCATTTGGTCCAAAATATTTTTACGGTTACGGAAGAACATACTTCGTAAACTTTTATTTAAACTTTTAAAAAAACTATAGAAAAAGATATATTATGAAAACAAACTTTTTAAAAACATCCTTATTCATCTTTGCTTCATTAGCTCTATTCAGCTGTGTTAATGATGATGATTACGAAATTCCGAATTTCGAATGTAACGATCCAAATCTAACTGCGAACAAAACAGTTCAAGATCTTTATGATATGGCTTCAGCAACCATAACTCAGTTCCCTACTAATGTTGTTAATGAAGATATTCTTGAAGCGTATGTTGTTTCTTCAGACAGAGGAGGAAACTTCTTCAAAAGTTTATCGCTTCAAACGCTTGGAACCGCAACTACTCCACCACGTGGATTTAGTATTCCAATCGATCAGACCAGCATGTTTACAATTTATGAGCCAGGAAGAAAAGTGTATGTAAAATTAAACCGTAGATATTTCAACATCACCAATGGTTCTTTAATTATTGGGGAGTTGTTCTTAAATTCAGGCGGAAACGCTTCTGTGGGTAGAATTTCAGCGTCTACTTATGGTAGTATAGTTATTAGATCTTGTCAATTTAAAGATGAGTCAGAGTTAGTTAGAACATTAACCGTTAACGAAGCGAAGCAAGATGCAAATCTTAATACCTTGATTGAATTAGATAACGTACAATTCATGGACGCAGCTGTTGGGTCGACTTATTTCAATCCAAACAATGTTATTGGTGGAGCTACTAATCACTTAATTACTGATACGAATGGTAATACTGTAATTTTCAGAACTAGCAGTTTTGCAACTTACGCAGGTACAGTTGTTCCAGGAGAAAGTGGAAAAATTAGAGGCGTCATGACAAAATTTGGATCAGATTATCAATTTTTTGCAAGAACTATTGATGATGTTCAATTAACAAACACACGTTTTGACATTGATTTTGCACCACCGATTGTTGGTAACAATATTGTATTTCTTTCTTCATTAAATGAAAATTTTGAAAGCTATCCAACAACAACGCCAGCTAATAGAATATTTCCTTCTTACATTAACGACCCTGTTGTTGGTAGCAGATACTGGGGAACAACTACTTTTGGTGGAAATAAATACATTCAAATGACTTCTTTTGGAGGTACACCTGAAAACAACAGATCTTTGTTTATTATTCCTGTTGATATGGGAGCTGCAAATGCTTTCTCTTTTCAAACTAAGGCAGGTTTTGCAAATGGATCCGTATTAAAAGTATATTATTCTACTGATTATGTCGTTGGTGGCAACGTCAATAATGCTACTTTAGTTGATATTACATCCAGCTTTACTATTTCTGCTGGGCAAGCGAGTGGCTATCCGGCAGACTTTACAAACAGTGGAAACTTTGCAATTCCTGCTTCAATAACAGGAAATGGTTTCTTTATATTTGAGTACGTTGGTGCAGGTGGTGGAGTTACAACTACGATGCAAATTGATAATATTGTAATCAATTAATTTTTTAAGTAGTAAAAGACCTGAATAATCCACTCGGAATATTCCTTGTAAGTAAATACCAAAACACTCACAAAGTAATTTTGTGGGTGTTTTTTTTATGAGTTCAGATTGTTATTTTAACTTTAGTCGATTTAGAATTTGAGGAGTGAGCGTGTTTCATGTTACAACAATCTTTGACATTTTTTACTGAATGCATGGAGTGCTTTTTGGCCCTTAATAACTTAAATTCTTGTTTCAAAATTTGTTTAAAATTCACTCTATCACTTTTTTGAGATTTTAATTTAGATAAGACATCAACTTCATTAAGCAATTTTATAAAAATAACAAAGCCGCTTCAACGATTGAAACGGCTTTGTTATTTTTTAAATTTAAATGATATTAAGAAATATCGGAAACCCTAAGAGTATTTACCATTCCTTTGTCAGCAATCGGCATAGCAGCTAAATTGATAACCATATCTCCTTTTTCTACAAAGCCTTTTTCTTTGGCTAATTTATTTACATCTTCCACGGTGTCATCGGTACTGGCAAACTTATCATAATAAAAAGAACGAACACCCCAAAGTAAATTCAATTGAGTTAAAATGCGTTTATTTGACGTAAAAACCAAAATATGAGCACTTGGTCGCCAAGCAGAAATTTGAAACGCTGTGTAACCACTGTTTGTTAGTGTAGAGATAGCTTTCGCTTTAATTTCATTGGCCATAATTGCAGCATGATAACAGATTGATTTGGTAATAAATCGTTTTGTGCGAACATGAGGAGCATTGTGAGGAACCTGAATAAGAGGGCTATCTTCCACCGAACGTATAATTTTAGACATGGTTTCAATTACTTCTACCGGATAATTTCCTACTGAAGTTTCTCCGGAAAGCATTACAGCATCGGCACCATCCATGACAGAGTTGGCAACGTCGTTTACTTCGGCTCTCGTTGGCGTTAAACTGGTGATCATGGTCTCCATCATTTGCGTAGCAACAATAACCGGAATCCGGGCTGTTTTTGCTCTATGAATTAATTTTTTCTGTATCAATGGAACTTCTTCTGCCGGAACTTCTACACCTAAATCGCCGCGAGCAACCATTAAACCATCACAAAAAGCAACAATTTTATCAATATTTTCAACAGCTTCCGGTTTTTCAATTTTGGCAATGATTGGAATTTTATAGGAAGAATGTTTCGCAATCAAATCTTGTAATTCTTCCAAATCTTTTGGCGTTCTCACAAAAGAAAGGGCAATCCAATCTACTTCATTCTCAATGGCAAAAAGAGCATCTTTAATGTCTTTCTTGGTCAATGCCGGTAACGAAACTTTTGTATTGGGAAGATTAACACCTTTTTTTGATTTTAATGGACCACCTTGAATAACTCTACATACAACTTCAGTTGTGCCGTTTGTTTCAAGTGCTTCAAACATTAGTTTGCCATCATCTAGAAGAATTTTTTCTCCCGGATTTACATCTCTCGGGAATTCTTTGTAATTCATATAAACACGTTCGGCTGTACCTGGGATATCCTCTGCGGTTTGAAAGGTAATAATATCACCTTTATTTACCACGACATCTTCTTTCATTACTCCTACACGTAGTTTCGGACCCTGCAAGTCGGCTAGAATAGCTGTGGTATATCCAAATTCATCATTCAATCCACGGATAATGTCAATACGTTCTTTAACATCTTCATAATCAGCATGGGAAAAATTGATACGAAACACGTTAACTCCCGCATCAATCATATTCTTAATGACTTCTTTGCTGCTGCATGCTGGCCCTAATGTGGCAACAATTTTGGTTTTTTTGTTGATTGGCATATTTTTTAAAAAATTAAATTGTTTTTAGTTTTTATTCGATTCAAATCTACAGCATAAACCGTAGTAATTTGACCGATAGAATTAAGTTTAGTTGTTATTTTATTGATGTCTATTTGATTTGCATCGCTTTCAATTTTCAGAAAAAAATCCACATTTTTAAATTCAGGTAAAAAGTAATGGGTATTACTAAATTCTTGTTCTTCGTTAAAAAGGTTAATTGTTTTGCTTTTTTGAGGAAGAGAAATTTCTCGTTTATTTTCAATTAAAGTCCAAAAAACTTGATTTTTATTGTCTTCAAATTGAAAGTTTGAAAATCCTGTTTTCTGTTTTTCTGTTCCAATCAGAATATCTTTTTTGTTTCGATGAAGTAAAACAGGTAGGTTTTGGTTAATAAAGTACGCAACTCGATAGTTTTCCAAGGTGGTGTGAATGGCGATTAACTGATAATCTGCTTCTTCGAAGTCGTCAATGAATAATTTATGAATAGCCATATTTAACATTCAAACAAGATGTAAATATAGTGTTTTTGGGCTACAAAAAAGATTGAATTTCTTAACTTAACGATAATTTATGAACGAAAACGATGTAGTTTTAAGATTTCTATAATTTTTTGTCCATTTTTTCTTGAAAAGCGAAAAATGCACGTTTAGAAGCAATTTCTTCGGCTTTCTTTTTGGAAGTAGCTCTCGCTTTGGCAATTATCTTGTTATCAATACTCAACTTAACGCCAAAATAACGTTGGCCATCGTTGCCATTATCATCATAAACATCATAGTGAAATGGTTTTTTTTCTTTTTGACACCATTCGATTACTAAGCTTTTGTAGCTGATTACCTTTCCCTCTAATTTAGCAATATCAACATAAGGAACGATGACTCTTTTGTAGATAAATTTTTCGCAGTACGTGTATCCTTTGTCTAAAAAAATTGCACCCACTAATGCTTCAAAAATATTTCCGTGAATATTATCACCAAAATGTTGCGACGGAACTTTACTATTTACCAATTGAATCAAGTTCAAATCACGGCCAAGTTCATTCAAATGTTCACGACTCACAATTTTAGAACGCATTTTGGTTAGATAACCTTCGTCTCCTGAGGGAACTTCGTTAAATAAATGTCCGGCAATAACGGCACTCAACATGGCATCACCTAAAAATTCTAAACGTTCATAATTAATCGGATTTCCTTTTAAATCTAATTTGTTGGAAGACCGATGTGTAAATGCTTTTTGATAAAATTCAATGTTATTTGGTTTAAATCCCAGTATTTTATGAATAGCTTCAAAAAAAATCCCGCCTTCTAGAGGACGGGAATTTTTGGTAAATATTTTTTTAAAAACGTTCATTGAGAATTATTCCTCTAATTTTTTAAATAAAACACAAGCGTTGTGGCCACCAAAACCAAAGGTGTTACTCATTGCCACTTTAATATCTCTTTTTTGAGCTTTGTTTAGCGTAAGATTTAATTCAGGATTAATGTTTTCATCCACCACAGAATGATTAATCGTGGGTGGAATTAATCCGTGTTTAATGGCTAAGATGGAAGCAATCGCCTCAATTCCGCCGGCAGCACCAAGTAAATGCCCAGTCATTGATTTGGTCGAATTGATATTGATGTTCTTCGCGTGATCGCCAAAAACAGCACTAATAGCTTTTAATTCAGCAACATCTCCCAATGGAGTTGAAGTTCCGTGTGTATTGATGTGATCAATCTCTTCCGGCTTCATTTTGGCATCACGCAAACAGTTATTCATTACTGCAATAACGCCAAGTCCTTCCGGATGTGGTGCAGTTAAATGATAAGCATCGGATGACATTCCGCCACCACCAATTTCACAATATATTTTTGCTCCACGAGCTTTGGCATGTTCGTATTCTTCTAAAACTAATGCACCGGCACCTTCGCCCAATACAAATCCGTCACGGGTTGCATCAAAAGGTCTTGAGGCTGTTTCCGGACTATCGTTTCGGGTTGATAAGGCGTGCATCGAATTGAATCCGCCCATTCCTGCAATAGTAACTGCAGCTTCTGAACCACCTGAAATAATGACATCACATAATCCTAAACGAATATAGTTAAAGGCATCAATCATAGCATTTGCAGAAGAAGCACAGGCAGAAACGGTAGTATAATTTGGTCCCATAAACCCATTCTTCATCGAAATATGAGCGGGAGCAATATCGGCAATCATTTTTGGGATAAAAAACGGATTAAATTTTGGTGTTCCATCGCCTTTGGCATAGTATAAAACCTCTTCTTGAAAAGTTTCTAATCCGCCAATTCCGGCACCCCAAATAACACCAACTCTATGTTTGTCAACATTGTCTGCAGTAATTCCAGCATCTAAGATGGCTTCGTCGCTGGCAACAATGGCATATTGAGCAAATTTATCCATTCTGCGAGCTTCTTTGCGATCAATAAAATCTTCTACGTTAAAATTCTTTACTTCGCAAGCAAACTTTGTTTTGTGTTTTTCAGTATCATAATAAGTAATTGGTGCAGCACCACTAACGCCGTTAATTAGCGCATTCCAATATTCCTCAATGTTATTTCCTATGGGTGTTAAGGCTCCTAAACCGGTAACCACGACTCTTTTTAACTCCATTATTAATGCTTATTTGTGAGTACGAATATAAACAAAAAAACCCTGAAATTTATTGAAAATTAAAAATCAGGGGTGTTTTTTTCTGTATGTGTGTGATTGAATGACAATCAATAAATTAGTTTTAGTAAAAATAATAACACCCGTTCCGGATAAACAGAACGGGATGTTTGTAGTTATTATTTTTTAGCTTCTTCGATGTAAGAAATAGCTTGACCTACAGTAGCTATGTTTTCCGCTTGATCATCCGGAATTTGAATATCAAATTCTTTTTCGAATTCCATAATTAGCTCAACAGTGTCTAATGAATCAGCACCTAAATCGTTTGTGAAGCTTGCTTCTGTTACAACTTCGTTTTCGTCAACACCTAATTTGTCTACGATAATCGCTTTTACTCTTGATGCAATGTCTGACATAATCTTTTAAATTTTAGTTTAATTGTTGGCAAAAATAAAAAACTTTATTTTAAAACAACATTTTAGTTAATAAATCTGACTACGAATTTAAAAAATTAATTTGACAATAGAAGCTCAAACCCTATAAATTCTCGTTTCTTTTTTGTTTTTTTGCGTAATAAAAATTACTGGAAACATGAAGAACATCGTGATTTTTGCCTCCGGAACGGGTTCCAATGCGGAAAATATCATTCACTATTTCAAAAATAATACCTCAAAATCGGTAGTCGCTGTGTTTTCAAACAATTCTAATGCCAAAGTTGTACAGAAAGCAAAAAAGTTGGGTGTTCCATCGGTTATATTCAATAAAGACGAGCTTTACGGTGATTTCGTACTTTCTAAATTAATCGAATTAAAACCCGATTTAATTGTCTTAGCGGGTTTCTTACTTAAATTTCCGGAACACATTATCGCAACATTTCCCAATAAAATTGTCAATATTCATCCTGCGTTGTTGCCGAATTATGGTGGAAAAGGAATGTATGGCAAACACGTTCACCAAGCCGTTTTGGATAATAAAGAAACTGAAACCGGAATCACCATTCATTTTGTAAATGAGCACTATGACGAAGGAAGGATAATCTTACAAGAGAAAACCTCAATTTCAGATTGCAGAACGGCCGAAGAAGTGGCAGACAAAGTTCACAAACTCGAATACCGCTTTTTTCCAAAAACAATCGACCAATTAATTTAGCCCTATTACCCATCACCAATAACCCATTACCAAAAAAAAATGACCCACGAAGTCCACATCTACACCGACGGAGCAGCCAAGGGTAATCCCGGACCAGGCGGCTATGGCGTTGTGATGGAATTAGTCGGTTCGCCTTACAAAAAAGAATTCTACGAAGGTTTTCGCTACACCACCAATAACCGAATGGAATTATTGGCCGTGATTGTGGGTTTGGAGAAATTGAAAAATCCGAATACGACTGTTCTAGTAACTTCCGATTCAAAATATGTGGTGGATGCTGTTGAAAAAAGATGGGTTTTTCAATGGGAAAAGAAAGGATTCACCGGAAAGAAAAACCCCGATTTATGGTTGCGTTTTCTAAAAATTTATCGCAAACACAAAGTGGATTTCAAGTGGGTAAAAGGGCACAATAGTCATCCTCAAAATGAACGTTGTGATGAATTGGCGGTTTATGCTGCGGGTTTGCCGAATCTCAATATTGATTCGTTTTATGAAAAGGAGGAGGGGAAGTTGTTTTGAAATAATTTAGATATTTCACTCAAAAAAAAACAAATCTATAAAACAAACCCTCGTGAAGCAATTTCACAATAATTAAGAATAAAACTCAACTTGCAAAAAATTTAATTTGAATTCCATTCTCCGATATCCAAATTAACAACATACACGTTAAACTTGTCTTTATAAGTTTTATGGATAGTAAATGCCTCTTTATTTACATTTAGTTTTTCGCCAAAAGTTCCCGAATGCACAAAAACGCGTATTTCCTTTTCATCAATAATGCTTTCTAAACTAGTACTATCACTAATCATTTTAAAGTTTGAAAGATAATCAGTTATGTGGTATTTCGTAAGTTTCATCTTTGTTGACTTGTCGTAGGTTTTGAGAAATTCAAACGTATGATTGGCACAAAGTTTTTCATTAAAAGGTTCAACTTCATAACCATCCGCATCAAAAACAATATTTTGTGGAATTATAATTCGATTACGGTCACTTATGGTTTTTAAGGAATTGAAATATTTCACCAATAAAAATTCTTTAATTTCTTTAGAATCATAAAAATTTATCAGTTCGCTTTCGGTTTTGTTTGTGATTTTAAAACTCCTTTGAACCGTGCAGGATACAAAAAGAACTGATAAAAAACACTAAAAGTAATCGGTTCATAACG
Source organism: Flavobacterium lacus (assembly GCF_003268815.1). Taxonomy (GTDB): domain Bacteria; phylum Bacteroidota; class Bacteroidia; order Flavobacteriales; family Flavobacteriaceae; genus Flavobacterium; species Flavobacterium lacus. The sequence goes on along the minus strand of NZ_QLSV01000015.1, from coordinate 61,744 downwards.
TTCTTATTGTTTCAAAGGTTAAAAATAGAAAACACATTTGTTATTACAAATCTATTCCTTTAGCTGACATTATTGTTAGTCAACCCTATACTAAAAATAAAAAATCTGAATAAATTTTTTAGAAAAGTTAAATCTTTATAGTTTCCAATACTAAAAAAAATGATTATTTACAGAATTATCTTTTTATAATACTTACAGCAGTTCCGGTTACTGTAACGGTAACATAATTACTTGTTGTTAGCTCAATATCAACACTTATTCCAACCACAGCATTGGCGTTTAATTTTTCTGCATTTGCTTTAAGTTGCACAAAAGCTTGCTCTTTTACCTCGGAAACGCTTTCACTTATTCCTGCATAATATTTTTGCATATTAAAAGTCATTTTCATTTTTTGCATATTAACAGCTGTACCAGAAACAATACCTCTGTATTCTGCAATTTTGTACTCTTCAATGGAATTGGTTGTTGTTAAAATCATAGTGTTATTTTGATTTTTTAAACTTTTTTTAAGTAGTCGTGTTTCTTGACGAAAGATACTTCGTTTATTTTTTTATTCCAAATTGAGTTTTTTCACATAACTTGTATTTTTCACACCTGTTTATTTCAGCCAACAAGTATAGTGAATGTTATTGGAGATCAAATAATTATGAGATGTGATTTCTATCATTCCAGCTCCACCATCCATAAAACAAAATCGCACCAACCACGTACAAAATCCCATCAATTACATCTGCGGTGTAGCGAGGATTACTCTCGGGTAAATAGACTTCAAAAAACCATCCATAAAGAAATGCCATTGCAAGACATTGAAAAAAAGTGAGCTGAAGAGTTGGATTTGATTTCATTTTTCTTGCCGTCCACAAAGTAATGCTTAAAACGATAGGTAAAGCCATCAAATCGTTATAGTAATTGTTGATGATTTTTGGTAAATGGCAACCGTTTTGTTGAAGCAAATAGACCATAAATGAACTTGAAAAAATCAAAAAAAATACCAAATAAGAATATTTTTTTTTCATGTCTATTACGCAGAAATTGTAGCAGCCAACCAAGCGAGAAAACTTCCAACAGCCATAACAATCACCCAAACCGAATAGAGGATTGTTCCAACAGCTCTGATAAACCAAAAATGATGGTTCCGCAATTTATACAATAATGAGTTTTCGGCCTCAACTTGCTCTTTTTTTAGATGCTCTTTGTGCTTTTTCTTCCTTTTTTCGATATTTTTTTTTCTAATTAGACTGGGATTAATCAATTCGCCACAAGTAGAACAATAGTCCAAATTGCGATTAAATGTACCGCAAGCCTTACATTTTATGATGGATAAATTAGTCAAAATCGGTTTTTTACAAAAATACAAAAAATAAAAAAGAAGGTTGAATTAGTATTTTATTAATTCTAGTTATGTAAAGGAAACAATCTTTTTTATTTACAATCCCGCAAATTTTCACAAACTTTTAAACCTCCATCCATTTAAACTTTTAAACAAAAAACGTATCTTTGCACCTTATTTCAAACCATAATCCATGAACAAACTACTCATCGTAGGAACCGTTGCTTTTGACGCGATTGAAACCCCTTTCGGGAAGACCGACAAAATTTTAGGCGGAGCCGCTACTTTTATTGGCTTGTCGGCTTCTTTTTTTAATGTGAAATCGGCGATTGTTTCTGTTGTTGGAGAAGATTTTCCGCAAGAATATTTAGATTTATTATCCGATAGAGACATCGATATTTCCGGAATTGAAATTGTTAAAGGTGGGAAAACGTTCTTTTGGAGCGGTCGTTACCACAACGATTTGAATTCGAGAGATACGTTGGTTACAGAACTAAATGTATTGGCCGATTTTCAACCGAAAGTACCTGTCGAATACAAAGATTCAGATGTTGTAATGTTAGGCAACTTACACCCAATGGTTCAAATCAGTGTGTTAGACCAAATGACTGCTAAACCTAAATTAGTGGTATTGGATACAATGAATTTTTGGATGGATTGTGCATTAGCCGAATTACACGAAGTGATGAAACGCGTCGATGTAATCACCATTAACGATGAAGAAGCTCGTCAATTATCCGGAGAATATTCATTGGTAAAAGCTGCAGCGAAGATTCATACCATGGGTCCAAAATATGTAGTAATCAAAAAAGGAGAGCACGGAGCCTTGTTATTCCAAGGAAAAGAAATTTTCTTTGCACCGGCTTTACCATTAGAAGAAGTTTTTGATCCAACAGGAGCTGGCGATACGTTTGCAGGTGGATTTTCAGGATTCATTGCCCAAAGCGAAAACATTTCGTTTGGCAACATGAAAAATGCGATTATTTACGGTTCAAACTTAGCATCGTTCTGTGTAGAAAAATTTGGAACCGAGCGAATGCTTGACCTTGAAAAAGAGGAAGTGTATGACCGCTTGAAACAATTTAGAGAATTAACTCAATTTGATATCGAATTAGAATAAAATAGTGTGCCCCGAAATTTCGGGGCATTTTTTATAGTAATAGTTTTAAAATCAACCTACAAAAAAGAAACTGAAACAAGTTCAGTTTAAACAACAACAATGAGTGACAATCTAAAACACGAATGCGGAATTGCTCTTTTGCGATTGAAAAAACCGCTTCAGTATTATAAAGACAAATACGGAACCGCTTTTTATGGGATACAAAAAATGTATCTTTTGATGGAAAAGCAGCACAACCGTGGTCAAGATGGTGCCGGATTTGCTAGCATCAAATTTGATGTGGAACCTGGTCAGCGTTACATCAGTCGGGTTCGTTCCAACAAATCGCAACCCATTCAGGATATTTTTGCTCAAATTAATGAACGAATTAATGAAGATTTGGCGAATAATCCCGAATTTCAAAATGATGTTGCTTGGCAGAAAGAAAATATTCCGTACATCGGAGAACTGTTTTTAGGTCACGTTCGCTACGGAACGTTCGGAAAAAATAGTATCGAAAGTGTTCATCCGTTTTTACGTCAAAACAATTGGATGCACCGAAATTTGATTGTGGCCGGAAACTTCAACATGACCAATGTAAAAGAACTCTTTGATAATTTAGTCGAATTAGGTCAGCACCCAAAAGAATTGGCCGATACGGTTACCGTAATGGAGAAAATCGGTCATTTTCTTGATGATGAAGTAACCGATTTGTATCAGGAATGTAAAAATAACGGGTTATCCAAAAGAGAAGCTTCTCCAGTGATTGCCGAAAAATTAGATATTGCTAAAATTTTAATACGAGCATCTAAAAATTGGGATGGTGGTTTTGCCATGGCCGGTTTGTTAGGTCATGGAGATGCATTTGTGTTTCGTGATCCTGCCGGAATTCGTCCTGCGTTTTTTTATGAAGATGATGAAATCGTGGTCGTTGCATCAGAAAGACCGGTAATTCAAACGGTTTTTAATGTGCCTTTCGAAAAAGTGCAAGAATTAGATCCCGGAAAAGCGTTGATTATTAAGAAGAATGGAAGTTTTTCGTTAGAAGAAATTTTAGAACCGTTAGAAAAGAAAGCCTGTTCATTTGAGCGTATTTATTTCTCAAGAGGAAGTGATGCCGAAATTTACAGAGAAAGAAAAATGCTTGGTAAATTGATACTGCCAGCCGTTTTAGAGGCGATTGAAAACGATACAGACAACACCGTTTTCTCTTATATTCCTAACACAGCCGAAACTTCTTTTTATGGAATGGTAGAAGCGGCACAGGATTTTTTGAACCAACGAAAAAACAAATACATTCTTACCAACCGAAAAACACTTACTAAAGAAAAATTAGAAGAAATTCTTTCCGTAAAAATCAGAACTGAAAAAGTTGCGATTAAAGATGCCAAGTTGCGAACCTTTATTACAGAAGACAGCAGTCGGGATGATTTGGTAGCTCACGTGTATGATGTAACGTATGGCGTAATCAATCCATCCGATAATTTGGTGATTATTGATGATAGTATTGTTCGTGGAACTACGTTAAAGAAAAGCATCATCCGAATGATGGATCGATTAAATCCAAAAAGAATTGTTATCGTGTCATCAGCTCCACAAATACGTTATCCTGATTGCTATGGTATTGATATGGCAAAACTAGAGGGATTGGTTGCGTTTAGAGCTGTTTTAGAATTATTAAAAGAAAACAACCAATATTCGATTATTGATGAGGTATATAAAAAGTGTAAACTTCAAGAAAAATTCAAAGACGGTGAAATTGTAAATTACGTCAAAGAAATTTATGCACCATTTACCGATCAACAGGTTTCAGACAAAATTGCCGAAATGTTATGTTCTTCCGATACAAAAGCGGAAGTAAAAATTATCTTTCAAACAGTAGGTAGTTTACACATAGCTTGTCCAAACCATTTGGGCGATTGGTATTTTACGGGCAACTATCCTACACCTGGTGGAAATCGTGTGGTAAACCGTGCATTCATGAATTTCTATGAAGGGAAAGACGCGAGAGCATACTAGAATTTAACAAATTTTGCCTTTTAACGATTTTTGATGCATTTCATCTAATTTATTTGATAAAAATAATGTGTTAGTATACATTTGTTTCACCATAGCATTAGTAGGTTAAGTTTATGGTAGATTTGGGGCAAAAAGGGTACGCTATGCGTACCTTTTTTATTTTATGCAAGTTTAAAACACTTTTAAAAACCAATCAAAAACCCATATAAGCACACAATGTACCCTTTATTCCCTAATTGTTAAATTTTATTCTGTCATACAATAGTTTCTTACTAAAAACCGTTGTACTTTTGTTATTACCATAGTACACACGGTTAAGTTTATGGTAGATTTGGGGCAAAAGGGTGGAAGAAATTCCACCTTTTTATTTTTCACAAAAAAAGCGACACTCGTTAGAATGTCGCTTTTTTCGTTTAAGAAGATGACTGTTTATTTTTCAGTAGCAAATCTTCTTGAAACTTCTTCCCAATTAATTACATTAAAGAAGGCATCGATGTAGTCCGGTCTTCTATTTTGATAATGTAAATAATAAGCATGTTCCCAAACGTCCATTGCCAAAATAGGTGTTCCGCCACAACCAACGCCCGGCATTAACGGATTGTCTTGATTAGGTGTTCCGCAAACTTCCAGTTTTCCATCTTTCACACATAAAAAAGCCCATCCAGAACCGAATTGAGTTGCTCCTGCTTTAGAGAATTTTGCTTTAAATTCGGCAAAAGTACCAAAATCTCTTTCGATTGCATCGGCTAATTCGCCAGTTGGTTCTCCACCACCGTTTGGAGACATCACTGTCCAAAACAAATTGTGATTATAAAAACCGCCACCGTTGTTGCGAACAGCCGCATTGGTTTTGTCTAAATTAATTAAAATATTTTCGATGGTTTTACCCTCCATATCTGTGCCGGCAATTGCAGCATTCAAGTTGTTGGTATAAGCCGCATGGTGCTTAGAATGATGAATTTCCATCGTTCTGGCGTCAATATGTGGTTCTAATGCATCGTATGCGTAAGGTAATTGTGGTAATTCAAATGACATAATTTTATATTTTTTTATGTTTAACAATAAGGAGCTTCAAATTTAATCAATTAACTTTGGAAAAGGAAATTCTATTTCGTTATTGTTGCATTAATTTATATTATACCCTTGAATAAACCCGCTTTTTCAATCTACGATGCTTCTGCCGGTTCGGGCAAAACCTTTACTTTGGTGAAAGAATATTTAAAAATTATTCTTTTATCTAAAAAAGAAGATGCTTATAAAAATATTTTAGCGATCACATTTACCAACAAAGCAGTTGGCGAAATGAAATCAAGAGTAGTAGAAACACTTTCGCAATTTGCAACCGACGAACCTAATGGCAAAGCAATGGCGGTGATGAATACCATTGTGAAAGAAACCGGACTTTCGATTGTTGACATCAAACAAAAATCAAAAGCTATTATTCGAAATATTATTCATAATTATGCCTCTTTTGATATTTCTACGATTGATAAATTTACACATAAAGTAATCCGAACGTTTGCTCACGATTTGAATTTGCCTTCCACGTTTGAAGTTTCGCTAGAAACCGACAACCTTTTGCAAGAAGCCATTGATGCTATTATTGCACAAGCCGGCGACGATGAAATGCTCACCCGTTTGTTGGTTGATTTTACGTTAGAAAAAACAGACGATGATAAATCGTGGGATGTTACTCGTGATATCAAAGAAATTTCAAAATTGCTAACTAACGAAAATAACCGTAATGAAATTGTTCATTTTAAAGACAAACAGATTCCGGAATTTATTGAGTTGAAAAAAAATGTGCTCGACAAAATCAAAACCATCGAAAAAGAATGTTTGGAAGTTGGTCAAAAAGCCATGCAACACATTAACAACCAGCAATTGGATGCAAAATCATTTAATCGAGGCGTGGTTTTTAATTATTTTACAAAAACGGCCCAAGGCGAAATCATCAACAATGCCAAAATTGAAGAGTATTTAGCGGAAGGAAATCGCTATTCAAAATCAATTCCGCAACTGCAAAAAGAGGCGGTTGATTCAATTGCGGCAGAATTACTGCACTTTTTTGGTTTGATACATTCTTCGGTAAAAGAATATATGTTGTATGTCGCTTTTTTAAAAAACATCACACCCTTATCACTTTTAAATCGAGTGAGTCAGGAATTGGATAAAATTCAAGAAGAGCAAAATATTTTATCGATTTCAGAGTTCAATGCTATCATTCACAACGAAATTCAAAACCAACCTGCTCCTTTTATTTATGAACGAATGGGCGAACGGTATAAACATTTTTTTATAGATGAATTTCAGGATACCTCGCAAATGCAGTGGGAAAATTTAATTCCGTTGATTGATAATGCTTTGTCCAGCGAAGATTTGAACCAAGAAAGAGGTTCTTTGATGATTGTGGGCGATCCAAAACAATCGATTTACCGTTGGCGTGGTGGAAAAGCAGAACAGTTTATCGAATTAAGCAAAAATGAAAATCCGTTTATAAATCCCGAGAAAGAACTATTTCATTTGGATACCAATTGGCGGAGTTACAGCCAAATCATTGATTTTAATAACCAGTTTTTCGCGTTTTTGTCCAATAGTTTCGAGCATTCGGATTATAAAGATTTGTATGAAAATCACAGTCATCAAAAAGAAAATGATAAAAAAGGCGGCTATGTGAAGCTTTCTTTTATCCCGTCCAAAAAAGAATTAGAAGAAGATGTTGAAAAAGATGATTTGTATTTAGAAAAAGTCCTTCAAACTATTGATGAATTAAAAGTTAAGGGATTTTCATATCGAGACATGGTTATTTTGACCCGAAAAAAAGAACCGGGCGTCAAAATTGCTGCTTTTTTGACCGAAAAAAGTATTCCGATTGTTTCGTCTGAATCACTGTTGTTACAAAATTCTTCCGATGTAAATTTGATCATTACGCTATTGCGATTTTTAAAAAACGGAGCCGATAAAGAATCAAAAGCACATTTTCTATATTATGTAGCAAAAAATCTTCAGTACGAAATACCAACTCACGATTTTGTGGCAAAAGGAATGGAGTTTGACTTGGAAATTGATTTAGAAAACTGGTTAACTTCGTTAGATTTATCTTTTTCGTTTCAACAAATTAGAAAAAAATCGTTGTATGAAGCGGTTGAAACCATTATTCAAACGTTCATCAAGCCCAAAATATCCAACGCCTATATTCAGGATTTTCTCGATAGGGTACTAGATAGAGATATTAAGAACCAATCTGGAATTTCAGATTTTTTATCGTATTGGGATGAAAATAGTGCCAAATTCAGCATTCCATCGCCGGAAGGAAATAACGCTATTCGGATTATGACTATTCACAAATCAAAAGGATTAGAATTTCCGGTGGTGATTTTTCCGTTTGCCGAAGAAAATTATGCCAATTCACCCAAAGATAAATTGTGGATTGAACCCGAATCCGATTTAATCGAATTGCCCAAAGTTTTAATCGATAATAACAAAAACGTGGAAGAATTTGGCGTATCCGCCGCCGCTGTTTATCATCAAAAAAAGGAAGAAGAATTGTTGGACAACATCAATATTCTTTACGTAGCACTCACACGAGCAGAAGAACAACTATACATTATTTCGAGCATGAACTTAAATGCCAAAGGCGAAGTTTCTCCTAATAATATGTCTAGTTTCTTTCTTTCTTTTTTACAGGAAAAAAGGGAATTTGATTCTCATAAAAATGTGTACGAATGGGGAAATGCAGACAAGGTTTCTGGAGAGAGTAAAAAAGTACAAGAATTAATTCCGATTACATTGGTAGAGCAAAATCTCAATCCAATTTCCATTAAAATTGCTCAACGAGAGAGCATGATGTGGGGAACGTATCAGCAAAAAGCGATTGAATATGGCAATGTGATTCACGAAATACTATCCGATATAAAAACCAAAAACGACATTGATTTGGCGGTTACAAAAGCATTGGAAAACGGAATCATCTCTTTGAGTCAAAAAGAAGCTGTTTTGTTGGTAATCAACCAAATTTGTTTGCATCCGGAATTAGCCATCTTTTTTGATGAGTCAAATAGAATATTGAATGAACAGATTATTTTGCGAAAAGAAGAAGCGGTTGTTAAACCTGATCGCATTGTAATAAACCAACAAAATGAAGCTCTAATTCTCGACTATAAAACAGGAGAGCCGCTCGCAAAACATCATAAACAACTAGAAATCTATAAATCTGCTTTGCAAAACATGGGATTTAAAGTCGTTAAAAAAGCATTGGTTTATATTGGAGAAACATTGGAAATAGTAACTTTGTAAAAAATTAAAACATTATGTACGGTAAAATACAACACCATTTACAAAACGAATTAGATACAATTCAACAAAACGGATTATTTAAAAAAGAACGAATCATTACTTCGCCACAAGGAGCAGAAATCACTATTTCGACCGGTGAAAAAGTATTGAACTTTTGTGCAAATAACTATTTAGGACTTTCTTCGCATCCGGAAGTGGTTCAAGCGGCCAAAGATGCTTTAGATTCGCATGGTTTCGGAATGTCGTCTGTTCGATTTATCTGTGGGACACAAGATATTCATAAACAATTAGAACAAAAAATCGCCGAATTCTACGGAACCGAAGATACGATTTTGTATGCCGCCGCTTTTGATGCCAACGGTGGTGTTTTTGAACCTTTATTGGGAGAAGAAGACGCGATTATTTCAGATAGTTTGAATCATGCTTCAATTATTGATGGAGTTCGGTTATGTAAAGCAGCCCGATATCGCTATGAAAATAACAATATGGCAGAGTTGGAACAACAGCTCATCAAAGCTAACGAAGAAGGAAGACGTTTCAAATTAATTGTAACTGATGGTGTTTTTTCGATGGATGGCATAGTAGCTTCATTAGATAAAATTTGTGATTTAGCTGATAAATATGATGCGATGGTAATGGTAGATGAATGTCATGCTGCCGGATTTATTGGTGCAACCGGAAAAGGAACTTTAGAAGCAAAAGGAGTTATGGGTCGCGTTGACATTATCACCGGAACATTAGGAAAAGCGTTAGGCGGAGCCATGGGCGGTTATACCACAGCCAAAAAAGAAATTATTGAAATTTTACGGCAACGTTCTAGACCTTATTTATTTTCCAATTCATTAGCTCCTTCTATTGTTGGTGCTTCTCTGAAAGTTTTTGAATTACTTGAAAAAGATACTTCGCTTCGCGATCAATTGGAATGGAACACCAATTATTTCAAAAACGGACTGAAAGAGGCAGGCTTTGATATCATTGATGGTGATTCAGCTATTGTTCCAGTGATGCTCTATGATGCCAAATTATCGCAGCAAATGGCAGATGAATTACTGAAAGAAGGGGTGTATGTGATTGGGTTCTTTTTTCCGGTAGTTCCTAAAGATAAAGCAAGGATTCGGGTGCAACTCTCTGCTGCTCATACTAAAGAGCATCTTGATAAAGCAATAGAAGCGTTCATAAAAGTGGGAAGATTGTTGAATGTAATCTAGTTTTCTTATTAATATTTTAACATTAAGTTTTGTAGTTATCGGAAAACAACCTATTTTTGCATCAATTAACAATGTATTGTAATCAAAACAAATCAAGTATGAAACATCTTAACAAATTAGTTGTCGCTATCTTTATGTTTGCTGGACTAAGTTCGCAGGCCCAAGATAATAACAACCCATGGGCAGTCTCCTTTGGAGCGAATGCCGTCGACGGAGGTAGAGTTAGTGCTGCCGAAAGTATTAAAAATCAGTTTTCTGAGTATTTTAATGCAGAGGATTATTGGAACTTTGTTCCTTCTGTATCTTACTTAACAGTGACTAGACACGTTGGAGACAATTTCTCTTTTGGACTAACAGGGTCTTTTAACAAAATTGACAAATTTGTATCTGAAAAATCACTTATGAACAATGGTGATTATGTGGTTACAAGGATTGATGAAATGTATTATGGAGTTGATGGTAGCATCAATTATAGTGCTGGTACTTTCTTCAAGTTTATCGAGCCTGTGTTACACATTGGTGGAGGTTATACTTTCCTAGGAGATAATAGTGCAGGTACTGTTAATGGAGGATTAGGATTTAACTTTTGGTTCTCAGAAACTGTTGGATTGTCTGTTAAATCTACTTACAAACATTCTTTCGAGGATGATAGAACAGTTATGCCTTCTCACTTGCAACACTTTGCAGGTCTTACCTTCAAATTCGGTGGTAAAGATACAGATGGTGACGGAATTTATGACAAAGACGATGCTTGTCCAGACGTATTTGGTTTAAAACAATTTAACGGATGTCCTGATACAGACGGAGACGGAATCATAGATGGTGATGACGCTTGTCCAGACGTATTTGGTTTAGCTGAATTCCAAGGTTGTCCTGATACAGACGGAGACGGTGTGCCAGATAAAGATGATGAGTGTCCAGAAGTTGCTGGTTTAAAATCATTAAAAGGATGTCCTGATACAGACGGTGACGGAATCGCTGATAAAGATGATGATTGTCCAAATGAAAAAGGACCTAAAGAAAACAAAGGATGTCCATGGCCAGATAGAGATGGAGACGGAGTTCTTGACAAAGATGACAGATGTCCAGATGTAAAAGGTACTGTTGCAAATAACGGTTGTCCTGAAGTATCTGCAGAAGTTGTTAAACAATTGAATGATTTTGCTAAATCAATCTTATTTGATACTGGAAAATCTACAATCAAGCAAGTTTCTTTCGGAACATTAGCTTCCATTAAAAGTGTAATGAACGAATATCCATTTGCTAAATTCAGAATTGAAGGACATACAGATAGTACAGGTTCTTTAGCAACAAACGAAAGACTTTCTAAAGAAAGAGCTGCTGCTGTTAAAGATTACTTAATCGCAAACGGTGTAGACGCTTCAAGATTAGAATCTGAAGGATTTGGTCCATCAAGACCAGTTGCTGATAACAAAACAGCTGCAGGTAGAGCTCAAAACAGAAGAACAGAAGTTGTTGTTATAAAATAATTTCTTTTTAAATAATTGAAGAAACGCTCCGATTTATCGGAGCGTTTTTTTATTTTTATAACATGAAGCCAATTTCTTTTTTATCGTTACTCGCAAAGCATATCGTTGCCAATTATTCTACAACAATTGAGGAATTAGTAGTAGTTCTTCCTAATAAAAGAGCAAAAGTCTTTTTATTAGAAGAATTAAAAAAAGAAATTCAACAAAATAGTTTTGCTCCCAAAATTATTAGTATCGAAGATTTTATTCAAGACATTGCTGGAATCCGTTCAATTGATTCAGTTGAGTTGTTGTTTGAATTTTACAATGTTTATATCAGTCTAACAGAAAAAGACAAACAACCTTTTGAACAGTTTTCCAATTGGGGAAAAACATTGTTGCAAGATTTCAACGAAATAGATCGTTACTTACTCGAACCAAATCATGTTTTTTCGTATTTAAAAGACATAGAAGCCATTAAACGATGGAATCTTGAACCACAAGACAAGACCAAATTAATAGATAATTATCTCTTGTTTTGGGAAAATATGCCGTTGTATTACGATGCATTTTATAAACATCTTCTTTCCAAAGGAATTGGCTATCAAGGTTTAATTTACCGCGAAGCAGTTGAAAATTTGAATCATTTTTCAAATTCCATCGAGCATAAAATCATTTTTGCCGGATTTAATGCGTTGAATCAAGCCGAAGAAAAAATATTCCAACACTTACTTTCCCTTGAAAAAGCTGATGTTTTATGGGATGTGGAAGAAACGTTTTTGAATGATCCTTATCATGATGCCGGGTTATTTGCCAGAAAAATGAAACGAAGCTGGCCACATTATAAAGCCAATCCCTATGAATGGATTTTTAATGAATTCAAGCAACCCAAGACTATTAAAATCATGGGAACGCCTAAAACCATTGGTCAAGCAAAACTGGTTGGTGAAATAATCGAATCCATTTCGTCATCACAACCACTTGATAAAATTGCTGTGGTTTTAGGGGAAGAAAATATGCTAATTCCGTTATTAAATTCGTTACCGGAAGCCGTATCGCATCTGAATATCACAATGGGCTATTCGGGCAAAAACAATCCTGCACAATTGTTGGTTTCTAAACTTTTTAAGATGCATCAAAACGCATTTAATCGAAGTAAGAACAGTTATGTTTTTTATTATAAAGATGTACTGGAAGTGCTTCAAAATCCACTCGTAGAACCTTTCGCGAAAGCAAAAGTGGTTGTAAAAAAAATAAACGAAAACAATTATACTTTCATCACACATTCAAAATTGTTAGATTTCTGTGATAATGAAAACCAATTTTTTAGCCTTTTATTTCAAAAATGGGAAGCCAATCCAGTTACTGTTTTAGAAAAAATTTCATCCATTCTACTTCAAATCAGGAACTATTTGTTGGATGAATCCTCTAATGACCGACTAACCAATAGTTTTGTTTATGCTGTTTTTAAAGTGGTTAACAAGTTAGCAACCTATTGTGAGCAACACAACCACATTACTTCCATTGACGGATTATTTTCCCTTTACAAACAAATAATTGATTTAGCTGAAGTTTCGTTTGAAGGCGAACCATTGCAAGGTTTACAGATTATGGGTGTTTTAGAAAGTCGTGTACTCGATTTTGACACCGTCATCATTACGTCGATGAATGAAGGTGTTTTTCCCGCCGGAAAATCGCAAAATTCCTTTATTCCGTTAGATGTGAAACGAGAATTGGGTTTACCAACTTTTAAAGAAAAAGATGCGATTTACACCTATCATTTCTATCATTTGTTGCAACGAGCAAAGAATATTTATTTGCTTTACAACACCGAATCGGAAGGAATTGATGCCGGCGAAAAAAGTCGATTTATCACCCAATTAAAAGTAGAAACCCAACCCAATCATGTGCTCTCGCATCAAATTTATAATGCTCATTTACCCGAAAAAGCACGAGAATTAATTGAAGTAGAAAAATCAGCTTTAGTAATGGAACGATTGAAAGAAATGGCTGAAAACGGGTTTTCACCTTCTACCTTAACAACGTATATTCGTAATCCAATCCAATTTTATTTTCAACGAATTCTGCGAATTTCTGAGGTAGATGAGGTAGAAGAAAATATTGCTGTCAATACGTTAGGAACCATTATTCATGGAGCTTTAGAGGAGTTGTATAAACCCCATTTGAATGCATTTTTAAGCGTTTTAAATGTTGAAAATATGCTTCAATTGGCAAATGATGAGGTGTTGAAACAGTTCAAATTGGTTTATAAAGAAGGCGAAATTACCAAAGGTAAAAACCTATTGGCTTTTGAAGTGGCGAAACGAAATGTCTTCAATTTTCTCCAACTCGAAAAACGTCTTTTAGAACAAAATGATGCGGTGAAAGTTTTGTTTTTGGAAAAAAATTATGAACAAATTTTGATTGATGGACGACTGCCATTTCCCATCAAAATAAAAGGAAATGTGGACAGAATTGAACTTAGAAACGGAAAACTTCGCATCATCGACTACAAGACCGGAAAAGTAGAACAAGCTAGTTTGTCTATCTCTAATTGGAATGGTTTAACGGAGGATATCAAATACGATAAAATCATTCAGTTGTTGTGTTATGCCTTCATGGTTCAATCCGATTTCCCGAATACGGAATTGGAAGTCGGCATTATTTCCTTCAAAAACTTAAAAGCCGGATTTATGCCTTTTCAAATTAAAGAAGGGCGAGAAGTAATTGTAAATCAAGTAGATGATTCTGTTTTAGGTGATTTCAAAACCGAATTAATTGTATTGCTTAATGAAATTTTAAATAGTGAGTTGGCTTTTGAAGAGAAAATTTTGTAACCAGATGAAGAGGATAGTTTTTTTGAATTTTTTATAACTGATATGGTAAAATGAATTAAATTTTTTTCAAAAAGTGAAGCAAATAGTTTGCAATTCCGTTTTATTTTGAATGTGACTCATATTGTCGATTCGCAAAAGTAACCAGTTCTATTTTTGTATTTATAATTTGTTTAATGTTCTCTTCGTGTTTCAAAATACTATATTTTTCTTATAAATTTAAAAATGTTGTTTTTGGAGAAAAATTTTAAACAATTTTAAGAAGACATTTGACAGTCTTTCTCGATTTTAAGAAAAGGTAATGTTGAACTCCGAACTGAAACACTTCGACCTAACGCTTGTAAAATCGGAAAAGTGAGGTAAAACAATTTATTAATTCAAACTTTTGATAGGGTAATTTTTGTCTTCAAAAATGACAAATTCATTCAATGTTAGCGTTATAAATTTATGACTTAAGGCTAATTTGAAATAACCAAAGTGAAAACTGGCGTCATTTCTTTCAAAAACTTAAAATCAGGATTTATGGTGTTTCAAATTAAAGAACGACTTAAGGTTACTACTTACTAGAAACTTTCAAAATCTAATTAATCGCAATGTTGAATCAAATTCTAAATCATTCAATTTCAGCCTAAAAAAAATTTAGAATATAGTGTAAGCAGCAATGATACTAGTTTCTAAATTCTTTTGATCATAACCTGTAATATATTTAATACTATTTTGAGGACCACTCATTCTTAAACCCACACTAAATTTATTATTGTATCTAAAACCGGCTCCAAAACCATAATAGTCTTCGCCTATTGCTTTAAAAGCTAAACTTCTGATTCGTTCTGGCTCACTTTCAGCTGTTAAAATACTTTCTAATATATTTTTTCGCGAATTAACAGATCCAATATTATAATATCCCTCTATAAAGACACTTGATAGTTCACTGAGGTGAATATAATATTTCAACCCTAACATGACATCAAGTCTCTTCATTTTTATTGTGGTGGTCGATGTAAAAAAAGGGCTTGCAGTTATGAAATTAGGTTCATTATTTTCAACATAAGTCGCATTGAAGTTAAAGTAAGATAATTCGGCAAAGAAACTAAAGTTTTTTCTTTTTAAAGGTAACACAACTTCAAATTGACTTCCAAATCTGAATGCAGTTACATTTGAACTTGAGTTGTTTATGTAAATATCGGACTCAGATTCAAATGTTGATTTAACAAAACTTACTCCAGCAAATAAGTTAATATTAAAATCAGCTTTATTACTTACTTCATATTTTGTGGATACACTATTTGAGCAGGTATTGTATTTTTCAAAATATTTAATTAAATCGTTTTCATTGTAATTAATTTTGTTTGCATTTATTCTACTATCGCCACAATTAACATCAGTATTTAATTGATAAATAAAATCTTTATTGGTCATTACATGCGTGTTGTTGTACAAATAAGTTTTAAAAATTAAAGATTTAATAGTGCTATCATCAACTCTATAAAAATATCTTATTCCTCTGTTGTATTGATACATAAATAAGTCCGCTTTTCCGTCGATAAGCGTTTTTAATAAAACAACTTTATTTTCAAAAAAGGCTTCTCGAGTAGCAGTTAATTCTCCCAATTTAGCTGACGAAGTCTCTATATCAACGGAAGCTTTTATATATTTTATTTTATTTAAAATTTCAAATGATTTTAAAGCGGCTAGACCCGCGATAGATTCAACACCATTTTGATTTATAAATTTTACGCTTTCGGGATTGTAAGCCCAATTTTCATTTTTTATTTGGCATTCTAGTATAGTTCCGTTTTCAAATTCAATCTTTCCATCTTCCCATTTGTTTTGAGAAAGTAAATTTATTGATACTAAAAAGAGTGCAAAAAGTAAAAGATTTTTCATTTGATTTAGTTTTTTCAAAAGTATGAATAAATATAAATAATCCTACTAAAAAATTGTTGTCAATCAAGTATTTTTTACATTCTTAATAAATTTATATAATATTTTTTTCAATGGTGCTTCATTTTCAATGTGACTCATGTGTCCATCCGGAAAGGAAACCAATTCCACTTTAGTATTTTCTATTTGTTCTAAACTGTCTTCGTAATTTAAAACACCATCTTTTTTACCTAAAATTAATAGAATGGGATAAGGTGAAAAGTGCAACAAAACTTCTCTGTCATTGCGAATTTTCATCCCTTCCAACGCGGCTACAATGCCTTGAAGTGGTGTTTTTAAAGCTTCGTTGCGAACTTCTTCTATTTTATCGGCTAAACGTTCCCGATTGTCTTCAATAAACAAATTGGCAATACTCATCCGAACAAAAGCGGTATAATTTTGTTTCACAGCCAAAATGGCTCGATCACGATTTATTTTACGTTCTTCACTATCGGCACGCGAAGTAGAATTCAACAAAACCAAACCTTTTACATTATCCGGATACAATTCGGCGAAAGCCAACGCCACATAACCACCCATCGAATGCCCAATAAAAATCGCTTTTCTGATTTTTAGTTCGTGTAATACTTCATGTACCATATCGGCTTGGTCTTCCATGGTGTGGATGTATCCCAAACATTCGGTGGCTCCGTGACCTAATAAATCAATGGCAATGATGCGGTTTTTTTTAGAAAACTCATCCACATATGCATTCCACATGCCTACATTTTCCAGAAAACCGTGAAGTAAAATCACAGCCGTTCCTTTTCCCGTGTCGGTGTACTTGATTTTGGTGTTTTTATAGAGGATATTTTTGGTTTCAGGTTTCAAGGTTTCAAGGTTTGGGGTTGAAAAGTTGCTTTGGCAAAGTAAATTATAACTTATATAAAATCCAATTTGAATGAACAAATTAAATTTATTTGAACACCGATTTTAGAAATTATTATAATTTTTCAAATCTGTGTTCAGAAAAAACGACCCACATTCCTGCAAGCCGCCTTTTAAACTCTTAAACCTTTTAAACCAAACTAAGCATTCATTAAAGATTCAATTTCTTCAATTTCAATCGGAATATTCCGCATCAAATTAAACGGCTCACCACTTTTTTGAATCACCACATCATCTTCCAAACGAATACCAAAACCTTCTTTTGGAATATAAATTCCGGGTTCAACCGTAAAAACCATATTGGCATGCATGGGTTCATGCAACAATCCGTAGTCATGCGTATCTAATCCCAAATGATGCGATGTGCCGTGCATAAAATATTTTTTATAAGCCGGCCATTCCGGATTTTCGTTTTGCACATCGGCTTTGTCTAAAAGACCTAAATTCAATAATTCTGAAGTCATCATTTTACCAACTTCCAAATGATACTCTTTCCATAAAGTTCCGGGAATTAATAATTTCGTTGCTTCATTTTTTACATTCAAAACCGCATTGTAAACGGCTTTTTGACGGTCATTGAATTTCCCTGAAACCGGAATCGTTCGCGTCATATCACTCGAATAATTAGCATATTCTGCACCTACATCCAACAAAATCAAATCGCCTGCTTTGCATTGTTGGTTGTTTTCTATATAATGTAAAACATTCGCATTATTTCCTGAAGCAATAATAGGTGTGTAGGCAAATCCTTTTGAACGATTTCTAATGAATTCATGAGCAAATTCAGCTTCAATTTCATATTCCATCACATTCGGCTTCACAAAAGATAGCACTCTGCGGAAACCTTTTTCTGTCAAATCACACGCTTTTTGCAACAAGTCAATTTCTTCGCTTTCTTTCACTGAACGCAAACGTTGCAAAATCGGATTGCTTTTTTCCACTTTGTGAGCCGGATAATTTTCTTTCCACCATTTTGTAAAACGAGCCTCGCGGGTTTCTGTTTCAATGGAAGCTCGGTAATGTTCGTTGGTGTTGATGTACATCGTATCGGCATACGCCATCACTTCTTTCAAAATCTTATGAAAATCACTCAACCAATACACCGATTTAATACCCGAAACTTCAAAAGCTCGGTCTTTAGTGAGCTTTTCGCCTTCCCAAACGGCGATGTGTTCGTTGGTTTCTCGTTGAAATAAAATTTCTTTCAAATGAGCATAAGGTGCATCGGGAAACAAAAGCAAAATACTTTCTTCCTGATCAACGCCTGACAAATATAAAATGTCACGATGTTGTGCAAACGGCAACGTCGTATCGGCACTCACAGGATAAATATCATTGGAATTAAAAACCGCCACACTGTTTGGTTTCATTTGAGCAGTAAATTTTGCTCGGTTTTTAATGTATAAATCGCGATCAATCGGATGGTATTTCATAATGGGAAAATGTAAATTGTGTAAAAATCAAAATTAGTAAGAATACAACGATTTGCTGTTAATTCAACGATAAAATTTTGTCAACAGCGTAGTTATGACTAATTTTCCGTACTAAATTTATTCAAATGAAGAAAGAACGTGTCAGTTTGGTTTGGCTTCTCCTTTTTGTTTCCTTTTCTTGGGCACAAAATACCTCAGTTTCAAATGAAAATTCTCTCGTAAAAAACATTGCTTTTCAAAGTGTTGGACCAACCATCATGAGCGGAAGAGTGGTGGATGTGGATGTAAATCCCGTTAATCCAATCGAATTTTATGTGGCGTATGCGTCGGGCGGACTCTGGTATTCCAACAACAACGGAATGAGTTTTGAACCTGTTATGGATACTTCGCCTACTCAAAATATGGGCGAAATTGCCGTAGATTGGAAAAACGGAACCATATGGGTGGGAACCGGAGAACACAATGCCTCTCGTTCTTCGTATGCCGGAATCGGAATTTTAAAATCTTCCGACAAAGGAAAAACGTGGAAAAATATGGGTTTAACCGACAGTCATCACATCGGAAAAATCGAAATAAATCCGAATAATTCCAATGAAATTGTGGTTGGTGTGACAGGACATTTGTATTCAAAAAACACCGAAAGAGGAATTTACAAGTCAACTGATGGTGGGAATTCTTGGAAACAAACACTTTATATCGATGATGAAACAGGAATTATCGACATTTCTGTTTCGCCAAAAAATTTCAACATTCAATATGCTGCAGCTTGGAAAAAAGACCGAAAAGCATGGAATTTTTTAGGAAATGGCTCTACTTCAGGAATTTATAAAAGTGAAGATGGCGGAAATTCTTGGAAATTAATTTCAACACCGGAAAGTGGATTTCCTACCGGAGATGGTGTGGGCAGAATTGGTTTGGCCGCTTTTGATAACAATACGATTTATGCTTTGTTAGACAATCAAAATAACAGACCTTCAACAGCTTCAAAAAATACAACATTGCCAACCATGTTCAGCGTTCCCGGTGATGTTTTTATGCAAATTCCTGATAAAGAAGTTAATTCCTATTTAAAAAAACGTGGTCATACTGAAAAATATCGTGCTCAAAATCTGAAAAATTTGGTGAAGGATGGTTCGATGAAACCTGAAGAAGTCAAATCACTTCTTTTAGATGCTAATGCCGCACTTTTTGAAACCGAAGTTATTGGAGCAGAAGTCTACAAATCAACCGATGGCGGAAAAACGTGGAATAAAACGCATACCGATTTTATTGATGATTTTTATTATTCGTATGGTTATTATTTTGGTAGAATTGCCGTAGATTCAAATAATTCGGATAAAATTTACCTTTCCGGAGTTCCGGTTTTAAAGTCGGATGATGGCGGAAAATCTTTCGTTTCCATCAATCGTGAAAATGTGCATGTAGATCATCATATTGTATGGGTCAATCCAAAAAAACCAGGTCATTTAATCAATGGAAATGATGGGGGATTAAATATTTCGTATGATGATGGAGCAAACTGGATCAAATGTAATCCGCACGGAGTGAGTCAGTTTTATTCAGTGAATGTAGATTATCAAAAACCGTATAATATTTATGGTGGGATGCAAGATAACGGCGTTTGGGTTGGCCCGAGTAATTACAACTACAACGTAGAATGGCACCAAGAAGGAAAATATCCGTTTGAAAGTTTAATGGGCGGCGATGGGATGCAAACGCAAATCGACCGAAGAAATCCTGACATCGTTTTTACCGGTTTTCAGTTTGGAAATTACTATCGAATTGACAGAAGTAAAAAGGAAACTAAATACATTTCGCCTAAAGCAAAAAAAGACGAAAAACCGTTGCGATTCAATTGGCAAACACCGATTTTGTTGTCTTCGCATAACCAAGATATTTTGTATATGGGCTCACAATATTTGCACCGTTCTTTCGATCAAGGTGAAACTTGGACACCAATTTCTTTCGATTTGACGCAAGGAGGAAAAGAGGGAAATGTGGCTTATGGAACGCTCACCACCATTAGCGAAAGCAAAGAACAATTCGGAGTAATTTATGTGGGAAGCGATGACGGTTCGGTTCATGTGACTAAAGACGGTGGCGTGAAATGGCATAACATTTCAACGACTTTTCCGAAAGATTTATGGGTTTCCAGAGTAGTTGCTTCTACTCATAAAAACGAACGTGTTTATGTCACTTTGAATGGTTATCGTTGGGATGACTTTAAGTCGTATGTGTATGTTTCGGATGATTACGGTCAAACGTGGAATTCCATTGCTCCAAAATTTGAAACGCTTTCTGTAAATGTTCTAGTTGAAGATAATGTAAATCCGAATATTTTGTATTTAGGTTCCGATAATGGGGTTTATATTTCATTCGATCAAGGGAAAAAGTGGCAAACCTTCAACAACGGAATGCCTCCGGTTGCAGTGCACGACATGGTTATTCAAACGGAAGCTCAAGATCTAGTGGTTGGAACACACGGAAGATCGATTTATAAGGTGAATTTAAAATCAATTCAACAATTAAATGAGGAAACTTTAGCGGCTGATTTAAAGTTATTTTCAGTTGATAATTTATCTCATTCTAAGTTTTGGGGAAGCACTTGGAGTAAATGGTTGCCTGCCAATGAACCAAAAATCGATGTAGATTATTATTTGAAAAATCAAGGCGAAGTGACAATTCAAGTCATTCACGAAAACGGAATTGTTGTATATGAAGAAGAACAAACCGCATCAACCGGAATAAATCAATGGAACTACGACGTTGAAATTTCAAAAACCGGAATCGAAAAATGGAAGAAAAAAGATAAGAAAATTATTTTAACCGAATCGAAAAACGGAAAAACGTATTTAATTCCAGGAAAATATCAAATCAAAATCACCCAAGGAAAAATTTCACAATCCACTCCTTTTGAAATCATAAAAAATGAAAGAAATAAAAAAGAATAAATTTTTAAGTACGCTCGCTCCCCTATCCTTTGGAAAGGGGTTGGGGGTGAGGTTTTTAATATTATTAATTGCCACTTCTTCCTTCGCCCAAAACAAATCGCCCTACCAAGTTTTCGATAAAAACGGGAAAAAATCATCCTATGAAAAAATTCTAAAAGCAGCCGAAAAATCAGAATTGGTATTATTTGGCGAACATCACGATAATTCTGTCGTGCATTGGTTACAACTAGAGTTTACGAAAGATTTAGCCGAAAAAAAGCCATTGGTTTTAGGGGCAGAAATGATTGAAGCTGATAATCAAAAGCAGCTCAATCAATATTTGAATGACGAAATTGATCAAAAAAAGTTTGACACAACAGCTCGTTTGTGGAATAATTACAAAACGGATTATAAACCATTGGTTGATTTTGCGAAAGCGAAAAAATTTCCTTTTATCGCTACAAATGTTCCTCGTCGATATGCCAGTATGGTTTTTAAAAAGGATTTCGTCGGTTTAGACGATTTGTCCGATGAAGAAAAAAGTTGGATTGCTCCATTACCAATCCCATTTGATATTAATTTGCCCGGTTATCAAAAAATGTTGGAAATGATGGGCGGACATGCCGGAGAAAAAATGCCGAAAGCCCAAGCAATCAAGGACGCAACGATGGCTCATTTTATTATTCAAAATCTAAAAAGCGGCACTATTTTTGTGCATTATAATGGAACGTATCACAGTGATTTTTTTGAAGGAATTAGTTGGTATGTTAATCAATACCGTAAAAACACTAAAATAATTACGATAGCTACGGTTGAACAAAAAGAGTTAACTAAATTAGAACAAGAGCATTATAATAAAGCCGACTTTATTCTCGTTATAGATGAAGATGTGACCAAAACCTACTAATATGACCAAATTGATTAAATTGACTTCTGTAATTTTTCTTTTAGCGATAAGTTACGGTTTTTTTTCTTGTAGTTCTGAAGACGGACCAGCCGAGCCTGCTAGTTTAATTATCAAAATCAAATTTGATCCAACCCAAATCAGGTTGAATAATTTAGGGCAACCTTCAGTAATTCCCGAGGGAAATGCAGCTCAAACCCCCGATATGAAAAATATTAGTGCCCATTATTTAGAATTAGCACCATCTGCTACCACATTATTAGGACAAGGAAAAGTACTTTATCACGCTCCCGAAACTGATTTAGGAGGAGCATTGGCGATCGATTTTAGTCAGGCAAAAATTGTGGGACAAAACGAGGTTTTTCTAACCATTCCCATCACGACAGAAATGGCAGGTTCATATGAATGGGTGCGCCTTTCATTAGCTTACCAAAGTGGAAAAATTCAGGTTTTTAGTCAAGGAGCTACTTACACAGGTACTTTAGATAGTTTTTTAGGGTACAATACATACATTGGTTCACATAGTATCGGCAATAATGTTTTTCCGGTAAACGCGAATAGATTGCAAGGTTATTGGGCTTTTGCATTGGATTCATTCCCTTATATGACTTCCGGACAAGCTCCTCCTGGCGCAACCACGGTGCCGAATCCATTATTTCAAACTTCGCCGGTTCCTCAAGGTTCTTGTGTGGTAACTGGTAGATTTGAGAATAATTTGACCTTAGTTGGTAATGAAACGTCAGATGTTGTGGTGACTTTATCTCTTTCCATAAACAACAGTTTTGAATGGACAGAAGTAAACAACGACGGAAAATATGAACCGTCTGCAGGTGAAAATGTTGTTGATATGGGATTAAGAGGCATGATTCCGAGTTTTGTTAGACAATAATGTTTAGTGTTTTAAGCTAAATTATTCTTTATAGGCTTTCATTTTTTAAACACTTGTTAATCCTTCTTTAAAATCACTTTAAATAACAGCGAAAAGGTTGTAGTTATTGTGAAATTGCTGTAAATTTGTGTGAAATTTTTAAAAATTTATTTACACAACATTATGGCAAAATCTGCACTTTTAAAGTCATCCATCGGAAAAAAATATTGGATGGCTCTTACGGGTTTATTTTTATGCTTGTTTTTAGTAGGTCATTTAGCGGGTAATTTACAGTTACTTATGCCAAATAGTCAATTGCAATTTAATCAATATGCATTGTTCATGACTTCTAATCCGGCCGTAAAAATTCTTTCTTATCTCACTTACATCTCAATCTTATTCCATGCAATAGATGGAATTCTTTTGACAATTCAAAACAAAAAAGCAAGACCAGTTGCTTACGCAAAATCAAATCCTTCTGCAAATAGTAGTTTTGCATCAAGAAACATGGCGGTTTTGGGAACACTGGTATTAGTTTTCCTTGCAACACACATGACTAATTTTTGGGCAAAAATGCATTTTGACAAAAGCATGCCTTTGATGACGCAAACTATTGAAGCAGCACCCGGAATGAAAAGTGAGTATTATGTAGGAAGAAGTGTTGGACAATATTATCAAGTTGATCAGGTAAAATTACCTGGCGACAAAGAAGCAGAGGCTGGAACACCACCTAAGCAATTAGAAGTTAAAAACGGAACCGATGTGTACAACGTGCAAGCAAACGTGAAAGTTGGTGAATTATATAAAGATTTACATAAAATAACGTTTGATTTTTTTAAAAGCAAGAATAAATTGTTTGGAGTAATCCCCAACGAAGGGTTGCTTTTCACCATTTTTTATGTCTTGTCAATGTTAGTCCTGGCTTATCACTTGTGGCACGGATTCCAAAGTGCGTTTCAAACGCTCGGATTAAATAGTCCAAAGTGGACACCAACTATTAAATTTTTAGGAAAAGCATTTGCGGTACTTGTGCCTTTATTGTTTGCAATTATTCCTTTATACATTCATTTTACTAAATAATCAACATCAGAAATATATTATGAAGTTAGATTCAAAAATACCGGAAGGTCCAGTTGCTCATAAGTGGACAAACCATAAAAATCATTTGAAATTAGTGGCTCCCAATAACCGTCCAAAAATTGACATTATTGTCGTGGGAACCGGTTTAGCCGGGGCTTCTGCCGCTGCTTCTTTTGGAGAAATGGGTTACAACGTAAGTGCATTTTGTTTTCAAGATTCACCTCGAAGAGCTCACTCGATTGCTGCTCAAGGTGGAATTAACGCTGCTAAAAACTATCAAAACGATGGTGATAGTGTTTATCGTCTTTTTTATGATACGATTAAAGGTGGCGATTACCGTGCTCGCGAAGCAAACGTACATCGTTTAGCCGAAGTTTCAGGAAGCATCATCGACCAATGTGTGGCTCAAGGTGTTCCTTTTGCTCGTGAATATGGCGGAATGTTAGACAACCGTTCCTTTGGAGGAACGCAAGTGCAACGTACGTTTTATGCAGCAGGCCAAACAGGTCAGCAATTATTATTAGGAGCGTATTCTGCTTTATCAAGACAAATCGGATTGGGTCGTGTAAAAATGTACAACCGTCACGAAATGCTTGATTTGGTAAAAGTAGACGGAAAAGCTCGTGGAATCATTGCTCGAAATCTTATCACAGGAGAATTAGAAAGACATTCAGCTCACGCTGTAATTATAGCATCAGGAGGTTACGGAAACGTCTATTTCCTATCAACCAATGCCATGGGAAGCAACGTAACTGCGGGTTGGAAAATCCACAAACAAGGTGCATTATTCGCCAATCCTTGTTATGTGCAAATTCACCCAACGTGTATTCCCGTTCACGGCACCAACCAGTCAAAATTGACATTGATGTCGGAATCGTTACGTAATTCAGGACGAATTTGGGTACCTAAAAAGAAAGAAGATGCAGAAGCAATTCGTTCTGGAAGTTTATTACCAACACAAATTGCTGAAGAAGACAGAGATTATTATTTGGAGCGAAAGTATCCATCTTATGGGAATTTGGCACCAAGAGATATATCATCAAGAGCAGCGAAAGAAGTGTGTGATGAAGGCAGAGGAATTGAATCCAACGACACAAACGAAGGAGTTTACCTCGATTTTTCATTTGAAATTCTTAACAAAGGTAAACAAGCCGCTTTTGCAAAAGGAAATCACAATCCTTCTGTAGATGAAATTAAAGCATTAGGTAAGCAATGGCTTAAAGAAAAATATGGTAACTTGTTTACCATGTACCAAAAAATTACTGACGAAAATCCATACGAAACGCCAATGAAAATTTATCCGGCCGTACACTACACCATGGGTGGCGTTTGGGTTGATTATAATTTGATGTCAACTATTCCAGGTTGTTTTGTGGCGGGAGAAGCTAATTTCTCAGACCACGGAGCAAACAGATTAGGTGCGTCTGCGTTGATGCAAGGTTTAGCTGATGGTTATTTCGTATTACCATACACGGTTTCCAATTACCTAGCCGATGAGATTAGAACCGGAAGAATTTCGACTGATTTACCTGAATTTGCAGAAGCAGAATCAAATGTGAAATCGCAGATCGATAAATTTTTAAACAATAACGGATCTAAAACAGTGGATCATTTTCACAAACGTTTAGGTTTAATTATGTGGAATAAAGTGGGTATGGGTAGAAACGAACAAGGTTTAAAACAAGCCATTTCCGAAATTGCTCAATTAAAAGAAGAATTCTACAGTGATGTATTTGTACCTGGAAGTGCTGATGAATTAAACCCAGAGTTGGAAAAAGCTCTTCGTGTAGCAGATTTTATCGAACTCGGACAATTAATGGCAATGGATGCTTTGCAACGAAATGAATCATGTGGCGGACACTTCCGTGAAGAATACCAAGACGCCGAAGGGGAAACATTGCGTGACGACGTAAACTTCAAATTCGTAGGAGCATGGGAATATAAAGGTTCAGATATTTCAAAAGCTGAATTACACAAAGAAGAATTGAAATACGAAGAAATCAAAATTGCAGCTAGAAATTATAAATAAGATAGTATGAGTGCAGCTAAAAATATAAATATTACCCTTAAAATTTGGCGTCAAAAAAACGCTAAAACCAAAGGAGGAATCGAAACATATAAATTAGATAATGTTTCAACAGCCAGTTCGTTTTTGGAAATGTTAGACCAATTAAACGAGCAACTAGTAAACGATAGAAAAGAACCGGTTGCGTTTGACCATGACTGTCGCGAAGGAATCTGTGGAAGCTGTTCGCTTTACATCAACGGCCGTGCTCACGGACCTGATATCGGTATCACCACCTGTCAATTGCACATGCGAATGTTCAACGACGGCGACACAATCTTTGTTGAACCATGGAGAAGTAAAGCCTTTCCGGTAATCAAAGATTTAGTAGTGGACAGAACTGCTTTCGACCGCATTCAGCAAGCCGGTGGATTTGTATCCGTCAATACATCCGGAAACACCATCGATGCCAACTCACTTCCTGTACCAAAAGACGATGCCGACAAAGCGTTTATGGCAGCAGCTTGCATTGGTTGCGGAGCTTGTGTAGCGTCTTGTAAAAATGGCTCAGCCATGTTGTTTGTAGGAGCCAAAGTTTCGCAATATGCACTACTTCCTCAGGGAAAAGTCGAAGCAACCGAGCGTGTTTTAAACATGGTTCGACAGATGGACGAAGAAGGTTTCGGAAACTGTACCAACACTGGTGCTTGCGAAATCGAATGTCCAAAAGGCATTTCATTAGAAAATATCGCCCGAATGAACAGAGAATATTTAAAAGCGAGTTTATAAAAAGGTTCAATACCACGGATTAATTTGTGAAAATTTGTGCAACCTGCCTGCCGGCAGGCAGGTTCGTGGCAAAAATATAAAGCATTCAGCACCAGTTGAATGCTTTTTTTGTGGGCGTTACCCAAGGGTCGGGCTTTCCGCTCTATCTTTTGCTCCGCAAGCTCCACAAAAGGATGCCGCTGCAATCCCTAACGCAAATCCTGCTCAATAAGAAAATTTAGTATATTTGAAGAACAAACAAACAACTATGCGATATCTACTGCTCACCATTTTCCTATTTATATCCGGACTAAATTTCAGTCAAAACTACCAACAATATGTCAACCCCTTCATCGGAACAGGCGGAACCGGACACACATTTCCAGGAGCCACAGTGCCCTACGGAATGGTGCAACTTTCGCCAGACACCCGAATCGACGGCAGTTGGGAAGGCTGTTCCGGCTATCATTATTCCGATAATCGCATTTATGGTTTCTCGCACACGCATCTCAACGGAACCGGTGTTTCTGATTATGGCGATATTTTATTGATGCCAACCATGGGCGAACCTTCCTTTGACAATAAAATTTATTCGTCCACTTTTTCACATAAAAATGAAAAAGCTTCTGCCGGATTTTATTCCGTCAAATTAGATAAACATAACATCGATGTTCAATTAACAACGTCCACAAGAGTTGGTTTTCACGAATATACCTTCAATGAAAGCGGTCTGGCAAACATCATTTTAGACTTAAATCATCGCGATATATTGTTGGAAGGTGAAATCAGAGTAATAGATGATAAAACCATTGAAGTATTAAGACGAAGTGAAGCATGGGCTCGTGACCAACATGTTTATGCGAGAATTGAATTTAATGTTCCTTTTTTAAAACCACATGTAGTCAATAGTCTTAATGGAAATGAAATTGACATTAAAAGAAGTTCAATGATTTTCTCTACAAAAGTCAAAAAAGGAGAAAAACTACTCGTAAAAGTAGCCCTTTCACCCACAGGATACGAAGGAGCACAACTCAACAGCACCGAAATTCCTCATTGGGACTTTGAAAAAGTAAAAAAAGCCGCAGAAGAAATGTGGAATAAAGAATTGTCCAAAATTGAAGTCACTTCTTCCGATAAAAACAAACTCACCATTTTCTACACAGCTTTGTATCACACGATGATGCAACCCAATATCGCTCAAGATTTAGATGGAAAATACCGAGGTCGCGACAACAAAATTCACCAAGCGGAGGGATTTGATTATTACACCGTTTTTTCCCTTTGGGATACCTTTCGAGCTGCTCATCCACTGTATACGTTAATTGATAAAAAACGAACATCAGATTACATCAACACCTTTATCAAACAATATGAACAAGGCGGTCGCTTACCCGTTTGGGAACTCGCTTCCAACGAAACCGATTGTATGATTGGCTACCATTCCGTTTCCGTGATTGCCGATGCAATGGTCAAAGGCATCAAAGGATTTGATTACGAAAAAGCGTATCAAGCCGCCAAACACTCCGCTATGCTTGATCATTTAGGGTTGGATGCTTACAAAAAACAAGGTTTTATATCCATTGATGATGAGCATGAAAGTGTTTCCAAAACCTTAGAATATGCGTATGACGATTGGTGTATCGCTCAAATGGCTCAATTATTAGACAAAAAAGAAGATTATCAGTATTTTATGCTTCGTTCCCAAAATTGGAAAAACCTTTTCAATTGGGAAACCGGATTCATTCAACCCAAGAAAAATGGCGGTTGGGACAAACCCTTCGACCCAAAAGAAGTGAACAACAATTACACCGAAGCCAACGGTTGGCAATACACGTTTTTTGTGCCGCAAGATATTGAGGGAATGATACAAGCGATGGGTGGGGAAGAAAAATTTGAAGCCAAATTAGACGAAATGTTTAATTCTGTTAGTGAAACTTCAGGTCGTCATCAAGTCGATATCACCGGTTTAATTGGTCAATATGCTCACGGGAACGAGCCTAGTCATCACGTAGCATATTTGTACAATTACGTCAACAAACCTGAAAAAACGAAAGAAAAAGTACATTTCATTTTAGACAATTTTTACAAAAATGACCCCGATGGCTTAATTGGAAACGAAGATTGCGGACAAATGAGTGCGTGGTATGTGTTGAGTTCAATGGGGATTTATAATGTGACTCCTGGTCAACCAAATTGGGAAAGTGTAAAACCATTTTTTGAAAAAATTAAGGTAAATTTTGAAAATGGAAAAGAAGGAATTATTTCTAACATGGATGTAGATTATAAGAATAATAGTTTTGGATTTTTTAGTATGAATAGTTTTGGATCCTATTATGATATTGAAGGTATACAATCTGATAAATACATTTCTGTTCCAGTAATTCAAGCGGAAAGCAAATCATTTAAAGATAGAATGACAGTTGAAATTAAAATGAATGCCGTTACTCTTCAAAAATTAAATAAACCTGAAATTCTTTTTAGGGTGATTGAAAATGATTCTGTAAAAACTAATTTTAAAGTTTATAGAAATCCAATTGAAATTGACAAATCTTCAAAAATTGAAACATATTTAGTTGACTTATTTGAAGCTGTAGAAACAAAAAGCAACACTGTCTCCGCCAGCTTCTTCAAAAAACCAAATAATTTCACCATCGACATCAAATCAACCTCCAATCCGCAATACCACGCCGGTGGTCCGGAAGGCTTGATTGACGGCATTTTTGGCACAGAAAACTGGCGAAAAGGCGATTGGCAAGGTTATCAAATCCATGATTTTGAAGCAGTGATTGATTTGCAATCCACCCGTGAAATCAGTCAAATTACCGCTAATTTTCTACAAGACACCCGCTCGTGGATACTTATGCCAACCAAAGTGGACTACTATATTTCAGATGATAATGTGAATTTTACGCTTTTCGACACGCAAAACAACACAATTGACCCAAAAGATTACAATTCTATCATCCAAGGATTTAAAAGCCTCAAAAAACCTGTCAAAGCTCGCTACGTAAAGGTGAAAGCGACCAACTTTGGTAAACTTCCTGAGTGGCACCAAGGTTTTCCTTTTGATGGGGAGGCGTTTATTTTTGTGGATGAGATTACGGTGGAGTAGAGAAAGTTGTCTGTTGCCTGTTGTCAGCTGTCAGTTTGTGATTCTGCAAAATAAAGGATTCAGTCACCGTCACAGTATTCATTATCATTTCAAATAATAGAAATTGATAGCATTTATAAATCTTTTAAAATCCATTTTAAGCGAAGCAAATCAAAAAATTAGCGTAAATCTATTAAATCCTCACTATCCGTGTTCCATTTAAAGGTTTATTTGTTGTCAGTGAGAAATTAATCCTTCCAACCCCACGGCGACTCAGGATTTTCAACCGGCTCACTCAAATCAAACGACACCGAAAAAACCCGATCCGTTCCAATTCTGCGTAAATTATAAGTAAAAGATTTGTCATCCACTGTTATCCACCAAACATTCATAGAAGCATACGGAATCAATTCGCTCGTAAATTCATCAGCAGGAAAAAATTGCATGTTTTGTGAGCCGCCATTTGTTGAGGTTCCTCCATATTGTGTTACTTTATCGGGCTTGCCATTTTCGTGACGATGGTCATGTTTGAGTGTGATTTTACCATTTTTATAGGTCAATACCCAAGTTCTGGACTTATCATCACCAACAAAAAACGGAATTCGGATTTTATTTTTCCCACAGCTTTTTACGTGCATGACTAACTTTTTTCCCCGAAAGTCATCGTTGGCCGGAGCTTCAATTATTTCGCCTTCAAACGATTTCCCACACTGTTTTTGAAGAGCTTCCCAGAATTTTTGGGTTTCCGATTTCTGTTGCGCATTCATTGAAAGTGAAATCATTAAAGCCAATAAAAAAGTCCATTTTTTCATAGAATTGTTTTTTGTGAAGATAAGAAAAAATCTCATATTCGTATTTTGTATCTTTATCAAAAAAGAAAAATGATTGTTTCACTGATTCAAGCTCCTTTAGTTTGGGAAAATCCATCCGAAAACCGACTTTATTTTGAACAAAAGATAAAGGCAATTTCACAACAAACCGATTTAATTGTGCTTCCCGAAATGTTTACTTCCGGTTTTACAATGAATCCAAAATACGTTGCAGAAACAATGCAAGGCGAAACCATTTCGTGGTTAATTGAACTTGCAATAGCAAAAAACACTGCGATAACCGGGAGTTTAGTCATTCAAGAAGATGAAAATTTTTTTAATCGAATGGTGTTTGTTTTTCCAAATGGAAAAGTGGAATATTATAATAAAAGACATCTTTTTACTTTAGCAGGCGAAGAAAAAGTCTATCAACCGGGAAAAGAAAGGAGAATAATTGATTATAACAATTGGAAAATCTGTTTGCAAGTGTGTTACGATTTGCGTTTTCCGGTTTTCGCCCGAAATACGGAAGAATATGATTTACTTATTTATGTAGCGAATTGGCCAAAAGTGAGAATAAATGCCTGGGATATTTTATTGAAAGCCAGAGCAGTAGAAAATTTAACGTATGTCATTGGTGTAAACAGAATTGGATTGGATGGAAACGAACATGAATACGTTGGACATTCGCAAGTGATTGACGAATTGGGCAATTATATCTTGGAACCACAACGCAATGAACATGTTTTTCATATTGAGTTAGATAAAGAAAAAATGCTTGAAACGCGAAAAAAATTGAACTTTTTGAATGATAGAGATGATTTTTCTATTTCTTCTTGAAAAACTCAAGTAAAGATTCATTCTCAGAGAAAGCACGGAAAACACAGAATTTTCTCAAGTGAAAACTCCAACTACTCACTCGAAATTCCCATTCAAAACCTGAAACTTGACTCGAGGCGAAGCCGAACAGAGCGAAGCTAAACTTCAAGCCTGAAACTTTCATCAACCGCCACTAAACTTCAACGTTTGATTCACGTCCCAATTGGCTCGTACCTCGACAGGTGTAGGGAAATAGCGGACTTCTTCGCTTTGGCGTTTTTCCAGATAGCTTCCGGTATCCCAAACCTTGTTTTTGTTTTCGTCATAAATGATTCTAATCGTAAACATTGCCGGTTCCACCAAATCAAAATCCAATACTGTTGCTCCTTCTGAGTAGGCTGAAGCCAATATTTTTCCTTTGTCATCTGTCAATTCAACAATGATTGGAAACGATTTTATTCCTTCCAATTGAAGCCGGAGATTGCCATATTCGGCCACATCTTTAGTTGAAATTCTATAACCGGTAGAATCACTTTCGCGTTCTAACATATCAGTAAATGCACCTTTCTCAAGGGTGAAACTATACTTTTCGAGTGGTTCTTTTTTAAAATCAATTTCAACTTCTTGTTTTTCAGGATTGTATTTTGTTGAAAAGGCAATAGGAACGGAATCTTTAGTAATCAATTTAATTTTTGAGTCATCAATTTTTATCAGTGGAATAGAACTCGTAATCGTAAATTTATCTCGGAAATGGAGTGTTCCACTTTGTTTTGCTTTGATAGTCAACGAGTCTGCTTTTTGATTTTTCATTTTAACCGTAAATTGCTTTTCAAAATTATTTCGGTTTAATTTTAAAGAGAGCGAATCGGTTTTAATGGGTTTAAACCAAATTTGAACAGAGTCTTTTCCCTCAAATGGCGTAATGACTGTGGGGATAATTTCGTTTCCGTTTTTCAGTTCTGATTTTAAGTTATCTGCTTTTCCTTCATGCCCAACAATTATTCTGTTTCCGGAAGCTTGTGTTGGTTTTATAGGTTTAAAAGGCATATCTTCTTTAAACAATTCTAATTCATAAGCAAAATCACTGGGAACAGTTATTGTTTCAGTAAAAAATGCGATTTTATCTGATTTTGGATCAAACTTGTTATTGTTGCTCATATCTTTCATGGCAATTAAAAGATAATTTCCTTCCTTTAAATTTTCAAGTTTAAATGTTTTGCTATTGTCTAATGTATTGGTAATGTATCGGGGAACTTCTTTATAAACGATAGAATCATAGAATTTTTCGTTTTTTTCATACAACATGACGGAAACAAAATTATCTGTTTTAAGATCAAATGCATCTTTGATGGTACCTTTCAATTCAAGCGAATCGATATACGTTCCGGTAGAAAAAATATATTTAAATTGTTGATAAGGATTACCTTCGGTGTTATCCTGAATACTGTTTCCAAAATTGAAACTGTACGTAGTATTTTCAAGTAAGGTGTCTTTTATGGTGATTTTAATTTCTTTTGAAGCGACCATTGGCGTGATGAGTGGTTTGGTTTTCATCGGTGGTGAAATAATCAACTGTTTATTCACGTCTTTTAATTTTACATATTCATCAAATTGTAATTTGATGGTGTTCCCTTTGAAATTAGTTGAAAAATTCTTGGGTTCACTTAGTTTCAATAGCGGAGGAATAGTGTCTTTCATACCGCCCGTTATAAAACCTCGCTTGGCACAACTTGTCAATAAAACCGAAATTAGAAGTAGAAAAAAAATTCTCATAATTTTATCAGGTACTTAAAGTTGTCACAAAATAACAATTATATTTAGTGTAAACGAAATGTTTTGGGTTTTTCTTTAGGTATGCTTAATGTGTATAAGCCATACAAACAATACTTAATCTTGCACCTGGTATTTTCAAGATAGCTTTCCCGCATTGCTCTAAGGTTGAGCCTGTTGTTATAACATCATCAATCAATAGATAATGTTTATTGTGATGATTTTCGTTGAATTCAACTTCAAAAATCGTTTTTTTTGCTTCTGTTCTCTCTAAAAATGATTTTTTGGTTTGGGTGATTGCATATGTATTTCTGTGTAAGATATCACTATTAAAGGGTATTTGTAGTGATTTTGAAAGTGCTTGACCAAATGTAGTAAGTTGATTGTATCCTCGTTCTTTCATTCGCTTTTTGTGTAAAGGAACGGGTATGATGGAATCAAATTTTAATTGGGAGTGAACTTTTTGGAGCTCTTCCCCATACCAATCACCTAAAAAAGTGCCCACTTGTTGCCGATTTTTATATTTTAAATGATGAATAAGTTCTTGCACCATTCCTTTTTTGTGGAAATAAAGTAAAGACGAAGCATGTTCCAACGGCAAGCGACCATAAAATTTTAATAAAACTTCGTTGTTAAGATTTTCAGTGTGTTTGGTGAGTGGCAATTGATGTCGACACTTCGCACAAACCGAAATTTCATTGGTAAACAAAGGATTTTTGCAAGCGAGACAAACTTCTGGGAAGAATAAATGGAGAAGACTTTTTAGCATAAACTCATTAATTAATTACTGTTTCTTTATTAAGATTAAAGATACATTAATTTTTAAATATTGTGTTGTGCTAAGTTTTCTTGTCTATTTTATTTAGGCTGAAATAAAAAAAGAGCAAATAAAAGATAAAAACCGTAATTAAATTAAGTACCAGTATAGCCACAAAACCGGCTCCATAAATAAAAATTATAGAGATTAGGATAAATATTGTGTTTGCAATGCTTGCTTTTACTAGTGCTTTTTCTCTCGCAACAGTAAAGAATTCCGCTTCACTTTTTTCTTTTGAAAACACCAGTAGTCCAAAACCGACAACAAAAAGAATAAGTATAATTTCATCAATAGTATTAGTTTGAGTTATCACAAAAAATCGGTTTTCCATATACATAGAAACTAATGCAAAAACAGCAGTTGTATATTTGAAGTCATATTTTAAATAAAATACAGAAAATAGTATTCCAATGAGTATTAAACTAAGACCAATTATTTTGAAATAGTAGGGTAAAAGAAAATTTTTCATTTGAGTTGTACGACAGTATTACAAATTTTTTTATTGTAAATTGGGTAAAGTTTTTACTTTACCCAATTATGTTAGAATTATTTACAAATAGATTTGATTAATTCTCAGCACTTGTATATATTGGAAAAGTAGTGCTGGTTCCGTCCTCAAAGTCAATTTTTACACCCACCATCCCAAATCTATGATTTGCGATGTAAGTGATTTTAGAAATACCACTCACTAAATTTGAATTACCTACTGTTGATTCCACTTGTATGGTTTTAATTAGATAAAAACCATACGGATAATCATCTTGACCTGTTTTGCTTACAACTTTTCTAACTTTACCTGCGGTTCCCGTATTGTAAGTGTCACCGACTGAAGAATCATAGTTGACTAGTACTCCTGCGAATGGGCCGGTAAGGCATTTGATACCATCAGTGGTTTGTTTTATTTGAAAATTATCAATAGAAACTGTGTTACCATCAATTACAACACCTGGGAAATTAGATATCATATTTTTCAAGATTGTATTTGTAATAGTTGCTTGAGCGGTATAACTCGAAATTCCATTTTCAAGGCTTTCAATAGTTGCTGAAAAATCACTCACTCCTGCAATGTCAGATGAACTGGAGTGTACATTCACACCTACTAAACCCATATCTGATTGAGCCCCGGTTAGTTCATTGGGGTCATCTTTATCAACCAGATCATCACATGATACGCTTAAAATTCCTATATAAAAGAACATAAGCAAAAACATTAAATTTTTCATAATAAATGTATTTAAATTTTTATAAAACATCAAATATTCCTTATTAAAGGTAGGGTTTTTTTATAATAAATCCAAACAAATTCGTGACAAAAGTTGATCGGTATTAACACAATTGTAATGTTGATCAAAATGAATATTTTTAGTTGTATCACTGCAGCTAATCAAGCCAATTATAGAAAAATAGAGGTATTTAGTAAGCTTTTATTTAGGTTATTATTGAATCTAGCATTGCAGTAGTAACTTTTCGAAGTTTTATAATCAATTTGATTTTTAATCGGTTATCAATTTTTTCTAGTTCATTTATTTTAATTTTCTGATTTATACGGTCAGTTTTTATATTTTTGCACCATTATGGCGAAACAAGAAGATAATTTTAAGAATGTAATTTCACATGCAAAAGAGTACGGATTCATTTTTCCGTCCAGTGAAATTTATGACGGTCTGAGTGCCGTGTATGATTATGCTCAAAACGGAGCAGAATTAAAGAAAAACATTAGAGAATATTGGTGGAAATCGATGGTGCAAATGCATGAAAATATCGTAGGAATTGACGCGGCGATTTTTATGCATCCAACTACTTGGAAGGCTTCCGGACACGTGGATGCGTTTAATGATCCATTGATTGACAACAAAGATTCGAAAAAAAGATACCGTGCCGACGTTTTAATTGAGGACTATGCCGAAAAATTGAACCAAAAAGCACAAAAAGAAATCGATAAAGCCAAAGAACGTTTTGGGGATG
Organism: Flavobacterium lacus; assembly: GCF_003268815.1. Classification (GTDB taxonomy): domain Bacteria; phylum Bacteroidota; class Bacteroidia; order Flavobacteriales; family Flavobacteriaceae; genus Flavobacterium; species Flavobacterium lacus. The sequence continues at coordinate 25,419 of NZ_QLSV01000015.1, read as the reverse complement.
CATTTGACGAGGCTCAATATGTGACCACCAATCCGCGTGTAATGGAATACAAAGCCAAACAACGTGAAATTTTGGAAAGAATGGCTCGTTCGTTAGGCAATGAAGATTTGGCTGATGTAAAGGCTTTAATTGAAGAATTAGAAATTGCTTGTCCGGAATCCGGTTCACGAAATTGGACCGAAGTACGTCAGTTTAACTTGATGTTTGGGACAAAAATTGGAGCTTCTGCCGATTCTTCCATGGATTTGTATTTGCGTCCGGAAACAGCTCAAGGAATTTTTGTGAATTTCTTAAACGTACAAAAATCGGGTAGAATGAAGATTCCGTTTGGAATTGCTCAAACCGGAAAAGCCTTCAGAAACGAAATTGTCGCTCGTCAATTCATTTTCCGTATGCGTGAATTTGAACAAATGGAAATGCAATTTTTCGTGAAACCTGGCGAAGAGATGAAATGGTATGAATACTGGAAAGAAACTCGTTTAAAATGGCATTTATCCCTTGGTTTAGGGCGAGAAAATTACCGTTTTCACGACCATGAAAAATTAGCTCATTATGCTAATGCAGCGGCGGATATCGAATTTAATTTTCCATTCGGATTCAAAGAATTGGAAGGGATCCACTCCAGAACCGACTTCGATTTGAAAGCTCACGAGCAATATTCAGGCAAGAAATTGCAATATTTTGATACGGAGGAAAATAAAAACTATGTTCCGTATGTAGTAGAAACTTCAGTTGGTTTAGACCGTATGTTTTTAGCTGTTTTCGCTAATTCCTTACAAGAAGAAACGTTGGAAGATGGTTCAATTCGAACAGTTTTGCGTTTGCCATCGGTTTTAGCACCAACAAAAGCAGCCATTTTACCATTGGTAAAGAAAGACGGTTTACCGGAAATTGCCCGTAAAATTGTTGAAGAATTGAAATGGGATTTCAACGTGGCGTATGATGAAAAAGATGCTGTAGGTCGTCGTTACAGAAGACAAGACGCCTTAGGAACTCCGTTTTGTATCACGGTTGACCATCAAACTGCAGAAGATGAAACGGTGACCATTCGTCATCGCGACTCCATGAAACAAGATCGCGTAAAAATTGCTGAATTGAGAGAGATTATCGCAAATGAAGTTTCGATGCGAAATTGGTTGATGAAAATGTAATTTTTGATACTATTAAAAATCCCAAACTCACTCGAATTTGGGATTTTTTATTATGCTAAGTCGGAAACAAATGATTTATTTCAAATTTAGAGTGCTTCAATTTTTTTTAACAACAATCAAAAGGTCTGCCATCGGGTTTGCTAATTAGTTTTATAAAATTCTTTACTTTTTTCCACGTTTCCGGATTTAAAGAATAAGAAACTGTATTTCCGTTGCTGCTCCCTTTGATTAAATCCACTTTTTTAAGTTCAGCTAAATGCCTAGAAACAGTGGATTGTGCCAGCGGAAGCAGTTCTACAATTTCCCCACACGCACATGACATCATGTTGCTAAGTAATTTCAAGATGGCTATGCGAGCAGGATGCCCGACTGCTTTCAGTATTTCAGCCATTTCAGTGGTCTCAGTAGAGAAGCCTTTTGTTTTCGTTATTCCCATATCGTAATATTACGATAAACTTTCAGATATTACAAGTTTTTTAACGGTAATTTTTGCGTGTTATCGAAAGCCTTGAGATATACTTTTTTAACCGTGTTTTTTAACTTAAGTTTGTTAATGGTTATAGGTTTAGGAAAGAAATTGAATAAACCTTTATTACCGTTTAAATTCGTGTAGAATGCCCCAATTTTTTACACAAATAACCTACAATTTAATTTTTTAACGAAAAAGCTGGAATGTATTTCCATTATTTCTATTCAAAAGATTTTGTAGGTTTATGATGCACTCTTACCTCATTCTTGACGATGACAGCAAAAGCATTTTGAAAATCCAGTCCGTAATGGAAGGATTTTCAAATTTTCAGCTTATGGCCACTGCAACGAATTATGAGGACGGATTAAATGCCATTTTAGAATATCAACCCGATTTTGTTTTTTTAGAAATCAATCCGCTTTCTGCTTCTTCTAATCTTTCTTTGTTGTTGATTAATGAATTGCACCGTTTTTTAAAGAAAATCCCAAAAATTATTGCCATTTCACACGATACAAGCAAAGCGTTTGAAGCGGTGAAGTATGATGTGTTGGATTTTTTAGTAAAACCTTTTTCATCGAGTGATGTTCGCAAAGCCTTGTTGCGGTTTGAAAAAAATAATGATGTCCCAGTAATTCGTTTAAATCCGGAGCCAAGAAAAATAACTGATTTCAAAATTGTTGAACCAACGCCTGAAGTTCAGGAGGGAGATAATTTGGCTAAAGAATTAATTTCGATTCAGCCGGAGCATGTTCAAGTTAATTCGGTGAATGAGGAATTAATTACGCTGCTGAAAACAGAATTATCGAGTTTAAAAGAAGCTATTTTAGAAATAGCCAATTTTCAGAAACCAACGTTTGATTCAGAGGCCATTACTGCGCAACTAATTGCAACGCTCCAAGAATCTTTTCCTAAGGGAAATACTACGGTTGATTTAGAGCCTATTCTTTCAGAAATCAAAAACATCACCTTTGATTCTCCAAAAACGATTGTGGCAAATGATGAAGTCCATCGCAATTTAATCTGTATAAAATCCTACGGTGATTATCGCTTTTTAGAATTAGACGAAATTGCTTTTTTGAAAGCCGATAACAATTCTACCGATATAACCTTAAATAACAGCGAAGTAATTACCGCTTTCAAAACCTTAAAATACTTTGAAGAAAATCTACCTTCTTATTTCTTCAGAATACACAATAGTTATATTGTGAATAAAAACTACGTTTCCCGAATTCATACCGGAAATACGGTTTGCTACATTAAAAACGCGAAGACGCAACTCCCGTTTTCTAAGAGCTACAAGGACAATGTAGAGCAAATTATAGCCCAATTAGCAGGCTCAGAATTCAAAGACATCTAAGACAGGTTATTTCACCAAAAATTGAAGTTAATCCACACTGAAACGAATGTATTCTACCATTCGCCCCTTGATTTTGTTGGCTGTAGGAAATATGCACTATACTTTTACACCGTGAATGTTTGTATCCACGTGGTGCATTTACATGACAACAGATATTGTGTCAAGCGTTCACACAACTAAAACGAAATTCAACTTATAACTTAATATCACAACATTATGAAAACTTTATTCGCATTATTAGGACTTTTTATGTTCGCTTCTGTTTCTTCTACGGACATTTCGAGTAATAATACAATAGCAAACGAATCAGTCTTGACTGAAACAAGTGATGGAACCATTGGCGGAGCAAAAAGAGGTATGATTATTACTTATGAAACTTCTGATGGAACTATTGGAGGAGCAAAAAGAGGAATGATTATTACATATGAGACTTCAGATGGAACTATTGGTGGAGCAAAAAGAGGAATGATTATCACCTAGTAGATAATTTTTATATAGATTAAAAAACTTTCATTACATTTGATTAAACATTAATGTAATGAGAGTTTTTTTTATACTTATATTATTAGTTTTTTTCTTTTTTAGTTGTTCTGACAAGAAAGATTCTAACTTAAATTCAAATATTAAAAAAGATAGTATTGACTTCTATTTAAAAAAAGCATTTGACTTTTCTTCGTCAAATGATGAAATTGAAAGAAATACTTTGAATGCTCAACGTTTGTTAAAGCAAACGAAAATTGATTCAACCTACATTTTAAATAATTTTTATGTCGCTTTTTCTTATGATAATATAGGGAAAAGCGATTTGTTTAAAAAAATCAATCTTGAAATGATTGATGTTGCCATAAATTTAAATGACTCTCTCAACTTAGCGAGAGCTTATACTTATCTCGGTGAGTACCATACTAAAAATTTAGCTATGGATAGTGCGGTAATTTATTTTCATCAGGCAGAAAAAATTTATCTCAAAAGGAAAGATAATTTAGGAGTAGGGAAAGCCAATTTAAAAATGGCTATTGCCAAATATAATGAAAGAGATTATATAGGTAGTGAAAAATCAGCTGTGAATGCTTTAAATTATTTGAGACTTGAAAAAAATCCAGGACTTTTATTCGAATCTTATACACTTCTAGGTTTAACATGTAATGGGATTAAAGATTATGACAAAGCTGAAGAATATTTTAAAAAATCTTATGATATAGCTTCTAAAGAAAATTTAGAAAATTATGGTCAATTTCAGACAAAGGCAATTTCATTAAGCAATTTAGCTTTAGTGAATTTAAAGGCTCAAAATTTTGAACCTGCACTAGAATATATTAAACAAGGTTTAAACGAACCTAAATTAAAAGAAGAACACCCTGGGCTTTATGCTACTTTGTTAACACTTAGAGGGAAATCTAATTTAGGGCTAAAACGATTGCAAAATGTTTCAGACGATTTTCATGAATCTTTTTCTATTAGAAAAGAATTAAAACTTTTACCTGGTATTGTCGAAAGTCAAATTGCACTAGCAGAGTATTTTAATATTGTAGAATTGAAAGATAGTGCGTTAACTTATGCAAATGATGCCTATAAATTGGCAAAAGAAACTCGTATTTTAAACCTACAATTGGAAGCCGTTGATATTTTGTTAAAGATTGATACTGAAAATATAAATTCCTATTCAAAAGAACATATAAATTTAAGCGACAGCCTCCTGCAAGCCGAACGTAAAGTTTCGGAAAAATTCGCCCGAATAGAATACGAAACCGATGAGTTCAAAAGACAAAAAGAGCAATTAGCACTTCAAAATAGAAACATCATTCTTTTTGCTTTACTCGCTTTTTTTATAATTGTATTACTATATATTATTCGTGACCAACGAAGCAGAAATAAGTATTTTCGCTTGCGTGAGCAACAACAAAAAGCGAATGAAGAAATTTATAGCTTGATGTTAAGTCAACAGAAAAAGTTAGACGAGGTTGTTATTAAAGAAAAACAACGCATCGGTCAGGAATTACACGATGGCGTTTTAGGGCGTTTGTTTGGAGCAAGGCTAAATTTGGACAGCTTAAACAAAAAAGGGGATGAACTAGCCATCGCCGGTAGAGACCATTATATCTCAGAACTCAAGTTTATTGAACAAGATATACGCGAAATTTCGCACGAACTGAGTCGTGAAAAGTTTGCGTTAATCAATAATTTTGTAGCGATTTTAACCAATTTGTTAGAAGAACAAAAAAATCTTTCCGAGCAAACAGATTTAAAATATGCAATAGACCAAGCCATTATATGGGATAAGGTGGATAATGATTTAAAAATTAATCTCTACCGCATCATTCAGGAGTCATTACAAAACATTAATAAATATGCGAAGGCTAAGAACGTTTCAGTTAACTTGTTAAAAGATGCCGAACACCTTCATGTAACCATTCTAGATGACGGAGTTGGTTTTGATGTTTCGAAGAAGAGTAAAGGAATTGGACTTCAAAATATCACTTCACGAGTGGAAACGTGCAAAGGTACTTTTGATATACAATCAAAACCGGGCAAAGGGACAACTATCACCATTGATTTGCCGTTTAAAAAATAAATTTTATAAACAAACACTTTTGAATTTAACAAAAGTGTTTTTTCTTTTTTATATTTGAATGTTAATTTCAACCAAAAAACAACCAAGCAACTAAATCATGTCAAAAAATTACCAAATCATTATTGTTGATGATCATCCGTTTATCATCGAAGCCTATAAAAACGCTTTAAAAAGCTACAGTGCCAATTCGTTTGAGTATACGACCACACAAGCAAACAATTGTAAAACGGCGTATGAAACCATTACGACGGCTACCCAAGCGTTTGATATTGCTTTCTTAGACATCAGTATGCCGCCTTATGAAGAAAAAGGCATCATGTCTGGCGAAGATTTGGCTAAATTACTGCGTAAGCTTATGCCTGACTGCAAAATTATTCTGCTCACCATGCACACCGAATTAATTAAAATAAATACAATCATTAAAGAAATCAATCCCAACGGATTGATTATAAAGAACGATTTAACCTTTGATGAACTATTGAATGCATTTGATAAAATTCTCAATAACGACAATTACTACAGTCAAACCGTTGTAAAATTTGTAAGTCAATCACAATATGAAAATTTGCAAGTAGATGAGTTTGATAAACAGATTTTATATCATTTATCCAAAGGGACAAAAACCAAAGATTTACCGAGTTATGTCCCACTTTCGTTAAGTGCCATTGAAAAGCGAAAGCTTAACCTTAAGGAGATTCTTGGTGTCAAAGGGAGTAGCGATATCGAACTGATTACAGAAGCAAAAAACAAAGGGTTGATTTAGTCAACCCTTTTTTATTGCACGAAACCACACTAAAATTGGAAAGAAACCACAACAATGTTTGCGGTAAACCGTAACTAATTATCTGAAAACCAAACTACTTTTACATCGAGTTAGTGAGCTTACCGAAGTTTCTGAGTAACCTAGGAACGAAAGAAAAGTAAACCGAAAAATTACCATCCTTTTGTAAGCCCCCAAAGACTTAACCTACTAATCGGATACTCAAAAAAATCTAAAAAGCGATAGGCCCCAAACTATCGCTTTTTTGTTTTCGATCTATATTATTTTTTTGCCACGAATAGCACTAATCTCAAGAATTTTTTGCCGAGCTCGCTCAAGGTTTTGAAAGCAATTGATAAATATAAAATAATCTACGAATCAGTGGCTAACTCATTTTACGGGAAACCACACCAAAAATGGCACAAACCCGTAACACATTCTGAGTGAACCCGTATTTAGATTTTAAAGTAACCAGTATATCTTTACATCATTAATTAAGATGTAGTTATTCATAATTAAAAATATTGACCCAAGAACGTTCTAAGTAGCCAACATCGAAAAAGAAATACCACCCTTTTGCCCCAACGAAAGATCTGATTCAACCAAAAACAGCTACTTAAAGAGTTTAATACGAGAAAAAGCGATGCACCCCAATGCAACGCTTTTTTTGTTTTGATTGGACTGCTAGTAAATCGCTGCGTTTTTTGCCACGAATCTCACGAATCTCACAAATTTTTCACGCCACTCGCTACTCTCTCTTCTAGAGATAAAGACTGGCGGTGAGATTCGTAAAAAAAATTAAATATAATCTAAACTTTAATCAGTGAATCAGCGGCTATTTCTATTTACGGGAAACCACACCAAAAATGGCACAAACCCGTAACACATTCTGAGTGAACCCGTATTTAGATTTTAAAGTAACCAGTATATCTTTACATCATTAATTAAGATGTAGTTATTCATAATTAAAAATATTGACCCAAGAACGTTCTAAGTAGCCAACATCGAAAAAGAAATACCACCCTTTTGCCCCAACGAAAGATCTGATTCAACCAAAAACAGCTACTTAAAAAAGTTTTAACACTAAAAAAAGCGATGCACTTACTGTATCGCTTTTTTTATTTTGATGTGGTTGCTAATGATTATTTTGAATTTTTTAGAACTTCACTGATAGCATTAAACCTCGTGAGGGATAGCAGCGGAAAGCCCGGAGCAAAAAAATGCCAATTTTCTCAGGCCAAAAAAGCGACCAAAGAAAGCTCTTTTTGGGTTGAAGAAAATGGTGTTTTTTGCGAGGACTTCCAGCGAATAGCCCGACCCGTAGTTTACGGAGGGGCACGTCCAACTTATTCTTCTAGTGCATTCCAGCCTCTGGCTTTGAGTTCTATTTTTTGATTGGCTCGTGTGACCAAATGTTTTCCTTCGGTTTCTTTATTCATGTGTCCGATGACGGTGAGGTTAGGATTGGCTTTAATTTTGTCAAAATCTTCGATAGCGATGGTGAAAAGCAGTTCGTAATCTTCGCCGCCGTTGATGGCTACGGTCGTGCTGTCGATGTTGAATTCTTCACAAACAGAAATTAATTGCGGATCGAGCGGTAATTTTTCTTCGTAAATCGTGCAACCTACGTTGGATTGCTTGCAGAGATGCATCACTTCAGAGGATAATCCGTCAGAAATATCAATCATCGAAGTGGGTTTTACTTCCAGTTTTTCGAGTAAGTCTTTGATGTCTTTTCTGGCTTCCGGTTTAAGTTGACGTTCAATCAAGTATGTATAATTATCTAAATCCGGTTGGTTATTGGGGTTAACTTGAAAGACTTGTTTTTCGCGTTCCAACACTTGCAAACCCATGTAAGCGGCACCAATATCACCTGTAACTACTAACAAATCGTTTTCTTTGGCTCCGCTTCGATACACAATATCTGCTGCATTGGCTTCGCCCAAAGCTGTGATGGAAATGATTAATCCTTTTTGTGACGAAGTGGTGTCGCCGCCAATGACATCTACATTGTATTCTTTAGCAGCATGTGTGATTCCGGCAAATAAATCTTCTAATGCTTCGAGTGGAAATCGGTTGGAAACCGCAATAGAAACGGTGATTTGTGTAGGTTTTGCATTCATTGCACAAATGTCGGAAACGTTGGCCACCACGGCTTTGTAGCCTAAATGTTTTAACGGCATATAAGCCAAATCAAAATGCACGCCTTCGACTAATAAATCGGTGGAAACGACGGCTTTTTTGTCTTTAAAATCCAACACAGCGGCATCGTCGCCAATTCCTTTGAGGGTGGATGGTTGGTTGATTTCGAAATGCTTCGTTAAATGGTCAATTAAACCGAATTCGCCCAATTGAGCGATGGAAGTGCGTTGAGGGTTTTTGTCTTCTATCATAATTAGTTTAGGTAACGAAACAATCGTATTATTTCAAATATAAATTATTTGAAGTTGCAAAGGTACAAAGTTTAAAATACTAAAGGACTAGGTTGGGTTTAGAAACAAATTTTATTCTTAAATTTATATAATATTATGAAACGTATAAAAATGAAAAATTTTGACATAGTTACCCTTACAATAAATCCTGCTCTTGACAAAAGTGCTAATTTTTCAGGATTAATTCCTGAACAAAAAATAAGATGTGAGACACCTAGGTATGATGCTGGTGGTGGCGGAATTAATGTCTCTAAAGCAATTTCTAGATTGAATGGAGAATCGATGTGTATCTATACTTCTGGAGGACCAATTGGTCTAATGTTGCAAGAATGTTTTGAAAAAGAAACAATTGCCTCGCAGGTGATTTTAACTAAAAATTGGACTCGTGAAAATTTTGTAGCCTATGATGTTTCGACACAATCACAATATCGTTTTGGGTTTCCAGGTACCGCTATTTCCGAAACAGAACAAGCGCAAATTATGGCTACAATAACTAATTTAAAACCCAAGTATTTAGTCATCAGTGGAAGTATAAACGAAGGTCTGTCTTCTAGTTTTTATCAAGCGATTTGTGTCTTGATGAAAAATTCAGATACAAAAATTATTGTAGACACGGCTGGTGAAGCTTTACAAAAGGTACTTGAAACGGGGGTTTATTTAATAAAACCTAATATAGGGGAGTTAGCAAAATTAATGAATGTTGAGAGATTAGAACTTAATGGAGTAGAAGCCGCAGCTAAAAAATTAATACAAAATCAAAGCGTAGAAATAGTTGTGGTTTCCCTTGGTCCAAATGGTGCCATTTTAGTTACAAAAGATCAAACAGAATTTGTTGCAGCTCCAGCAGTCATCAAAAAGAGTACTGTTGGTGCTGGTGACAGTATGGTTGGTGCGATGGTTTGGGCTTTATCTCAAAACAAATCATTTAAAGAAGTTCTAAAATGGGGAGTTTCATGTGGTACAGCAGCCACCATGAATGAAGGAACACAACTTTTTAATCGGGATGATGCTATGAAATTGTTTGAAGACATGAAGTAATAAAACCCAACAACTCGCGTCATTGGGTTCTCCTATATTTTTCCTCAGTACCTCAGTACCTTAGTACCTTAGTCCCTCAGCACCTTAGCACCTTTCCTAATCATTCAACTTCAATACCGCCATAAACGCCTCTTGCGGAATCTCAACATTCCCCACCTGACGCATTCTCTTTTTCCCTTTTTTCTGTTTTTCCAACAGTTTTCGTTTACGGGAAATATCTCCACCATAACATTTGGCAGTAACATCTTTTCGCAACGCTTTTATCGTTTCGCGAGCAATGACTTTTGCACCAATGGCTGCTTGGATCGGAATGTCAAATTGTTGTCTCGGAATCAATTCACGCAGTTTTTCGCACATTTTCTTACCAATATTATACGCATTGTCTTCGTGAATCAAAGCCGACAAAGCATCCACTGATTGAGCATTTAACAACACGTCCAATCGAACTAATTTTGAGGTTCTCATGCCGATTGGAGAATAATCAAACGATGCATATCCTTTGGAAACCGTTTTTAAACGGTCATAAAAATCAAATACAATTTCGGCTAGTGGCATGTCAAAAGTCAATTCAACACGTTCAGTGGTTAAATAGGTTTGATTGGTAATCACACCGCGTTTTTCAATACATAAACTCATCACATTCCCCACAAAATCCGATTTGGTAATGATGGTTGCTTTGATATATGGCTCTTCCACACGGTCTAATTTAGAAGGCTCCGGTAAGTCTGATGGATTGTTTACCACAAAGCCTACTTCAGGTTCTTTTTTAGTATAAGCCAAATAGGAAACGTTGGGAACAGTTGTAATAACCGTCATGTCATATTCACGCTCCAAACGTTCTTGTATAATTTCAAGATGCAACATCCCTAAAAATCCACAACGGAAACCAAAACCAAGAGCAGCAGAACTCTCCGGTAAAAACACCAACGACGCATCGTTCAGTTGTAGTTTTTCCATCGAAGCTCTTAAATCTTCATAATCTTCGGTGTCAACAGGATAAATTCCGGCAAAAACCATTGGTTTTACATCCTCAAAACCTGTAATCATATTGGTAGTAGGGTTTTTAGCATCGGTCAATGTATCACCTACTTTTACTTCTTTTGCTTCTTTAATTCCCGAAATTAAATAGCCTACATCACCGGTTGAAATCACATTTTTCGGAACTTGATTCAACTTTAACGTACCTACTTCATCGGCAAAATATTCATTTCCGGTAGCCATGAATTTAATCTTTTGACCTTTTTTAATTTCCCCGTTTTTCACACGGAAAATTACTTCAATACCACGGAACGGATTGTAATGCGAATCAAAAATCAATGCCTGCAACGGTTCATCAACATTTCCTTTTGGTGCTGGAATTTTTTCAATTATAGCAGCCAAAATATTTTCTACACCGAAACCGGTTTTACCCGAAGCGTGAATAATATCTTCTAATTTGCAACCTAATAAATCGATAATATCATCGCTCACTTCCTCCGGATTAGCACTTGGCAAATCTACTTTATTCAACACCGGAATAATTTCCAAGTCGTTTTCTAAAGCCAAATATAAATTGGAAATCGTTTGAGCCTGAATACTTTGAGCTGCATCTACAATCAACAAAGCTCCTTCACAAGCGGCAATGGATCGCGAAACTTCATATGAAAAATCTACGTGCCCAGGCGTATCAATCAGGTTCAGAATATATTTTTCACCTTTGTACGTATATTCCATTTGAATCGCGTGACTCTTAATGGTAATCCCACGTTCACGCTCTAAATCCATATTGTCCAGCAGCTGAGCCTTTTCCTCACGAGCCGTCACCGTTTGCGTAGCCCCCAATAATCGGTCGGCCAGCGTACTTTTTCCGTGGTCAATGTGAGCAATAATGCAAAAATTTCGTATGTTCTTCATCTTCGTTTAATTCAAATTTTTTGGGCGTTTTTTTGGGCGTTTCCCAAGGGTCGGGCTGTCCGCTATATCTTTTGTTCCGTAAACTCCACAAAAGGATGCCGCTCCCATCCCTAACGCAAACCCTGCTCCGTAGAGAATTGTGTGCAAATATAAAGCAAAGTTTTGATTTTTAGGTTTGAATCTTGCAACGTTAAACCTGAAACCAACAAAAATTAGTATTTTTGCAAAAAATTTAATTACAATGCCAAAAATCGGAAACATCATCTTGCCCGACTTTCCCTTGCTTCTTGCTCCAATGGAAGATGTGAGTGATCCGCCGTTTCGTCGCTTGTGCAAATTGCACGGAGCTGATTTGATGTATTCCGAATTTATTTCGTCGGAAGGCTTGATTCGGGATGCAATGAAAAGCAAAATGAAATTGGATATTTTTGATTACGAACGTCCGGTAGGGATTCAAATTTTTGGTGGTGACGAAGAAGCGATGGAAATGTCTTCCCGAATTGTAGATGCTGTTCAACCTGATTTAGTTGATATTAATTTTGGTTGCCCGGTTAAAAAAGTCGTTTGCAAAGGAGCTGGAGCCGGTGTTTTAAAAGATGTCGATTTAATGATTCGCTTAACCAAAGCAGTTATTAAAGGAACCAATCTTCCGGTAACGGTAAAAACCCGTTTGGGTTGGGATGAAAATTCCATCAACATTGATGAAGTTGCCGAGCGTTTACAAGATATTGGTGTGCAAGCCTTAACCGTTCATGCCAGAACGCGTGCTCAAATGTATAAAGGGCATTCTGATTGGTCGCACATTGCTCGTGTAAAAAACAATCCGAGAATTACAATGCCCATTTTTGGAAACGGTGACATCGATTCGCCCGAAAAAGCATTAGAATACAAAAATAAATACGGTTTGGATGGCATGATGATTGGCCGTGCAGCCATTGGTTATCCATGGATTTTTAACGAAATCAAACATTATTTTAAAACAGGTGAACATTTGCCAGAACCTACGATGAAAGATCGCATCGAAGCTGCTAGAAATCATCTAATTTGGTCTATGGAATGGAAAGGTGAACGCGTTGGAATTTTTGAAATGCGTCGCCATTACACCAATTATTTCAAAGGCATTCACGGATTTAAAGACTATAAACAAAAGTTAGTGACAACCGACGGAGCAATGCCGTTAATGGCTCTTTTTGAAGAAATTGCGGAGGCGTATGCTAATTATCAGACGGTTTAACTTATTCCAACAGTTTTTTGTTTACTCTACTACTTGCAATCCACGAAGCTAAAAAGCCTAAAACAGCAATAGTAGCAATCACAATCAATATATTTGTAAAGGAAAAGCGAACGGGATAAGCCATACTTTGGTTAATCATGATAAAACCAAAATGTTGTTGAAGTAGGGTAAAAACAATCCCAAAAAACAGACCAATCAAGCAACCTAAAAAGCAAATTAAAAATCCTTGAAAAAGGAAAATTTTTCTTAAATCGTCTATTTCAGCACCTAAATTAAATAAGGTTTTTAAATTTGATTTCTTTTCGATAATAATCATAATCAAAGCCCCAACTAAGGTGAACAATGTCACAGTGATGACCAACGAAAAAATTAAATACAAAACCAAATTTTCGGTATTCAACATTTTATAAAGCGATTCATTCAGTTGAGCTCTGTTTTTGATGACGACATTATTCTCCAGAATTTTTTCTAACGAAGAAATAACGTCCGACTCATTGGCATTGGGGTTAAGTTTAAACTCAATGCCTGAAATTTGATTGGATTTGTAAACCAATAATTCTTGCACGATGCTTAAATCGGCAAAAACATATTTTTGATTCAAATCTTCATTGATAAAATAAAATCCCACAGGAACCAAAACGGAACGATTAAATGCTCCATCCGGCGAATCAATTGTCCCTTTTCCGGGTTTGGGAACAAAGGTTTCAAACACATTCACTAAATCAAATAAACCCATGGAGAGTTTCTGACTGATGCCGTGACCAACCACAACTTCTTCTGAGTCTTCTTGAATCCACTGACCTTGAAAAATAGTTTTTTCTACTTGATTTACTTGATTAAAATTTTTATCAACCCCTTTAATATTGGCTAATAAGTCTTTCCCGTTGAAAGTAAAAAGGGCTCTTTCTTCAATGATTTTACTAAAATGAGCAACACCTTCGAGTTTATTGATTTCTGCTTCTTGTTGCGGACTGAAAAAAATGGTTTTTCCGGTTTTGGCAACCGCTTTTAAATCCGGATCAAAATCATTTGAAAAAGATAAACTAAAATCTTTTAATCCACTGAAAACCGACATCACTACAAACAAAGCCATTGTTCCAACAATTATCCCTACGGAGGCAATGAGGGTAATAATGTTTATAGCAGAGTTTTTACTACCGCTAAACAAATAACGTTTGGCTATGTAAAGCGGAAATTTCACGTTAAAACTTCTTTCTTTTTTCTAGAAGATTTGGATTTTCAATCGGATTTTCATCGCCAGTGAGGGCTTTGTCTATTTTTTCGATATAATCTAATGAGTCATCAATGTAGAAGGATAAGTTGGGAACTTTTCGTAATTGGAGTTTCACACGTTGCGATAAATCGTGTTTTATTAAAGGGGTATTCGATTTTATTGCGGCTAAAATTTCAGGCCCTTTATCCGTCGGGAAAACACTTAAATATACTTTAGCAATTGATAAATCGGTTGTAACCGAAACTTTTGAAACGGAAATAATCAAGTTAGTGATTCCGTTTTTACGCACTTCTCCTTGCAAAATATCAACCAAATCATTTTGCAAAACGGTTCCTATTTTCTTTTGTCTGTTTGTTTCCATGATGCAAAAGTACAGATTTTTGTGAGTATTTGAATTTTAAATGGTTTCACTTCCATTTTATTTATCGAATCTTTAGCAATAAGTTAGAAAATTTATAAAAATCATCTTCTTATCTTTGCATAAATAAATAAATTATGAAGTTCAATACCAAAGTTATACATGGTGGTCAACACCATGACCCGAGTACAGGAGCAGTGATGCCTCCGGTTTATAATACCTCAACTTTTGCACAAAAAAGTCCGGGTGTTCCTATCAATCATTACGAATACAGCAGAGCTGCCAATCCAACACGTCAAGCCTTGGAAGATGCATTGGCCAGTATCGAAAATGGTGTTCGTGGTTTAGCCTTTGCTTCCGGTTTAGCAGCAACGGATTCGGTTTTAAAATTGCTTAAACCTGGTGATGAAGTCATTGCAATGGACGATTTGTATGGCGGAACTTATCGAATGTTTTCCAGAATATATCAAGATTTTGGTATTAAATTCCATTTTGTGGATATGAATAATTTGGAAAAATTTCAAGCGTTGATTAATGCTAATACAAAATTAGTTTGGGTTGAAACACCGACTAATCCGTTGATGAAATTAGCCGATATTGCTGCGATTGCTAAAATTACGAATGAAAAGAAAATTTTATTTGCAGTAGATAACACATTTGCCACACCATATCTTCAAAAACCATTGGATTTAGGGGCGGATATTGTCATGCATTCGGCAACCAAATATTTAGGAGGACATTCGGATGTAATAGCCGGTGCTTTGATTGTAAAAGATGCTGCATTAGGCGAAAAACTACACTTTGCACAATTTGCAACCGGAGGAACATTAGGACCACAAGACAGTTATATGGTGTTGAGAGGAATCAAAACCTTACACCTAAGAGTGCAAAGACATTGTGAAAACGGAATGAGAGTAGCCGAATTTTTAAGTAACCATTCCGAAGTAGAAAAGGTATTCTACCCCGGTTTACCGGATCACCCGTTTCATGCAATTGCTAAAAAACAAATGCTAGGCGGTTTTGGAGGAATGGTTTCCTTTACCTTCAAATCAGGTAAAAAAGCAGATTCTATCTCTTTCTTAGAAAAATTAAAAGTATTCACTTTAGCAGAATCATTGGGCGGTGTTGAATCGTTGGCTAATCATCCGGCGTTGATGACGCATGCATCAATTCCGGAAGAAAAACGCAAAGAAATTGGGATTTCAGATGACTTAGTTCGGTTGAGCGTTGGTGTTGAAGACATTGATGATTTACTAGCCGATATTGAACAGGCTTTCAGATAAAAACAAAAATCCCGTCAGCAAAAAGGTGACGGGATTTCTTATTATATTGTAATTAAAATTAATTTATAAATATTAAAGAGAAGGAATGATATTGCAATAAAGAGAAATATGATATGAACTATAACTTTTCTATTATTTAATGGCTTTGCTCTCAGTAATAAAATTATTTCTTGAAAACTATTGATAATATAAGCTAACGTAAGTAATAAAATAAAAGAATAAGCAAAGAAGCTTGAATAGTCCATACATCAATAGGTTTGAAATATGTCATTAGTTTATACAATTTAGAAAAATCAAATCGTACTATAATTCATTAGAAAAATGAACTTCTATTGTGCGAATTTTTTTTGTAGTGTGATTAATCTAAATAATAAATATAACCTACATTTAACCAAACTAACCAGTCATTCGCTTTGTTTTCGGTATATACATCCGGATTTGGATTTAAACCATCCACCCAGTTGGAAAAATAATATTGCCAACGCAAATCAATCATTAAATCAGAAAGTACGGTCAATTTATAGCGTGTTCCAACACTCGCCACAACAGACCAAACTGTTCCGGCTTCGTTTGTAACACCATCAATGTATTTTATTGGAGTAACTTCTAATAAATCTCCTAGACCAGGGCCTAATGTAGAGTAAGCTTCTGGATTGTAGTAACTAAATTGAGCACCTAAACTAATAAAAGGAGCTAGTTTGCCCGGTGTTGCAGAAAATTCTCTAATACTTAATGGAAAATATTCTAATTGCATACCGATATTTGTCACAGAAGTACTTCCTTTCATTCCTCTTAGCTGTTGAGCAAAAACAGAGGTTCTACTATCGTCAACCCATTTTCCAAAATGTTCAAGATTTGTTTTGTTATAAGAAAGCTCACTTCTTAGCTTAAAGTGGTCATTAAAATAAGTTGGCGTTGCATAACAATTACAGTCAGCTCTATAGGAGAAATTCATGTAATGAATAATACCGATACCAAAACCAGTATTACCTAGGTTTGTTTCGCCATCTCCACGAACTCCGTAATCGGATTGAAAAGCAACTGGGCCAACAATCGCACCAATTTCATGTGAAAAACCAAATTGTGCTTTTACTGAGTTAGAAAAGCCAAATAATAGCAATAAGGTAATTATAAGGTATTTGGGCATTTGCATATTTTTTAAAATCAATTCTCGACAAATATATAAAAACATAATTCACTTGTAAAATAAAATGAAAAAATACTTGTATATATACGAAAAAAACTAAAATTTGTTTTAAATGTTATGATTAAGTGCGGATTTTATCGTGATTTCTTAACAAAAAAATAATTCTACTGAGAATATAAAAAAAATTATACCCATATTTTAATAAAATGTATATTTGTCGCAACAAACGAAAACGTTTTCATAAACGTTATTAAACTAATAATCATGACAGAAAGTATTCACTCTTTTGTTGAAGCTGTAGCTAAAAAAAATCCAAACGAACCTGAATTTTTACAGGCGGTGAAGGAAGTTGCCGAAACGGTTATTCCTTTTATTGAGCAAAATAAAAAATACCAAAATCAAATGCTCTTAGAGCGTATGGTTGAACCGGAGCGAGTAATCATATTTCGTGTAACATGGATTGATGATGCCGGAAAAACACAAGTTAATCGCGGATATAGAATCCAGATGAATTCTGCGATTGGTCCTTACAAAGGCGGAATACGTTTTCATCCTTCAGTAAATTTAAGTATTTTAAAATTCTTGGCTTTTGAGCAAACATTCAAAAATAGTTTAACTACGTTGCCAATGGGCGGCGGAAAAGGAGGCTCTGATTTTGATCCGAAAGGAAAATCAGATATTGAAATCATGCGTTTTTGCCAAAGTTTCATGACAGAATTAGCTAAACACATTGGTGCAGATACCGACGTTCCGGCTGGAGATATTGGCGTTGGCGGAAGAGAAGTGGGTTATATGTTTGGTCAATACAAACGATTAAGAAACGAATTTACCGGTGTTTTAACCGGAAAAGGAATTTCATTTGGAGGCTCTTTAATTCGTCCGGAAGCAACAGGTTACGGCAATGTTTACTTTGCTCAAAGTATGTTAAATACCAAAGGTGATAGTTTTAAAGGAAAAATTGTAACCGTTTCAGGATCAGGAAACGTAGCTCAATATGCAGCCGAAAAAGCTACCGAGTTAGGCGGAATTGTAGTAACACTTTCAGATTCTTCAGGCTTTATTTATGATGCAGACGGAATTGATGCTGAAAAATTAGCGCACGTAATGCACATCAAAAATGAACAAAGAGCCAGAATCAGTGAGTATGTGAAAAAGTATCCTAACGCAAAATTTGTTGAAGGAAAACGTCCATGGGAAGTAAAATGTGCTATTGCTTTACCTTGTGCAACTCAAAATGAGTTAAATGAAGAAGAAGCAAAAACATTAATTGCAAATGGATGTATATGTGTTTCGGAAGGAGCAAACATGCCATCAACTTCAGAAGCCGTTGAAGCTTTTTTAAAAGCAAAAATATTATTTGCACCGGGGAAAGCATCTAATGCGGGAGGTGTAGCTACATCAGGTTTAGAAATGTCTCAAAATTCATTGCGGTTAAGTTGGACTGCAGAAGAAGTAGACGAACGTTTAAAAGCAATTATGGCCAACATCCACGAATCATGTGTAAAATATGGTTCAGATGCAAACGGCTATGTTGATTACGTAAAAGGAGCAAACGTTGCTGGTTTCGTAAAAGTAGCCGATGCCATGTTAGGTCAAGGAGTGGTATAACACCATGCTTCATTCAATACAAATTGGAAGCTGTCTGAAAAAGACAGCTTTTTTTATTCCCAATATATTAAAAGAAGGATTCTATCGTTTTACCTATATTTGTCTGTCAATTTGAATTACTAATGAAGAATTTTTTTTGGATAACAGTTTTTTTAATCGCTCCGTTTGCGACGATTTCACAAAACCTTTTGTGGCAAGGTTATTTTTCATATAACGAAGTACGCGATCTATCAGAGTCTGAAAATCGTTTGTTTGCCGCATGTGAAACCGCTTTGTTTTCTAAAAATCGTTCCACAAACGACATCAAAACGTTTAATACGGTTGATGGTCTTTCGGGCGAAACAATCTCAACTATCTATCACAGTGAACAGTTAAACCGAACCTTTGTAGGTCACGATAATGGCTTGTTGATTATGATTAATGAAGCCACGGAAGAAATTACCTTATTAGTTGGAATTCGCGATCAAACTGGCGGAATTCCTCCTAATAAAAAGAAAATCAATCATATTTATGAGCATAATTCAAAATTATACATTTCTTGTGATTTTGCTTTGGTTGAATTCAAATTAAACGATTTTACTTTTGGAGATACATTTTATAACAGTCCAACCGGTGCTCAAGCAGAAGTTCTAGAAACAACTGTTTTGAACGAAGAAATTTATGCGGTTACTTTAAATCACGGAATTCGTAAAGCACCATTGTCAAATCCAAACTTGGTTAATTTTAATAATTGGGTAACCTTTGATGGCGGATTTTGGAGAGGAATCGTCTCGTTTAATAATCAACTTGTCGCCATTAATTCCAATAATGTTATTTATAGGTTTATCGGAGCTACTCCTTCCCCTGTTTTAAATGTAGGTCAACCTTTTCTGGATTTAAGAAGTAGAGGCGATAAACTAATAGCCACTGCGGCCACAAGAGTTGTTGTGATGAATGAATCGTTTAGTCAAATTGTGACAATTCAAAGCACATCAGTTCCGGATTTAACATCAAATTTTACATCAGCTACTATTATTAGCAATTCCATTTATATTGGTACATTTGAAAATGGTGTGATTGAAACCTCACTAACCAATCCAACTTCTTTTGAAGTTTTACTTCCGCAAGGGCCCAATAAAAACAATATTTTTTCATTAACTGTAACGCCATCCGGTACTTTATGGGCAACTTATGGAGATTATACCCAATTTAATAATCCCTATCCGTTAGATGAGTTTGGCTTGAGTAAATTAGCACAAGAACAATGGCTTAATATCCCGTACAGTGAATTGTTAGAGGCCAAATCAATTGTTCGTGTGACGGTTAGTCCAACCAATGAAAATATTGTTTATGCAAGTTCGTACTTTTCTGGTTTATTAAAACTAGAAAATGATGTGGCTACAACAATTTACAATGTGTCAAACAGTGGACTACAATCGTTAGTTATTCCCGGAAACCCTTCCTATGGTCCGGATATTCGTATTGAACAAACTGCTTTTGATAAAAACGGTAATCTTTGGGCATCAAATGGATTAATCGCCAACATGCTAAAGGTGTTGAGAGCAAATGGGCAATGGCAATCGTATGACGTGAGTGATGTTTTGGGCGGATTTACCAGTAATAATAGAATGTCAATTGACAAAAACAACACCAAATGGCTCTGTACGTTAGACGAGGGTTTAATTGCCTTTAACGAAAATTTCAATAATCGTTTAATCAAAATTACGGAAGGTCAAAACAACGGAAATTTGCCCTCCTCAGCTGTTCAATGTGCGGTTGTGGATAATAGAAATCAATTATGGATTGGCACCCGAAGAGGGTTGAGAATCTTACCTTCGGTAGATCGGTTTTTAAGCGAGGAGCAACTTACAACCAATTCCATTATCATTTTGGATGACGGCTTGGCTCAAGAGCTTTTGTTTGGCCAATTTATTACCGATATCGCCGTTGACGGTGCAAACAATAAGTGGATTGGAACAGCAGATGCCGGCGTATTCCAGTTTTCTGCAAATGGACAACAGACTTTACAACGATTTACTACGGTGAATTCACCTTTGCCAAGTAACGTAATCAACGACATCGAAATAAACGGAACCACAGGAGAGGTGTTTATTGCCACCGCCAAAGGAATGGTGTCTTTCAAAGGAACCTCCACTAAACCCAACGACAACCTGCAAGACGTGTATGTTTATCCTAATCCTGTCCGGCCCGGTTTTCAAGGAACCGTAAAAATTTCGGGACTCACTAGCAAAGCCAATGTAAAAATCACCGACATTGAAGGAAACCTTGTTTATGAAGAAATCTCCGAAGGCGGTACCATTGAGTGGGACACCACCGCATTTGGCAAATACAAAGTAGCTTCTGGGGTGTATATGATCTTTATATCTACGGATGATGCGTTGGATACTACAGTGAAGAAGGTGATGGTGGTGCGGTAGGACCTTTGATGCTGCTTTGACTTCGTTGGGAGTTTGTTATTTTATTACTATTTATTTCTATCTTGGGAGAGTGGTGGTAGTCTGTTACTATTGATGTTTTTTTCATACATTATCCATACATTATCTATACATTATCTATACAATATCTATGCTTTATCTGGGTATAGGTTGTAGGTTTGACTCGTCCTAAAATAACTATACAGGTTATTAAAGCAAAAAACCCTGCCGAAAGACAGGGTTTTATCAATGAATTAATAATTTGTATTTATTTAGCAATTAATTTACCTGTTTGAATAGATCCTTCTTTACCTTGTAGTTGGTAGTAATACATTCCAGATGAAAGATTGGTTTCTATCACAGTATTGTTTTGTGTCAGGGCTGTTTTCACCACCATTGCTCCTAAGCTGTTGTATATGGTTAATTCTACTCCTTCTGTGTTGAACTCATTTAATGAAACAGTAATTGAATCCGTAAAAGGATTCGGATAGAATTGAGCCATTGGTTTTGCGATTGTGTTTGAAGATGTGCTTAACGCTTCGCATCCGGGAGTCATTACGGCATTAATGCCAAATGTTGTTATACCGCCACTTGTGCTCAGAACACGGCCTTCAATTTGTACACCTAAATTTAGAATAACTGCGCCATTGTTTCCTATCACAGTTCCTTTAAAGTTTGCATAATCATTCAAACTGGTAGCCCCATCAATTTTCCAGAATACGTTTTTGGCTTGTGTACCATTGATTAATTCCACTGTTGCATAGGTTCCGGTTGATAAAGCACCGTTGATTTTGATTACAAAAACCGCATCGGGATTGTCTTGACCGTTTAAAATTACTGTACCAGTTAACACTGTAGCAGCATTCATCAAGTAGGTATGCGGTGTTAAGACAAGATCTTGCCCAAAAGCAGCAGGATAAAGTAATTCGATATCTACAGGAAGAGTATTTAAATACGTGTAAACATTATTTAAATCAGCGGCGCATTGTGCGGTTGACACATCCGGGTTTGGGTGTATTGTTCCGGTTACATTTTCTGCTTGAAAACCACTTGTGAGACCAACGTTTGTTCCGATGTCACCCGTTACAAATGAAATTCCTGTATTTGTCACTTCACCATTTCCTGAAAACACAGTATAACATGCTACTGAATTAAGTGGTGGGGCAATAGGACCCGTTAGTTCCGGAATTCCGCAACCCAACGGTGTCGTTACGGTTACACCTGCTACCGTTACCGCACCTGTGGTTGAAAGAGCACGGCCTTCTAATTGAACGCCACTGTTTAAGATGATGGCAGCATTGTTTGCTACGATAGTTCCTTTCATGTCTGTGTTTGTGGCGAGATCAACCAGCCCTTCAATTTTCCAGAACACATTACAGGCCAGAGCACCGTTTGTCAGTGCAACTTGTGCACCGGCAGCAGAAGAGAATGATCCTTGTACTTGAAAAATAAAAACAGCATTTTCATCACCCTGTGCGTCTAACGTAAGCGTATTGTTTAATGAAGCACTTTGATTGATGAAATAAGTTCCTTCATTCAGTGTTTCTCCATTACCTAATAATGGAGCGGGAAAGAAGTTTGGCACAGCGGCATTTAATTGGTTATAAGCAAGCGTAAGATCTGCTGCTGCTAAAGCCGTTGTTCCGTTTGCGTTGTGCATTACACCATCTACATTACCAAAGTTGTTATTTGGGCCATTGTTCGTACCGACATTTCCTGTTAGGTGCGAAAGCCCTGTATTGCTCACTGCACCATTGGTTGAAAAGAGTGCAAAAGAAGAGGATGTTCCGAGCACGGGAGCTTGCGCATTTGATTGTAAAGTAGCACCTAGTAGGCTTACTGATGTTACTAAAAGTAGTAGTTTCTTCATAATTATTTGGGGGGTTTTTGTTACTAATTGTTGCCAACTTTTTTACTGTTTACTTTGTAAAATTGGTCTTGGACTTTGTAGACTTTTCTTTGAACTACACACGACTGTCTTCACATGGAATCCGCATGCCTAACGTTGTAGTTTCTTTTTTTTTATTGAATTAAAAAATAGTTTATCAGACTAGAATTTACTTCTGGTTATTTCAGTTCCTGCAGGATAATTTAAATTTCCTTCTTCTTCCGCCGTGATGAAAATTTCTTTAGCATTAAACGGCGTAACCGTTTTCAAAACTGCTTTTTTGGCGTTTTTGTTACTGAGTTGGCCAATGTTTTTTGTCATTCCGTCATCGGTAATGATCCAAACACTGTAGTTGTTTTTTGGTGGATTCAATCTGCTCGCTTCGGCCATATTTGTTGCCGTTACTTCAATCAAGTAATTATTATTTTTGTCTTGTTTTTTCGTAACGATAATATCAGCTGCCGGAACACTTGATGAAATTGGCAGAGTGACTTTGGACGAACAAGCCGTTAAAAGGAAAAATGATAAGATAAAGGATGCTAATTTGAGGGTTTTCATTTTTGTTGCAATTTAATTTCTTGTGTAAAATTATAATTATCAACTCAAGTACCACTAACCCTTGCTCAGGTAAATCTGTTTGAGACAGCAATAAACCGTTTTAAGAAGATTTATAACTACTGGGTGCTATTCCGAAGCGTTCTTTGAATCGTACTGAGAACATCGATGTACTTTTGTACCCACAACTCATAGCGGTTTCTTTGATGCTTAGGTTTCCCTCATCCAGCAATATTTTTGCTTTATTTAAACGTTCGAATCGTAGAATTTCTGAAAAAGTTTTGCCGTATATTTTTTTAAAACCTTGTTTTATTTTTGTTTCATTTGTGCCAACTTCTTTCGCCAAGACAGCTAAGGTAATCGGTTTGTTGAAGTTGTTGTGAATGTATTCTTTGGCTTTTTTTAGTAATTCGAAGTCGATTTTTTTAAAAATTTTATCATCATATCCAAACTTTTGTTCGTTGTTATATTGTTCTGTGTGGAGCCACAAAAGTTCTAAGGCTTTGGATTCTATGAAAAAACGTTTCGTAATTCCTGTTTTTGAAGTGGTGATGATGTCTGAAATAGATTCTGAAATCGCATAGGAATAGTTACTCTGAAAAATGAAATATTCCTCATTTTCATTTTTTTTACTCCCTGTATTTGTTTCTTTTGAAAATTCAAAAAAGTCACTTTTTAAATCAATGGCATATCGTTTTATGTCTACTTGTAAAAAAAAGGCTTCTATGTTATTTTGCGTAGGTAAAGTGATGCGTTGGTTATTCATTCCTTTTACACCAACGATCGATGAAAAGCTGTTGTTTAAGCGATACCGAATACTAGGTGATAGCATATGAACGACAACTCCGTTTTTAACAATTAAAAACCTCAAATGATTTGTGCCATCTTCTGCAATTTCTAATTCTAATGGTTGTTGTAAGTCGCCTTTGATCGCAGTAAAATTAAACCCATTTCCGAACTGAAAACTTTCAACGGAGAGCGTTATTTTATTTTTTGAAATTATTGTTTTGTATTCGTAACCGTTTTTTTTAAAACTAGTTTTAAACTTTAGATTTAACGTTTTGTGTAAATTTTCAAGCGTTCCGTTTTCAATGTTAATTAGCATTCGTTTTCAGGTATTTTAATTCAATTACATTTCGCAAAGCTTGCTGATTATGGTTACTATCCCACTATTTTTCAACTATCTATTACAATTTAAACAAAGGTATGTAGTATCAATAGTAAAAAATAGTATGGTTACTAAAAATTTTTCATTTGGAAGGGACGGGAAGGGGATGGGAGCGATGCGGTTGGGATTTGGCGAATTTAGCCTCACCCCGACCGGTCTCCATCCGCCTTCGGACGGGACAAGAAGGAAAGGGGAGACGAAACGGAAACCGGGCGTTGTGGTAATGTGTCAATTGCGCAATGTGACAATGGAGTTATTAAAGCGATGCTTCGTGCCTCAGCATGAGAAGATTGGGGGTTGGACTCTGCCGCTGACTCGAACCAATTTTGATAGTTACTTGTTTAGGTATTTATCCATCTAATTAACAGTCAGATGTGGCTTAGTACTTACCTAGCAGTTTTTTTGTAATCTCAGGATATCTCGCAAGATTTTCGATATAAACCTTACTCTTCATAGCCTTGATATGTTTTTCAATGCCTATAGCTTGCTTTTTAGAAGTACATTCTAACGAAAAGAACAGTGTCCAATCGTCTGCTTTATAGGTAAATTTTCTAGCTTGTGTGTCATGGAGATGGAAGTCTAGTCTCAAGTCTAGATTAGTAGTTTAACCAATATAAAACCGGTTTAGTTTTTGGGAGTGGAGGATGTAAACGATGTGCATGGCGGATAAATTTAAAATAAAAATTGACACTTTCGTGCTAGACTTTCTGCTTTTCCTCTTCGGCTCGAACCAATCCCGATAGCTGTCGGGACTCAGATTAACTGTATCGTCCTAAAAAAAGTTTACAGTTTTTAATTAAATCCTAGTATTGGTTTACGGTTCATTTTTAATCCTGTAATTGGTTTACAATTATAGTG
>NZ_QLSV01000014.1 GCF_003268815.1 Flavobacterium lacus | reverse complement strand
GTAGTAACCAGAACTTGGACTGCTACTGACGCTTGTGAGAATCAAACAGTTCATACTCAAATCATCACTGTTCAAGATACAATTGCTCCTGCTTTTGTAGAAGAGCTTCCTGCTGATGTTACTGTAGAATGTAACGCTGTTCCAACTGCCGCTACGTTAACTGCTACTGATAACTGTGGAGATGCAACTGTAACTTTCGCTGAAGCAATTCAGCAAGGGGATTGTCCTAATGCTTATGTAGTAACCAGAACTTGGACTGCTACTGACGCTTGTGAGAACCAAACAGTTCACACTCAAATCATCACTGTTCAAGATACAATTGCTCCTGCTTTCGTAGAAGAGCTTCCTGCTGATGTTACTGTAGAATGTAACGCTGTTCCAACTGCCGCTACGTTAACTGCTACTGATAACTGTGGAGATGCAACTGTAACTTTCGCTGAAGCAATTCAGCAAGGGGATTGTCCTAATGCTTATGTAGTAACCAGAACTTGGACTGCTACTGACGCTTGTGAGAACCAAACAGTTCATACTCAAATCATCACTGTTCAAGATACAATTGCTCCTGCTTTCGTAGAAGAGCTTCCTGCTGATATTACTGTAGAATGTAACGCTGTTCCAACTGCCGCTACGTTAACTGCTACTGATAACTGTGGAGATGCAACAGTGGTATTGACTGTAGAAACTCAAAATGTAATTTGTGAGGGATCATATACCTTGCTAAGAACTTGGGTTGCAACAGACGACTGCGGAAACACAACTTCACATAGTCAAACTATAACTGTTCAGGATACCATTGCTCCTTCTTTCGTTGAAGAATTACCAACTGACATTACAGTAGAGTGTGGTGAAATACCTGATGCTGCAACATTAACAGCGGTAGATAGCTGTGGTAGTGCTGAAGTGACATTAACCGTAAGCGAAGAACAAGGAGAATGTGCCGGAGAATCAATTATTACTAGAACTTGGGTTGCAACTGACAGCTGTGGAAACAATATTTCTCACAATCAAATTATTATAGTGCAAGATACAACTGGTCCGGTTTCTTCCGAATTTGAAGAGAGCATTTCTGTAAATTGTGATGCAATTCCTGAAGTACCTGAATTAACATTCACAGATACATGTTCAACTGTTGGTGAACCTATATTCACAGAGGAAACAGTAAATGAAACACCAACATCCTATACAATAGTAAGAACTTGGGAAGTGGAAGATAGTTGTGGAAATCCTTCCACATTTATTCAAACAATTATCGTTTCTATTGAGAATAGTTTAACAAGAATTGACGCCGAATCATGTATCGGTGATATTACTACAATCAATTTAGATGAATTACTGCCAATCGGAACTACCGGAGGTGTTTGGGTGGATGAAAGTACTAGTGGAGCTTTAAATGAAAATATTTTCAATCCGAGTGAAGTTCCATCAATTGGAAATTATATCTTGCAGTATGTTATTACGGAAGGTGACTGTCCAAGAGTATACGAAGTTACTATGAATGTAAACGATGACTGTCTGGTTTTCCCGTGTGATGCCATTGAAATAAATAATGCATTCACACCGAATGGAGACGCACTAAATCAGTATTTCTCTATTAAGAACATTGAAAACACAGAGTGTTACATTAGCAACACTGTTGAAATCTATAACCGTTGGGGCGTGTTAGTATACGAGGTAGAAAACTATAACAACAATGATAGAAGATTTGAAGGAATTTCAGAAGGTAGAGCCACTTTAAACAAAAATGCGGAACTTCCAACAGGAACTTATTTCTACATCATTAATTATACTACTCCAGAAGGAAATGTTGTAAACAAATCCGGTTATTTATACCTAACAAGATAAAATTAAACTCCTGAGGGTTACCCCACCCTCAGGTTTCTAAAAAAAGAAACAAAATGAGAACAAAATTTTTATTTATCGCTTTGATGTTTACAGGTTTTGCAGCACTTGCTCAACAAGACGCACAGTACACGCAATACATGTATAACACAATCAACGTGAATCCGGCCTACGCGGGATCAAGAGGAGTAATGAGTATTTTCGGATTGCACAGAACCCAATGGGTTGGTTTAGACGGTGCTCCTACTACCAATGCTTTCTCCATTAACACACCTATTAACAATAGTAATATTGGAATGGGATTGTCATTTGTGAATGACAAAATTGGACCTACAAATGAAAATGCCATATCTGCAGATGTATCTTACACTGTTCAAACCTCAGAAACTTTCAAACTTTCTTTTGGTGTAAAAGGTACCGCAAATTTGTTTAATTTAGATGTTTCAAAACTCACTCCTCAAGATGGAGGAGATGCATTGCTACTGACAAATATAGACAATCAAGTTACACCTAATGTTGGAGCAGGAGTCTATTTTCATTCCGATAAGATGTATGTTGGTCTTTCAGTACCAAACTTTTTTGAAACAAAAAGATACAACGACAATGACATTGCTTTAAACGCAGAGCGAATGAACTTCTACCTCATTGCAGGTTATGTTTTTGACGTGAATTATAACTTAAAATTCAAGCCTGCTTTATTAACAAAAGCAGTAGAAGGTGCTCCTTTGCAAGTAGACGTTTCAGCCAACTTTTTATATAATGATAAATTTATGTTAGGAGCTGCTTGGCGTTGGGACGCTGCTGTGAGTGCCATGGCTGGTTTTCAAGTAACGGACGGACTATTTATCGGTTATGGTTATGACCATGAAACTACACGATTAAGACGATTTAATTCAGGCTCACATGAGGTTTTCATACGCTTTGAATTATTCACAAAACAGAATAAAATTGTATCACCTAGATTCTTCTAATAAAGCAACAGTCATGAAAATTAAATTTATATACATCGCCTTGTTTAGTTTTATTGCTGTAAATGTTTACTCGCAAAAAGCAGGTGAACGAAAAGCAACTAAAAACTATGACAAATTCGCATACATAGACGCTATAAAAACCTATGAACGAATTGCAGAAAAAGGATATAAAACGCCTGATATGTTGCAAAAAATTGCAAATGCCTACTATTTTAATGCCGACCTAGTGAATGCAGAAAAATGGTATGGAGAACTTTTTGCTATGTCGCAAGAGGTGGAAGCCGAATATTATTTCCGTTATGCACAATCATTAAAAGCAGTGGGAAATTATGCCAAAGCCGATGAAATGATGGTAAAATTCAATGAGAAAAGCGGAAACGATAAACGAGGACTTCTAGCCAAAGAGCAAAAGGATTACCGCGATGCAATCAAAAAGAACTCAGGCCGTTATAACATCGAAGATGCCGGAATTAACTCTGAATATTCAGACTATGGACCAGCTTTCTATATGGATAAAGTGGTTTTTACCTCTACCCGTGATACCGGAAATTTTTCAAAAAGAAAACACTCGTGGACTGATCAATACTTTTCTAATTTATATGGTGCTGATTTGAGTGCAGAAGGTGCTCTTTCCAACACCGATAGATATGGCAAAAAATTGAATTCTAAATTCCATGAATCAACTCCGGCTTTTACAAAAGATGGGAAAACCGTTTACTTTACCAGAAATAATTATTTGGATGGTAAAAAAGGTAAAGATGCCAACAAAGTGACTTTATTAAAAATTTACAAAGCTACTTTGGTGGATGAAAAATGGACAAACATTAAAGAACTTCCGTTTAACAGCGACAGTTATCAAGTGGCTCACCCATCGTTAAGTGCCGACGAAAAAACATTGTATTTTGCTTCTGATATGCCGGGAACAAAAGGTTTATCAGACATCTTTAAAGTTGATATTTTAGCAGAAGATTCGTATGGAACTCCAATTAACTTGGTTGACATTAATACTGAAGGTCGTGAAACATTTCCATTCATTACTTCAGACAATGAATTGTATTTCGCCTCAGACGGTCATCCTGGTTTGGGTGGTTTAGATATTTTTGTCTCAAAGTTAGAAAGCGATGGTACTTTTAAACAAGTTCACAATATTGGAGAACCTGCAAATAGTCCGCATGATGATTTTGCATTGATTATCAACAAAGCTAACAAAAGAGGATTTTTATCTTCTAACCGTCCAAATGGTGTTGGAAACGATGATATCTATAAATTCCTTGAAACAAGAGAATTGCAATTTGATTGTGAACAATTGTTGGCTGGAATTGTAACAGACGAAGAAACCGGAGCGATCTTACCAAACACAAAACTGACTTTGTTTGATGAGAATTTCAATAAATTAAAAGAAACTATTTCAGGTCCGGATGGTCGATATGACTTTGGTGAAGTGGAATGTGAAAAGAAATACTATGTTAGAGCTGAACAACCGGAATATACTACCAAAGAAGTTCCTGTTATTATTGGAAAAGAAAGTGGCACAACTGAACTTCCGATTGAATTGGAAAAAGCGGTGAAAAGTATTCCGATTGGTGGCGATTTAGCCGATGTTTTTGGAATCAACCTCATCTATTTTGATTTAGATAAATGGAACATTAGACCGGATGCTGCGATTGATATTGCTAAAATCTTAGATGTATTGAATGAATATCCAAATATGAAAATCGATATTCGTTCGCACACCGATAGCCGTCAGACACACCGTTACAACGAAGTGTTGTCTGAAAGAAGAGCAAAATCTACTCGTGATTGGTTAATCAAAAACGGAATTGCTCCGGAACGTTTAACAGCAAAAGGTTACGGAGAAACACAATTGGTTAACAAATGTGCTGACGGCGTAGAATGTACCGAAGCCGAACACCAATTGAACAGAAGAAGCCAATTTATTATTACTGCTTTATAAATACTTGTTAATTTAAATTACATTACGAAAACATCCCGTTAGTTAGCGGGATGTTTTTTTATGAATTATTCTAAAATTGAAATATCACGATGAGATTCTTCCTTCGTCAGAATGACAAGATTGTGTGAAAACTGGGACTGAAAACTGCGATTATGACTGAAAACCAAATCAGCATTTTCCTTTAAACTACTTTGTTAGTACTGACTCGCGTGACGGATTGAAGTGGAAAGCCCGGAACAAAAAAACACCAATTTTCTCAAGCCAAAAAAGCGACCAGCAGAAGCTCTTTTTGGGTTGAAGAAAATGGTGTTTTTTGTGAGGACTTGGAACGAAAAGCCCGACCCGTAGTTTACGGAGGGGCACGCCCAAATTATTTTTATAGCTTATTTTTCGATTTCACGAAGGTTTTCCATTTTTTTCATCGCTAGGAATCCTTTGATGTCTTCGAAATGTTCTTTAACGCGTTTGTTGCCAAATTCAAAAACTTTAGTTGCCAAACCGTCGAGGAAATCACGGTCGTGGGAAACGAGAATTAACGTGCCGTCGAAATCCCGCAAGGCATCTTTGATGATGTCTTTGGTTTTCATATCCAGGTGGTTGGAAGGCTCATCGAGAATGAGCAAATTCACCGGTTCGAGCAACAATTTAATCATTGCTAAACGCGTTTTTTCGCCACCGGAAAGTACTTTTACTTTTTTGGTGATGTCGTCGCCGTGGAACATAAAAGCTCCGAGAATATTTTTAATTTGCGTTCGAACATCGCCCACCGCAATGTCGTCGATGGTTTCAAAAATGGTTGCATTTTCGTCTAAAAGTGACGCTTGATTTTGTGCAAAATAGCCAATTTGTGCGTTGTGACCGATTTCTACGCTTCCACCGTTGATTTCGATTTCTTTCATAATGGCTTTGATCATAGTTGATTTTCCTTCGCCATTTTTGCCTACAAAAGCGACTTTATCTCCTCTTTCGATAACGATATTAGCATCTTTAAAAATCAAATGATCTCCATACGATTTTTCTAAATCTTTGACAATCACCGGATATTGACCGGAACGAATAGCAGGTGGGAATTTTAATTTTAAAGCCGAGGTATCGACCTCATCCACCTGAACTAGAACGAGTTTTTCAAGCATTTTTACACGTGATTGAACGGCGTCGGTTTTAGAAAAAGTTCCTTTAAAACGATCGATAAACGTTTGGTTATCGGCAATCATTTTTTGCTGTTCATCATACGCTTTTTGTTGGTGAATTCTTCGGTCTTTTCTGAGTTCTAAATAGTGAGTATATTTTGCTTTGTAGTCATAAATGCGTCCCATCGTCACTTCGATGGTTCGATTGGTGATGTTATCCACAAACGCTCTATCGTGCGAAATGACCACCACTGCCTTGGCGGAATTGATTAAAAAATCTTCTAACCATTGAATACTTTCGATGTCCATGTGGTTGGTTGGTTCGTCAAGAAGAATCAAATCGGGTTTGCGAAGAAGGATTTTGGCTAACTCAATTCGCATTCGCCAACCTCCGGAAAATTCGGAAGTTTGTCTTGTAAAATCGGTTCTTTCAAATCCTAAACCGGTTAATATTTTTTCTACTTCGGCTTCGTAATTGATTTCTTCAATAGCATAAAATTTCTCGCTTAAGTCGGAAACTTTTTCGATTAATTTCATATACTCATCACTTTCATAATCAGTTCGAATCGTTAATTGCTCATTGATTTCGTCGATTTCGGACTTCATTTTGAAGATTTCTCCAAATGCTTTTGACGCTTCTTCCATCACCGTTGAACCATCTTGCGTTAACAAATGCTGTGGCAAATAGGCCACTACGGCATCTTTTGGTGCAGAAACATTTCCGGTTGACGGTTTACTTTCGCCTGCAATTATCTTTAAAAGTGTAGATTTTCCGGCACCGTTTTTTCCCATCAAGGCAATTTTGTCATTTTCGTTGATGGCAAAAGAAACGTCGCTGAACAAAGTGGTTCCGCCAAAGTGAACGGAGATATCGTTTACTGTAATCATTTTTTTTAAGTTGGAAGTTAGAGGATGGAAGCTGGAAGTCAGCTCGCATTTCTGATTTTTTAAGGTGCAAAGATAATCGATTTGTGGAATCTTGAAGTTTGAAAATGCTAATTAGTAAGACAATTATTTTTGGAATTGTTAAAATGCTTCATCAATTCTTGAAAAATAGACAATAAATAAGCCAATGAAATCAAAATCAAGCGTAAACTCTATTTTTTAATTAATTTTGAGGTCTCATTCAGCCCATAATAAATGCCTTTATTAGACTACAGTTTTTTAGGAAAGATTATTCCGCAACAAAAGCACAAAAAAAGCTATCGGAAAGCGAAGCAGACGTATTTGAATCGAATTCGCTTAGCAACTTCTTTTTTTTATTTTGGGATGGGATTTTGTTTTGCTTCTTGGGCGAGCAGAATTCCGGATATCAAATCATTTTTGGACTTAAGTGAAGGTGAATTGGGGACCATTTTATTTGCTCTACCGATTGGCCAATTAACGGCAATGCCATTTTCAGGTAAATTAGTTACTCGTTTGGGAAGTAGAAAAGTACTCTTATTTGCCTTGCCATTATATGCTTTTTGTTTAACCAATATCGGATTGGCCGAAGAAACGTGGCAATTGGCGTTGGGTTTGTATTTGTTTGGTGTTTGTGGTAATTTCAGTAACATTTCCATTAATACACAAGGCGTTTATACGGAACAAATCTTCGGGAAACCAATTATGGGTTCGTTTCACGGATCTTGGAGTTTAGCCGGATTTTGTGGAGCGTTAGTGGGCTTGCTAATGTTGGCATTTAAGCTTTCCCCTTACCAACATTTTGTTATTGTTTTTGCTATTGTAGGAATAATCATTTTTATCAATTATCGTTTTTTGATAAAAGTAAAAGCGGTCAAACAAGAAATTAACATTGCTAAACCTCAATTCAAAATGCCTGATAAGTCATTGATTTGGCTTGGCGTAATTGGTTTTTGTTGTATGGCAAGCGAAGGAATTATGTTTGATTGGAGTGGTGTTTATTTTAAAGATATTGTAAAAGCACCGGGAGCACTAGTTATTTTGGGTTACACTTCGTTCATGATTACGATGGCCTCTGGACGATTTTTGAGTGATATTTTAGTTCGGAAATACGGAGCAAAAAAGATACTTCTTGTGAGCGGAGTTACTATTTCATTAGGATTATATACTGCCGTTGCTTTCCCTTTTTTAATTCCGTGCACCATTGCATTTATGATGGTTGGGTTTGGCGTTTCGAATGTTATTCCGATTGTTTACAGCACAACAGGACGAACTTCAACATTGCCAACCGGCGAAGCATTGACGATTGTAACCGGAATTAGTTTCTTAGGTTTTTTAATGGGACCACCAATTATTGGTCACATTGCAGAATTAACTAGTCTGCGGTATTCGTTCGGTTTTATTGGAATTTTCGGCGTGTTTATTTCGGTTTTGGCTTATTATTTGAAGATTTTTAGGTGATTATTCTTTCCCTTTAAGTTTGATAGGGTTTTGACGAGTATCAAAAATTTGAAGAATTCTAATTTCAGATTCTGATTGAATTTTATAGATTATCTTATAATTTCTTACGACAATTCTTCTGTAAGGTTCACCAAGAATTTCGTCAACTTGATATTGTTGCGTAAACTTTATGTTCTTCGCATTTGTAACAATGTCGTTAATTACATTTTTCGCTCCTTGAGGAGATTTTAATTTTATAAAATCATAAATTAATTTAAGGTCAGACTTTGCATTATTATCCCAAATAATTCTAATTTGATGTTCCATCCTTCCTCTACCAATTCTCAATTTCTTTTTCTAAATCTTCCATTGTGGTATATTTTCCGGAGGATATTCTTTCATCAGCTTCTTTTACCATATTAACATATTCTTGCTTATCAATTGGATAACCACTAACGGTATGGGCAACAACTTCATTATCTATTATTGACTTAAAAGCAATTAATTTTTTTAGCTTACTTTCATCTTTAAGATGAAGCAACCAATCTAAAAGTTCCGATTTTTTTGCAGCTAAATCCATACTAATCAATTTAATAACAAATATACAAATTTAAATACTCATTCTAAATTTCTCAACAACTTCCGTGACTTTACCATAATATTTTTCGTCAATAAATAGTTCTACGGCTAAATCCAAGTTGCCAAAACCACCCAAACGAGCGGATTGAATATTATCTTTTTGGAGTACTTCGACCCCTATTTCTTCTATTTTTTCTTTTAATGCGGAAGCTAAAATTTGACTTCCGGAAAATATTTTCATCATGCCCATAATAAAAAAGGTTTAGGGTTAAAGGTAATTGGTTAAGGGTTTATTCTGCTTCAAAGAAAATAGGTTCTATCATGATTTTATCGGCTAAAACTTCAACTCGTTCGGTGATGGTTGAACAGAAGAAAACCCGTTGTGTTTTTTCTACACTTAACGAAAGTCTTAGAATGATGGCGTCCATTCGGTTTCTGAACATTACTTCGGCATCATCCACCACAAACATTTTGATGGTATTCATATTGAATCCGGCGGAAGAAAACATATCATTGATCTTCGTTGGTGTTCCGATTAACACATCCATTCCAAGCGAAATTTGATTTTTATCAAAATCAATATCACCTCTTTCATGAACACCAATAACTCTTAAATCGAGAAAATCGCCAAATTTTTCAAATAAATCAACCATTTCGGTTACTTTGTCTCTGTTTTCTACGACGATTAATGCTCTGGTACTTTCACCGACTGCTTTTTCCAATCGCTGAAGAACATTGAGCACCAATGTTGTCGTTTTTCCACTTCCGCCAGGCGATTGAATAACTGCATCTGCCCCACTTTTTAAAGTAGAAAACGTTTCTTGTTGAATTTCATTCGCTTCAGTCAAACCACATTCGATCAGGGCTTGTTGAAGTTTTGGGTTTATTTTTTTTAGTTGCATATTTTTTAAAAGGTGATGGGTGATGGGTAAATGGTGATGGGTGATGGGATTTCCTTTCACCTATTACCAATTACCTTTTACCATTTTTATTTACTCGCAAACATCTTCACATCATTCTCCGAAATTTCACTTCCACCAAGAATAATTAAGCGTTCTACCACGTTGCGAAGTTCGCGAATATTTCCCGTCCAATCGTATTCTTGCAATAATTTAATTGCATTGGCTGAAAATTGCTTAGCCGTATTTCCTTGTTCTTCTGAAATTTTGGTTGCAAAATGTTCAATTAAAAGCGGAATATCATCTCTTCGTTCGTTTAAGGCCGGAACTTTAATTAAAATCACCGCCAAACGATGATACAAATCCTCCCGAAAACGTCCTGCGGCTATTTCTTTTTGTAAATCTTTGTTTGTGGCAGCAATCACGCGAACATTCACTTTGATGTCTTTATCAGCACCAACGCGTTGCACCAAATTTTCCTGTAAAGCTCGCAAAACTTTGGCTTGAGCGGCTAAACTCATATCGCCAATTTCATCTAAAAAAATCGTTCCGCCATCGGCCGCTTCAAATTTTCCGGCACGGTCTTTCACGGCAGAAGTAAAGGCTCCTTTCACGTGGCCAAATAATTCACTTTCAATTAATTCTGACGGAATAGCGGCACAGTTTACTTCAATAATCGGATAGGCAGCACGTTCGCTTTTTTCATGCAATTGATGAGCAACTAACTCTTTTCCGGTTCCGTTTGGACCGGTTATTAAAACTCGGGCTTCCGTTGGAGCCACTTTATCAATCATGTCTTTAATATGATTAATGGGTTCCGATTGACCAATCATCTCATAATTTTTGCTGACTTTTTTCTTTAGTATTTTATTTTCAACAACTAGTTTTTTTCTATCCAAAGCATTGCGAACCGTGTTCAACAACCGATTCAAATCCGGTGGTTTTGAGATATAATCAAACGCTCCCAATCGCATCGTATTGACAGCTGTTTCCAAATCGCCATGACCGGAAATCATCACCATTGGAATTTCTGGTTTTATTTTTTTAACGGCTTCGAGTACTTCTACCCCATCCATTTTGGGCATTTTGATGTCGCAAAGCACTAAATCGTAGTCTTCGTTTTTAATTTTTTCAACTCCGGAAAGTCCGTCTTCAGCTTCTTCTACTTGATACGTATCGTTTTCTTCCGAAAGAATTTTGGTTAACACTCTTCGAATGGCTGCTTCGTCTTCAATAATTAATATTTTTGGCATGTTCTTTTTTATTCAATGTTCTTTTTACTAATTAAATGCAAATCTCTTTGCGGGAATGGTATCGAAATATTGTTCGCTCTAAACTGTTTGTCAATTTCAAAACGGAGTTCGCTTCGCACTCTCGGAATCGAAAGACCGTCATCCACAAAAAAATAAAGTCCGAAATCCAGTGAAGAATCACCAAAATCTTCAAACATCACAATAGGTTCATGCGTATCGAGTGTACTTTTATTATTTTTGGCACATTCCAATAAAATTTTCTTGACCAATTCAGTGTCAGAACCATAAGCCACACCAACCGTTACGCTTTCGCGAATGATGTCGCTGTTTTGCGTCCAATTGAACAAAATATCGCTCATAAATTTATGATTTGGAATAACCAAAACCCGCTCATTTCTGGTCACTGCTTTGGTTGAACGAAGACTTATTTTTTCAACTTGGCAAACTCTTTCTTCAATTTCAATAATATCACCAACTTTCAACGATTGGTCGAGAATCATCAGAATTCCCGCAATTAAATCCTGAAACAATTGTTGCAATGCAAAACCTAAACCTATAAAAATAGCTGCAGAAGCCGTAAGCCAAACAGTAATATCTATACCTGAAGCATTCAGCGTAAACATAATCACAAACAAATAAACCAAGTATTTTACAAACTGAAATATACTAACAAATTTATTTTTGTCTGCTGGAGGTAAATTTCGTGTAGCAAATCTTCTAAAAAGTTTAAGAACAAAACTCGTAACAATAAATGCTAAAATTAAAGCGATAACCGCACCAAAAGTTATGTTTATATCTTTCGTTTTGATTAAACTTAATCCGAAAATATCTATTATTTTGTTTATGATTTCCATTTTAATACTTCATCCATTTATACAATTCTTTCCACGACGGTTTCTTGCCATACATTAAAATTCCAACCCGGTAAATTTTGGCAGCAAACCAAACCACTAAAAAGAATGTAACATACAACAAAATCATGGACAAGACCAATTGCCACCAAGGCACGCCAAACGGAATTCGCATCAACATGACAATCGGCGACGTTAATGGAATAATCGAAAATACCGTGGCTACCGTTCCGTGCGGATCGTTCAATACCGTAAAAAACCCAACATAAACACCTAAAATCAGCGGCAAAATAATCGGTAACAAAAACTGTTGCGAATCGGTTTCATTATCCACCGCAGCACCAATGGCGGCATAAAAGGAGCTGTATAAAAAGAATCCTCCAATAAAATAAATCACAAACGAAAACAATAAAGTAAACAACGGCAATTGTTTAAACTCATTGATATATAATGGCAGTTTTTCAGCAAAACCACTTGGATTCGCAGCAGCAACCGCCTCGCCTGAAACGGCCGTTGTTGCACCCATTTGCATTCCGAAAATGGTCGAAAAGACAAAAAACAGTATCAATCCTAATATCGTCCAAATTAAAAATTGAAGAATTCCTGCTAACGAGTTTCCAATGATTTTACCCATCATCAACTGAAACGGTTTTACGGAAGAAATGATAATTTCAATGATTCGGTTTGTCTTTTCTTCAATCACACTTCGCATGACGAAATTGCCATAAATCACAATAAACATCATGATTAGATAACCGAAAGCTCCTCCTAAAAACAATTTGATTTCGTTCAATCCTTTCACAGTATTTTCTCCGGAAGCTTTTTTCAACACAATATCAACATCCGCTTTTGCTAAATTGATACGAGCGGTATCTATGGCTAATTTCTCATAATTATATTGCGTAATTTTCTTCTCAATAACCTCTTCCACATCCAAAATATAATCCATCGATGGACTATCATTCGAAATAAACTGCACCTGATTTTGCACCGTCGATAAAATATCCGTTTTCGGAATATAAATCAACCCTTCATAGCTCTCTTTCAGCACACTGTCTTTCACAAATTGCAAATCAATTTTCGACAAATCGTGGTACGAATACTCTTCGTCATTCACAAATTCGTTCACAAAATTGCCGCCTTCGTCGTGAATCGCAATGCGTTTCAAATCAGCCTTCATCGAAGCCAAAAAACCAACAAAAACAGCAATTCCAACAAACAATAGCGGACTCAAAAAAGTCATCACAATAAACGATTTGTTGCGAACCTTGGCAATAAATTCTCTTTTGATAATTAAGCTCAGAATACTCATTAGTTTTGACTTACAGTTTTAATAAAAATATCATTCGCAGTTGGAATTTTCTCCACAAAATGTGTCACTTGTCCGCGTTGTGTCAGCAATTGAAGCAACTCGTTTGGCGTGGCCGTTCCCAGTCCGATTTCTAACTTCAAATCATCGTTCAACGATTTAAAACTCGCCTGATCCACCGTGAATTGCTGCGTCAAATCATACATCAACCCTTCCACATTCGCGGTCACAATGCCCACCTCAAAATGATTTGTTCTAAACTCGCGTTTCACATCCGTCAATTTGCCTTCAATCAGCTTATTCGATTTGTGAATCAACGCAATATCATCACACAATTCCTCCACACTTTCCATTCGATGCGTCGAAAAAATAATCGTCGCACCCTGCTTTTTCAATTCCAGAATTTCGTCTTTAATGATGTTCGCATTCACCGGATCAAACCCTGAAAAAGGCTCATCAAAAATCAGCAATTTAGGCTTATGTAAAACCGTCACCACAAACTGCACCTTTTGAGCCATCCCTTTCGAAAGTTCCTCAATCTTCTTGTTCCACCAGCCCTCAATACCAAACTTTTCAAACCAATAATCCAGCTGTTTTTTGGCCTCTTGTTTCGATAAACCTTTTAACTGAGCCAAATACAAACACTGCTCGCCCACCTTCATCGATTTATACAAACCGCGTTCTTCGGGCAAATAACCAATATGCTGAATATGCTTGGACTCAAGTCTTTCGCCATCCAACAAAATCTCGCCACTATCCGGCATTGTAATCTGATTAATGATTCTAATCAACGATGTTTTCCCGGCACCATTCGGACCCAAAAGTCCATAAATGCTCCCCTTCGGAACCGCCAGCGAAACACTGTTCAACGCAGTATAATCGCCATATTTTTTCACTACATTCCTAACTTCTAAGATGTTGCTCATACTAATTTTCGAGTTTTGGTAAATATAAGAAATAACAGCCAAAGCAGAAATAGAACCCTATAAATAAAGTACATTTTTTTAGGTGGGCGTGCCCCCGTTGCAGGAAATTCAAGTTCATAAGTAAAGTACTCATCAGCAACGGGGTCGGGCTTTCCGCTGCAAGTCCTCGTTCGTCGTGCCTCCTCTCTGTGGGCTTTACGCTGCAATCCCTCACTCAATTCAGTGCAAGAAAGAGATTTGAGTTTTATTTGGAAAATTTATTTATTCAATAATTATTATATTAGCTGAAATATAGCTGAATAATTAACCTCAAGTTAAAAAGCAATTTTGAAAAATAAAATAATATTACTTCTTTCTATCCTAACTACGAGTTCAATATACTCGCAAACTGAATATGTAGAAAAGTATGAAAACGGTGAAATCAAATTGAAAGGTTTTGTAATTGATAGTGTTTTGATAGGGAACTACTTGGAATACTACGAAACAAGAACTTTAAAAACTCAGGTGAATTTAAAAATTGTAAATACGAAACCAATCACACAAAAATTTATGTCGCTGAATGCAGCGTTGGAAATAACTTAAACATCAGCCAAGGGAAAAAACATGGACAATGGAAAGAGTATTACGAGAATGGAATTCTTAAATCTAAATACAACTATTTCTGCGGTTTAAGACAAGGAAACTTTTTTCACTATCGTGAAAATGGTACATTGTATTGGATAGATTTTTACACAGCTGATAAAGAAATGGGAACTCAGGAATTCTATGAAAATGGACTTTTATCTCTTACTAGCAGTTATTCATACGAATATAGTGAGCACGACGGTCATGATTTAAAAACTACAGTTGAAACTGAATATTACGAAGATGGTTCTTTAAAAATTCAACGTAAGATTCAAGAATTAAAAGATGAAGTAGAGAAAGAGAATTTTAAAGAATATTATTCGAATGGATTTTTAAAAACGGAAACGGAAATAAATAATCTTGATAAAGATGGAATTCATAGAGAATTTTACGAAAATGGAAACACTAAATATGAAGGAGTTTTTAAAAATGGCGAACCAATTGACAAACATTATTACTACAATTATGAAGGAAAAGTAACGAAAATTGAAACTTGGAAAGATGGAATAAAAATAAATACAGAACTAAAAAAAGTAAGTAATTAAGACCTCTTGCTTTTAGGAGTCCCAACTTCATAACAAAACTATCATTATGAAAAAAACCGTTGTTTTCATACTCACTATCGTTCTAATTTCCCTTGTTAGTTGCAAAACTTCTCAAAAGCAAATTGAAGTTGATACACTAAATCATTATACTATCATTACTTATGACCCAAATGCAAAATATCCATTATTTGAAAATGCAAAACCAACAACCTTAACATTTCAGGAAATTTTAGAGTTGGAAGATATCATACAACCTAAAATCTTAAAGAATCTTGAGCAACATAAATATTACAGACAATATGTTGCCGCAGAAAACTCAAAAGGAGAAAAATTAGTTTGGATTAATTTTTTCTGTGAAAGCAATTATGGACCATATTATGTAACAAACATTTTATCAGCTGCCGATGGAGGAAATTGCTTTTTTCAAGTCAAAGTAAATCTTACGCGAAAAGATTGCTATTTTTATAGGGAAAATGGTGAGGCTTAAAAACCTCGCTCTCCACAGTCTCGCGAATTCGGAGCAATAATTTCTTTTAAACTATTTTTACTACACACAACACATTTAAAAAAAGCGAATGAAACTATTTCCCACTAAAACTTATGAATTTGAAATAGCAAATGATTATTCAAAAACCTTAGCAGAATTAGAACAAAACACTTATCTCACCAACACGCTCGTTTCAGAATGGACAAAAAAAATGTTCATTGGTCAAGTAAGTGAAAATGGATTTAGGCTAATTTCCGCCAAACCAAGACGAGGTGCATTTTGTGTCTTTAATGGAAAATTAGAATTAAATAGTGGCAGTGTAGAAGTAAGTATTCATAAATCTTTTCAAATATTGCTATCTATTATTTATCTATTTCCAATTATTGGATTTTTAATTGCATTATTTACAAAGGAAAAAGAAGTAATAGTATCATTAATAATACCAACTTTAATGGCAATTATTGTTTTTAGGTTTATTTTTACTGAATTAGCATTCAGATTCATATCAAGTGAAGGACTGAAAAGACTATCTATTATAATGCAAATTACTAGGTTGAAAAAGATGGAAAATTAATATTT
Organism: Flavobacterium lacus; assembly: GCF_003268815.1. Classification (GTDB taxonomy): domain Bacteria; phylum Bacteroidota; class Bacteroidia; order Flavobacteriales; family Flavobacteriaceae; genus Flavobacterium; species Flavobacterium lacus. Next base: position 98,384 of record NZ_QLSV01000014.1, on the reverse strand, counting down.
TACCCAGCTCTTCGAACTCTCCCAACATCGAAGCAAACTCAAAAACCGCTCACTCAACAAATTATTTCATCCTAATTTTTTGTACCTTCCGCCTTGTAAATGATTATCCATTGAACATGAAGATAAAATTACACTTAGTTGGGTTGAGTTTTTTGGGTTGTTTTTCCATGCTGTGCGGACAAAACAGTACAAAACGCGCCCTTTTTTTGGGAAACAGTTATACTGCTTCCAATAATTTGCCACAAATGATTGACAATGTCGCTAACTCCACCGGCGATGATTTGATATATGACAGCTACACACCCGGCGGTTACACGTTTATGGGGCACAGCACCAATGCTACTTCGCTCAACAAAATTGCTCAAGGAAATTGGGATTTTGTAGTCTTGCAAGAACAAAGTCAACTGCCCTCTTTTCCTGATTCGCAAGTTGAAAACCAAGTGTATCCGTATGCTCAACAGTTAAATAATCTTATCAACCAACAAAACCCCTGTACGGAAACCGTTTTTTACATGACTTGGGGAAGAAAAAACGGCGATGCTTCCAATTGTGTCAATTGGCCACCGGTTTGCACCTACACCGGCATGGATGATTTATTAAATGAACGCTACCGTTTTATGGCGGAAGAAAATAATGCGATTCTTTCTCCGGTGGGTGCCGTTTGGCGAAACATCAGAGCTAATTATCCAACCATCGAATTATACTCTTCCGATGGAAGTCACCCTTCTGTGGCCGGAACTTATGCCGCTGCGTGTAGTTTTTATGCCACTTTATTCCGAAAAAATCCTGAGCAAATTACCTTTACTGCCGGACTTACCAATGAAGTAGCCACGGCTATTCGAACGGCTGCTAAAGTGATTGTTTTTGACCAACTTTTAGAATGGCATATTGGCGAATATGACCCGATGGCAAATTTTATGGTTGAAGAATTGGGTGACGGACAATTTTCGCTTACGAACACCTCCGAAAATGCTACTTCCTATCTCTGGAATTTTGGAGATGGAACGACCTCAACAGAGACAAATCCTTCGCATACTTATACTTCAACCGGAGAATTTACTATCGAATTAACGGTAGAATCATGTGGAAAAACGGCTACTTATGCTCAAACAGTTATAGTGACTACTTTATCTTTGGGAGAAGTAGATAATCCAAAAAAAGAAGTACAAATTTACCCGAATCCGACACATAATTTTATAACGATTGAATCTTCAGAAGAGTACATTGGAAAATCCTTCTATTTAATTGATATCACGGGAAAAATGGTTATGAAAGCGAACATCAACTCACTAAAGACATTTCATGATCTTTCCAATTTAACGGATGGCGTTTACTTTTTAAAGGTTAATGACAGCTCTAATTCTTCGGTTAAAATTGTGAAAAAATAAATGCATACTGCTTTACAATGTCTTAAACTAACTTCGTGGATTTCAATCTTCATGGTAATCCAAAACCAAAAAAAAACCCACCCTTATTTGCACAAGGATGGGAAAAATTGCTATGAAAAAGAATCTACTAGTTTCCTAGTAAAGTTCAAATGTAAATATTTTTTTCAAATTATGAAAACATATCCTTAACTTTTTCAAAAAAAGATTTGTCTGTTTTTTCAGGGTGCGGAATGAAATTCTCATCCGTGAGCATTTTCTCAAAAAACTGGCGTTGCTCTTTGTTCAACGTCTTTGGTGTCCAAACATTTATATGCACCAACAAATCGCCATTTCCATACGAATTTATACTCGGAATACCTTTTCCTTTTAATCGTAAAATCTTCCCGGACTGAATTCCTTCTTCCAGTTTAATTCGGACTTTTCCGCCCACAGCTTCAATCTCTTTGGAAACACCCAAAGCTGCTTCCGCCACACTGATATATAAATCATAATGAAGATTTTCGCCTTCACGTTTCAAAAATTCGTGTTCTACTTCTTCAATCGCGACAATCAAATCACCCGGAATTCCGTTACCCGGAGCATCATTTCCTTTTCCGGAAACTTTCAATTGCATATCATTCACAACTCCCGCCGGAATTTTGATTGATACCGTTTCATCTTCCAAAATCATTCCTTGTGAGTCAGCATCCGCAGGTTTCGAACTAATCGATTGTCCTGCTCCACCACATGTTGGACAAGTAGTTGCCGTTTGCATTCTACCCAAAATCGTATTGGTTACTCGCAACACCTGACCGGAACCATTACACGTTCCACACGTTTTATAAGAGACACCCGGAGCTTGAATTTTACGCTTTACTTTGACTTTCTTTTCAACGCCATTCGCAATTTCTTCTAAAGTTAGTTTTACTTTAATTCGCAAATTGCTGCCTTTCATTCGTCGCTGACCTCCGCCACCACCAAATCCGCTGAAACCGCCAAAACCACCACCAAAAATATCGCCAAACTGACTGAAAATGTCATCCATATTCATTCCGCCACCGCCGCCAAATCCGCCATTTCCATCAAAAGCAGCGTGACCATATTGATCATATTTAGCTTTTTTGTTTGGATCGCTCAACACTTCGTATGCTTCGGCAGCTTTCTTGAAATTTTCTTCAGCTTCTTTGTTTCCGGGATTTTTATCAGGGTGAAATTCTATGGCTTTCTTGCGGTAGGCTTTCTTAATTTCGTCTGCTGTAGCACTTTTCGAGATGCCTAGTATTTCGTAATAATCTTTTTTCATTTTCTATAATTCGAAATTTTTATTTTATTCTGTACAAACAAGTCGCGACTTGTCCCTACTGGCCAATAATCACTTTAGGAAAACGGATTATTTTGTCGCCTAATTTGTATCCTTTTTCAATTACATCCACAATTTTACCTTTCAAATCATCCGATGGAGCAGGAATTTGCGTAATTGCTTCAGCAAAATCGGCATTAAAAACATCTCCGGCTTTAATTTCAACTTGCTCTAATCCTTTGGAAACAAGCGTTGATTTTAATTTTTCGTGAATTAATTCAACACCTTTTAACAACGTTTCATCCTCTGTTTTAGAAATTTGAATCATTGCTCTGTCAAAATCGTCCATAACCGGCAACATGGCTTGCAAAACTTCCTGATTGGCAGTTTTAAACAAATCCATTCGTTCTTTGGCTGTTCTTCTTTTGAAATTTTCAAACTCAGCAAAAAGGCGTAAAAACTTGTCTTTTTCTTTGGCTAATTCTTCTTCCAATCTTTCTTCATTTGTCAATTCTTCGGCCGGAGGTATTGAATTCTCTAGCGTTTGCTCTGTTGAAACTTCATTCTCATTAATTTCCTTTTCGATATTATCTGTATTCTCCTGATTCATATTCTTAAAAAATTTTTTGAACATTTGTTGTTGGATTTTGGATTGCAAAAGTACTGCCAATTGTTCAAAAATGTCAAATTGTCAGCGTAAAATATTCGTTTTAGATGTATGTTTCTAAATTTGAAATAAAAAAATTTAATATTTCTTTAAGAAGGATATGCTTGTTGGTTTTCTACTTTTGTTAAAATTTAAAACTTAAAACTATGAAAAAAATCATTTTAAGCTTAGTAGTCTTAACTACGCTTTCTTTAACTTCTTGTAAAAACGACAAAGTTGAAACCACAGAACCTATTGACGCAGCTGTAGCAACAGATGCAGCCACGACTTATCAAGTTGATGCTACAAAATCTACCATTGAGTGGGTTGGTTCTAAACCAGCTGGAAAACACAACGGAACCATTGCTCTTTCTAAAGGAGAATTAGCGTTAAGCAACGGGAAAGTTGAAAGTGGTAATTTTACTATCGATATGAACAGTATTACTGTTTTAGATTTAGCTGCCGGTGACGGAAAAGAAGATTTAGAAGGTCACTTGAAAGGTTTAGGTAAAGAAGAAGATGCCGATCATTTTTTTAATACTAAAAAATTTCCAGAAGGAACTTTTGAAATTACCTCAGTTGAAACGGTTGATGCGGTAACTACAGTTTCCGGTAACCTAACGTTGAAAGGAATTACTAAACCTGTATCTTTCCCTGCTACCATTGCTGTGGATGAAAATACATTAACTTTAAACAGTGAATCATTCAAAATTAATCGAACTGAATGGGGAGTAAATTATGCTTCTAAATCTATTTTTGATAATTTGAAAGATAAATTTGTAGATGACGAAATCGAATTAAAAGTTAGCCTTACAGCATCAAAATAATTATTAATTCAGCTTACTTTATACCAAAAGCTCCTCAAATTGAGGAGCTTTTTTTATGTTAACAAATTATCTAACGTTTTAGCTAAATCTCGGAATCGAAACTTAAATCCATTTTTTTCTGCTTTTTCCGAACTCACATGTTGGCTTGAAAATAAAAGTTGATGCATTTCTCCCAACACCAATTTCATAGCAAACTTAGGAATATTAGGCATGAAAACAGGTTTGCCAAGCGACTTAGCAATGGTTTTGGTCAACTCAGTATTAGTTACCGGATTGGGTGCTACGGCATTAAAAACACCTTCCCATTGGTTTTGAACGGCGTGTTGAAACATTGAGGCCAAATCGTGAATATGAATCCATGACTGAATTTGCTTTCCTGAACCAAATGGCGAACCCAAACCCAACTTGATCGGTTTTACCATTTCTGATAATGCTCCACCTTTGTTGGACAACACTAATCCAATTCTAAGTTTACAAACTTTTAAATTTAATCGACTGAAAACATCTACGCTTTCCTCCCATTTTACAACAACTTGACCTAAAAAACTATCATCAACAAGTTTGGTCTCTTCTGAATAAATTTGGGTCAAACTGTCAGGATAAATTCCAATCGCAGAAGCCGAAACAATTTGTTTTACTTGGTTGGGATGATTTTTTAAACAATTGTATAATAAATTGGATGAAAGTGTTCTGCTTTCGATAATTTCCTGTTTATAGTTTGTTGTCCATCGTTTTGAAACGGTTGCACCAGCCAAATGAATAATGGCATCTACGCCCATTAAACAATTTTCATCGATTATACTCTGGTCAAGATTCCAGTAAAAACCTTGATAATTTGGCTTACTTTCTATTTTTGATTTAGAGGTCGTGAGGTAATGAATTTCATTTCCATTTTCTAATAACAGGGCAATCAATTCCTGTCCCACCAATCCAGTAGCACCTGTGATTAATATTTTCATAGCTAATTTTTATGCAAAGTTACAGTCAAACGGTCTAAAAGTAAAGTTAATTAGGATTAGTTTAAGGGTTGTTAGCTAATTGAAAAGTGTAAAACTATTGTTTTATTCGTACACTCCACTCGAATTCCATTTCCGAAACTTTGTCACCTTTTTGATCTGTTCCGATCGATTTCATCCAAAAAGTTTGCCCTTCTCCGGTGGCAATGGTTTTGTGTATTGCTGCTTCGATTAAATGTCCGTCTTGGCAAACAAATGTGATTCTTCCGGTAGCTTTTTTGGTAAAATTACCTTTGTTATTAGCAACCAACATAGAAATTTTTTTACCGCTTTTTTTTATTTGATACATCACCAAAGCTCCGGTTGAAAGCTCAGCAGCCATTGCCTGAACTGCAAAATACATCGAATTAAACGGATTTTGATTGAACCATCGGTGCTTGACTGTCACAATACATTGGTCGTTATCCAACGATTTTGTTCGAACACCACACCAAAATGCGGATGGTAATTTAAAAAACAAAAATTTGTTAATATCTCCGGCTGTAAACTGCATAAACACTTATTTTTTGGTAAATATAAGCTTTATTGTTATAATTTTAAATTGTTAATTTTATGTTAAATATTAGTACTATGCGTAACATAATACCTTCTTTTAGACATATATTTGCATAGGATATTATTATACACTTTTAATTATGACAACACAAAACGAAAAAACAACAGCAGCATTATTGCATTTAAGTGCATTTGCAAAGTACCTTATTCCTTTTGCAGGAATAGTAGTTCCCTTGATTATTTGGCAAACAAAAAAACATCAATCTGAATATATTGATGAAAACGGAAAATCGGTTGTCAATTTTCATTTAAGTGTTTTGGCCTACAGTATTGTTATTGCCATTGTAGGAGGAATATTTTTTATTGGCTCGATTGTCAACTACATCGAAATCGAAAATGCAGGCGGCGATGTAATTCCAATTGATTTAATCACAGTCGGAATTATTTCATTATCCGTTTTAGGAATTTGGACCATTGCAGAATTCATTTTGGTTATTTTAGGAACCGTGAGAGCTAACGAAGGATCGGTTTACAAATATCCGTTTACCATTAATTTTATCAAATAAGAGTTTCAATCATCCAATCAATCAACGCCGAAAGGCAAAGCAATCAAATCAAAAAAACGAATTAGTTAAACTAAAAATCAAATCATGAATTATGAATATTGAAAACACAAAAGCCCAGATGCGGAAAGGTGTTTTAGAGTTCTGTATACTTTCAGTTTTAAAGGAAAAGGAAGCCTATACCTCTGAAATTTTAGACACCTTGAAAAACGCTAAATTGTTGGTTGTGGAGGGTACGGTTTATCCGCTCCTAACCAGACTAAAAAATGACGGATTACTCAACTACCGTTGGGAGGAATCTACTTCGGGACCACCAAGAAAATATTATGCTCTAACCGAAATAGGAAAACAATTTTTAACCGAACTAAACAGCACTTGGGGAGAACTATCAAACGCTGTGAACACCATAACCAATCAAAAATAATCGTCATGAACAAAACAGTAAATATAAATTTAGGAGGTTTATTTTTTCATATTGATGAAGATGCCTTTCAAAAATTAAATCGTTATTTCGATGCTATAAAACGTTCGCTTTCTAACTCATCCGGTCAAGATGAAATTATGAAAGACATCGAAATGAGAATTTCGGAAATTTTTACCGAAAACAAAGAAGCAGACAAACAAGTTATCAATCTGAAAGATGTTGATGCTATGATCGCCGTAATGGGTCAACCGGAAGATTACAGAATTGAAGAAGAAGGCGAAGCTACTCAAACAAACTACAATAGCTCAACCAAAACTTCAAAAAAACTATACCGTGATATCGATAAAAATATCTTAGGTGGAGTTTCTGCAGGCTTGGGTCATTATTTTGGTATTGATGCGTTGTGGATTCGTTTAGCACTAGTGTTAATCGTAATTGCCGGTGTTGGATTTCCAATCTTGCTTTACATTTTGTTATGGATTTTAATCCCAAAAGCACAAACTACAACAGAAAAACTTCAAATGACCGGAGAACCGGTAAACTTGAGTAATATCGAAAAAAAAGTTCGTGAAGAATTTGCCTCTTTTTCAGAAAGGGTAGAAAATGCAAATTATGAAAAAATGGGAAACGAAACAAAATCGGGAGCTGAAAAAGTAGCTTCCGCCATTGGCGAGGTATTTATGACCATTTTCACCATTTTTGCTAAATTTATTGGAGCAATTATCTTAATGCTTTCAATATTCATGCTAGGAGCTGTTTTAATTGGGGGATTTACCTTCGGTTCAACTACATTTGTGGATATGCCATGGCAAAGTTATTATGATGCGGTAATTGTGAGCGAATTTCCAATTTGGTTAGTGGTTATTTTGAGTGTTCTTGCTATCGGAATTCCGTTTTTCTTCCTACTTATTTTAGGATTAAAACTGCTGATAACCAACATGAAATCAATCGGAAACGTTGCGAAATATACATTACTGGCTTTGTGGTTAATTGCAGTTGGAATTTTAATTTCCTTCGGAATAAAACAAGCTACTGAAATTGCTTACAATGGAAAAACTGTCCAAAAAGAAACACTGAACCTAATGCCAAATGACACGTTGGACATTCAATTTAAATTCAACGATTATTATGCTAAAGATTTTCATTACAATGATTTTGAAGTAACACAAGACGAAAATGGTAACGACATCATCTATTCTAATCAAATAAGTATTGAATTGATTTATACCGATGAAGCTCAGCCTTATTTACAGATTGAAAAAAGAGCAGAAGGAAAATCAATTACAGAAGCCAAAAAAAGAGCTGAAAAAATAAATTATGCTTTCAAATTTGAAGGAAATAAATTAATTTTAGACAATTATTTCATTACCGATTTAAAAAACAAGTATAGAAATCAAGAAGTTGAATTGTATTTATACCTGCCTCAAGGAACAATTCTAAGACCGGATAGCAACGTGCAAAGTTTTGATTCATCTAACAATGGCTTTTTTAATTTGCATTACAGCTCAGAGGATTACATCTATAAAGTGACCAAAGAGCAAATTAAATGTCTGAACTGTCCGATTGCAGAAAACGAATACAACGATGTTGAAACAGATGCAACAGAAGATTCTGTAACGTCCACTGTAACAATCAGCACCGATGGCATACATATTAAAGAAACCAATAAAGCAGAAGAAAAAAGAAAGTTCAAAGGTTTAGAAATCAATAAAGAAGGTGTAATCATAAAAACAAACTAACCATGATCAAGTTTATCGTTTACCTTACCAAAACCATCGTAACGTTAATAACCGCTTTACTGTTCAGTTCTTGTCAATATTCCATTGATTTGGGCGATGCTGTTAAAGGAAGCGGAAATGTTACAACCGTAAGCCGACCCGTATCCGGTGAATTTACCAACATCGATGTATCACACGGAATTGATGTAGAAGTCACTCAAAGCGACTCAAAATCCATCGAAGTAAAAGCAGACGACAACATCATCGACTTAATTACAACCGATATTACAGACGGAACATTAAAAATAGCATTGGAAAAAAGTGTCAAAAATACCAAATCCAAAACCGTTTTTGTGTCGTTGCCAAACATCGAATCGCTCAGAACTTCCAGCGGTGCGTCGCTAAAAAGCAGCAATACGCTCGTTGTAAGCTCACTCGAAACAAAAGCATCCAGCGGAAGCGAGATAAAACTAAGCGTTGAAGCCGAAAAAATAACCTGCGATTCCAGTAGCGGAAGCGAAATTGAAGTAAAAGGAAAAGCCCTAAAACTCGAAGCAGAATCGTCCAGTGGAAGTGACATCGAAGCCGATCAATTGCTCACCAACGACGTGACAGCCAAATCATCCAGCGGAAGCTCCATCGATGTGCATCCAATCCTGAGTTTAGACGCAAAAGCATCCAGCGGAGGCGATATCAAATACCACAACACTCCTAAAACGGTGACCAAAATAACCTCATCAGGCGGTTCGGTTCGTTCAAATTAATTAGGAGCGAGTGGCTCGGACTTCTATGCCATCCATGTTCCTGCCCTACCTATTATCCCCGCGAAAGCGTGGGATAGTCAGTCATTCAGGGCTAGAAAGTGAACTTTAGGCATCTAAAAGTGTGCAAAATAGCATATCTTAACAAACATCCCGACCAATAATCGGGATGTTTTTTTATATTTGCTTTATAAACCACATCAAAATGAAAAAATTTCTAATCCTATTCGTAGCCATTCTTTTTTCCACCGTAACATGGAGTCAAAAAAAAGAAAAACTCAAAGCCTCGAAAATTGTAACCATCACGCAAAAAGAAATAGGTAATTTCGATAGCCTCGAACTAGAAGATGCTATTGATGTCTTTATCGTTAAAGGCGATCAATCTTCCCTAGAAATTGAAGCAGACGATAACACACACGAATCATTTGACATAAAACTAAACGGAACAACGCTACGGATTGGATTAATACACTCTATTTCAGGTGCCAAAAAAACCAGCATTCGCATAACGTACACCGATGATTTCAAAATGCTTGTTGCCAAAGGCGATGCTAACGTAACCGCACTAGCCGATGTAAAACTTAGCCAAGTTACATTCAAATGTTATGATGATTCACGATTGTTTTTAAATGCAGATTGTGCCAATTTCACATTAATTGCCAATGATAAAAGTAAAATTGAGCTCAATCTTAAATCGGATGATGTTGTTTTTGAATTAAGTAAAAACACCAACGTCAAAGCTTTGGTTCGTTCCTCCAATTTCAAATGCGACATGTACCAAAAAGCATCAGCTAACATCGAGGGCGACGTTAATGATTTAAAACTAAGAATGGATAACACCTCCAATTTTACCGGAAAAAACTTGATAGCTCAAACGGCTTCAGTTATTACAGAAGGAAGTTCAAAAAGCAGTGTTCAAGTCGCTAGCAAACTCGTTTTAGAATCTTCCGGCAAATCAGAAACAAATCTCTACGGCAACGCAACCATAGAAATCAAACGCTTTGCAGATGAATCTTCGTTAAACAAAAAACCGCTTAAATAACATCTTTTCCTCTAAATATAAATATCTATATTATAAATTACGAATTCCACTAATGTACACAAATTAAATCGTGTAAATTAGTGGAATTCATGGTTGTTTTATATCTCTTTAAATTCTAATTATTCTTTACTAGCTAAATAACGCTCAGCATCCAACGCAGCCATACAGCCTGTTCCGGCAGCAGTAATCGCTTGTCTGTACACATGATCGGCAGCATCGCCGGCAACAAAAACACCTTCAACATTGGTTAATGCTCTTCCGGGAACGTTGATGATATATCCGGTTTCGTCTAAGTGTAAATAATCAACAAAAATATCCGTATTTGGTTTATGACCAATTGCTACGAAAAACCCTGTGGCTGGAATTTCTGTTTCCACACCAGTTGTTCTTTCTTTTACTAAAACAGAACTTACCACTTGGCCGTCACCTTTTACTTCAACCGTTTCAGTGTTTAATAAAATCTCAATATTTTCGGTTTTGCGAACTCTTGCTTCCATGATTTTTGAGGCACGGAATTTTTCGCTACGCACTAACATCGTTACTTTTTTACACAATTTTGATAAATAATGTGCTTCTTCACACGCTGAATCACCAGCTCCAACAATTACAACTTCTTGTCCTCTGTAGAAAAATCCGTCGCAAACCGCACAAGCAGAAACACCGCCACCCATTTGCAAATAATGTTGTTCCGATGGTAATCCTAAATATTTTGCCGAAGCTCCGGTTGAAATAATTACTGTTTCACAGTGAATTTCTTTCGTATCATTTACCCAAACTTTATGAATTGGTCCTGAAAAATCAACTTTGGTTGCCCATCCGTCACGAATATCCGTTCCAAAACGTTTGGCTTGTTCCTGCAACTGAATCATCATTTCGGGTCCGGTTACTCCATCAGGATAACCAGGAAAATTTTCAACTTCGTTGGTTGTTGTTAATTGACCACCTGGTTGTGTTCCTTGGTACAAAACCGGAAACATATTGGCTCTGGCAGCATAAATCGCAGCAGTATAACCTGCAGGACCGGAACCTATAATTAAGCACTTAATTTTTTCTATTGTATCAGACATAATTTTATTTTCTAATTTTCGATGCAAATGTAAGTCTTAAATAAAAATTATTCCTTAATTGTTGATTAGTTTTAATAATTTATGAATAGTATAATTTTATTTAAAATTAGGTTTGGTAAAACTAATTTTAATAGTATATTTGCACCCTCCAAAAGAGAAATTTATTTTCTTTTGCGGGGTGTAGCGTAGCCCGGTTATCGCGCCTGCTTTGGGAGCAGGAGGCCGCAGGTTCGAATCCTGCCACCCCGACCACCAAAATCCTTTCCACTTCGTGGGAGGGATTTTTTGTTTTCTGAACCGTCCAACTTGCTTGTAAGGTTTGAAAACAAAAAATAACTCAGCGCAAAGCTCAAAAGGATTTTGGTGAGCAACAATTCCTATCTTCAGGTTCATGGAATAATCCCGCCAACCCGACTACTTTAATTCATTCTTTCCATTTTATGAAGGGGATTTTTTTTGCTACGAAGAAAAAAAGACACAAAGATTCGGAAGATTGTAATAGATTCCTTCGGAATGACAAAATAGGGTGAAAACGGAGACTGCGAGTCGAAACTTAAAAATGGAACACAGATTTGACGGATTAGCTGCGCTAAACGCGGGTTTTCACGGATTTTAATAGCTTCGCTATAATGGATTTTCACGGATTCCTTAGGCGAAGATTTTCTTTAACAAGAGAAATAGCTTTTTTAAAAGTTCAAAACATTATATTCTTTTGAAATGCCGAGATTGAGGGAAAACTTGAAACCTCAAACTTGAAGCAGAAATAAATCGACTTGAAAAACTGTGTTGCCACTGAACCGCGTGCGGGATTGTAGCGAAAAGCCCGACCTGTACCTTGCGGAAGGACACGCCCAAAAACCTATTCTTAGTTTAACAACTTGTTGGTTTTGTGCTTATTATTTTGTAAATTGTAAACAAAAAAAGATGAAAAAAATAATAGGCCTATTTTTAGTATTTGTTTCGGGTTTGATTTTTGCTCAAAAACCAAGTGGGATTCCAAGCGACACGGGTAAAGTTGATTTATCTGAAACGAGTGATGTTGTGCTTTATATCGTGATTCCGGCGGTGGTGGTTATCCTCTACTTTATTTGGAAGAAACAAAAAAAGAATGGTTCTGAATAATAAAATTTTAGTTCAAAAAAGTATTTTTCTGCGATTATAATTTCTACTTTTGTTATACTTAAATAAACAAAAAAAAACATGTTGATTATTGGCATTGCAGGTGGTACCGGAAGTGGAAAAACGACGGTTGTACATCAGATTATGAATGAACTTCCGGAAACCGAAGTTGGAATTATTTCTCAAGATTCGTACTACAAAGAGACGAATAATTTGAGTTATGACGAACGAACAAAAATTAATTTTGATCATCCGCGTGCAATAGATTTTGAATTACTTGTCGCTCACTTGAAGGAATTAAAAGTCAATAATGTAATTCAGCAACCCGTTTATTCGTTTGTAACACACAATCGAACAGATGATACGATTGTAACACATCCTAGAAAAGTGATGTTGGTGGAAGGAATTTTGATTTTAGCGAATCCTGAACTTCGCGACATGTTTGATATTAAAATTTATGTTCATGCCGATTCGGATGAACGTTTAATTAGACGTTTAAAACGTGACATCGCTGAAAGAGATCGAGATATGGATGAAGTAATTAATCGATATCAAAACACCTTGAAGCCTATGCACGAACAATTTATTGAACCAACAAAAGCTTTTGCAGATATTATTATTCCGAATGATAAATATAATACGGTTGCCATTGATGTGGTTCGTGCCGTAATTAATCAACGAATTCTTTAATTATGAAGTTTTTTCAACGCTTAGAAGAAAAATATTCTTGGTTTAAATATGTCGGAAATCGATATGTTTTAGTGCTTATCTTCTTTGCGGTGTGGATGCTTTTTTTAGACAATTATTCTTATTTGGAACATCGGGTTTTGAACAAAGAACTGGATGAACTAGAAACAAACAAGAACTATTATCAAGACGAAATTAAAAAAGACTGTCTTGACATTAAACGACTCAACAATCCGGATCAAATTGAAAAATATGCTCGCGAAAAATATTATATGAAACGCGACAGCGAAGACATTTATATTATTGAATTTGAAGAGGAAATGTTGGAAGAAGTAAACAATAAATCGCTATAAACTATGGCAGATAATTTATTCAACGAGTTTGAACCAATTTCATCGAAACAATGGAAACAGCAAATTCAGTTCGAACTCAAAGGAGCAGACTACAACGAAACATTAGTTTGGGAAAGTCCGGAAGGAATTAAAGTAAAACCTTTTTATCACAGTGATGAACGTGATTTTAATTACGAATCATCGGGTTCAAATGGATTTAAAATCATCCAAAACATTTATGTTCATGATGTGAAAAAATCGAATGAAAGAGCGATCGATTCCATGAAAAGAGGTGCAGAATCTGTTCGGTTTACGGTTGAAATTGAAGCGATTTCTTTGGATGAATTAATGAGGAATCTTCCGAAAGAGAATGTGACTTATTACTTTAATCTGTTATTTCTTTCTGCTGAATTTGTCAAAAAAGTGGTTGCTTTTTCAGCTCAAAATCAATTTAAAATCATCATTTTACAAGATGCGGTTGGTCAATTGGCCAGAGACGGAAATTGGTTTGCTTCGTTAGAAAAAGATTTTAGCGAACTGAAATTAATTTCAGATTTAAAAATTCCTTTTTTAAGTTGTAAAACCGACTTATATCAAAATGCGGGAGCGAATATTGTGCAGCAATTGGCTTATTCACTGGCTCACGTGAATGAATATTTTAATCGAATTGAAAACATTTCGACGCCCATTACATTTGAAGTTTCAGTGGGCACCAATTACTTTTTTGAAATTGCAAAATTGAGGGCGTTGCGATTACTTTTTAACACATTGGCAAAGGAATACAATCACTCTGTAGATTGCCATATGGTTGTCACTCCAACCAAACGCAACAAAACCTTATACGATTATAATGTGAATATGCTTCGCACCACCACCGAATGCATGAGTGCGATTTTGGGTGGAGCGGACGGTATTTCAAATTTGGCATATGATGCCATTTATCACAAAGACAATGAATTTGGAGACCGAATTGCACGGAATCAATTATTGGTTTTAAAACACGAAAGCTATTTTAATCAAGTGCATAATCCGGCAGATGGAGCTTATTATATTGAAAGTTTAACGGAACAATTAGCTGAAAAAGCACTAGGATTATTCAAAGACATTGAAGCAAACGGTGGATTGATTACGCAATTGATTGAAGGAACAATTCAGCGAAAAATTGATGAAAGTGCTCAAAAAGAGCAAGATTTATTTGATAGCGGAAAAGAAATTTTATTGGGAACTAATAAATATCCTAACAAAAACGACAAAATGGCCAATGACTTGGAACTATTTCCGTTTGTAAAAAACAATCCGAGAAAGACATTGATAACACCAATTATTGAAAGGAGATTGGCGGAAAAATTGGAGCAGGAACGGTTAAAACTTGAGGAAAATGTATAAAAAAATATATTTCTTAATTGTGCTTTTAATTTCCACTTCTACACTTTTTTCTTGTTTGGAAGCTGTAAAGGAATCTCAAAAAGTAATTTTAGAAAGTCAGAAACCGGCTTTAGAAGGAAAATTTTTCCCTATTGAAAGTCAGGGCATCAGATTATTTTTACCAAAAGAATTTAAAAAACTTACCAAAGCAGAATACCTTGAACTCGTTGATGAAACTGAAGATAGTTTAAATGTTGATATAGAGAAGGAAAGACTGGCAAAACTATACCAATCCGGTCACGATATATTTTTGTTTCAACACACCACATCAGGTTCAATTTTGAGCCTTGTTCCTACTGAATATTTTAAGTTTAATAAAGCAGATGCTCAAATGTTATTGAATCAAATTCGGTATAGTCACGATCAAGTAAATGCTCAAACAGGAATGCTATTTAATAAACAAGAGGCTCGATTTTTTGAAACAAAAGAAGCTCAGATATTCAAGGCAATTTATAAAGTGATTGTGCCAAAAAATGAATTTGAGTTTCATAAACAAGTTTATTTTGTGAGCTTCAATAAAAAAAGTTTTGCATTAACATTAGAAACTCCATTTGTGGTAGATTTTGATCCTTATTTGGAAAAAATACGCATTTTATGATGAAAAAGAAAAAACATCCAACATATAAAATAAAGGGTAGAAATTAGAATAATGAATCTACAGTTTTCAAAATACCAAGATTTAATTGTTGAAATTAAAAATCAAATTTTAAGTTCTCAGCAAAAAGCAGCTCTATCTATCAATAAAGAGTTGATTTTACTGTATTGGAATATTGGTAAAATGATTTTTGAAAACCAGTCATTACTTGAAGGCAGAAATAACTATATTGACCAACTCGCTAAAGACATTAAGTCTGAATTTCCTGGAATTTCAGGCTTTTCAAGAACAAATCTATTCAATATAAGAAAATTTTACATATTTTATTCTGAAAATTCAGTCCAACAAGTTGTTGGACTAGAATTACTTGATTCAATCCAACAACTTATTGGACTGGAAGAATTGATTTTGATTCCGTGGGGACATCATGTATTGATATTAGAAAAAACGAAAACAAAAGATGAGGCTTGTTTTTATATAAATGAAACAATAAAAAACAATTGGAGTAGAGCAATTTTAGCTTTACAACTGAAACAAAACCTCTTTGAAAGACAAGGAAAATCTATAAATAATTTCGATAAAACACTAAAAACTAATCAAGCAGCACTAGCCAATCAATTATTAAAAGATCCTTATAATTTTGATTTTTTAACTTTAGAAGCACAAGTTCACGAATTAGAAATAGAAAAACAGCTAACCGAAAATATCACTAAGTTTTTATTAGAACTTGGAAAAGGTTTTGCTTTTGTGGGAAGACAATATCCTATAGAAATAGGCAAAAAATCATACTCTTTGGATTTACTCTTCTATCATATTACTTTAAAATGCTATATCGTTATTGAATTAAAAACAGTAGAATTTGAACCAGAATTTGCTGGGAAGTTAAATTTTTACTTATCTGCTGTTGACGATAAACTGAAAACCGAAGACGAAAACCCTTCGATCGGCATTTTATTATGCAATGGTAAAGATGGAATTGAAGTAGAATATGCTTTGAAAGACATAAACAAACCAATAGGTGTAAGTGAATATATCTTCACTGAAAAATTACCTAAAATTTACGAAAAAAACATACCTACTGTGAATGAATTTGAAAAAATTTTAAAAGAAAATTCATGAGAAAAAACATCCAACATATAAAATTAGAAAATGAAAGTCAGAAAATAGAAAATTCTGAAATTGATAATTTTCTAACAGCCGAAAACATCGAACTCAAATCACTCTATTCAAAAGAAGATATGAAAGATTTGGAACATCTTGATTTTGGTGCCGGATTTGCTCCCAATCTTCGTGGTCCCTATGCCACAATGTATGTTCGCCGACCGTGGACTGTTCGTCAATATGCCGGATTTTCAACGGCCGAAGAAAGTAATGCGTTTTACCGTAGAAATTTAGCTGCCGGTCAAAAAGGACTTTCAGTGGCGTTTGATTTAGCCACACACCGAGGATATGATTCCGATCACGAACGTGTAGTGGGTGATGTGGGAAAAGCCGGTGTCGCCATCGATTCGGTGGAAGACATGAAAGTGTTATTTGACCAAATTCCGCTAGGCGAAATGTCGGTTTCGATGACTATGAACGGAGCGGTTTTGCCGATTATGGCGTTTTATATTGTCGCAGCTGAAGAACAAGGTGTGCCTCCGAATTTACTTTCGGGAACGATTCAGAATGATATTTTGAAAGAATTTATGGTGCGAAATACGTACATCTACCCACCTACTCCTTCGATGAAAATCATTGCCGATATTTTTGAATATTCAAGTAAAAATATGCCGAAATTCAATTCTATTTCGATTTCGGGTTACCACATGCAAGAAGCCGGAGCTACTGCTGATATTGAATTAGCTTACACGTTAGCCGATGGTTTAGAATACATCCGAACCGGATTAGCTGCCGGAATGGATATTGATACCTTCGCTCCTCGCCTATCTTTTTTCTGGGCGATTGGCATGAATCATTTTATGGAAATTGCCAAAATGCGTGCGGGTCGAATGTTATGGGCAAAATTGCTCAAACAATTCAATCCGAAAGATGAAAAATCATTGGCTTTGCGAACGCATTGTCAGACTTCGGGTTGGAGTTTAACCGAACAAGATCCGTTTAACAATGTGGCTCGAACGTGTATTGAAGCAGCTGCAGCTGCCTTTGGCGGAACACAATCGTTGCACACCAATGCATTGGATGAAGCGATTGCTTTGCCGACCGATTTCTCTGCTCGAATTGCTCGAAATACACAAATCTTTTTACAAGAAGAAACGAAAATCTGTAAAACGGTTGATCCTTGGGCGGGAAGTTATTATGTGGAAAGTTTGACAAATGAAATTGCTCAAAAAGCTTGGGCTTTAATGGAAGAAGTGGAAGAATTAGGCGGTATGACGAAAGCCATTGAAGCCGGAATTCCGAAACTAAGAATTGAAGAAGCAGCCGCCAGAAAACAAGCCCGAATTGACAGTAGTCAAGACATTATTGTTGGCGTAAACAAATACCGTCTGGAGAAAGAAGATCCGTTGATGATTTTGGATGTAGATAACCAAATGGTTCGCAAACAACAATTGGAACGATTGGCAGAAATAAAAGCGTCTCGTGATACGGAAAAAGTAAAAGCCAGTTTAGCCAAATTGACGGAAGCGGCAAAAGCTGGAATGGAAAATTCAAAAGATTCTGATAGTCATCAGAATAAAAATTTATTATCTTTAGCCGTAGAAGCAGCCCGAAACCGAGCAACTCTAGGCGAAATCAGTGATGCCTTAGAAGCCGTTTTCGGACGTTATAAAGCACAAATTAGAACTTTTAGCGGCGTGTATAGTAAAGAAATTAAAAACGACGAAAGCTTTGAAAAAGCGAAACTATTAGCCGATGCCTTTGCCAAGAAAGAAGGTCGTCGCCCGCGGATTATGATTGCGAAAATGGGGCAAGACGGTCATGATCGCGGAGCAAAAGTAGTCGCCACCGGTTATGCCGATGTTGGTTTTGATGTGGACATTGGTCCTCTTTTTCAAACTCCTGCCGAAGCTGCCAAACAAGCCGTGGAAAATGACGTGCATATTTTAGGCGTTTCTTCCTTGGCTGCCGGACACAAAACCTTGGTGCCACAAGTGATTGAAGAACTCAAAAAATACGGTCGCGAAGATATTATGGTCATTGTAGGTGGCGTAATTCCGCACCAAGACTACCAATTTTTGTTTGATGCCGGAGCAGTTGCCGTTTTTGGTCCTGGGACGAAAATTAGTGAGGCGGCGATTAGTATTTTGGAGGTTTTACTTGAAGATTAATATCTAAAAAATATAGTGAAAAACACTGACTGAGAGGTTGGTGTTTTTTTTATATTTACAAAAACAAAACAAAATGCTCACCCTCTCCTTCGCCCCTTTCCCAATCCTAGAATCCCAGCGTTTGTTCTTACGAGCGGTTACTGTTGATGATGTAAACGAAGTAATGGAACTTCGCGGCAATCCGGAAACGATGAAATTCATTCCAAGACCATTAGTAACTTCACCCGAAATGGCATTGGAACACATTGCTATGATTATCGAAAAAATTGAAAACAACACCGGAATCAATTGGGCAATTACGTTAAAAGGAAATCCGAAATTGTTGGGCGTTATTGGTCATTATCGCATTCAACCTGAAAATTACCGTTCGGAAATTGGGTATATGTTGTTGCCGCAATATCAAAGTCAAGGTATCGTGAGTGAAGCCATTAATACCGTCTTAGATTATGGATTCAATGTGCTGAATTTCCATTCTGTGGAAGCGGTGGTTGATCCGGAAAATTATGTTTCTGCCAAAGTGTTAGAAAAAAATGGCTTTGTGAAAGAAGCTCATTTTCTGGAAAATGAATATTGGGATGGCAAGTTTTGGGATTCAGTGGTGTATTCGCTTTTAAAACGAAATTTTGTTAAAAAATTTTAATCCTGTAGTTTTTTAATTCTAATTTTAAAAAATCAATTCTCCTCTCTGATTTGGAGTTTGGATCATTCAAATCTGAAAAATAAATGAAAAAAATCATATACATTACACTATTACTCCTATCCTACTCGCTTTTGGCTCAAAATACGCCAAGGTATTATCCATCGCTTAAAAATCTATATTCCGAAAGTTTTGACAAACAAATGCCTAACGATTTTAATTACTACGATACTTGGATAAAAAACCTAACACAAGCGGTGTTCTATAAAGACCTACAACAAAGTGCCAATCCGAGAGGCGATGCTTCCTTTATGAGTATGGGTTTGATTTTTAAAAGATTAAACCAGTTCAAAATAGGCAATTCAGGATTAGAAATTGTGGTAAATAAAGATAAACCTGATTTTACTACGCCGTTCAATATCCAAATGGAACAAAAATTTCGAATATTGGCTTACTTTCGTAGTTTCGACACAAATAAATATAATCCAAATGACTTCAAACAGAAATATGAATTGGGTTTAATGATTTTTAATCTATCAGAAGAACAGGTTTTAGCCGATTTCATTAATCGTTACATCTCAGACAAAAGCAACAAAAAAACAACCGCCATTCAACAACTGGTAAACGATTTGCGTAAAGAAGCCAAAGTCAAAATAACCGTTGACGAGAATAAAGACAGAGGTTTACTTACCGATATCGTTAAGCAAGTTTACCAACAAACCAACAAATATTGTTCGAGTGTATTGTATGACATTTACATCAAAACCAAAGATTCCAAAAAAGAATACCACAATTTTTTGAGTTTTTTCAGAAGCCATACAAGTTATAACGCCTCAGATTATATTGATGAAGTTGTCAGTTATGAAGCTACACTCGCTATCCCGAGATCGGAAATCAGTCTACTAATTCCCAAGGAAATTCTTGAAGAAGTAACGGTTGATGACTCTTCCAAAATTGAAACAAAAACAGAAAACAATATTGAAGTAAGGCCAACCCGAATAGCCATGCAAACGATCAATACCACAAATGAAAAATGCGTTCGATTCACCTTAACGCTTGCTCCACCAAACAATCCCAATTCATTTACAGCATTAAACGAGATCATTCTTAATAAACATCCGTTTCTCGAAAACAACCAAAGAGCATTAAATAATTTTAAAGTCAACAACATAAAAGAATTAACTATTTCAATGTATGCTAATGAGATAAAAGTGGAAATAATTGTCAAAGACGATAATTATGTTCGTAGTATTATCATTATGAATCAAAACTGTATTTGGCAGTAATAATTTTTGAAATTTCAATTTCTTATTACAAATCACCAACTAATGATTTAAGTGCTTTTTTTATCTTTACAAAAATCAAAGCTATGTCTAAACTTCCGCATATCGGCACTAGTATTTTTACAGTAATGTCTAAAATGGCAACCGATTATCAAGCCATCAATCTCTCGCAAGGTTTTCCTAATTTCCCGATTGATGTGCGAATGACGGAAATTTTAGCTCGATTGGCCAAAACCGACATTCATCAATATGCACCGATGGCTGGTTATCCTCCGCTATTGGAAAAAATTGCTCAATTGACTTTGGATCATTATCAACGAAAAGTGAATCCGTCAACCGAAATTTTAATCACCGCCGGAGCAACCGAAGCGATTTTTGCCTCTATTCAAGCTTTTGTGCAACCGCAAGACGAAGTCATCATTCTGGATCCGAGTTATGATTGTTATGAAATGCCAATCATTTTGAGTAATGCAAAACCCATTCGGATTGCGTTAAAAGAAGATTATTCACCCAATTTTGAAGCTATTAGTCAGCATTTATCGACGAAAACTAGAATGCTGATTTTGAATAATCCGCACAATCCTTCCGGAAAAATTTGGACAGAAAATGATTTCATTCAGCTCGAAAAAATTATTGAAAATTATCCTGATTTATTGATTTTATCGGATGAAGTGTATGAATTTATTACGTTTGAAAACAAACACATTTCCATCAACACCAGAGAAAAATTAAAAGACCGAAGTTTGATTGTTTCCTCTTTCGGAAAAACACTTCACTTAACCGGTTGGAAAATCGGCTATTTAATCGCTCCTGAAAATTTATTAGAAGAAGTCAAAAAAGTACATCAATACTTGGTTTTTAGCGTGAATAGTTTGGCTCAGGCTTCCATCAATGAATACTTAACTGTTTTCGATGTGAATGAAGTTGCTCAACTCTACTCTGAAAAAAGAAATTTCTTTAAACATCTTTTGAAAGAAACTGCTTTTGATTTGTTGCCTTGCGAAGGAACCTATTTTCAAACCGCATCTTATCAGAGCATTTCGGATGAAAAGGATGTTGATTTTACCAAACGATTAGTAACCGAATTTGGTGTTTCAACCATTCCGCTTTCGGTATTTTATGGTGATCAAACTGATTTAAATCGCATCCGTTTCTGTTTTGCAAAAAATGATGAACTATTGCTACAAGCAGCAGAGCGTTTGTTAAAAATCAAGTAGTAAATAATGTAACAGACTTGTTAGTTACAATTTTGTTAGTTTATTGCTAAAACTTTAGAATAATAATTCCGAAATAGTATCTTTACAAAAAACAATTTTACTATGAATTTTTCAGCAAAAATGCTCCGTGATAACGCCTTAGAAGGCAAAGTAATAGTAGTAACCGGAGGTGGTAGCGGACTCGGAAAAGCAATGACCAAATACTTTTTAGAATTGGGTGCCAAAGTTGCCATTACTTCCAGAGATTTAGATAAATTAAAAACCACCGCAGCCGAATTAGAAAAAGAAACCGGAGGAACATGTTTGCCTTTGCAATGCGATGTTCGTTTTTATGAGCAAGTGGAAGCTATGCTTCAAGAAGTTTTAAAAAACTTCGGAAAAGTGGATGTTTTATTGAATAATGCTGCCGGAAATTTCATTTCTCCTACTGAACGATTATCCGCCAATGCGTTTGATACCATTATCGATATTGTTCTTAAGGGAACCAAAAACTGCACCTTAGCTTTCGGAAAACATTGGATTGATTCCAAGCAAGAAAGTTCAGTAATTTTAAATATTGTCACAACCTATGCTTGGACCGGTTCTGCCTATGTGGTACCAAGTGCCACAGCAAAAGCAGGTGTTTTGGCGATGACCAGAAGTTTAGCGGTAGAATGGGCAAAATATGGTATTAGAAGCAATGCCATTGCTCCCGGACCTTTTCCAACCAAAGGTGCTTGGGATAGACTGTTACCAGGTGATTTGGCAGAAAAATTTGATATGGCTAAAAAAGTTCCTTTAAAACGCGTTGGCGACCATCAAGAGTTAGCCAATTTGGCTGCTTATTTGGTTTCTGATTTTTCAGCCTACATTAATGGAGATGTGATTACGATTGATGGCGGAGAATGGTTAAAAGGAGCAGGACAATTCAATTTGTTAGAAGAAATTCCCGAGCAAATGTGGGATATGCTGGAAGCCATGATTAAAGCGAAAAAAAGCAAGTAAATCATTTGTTTAAAGCTAATTAATTGTGCATAAAACAGTTAACATTTGTTAACAACTTGAACTTGAAAAACCCATAAATAATCGTAATTTTACGACTCAAATTTAATCGAATCAATGGGCAAAATTATTGCAATTGCGAATCAAAAAGGAGGCGTTGGCAAAACTACAACAACCGTAAATTTAGCGGCCTCACTAGGTGTTTTAGAAAAAAAAGTATTACTAATTGATGCTGATCCACAGGCCAATGCCAGTTCAGGCTTAGGCATTGATGTAGATAGTGTTGCGATAGGATCGTATCAGGTTTTAGAACACAGCAATACCCCGCAGCAAGCGGTAATGAAATGTTCTGCTCCCAATGTTGATATCATTCCGGCACATATTGATTTGGTTGCTATTGAAATTGAATTGGTTGACAAAGAAAATCGAGAATACATGCTCAAAGAAGCATTAGCTTCAATTAAAGATGATTATGATTATATTTTAATCGACTGTGCTCCTTCATTGGGATTGTTAACGTTAAATGCCTTAACCGCCGCCGACAGTGTGGTAATTCCAATTCAATGCGAATATTTTGCATTAGAAGGTTTAGGAAAATTATTGAACACCATTAAAAGTGTTCAAAAATTACATAATCCGGATTTGGATATCGAAGGATTATTGTTAACCATGTATGATTCCCGTTTGCGTTTATCCAACCAAGTGGTGGAAGAAGTACAAAAACATTTTAACGATATGGTTTTTAAAACCATCATTCAACGAAATGTGAAATTAAGTGAAGCTCCTAGTTTTGGCGAAAGCATTATTAATTTTGATGCAACCAGTAAAGGAGCTAACAATTATTTGAGTTTAGCAGAAGAAATTATTAAAAAAAATAGCTAGGTTTTATGACACAAGCCACTAAAAAACAAGCCTTAGGAAGAGGATTATCGGCTTTATTGAAAGACCCGGAAAACGACATCAAATCGGTAAATGATAAAAATGCCGATAAAGTGGTTGGGAATATTATTGAGCTTGAAATTGAGGCAATTGAAATAAATCCGTTTCAGCCCAGAAGCAATTTTAACGAAGAAACGCTTCAGGAATTAGCAACATCCATCAAAGAATTGGGTGTAATTCAGCCGATTACTGTTAGAAAATTAGACTTTAATAAATACCAGTTAATTTCGGGTGAACGAAGACTTCGTGCTTCAAAAATAGCCGGATTGACTGTTATTCCCTCTTATATTCGAATTGCAAATGACAATGAATCGCTAGTAATGGCTTTGGTAGAAAACATCCAACGCCACGATTTAGATCCGATTGAAATTGCACTTTCTTACCAACGTTTGATTGATGAAATTCAGTTAACGCAAGAACAAATGAGCGATAAAGTAGGTAAAAAACGTTCTACGATTGCCAATTATCTTCGTTTATTAAAATTAGACCCAATTATTCAAACCGGAATTCGTGATGGTTTTATTTCGATGGGACATGGCCGTGCGTTGATTAACATTGAAGATGAAGATGCTCAATCCGACATTTATCATAAAATCATCAGTCAGAATCTTTCTGTGCGTGATACCGAAACTTTAGTAAAAAATCACCAAGAAGGTTTAAAACCAAAATCCGGAAAACCAACAAAATCTACCTCTGCATTTGTAGTTGCAGAAGCTGATAAAAAAGAAATTGCAACGGTTTTAGGTACAAAAGTAGACGTAAAAATTGATACCAACGGAAAAGGTAAAATAACTATTCCGTTTAAATCGGAAGCCGATTTTCAACGAATTATTGCTTTAATTAAAGGATAGTGGTTGTTTTTCGAATCATACTTTTTTCTTTTTTCCTTTTTGGAATCAATTCGGCTATTGCACAAGTTCAGTTTGAAGAAGTCAAAATTACAAAAGACTCTACCTCCTACAAACCTATTGATCCATTGACACCTGCAAAAGCTGCTTTTTATTCGACCGTTATTCCGGGACTAGGACAAGTTTATAACAAACAATATTGGAAAGTTCCCATTGTTTATGGTGGTTTAGCAATCGGATATTATTTTTATAACGATAACAATAAAAAGTATAACGAATTTCGAGACATTTATAAACGACGGTTAGAAGGTTATACCAACGACAAGTATCAAGGAATTTACACTGATGCTGTTTTAATTAATGCTCAACGAACTTTTGAACGAAACAGAGACATTTCAACCGCCGTGATGATTGGTTTTTATGTCTTAAATATAATTGATGCCAATGTTGGTGCTCATCTCATGCAATTTAATGTAAACGATAATTTATCGCTGACGCCGGATGTTCGACAAAATGAAATTGACTACAAATACAACGTTGGATTAACTTTGAATTACAGATTTTAATGAAAATTGCACTTTTAGGATACGGAAAAATGGGAAAGGTAATTGAACGAATTGCCTTGGAACGCGGTCATGAAATTGTGTTGCGAAAAGGAAGTTCTGATTCCTTTGAAGGATTAGAAAACACAGACGTAGCAATTGATTTCAGCGTACCTGATTCTGCCGTAAACAATATCTCCACTTGCCTTGAAAATGGAATTCCTGTAGTTTCCGGAACAACCGGTTGGTTAGCAGATTATCATAAAATGGTGAACCTTTGCAAAGAAAAAAATGCCGCTTTTATTTATGGTTCTAATTTTAGTTTAGGCGTAAATTTATTTTTTGAATTGAACGATTATTTGGCTAAAATGATGTCAAAATTCAATCAATATAATGTTTCGATGGAAGAAATTCATCACACCCAAAAAGTAGACAAACCCAGCGGAACAGCAATTTCATTAGCCAATTCTATCATCAATCATACAAGCAAAAATAACTGGAACATCGAAAATCCAAAATCAGATGATTTGTTTATTGATGTAAAAAGAGAAGACAATGTTCCCGGAACACACAGCATTTTTTATCAATCGGAAGTTGACACCATCGAAATCAAACATACCGCACACAGCCGTGATGGTTTTGCATTTGGTGCCATAATTGCCGCCGAATGGATTGTAGGTAAAAAAGGTGTTTTTACCATGAAAGATGTATTAGATTTAAAATAAATCATAGCAAAAACACGATAAATAAACGTTAAATTGGTAACGTTTTCTATATTTGGGAACTAATTAAGAACTATACTTTCGTTTACAAGTAAAAACGAAAATAAAAAATAATAAAAATGACATTATATCAATGGTTTATATTCTTTTTAGTGATACAAATTGTACACTATTTGGGAACTTGGAAATTATATCAAAAAGCGGGCAGAAAGTCGTGGGAAGCAGCAGTTCCTATTTACAATGCCATTGTTTTAATGAGAATTATTAACAGACCATGGTGGTACACATTTTTACTTTTCATTCCAATTGTAAACCTAATCATGTTTCC
Source organism: Flavobacterium lacus (assembly GCF_003268815.1). Classification (GTDB taxonomy): domain Bacteria; phylum Bacteroidota; class Bacteroidia; order Flavobacteriales; family Flavobacteriaceae; genus Flavobacterium; species Flavobacterium lacus. The sequence continues at coordinate 72,231 of NZ_QLSV01000014.1, read as the reverse complement.
TGTTGTTTGGGTGGAAACCTTGAGAAGTTTCGGAAAAAATTCGCAATTAGATACGATTCTCGGTGTTGCTACGTTAGGTTTGTACATTTATTATGTCAATTATACGCAAGATGTAACGCACATTAAAGAGCGTTCGCTTCATCCAAAAAATGCTGCGGCTGATTTTGTAAGCTCTATATTATTTGCAATTGTGGTGGCAACTACTGTTCATACGTATGTAATGCAACCGTTTGTCATTCCGACTTCTTCCTTAGAAAAATCATTGCTCGTAGGTGATTTTCTGTTTGTAAGCAAATTTCATTATGGTGCCAGAACTCCAACCACAGCAGTTGGTCTTCCAATGGTGCACGATTCGATTCCCATTGTGAGAACAAAATCTTATTTAAGTTGGCCTCAATTACCTTCTTTTCGTTTTCCCGGAATTGAAAGCATTGAAACAAATGACATTGTGGTATTTAATTGGCCAATTGATACGGTTTATAAATTCAGAGATCAATCAGGCAGAAGAGTGGATAAACCACTTGATAAAAAATCAAATTACGTAAAACGTTGCTTGGGAATTCCGGGAGATAGTCTTCAAATTAAAAATGGAGATGTGTATGTAAATGGGAAAATGCTCCCGATGCACGACCGTCAAAAAGTGCAATTTTCCTATGACGTTGTAACGGATGGAACGCAATTTAATCCGGAATATGTTTACAATGATTTACAAATAACGGATGGCGTACGGGTTAATTCTCAAAATTCCTATACCTTTTTTGCAGTTACCGATGAAAATGCTGTGCGATTAAGAAATAATCCAATCGTAAAATCAGTCACAAAACGAATCGATACCGATGGAACAACCAGTGTTTTTCCGCATACAAAAAATTGGAATACTGATAATTACGGCCCAATCTATATTCCACAAGCCGGAAAAACAGTAGCGTTAAACAAGGAAACTATACCATTTTACAAAATGATCATTACCGATTATGAGAAGAATGATTTACAAGTAAATGGGGATGAGATTCGTATTAACGGAAAAGTTGTTAAAGACTATACCTTTAAAATGGATTATTACTGGATGATGGGCGACAACCGTCACAACTCGGAAGATAGTCGTTATTGGGGTTATGTTCCCGCTGATCACATTGTAGGGAAGCCGGTATTAATCTGGATGAGTCTAGACCAGAATATTCCTTGGAGCAAAGCATTCGATAAAATTCGTTGGAACAGATTGTTCACAACCGTTGGCGGAAGTGGTGAACCGGTATCTTATTTCATCTACTTTGTTATTCTCTTAGCTGGCTGGTTTGGCTTTGACTATTACAGAAAAAGAAAGAAAAAGAATGCTGAATCATAACGAATGAAAACGCTTATTCATCCCACTTATTTTCCATCAATTAGTCATTATGCGGCTATAGTCCAGGCTGAGAAAGTTGTGTTTGAAATGGAAGACAATTTCCAGAAACAAACCAACCGAAACAGAATGTACATTTATAGTCCGAATGGAATTCAGCTACTCAATATTCCAATAAAGCACAGTAAAACAGCACATCAAAAGTGCAAAAATATAAAAATTGAACCGGATTTCAATTGGCAAAAACAGCATTTCAAATCATTAGAAGCTGCGTACAGAACATCTCCTTTTTTCGAATATTTTGAAGATGACATCGCTCCTATTTTTCAAAAAAAACATACTTTTTTAATGGATTTGAATTTGAAAGTTTTTGAACTACTTAATCAATGTCTTGGCATTTCCATTTCACCCGAAAAAACAATTGAATATTTTCACGAAGTGAATGAGGTAAAAGATTTTCGTTTTTTAGCCAACGGAAAAAAAGACCAAACTCAATGCGAACCTTACACGCAAGTTTTCGGCGAAAAACACGGATTTCTTAATAATTTAAGCGTTTTAGACTTACTTTTTAACGAAGGGCGATACGCTTTAGATTACTTAAAAAAACAGCAATTATAACTTACTTTTCTGTTTCAAAAGACAATCGTGTAACAATCGGAAAGTGATCTGAATTCCTAAAATTAGGAAAAGAACTAAACTGTTTCACTACAAATTTTTTATCCGTAAAAATATAATCAATTCGAGCGGGATAGTACTTAAAACTATACGTTGTGCCAAAACCGGAACCGGCTTCTTCAAACGCATCGTTCAAATCACCTTTGATACTGCGGTAAACAAACGAAAAAGGACTATTGTTCATATCGCCACAAATAACAATCGGATAGTTACAATCTGCTTTGTGTTTCTTAATAATCTCTGCCTGATTTTGCTGCGATTTAAATGATGTACTCATTCGGCGAAGCATCCGTTTTGACTGATCTTGCGAAACCCCTTGAATATTTTCATCAATTTCATGCACGTCGGGCGTGATTTTGATCGACTGTAAATGCATACTATACACACGAATCGTATCTTTTCCTCGTTTAATATCGGCATAAATTGCATTGTTCGTTGAATTCGGAAACGGAATAACACCCTCATTCACAATCGGATATTTAGAAAAAATAGCTTGGCCGAGTTTCGTATTCTTTCCTTCAATAAAAACATATTTATGCTTGTACACCCGAAAATCAACCTCATTCCGTTTCGAAAATTCTTGAATACACAAAATATCGGGAGTTTGTTCTTTTACAAAATCTGAAATTGACAAACTCACATCCCGCTCAATCCAATCATACAAATTAAAAAGGCGAACGTTGTAACTCATCACAATAAAATCCTCTTCCTCAATGGGTAAATTCGTCTCAGAAAATTTATAAAATTTGTTTATAAACGTAATTCCCAACAACAAAACAATCCCCGACAACAGCATTTGCCGTTTAAACTGAATGAGCCAATAGCCAAAAAACAATAAATTGAGAATCAACATCAACGGTAAAAAAAGCGTCAAAACCGAAAGAATCGGAAAAAGTCTAGGTGCCAAAAAAGGTAAAATATAAGCAACAAAGGTTAATATAGTAAGCACTATATTAAAAAACAAAATCACTTTATTAAACCATCCTAGGTTTTTCATTCCGTTATATTAAACATTCAATAATCAAAAATAATTATGTGCCTAATCCCGCTTTTCACTACAAGATTTTTTGTCTTGTCGGCATTTTATAAGCCCAAAAATGTGCTCCTAAGGTCGCAATTTTTTGGCAAGAAAAATGTCCGCCAATCCTGCAAAATGCTTTCCGCTTCAATCGGGGGCAAAATCCGTGCTACTTCGCAAGTCCCAACAACTTTCAACCCGCAACCCGCAACCTTCCTAACTCTTCCCCGCCTTAAACAAAAACTCTTTCTCTTCTTTCGTCAAACTATCATAACCCGATTTACTGATTTTATCCAAAATCTCGTCAATTTGTTGCTGAGTTTTATCTTTCGCTGCACGCTTAGGCTTAGCATACGTTTCATTTTTATGCACTTTTTTAAACGGAGCCGATTTTCTTCCTCTAACTAAATTCACCAAACCATCTACAAAAGAAGTAAACGGTTTTGTGATATCTGTCCCATTTTTAAGCTGTGAGCTATATAAATACCCGAACAAAGCACCTCCTAAATGAGCAATATGACCGCCTACATTCGAAAAAGGAAGACTGATTAAATCTACTACTAAATAAAAAAAAGCGATATGCCACATTTTAACATTTCCAATCAACAAAAGTCGCACTTGCATATATGGAGCATAAGTGGCCGTGGCAAATAAAACCGCCATAATTGCTCCCGAAGCACCAACCATTTGTGCGTTTTGGTTAATTAAAGCCGGAAAAATCAAATAGCTAACGATGTAAATCAATCCGGCGAAAATGGCTCCCATCAAATACAAACTCAACAGTTGCTTTTGAGTGAAAAAAGTCATAAATAATCGTCCAACAAAGTTCAGAATTATCAAATTAAATAAAATATGAAAAATGCCGGCATGAAAAAAAGCATATGAAATAATTGACCAAGGTTTCCATAATAAATCCGATGGATTTGATGATAGACTTACATAATGAACATAATTAAAAGTTATCCCAAACAATGATAAAATTCCACTAAAAATCATTGGAACTGCAAATAAACCAATATTCCAGTAGATTAACTTTTCAGTTACGCCACCCATCAAATACTGCTGCTTTAAATCTTTTAAAATACTCATTTCAATTACCTTTTATCCATTACCTTTCACCTTTTTCCTATCTAATCCCACCGCTTATCATTAAACTGATTTTTCTTCCACAACCACATCATCAAAAATCCAGTTAAAGCACCGCCTACGTGAGCAAAATGGGCAATTCCGCCACCGCCAAAAATAGAGTTTCCGCTAATTCCCATAAACAAATCACCTAAAACCAATACCGGCACAAAATACTTTGCTTTGATTGGAATTGGTATAAAAATCATCATTAATTCTGCATTTGGAAACATAAATGCAAACGCAACTAAAATTCCGTAAAGTGCACCGGAAGCTCCTACTGCTCTTCCATCGGCAATCATAGAAGCATCAAATAGTGCTTTAAAGTTTTCTTCATTCAACAATTGATATTTGCCAAGCGGTTCTAAAATTGGTTTAATATTTTCGGCTAATAATTCGCCTTTATAAACATTTCCCTCTCTAAACGGAACATTAATTATCTGATGAATAGTTTCGGAAGACAACTGTAAATCAGCTGCCGATTCCAAAACTTTTTGAAATTGATAATACTCCATTCCCAAATGAATCAAAGCGGCACCTAATCCACAGGAAATATAAAAAAATAGAAATTTTTTCCATCCCCAAAAATGTTCTAAGGCTGAACCGAACATCACCAACCCAAACATATTAAAGAAAATATGCATTAGATTAGGCATTTCTGCGTGCATAAACATGTGTGTGATAGGTTGCCACCAACCAAATTCGTTACTTAGTGGAAAATGAATTGCCAACAAATCATTTGCTGCAGGAGCAATCGTATTTGCACCAATGTAAAAAAGTACATTGATAATCACTAACTGCTTTACTGTTTCGGTCATTCGCATCATATCGCAAATTTTTTATCTAAATCATCTACACTAATGGTGATGAAAGTGGGTTTATTAAAAGGCGAAACATCCGGTTCTTTGCATGCAAAAAGTCCGTTTACGATGTTTTCTTGTTCTCTTTCGGTTAAATACGTTCCGGTTCGCACGGCCAAACTTCTGGCCATTGATTTAGCAATACTGTCGTTTAAACTAAAACTGCTATCCGGAATGCCGTTTTGTAAATCGTTCATCAGTTCTTCCAAAACAATAGCTACTTCACTCTCGGTAACCAAAATAGGAATTCCTGAAATGGTTAATTTATCGCTTTCAATCGAATCAAAAACAAATCCGGTGTTCTCCAGAGACATTTTTAAATCGTTAATTAATTCAATTTCATTCACCGAAAAATACAACTCAATTGGAAACAGCAAATGCTGACTCGAAGCTTGTTGCACCGTTATATTTTTTAAATATTGTTCATACAAAATCCGCTGGTGTGCCCGTTGCTGATCGATGACCATCATTCCGGACTTGATAGAACTTACAATGTATTTTTTATGAATTTGATACGTTCGGTTTTTGTTTTCTTCAATCTCATTATCATTAAATAACGAACTCGTCACCGCATCTTGTTCAAACGTGATATTCTCGATTTCTTGTGTGTCGTTTTTTAAACCAACATATAAACTTTCCCAATTGGCTGTTTCCGTTTTTCTCTCTCGGTAACCTGATCCTGAAAAAGCTTTAGTGGGTTTATCTTCTGCAAACGGATTAAAATTGGCATTCACCTGAATCAATGGCATTGAAGCACCTTTTTCTTGATAATGATACGGTGTGTCCAAATTAGGATCGCGTTCAAAATCCAACACCGGAGCCACATTAAACTGACCTAAACTATGTTTAACAGTAGAACGTAAAATGGCATACAACGCATGTTCGTCATCAAATTTGATCTCCGTTTTGGTTGGATGAATATTGATATCGATGGTATTTGGCGGCACATCCAAATAAATAAAATAGCCGGGTTGCATTCCGTCTTTCAGCAAACCTTCATAAGCTACCATGACGGCATGATGCAAATAACCACTTTTAATGAAACGATTATTGACAAAAAAGAATTGTTCGCTTCGATTTTTTTTAGAAAACTCGGGTTTAGAAACAAATCCTTGTGCTTTTACAATCTCTGTTTCTTCCGAAATCGGCACTAATTTTTCATTGGTTTTGCCGGAAAACATGGCCACAATCCGTTGCCTTAAATTGGAAGAAGGCAAATTGAACAATTCGCCACCATTATGAATAAACGTAAAATGTATGTTAGGATGAGCTAATGCAACCCGCTGAAATTCATCTACAATATGACGATGTTCCACCGTGTCCGATTTAAGAAAATTTCGTCGGGCCGGAATATTGAAAAATAAATTCTTCACCGCAAACGAAGTTCCCTTTGGTAAGACGGATGGATCTTGCGAGATAAATTTACTTCCTTCAATGATAATATGTGTTCCTAACTCGTCTTGCTCTTGTTTGGTTTTGAGTTCCACATGAGCAATCGCAGCAATAGAAGCCAATGCTTCTCCCCTAAATCCTTTCGTATAAAGCGAAAATAAATCTTCCGCATGACGAATTTTGGAAGTAGCATGTCGTTCAAAACACATTCTGGCATCGGTTAAACTCATTCCGAGTCCGTTATCGATAACCTGAACTAAAGATCTTCCGGCATCTTTTACAATCAACTTGATGTCGGTTGCTTTGGCATCCACGGCATTTTCCAATAATTCTTTTACCACAGAAGCGGGTCGCTGAACGACCTCACCGGCGGCAATTTGATTAGCTACGTGATCGGGAAGTAATTGAATGATACTCGACATTATCTTTGTCTAAATATGGATAAATCGAAATCGATTACGAATAAAAATAATAACACTAATACCAAAACAATAGCAATAAGACGATAATTAATTTCTCTGTTTCCGCGGTGGCGACTTTCATTACGAGCATCATTCCAGTGCGAACGATAATCATTGTAATTTACGGTTTCACGGTTTTTGTAGAATTTAGATTCAAAATCATAAATATTACCCTGCTCCTTTCCTTCGTAATAACGGGGAGTGTAATTAAAACTTTTGTTTTTGGGCAATTTGAATAATGATCTTTTCAGCATGTTTTAAATATTATCATTCAAAGTTAATGAATTCTGAAATGACTAGAAAATTTAACCGTGTGAAAGTTTTGTTAGTTTTTATATGAATGTTGTTCTTATACCTGACAGGTTTTTAAAACCTGTCAGGTATAAAAGCATTAATTGATGCGATTTATACCTAAAAAAGCCAAAATCAAACGACTTTGGCTTTAATTTATAAATAAATTATATTTTTCTATAAAGCAGTCATTTTAATCGCCGCTACAGCAGCTTCAACACCTTTATTTCCATGCTTTCCACCACTTCTGTCAAGCGATTGTTGCATAGTATTATCGGTGAGAACACAAAAAATAACCGGCATTTTTCCTAAAATATTCAAGTCTTTTATGCCTTGTGTTACGCCTTCGCACACAAAATCAAAATGCTTGGTTTCGCCTTGAATTACACTTCCAATAGCAATAATTCCGGCTAAATCTGGATGTTTATCCATCATTTTTTTACAGCCGTAGATTAGTTCAAAACTTCCGGGAACATTCCACCGAATGATGTTTTCAGGGTTTACATTGCAATCTAACAAGGTATCCAAAGCTCCTTGAAAAAGTCCTTCGGTTATTTTTTCATTCCACTCTGAAACAACAATCCCAAACGAAAGTTGACTAACGTTTGGGAGTGTGTTTTTATCGTATTGTGATAAATTTTTATTTTCGGTTGCCATAATTTACTGAGCCATTCCGATTAAACCATCGATGTTTCTCGCCTCTGGAGCCGATTCATATTTTTCTTTAATCTCTGTAAAATATTTCAACGCATCTGCTTTTTGTCCTAAAGTATAAGCTGTTTGACCAGCTTTTAACAAAAATCGTGGCGTTGTTAAATCGTTTACATTCATTTCAGCAGCCTTCTTATAATAATCCAATGCTTCTTTTAACTGATTTTTTTGAGCAAAAGCATCGCCAATAGCTCCTTGAGCTAAAGTACTTAAAATCATGTCGTCAGAAGAAAATTTGTCCAAATACGCAATCGCTTCTGTATTTTTTCCTGTATTCAAATAAGCAATTCCGGCATAGTAATTGGCTAAGTTTCCGGCATCAGTTCCAGAATATTCTTCGGCAATTTTGATGAAACCAAATTTTCCTTCCGCACCATTTAAAGCCAAATTAAACAAACTATCTTGACCGGTAGTTGCGTCAACAGCCTTTTGAAAATTTTGTTGTGCTACGAACATTTCGTCTGCTGCTTCCAATTGTTTTGGCTCTACGATAAATTTCTGGTATAAAAGAAATGCAACTGTAACAAAAGCGATTGTACCTACTACACCAAAAATATATTTTTGATTTTTAACAACCCATTCTTCTGCTTTGGAAGCTCCAACGTCTAATGTATTGAAAACCTCCGCAGTGGTACTGTCTTTTGCATCAATGTCAACATTCTCTTCACTATCGTCTACTTCTTTTGCTTTAGGTGATTTAAAACCTCTCTTATTGTAAGTTGCCATTTATATTTAATTTAATGAGCCGCAAAAATAAAATTTTTATTGATATATAAAAGTCATTTTTTTGGATATTTTTGAATAATTTTCACGACTTGGTATTTAAACAGCATTAATTCCTTTAAAACAGTTTATTTTTGCAGTTCAAAATTGATATTTTTCTAAACTTTTAAACCCATTCACCTTGTTTTTAAAACAAATTTCGCTTTTTAATTATAAAAATTTTTCTGAGGCTCAATTTGAGTTCGACAGCAAAATTAATTGTTTTGTGGGAAAAAACGGTGTAGGAAAAACCAATGTTTTAGATGCAATTTATCATTTAGCCTACGGAAAAAGCTATTTTAATCCCACGTCGATTCAAAACATTAAGCATGGAGAAGAGTTTTTTGTGATTGATGGTGAATTTGACAAAAACGAACGAACCGAACAAATTGTTTGCAGTGTAAAAAAAGGATTGAAGAAAGTTTTGAAAAGAAACGGCAAGATCTATGATAAATTTTCAGAACATCTTGGTTTTATTCCGTTAGTCATTATTTCTCCGGCAGACACGGATTTGATTATTGAGGGAAGCGAAACCAGACGAAAATTCATGGATAGCGTGATTTCGCAATTAAATTCAGTTTATTTGAATCAGCTAATTCACTATCAAAAAATTATTTTGCAACGCAATGCTTTGTTGAAATATTTTGCATTGAATCATGTTTTTGAAAAAGATACTTTACAGATTTACAACGAGCAATTGAATGATTTAGGTCAATCCATTTTTGAAAAAAGAAAAGAATTTATCGAAGAGTTTTTGCCAATTTTCAACAAACATCATCAAACCATTACCAATTCGGTAGAAGAAGTTCAATTGGTTTATGAAAGTCATCTTTTTGAAAAGAATCTTCAAACACTTTTAGATGAAAATTTAGCAAAAGACAGAGCGTTACAATACACTAGTGTTGGTATTCACAAAGATGATTTGTCCTTTGAAATTTCTGGTCATCCTATCAAAAAATTTGGTTCACAAGGTCAGCAAAAATCATTTTTAATTGCTTTGAAATTAGCTCAATTTGAATTCTTAAAAAAACAAAGCGGCCAGAAACCAATTTTATTATTAGATGATATTTTCGACAAATTAGATGAAACCAGAGTGGGTAAAATTGTAGAAATGGTTAATGATGATGAGTTCGGACAATTGTTTATTTCAGACACACATCCTGAACGAACTGAAAAAATCGTGAAATCTACTCTTCAAAGTTATAAACTTTTTCACTTGTAAATTAATATCTTTACAAACCCAATAATTTAAAATTTACCAATTTAATTAGAAATTAGATGGCAACAAAAGATGCACTCCTTTTTATAGAAGATTTAAAAAACAATAACAACAAAGAATGGTTTCACGAAAATAAAAAGCGATACGAACTTTTTAAAAAAGAATACCAAAATTTAATCGCCGAAATTCTTCAAGAAATGAAACCTTTGGATGCTTCGCTTGCCAATTTAGAAGTAAAAAATTGTACTTTTAGAATCAATCGTGACATTCGTTTTTCCAAAGATAAATCGCCTTATAAAAGCAACATGGGCATTTGGCTTTCGACAAATAAAAATCACAAAAATTCTCCCGGATACTATATTCATTACGAAAAAGGAAGCAGTTTTATTGCCGGCGGATTGTATTGTCCGGAAGCGGAAGAGTTGAAAAAAGTACGAAAAGAAATTGCTTTTTTTTATGAAGATTTGGAAAAAATTTCGTCGAATTCAACCTTTAAAAAAGAATTTGGAGCTTTAGATCGAGATGAAGCCAATGTATTAAAAAAAGCTCCTAAAGATTACGATCCAAATCATCCCGCCATCGAATTCTTGAAATTAAAAAGTTTTACCGCCACTCAAAAAATAAGCGATGATTTGTTTACCGATATCGATTTTGCTAAAAAAATCACGCAAAAACTCATTGCCTTAAAACCTTTAAATGAATTTTTAAACAGGGCTATAGAAACTGTTGAATAACTTTCCATTATGCAAATCCACACCAACTTTTCCCTAAAAAATTATAATACTTTTGGTATCGAAGCCAAAGCAAAAGAATTTGTTTCCGTTCATTCTACTGATGAATTGATTGAAATTCTACAACAATATCCTACTTCCAAAAAATTTATTTTAGGTGGCGGAAGCAACATGCTGCTTACGCAAGACATTGACGCTTTGGTGATTCATTTAGACTTGAAAGGTAAAAAAGTAATCGATGAAGATGAAGATTTTGTGTGGGTTGAAAGTCAAGCCGGCGAAAATTGGCATGAATTTGTGTTGTGGACCATTGATCAAAATTTTGGTGGTTTAGAAAATCTTTCGCTCATTCCCGGAAATGTTGGCACAACGCCTATTCAGAATATTGGAGCATATGGAGTAGAAATTAAAGATACATTCGTTTTATGCGAAGCCATTCATATTGAAACACAAGAATTATTGGTGTTTACCATTGAAAAATGCAAATTTGGTTATCGCGAAAGCATTTTTAAAAATGAAATAAAAGATGAATTTATTATCACATCTGTTGTTTTTAAACTAACCAAACGCAACCACAAACTCAACACTTCTTACGGAGCAATTGAAGCTGAATTGGAAAAACAACATATCAAAAATCCAAGTTTGAAAGACGTGAGCAATGCGGTGATTGCCATCAGAGAAAGTAAATTACCCAATCCAAAAGAACTAGGAAATAGTGGTAGTTTCTTTAAAAATCCTGTGATTTTGAAAAGTGATTTTGAAAAAATTCAGCAGAAATTTCCCGATATGCCACATTATGTCGTTTCTGAAACCGAAGTAAAAGTTCCCGCCGGATGGCTAATCGAGCAAGCCGGATTTAAAGGAAAACGTTTTGGTGATGCCGGAATTCATAAAAATCAAGCGTTGGTATTAGTGAACTACGGCAATGCAACCGGACAAGAGATTTTAGAAGTTTCTAAAAACATTCAAAAAACGATTTTTGAATCCTACGGAATTTCAATTGAAGCAGAGGTTAATATTATTTAAAATTATAAACATATCAATCTGTTAAATAAACTCTTTTTTGTACCTTTGTGGTTCAAAAAAATTCAATTGAACAATGAAATTGATATTAATCACTATCGGATTACTAGCTATAGCTTTTGCTGGAATAGCCATTAAAATTTGGGCAAAAAAAGATGGTAAATTCGCTGGAACTTGTGCAAGCCAAAGTCCGTTTTTAAACAAAGACGGTGAAAATTGTGGCTTTTGCGGCAAAACACCCGAACAAATGAAAGACTGTTCAGAACCCTCTCATTCCTAAATTCAAAAACACATTATGCTTGACATATTGTTGTATAGTTTGATTGGTATAACGGTCATACAATTACTATATTACATAGTGATTTTTGGAAGATTCTCGTTTGCTAAAGCTCAAAAAGGAAATCCAAAACGCATACCGCTATCAGTTATCGTTTGTGCTAAAAACGAAGGTGAAAATGTTATAAAATTCATTCCGTTGTTAGCAGAACAAAACTATCCTGATTTTGAAATTGTATTGATTGATGACTCTTCTTCCGATGATACCTTGGATCTTTTTGAAGAATTTGAAAAGCAATATTCCAATGTAAAATTGGTAAAAGTGCAAAACAACGAAGCCTTTTGGGGTAACAAAAAATTTGCACTTACGTTGGGAATAAAAGCTGCTAAAAACGAATATTTACTATTTACTGATGCCGATTGTTATCCAACTTCCAAAGAATGGATTAAAGAAATGAGTTCCAATTTTACACTCAAAAAAACAATTGTTTTGGGTTATGGAGCATATGAAAAAATTCCGAATTCATTCCTAAACAAACTCATCCGTTTTGAAACAATACTAACAGCTACACAGTTTTTTGGTTGGGCAAAAATCGGGAAACCATATATGGGAGTTGGGCGTAATTTAGCCTACAAGAGAGACGAATTCTTCCGAGTAAACGGATTTATTGACCACATGAAACTCCGTTCCGGTGACGATGATTTGTTTGTGAATCAAGCATCAAATGCAGAAAATACAACGGTTTGTTTTTCTAAGGAAAGTTTTACGTATTCCAAACCAAAAACCAGCTTCAAAGAATGGTTTGATCAAAAACGCAGGCATGTTTCTACGGCAACGTACTACAAATCATTTGACCGTTTTCAATTGGCATTATTTTTCTTTTCACAATTCTCATTTTTAATTCTTGCTGTCATTTTGTTGGCTTTTCAACACCAATGGATGATTGTATTGCCAATTGTTTTATTTCGCTATATATTTACATGGACATCATTGGGTTACGCAGCCGGTAAATTGAATGAAAAAGACGTTATCTATTGGTTTCCAATTATGGAAATTGCGTTGATTTTTACGCATTTGAATGTGTTTTTTGCGAATATTTTTTCAAAAACTGTCCATTGGAAATAAAAAAAATCATAGAAAAAGCCACGAATGGCGATCAAGTTGCCTTTACTTCCCTTTTGGATATGTATTGGAATGAAGTCTATGGTTTTATGCTCAAAAGAACAGAAAATGAAACGGATGCCGAAGACATTACCATCGAAACCTTTTCAAAAGCTTTCGATAAAATAGCTAATTATAATCCTGAATTTCAATTTAATACCTGGTTAATTGCGATTGCCAAAAATGTACATATAGATATGCTTCGCAAAAAGAAAATTTCGCTTTTTGTAGATATGACAGATGAAGAAGACCATCAAGCGTATAATGTGGCAGACACTACGCCATCGGCAGAAGACAAATTGATAACTGAACAAAATTTATCACGTTTATTAGAATACATCAAACAATTAAAGCCTCATTATCAAGAAGTTATACAGCTTCGCTATTTTCAAGAATTAAGTTATCAGGAAATTGCAGAACAACTAAACGAACCGTTGAGCAACGTAAAAGTCAAACTTCTGAGAGCAAAAAAATTGCTAGCAGAAATCATTCAAGGAAGGTAACCGATTTAATTCAGTTCTTTGATTGAAAGATTTCGTATTATACAATTGTTCAATTTTAGTTAAATCATTACCAAATTCCTTAATCTTTTCTATCTTTGTTAATTAAAAAAATGCAACATGGAGAGTGTTCTAGATAGTGTACAACCACCAATAGGAAAGCCCAAATGGTTAAGGGTTAAGCTACCAACGGGACAAAAATATTCCGAACTTCGCGGGTTAGTTGACAAATATAAACTAAACACTATTTGTACTTCAGGTAGTTGCCCGAACATGGGTGAGTGTTGGGGCGAGGGTACTGCTACTTTTATGATTCTCGGAAATATATGCACACGTTCGTGCGGATTTTGCGGTGTAAAAACTGGAAGACCCGAAACCGTGGATTGGGATGAACCGGAAAAAGTAGCTCGTTCTATCAAAATTATGAACATTAAACACGCGGTCATTACCAGTGTAGATCGTGATGATATTAAAGATATGGGTTCAATAATTTGGTATGAGACGATTCTGGCTATCCGAAGAATGAATCCCGAAACTACTTTAGAAACACTGATTCCTGATTTTCAAGGTGTAGAAAGAAACATCGACCGAATTATTGCAGCCAATCCCGAAGTTGTTTCACATAATATGGAAACAGTTCGCAGATTAACACGAGAAGTGCGAATTCAGGCGAAATATGACCGAAGTTTGGAAGTTTTACGTTACCTAAAAGAAAAAGGTATCCGCAGAACAAAATCGGGAATTATGTTAGGATTGGGTGAAACGGAAGAAGAAGTAATTCAAACCATGAAAGACCTTCGCTCAGTAAATGTGGATATCGTTACAATTGGACAATACTTGCAACCGAGCAAAAAACACTTACCCGTAAAAGAATTCATCACACCGGATCAGTTTAAAAAATACGAAGACATCGGAAAAGAACTGGGTTTCCGTCATGTTGAAAGTGGTGCGTTGGTAAGATCTTCTTATCATGCTCAAAAACATATTCTTTAAAAATTGTTTCAAGTTTCAGGTTTCAAGTTAACTACGAAACCTGAAGCCTGAAACCTGAAACTTCAAACTTGAAAACAAAAATAGCCATTAACGGATTTGGTCGAATCGGACGAAATTTATTTCGATTATTGCTCAATCATCCCTCAATTGAAGTGGTTGCCATTAACGACATTGCCGATACAAGAACAATGGCTCATCTGCTAAAATACGACAGCATTCACGGAGTTTTGTCAAATGAAGTTACTTTTGACGAGGAACACATTTTTGTAGATGGAAAATCGTATTCCTTTTTCAGAAAAAAAAATATCACCGATTTACATTGGCATTCTGTTGATGTTGTCGTTGAATGTACAGGAAAATTCAAAACCTATAAAGAGGCCTACCAACATATTTCAGCCGGAGCCAAAAAGGTAATTCTCTCCGCTCCACCCGAAGATGATCTAATAAAAACAGTAGTTTTAGGTGTAAATGAAACAATTTTGGACGGTTCTGAAGTGATTATTTCCAACGCGAGTTGTACGACTAATAATGCAGCTCCGATGATTAAAATCATTGATGAATTATGCGGAATTGAGCAAGCCTACATTACCACGGTTCACTCCTACACCACCGATCAAAGTTTGCACGATCAACCCCATAAAGATTTAAGAAGAGCTCGTGGTGCAGCCCAGTCAATCGTTCCAACCACAACCGGTGCGGCAAAAGCATTAACGAAAATTTTTCCCAAGTTAGATGGGAAATTAGGAGGCAGTGGCATCCGCGTTCCGGTTCCCAATGGTTCTTTAACAGATATTACTTGCTATGTTTCGAGAGCCGTTTCCATAGAAGAAATTAATGCTGCTTTTTACAAGGCATCGCAAACAAATCTCAAGGGAATTCTTGCCTATACCGAAGACCCGATTGTTTCGGTTGATGTAATTGGTAATCGGAATTCTTGTCTCTTTGATGCTCAGCTCACATCAGTCATTGATAAAATGGTCAAAGTGGTGGGATGGTATGATAATGAAATTG
This sequence comes from Flavobacterium lacus, assembly GCF_003268815.1. Lineage (GTDB taxonomy): Bacteria > Bacteroidota > Bacteroidia > Flavobacteriales > Flavobacteriaceae > Flavobacterium > Flavobacterium lacus. The sequence goes on along the minus strand of NZ_QLSV01000014.1, from coordinate 56,679 downwards.
GTTATTCTTCAAGAATTATTGACTTAATTAAGTATATATCAAATAAATAGTTAATTTTATACCATAAAAAAAATAATCGTTTTTCTGCATGAAATACTATACGTTAGTTTTGCTCTTCCTAACCATACCTTTTTATTCTCAAATAAAACCTACAAAGGTTAACGGGGAAGAGTTAGACAGTACTAACTATTTTATTGAGTTAGCCAATTTTCATAAAAAAAACAACAACTACAGAAGTTCACAAGACTATATTCAGAAAGCAATCGAATTTGCAGAGACTAAAAAAGTTTATGAAGCACAAGCTGATGCCTACTCATTTTTAGGGAATGTCTACTTTGAACTAAAGAAGTATGCTGATGCCATTCAGACCTACAACAAAAGCATCTCACTCTACAATAGTCAAAAACCATCATCCAATCAAGCTTATACCTTCTATAACTTAGGGTTATGCTACATTGAAAAAAAAGAATATTCTAAAGCTGAATTATATTTTAAAGAGGCTGAAAAAATATATGAAACCATCGATATTCCTGAGGCCAAAGAGATGATTAACCTGCAAAAAGGTATCGTTTATCGTGCAAAAGGTGAAAATCAATTAGCATTGTCAATTTTAAACACCGTTATCGTTAATCCAGATGAAGAAGATCATTTTAAAACAAAAGCAGAAGCATTATATCAAATTGGTCTGATTGAAGCCGAGAATAATCGGTATAACCTAGCTTTGAATTACTTAAATAAAGCCTTGGATTTAAGTTCAAAAAATAAAAATTTAGAACTAAAAGCCAATGTTGCTCGAACACTAAGTGAAGTCTATGAAAAAATGATTGATGTTGACAATTCATTTAAGTTCATGAAGCAACATCTAAGAATCAGGGATAGTATTCAGGATTTAAACAGTAAAAGAATAGGAACGGAAGATTTTTTAAGTTTTAAGGAAGCCGAACGGTTAAAATCGATTGACCAAATGGATCGCGAAAACAAAGAACAGCAGCGTGCCAACAAATTTTCTAAATTGATTAGTATTTTAAGTATTGCGCTGATTTCAATTTTGTCGTTGTTGAGTTTGTCGTTGTATAAAAATAACATTATTCGAAGTCAATCGAACAAATTGTTGCAAGACAAAAATAGCGAACTCCAATTAGCCAAAGACAAAGCAGAAAAAGCATCAAAAGCCAGAGCTGAATTTTTATCGACGGTGAGTCATGAATTGCGAACGCCCCTGAATGCCATTAACGGAATCACACACTTATTAATCGAAGAAAAACCAAAAAAATCACAGTTGCAGTATCTTACTTCCCTTAAATTTTCGGGCGATTATTTGCTGACTTTTATCAATGATATTTTGGAAATTAACCGCGTAGAGAGTGAAAATATTGAAATTGAAAGTATTAATGTAAATGTGAAACAATTGTTGAGTGATTTACACAATTCTTTTAAAGAACTAGCTAGCAAAAACAACAATGATTTTGAGCTAGAATTAGACGAAAACATTCCGGATAATTTAATCGGTGATCCCACAAAACTTTCTCAGATTTTCATCAATTTGATTAATAATGCGTTGAAGTTTACCAAAAACGGGAAAGTAAATGTTTCGGCTAAAATGCTGAAAAATGAAAATGATATTTCTTCTATTCGTTTTGAAATTTCGGATACGGGTATCGGAATTCCGTTAGAGAAACAGCAGACTATTTTTGAAAGTTTTTCGCAAGGTTCTGTTGAAATTAACCGAAAGTATGGCGGCACCGGTTTGGGCTTAGCCATTGTAAAACGATTGGTGAATTTATTAGGTGGCGAAATCAAGCTCACGAGTGCCGAAGGAATTGGGTCTACTTTTTCGTTTGATGTTGATTTCGAATTGGGTCAGCAAATGTTTATAGAAGTTAAAAAGCAATATGACGAAAGTGTTTTTGTCAACAAAAAAGTGTTGGTGGTAGAAGACAATAAAATCAACCAGATGATTACCAAAAAAATGTTGGAAAACAAAGAAATTATTTGTGAACTCATAGACAACGGTGAAGAAGCCATCGAGATGATTCGCAACAACGGTTACGACTTGGTTTTGATGGATGTTCACCTTCCCGGCATAAACGGAACGATTGCTACCGAACGCATCAGAGCGTTCAATAAAACAATTCCGATTATAGCGTTAACAGCTATTTCGCTGAACGAAAACCGTGAAATGTTACTTTCTTTTGGGATGAATGATGTGGTAACCAAGCCTTTTAATCCGGATAATTTTTATAAGGTGATTGCTCAACAGTTGGGTTAATTAATAAGTTGGTAACCATTTTAAAAAATGAATAGACAAATTCTTTCTATAATAATAATGATATGGTTTATGGTTTCCTCTTGTGGAACTGGCTTAAAAATTTCCTCAGACAAATTATCAGGTATAAATTCTAATTTCAAGGGAACATTTCAAAATAACCCACATAAAAAAGCATCTAAAAAAGGAACCCCTTCGGATTCTGACATTTTAGAATTATTAAACATATTGAATAAAAAATCTGACTCTGTATCTGTCAGTTTTATATCAAACAAATTAGTAATTAAATATGATGATATACTTGGAAAATCTGCAGCTTATTTTGATGGAAAGTTTTCAGAAAAAGGATATTACGAAATCTATTTTAGTAAAAAGAATATTCAAATACCACCCTTACTACCAATCTTCTACAGTAAAGTTGACATAGATAGAATACGAATAAGTTTGACGCAAGAAAATGAATTAATAATTGATAGTTATTATAGTAGAGGTGGAAATATATTTTTAATGGCTGCGGGAGGAAGTGGAAGATCTCAATTCTATTTTAAATCGACTAAATAAAAACGGAACTAACATTGGTTTTCATCAATGGCGAGGCTTGTGCTAATCAGCAAAGTTAGCTGATGCAATAAAATTTTGGCAATATTTGTGTGGTCACGGAAAGCTGAATTACTTTTGCACAATCCCCAGCCCGGGTAGCAGTGAAAACCCCGCAGGCCTTCAAGCTAATTTTTCTTTGCTTTTCGGGGCGACCAACAGAAGCCACGAAAAAGCAGTAGAAAAATAGCTTGAAGGCCGAGGAGTTGCAACGGATGACCGGATAAGCTGCCTAATAATTCAGAATAAATTCTTTGATTAATTTTCGAACTTTTGGTTCTGCTTTTCTGGCGGCTTCAAGGACTTCTTGGTGGTTCACTTCGTGGATGTTTTCTTCATCACCCATGTCGGTAATTACTGAAATTCCGAGACAATCGACTTCCATGTGACGGGCAACGATAACTTCAGGCACAGTGGACATTCCGACGCAATCGGCACCGAGAATTTTGACCATTTTGTATTCGGCCAACGTTTCAAAAGTGGGTCCTTGCAACCCTAAATAGATGCCGTCTTTGAGTTCGATAGTATGTTGTTGAGCAATTTCTTTGGCTTTTTGAATCATGGTTCGGGAGTACGGTTCGCTCATGTTGACGAATCGTGGTCCGAAACGCTCATCGTTTGTTCCTCGCAACGGATGATCGGGAAATAGATTAATATGGTCTTTGATAACGACCACATCGCCTACTTTGTAATTTGGATTTACTCCGCCGGAAGCATTGGAAACAATGAGTTTTTGAACGCCTAAATACTTCATGACACGCACGGGGAAAGTCACGGTTTTCATGTCGTAGCCTTCATAAAAATGGAAACGACCTTGCATGGCAACCACGCTTTTATTTCCGATTTTCCCAAAAACTAACGCACCTGTGTGACCTTGCACAGTGGAAATAGGAAAATTGGGGATTTCGGAATAAGGAATGGTAAATTCGATGTCGATGTCTTGCGTAAATGAGCCTAAACCGGAGCCAAGAATGATGCCGAATTCGGGTGTATAATTGGTTTTTTCTTTAAGAAACTGAACGGTTTCCTGTACTTTGTTCCACATAATTGTTTATTTTTTTATTGAAATTTTCGCCATTGGAAAGAAATACACTTTGAATAGGCAAATAGAATAATTGTGCCGGATTTACTTTTCCCTTTAGTCGAACGAAATCTTTTTCGGTGGTAATAATCGGTTTATTTTTTGATTTTTTTTGAATGGTTTGGATGTCATTTTCTGTAAAATCGTGGTGATCGGGAAATTCTAATTCCTCATCGTTGCCATCTTGCAAATGGTTGAAAAAAGGTTTGGGCTTGGCGATGCCGGCAACTAACAATTTATCGGTATTTTTGAATGAATTGATAGTACGGTTTTCATTTTCGGAATGTAGATTTTCATCGTATTGAATGGCAGAAAAAAAGAGTTCTTGATGTGCCAAAAGGTTTAATTTTTGACGAATTTTAGTTTGTTCTGTTTCGGAAAGCGTAGGCGGACATTTGGTCACCACGACCACATTGGCTCGTTTGGCTCCACTCCTACTTTCTCGCAAATTTCCGGTTGGTAAAATATAATCATCTGCATACAAATCGTTGTAGGCTGTGAGTAAAATATAGAAACCCGCTTTCACTTTGCGGTGTTGAAAAGCATCGTCGAGTAAAATAATATCCGGTTTGTTTTGTAAAGCCAATAACCGTTCAATTCCGTTTTTACGGTTAGCATCAACAGCCACTTGACTAGTTGGGAATTTTTGATGCAATTGAAACGGTTCGTCGCCCAACGATTCAGCAGTAGAGGAATAGTCTGCTAACAAAAAACCGGATGATTTGCGTTTATAACCTCTGCTTAACACCGCTACTTTATAGGTTGGTGATAATAATCGAATTAAATATTCTATCTGTGGGGTTTTACCTGTTCCTCCTACACTGAGGTTTCCTACAGCAATAATTGGAATGGGAAATGAATTGGATTTTAGAATTCCATTGTCATAAAACCAATTGCGAATGGCGGTAATCAAACCATAAAGAATGGCAAAAGGAAAGAGTATTTTTCGCAAAAGAATCATGTTGCGAAGGTAGCGATTTTGCAGAATACTTAGCATTTTTTGGGAGTGGTTTTTTACTAATAAATACAAGCAATGTTGAACTATATTAAACCATAGTCCACACATATGTAAAGTACTTACGCTACGTTAGAATCGAATTAAACGCATTGTACGAACAAAAAACAGCTCTAAAACACATTCATAATCAAAAACCTTCCCTAAATTTGTTATCTAAAAAATTTTCAATGAAACTTCAATCCATTCTCCCCATTTTAGAAGAATTAGCTCCTTTGGAGTATGCCGAAGATTTTGATAATGTTGGCTTACTTTTAGGAAATGCCGAACAGGAAATTAGTGGTATATTAGTTTGCCACGATGCCTTGGAAAATGTGGTTGACGAAGCTATTGAAAAAAACTGCAATTTAATTGTCTGCTTCCATCCAATTTTATTTTCAGGCTTAAAGAAAATTACCGGAAAAACGTATGTGGAAAGAGCGGTGTTAAAAGCCATCAAAAATGATATTGCCATTTATGCCGTGCACACTGCTTTGGATAATCATCAAAATGGCGTAAACAAAATTATTTGCAATCAATTGAAACTTGTGAATACTAAAATTTTGGTTCCGAAGGAAAAATTTATTCGTAAATTAATTACCTATACCATTCCTGAAAATCATCAAGAATTGCGAAATGCGTTATTTGAAGCCGGTGCCGGAAACATTGGTAATTATGAAGATTGCAGTTTTAATTCTAAAGGAATTGGAACCTATATGGGCAACGAAAACAGCAACCCCGAAATTGGTCAACGTTTTGAATTTGTGGAAAACGATGAAATTAAAATCGAAGTCACTTTTGAAAAACATTTGGAATCAAAAATTTTGAAAGCTTTATTTAAAAATCACGTCTATGAAGAAGTGGCTTATGAAATTTATGAATTGCAAAACCAGCATCAAAATATCGGTTTAGGAATGATTGGTGAATTGGAAAATGAGATGAATGAAAGTGATTTTTTACAATTTGTAAAAGATAAAATGCAGTGTGAAAGCATCAGACACAGTGTCTTTTTAAATAAAAAGATAAAAAAAGTTGCTGTTTTAGGAGGTTCCGGCAGTTTTGCAATCGGATATGCTAAACGATTGGGTGCCAATGCTTTTTTGACCGCAGATTTAAAATACCATCAATTTTATGAAGCTGAAAATCAGTTGCTTTTGGCTGATATTGGTCATTATGAAAGCGAACGTTACACAAAAAATTATATTGTTGATTTTCTTATCAAAAAATTTCCTAATTTTGCAATCATTTTATCAGAACAAAATACAAATCCAGTTAAGTACTTTTAGATTATGACAAACGTAAAAGAAATGAGTGTAGAAGAGAAGTTAAGAGCACTCTATGACTTGCAGTTAATCGACTCAAGAATTGATGAAATCAGAAACGTAAGAGGCGAATTGCCACTTGAAGTACAAGATTTAGAAGATGAAGTAGCAGGTTTAAAAGCACGCAACGAAAAATTAAAAGCCGATTTAGAGCAAATTGATGATCAAATCAAAGGAAAGAAAAATGCAATAGAGGCTCACAAAGAGGGAATTAAAAAATATACTGAACAACAAAAAAATGTTCGCAACAATAGAGAATTTAACTCTTTAACCAAGGAAATCGAATTTCAAGAATTAGAAATTCAATTAAGTGAGAAGCACATCAAAGAAATGAAAGCTTCTATTGAATATAAAAAACAACAAGTTGCTGAATCTCAGGAAAAATTAAATGCAAAACAATCGCATTTGGAACATAAAAAAGCTGAATTAGGCGATATTATGTCGGAAACACAAAAAGAAGAAGAGTTTTTAACGAAACTTTCTGCTGAATATGCTGCAAAAATTGAAGATCGTTTATTAGCTGCTTATCACCGTATTCGAAATAGCGTACGTAATGGTTTAGCAGTAGTTTCTATCGAAAGAGGAGCATCTGCAGGGTCGTTCTTTACTATTCCGCCACAAACTCAGGTTGAAATTGCTGCCCGCAAAAAAATCTTAACCGATGAGCACAGTGGAAGAATTTTGGTTGACAATGTTTTATCAACCGAAGAAAGAGAAAAAATGGAAAGCATATTTGCTAGCATCTAAATAACAAACCCCGCAATCGGGGTTTTTTTATGAATAGAATTTTTAATACATTTTTGATTAAAACGATTGGTTGCTACATCAATGTGTTAAGCTATATTTTTCCTAAAATGGCAACAAAATTAGCATATAAGTTTTTTAGCGAACCCCGTGCTGGAAAACTTAAGCCAGAATTCATGCCGGAAATTTTAGAAAAGGCAACCATTGAAACTGTTTCGCTAAAAAACTACAACTTCCCGATTTACAAATGGGATGGAAATGAAACTAAAATTTTATTGATACACGGGTGGGAAAGTAACGCATCACGGTGGGAACCAATGTTTCCCTACCTTCAAAAATCAGGTTGCACGATTTTGGCCATTGATGGCCCAGCCCACGGATTATCCTCCGGTGATGAATTTAATGTTCCCTATTACGCTGAATTTATTAATACCGTTTTCCAAAAGTATGAACCACAAATTTTAATTGGTCATTCCATTGGTGGTTCAGCTTGTTTGTATTTTCAGCATCATTTTTCTTCAATATCATTGGAGAAAATGATTCTATTAGGAGCTCCCTCCGATTTAGAAATTTTGTTAAATAACTATGCTCAATTATTGGGTTTAAATACTAAAGTAGTTCAATTACTCAACACCTATTTTTTTGAACGCTTTAATATAAAAACCGACGAGTTTTTGGGAGAAAAATTGGCTTCTTCTTTGGTTATTGAAGGAATAATTTCGCATGACATTGATGATGATGTCGTTTTGTTTTTAGAAAGCAAAAAAATTGCTTCGGGCTGGAAAAAAGCCACTTTTATTGAAACAAAAGGCTTGGGTCACAGCATGCATGACAAGACGTTGTATGAAGACATTGAAAAGTATTTATTTACTTCTTAATAATTTTCTTGGTAGCGGATTGATTACCATCTGACACTTTTACAAAATACATTCCGCTTGATAAATTTGAAACATCTACTTGCTTTTCATTTGGCATCATCGATTGGAAAACAGATTGCCCTAAAGCATTAAAAATCTCAACAGCAGCCATCTCAGACAAATCTTGTTGCGTTAAAAACTTTAGTTGATTTTGTACCGGATTAGGAAAAACCGTAAATTCAGTTTCATTCACACTATCCAAACCTAAAAGATAATCATCATAAACCCGTTGCAAAGCAGTTTGCATATTTGGAAAAGGACCAACATTTCCCGTTACTGGATTACCTTGTGGTATTCCGGTTTCTTTTAAAATTGTGCGCAATTGCGTACCGGTTAAGTAATTACCAGTTAAACTATGGTGATACGATTGCAATACTATGGCACAAGCTGCAACCATTGGCGTTGCCGCACTTGTTCCTGAAAAATTAGTATATCCTTGATTTATGTCATTATTAATCATAATAGCAGTGCCATATCCGCACGTAAAAACATTGCGTGCCCAACCTTGTAAATCCACTCTAGAACCATATGTACTTCCCCACCAATTGATTTGATTAAATCGAAAATGATTTAGGTCTGGAGTACCGGCACCAACAATAATTGCCCCACTATTACCTCGACTCATATAATCGGCATAAATAGCTTCGTCCAAATTTTGATTTCCATTCCCGGCTGCAGCTACAACCACGATTCCGGCGTCAGAAGCTGCTTTTGTTAAATCCCAAATAACACTATTAGATTCAGCTGGAGCACCTACTCCATCTTGCATTTCATAAATGATTATGTCTCCTACAGTTGAATTTTGAATGGATTGGTTCACGGCATAAATTCTATCATAACCAATTTCTTGCCATTCTGGATAAAGTACCATTTCAGTTGCATCATGTGCCAAACCAGTTATACCATAACCGTCATTACCAGCAATAATAATTCCAAAAACTGCTGTACCATGCTCAGTATAAGTTGCTGTGGCGTCCGAAGAAATAGTCATACCCGAAGCAATAAAAGCATTTACTTCATTCAAATCTTCGTGGTTAGAATTAAATCCATACTCCACATCTCTCACCCGAATTCCTGCACCTTTTAAACCCATCTCCCAAGCATAGGACATGTTTAAACCGGGATTGGGTCCAACATAAGTTTGATTAACAAAAAAATCAGGCGTCGTGGGTGGAATATCAAAAGGTGGTTTTATAGGTTCTAACGAAATTAAACTTGCATATTCAACCGATTCAAATTGCTCAAATTGAGTAGCCAAGAAAAATAGTCTGTCATTAGTTGGATTATCGACTATTACCTTAAAAATGTTTTTCAACTTTGCAATTGATACCGCATTTCCGTTTAATAGAATGGCATTTCGTTCTAATTCATTCCATTTTTCATCTGAAAATGAAATGGATTTTATAAAATCAAGTTGAAATATGGCAGTGATTCCCTCCAACTCAGAAAACTGATTTAAAATTGCATCTTTATTATTTAAAACTAAATCTGATTTAAATGATAAATGCAATTCGTGTTTATTGCTTTCTGAATTTAGATGAAACTGATTTTTTCTAGTTTGACCATTCGTCAAAATTGAAAAAAGAATACTGAATAAAATTAGTAACTTTTTTATCATAAACCTAACTTGTTTATAGTGAGCAATTTTTGTGCAATTTAATAAATTTCTGTCAAATTGAAAAAAAAATCAATTTTTATGAAATCCATAAAATAAAATTACTTTTGTATTATGGAAGATACAGGAAAACGCATCAATAAATTTTTATCAGAGTCTGGCTATTGTTCGCGACGTGAGGCCGACAGGTTAATCACAGAAGGTCGTGTAACAATTAACGGAACTGTTCCGGAAATGGGCACAAAAGTTTTTGAAACCGATGAAATTCGTGTCGATGGTAAATTGATTCGTGAAAACAGAGGTAAACCCATTTATTTAGCGTTCAATAAACCTGCCGGAATTGAATGTACAACCAACCAAAGTGTACGCAATAATATTGTAGATTACATCAACTATCCGGAGCGAATTTTTCCGATTGGCCGATTAGACAAAGCCAGTGAGGGATTGATTTTTATGACGAATGATGGCGATATCGTGAATAAAATTCTTCGAGCCAGAAACAACCACGAAAAAGAATATATTGTTACGGTGGATCGACCGATCACCGATCGTTTTATTGAAAAAATGAGCAATGGTGTTCCGATTTTAGATACAATTACGAGAAAATGTAAAGTGGAACAAATCAGCAAATACATTTTCAAAATAGTCTTAACACAAGGTTTAAACCGTCAAATTCGTAGAATGTGTGAGTATTTAGGGTATGAAGTAACGGCACTAAAACGCATCCGAATTATCAATATTTCGTTGGATATTCAAGTGGGGAGATACCGCGATTTAACCCCAGCTGAAATCAAAGAATTAAATCAATTGATTGAACCATCGAGTAAAACGGAAGAGGCGAGTTTGCCGAAAGTGGAGGTTAGAAGACCGATTGTGATTAGAAAAAAACAATAAAAGAATTCAATTGTAATTCTATCCTGATTTTATTTTGTTCGTTTTAGTTTCGGTGGATTTTGACGAGTATCAAAAACGTCTGAAATTTTTATAAATCCATTTGTATCGTCAACAGAATAAATCAGTTTATAGTTTTTAAAAACAAAATAGCGATAATGAATTGCTCTATCTTTTAACAATTCTTCTTCTTGTCCAATTAAAGGAGTCTTTATTAACTTTTTGGATTCGTTAATAATTCCAATTATAATTTTTTTAGCAACTCTTGCACTTACTTCCTTTTCGTACTATGCATAGATTTCGTCAAGTTGAGTTTCGGCAAATTCAGACCAAATAATTTTCATTATTCGTATTTAGCTAAAAGTTCAGCACTACTTTTAAATCTATTGTTTTGAAAATCCGATTCCAATTGGTCAATTCGATTATTCAACTCGTCTTGAGTCATTGGTTCAACCAGTCGATTTTCTGACATTTTCTTCTCATTCCTTAATATTTTTTCAAGACGAGAAATAGCTTCTTCACTTTGAAGTTTTAAAAATTCCTGCACAAATTCTATTTTTCGAGCTTCTAAATTCATTTTATAAAATTTACAGCTAAGATAATCATTTAAACTAAAAAACCCAAGCTCATCACTTGGGTTTTCATATCTATCTCATCTTCAATCGTTTCTGCTCTCTTGCCAATAAAGTGTTTTTCAACAACATCGCAATCGTCATGGGTCCTACTCCACCCGGAACCGGAGTAATAAAGGATGCTTTTTTACTTACATTTTCAAAATCTACATCACCGGTAATTCGGTAACCTTTTTCGGTCGAATCGTCGGAAACGCGGGTGATACCTACGTCAATAACCACCGCATCATCTTTCACCATTTCTGCTTTCAGGTAATTGGGTACACCTAAAGCAGTGATGATAATATCGGCTTGCGTAGTAATTTGTGAGATATTTTTGGTATAACTATGTGTTAATGTCACGGTGGAATTTCCCGGGAAACCTTTTCTTCCCATCAAAATACTCATTGGTCTTCCTACAATGTGACTTCGACCGATTACGACGGTATGTTTCCCTTGGGTTTCAACGCCGTAACGTTCTAAAAGTTCTAAAATACCAAACGGTGTAGCCGGAATAAAAGTAGTCATATCCAACGCCATTTTTCCGAAGTTTTCCGGGTGAAATCCATCTACATCTTTGTTGGGGTCAATCGCCATCAATACTTCTTGGGTATCAATTTGTTTCGGTAAAGGCAACTGCACAATAAATCCGTCAATGTTATCGTCTGCGTTTAGTTCTTTAATTTTTTTGAGTAATTCTGTTTCCGAAGTAGTATTGGGCATTTTAATCAGTGTACTTTCAAATCCTACTCGTTCACAGGCTTTTACTTTGCTTCCCACGTAGGTTAAACTCGCTCCATCATTCCCGACAATAATGGCTGCTAAGTGTGGTACTTTTTCGCCATTGTCTTTCATTTTCTGCACTTCGGCAGCAATTTCGTTTTTGATGTCTTCGGAGACTTTTTTACCATCTAAAATTTCCATAGTTAACTTTTTTAGTTGCGTTGCGTTGTTTCAAAAAAATAAGACGCGAATTACCGCGTCTTATACTATTTATTTAAGGTTTCATTCCTTTCATTCCACCCATCATACGGGCGAGGTTTTTTCCACCGCCGCCTTGCATCATCTTCATCATTTTGCTCATTTGGTCAAACTGTTTCATCAATTGATTCACTTGTTCCACTTTGGTTCCTGAACCTTTGGCGATTCTTATTTTTCTTTTTCCGTCAATGACGGCAGGTTTTGTTCGTTCTAATGGCGTCATCGAATGAATGATGGCTTCAATGTGTTTGAATGCATCATCTTCAATTTCCACATCTTTCAATGCTTTTCCGGCACCGGGAATCATACCCACCAAATCTTTCATGTTACCCATTTTTTTGATTTGTTGAATTTGTGTCAGGAAATCGTCAAAACCGAATTCGTTTTTGGCAATCTTCTTCTGTAATTTGCGGGCTTCTTCCTCATCGTATTGTTCTTGTGCTCTTTCTACCAACGACACAACGTCTCCCATTCCCAAAATCCTGTCGGCCATACGGGAAGGATAGAAGACGTCAATGGCTTCCATTTTCTCGCCAGTACCGATGAACTTAATTGGTTTATTCACCACCGATTTAATCGTAATGGCAGCTCCACCGCGGGTATCACCGTCTAATTTAGTTAGAATTACACCGTCAAAATTCAATCTATCATTAAAGGCTTTGGCAGTATTCACCGCATCTTGACCCGTCATTGCATCGACCACAAACAAGGTTTCTTGTGGTTGAATGGCTTTGTGCACGTTCGCAATTTCGTTCATCATTTGCTCATCGATGGCCAAACGACCGGCTGTATCGACAATTACGACATTAAATCCGTTTGATTTAGCATATTTAATCGCATTTTGAGCAATGTCAACTGCATTTTTATTTTCAGGTTCAGAATATACTTCCACACCAATTTGATCACCCACCACATGCAACTGATTGATAGCAGCAGGACGATAAATATCACACGCTACCAAAAGCGGTTTCTTTCCTTTTTTAGTTTTTAGAAAATTAGCAAGCTTCCCGGAAAAAGTGGTTTTACCCGAACCTTGCAAACCTGACATTAAGATGACTGATGGATTTCCGGAAAGGTTGATTCCCACTTCTTCGCCACCCATTAATTCGGTTAACTCGTCTTTCACCAATTTCACCATTAACTGACCAGGCTGTAACGAAGTTAATACGTTTTGACCCATTGCTTTTTCCTTAACGGAAGTAGTAAAGTCTTTGGCAATTTTAAAGTTCACGTCGGCATCCAACAACGCACGACGGACTTCTTTTAGGGTATCGGCAACGTTTACTTCGGTAATTTTACCGTGACCTTTTAATATATGGAGGGCTTTCTCGAGTTTATCGCTTAAATTACTGAACATAATTAGGATTTTCTTTTAATGAAGTGCAAATTTAAGAATTTGAATTTTAAGTTTGGTACTAGTTATGAAGAATAATTTAAAAGTGAAAATAAATACGTTATGCTTTGTATAATCTACTTCATTTACGAGGCTATTGATAATCATTAGAATAGGATTGGATGGAATTCTTCTGTCACATTTGGTGCTTTATCCATACACTATCTATGCTTTATCTATGCTTTATCTATGCTTTATCTATATGGTTGTCTCTTGTTTGACTGACTCGTCTGGATTTAGTTCTACAAATTAATAAATAAATCCTTTTATAGTTATACAACTATACTTTTTAATGCTACACTTACCGGATAATTTTTTTGGGTGTAGAAACTTTGTATTCAACCGCGAAGAACGCAAAGGAGGTCGCAGAAGGCACTAAGACGCTTTGCTTGGTTTTTTTTGGACCACGGATTGTGCGGATACGACGGATTTATGCGGATTTTGAATTTAACCTCACCCCCGGCCCCTCTCTAAAGGAGAGGTGGGATTGGACGTTGAGGGTTTGGGGCTGGTTTGGCGATGGCTTATTCTTGGTTTAGCTGGTTGATGAGTTCTGTGGTGAGGGTGTCGAGGAGGGTTAGGTCGTTGGGGGTTACTTTTTGGTTTCTTTTGTAGATGTTGTTGTGGTGGTTGATGAAGTTGATTAGGTTAACGGTTAATTTGGTGTGTAGAAAGCGGAGTTGTATTGTTTGTTCGCTGGCGAGTTCTGCGAGTCGCCATAGGATTGCAATTGGGAGTTGATTGGGGTAATACGACAGCTTGGCATAGATTAACACTTGGCAACTTCGGGCAATCAAACTGCTGTATAAGAAGCCTAGGCCTTCATGGGCTAGTGTGGCATCGGCGGTGCGGAGTAGCTTTATGGTTTCCTGTAAGGCTAGACAACCACTGCGGTAAAAAGCTAAATCGGGTGAGCAAAACGTGTACGGAACTTGCCAATGAATAGTGGGTAAATTCGGTTCTCTATCGTAGATAAGTAACTCGACCTGCATTACTTTTTGAAAAAAAAGTTGGTTTTCGAACAAGCGTTTTTGAATCCAAGACCGGCTATGGACAATTGGTACTACCTCTACCGTATCTTTTGTAATTTGCTTAATGCCCTCGTGCCAATTGGCTAACTGTTGACTAGCAATGCCCTCTCCTATCACCAGCCAGTAGCGGATTTCCTTTTTTTCTTCGTTTGTACCCGGCAGTAGCCGCTTTTCGTATTCATAGATTGCTTCTACTTGTTGGTGTTTTGTGACTAAATGCAATGCTTTCGGACAGTCGTATTGCTTTGCGGTAGTGGCTTGCAGCGGTCTTCGCTCCCGTTTCGCCGCTGCTTTCAATTGCTTAAAAAGCTCCTCTGCAAAAGCATGGAACACTGCTGCGTTGGCGGTAATCGACGGTAAATAATCGATATCCAAACTAGAAAGATCATCTTGTTCCGCTTCTACGGCCGTTGCCAACGCCTCCAGTAAAAAATAGGTTTTGGCGGAGGTTTTTACAAATGCTTTTTGAAAAGCCGGGATGAATACACACAAGCGATGCAATCGGGAATGCAAATCGTCACCGTTATATACCGTGCCGAACAGCAACCATTCAAAATACAAAAAGTACTGATTATACAAGGTGGTGTAGACCGAAAAAACAGTTACATACCCCTCGGTGTTTTTGGCGGTGTTGATTTGTGTAGTAAGCAAATCAATTTCGCGATTAAAATGTTTCTTTAGTTGCTTTGACCGCTTTTTGGATTCTGCAAACGGAGGCAAAGCCAACGCACGATCTTCTGCGATATACATTGCCTTTTCGGCTGTGCAATGGTACTCTACAAACAAGGTACCGTTTTTTGTGTGTGCGGCCACGTCGCCTTTACCCAGGATAAGAAATGTTACCTCGTGGTTTTGGAATGCATTCCGGACCCATTTTTGTTTTCGCCATTCCGTTGCGTTGCTTTCGTTGTTTAGCAATACCACTACACATGGGTGTGTACTTCCGATGATTCTGCTTAGAAACAAAGCCGCCACAGCTCGTTGAGTGGTTAGGTACTGCAGTTGCTCCATGACCGGTTGCGGTAGTGAAGTTTTTTTTGATGTGATTGGTTTTGTGTTCATGGGTTGTGATTTTTTGGCTAAGTTATGGAGGGTAAGTACGGTAGGGAACTATGTAGGGTTGTATTGTACTATTTGGGGTTGGTAACGCACGGGTTGGGGCTTTGTTTCTCGCAAAGTCGCGGAGACGCAAAGTTTTTGAAACGCAAAAAGGACGCTTTGCTTTGAATGGGACACGGACCTGCCTGCCGGCAGGCAGGTTTGACAGATGGAAAAGGTTTTCGCGGATTCTGATAGCTTTGCTATATTTGGATTGAAAGGGATTCGTTTTGAAGAACATTTTCTTTTGAAGTAGTTTTTTGCTAAAAATTAGGAAGCCCTATTCTTAAAAAAAACCAAGTAGATTGGTCATTTACCAGCCTACTTTTGTTTTTTACCACTCATTTTTTCGTTTTTGGCCATGCATGATTGCAAACAATTTTATATATTTGGCTTATGAATACAACAGCCAAACCCAAACACATCGGGCGGAATATTAGCCGCATTCGTGAACTTAGAGGTATGAAGCAAGAAGCTTTGGCCTTTGCTATTGGTGTGAGCCAACAGACGATTTCGAATATTGAGAATAGTGAAAGTATTGAGGATGATAAGTTGCTAGAAATTGCGAAAGCGTTGGATGTAAACACCGAAGTATTAAAGAACTTTTCAGAAGAAGCGGTTTTTAATATTATTGGTAATACTGTTCACAATCATGATAATGGGGCTTTATTTAATTATCAACCGACATTTAATCCAATAGAGAAATTAATAGAAGTCTTTGAAGAAAACAAAGAACTTTATAAAGCATTGCTTCAAGCAGAAAAAGATAAAGTTACTTATTTAGAAAAGTTACTGAATAAATAATTTCCAATTATTTACAGATGCCCATTAATGCCTTTCTTTATGGAAGGCATTTTTTTATGGATATAAAAAATAATTAACTTTTTTGTGCGACTAATTGCTTTTTGTATATCTTAGTGATTCCAAAAACGAATTTGCCGAGTGGCAAGGATACTCCTATTTATTTTTTTAGTGATTTACGGAAATCCATAAGATGGTTTGGTGGGGATGGATTAGGTTTGGGGTTAAAAATAAAAATAAAGAAATATAATAAAAAATAATAAACTTTCGCTTTTGCATTCAAATTGAGGCTTATAACCGAATGTTTTTATCGCTCAGCGATATTTTAGCCGAAATTTTAAAGAAATTCAACTTATGACAACATTTATATCATCACATACTGTAAATTTTGGAAAGAGAATTTTACCGATTAAAATGGTTGAAATATTTTCAGCTGAAGATTGGGAAACTTTTATTGAAGAATGGCTAGATTTAAAGAAAAAAAACTATGTTGAAATCGAAAGATTGGGTGGAGCTGGTGATAAAGGCAGAGATGTTATAGCTTACATCAATAATAAAACGTTGAAAAATTATCAGTGGGAATGCTTTCAGTGTAAACACTATGATAAATCATTACAGCCGACTCAAGTATATAGTGAGTTTGCTAAAATATTATATTATACGTTTAATAAAGAATTTCCCATTCCAAAAAAATATTTTTTTGTAGCTCCAAAAGGCTGTGGTACAACTTTGTCGAAATACTTACAAGAACCTGAAACTTTAAAAAATAAAATCATTGATAATTGGGATAGTTATTGCAAAAATACGATAACAAATATTCCAGTTGTACTTGACAAAGACTTTTTGGATTATATCAATAAATTCGACTTTTCAATCTTTTCAAAAATTCATGTGAAAGATATAATTGAAGAACATCGTTCTCATCCCAATCATTTGACATGGTTTGGTGGCGGATTACCAGAACGACCAAAATTAAACGAAGGCGATATTCCAGCTAGCGTTCAAGCAAGTGAAACAATCTACATTAAACAATTATTATTAGCATATTCTTCTGAAAGCAAAATTAACTTTAGCAATCCCGAAGAAATACCATCAGATGCTAACTATTTAAATCATTTCAAAAGGAGTCGAATTAATTTTCATTATGCTGAACAGTTAAGAAATTTTTCACGTGATAGTCTGCCACCAGAAACATTTAATGATTTTCAAAATGAAATATATGCAGGAATTATTGACACAGTTGAAGAAAATCATGAAAATGGATATCTTAAGGTTAAAAAAGTTGAAGAAGAAGCCAAAAGACTTCAAATCACTGCTAACCCTTTAAAAGATGTAAGTATTGTAAATGACCGCTCAGGAATATGTCATCAGCTAGTAAATAATGAACGAATAAAATGGATAGATGATGAAAAATAACGCATTTAATAATAGTGTAGATTCAGGATTAAGAATACTATGTATTCTTAATGAATTTTATCCAACAGGTTTTGATTTGCAGACTTTAATATATTTAGATTACATTGCTATACATTCAGAAGATTTTGGATCTGAACTGTTAAGTTTACATCCAAACGTCCCATATAGAACAGGCGAAATTTTTGTCCGTAGAACTTCAATAAAACAAGGATTAGATTTGTATCACGCTAAAGGTTTAATTCAAATTTCTTATCAATCTGATGGATTAATCTATTTGGCTTCTGAAAACTCCAACCATTTTATTGAAACTTTGCAAGAGGAATATACTGTTGAACTATTAAAACGTACAAATTGGTTATCGAAATATCTAAGTGGAATCGATAAAAACACATTAAAAAATATAATTGAAAGTCAAACAGAAAAAATTAATCACGAGTTTAAAATAGGCCTATTAAGATGAGCAATTCAAGTTTTATTTTCTCAGAACTTCGCCTTACAGGTGAAGGTATCAATAATGCTTCAATACAATTTAACTCGGGACTAAACATTATAACAGGTCCAACCAATACTGGGAAAAGTTATATATTTCAGTGTATAAATTATATGCTTGGCTCAACTGAACGTCCAAAAAATATAACTCAAGCTAAAAGATACAAACATATTTTTTTAGAAATACAAGATTATCAAAATCAATATTACACTTTAAAAAGTGATTTAGTAGGTGGAAATTTTCAATTATACAATTGCAAAATTGACAAAATTACACCCGATATTCAATCTAGATTTTTAGACCGAAAACATAGTTCACTCAACCAAGACAATATATCAGCTTTTTTATTATCATTAAATAATATTCAAGAAAAACAAATACGGCTTAATGCACAAGGTAAAAAACGAAATCTTTCTTATAGAGATGTGAAAAGGTTTTTGATGGTAAACGAGGAAAGAATAATTACTCAACAATCACCCATTGTAAGTCATTTTACAAATCGTACAGAAGAATTAAACACTCTTAAATTTTTAATTACAGGCAAAGATGATAGTCAGATTGAAATGTTATTGACAGCTAATGAAATTACTCATAGAAAAGGAAAAATAGAGTTGTTAAGTGAATTGATTAGAGATTCAGAAAATACCTATCAAGATAAAACAAGTTTAGATGAAATCAATATATCATTAAAAAGTCTTAAAGAGACTAGCGATAGTATTAGTGAAAAATTTACAAAATTAAAAAATGAATACCTTGAAATCGAAAATGTTCATTCAGACAAATTATTTTACATACAAGAATTACAAGGTTCATTTTCTATATTAGATGAATTATTGAAACGGTCGCATATTCTAGAACAGCAATATAGAATTGATACTGAACGATTAAAAGCAACGATTGAAGCAAGTGTATTGTTAGGAAATAATTCTACTCAAATTTCTAAATGCCCGTTATGTGAAAATGAAGTCAAACATGAATGTAACGAACAAGAGATTCTAGAGATTATCAAATCATGTGAAGCGGAAATTATAAAAATTGAAAAATTACAAAAAGAACTTAATCAATCAAGTAAACTTATTAGAGAAGAAATCGAAGAAATTGAAATAAAAATTTTAAAAGCTGAATTAGAAATCGAGAAAATCAAGTCTAATCTAAATAATGGCATAGGTAAAGAAATACAAGATATTATTGAAATTCTTAGAGAGATTAGCGATAGAAGAAGTTATCTACTTGGTTTAAAAGACAATACTGAAAAAGTACTAAATTATAAAAATCAAAAATCATTAATAGAACAATCGATTCCTAAAAAGAAAGATAAAATAGATTTCGAAAAATTTACAACTTCTACCGCTACATCTCTCTGTAAAAACATAAAAAACGTTTTGAACCAAATAAATTATCATTGTAAATCCGTAGAATATAGTGAGTTTACTGAAGATTTTGTATTCGATGGCGAAGAAAGAGGTTTATCTGGGAAAGGTTACAGAGCAATTACATTTGCTGCTTTTATACTTGGTTTACAAGAACATATCAAGTCAAAGGATTATGGAATGGGAGTGCCTGTCTTAGATTCCCCGTTTGTAACTTACAGAAAACCAAAAGCCGGCGATGAAGCAATTTCGGTAGACTTGGCAATGGATTTTTACAGATATGCAGCCAAATCAGTTTCAACTCAATTTATAATAATTGAAAACGAAGAACCTCCATTGGATATAGAAAACGAAGTAAATCACATAATATTTACTGGTGTTGTGGGGTCTGGAAGATATGGATTTATACCAGACAACCTAAGCTCCATGAAAAATTCTTAGAACACCTCGCAATACCAGGCTTCTCGAAGTCTAGCTATTCAATCAATTGTAAAAAAAGACACTTTAAAAACAATAATATGAAATTAAAATTACTTATAGTATTATTAGTACCTTTTTCCGCTTTTTCACAACTTGGGGAAGTACTAAATTTTATACAGAAAAGTGAATACAATAAAGAAATAGCTGAATTTCAGGCTAAAAAATATATATTAAAAAACATTCTTCAAACCCATGATGAAATAGTAAGATTCGAAGTTGATGCCCTGTCCGGTGCTGAATCAGGTCAACTAACTACGCTATATTATAAATGCTCAGAACAAAATAAGGAAGGCTTGCTTCTTTCGTTCTTCGGAACTTATTGGAATGATGCCGGTGTCGTTCATACCGGATATGGTTTTAAGAATTTTGATAAAAAACAAGCTTTAGAATTTTTGCAGAAAATACAATTAGCAATTGATAATAACTCTAAATATATTAAAGAAAAATCTGATAATAATATTGCTTTGCACTATGATGATATTGCGATTATAATAACTTCCTCATCACAAACAGCATATCAGATTAGACTTTTTTGGAATTCTTTTGATTCATCTTGGGATGCATTTTCATTTAGTCGCTCCAAAAGAAGATTTGATTTTGAGATTAATAAAAAGTAGGCAGTAAATATAATTACAAACCATCTCAACTAAATCCGCAAGTTATTTTTATATTTCAAATCAGTATTCGATGGTTTTTACCTCGAATCCAAACATCCTGTTTTTATAACCCTACTGCTCGTTTATGCTGTGATGATCTTCGGTGGTCTCATGGTCTTTAATAAAATTTCAATCTCTCTAGGTGTTATTTAGATTTTTTTTAAAATAAAAAAAGCTCAATAAAATAATTTATTCAGCTTTTTTATTATATTTAAATTGTTAAAAAATCTAACCTACTAATCCGTCACTACCATTAATGATTCCGTTATTTGTTTTCATAATGTTTTATTTATTTGATTAATTAAATGATTGTGTTAGACAAATATATAATATTATAATATACCGAATGCTTATATTTTGTTAAAACTTAAACCAAAACCTTGTCTCGGTAATATTAAATCATCACGATGTCTTCTACTTAACGTATTTTCTATGTCAGTATGTATTGGTTCAAAATCATTTACAAGCCCTACATTGAAAAATGAAACCTTAATATCTTTAGTAAAAGAAACCGTTAAATCTACATTTCTAGTTATAGTATTAAATCTTAATAACTTGACATTTTCACCTTTTAATGAATAGGTATTTTTTACTTTTAAAAAAACTTTAAATTTCTTTTTACCGCTTATCGGAACTTTATGAATATATTTTATTTTCCCTTCTTCCTTTTTTACCTCTCTACATTTTTCCAATTCTATTTCATTGCTGTCAATCTTAAATGATATTAATTCGTTTTTTTCATCTACGCCTTCATCATCGGTTATGGTATCTGTGTATACAATATTAGACTCATTTTTTTCATAATCTAATATTGCATTATACTCTATAGTTTGTGTGTAATTTATTATAAAATCGTCACTGATTTCGTGAATAACTATCGAAACAACCATATCTTCATTGTAATGATTTTTATCCATAGGGAAATACGTTGTCAATATTCTGTCCTCAAGCAAATCACTTATTTCTGGAAATTTTTGAGCATAAATGGATTTGGAAATTTTTTTCCATAAGTCAGGTAAATCTTTTCTATTATTTAGAAATTCTGTTCCAGAGATGATCTTGGTTAATTCTTCTTGAAATAATCCTGTAAATTGTATTGACTTTAGTACACTAGCAAAAATTCCAGATGTTAATCCAACAAAACCGATCTTTTGTAGTATGTTATTCCATACTGTAGTAAATGGAGAATAGCTTGTATTTGGAAATAGAATAAAAATTATTGCGATAGTAAAATAAACCCAAGTTAAATTCCTTTTAAACCATTTTTTTACTTTATTTAATTTGTCGTCATCCTGGTTGATTTTTACCATTTTATTTG
This sequence comes from Flavobacterium lacus, assembly GCF_003268815.1. Lineage (GTDB taxonomy): Bacteria > Bacteroidota > Bacteroidia > Flavobacteriales > Flavobacteriaceae > Flavobacterium > Flavobacterium lacus. Next base: position 34,607 of record NZ_QLSV01000014.1, on the reverse strand, counting down.
ATTTTGTTCACAAATTTAGTAAAGATTTTCTTTTTATTTTCGTTTTTTTATTAGTTTTGCCCCACATCCGCAAAAGTGTTCTACTAAAATTTTCCTGCAGCCCGAAGTTTGCTTATTGCCACGTTACTTTTCAACTTCTGCTGCTCGAAGTCTAGCACGTTGCTCTTCCAAGTCTCACGACTTCAAATCAAATTACAATTACATTTTTCGCAAGTGATTTTTCAAAATCAAATCTAACAACTCCCAGATGCCCGAAGTCTATCAGCTATCCGAAGTCTCATTATCAGCACGTTGCTCTGCGAATGTCTTTGACTTCGCAGCTATACTACTTTTTCAAGCACAATACCCCACTCGATTTGACTTTGGTATTTTAGTACAATTCTTTTTTCTGAATTAAATATATCTCTTTACTTTTGAATAGTAGAGCATAACTTAACTCTTGTGATACGAAATAAAGTTTTCTGAGTAATAGTAAACTTTATAATACTAGTTAAAATTAGTTTTTATACAATAAATAAAATGAACATGAGAAATATTCAATTTATAATAGGTTTACTTTTTACGCTCAATTGTTTTGCACAACAAGCAGATACTATCAACATTAAAAATTTCAAGTATATACTGGAAACTACTGTAGAAGAAGATGACATAAACTATAAAGAAATCTATGCTATTTATTTGATTAATAAGTATAATGGTACCAAGAAAAAACTAGAACAAATTCCAAAAGTAGAATATAAAAAAAATGTACCTAAAGAAGATTTTTTTATGGAACATACGTTTAAAATAAGTGAAAAAGGACTATTATTCAATAGAGTCAATAATTTTATTCACGATGAAAAAAAAATAACTACCAAACAAAGTTCGTTATATATCGTGTTAAAAGATGGATCATTACTTGAATCTTCATCAAATGAAGATGGTACGGATTACAAACCCTATTATGATGGTGATTTTAGAAAGTATGTTCAAACAAGGTTCCAGTACATCGATGAAATTACAGACTATTTGAAAATGAAAAAACTAAACAATTTAACGTTAAGGGTTAGTTTTTCTATTGATGAAAATGGAAAAGTTGTTGTGGATAAAATACGCAATCCAACTGAAAGTGAAGCAATCAACAATCATGTTATTACTTTTTTTGAAAAAATGGATAATTGGGTTCCGGCCAAATTGAATGGTAAATATGAAAAAGCAATAATGACGATGCCCATTTCGTTGTATAGGTATTGACGTTAAAAAATGTTTGACTAGTATGAAAAACTTGATTTGTATCGGTATCGTGATTCTGGTATTGGCTTTTTCCACGCCTAGCTGCCCGAAGTCTAATTAATGGCATGTTGCTCTGGGAATCCCGATAGTTATCGGGAGTGACTTCGCTGCAAATTACAATTCCAATCTCAACAAGTGATTTTTGAAAAATCAAAACTAACTACTTTCAAATCAAAGGAAAAAAGGATATATTTGGGTTTGGTTAACAGGAGGTGAACTTTTGGTTGTACAGGTAAAAGGAGGTGTAAGTTATTGTATTCCGCAAAGTCAGAGACTTTTGCGGAGCGTGTTAGCGATAAGTTGGCAGTACTATTAAAAAACGGCATCGAATGAAAACAATCAACTATACTACTATTTTATTCATTTTATTTTCAACTACAACTTATGGACAGAATACCGATATAAAAATGAGTAAAAATGTACCAAATAGTGTAGAAATTATTGATAATCATTTAGACCAATTTTTTGATGAGGATTCTGATATAAAAGTATTTGACGAAATTGAATCTGAATTAATTCATCGTGATGTATACTTTATAAAAGCAACTGAAGAAAGACAGTATCACATTTTATTAAGTTGTGGTATGAGTGCATTACCAATGACCGTTCCAAAAGATATTGCATCATCGGAGTTTATTGAAATAATGATTTTACTCCCTAAAGAATGGAATTTAGAATATGAATCTTTTAGTGAAGAGAAGAATTATTGGCCAATCAGAATAATGAAAGAAATAATGATGTTGCCACACGAAAATGAAACTTGGTTTGGATTTGGTCACACTTACGGACACGAGGAAGATGAAGAACTTGCAGAAGGCATTGGATTTAATTCGATAATGTTGGCTAGTTCAATGGAATTATCAGACGAATTTACTCAAATTGAATTAGATAATGGAAAAGTGGTTGAAATCTATACTCTTATTCCATTGTATAAAGAAGAACTTGAATTCAAGAAAAAAAATGGTGCAAGTGCTTTACTTGAAAAATTTGACAAATTCGGTATTGAAGAAATTGTGAAAATTGGTAGAAAAAATGTTTGTAAATAAAAATACTACTGGCAACAGCCGTAACCTTTGCGCAACCCTTTTAAAAAACTATCCCGAAGCTTCGGGATTACAATAACCACAAAAAACAACCTTGCTACCTGTATTTTAAGCGAGGTTTGTTTTTGGGAGAACGTTAGTGTTTCTAAAAGTCAGACGGGTTAAAAAGGTGTCTTTTAAAAGAAGTGCTTTCTTTTACCGGATGATGGAAGTTTGCTTGGTGCTGTGTGTTTGATGCAAATTAGCATTACTTTTTGAAGAAGTGCTTTTTGAAAAATCAAAAGTAACTAGTTTTAAATTTAAGGGAGAAAGGATGTATTTAACCTCACCCCCGACCCCTCTCCAAAGGAGAGGGGAGACGAGACGGAAACTAGGCGTTGTGGTAATGTATCAATTGGGCAATGTGACAATGGAGCTATTAAAGAGATGCTTCGTGCCTCAGCATGACAAGATTGGGGGTTGGATTGGGGTGATAATTATTTTTGTTCTGATTTTATACTATTTTTTTGTGTAAACGTATTTCAGTATATGCTACTTTCAAATCAAAGGGAAAAAGGATATATTTGGGTTTGGTTAACACAAGATGAACTTTTGGTTATACGGCTATAAGGAGGTGTATGTGCGGATGGTTGTAGGGGTTAGCGATAAGTGATGGCTCATTTTAAAAAGACACAGTGGTAAATCCAGTATGACAAATGACTAAAAGAGCATGGAAAATAATTTTGGTAGTTGGACTTCTTTGTATCCTTGGTTATGCAGGTGTATGGGTGACATATTACTTCGCAATGGAGAAGGCGAACAAAGAAGGATTAGAAATGTCATGCAAAGAAAATATAGAAAAAGAATTTGTTGGACGAATCATCGACATCAATACCTTCGATTATTCTGATTTTATGGAAGGTCGATTTTTTAATCTTCATATAAGAATCAATGATAGTACTAAAGAATATATAGATTATCATTATAACTTAAAGCCGAACAAAGAAATTCTTGACTTTGCAAAAGTCGGACAACAAGCGGTTAAAATGAAAGGAGAAGATACTTTTAAATTAACCGACTCGACAGGAATAGAACGGATTTTTAAAATTGCTAAATGTGCAAAATTTGAATAGAAAAACGAGGCATAACAGCACCTACCAAAAAGGCGGGGTTTCGTGTTCCAAAGACAGTTTTTCGGTTATTCAAATATTCGTTTTTCAAAACAAATTTTGTAGCGAAAGTCTCGCCCTTCGGGCAGCTACCGGACGTTAGCAGTCATTGTAAAACTGACACGATACAAACAAAAAATATTAATTTATGAAACTATTCGACTATTTTACAAAAGGCAAAGCAAAGACAGAAACGAGACCTTTGTTAGACGATGAGAAAGAGATTAACTTCTTTGAAAACGATATTCGTAGTGAAATCTTTTTACAAAAAGTGAGAGAAATAAAAGACATAAATAAGAAATATCAAAATGGACTAAATCTTCTTCATTTTGCTTGTGAATACAATACTATTCAATTAGCGAAAGAACTACTTGAAAGAAGTATAAACATTGAGGAAAAGAATATTTACGGCAACACGCCTTTGTGGACAGCAGTTTTCAATTCAAAAGGAAAATATGAAATAGTGGATTTGCTTTTGTCATACAATGCAAATCCTGATTCGATAAATAATGTAGGCAGTACTCCAATAAAATTTGCAAATTCTATAGATGACAAAATATTAATAAATAAATTGACAGAAAAAATAACGAACCGCTAACAAGGGGAACCGCTGCACAACCTCGTAAAAAAAACAAATATTCAAAATAACCTCGTTTAGTGCTTTCTAAGCGAGGTTTGTTTTTGGGAGATCGTTGGTGTTTCTAAAAATCAGATGGGTTAAAAAGGTGTCTTTTAAGGATGTGTTTTTTTTTTATTGGACAATGGAGGTTAGCTTGTGGCGGCATCTTGGATGCAAATTAGCATTACTTTTTGAAGAAGTGCTTTTTGAAAAATCAAAACTAAGTAGTTTTAAATTAATGGGAAAAAGGATATGTTTGGGTTTAACCTCACCCCCGACCCCTCTCCAAAGGAGAGGGGAGACGAGACGGAAACTAGGCGTTGTGGTAATGTGTCGATTGGGCAATGTGACAATGGAGCTATTAAAGAGATGCTTCGTGCCTCAGCATGACAAGATTGGGGGTTGGATTGGGGTGATAATTATTTTTGATCTGATTTTATCCTATTTTTTTGTGTAAACGTATTTCAGTATATACTACTTTTAAATCAAAGGGAAAAAGAATATATTTGGGTTTAACCTCACCCCAGCCCTCTCCAAAGGAGAGGGAGACGTTGCGTTGAGGATTTAGTGCACTTTTGTAGTTTTGATGGGAAAGTAGTTAGCCACTGATTCGCTGATTTTTTGTTTGGTTTTGGGGTTTTGACCTCTTGACTATGTTGCTCTTTGAATACAGATAGCTATTGGGACATGACTTCGAAGCAAATTACTATTGCATTTTTAGCAAGTGATTTTTCAAAAAATAAAATCTAACTAGTTTCAAATGAAAGGGAAAAAAAGGTATATTTGGGATTAGTTAACACAAGAGAAACTTTCGGTTCTACATGCAAAATCAAGTATAAATACGAATTTTTTCAGCGTTTAGGAACAAGTTGTAGCCAATTTAAAAATCACGATTATGAAGAAGATTGCGAAGATTGTTTTAGTTAGTTTCAGTTTACTTATTTTTATAATGGCAGTCCTAATTTTTAGACCTGTACCCATCGTATCTGAAAATAAAGCTATTTCTGAAAGCGGAATTGTAAAGCAGATTTATAGCAATAAAGGAAATGATGTTATTTTCGTCATGGAAAATACTGAACGTAGATTTTACATTAATAGAGGATTGGAGAATGGGTTAGAATTAAACAATCTGAAAGAAAAATTAATCGGAAATGCAATTGTGGTGAAATATCCTAACTATTGGACACCACTCGACTGGAATAATAGCGTTAGACATATTTCTAAAGTTGAATTTAAGGATGAGATAGTATTTAACGAACTGAAAAAATAACCACACTTAGCAACTGTTTGAAACTTTAGCCATAATGAAATGGATATGCAAATTGGTAAAACACTTAATTCTACAGCCACCAGATAACTATTTTTTAAACAAATAAAACTACACTCTACAAATGAAAAAAATGAGATTACTTTATGTGTTATTAGTCGGTTTTTTGCTTTTGTCTTCTTGCTCTAATACTAATGACGATAGTAATAACGATATCATCATTGGCAAATGGCGAACGATTGAGCGTTATGAATCGAATGAACCGCAAGAAATTCTGCCTTGTACATTAGAATATTACAAAGAATTTAGATCCAATAACACTGTTGCCGGATTTATTGTAACGCCAAACACATTTCCAGATCCATGCAACCAAGAGTATACAGACTTTGGACTTATTTGGGAAAATACAGGAAACAGTAATTATAAATTCAAAACAACTACTGGTACAGAATATACAATCAAAATATATAAAGTAGGTGAAAATTTAGTGGAAGAATATCCGGATGGAATTACCAAATTGGTTTATGAACCTTACTAAAAACTAGTTCACAACTCCGCAAAAAGTTCATAGAACGCTTCGCAAATGTCTCACTACTTTGCAGATTTTTTTATCACAATCATAGAAATTTCTCGTCTCCAATCAACTAAATACCAACTATAAACTCCCAAACTCACGCCTTCCTAGTCCTAAATTTAAGCCAAAAAAGCCTTCTTTTTGGTCTATTTTACGTTATATCTTTACTTTTGTAGAAATACCTTTAACCAAAACGAAAAGCAACTTTACTTCGCTTTGGGCTACTTCCTGTTTTAGTCTAAAAGCGTCCTTTCTGTAAAAATTAAAATCAATATGAAAAATACAATTGCAGCAGTCCTTCTTTTTAGCCTTTTGCTATCCTGTAACAAAGGAAAAGAAGCAAAAGTTCAAGAAACCGAGATAGAAAAAAATACGATGGAAGAAGAAAACAACGCTTTATTAAAGTCAAAATTAGAAGAAAAGAAAAGAAATTTTTCACTGAAGGCAGACGATGCTAAAAAGAAAGCTTATGAAGAAGGTATCACGTTTGTAAAAGAAAGCGGAATACTGGAAAATGCCAAACAAAACGGCGATGTTGCCCCTGATTTCACCTTAAACAATGCGTTAGGGGAACCGGTTCAATTATCGGAGTATTTAAAGAAAGGCAAAGTGGTGCTCACGTGGTACCGCGGTGGATGGTGTCCGTACTGCAATTTAACGCTTAACGCCTTGCAGGAAGAGTTGGCGAATTTTAAAAAACAAGGAGCCAATTTAATTGCCTTAACACCCGAATTACCGGATGAATCTATCAGTACTTCCGAAAAGAACAACCTGCAGTTTGAAGTGTTGAGTGACTTGGGGAATAAAGTTGCCAATCAATACGGCATTGTGTTTCAACTTACCGATGTAGTGGCAGAAATGTATAATGATTCGTTTGCCCTAAACAAACACAATGGTGATGCGTCCAATCAACTACCCTTGGCGGCAACGTATATTATTGACGAGAATGGTAAAATTATCTATTCCTTTTTAGATGCCGATTATCGCAATAGAGCAGAACCTTCTGAATTGACAGCATTTTTGAAGACTACAAAATAGTAGTAGTATAAGAAGAGAAATAATCATCGGCTGCAACTCGAAGCGCGCATTTGAATTCTGATTATGCACTTCATTAAAAAGCTGTATCCGTTACCGTTTTATCAGCTGAATCACTTTAGTAGATTGCGCATTTTGTATCCATAAAAAATAGACTCCACTTGCTTCTTTTGTTAAATCAATTTCAATGGTATGATTAGCTATTTGGGCATTCATCTGAAGCATTTGCCCGACTGTGTTCATTACTTTCATGTTGGTCGTTTCATTTAATGCAGCCCCTTTTAATGTAAATCTTCCCGTACCTGGATTTGGAAATAACGTCACTGCCGAAAAATGGCTATCAAGAAGATTCAACTGCGTTACAAGCAAACAGTCAGAAGTTAGTGTACACTCATTCCGGGTAACCTCAACTGCATAGTTTCCGTTTAGGGTGGGTATAAAGTGTTGATTAGTTTCCCCCTCAATCGGTTCATTTTGATTATCGCAATCAATCCATTGGTAGGTTGCATCGGTCGACGATGTGCTGAGTATAGTTTCATTTAGTAGAATATCAACTTCAAATGGAGGAGGTGAGCAAGGATTACCAACTTTTGCAATAACGATATCCGCATCGCCGTACGGGGCCAGTTGAATGGCACCAAAGGTAGCCGCAAAGTTAAATTGACCGGTAACAAAAACATTTTGATACGCATCAACAGCGATGCTATTAAATTGATCTACTCCAATCCCTCCTGCTTTCCGGGCCCAAATAAAATTACCTTGCGGATTTAGTGCGGCGATAAACGAATCAAAATTATTAGAGGAGGAAAGAACTATTGTACCAAAAGAGGATGTTCCCCAAAAATGTCCGGTTATATAAACATGACCGGCAGCATCTAACGCAATGGCATAAGCAATTTCCGAATGGGCTCCTCCTGCTTTACTTGTCCAAATAAAATTTCCTTGTGTATCTACTTTCGTTATAAATATATCCACACTCCCACTAGCATTAATTGTTGCGGCACCGAAGTTAGCGGTACCACTAAAATATCCAGTCACAAATGCGTTTCCGGAACTGTCCACCTCAATGTCAAAACCTTTATCAGAAGCGAGACCTCCCGCTTGTTTTGTCCAGAGAAAATTGCCCTCGGTGTCTACTTTTGAGATAAAAACATCCCCGTTATTATCAGCAGTCAATGTCACATTCCCAAAAGTGGCTAAGCCTTTAAAAGCTCCTGTTACATAAGCGTTACCAAAACTGTCTACGGCGATTGCAGAATCTTTAGAGCCAAACGTATTGCCTCGCAGTCCTCCCGCCTTTTTTACCCACAAAAAATCACCAGATGGATTTAACTTTGCGATAAAAAATTCGTCACCAGAAGCTGTAAGTTGAATAGTGCCGAAGTTTGCTGTTTGTTGAAATGTACCAACTACATATGTGTTTCCTGTGGAATCCAAGGCTATACAATTGCCGTTTTCATTACCTGATCCTCCTGCACTCTTCGCCCAAATAAAATTACCCTCAGTATCTAATTTACAAACAAATAAATCGCCACTACCTGGTGTTGACGAGGTTAGTTCAATGGCTCCAAATGTTGCAACACCAACAAAACTTCCTGTAATATAGCTATTGCCGAATGAATCCACCTTTATACTATTTCCGTAGTCAACGTTTGTTGAGCCGGCTTGTTTTACCCAAAGAAAATCACCCGCTTGATTTAGTTTTGCAATAAAAATGTCGGCAAGTCCATCTGCCGTAAGTTCAAAATCTCCAAAAGTAGCCGTTCCTCGAAAAATTCCGGTTACGTAGGTGTTTCCCATCCAATCACAGGCACTACTATTTGCATAATCCGAACTTGTACCTCCAGCTTGTTTTGCCCATACAAAATCCGGTGTCTGACCCATACCGGAAAAACATTGAACAAACAGAAATGCCAATAAATAATTTTTTTTCATATTGAATCAAATAAATGATAAAAAGTACTTATCAAACATACAAAAAAAAATTAACTACTAACATACAGCCAAAATAAGGCAGATTTGAAGGAGTTGAAAACCAGTATCACAAATCGCTTACAGACAAATACTTACTACTACTATGCCGTTTGATGTCGATAGGTCGGGGTTACAAAGGGCATGAAGAAGCTATGCTTTTTTGTTTTTCGCTACGACGCAAAGACGCAAAGAGTTTAGGCTTTTTTTGGACGTGGATTTAATTTTTCCTTCTCTCGACACCGCTTCATCGGCCTCTAAAATAAACTATTTTTATTTGAAGCTTAAACCGTTTTTTTCGTTGAGAATGACGTTTAGCGAACCATTATTTGTAAAAAATGTGCAACAAAATCGGACTATTTTTAAAAAAATTTTATTTTTTTAAAACAAAATATTAAAAATCAATAATTTAACCTATCTTTGCGACTTATAAACTATTTCATATTATGAACGAAGGAACAATTAAATTTTACAATGAAGCAAAAGGCTTCGGATTCATTACTCCAAAAGATGGTGGACAAGATGTGTTTGTTCATGCAACTGGCCTTAATGGCGTAGTGCGTGAGAACGACCAAGTTACTTATTCCGTTGAAAACGGACAAAAAGGACCAACAGCAGTAGACGTAAACGTTATCTAAGATATATTTTACTTTAAGCATGAAGCCAATCTTTTTAGATTGGTTTTTTTTTGCTTATGTCGCAACGTATTCCACTACAATGACCTTATAAAAATCGCTAGTCAACGCTTTCTGTTCATCAGCACATTACTAAAAGCCCATTGAAGAACATTGTGCTCTTTTGGGATGCCTCGTTTGAGAAATGTGGAACTACCTCTCCCCAAAAACCCTAAAACTGAAAGTAAATAAACGGTTGCGGTCCGGCAGAGGCTGTGGCATACACAATCCAATACACAAAAGCTACTACAACAGCTTTACCCACCAAAGGGGTAGCATCAAAACCTTTCTGAAGTAATTTGATGAAGTTGTTCGGCAGAAAATGCCATACAAAACCAATGGCAATCAATAAAAAAACATTTTGATAGCCTTGTGCAATAATCAACCACTGCTGTGGGTTAAAGGTGATTTCGCCAATGTTTTGCATGATTTGAAACGCCGTTTGAAAATCTCTTGCTCTAAAAAACAACCAACAAAACGCTACAAAGTGGAAGGTCAAAAAGATTTGAATCGTTCTCACAAAATAGTTTTTGGGTAGTTTGATGAAATTGCCAAAAAAGCGTTCTACGGCTAAGGCTAAACCATGCAAAACGCCCCAAAACACGAACTTCCACGAAGCTCCGTGCCACAAACCGCCTAACAACATTGTGAGGAATAAATTGATATACGTTCTGTATTTTCCTTTGCGGTTTCCGCCCAGCGATATGTATAAATAATCCCGTAGCCAAGTGGAAAGTGAAATGTGCCAACGTCGCCAAAATTCTGTCACCGAGGCGGATTTGTAAGGTGTTCTAAAATTCGGCGGAAGCCAAAATCCCATCAGCAACGCCAATCCGATTGCCATATCGGAATAACCGGAGAAATCGCAATAAATTTGGATTGCGTACCCATACGAAGCCATTAAATTTTCAAAAGCGGTATAACTGTTGGGTGCATCAAAAACCCGATCGACAAAATTGATGGAAATGTAATCGGATATGACTGCTTTCTTTAATAAACCACCAATAATCAAGAACAACGCCGCATTAAATTCTTCTTTCGTAAGATTAAGTCGCTTGTATATTTGCGGAATAAAATCGCTTGCCCGCACAATCGGTCCTGCCACCAATTGCGGAAAAAAGGAAACGAAAAACAGAAAGTCCATGAAACTTTTTGTAGGTTCGAGTTGCTTTCGATACACATCAATCGTATAACTCAGGGTTTGAAACGTGTAGAATGAAATTCCGACCGGAAGAATAATGTCTTTGAATTCAAAATTTCTGTCGAACAGTAAGTTGGTATTATCAATAAAGAAGTTGGTGTATTTAAAATATCCCAACAATCCCAAATTCACGACCAAACTGACGATTAAATAGAATTTTCGGTAAAATTTATTCTGTTCATCATAGATCAATTTCGCAATGGCATAATCTAACACTGACGAAAAAATAATCAGTAAAAAGAAAATTCCGCTTGATTTATAGTAGAAGAAAAGTGAAAATGCCACCACATACGCAATCCGAAGTCGGTGTGTTTTTTGGGTAAGAATATAAAAGAAATAAAAAACCAAAAACAATCCCAAAAACAACGCACTGTTGAACAACAACGGTTTTTGCGAATCAAATACAAACCAACTTTGCACTTGTTCCCAAGTGATCGTTCCTATGTTCTGATCCATCCATTGATTGAAATTAAAAAGCGGTATCACTTGCCTGGTTCGGTGTTATAATTATGTAAAGCTTGTAAAAAAGCTTCGGTTAACAATTGTCCTTGTTTTTCGTAACCGGCTTTGGTGTAGTGCACTCTATCGGCTCCAATCAACCCTTCTTTTGCCAGTTGATTAATCCCAAAAAGGCCACCAAAATTGGAAAATAAATCCCACACGGCGTAGTTTTTTACTTCAGCTTGAGTCAAAATTTCTTTGGTATACTCCGCGACAAATGTATTCGGGAATTTTCGTTTAAACTGCGATGGTGGTGGTGTTGTTACTAAAAAAGTGACCTTTGGATTTTTGGCTAACATCGATTCCATCATCCCATTCAATTGAAAAAAAAACTCGGCTGTGACCAATTTATCAAAACTTTCATTAGTCCCTAAGGAAATAATTACCAAATCGGGATTTAACGCTTTTGTTTGCTCAAAGAATAGCGGAAATTTATTAAAATCGGAACCTTTTGCTCCGTTTACACCAATGGTATGGTACACGATTCCGGGATTATTATTTTCCAACACCAATCCGTTTAAGGCAAAATCGGTTTGTTCCAACGCTGGGATTAAGTAAATTTTATGTAAAAGCGAATCGGATTCATAGGAATGAAAACCTTCTTCCATTTTTGTTTCCAGCGGAATAAATTCGGATCGCTCCACTACTCTTTTTTCCATTTGATTGGAAGGAATTTTGAGTGTTTTTCCGGCTCTGATGTTATTGTTTTTTAATCCGTTTGTGGATTTGATGGATTTGATTGATACATTATATTTATCGGCAATCACCGACAGACTCTCCCCATTTTTGATTTTATGAACGATATTTTTAGGAATATCCGATTCTAATTTAATGATTTTGGAAGCCAAGGCTACTTCAAACATTTTTTGATTGTTGGGCGTGAAAATTTTTAGTTTAGAAAAACCACTTTCTTTGGATTTCACATTCATTTCGATGGCGAACTCTTTGTTTTTGGTAAACAAAGCAAAACCGCTCAACCCTACAGGATTTCCGTTATCGGGATAAATGTTTCGCTGACTTTCCCATGATTCATTGGAGGAAAACCGCATATCACTTGGTCCGTTTGTTTTGGCTAAACTGTAAGGAAAAACAAATCCGCGACCGCCATCCCCAAAATTTTGCTGTAGGTTTTGACGAAATTTACCGGAGAAAAAATCGGCTTGAATGTGTGAATCACCCAGGTGAACGATATTTATTTTTCCCTTTTTGTCGGCTTGGATTTTTTTAATTTTTTCGAATATTGGATGTAATGCTTTTTGGTTTGTAATCTCGTTTACAGCGATAACAACTTGTGTCGTATCTACCTCAACATACAACGAATCGGTTTGAGCAAAAACGCTCGAATTCATTAGACACACAAAAAGAAAACAAAGGAATTTATTGAGCATTAGCCGTGGTCGTTTTAGATGAAACGGAATCTACAGCCGCTTTATTGGGTGTTATTTTTCTATTTTTTCGCATTTCTTTGTATTGCGCGTATCCGGTTTGAATTTGCTGGTACAGTAAACCGGCCACTTTTTGTGCTCCTTTATAATTAAAATGCGTGTAATCTTTGGCCGCTAATGTCGGCACTTCTTCTTCTACCCATTTAGTCATTGAACCTTCGCCACCCATGGCTTCAAACAAATTAAAATAGCCTGCTTTGGCTTGCACAGCATATTTTCGTTGAGCCAAGGTAAGTGGAACAACTGCCGAATCGGTTTTCATTTCCAAATCATATTTGGTGGCTTTGTCGGCAGTAGAAATCACCAAAACGGTTACGCCCGGAAAACAAGCTTTCAAATGATTCACTACTCGTGTCATGCTTTTTTCATACCAATCATAATTGAGTGAACCATAATTCAACACATTGGTTCCATAATGCAAAATGATTAAATCGTAGTCAAAACGTTCTTGAAACTGATTCATCAACTTTGCATTAAACGTTGAAATGGGCAAACCTGAATTTCCTCGGTTAGAAAAATTATCGACGTGCACGCCTTTCCCATCATCAAAATTAAATCCGTAAATCGGTATAGAATCGGCTTTGTGAAAAGAGGCTTTAAAACTTTTGAGTGCAGTATTTGAAATCGCTACTGTATTGAGCAGTTTGTCCGGATTCAATTTTTTTACTAGGGTATCTTTTCCTATTTTCACAATGAGTTCCCCTTCATGATTGGCTGAATTTCCATAAAACAAGGTTGGATTGTTCAATTCGGAAGTGTGCACTCCGTTACCTGCTTTGTAGTTTACCCATGGTTTGGAAAGCGTGTCATTGGCAAAAAACACATGTCCGTTTACACCAAAAGGTTTGAGCGGCCGTTTGACATTGAGGTAGGACTGCGTTTTCCAGTTGCTTGAATATTGATGTGAAATCGAGCTTCTTGACCCTGCTGATTCGGAAGTGATGGAAACAAACCCCACTCCTTTTCCACCGTATTTTGCTTGAAGAGCATTTCTAAAATCCTGCACAATTAAATCGCCATCGGTCATGGAATCGCCAAAATAGGCAATTCTGATATCGCCTTTTTGTTCCGTTTCTAATAAATAAAGTTTTTCGAAGAACGGAATTAAAAACTGAAATCCTTTGTATTGTTCGTATTCTTCGGGTGGAAAAGTGATGCCATCGATTTGTTCAAAAACGATTTTTTTTCTTCGGAAGGTATCAACACCTTTTTCAGCTTTACTGTCGCTTTTTTCATCTAAGGCTACTGCTTCTAATAAAATGCTATCGACCACTACATTTTTGGCTGATGGTTTTGCTTCGGAAAAAATGCGTTTGGGTAATACTTCTTTAAAAAAAAGAAAGCATACGGCAGAGATAACAATCACTGCCACCGTTTGAAAAAAATAAGAAATTTTGTTGCTCACCGCTGCCTAAAAATAGAGTGCAAATGTATTAAATTCTTAACAAAAAAGAATAAAAAAGACAGCCTATCTTTGACTGTCTTTTTATATCAAACATTCTATTTTTTTACATGCGTTCGGGCACTTCAATTCCGAGTAAAGAAAAGGCCGACTTAATCGTTTCGCCTACTTTTTTAGACAATTGCACTCTGAATTTTTTCAGGTTTTCATTGGTTTCCGGTAAAATGGGCACGGCTTGGTAGAATGAATTATATTCTTTTACCAATTCATACGTATAATTCGCTACTAAAGCCGGACTATAAGCTTGCGCTGCATTTTGAATGAGTTCCGGATATGATTCCAACACTTTGATCAGTTCTTTTTCTTTTGGATGTAAAGCAATTTCGTTTACTTCGGCAGAAAAATCGAAATTAGCTTTTCGCAAAATCGATTGAATTCGAGCATACGTATACTGAATAAACGGACCGGTGTTTCCTGCGAAATCAACTGATTCTTCCGGGTTGAAAAGCATTGATTTTTTAGGATCCACTTTCAACATAAAATATTTTAAAGCACCTAATCCGATAATCTTGTATAAACGTTGTTTTTCTTCTTCCGAATAACCGTCTAATTTTCCTAGTTCTTGTGAAATTTTAGCAGCGGTTTCGGTCATTTCCACCATTAAATCATCGGCATCTACGACAGTTCCTTCTCGGGATTTCATTTTTCCGGACGGTAATTCCACCATTCCATAGGACAAATGATAGAGGTTTTCTGCCCAATCGAAACCCAATTTTTTCAGGATAAGAAAGAGCACTTTAAAGTGATAATCTTGCTCATTTCCAACGGTGTACACCATTCCGCCCACATCCGGAAAATCTTTGACCCGTTGAATGGCGGTACCGATATCTTGCGTCATATACACGGCTGTTCCGTCTGAACGAAGCACGATTTTTCGGTCTAAACCGTCTTCGGTTAAATCGATCCAAACCGAACCGTCAGAGTCTTTTTCAAAAATTCCTTTTTCCAAACCCAATTGAACGACTTCTTTTCCTAATAAATAGGTATTTGATTCGTAGTAATAACTATCAAAATCGACTCCTAAGCTTTTGTAGGTTTCATTAAAACCGGCATACACCCAATGGTTCATGGTTTTCCAAAGTTCGATGACTTCGGGTTTACCGGCTTCCCAATCGAGGAGCATTTGTTGGGCTTCGAGGATGATTGGTGCATTTTTCTTAGCTTCTTCTTCCGATTGCCCTTTGGTTATTAACTCGTTGATTTCTACTTTATATTGTTTATCAAAAGCTACGTAATAATTCCCAACCAACTTATCCCCTTTTAAACCGGTTGATTCAGGCGTTTCTCCGTTTCCGAATTTTTGCCAAGCCAACATTGATTTACAAATATGAATTCCGCGATCGTTAATGATTTGAGTTTTATATACTTTTTTACCGGACGCTTTGATGATTTCGGCTACTGAAAATCCTAATAAATTATTTCGGATGTGTCCTAAATGTAAAGGTTTGTTGGTGTTTGGCGATGAATATTCCACCATCACAGCCTTTTCCTCATTATTTAGTGGAACAAATCCGAAAGCCGCCTCATTTTTTATTGATGAAAAGAACTTGATGTAATAGTCATCGGAAATCACAATATTTAAAAAACCGGAAACCACGTTGAATTTTTCTACAATGGCTACATTTTCAACTAAATAGGTTCCAATTTTATTTCCAATTTCTATTGGGTTTCCTTTGATCAATTTTACTAGCGGAAAAATAACCACGGTGATGTCTCCTTCAAAATCCCTGCGGGTTGCTTGAAATTCTATCTTTTCGACAGTTATTTCAAACACATTTAAAACAGCCTGTTTGATGGGCTCGTTAAGGATTTTTGCAACGTTCATGATTGTCTATTTTAAGGGTGCAAAGATATATAAAAGTAAAAACAAGACAACTTAAAAGCATTTCAAACTTTGGAAAATATCCATTTATGTAATGATTTGATACTAAACGGGATTACACAATAAAATTCAGCATACAATATCGTAAGAATTATCATTGATAATTTACAAATGTGTGCATTTTATCGATTTTATTTGCTTTTAATCGATATATATCTTTTTATTTGCAGTGTCAAAATTCAATTAATTCTTGTTCACCCAAATTTAACAACATGAAAACGAAATTACTTTATTTACTGTTGCTAATTCCATTAGTGGGATTTTCTCAGGCCATTACAGTAAACACAACAACTTACACGGTTCCGGAATTAGTAACGAACGTACTTGTGAACTCACCTTGTTTATCGGTAACCAATGTGAATTGGCGAACGGGAACCAACTTTGGGTCATCCAACGGTATTGGCTATTTTGAAAACACGAATCCTAATTTTCCGATGCAAAGTGGGGTTATTTTGAGTACCGGTAATGTTGCTAATGCACCCGGACCAAATAATTCTATGTTGAATGATGGATTAAACACTTGGCCAGGTGATGATGATTTGGAATCGATATTAGCGAATGCAGGTATTTCTATGACTTCAATTAATGCCACTGTTTTAGAGTTCAACTTCACGGCTTTATCGCCGCATTTTGACTTTGACTTTTTATTTGCTTCTGAAGAATATGGAAATTTTCAATGTCAGTTTTCTGATGCCTTTGCATTTTTATTGACCAATCTAACTACCGGAGTAACCACAAATTTAGCAGTTGTTCCCGGAACGACAACTCCGATATCCGTTGTTACGGTAAGAGACTTTTTGTATAATTCATCTTGTCCGTCTGCAAATTCCACTTACTTTGGTTCATTTAACGGCGGGGCAAATGCAAGTTTATCGCCTACTAATTTTAATGGGCAAACGGTTGTGATGAATGCCTCGGCAATTTTAACACCAAACACGCCCTATAAGATTAAATTAGTTGTTGCAGACAGAATTGACCCGCAATCCGACTCTGCCATCTTTTTGTCGGCGAATAGTTTTAATATTGGCCAAAATGTTTTGGGAACTGATTTAACTGTAGCTACGAATACCGCACGCTGTAATGGAGAATCACACGTGATAAGCAGTGGTTTAAATCCAAGTGAATTTACTTTTGTTTGGAAAAGAAATGGGGTTATTTTACCAACTGAAACCGGTGCAAATTTAACTGTAACTCAATCCGGCACCTACGAGCTTACCTATTCAAATATGGCATTTCCGTGTCAAACCGTAACAGATTCTGTTCTTATTGAATTTAATGGTGTTTTTAGCACTCCTAATCCAAGAGATATTTTGAAATGTGATACGGGTGCTTCCTCCTATCCATTTAATTTAGCTATCAATACGCCTATTGTTACTGCCGGATTAAATGCAAATACCGTAGTTTCTTATCATTCTACAGAGGCACAAGCTAATTCGAATACAAATCCTTTGGCTAATGTAATTAACAGTGCCGGTAATCAAACTATCTACGTAAGAATTAAAAAGCACGATAGCGATTGTTATGTGGTAAAGTCATTTCAGCTTTTAGTTACTGATCCGCCGATTGCAAATCAAATTGATGATATTATATCCTGTGAACATTTAACATTAGAAGACAGAGCATGGTTTGGTTTTGGAGCACCGGTAACCTCAGCGGTTTTAGGTGGTCAAAATCCGTCTAATTTTAATGTCTCTTACCATCGAACATTAGATCAGGCTACGAATAACACTAATGCTATTTCTAACTTACAATTATTCACTGTTAGTACAACCATTTATGTTCGCGTTCAAAACGCAACGGATACCAACTGTTTTTCTATTGCTCCTATCAATCTTGTAGTTCAACAATTGCCTCTTGTTGATAGCTTTGAAGATGTTATTGTTTGTGTTAGTTATACATTGGAGGAAATTACCAATGGAGAATATTATACCGGTCCGAATGGAACCGGCGAACAAAAATTTGCCGGTGATGTTATTACGGAGACCCAACGTATCTATATTTACAATACATTACCAACCACCCCGTCATGTCCAAATCAGAGTAGTTTTTTAGTGACTATTATTGACCCCGATGATATTTCGATCAGTGGAGGGCAATATTGCAGTAGTTATACATTGCCTGCACTTACTTTTGGGCAGTATTTTAGCGAAGCAAATGGAAGTGGAACTGAACTGTTTCCGGGCATGTCGATCACCACTACTCAAACAGTACATTTATATTATTTGTCACCTGAGCCACCATTTTGTGCAATCGACATGGGGTTTGACATTGAAATTATTCCTGCTCCTGAAGTTCAGTCTTTACCAACCGTTTTTGATTGCACGTCTTACATACTTCCTGCTTTAACAATTGGAGAGTATTTTGATGCAGCCAATGGCATGGGTAATGTGATAGATCCCGGGACAGCTATTACCGAAACACAAACAATTTATATTTATGCTGAAAATGGAATTTGTACTAATCAATCCAGTTTTACAGTGTATATTGGTTTAGAAGCACCTGCCTCAACAACGGAGTGTGTTAATTTTACACTTCCATCTTTATCCATTGGTGGCTATTTTACTGAACCAAACGGAGGTGGACAGCAAATTCCTGCAGGAACAGTAATTAATTCAACGCAAACGATTTATGTTTATGCTCAAAGTCAATCTTCACCAAATTGTACAGATAATTTAAACTTTACGATTACCATATCTTTACCGGTCATTGCGACTCCGAATGTCACTTCTGCTTGTGAAGTCTATACTTTACCTTCCATTCCTTTAGGTAATTATTTCACCGGTGCGAATGGTACAGGAAATCAGCTCTTCCCAGGGACAGAATTAACAGCATCGCAAACCGTTTACATCTATCTTAACGATGGTCAAGGCTGTCAGAATTCTGTCAGTTTTGAAGTAACGGTCTTATCACCTCCACAAATTGATTCAAGGTCAGATATTGATGGATGTAATAATTATGTGCTTACCAACTTGGAATTAGGTAATTATTTTACCGGACCAAATGGAACAGGAACAATGTTAGAAGGTGGCACTGTAATTACGACTTCTCAACAAATTTATATTTATGCGGAAGAAAATGGCTGTTCTGCTGAGACAAGTTTCCAAATTAATGTTTTCGAAATTCAAGCAGATTCATTGTCAGATGTACAAGTATGTGATAGTTATACTCTTCCATCCTTAACTGCCGGTAATTTATATTACACAGCAATTGATGGTCCAAATGGATTTGGAACACTTTTGGCACCTGGATCAGCAATTACTACAACTCAAACTATTTACATTTATAAAGAGAATCAAATTCGTCCGGCCTTTTCATGTATTGATCAAACTTCCTTTACTGTTACAGTTTATGAAACACCGGATGTATTGCCAATTCCAAATAGTAACGTTTGTAATTCTTATATTTTACCAACCCTTACCGTTGGAAATTATTTCACTGAACCGAATGGAGGCGGAACACAACTTGCTGCCGGTACAGCATTAACTGAAACACAAACTTTGTATGTTTATGCCGAAACAGGTACAACTCCAAATTGTTTTGACCAAGAAAGTTTCACGGTTACCATTTTTAATGTGGATGAACGAGATGATGTAACTATCTGTTCGAACTATGTTTTACCAACCTTAACTATTGGAAGATATTACAATGGTCCGAACGGAACAGGTGGACAAATTGCTTTTGGAAGTACATTAACCACTTCTCAAACAGTCTACATTTATGCTCAATCCGGATTTTCTCCTGCTTGTTCTGATGAAACTTCTTTTGAAGTAACCATTATTCCCACTCCGGTTGCCAATTCGGTTCCGGCTGTCAACAGAACCGTTTGTGATGAAGATGGAACCAATGATGGCGTTACCAGTTTTGTCCTTACTAACTTAAACAGTATCGTTTTAGGAGCTCAAACCGGTACAGCATTTACCGTTGCTTATTACGCAACCTTAGCTGATGCAACGGCAGGCACTAATCCAATCACCGATACAACCTTACAAAACGTTTATGTACGCGTAAACAACACACTTGCTCCCGACTGTTTTGCCTTACTTCCTATCTCAATTATTGTCCATAAAATTCCGGAACCAACACCGATAGGAGGAATTGTTTGTGTGGAAAGTGAAACCGGAAATTTATTAAATCCTTTTACTATTGTGAGTGGCTTATCTTCCTCAACCCACACGTTCGAATGGTATTTGGATACTACTTTGATTGCAGGTGCAACAGGAAGTACGCTTCAAGTTGCTGCACCGGGCATTTATAGTGTGATTGCTACCAGTAACGCTACCGGCTGTTCGTCTGAACCAACGGAAGTAGAAGTCTTGGCGTCAGAACCTGCTGCCATTGATTTTACGGTTAGTATGGCGTTTAGCTCTACCAATTCAATCACAATTAACGCAATAGGTGTTGGTGGAAATTATGAATATTCATTAGATGGCGGTCCGTTTCAAGATAGCCCAACCTTTGATAATGTTTCTTCCGGAACTCACCTGGTTACTGTACGTGATAAAAATGGCTGTGGCAGCGTATCTGATGAAGTATTAGTTATAAACTATCCTAAATTCTTCACCCCAAATGGCGATGGCTTTAATGACACATGGAACATTACTGATTTAGATTCACAATTAAATGCTGTCATCTTTATTTATGACCGTTACGGAAAATTACTTTCGCAAATCTACCCTTCTAAGAATGGTTGGGATGGATTTTATAATGGCGCTGCAATGCCTTCAACTGATTACTGGTTTACGGTAACTTATGAAGAAAATAATCAAACCAAAGAGTTTAAATCTCACTTTTCATTAAAGAGATAGTTTTATATTGTTTTGTTGTTTAGAGAACCAGACCTTCCACGTGAAGGTCTTTTTTTTTGTTAAAAACTGTAACAAAAATTACTGTTTACAGTCTACTATCTATAGCTGATAAACGTTTGTTAAATTTCAACAAGGTTAGTCCTTTGTATGAAAGAAAATCAAACGCTTGTCGTGACATCATCAATCAAAAAATCAATCAACATGAAAATCAAAGCTACTCTACTGTTGCTTTTGTCGTCTATTGCTATGTCTTTTGCACAATCGGCAACCGTTAGTGGAAAAATTTTAGACAAATCCAACAACTCCTCTATTCCCTATGCTACTATTGTCATTAAACTGGGAGACAAAATTATAACAGGAGGAATTACCGATGAAAAAGGCGAGTTTACCCTTGATAAAATTGCCTTGGGAACTTATGATTTGGAAGTACAATTTATTGGCTACAAATCGCACTCTTCTCAAATAAGTGTGCATTCCAAAAATTTAAATGCAGGAACAATTTATTTATCAGAAGATGCCCTGTCGTTGGCAGAAGTAGAAGTTGTGGGCGAACGCACAACCATTGAACAAAAAATAGATAGAAAAGTAGTGAATGTGGGGCCCGACTTAATTAATTCAGGGCCAACGGCCTCCGATATTTTGAATAACATCCCATCGGTGAGTGTTGATACTCAAAATAATTCGGTTACGTTGCGTGGAAATCCGAACGTACAGATTTTTATCGACGGTAAACCTTCGCAAATGTCGGCTTCGCAAGCATTGCAACAGATTCCTTCTACTTCGATAAAACAAGTTGAATTGATTACCAATCCCTCGGCCAAGTATAATCCGGAGGGAATGAGTGGTATCATCAATATCATTCTTAAGAAAAATTCAAATTTAGGTTTTAATGGTAGTGTTAATGCCGGAACAAATTTTGGTATAACGCCAAAAGGAAACACTTCTTTGGATTTGAATTACCGCGTCAATAAATTTAATTTTTACTCTACCTACTCTATCAACAACGGCAAATGGAACAATCGCGGTTTTGTTGATACCGAAGATGAATTACGTCCAAATAATTCCAATCGAGCGAATTTTGTGATTGATAATTTTAATCAAAATCATTTTTTAAAAGCCGGCGTTGATTTTTATATGAATGAAAAAAGCACACTCTCCTTCTTTACCAATCAAAATTTCAACACTACTCGTGGCGAATTTTTTAATGAAGTCATTTACAAAAACGGTATCAATCCAAACGTTATTCAACTTAATAAAAGCAAAAATGTTGGTCAAAACCAAGTCTATAATTTAGGTTATCGTCACGAATTTGACAAAGCTGATAAAAAATTGGATATTGAAATCAATTACAACCGAAATGACAGACCGGAAGACAGTGTATTTTTAGATGGAAATAACAATTTATTGCAATCCAATCTCATTGAAACGATCGGGGAAAATGTAATTATGAACGTAGATTTTGTGAATCCTTTAGACGAAAAAACAAAATTAGAGCTAGGTTTAGAAAGCAGATTTGATGGAACCGACAACACGTTTGATCTTGATAACACTTATTTTTCAGACTTTGATTATAAGCGAACTATTCAAAGTGCCTATGCTAATTACGGCAAGCAGTTTGAAAAATGGAGTTATCAGCTAGGTGCTCGTTTAGAAAATTTTCAGGTAGAGGCTAATTTCAGAAGAATAGATTCTGAACCCGGACAATTCAAAGATGCTATTTTCACGGTCTATCCTTCTGCTTTTGTGTCGTATGTGGCCACTGAAAAAGACAACTTTAATTTTAGTTATTCCCGACGTGTTGATCGTCCGAGTTTAGGACAAGTTAACCCGATAAGAGATTGGAGCAGTCCAACCATTGATCAAGAAGGCAACCCAAATTTGAATCCGCAGTTTACCAATTCATTTGAAGTAAACTATACCCGCACAACCAAAATTGGAGCCATCACATCCGGTGTATTTTTCAGGTACATTAACGATCCGATTAGTCAGGTTTTCATCCAAAGTCCGTATGACGAGAACAAAAAACTAATGACCTATGGCAACTTTGAAAGCACCACGGAGTACGGAATTGAAACATCCGGTAACTTGAATTTTAAAAAATGGTGGAGCGTTAATTTTGGTGCTGATGTTTATTTTAGAAATGCCAACGGAGTAGTTGAAAATGCGGAAGGTGATTTAACGGAAAAATCGGTTTTAGCGGTTCCTTTTAATGCTCGAATGAATCACAATTTAACGCTTTCAAAGAAACTAAAACTAACATGGTTTACTTTGTACAGAGCTGGTGTTGATGATATTCAATTTAGCAATAAAGAAATGTGGCGAACCGATTTAGGCGTCCGTTATTCTATTTTAAAAGACCAAGGTTCGATTAGTGTGCGGGTAAATGATATTTTTAATACGATGCGAGCTCGTTTTTATGGTGAAATTCCTGAAGTAACCTTTGGACAATTCCGTTGGGAAAGCAGAATGGTCAACGTGAACTTTAATTATCGTTTCGGGTCCGGAAAAAACAGAGCGTTGCAACGCAAACAACGTGACCAAAACGAAACCCAAGGGGGTGGATTATTTTAAAAATTGGTTTTTATATATTGCTTTAGTTAATCAGCAAGCCAGGAGTAGTACTACTTCTGGTTTTGTGTTTTTAGTAGCATGGCATCAACGGATTGCATTTGATTTTTAAATAAGGATTGATTGCACCCACCCTACCCCAGCTTGCAACGGAAAGCATTTTGGGCAAAAAAGTTTAGCCTTCTTAAAGCAAAAAAGCGACCAACGGAAGCTCTTTTTGGTTTTTTAGCATGCTGCTTTTTTGCCCAAAATCTTGTAGTGAACCGTGCCTACCGGCAGGCAGGAAGCTGGAAAAAGGTTCAAAAAATTACCAACGGATAATCACACTTCCCCACGTGAAACCACTACCAAAGGCAGCCAACACGACTAAATCACCTGATTTAATTTTACCTTGCTCCCACGCTTCGGTGAGGGCGATTGGAATGGAAGCGGCGGTAGTGTTTCCGTATTTTTGAATGTTATTGTACACTTGTTCATCTGCTAATTTGAATTTTTGCTGAATGAATTGCGAAATACGCAAATTGGCTTGGTGTGGAATCAACATATTGATGTCAGAAACGGAAAGGTTATTGGCTTGCAACCCTTCGTTAATTACCTCGCTAAAGCGAACTACGGCGTTTTTAAACACAAATTGTCCGTTCATGTAAGGAAAGAAACTTTCGTCGTTTGGGTCGTTGTCTTTAAGGATATCGGTTACCCATCGTTTGCCCATTCCGGGTGCGATAACGGCTAATTCTTCGGCATGTTGTCCTTCGGAGTGAAGGTGCGTGGAGAGAATTCCCTTGGTTGTATCCTCTTCTCTTGAAATTACGGCAGCTCCGGCACCATCGCCAAAAATCACCGATACGCCACGACCACGCGTAGTCATGTCTAAACCGTATGAATGCAGCTCGGAACCGATGATTAAAATGTTTTTATACATACCGGTCTTAATGTATTGATCGGCAATGGAAAGAGCATACACAAAACCGGAACATTGGTTTCTGATATCTAATGCACCAACGGTTCGCAGTCCTAATTCTTTTTGAACCAAGACACCGGGACCAGGAAAATAATAATCGGGACTTAAGGTGGCGAAAACAACAAAATCGATGTCATCATTGGATAATCCCGAACGTTCGATGGCAATTTTGGCGGCTTTGACCCCCATGGTGGTGGTGGTATTTCCGTCCCCTTTTTGCACATGTCGTCGTTCTTTTATCCCGGTTCGCTCCTGAATCCATTCGTCATTGGTTTCGATAAGTTTGGACAAATCGTCATTAGTCACCACATTTTCAGGAACATAAAATCCTAATCCGGCTATTTTTGAATGATACATAGTCTGCTGTTTTAATAAATTTAGTCTAACAAATTTAGCAATCTTTTAAAAACAGCCACTATTGTTAACGTTTTTTTTGTGAATTGCTAAAAACTATGTGTTCAAAGTTGGCATTGTTGTTGCTGTCTACTTTTAAAATTAGCTTTTTGTTAAGACACTTTTTTGATTAAAATAGTATATTTGAAGTATGAAAAACATTTTTTCCATTCTCCTCACCTTTTGCTTTTCCCTGGTTGGAATGGCACAATTTGACACGGGTGGAAAATCGATTACCCCTAGTGGAAATTTTGGCATTACTCCCAGCACTTCGGGCACTTCCATCATTACTCCTAAAGCGAAAGAAGAAAAAAAATCGGATTCGTATTATGCCCCATTTCGAAAAGAGAAAGAGATTGATTTGACCAAAAATTACGGATTTAGTAAACCGGAACACAAACTTCAACCCAATTTGAATGGTGAAAGTGAAATGATGGAAGAATTTAAACGCGGTAAAAATTACGGCAGTTTTATTAGTAAATCAAAGTTTATTAAAGTTTTATGTCGGGATCATCAGGCCATCGATGGTGATCGGGTGAGCATCATTTTGAACGGTAAAGTGGTAGAATCCAATATTTTTCTCGACGCTGAATTTTCCGTTTTTTATATTGAATTAGCTGCCGGATTTAATAATTTAGAATTTGTTGCACTCAATCAAGGTGCTTCGGGTCCGAACACGGCACAATTTGCAGTTTTGGATGAATTCGATGCTACCATCATGTCAAACATTTGGAATTTAGCTACAGGGGCTAAAGCGACAATGAGTATTTTTAGAGAATAATACACGACCACTCTTTCTCCTTTATTTATTTTAACAGATTTTTTAGAAGTTTGATTTTTATTAGTCTTATTTTAGAGGCTCAATAAAACAATCATCGACTTTATGAAAATCAACTTCTTATTACTTTTATGTATGGGCTATTTTGCTTCGGCCCAAGAAAACTTATCCTTTCAAAAGCCACCCAAAGAAATTTTGGAATTGGCTGATTATGAAAGAGCTCCATCGGTGAACATGGACAGCAAAAAAGAATATATGCTGTTATCCTACCGCAGTACTTACAAAACATTAGACGATTTAAATCAAGAAGAAATGCGTTTGGGCGGACTTCGGATTAATCCGGTGACTAACATTTCGAGCACAGTTACTTACATTACAAATCTTAAAGTTAGAAAAGTTGCTGATAAAAATGAAGTGCAAGTAAAAGGACTACCGGAAAATCCTAGGATTAGCAATTTAGGCATGTCGCCTAACGAGAAGAAACTTTCTTTTTCACACACCACAAACACCGGTGTAGAACTTTGGGTTTTGGATATAGCATCAGCTCAAGCCACCAAATTAACTGATGCTACGGTGAATGCCAACATGGGGAATCCGTTTAGTTGGTTTGCCGATAATGAAACCATTTTGGTTAGAATGTTGGTTAAAAACCGTCCGGCTTTAATCGATTTAAAGAAAGATTTGCCAACAGGACCAATCGTATCAACAGGAGACGGAAGTGTTTCGCAAAACAGAACCTATCAAGACTTATTGAAAAATCCTTTGGACGAACAAAATTTTGAAACGTTAGTTACATCAGAATTATACAAAGTTACGTTAGACGGAAAAGCAGTATTGTTTAAAAATGCGGATATGTATGCCGGTGAGAGTATTTCTCCGGATGGTAATTATGTGATGATTACCACTATTCAAAAACCGTTTTCCTATATAGTCCCGTTGAGTCGTTTTCCGCAGCAATCAGTGGTGTATGACAAATCCGGCAAAGCGGTAAAAGTGGTGAACGAAGTCCCGTTGACGGAAATCATGTCCAAAGGTTTTTCTTCGGTTAGAAAAGGAAAACGAAGCATGGGGTGGCGATCAGACAAACCTGCTACCCTATCCTTTGTAGAAGCGTTGGATGAAGGCGATCAAGCTAACAAAGTTGACTTTAGAGATGAAGTATTTTTATGGGATGCTCCTTTTACGTCCAACCCAACTTCTTTGGTAAAAACGCAACAACGTTATGCCGGAATGATTTGGGGCAATGACAACACGGCCATTGTGATGGATCAATGGTATGACACCCGGAACATGAAGACCTATTTGATTAATCCTGCTAATCCTGCTCAAGCACCCAAAGTGATTTCGGATAGAAACTACCAAGATATTTACTCCGATCCGGGGAATTTTGAAACCAAGAAAAATGAGTACGGGAGAATGGTTCTGACCTTGGATAACGACAAGGCCTATTTAATTGGTGATGGATTTACGAAAGAAGGACAATTTCCTTTTATTGATGAATTTAATTTAGCAACATCAAAAACCAAACGTTTATATCAATCGACTTACAAAGACAAAAAAGAAGATATCATGTCGGTAGAAGATGTGAAAAAAGGGGAAGCTTTAGTAATGATTCAATCGAAAAATGAATATCCGAATTATTACTACAGAAATTTTAAATCCAAAGGAAAATTAACCCAATTAACGAACTTTAAAAATCCATTTGAAAGCATCAAAAACGTGCACAAAGAAGTGATTAAATACAAACGAAAAGACGGGGTAGAATTATCGGGAACATTGTACCTTCCTGTTGGTTATGATAAAACGAAGAAAGAGAAAAAGCCGCTTTTGATTTGGGCTTATCCTGCTGAATATAAAGATAAAAACTCCGCCGGTCAAAGTGACAAAAACCCGAATGATTTTACGTTTCCCTACTACGGTTCGTTTGTCTATTGGGTAACGAGAGGCTATGTGGTGTTGGATGATGCATCGTTCCCTATCATTGGCGAAGGAACAACGGAACCAAACGACACTTTTATTGAACAATTGGTTGCTAATGCTGAAGCTGCTATTGATGCGGTGGATCAATTAGGTTATATTGATCGAACCAAAGTGGGTGTTGGCGGACATTCGTATGGTGCGTTTATGACGGCCAATTTGTTGACGCATTCTAATTTATTTGCTTGTGGAATTGCCCGAAGCGGAGCCTACAACAGAACACTTACACCATTTGGTTTTCAAAGTGAGCAACGCAATTACTGGGATGTTCCGGAGGTTTACAACACGATGTCGCCTTTTATGAATGCTCATAAAATGAAAACTCCTCTGTTATTAACCCATGGAGAAGCTGATAATAATCCGGGTACATTTACCTTGCAAACCGAACGTTATTTTCAAGCATTGAAAAACTTAGGTGCACCGGTACGAATGGTCATTTTACCGAAAGAAAGCCATGGTTATGTTGCCAAAGACAATATTTTGCATTTGTTGTGGGAACAAGATCAGTTTTTAGAGAAATATTTGAAGTAGGTTGGAGATGGAAGAAATGAACATTTATAATGGATTTCCTAGCCCGGATTGCAACGAAAAGCTTTTTTTGAAAAAACAAATTAGTTTTGTTGGATTGGCAAAGCGACCTTGGGAGCTATTGCCGAGCCTTACAAAACTTTTGTTTTGAAAAAAAACTTGTAGTGAAAAGCCGGAACAGCTTCTGAAAAAAAATAATAACAACCCTGAAGTTTAAAAATTTCGGGGTTTATTTTTGGGATAAGAACAAAATTGATTGTATTTCAATGTACTTTTCATTTTCAAAGAACAGTGATCCTTCGGGATAATTTACTTCGATTAGGTAATGATTTCCACGAAAATAGACGTTTGAAACGGTGACTTTTAGCATGGAATTTTCAACTATTTTGAGTTGATGCGGGTAGAGCAATATGGCTTTTTCTTGATTAAAATAGCGACCAGGAATTTCGTTGACATCACCAAAAAGTGAGGCTACATATTTTGAAGTTGGGTTGTTATGCAGTTCTTTTGGCGAATTTACGGCAACTATTTTACCGGTTTGCATTACGATTACTTTATCGGCAAAGGAAAGCACATCGGTACTGTCGTGCGTGGCGACTACTGTGGTTATGTCTTTACTTTTTAAGTAAGAAAATAATTTTCTGCGTAAACTGTTTTTTCTAAAATTATCAATGTGGCTAAAGGGTTCATCGAGTAATAATACTTCGGGTTCGCGTGCTAAAACCCTTGCTAATGCTACACGTTGCATTTGTCCACCACTTAAAAATTTTGCTTTGCTGTTTGCAAATTCGGTCATTTCTACGATTTCGAGTAATTCGGCAATACGTTCCTTTTTTTCTTCGGGATAAAAGTTGGAGAGGTACTTGCCCACATTTTCTGCCACGGTTATAAATGGCATCAAATCGAAATCCTGAGCCAAGTATTTCATATAAGGCATTCCGGGAATGAGGTGAAATTTGGGTCCGCGTACTTCCTGATTATTCCAAAAAATATGCCCTTCCTTTGCATCATACAAACCGTAAATTAGTTTTAAAAGGGTGCTTTTTCCGCAACCGCTTTCGCCAATAATGGCAAGATTTTTTCCTTTTTGGAGGGAAAAAGAAAGCGAAGAAATAGTAGTGTTGTCGTGATACGAAAAAGATATGTTTTGAACTTGAAGCATATAATTTAATAAAAAACAAATTTAGGCTAATTTACTGATTTGTGTTTTGATTCGTTTACTTAAACTTAATTGCTTTAGTGAATTATAAAAAATGATGAATCAAAAATTCAAGTATTAAACTATTATCAAAAAATTTTCAGTATTATTATTAAAATCGATAGAAATTAAATGAAATATTGTGGAAAATTATTTTATTTAATTCTCAAAAAGAATTATAAAATTTTTAGATACTCATAATTTTAATGCATTTATGCTATACTATTGACAACTACAACGATGTAATTTTTCTAAAATCTTCTAATTTAGGTCTACGACAACACAACATTACTACAACATTTGTATGTGCAATTGAGTTTACTGCCTCGTTGTGGCGTTCTTTTACCCTTGTTAAACACCGTAGATAAAGCGATTATTGTTTAAAAACCACTTTCATATTTTTATTTTTTTTTGTATAGTATTTGTAGCCTTCTCCAAAAAGCATTTAAGACACAATTGTTCTTATTTTTGAAATCCTACTAAACACAAAACATTTTAACACTATAAATTTAACGTTTATGAAGAAAATTTTATTATTACTTTTCCTGATGACTATTTCGTTGGGACAATCGCAAGGACTTTCGCAAGGTTTTGAGACTGGCGGAATCGGGGGTATATTTGCTAGTTCTGGTTTGCCCACAGTTACACGAGAAGCTGGTACTGGTACAAACACAACCCAAGTACTTAAATTTGTTGGTAATACAGGATCAGCACTTTGGCAAGGTGTAAATATTCCATTAACAACTAATGTGAATTTAACACCTGCAACTACAAGAACTATGACCATTGATGTCTATGCTTCAGGACCACTGTTTTTTTTAGTTAAGGTAAACGGGGGCATTTCTGGTGCTCAAGAAGCCGCAGCAGTAGTTGAGTACACTGGTACTAATACTTGGCAAACATGTAGTTTTACATTCAATTCAGTACGTGATGGCAAGGCACCTGAGGCGAATGGCACCTATACTAATTTTGTTTTACATCCCTATTGGCCTAGTGCAACTGCTACAACTTTTCCTGCAGGTAATGCAACTGCAAGAACGCTTTATGTAGATAATATTGTAGGTCCTCTTGCACTCCCTAGTGCAACAGTTGGTGCCTTTACAATACCGACTAAATCTCAAGGTGATGCTACTTTTACAATAACACCACCTACTTCTAACAATACTAGTCCTTTTACCTATACTAGTAATAACAATTCTGTAGGTACTATTGTGAATGGCAATCAGATACAAGTTGGTTCTCTAGGTTCTGCTACTATCACTGCTGCACAAGTTTCTGATGGAACATTTGCATCTACATCTACAACCGCTAGTTTTAATGTAGTACCTCCTGCTGCACCAATACCACCCGCAAGAAATTCGTTTGATGTGGTTTCGCTATATAGTGACTCATACACTCCAACCGCTGGTGCAACCTGGCAAGCAGGAACAAATGTAATTATAGATGGTAATAACACAAGGCTTTTTAATGGTTTTACCTTAGCTCGATTGGCATTTGCAGCCAGAAGTATATCTGCAATGACAACTTTGCATATTGATGTTTACACTGTCAATCAAAATCAGTTATGGTTTGAAATAAATGGCAACCGAAAAGTTGTTTCTAGTATTCCTTTAAATGGCTGGGTAAGTTTTGATATCCCATTGTCCGATTATGTTGGATTAAATTTGGGTAACGTTAGTTTCTTTGATTTAAACAATCCTACAGGAGCTGCCGCACCTGTTAAAGTAGTTTATTTAGATAACATTTATTTTTATAGACCAGCAACCGATGCACCACCAACCATTGGTGCTTTGACAGTACCAACTCCTCAAACAGTAGGTAACGCTCCTTTTGTTTTAACCAATCCTACCTCTAATAGTTCAGGTGCTTTTACTTATAGTGCTAGTCCTGCAGGAGTTGTCACTATTAGTGGTAATACTGTGACCATAATAGGTGGAGGTACCACAACTATTACTGCAACTCAGGCTGCCGTACCTGGTGTTTTTGGTGCCGGTAGTGTTTCTGCGCCTTTAGTGGTTAATTTTCAAGCACCAACTGTTGCAGCGCCAACACCAACGGTACCTTCTGCCAATGTAATTTCGCATTATAGTAATGCTTATACACCAAATGTGGCAACTAATTTAAATCCGAATTGGGGTCAACAAGGATTTGGTTCTGCCAATGTTTCTAGTTTCACAGTTGCTGGAAATAGTACTTTATTTTATCCAAACTTTAATTATCAAGGCAATGCATTGTCTACTCAAAATTTAACTTCCTACACTTCTATGCACTTAGATATTTGGACACCAAATGTTTCTTTCTTGAGGATATCCCTTATTAGAGCTGCAGGTGGAGGAGAACGACCAGTAACAATTCCTGTTACACCAAATACATGGAATAGTGTAGATATCTTATTGACAGATTGGTCTTCACAAGGTGGGTTTAGTTTAGCAAACATAGCCGAAATTAAATACGAAAATGTAGCTTCGCTTACTGCTCCAAGCTGGACAGCAGGAGGAGTTCTTTATTTGGATAACATTTATTTTAGTAATGTTCCTTTAACCATAAATCCAACTATTTCTGGATTTACAATACCAACTAAAGCGCCAGGGGATGCTACTTTTACAATAACCCCACCTACTTCTAATAGTCCGGGTGCTTGGAGTTATACTAGTAGTGATGATACTATTGGAACTATTGTGAATGGGAATGAAATACAAGTAGGCGTTGCTGGATCTTGTACTATTACTGCAACACAAGCTGCAGCTCCAGGATATAACAGCGGAAGTATTGCTGCCACTTTTAATGTACTTTTAACTCCAACCATAACAGGATTTACAGTACCAGCAAAAGTAACGAGTGATGCTCCTTTTGAATTGACAGCACCAACCTCTGATAGCCCGGGTACGTTTACTTATAGTATTTTACCTGCTGGTATTGCTACTATAAGTGGTTCCACTGTAACTATTTTGGGTCCTGGTACAGCAACTATTACGGCAACTCAAGCGGCAGCTGGTTTGTTTAGCTCTGCTACAACAACTGCACAGTTGGTAGTAAGTTTAGGAACTGCTGCACCAACGCCTCCTACCAGAAATGCTTGGGATGTGGTTTCTTTATATAGCGATTCCTACGCCTCAACAGCAGGTGCAACATGGCAAGCTGGTACGAATGTAGACATTGCCGGAAATAATACAAGATTATTTAACGGTTTTACATTAGCACGTTTGGCTTTTGCTCCTACTAGCATAGCAGCAATGACTACATTGCATATTGATGTTTATACTGTTAATCAAAACCAGTTATGGTTCGAAGTTCAAGGTAATCGAAGAGTGGAATCAAGTATTCCTCTCAATGGCTGGGTTAGCTTTGATATTCCATTAACTGTTTTCACTGGCTTAAATTTAGCAAACATCAGCTTTTTTGATTTAAACAATCCTACGGGGGCTCAGGCACCGGTTAAAGTAGTTTATTTAGATAATATCTATTTCTACAGGCCAGCAACCGATCAGCCACCAACTATAGGTGCGTTAACTTTACCAACACCTCAAGTATTAGGTAATGCTCCTTTTACACTAACGAATCCTACCTCTGATAGCAGTGGTGCTTGGACATACAGTGCAAATCCTACAGGTGTCGTAACTATTAGTGGAAATACTGTAACCATCGTAGGTGGCGGTACAACAACCATTACGGCTACGCAAGCAGCTGTTCCCGGTGTTTTTGGACCTGCAACTACAAGTGCAACTTTAGTTGTTAATTTTCCTGATCCTACTCCTTCGCCGGCACTTCCGGAAAGAGAACCAGGAAGAGTTATTTCTTTATTTACAGGAACTCCGTCAGTATATGCCAATGCACCTAATTATAACCTTGGGCAAGCATTTTGGTCTGAAGGTGGCGGTAGAATTTTGACAACAGTTCCTAATGGAGATAACACTGCTCTACGTATAGATGGTCTTGGTTTTATGGGATTAATCGATATAGGTAATCCTCCACCAGTAAACAGAGAAAGACGTATTAACCTGGTTGAAACTGGAATGTCACACTTAAATATTGATATCTATTTAGACACGCCAAGACCTAATTTGTTTGTAGTTTTACTAGCCCCTGGGGATAGACTTCACAATACAGGTCCGCTTGCAGCAGGTTGGAACAGATTAAGAATTCCTCTGACTGCCTATCCTGGTGCTTTGAATGATATTTACGGGTTAAAAATTGAGCAGAATTATGCTGCACCATTCCGTTTGTTTATTGATAATATCTATTTCAGTAATGATCTATTCACATTCTATGCTGATGCAGATGGTGATGGTTTTGGTGATTTAGCTTCAACTATATTGGCAGAAACCGCACCAGAGGGATATGTAACCAATAGTACCGATTGTGATGACACAAACGAACTTGTTTGGCAAATTGGTGATTTCTACATTGATATTGATGGAGATGGCTATAGTTTCGATGGTGTAGTCTACCCAATTTGCTATGGTGCAACTACCCCTGAATTTTACAACACCACTTCACTAGGAATCGATTGTAATGATTTTGATGCCACGGTATACCGAAATACTGATTTTTATGCAGATGTAGATGGTGATGGCTATTCAGCTACCCCTAGCACAATAGTTACAACAGTGTGTTACGGAGCGGTATTGCCTGAATTCCCTGGTTTAAGTCCTGCAATTAATGCTCAAGTTGACTGCAACGACACCAATCCAGCAATCAATCCCGGAGCAGCAGAAATCTGCTACGATGGTTTAGACAACGATTGTGATGGTATCATCGATAACGGTTGTACGCCGATTGTTTCAGTGGTATTACCAAATCAGTGTGGAGTTACTTTGGAGTTTGTAAATAGTTATGTGTATGCTGCTTTAGTGCCCGGAGCTCAAGGTTACCGATTTAGAGTAACTAATACTGCTACGAATGATGTGCAAACCATCGATCAATTGTTACGAGGTTTCCGTTTTACACAATTGACCAATTATGCCTTTAACACAACCTACTCCGTAGAAGTTTCAGTGCGAATTAACAACGTATGGCAACCGTTCTACGGAACCCCATGTACAGTTTCCACACCGGATACTACTACACAAGTTCAGGCTTCACAGTGTAACACTACGTTGAGTAATTTGAATAATTCAATTATTGCCAATATTGTACCGTTTGCAACCGGGTACCGATTCAGAATCACGAATACGTTGAATCCAATTGACGTACAAACGATTGATCGTCCGATTAGAGATTTCAGAATGAGTTCGTTGTCCAACATCCAGTTCAACACGACGTATAATGTGGAAGTAGCGGTTAGAAATACAGATGGTACGTACTT
>NZ_QLSV01000013.1 GCF_003268815.1 Flavobacterium lacus | reverse complement strand
CACAAAGCACAACGGTAACGGTAACCATCAATCCAATCCCAAATGCAGGAACCGATGGAGCCACAATAGTTTGTGAAACCGACGCAAGTTTTGATTTATTCACATTATTAGGAAACAACCCGGAGACAGGTGGAACTTGGTCACCGGCTTTAGCGAGTGGCACAGGAATTTTCGACCCAAGTCAGGATGCAGCAGACACGTATACTTATACAATCACCGGCACGCCACCATGTGCAAATAGTACAGCGAGTGTCACGGTAACATTAGAATCAACCGCAAATGCAGGAACATTTAGCGGCATTCAAAGTGTTTGTGCTTCGGAAGGAACATTTGATTTGAATACATTATTAGATGGAACTCAACAAGCAGATGGTACTTGGACAAATAATGAAGGAGCAACTATTTCAAATGTAATAACGATCACCAATTTATCGCCGGGAACGTATAATTTTATTTATACAGTTGAGACCGATTGTAATAAAGATTCAGAGCCTGTGCAATTAATCATTATTCAAGGAACGGAAATTCTTCCGGAAGATGTGATTGTATTATCACCTATTTGTCAAGGCGAAAATTCTACGGTTACCATTTTCAATTTAGCAGATGGAAATTATTCTTTAAATTATTCGCTTTCAGGAAGTAATATAGTAGACAATCAAATCTTATTGTTAACAGTTATTGATGGCGAAGTGAGTTTTGAAATCGATACCGCACAATTGGCAAATCCCGGAGCAACTACTCTAGTTTTTAATTCTATTCTAAATACGGATACAAATTGTGAAACAGTATTATTAGGATTATCTTTTGAAATTGAAATCTTACAATTATTAACTTTGGAAATTAGTAACCTGACTATTCAAAATGTTTGTCTTGGAACGGAAGTTGTCGTTCAAATTTCAGGAGCAACTAATTTGGCTGACGGTACCTATCAATTTATTTATTCTATTCCGAATGCAAATCCGATTACCGGAAATTCAGGAGATGTTGCTATTACCGGAGGTTCAGGTCAATTTGCAGTTCCTGCTTCTGTATTTCCAACGGCAGGAAATTATACGTTGACTTTTAATTCAATTACAAGTGAAACTTTACCTTGTGATAATTTGAATCCGGCTATTTCTGCTTCATTTGAAATTTTACCGGCTGCAACCGTAACAGAAGCATTGGTTACGTTAACTGCACTTTGTGCAAATTCTGATGGAACTGTTTCAATTATAAATGCAATAAATTTAGCAAACGGAACATACCAATTAACCTATCAAATAACCGGAGCAATTTCATATAATGAAACAATTTCTGTTGAATTTTTGAATGGACAAGCTAGCTTTGTAATTCCATCCAACATAATAATAAATGCCGGTGAAATTACGATCTCCATCAATCAAATAAATTCTAATACAGGAAATCCTTGTGGCACACCAGGTCATACTTTTAATGCAGTAACATTAACCATAGAAAATGTAGAAACTCCTGAACTTATTGAAGGAGGAAATTCATTTTGTGAAGATGTAAATGCTACCATTGCCAATTTAAGCAACAACATCGATAGTGGCCAAACCATTATTTGGTATGATGCTCCTTTGAATGGAAATGCCTATTCTGATTCAACAGTTTTGGTTGATGGGCAAATTTATTATGCTTCCATTCAATCTTCAACCGGTTGTGAAAGTACCATCCGATTAGCGGTAACGGTATCAATTAGAAATTGCACAGACATACTTATTCCCGATGGTTTTTCACCAAATGATGATGGAATTAATGACTTTTTTGTGATTAAAAATATCAGAACATTGTATCCGAATTTCGATTTAGAAATATTCAATCGTTACGGCAGCATCCTTTACAAAGGAAATGCAGGGTCTCAAGATTGGGATGGAACATCAGACAAAGGAATTCAAGTTGGTGGGAACAAACTTCCCGCAGGCGTCTATTTCTTTATCATCAATTTTAATGACGGAATTAGAGAACCATTACAAGGAAGGGTTTATTTAAGCAGATAATTACAACATTGGTTATGAAAAAACTTTTGAAATATAAAATTCAATTATTGTTGTTGCTCTTCTCGTTTGTGGCAGAAGCGCAACAGGATCCGCAATACACGCAATATATGTATAATATGAGTGTGCTCAATCCTGCCTATGCAACAGACAATCCGGATGTAATTAATTTTGGAGCTCTTTATCGTGCACAGTGGGTTGGATCGGTGGGCGGACCAACAACAGGTTCATTTTTTGCTCATTCGCCTATTGCTAAAAAGATTGAAATGGGACTTTCTATTATCCACGATCAAATTGGTGATGTAGTGAATGAAACCAACGTTTTTGTCGATTTTGCTTATGTTTTAAAATTGAATGAAACTAATAAACTTTCCTTTGGAATAAAAGGAGGAGCCACTTTTTTTAATACAAGTTTTGACGGATTTGTTTATTCAGACGATCTTCCCGATCCGGCCTTTGCCAATAATTTAAGCAGAACTTTTCCTAACGTTGGAGTAGGGGCTTTTTACTTTGGTGAAAATTATTATGTAGGTTTATCCAGTCCGAATTTATTACGAACCAAACATTTAGAACGACAAGACGGAATTATAGCAACCGGTGTTGAAGAAATTCACTACTTTTTTACAGGTGGTTATGTGTTTAATTTGAATGATAATTTAAAATTCAAACCCGCCTTTATGACCAAAGCGGCAACCGGAGCACCAATGTCTTTTGATATTACAAGCAATTTTTTAATCAATAATGTGTTTGAAATTGGAGCCGGATATCGATGGGATGATTCTGTGAGCGGATTAGTGAATTTTAAAGTTTCGCCTTCGCTTCGGGTTGGTTATGCTTATGATTACACGCTTTCTAACTTGGGAAATTTCAATTCCGGAAGTCATGAAATTATGATATTGTTTGATTTGAACAAAAAAGGAAAGAACAATGGCTACGATAAATCCCCACGATTTTTCTAAAGAAATTAAAATGAGAAATAGCAACTATATAATTTTCTTTTTGTTGATGAGTCAATTTATTTTGGCTCAAAAACCAACTATCAAAAAAGCAAATGAACTTTTTGCCAACAAAGCATACGTGGAAGCAGCTAAAATGTATGAAAAGTTTAAGCAAAATCAAGACCAAAGTGTATTACAGAATTTAGGCGATTGTTACTATTACAATGCTCAAATGAAGTTTGCCGCAGATAATTATGGAAATCTGGTTTTTAAATACAAAGACAGTGTAAAACCGGACTATTATTTTCGTTATGCTCATGCCTTAAAGGGAATCGATGATTACGAAAAAGGCGATAAAATCATGAGCGATTACTTGAAATATCCTGTCGACACCAAAAAATTCAAAGAGCATCTCAACAATATTGTACCCTATAATTACAAGGTCAATCAAATGACGAGAAGCAACAGTACGGGCGATTTCGGAATTTCCTTTTTTGGAGAGAAAGTTGTTTTCGCTTCTTTGCGAAATGCTGAAAGTCCACTGTACAAATGGAACGAAAAGCCGTATTTAGATTTGTATGAAGCCACAGTTTCAACAGATGGAATCTTAGAAAATATCAAACCTTTTTCTGAGCAAATCAATACCAAAACACACGAGAGTAATGCTGTTTTTACCAAAGATGGTAAAACAATGTATTTTAGTAGAACCAGTGATGAGCAGGTTCAAGTTGGTGATGAAAAATTTGCATCGGTTAAACTTTTTAAAGCAGAATTTATAGAAAATGAATGGACAAACGTAACAGAATTACCTTTTTCTAGCAATCAGTTTTCAACACAACATCCCGCTTTGAGTGCGGATGAAAAGAAATTGTATTTTTCAAGCGATAGATCCGAATCACTTGGCTCGTTTGATCTGTTTTATGTTGATATTTTAGAAGACGGCGGATTTACAGAACCACAAAACTTAGGCAATAATATTAACACTATTCACAGAGAGCAATTTCCTTTTATAGCAGACGATGGAACATTGTATTTTGCTTCAGATGGTTTGCAAGGATTAGGCGGTTTGGATATTTTTATGGCACGTAGTTATGATGAAGTTTTTGCGAAACCCATCAATTTAGGAGAAACCATTAACACTGGAATGGATGATTTTGCTTATGTTGTAAAAGCAGAAGAAAATCTGGGGTATTTTGCTTCCAATCGAAAAGGGAGCGATAATCTCTATTCTTTTATTCGTGAAGAAAACGAACGCAGATTCATAGTAGAAGGAGATGTGCGAGATAAAGTGACCAAAGAACTTCTTCCGGGAACAACGGTAACTTTATTTGATATGGATGATAAATTAATCGGTCAATTAGTAGTAGGAGCAGACGCTGATTATGTATTTAACTCCGAACCCAATACAAAGTATAAAATTGTTGCCGATAGAGATTTTTACGCATCCAAAGAACAAATTTTTGAAACAACTGATGATGGAAGGGTTCGTTTTACAATTGAATTAGAAATTGAATCCTATGATGATGCCGAAGAAATTATTGTGACTAAAGACGACGGTTTAGTCTATATCCAGTTGGAAAACATTTATTTTGACTTGAATAAGTGGGATATCAAAGAAGAAGCAGCTCGAACTCTTGATGTCTTAGTGGCAATTATGAATAAATATCCACGAATGGTAATCGAATTGGGTGCTCACACTGATTCTAGAGCCTCAGATGCTTATAATTTGCGTTTGTCGCAAGATAGAGCAGGTGCTGCTTTGGAATATTTAGTTTCAAACGGAATTAACCGAAATCGCATGCGGTCAAAAGGATATGGTGAACGTGTTCCGTTAATTAAGTGCGGCGACAATTGTTCGGAAGTGGAACATTCCATCAATCGGCGTTGCGAATTTATTATCTTGAAATAATTATTTAATTACCAAATCATATTTAGAGAGCAATCCTTTTAAGCCTTCGGTCGAAAAGATTGCTCTTTTCATTTTATTTTTTTCCGGATCCAATACAAAATCGTAACTCGAATAGAAGTCGGCTTTTTGAAGGTTTGTATCAATAAAAACAGCTCTTCTCAAATTGCAATTGTCAAATAAAGCTTCGGATAAATCGCTCTTCATAAAATCAACCGAAATCATACTACAATTGATAAAGTGCATTTTTTTAAGTTTTAATGCATAAAACTGAGCGTAATCTAGGAGGCAATTCGTGAAATTGAAATCATAAATCACTTGATCGGTCATCGCAAAATTAACCGATGTAAAATCACAATAATTAAAATTTACACCGCGTAAAGACACATAATTAATTTTTGTCTCTTTGAAGTTACAGTGTTTAAAAACACAATCAACAAACATGACTCCGGTGAAATCACACGTTGTAAAATCACAATTTTCAAAAGTACAAAGCTCAAATTCTTTGTATCGAATTTCTAATGAACTATAAGTTATGTTTTGGAAAGTTTCTTCCATTAAAAAATTAGACGCCATTAATTTATTTTTTTCAAAGATAAGATTGAAAGTGAAATGAAATGATACAAGATGGTTTAATTTTTTAAACTAATTACCGTCAATTCTTCCTTAAGTAAGTATGGTCAAATTTATTTTAACTAAAAATTAATATTCGTTATAATTCGAATCAACGGAGAAATTGTAAATTTATAATCAATGGAAAATACTATAAAAAAAGGATTTCGTTTTAAAACGTATGAAGCTAAATTTCAAACACCATTTGATAAATTGTTTGAAATTTTTAAAGAATTAATCATGCATACTTCAGGCGATTTTGATGAAGCGATTGATTGGTTAAGACAGCTGGATGTTACTTATCAATT
Source organism: Flavobacterium lacus (assembly GCF_003268815.1). GTDB lineage: Bacteria > Bacteroidota > Bacteroidia > Flavobacteriales > Flavobacteriaceae > Flavobacterium > Flavobacterium lacus. Next base: position 109,857 of record NZ_QLSV01000013.1, on the reverse strand, counting down.
AACAGATGAAAACTATACAGTTGATGACTTTATTGAAGATTTAAAGAAAAAAGGATACATCAGAGAAGAATTCAAAGACGATGGAACGCCAGGCATTGGCATTACAGCGAAAACAGAAAGAGCAATTCGTCAACAAGCTTTGGAGCAACTTTTTGGTGATTTAAAGCGTTCTAGTTCTGGAAATCATAAAACCAAGTACTCGGGAAATGGCGAAGAACAAACCGGTGATTTTAGAGCTTATCATTTTGGCGATAGCGTTGAAAGCATTTCTTTAACTGAAAGCTTGAAAAATGCTCAAATTAATAATGGAATAGGCGATCTCAAATTAACCGAAAATGATTTGGTGGTTGAAGATACTCACTTCAAGGCTCAAATGAGTACGGTTTTGATGATAGATATCAGTCATAGTATGATTTTATATGGTGAAGATCGTATAACTCCTGCAAAAAAAGTAGCCATGGCGTTAGTAGAATTTATCATGGCTCGTTACCCAAAAGATACGATTGATATTCTTGTTTTTGGTAATGATGCCTGGCAAATTGAAATTAAAGATTTGCCTTATTTGAAAGTTGGTCCCTACCATACTAACACTGTCGCAGGTTTGCAATTAGCGATGGATTTGTTACGCAGAAAACGAAATGCTAACAAACAAATTTTTATGATAACTGATGGAAAACCAAGTTGTGTAAGAGAAAAAGATGGAAGTTATTACATGAATTCCAATGGCTTAGATTCCTATATCGTCGAACAATGCTACAACCAAGCAGCACAAGCCAGAAAATTGAACATTCCAATTACAACGTTTATGATTGCCAAAGATGCTTACTTACAGCAATTTATTGATACGTTCACCGAGGCCAATCAAGGAAAAGCATTTTATTCTGGTTTGAAAGGTTTGGGAGGAATGATTTTGGAAGATTACGAATCGAATAGAAAAAAGCGAACTCGAAAATAGAAAAGTATATAAATAGTGACTTTTTGACCGTTACAAACAACATATTAAAAAAAAATGAAAATAGAAACGATTACAACGATAGGTGAATTAAAAAATGTAGGTTGGAAATCAAGAAGTATTAAAGAGGAACTTCGAGATAATTTAATTAAAAAAATAAAAGCGAAAAAACCACTTTTTGAAGGCGTGCATGGTTTTGAAAATACGGTAATCCCTGAATTAGAACGTGCAATACTATCAAGACATAACATTAATTTACTCGGTCTTCGCGGTCAAGCAAAGACGCGTTTGGCAAGACAAATGGTAGAATTGTTGGACGAATACATTCCGATTATTGCTGATTCTGAAATAAATGATGACCCATTCCAACCCATTTCAAGGTTTGCAAAAGATTTAATAAACGAAAAAGGTGATGAAACGCCAATTACGTGGTTGCATCGATCGGAGCGTTTTTTTGAAAAATTAGCCACTCCGGATGTAACGGTTGCCGACCTAATTGGGGATATTGATCCAATTAAAGCAGCAAATTTAAAATTAGCCTACGCTGATGACAGAGTAATTCACTTTGGAATGATTCCGCGTGCCAATCGCTGTATTTTTGTAATCAATGAGTTGCCTGATTTACAAGCTAGAATTCAAGTTGCCTTGTTCAATATTTTACAAGAAGGCGATATTCAAATCAGGGGTTACAAACTTCGTTTAAATTTAGATATGCAATTTGTTTTTACTGCAAATCCCGAAGATTATACCAATCGAGGTAGCATTGTTACCCCATTGAAAGATAGAATTGGTTCACAAATTTTAACGCATTACCCGGATAGTATTTCAATTTCCAGAAGAATCACAGAGCAGGAGGCAAAGATAAATGCGTCTCAATTACAAAGGGTACATGTACCTTCATTGGCAAAAGATTTGTTGGAGCAAATATCGTTTTCAGCTCGTGAAAGTGATTATATCGATTCAAAAAGTGGCGTTTCGGCAAGAATGACTATCACAGCGTATGAAAACTTAATTTCAACAGCAGAACGAAGAGCATTGCAACACGGATTGGACAAAACTACAGTTCGTTTGTCCGATTTTATGGGAATTATCCCAGCCATAACCGGTAAAGTTGAATTGGTTTACGAAGGAGAACAAGTAGGAGCAGTTGCTGTTGCATTGGATTTAATTTCAGATGCAATTCATGAATTTTTCCCGGCCTATTTTCCAAAAATTGAAAAATTGGAGCGTGATGCCGATGTCAGTCCGTATGCCAAAGTAGTAGAATGGTTTTTTTCAGAATCCGGTTTCGAATTGTTAGATGATGCAAATGATTCAGAATACCAAAAACAATTGGATGCGGTGACACCTTTGAACGATTTAATCGGAAAATACCAAGCGGACTTTCCGAAAGAAGATGTCTATTTTCTAAAAGAATTTATTCTATGGGGTTTGGTAGAGTTTAATAAACTCAGTAAGGATAGAGTAGAAGTAGGATTTCAATTTAAAGATTTATACGGGAGTTATATTAGTAAATTGTAATTTTTAATCCAGCGTGATAAAAAAATACAATTTTTTACTTACCTCGACAGGATTAACTTCGTTATTCAAGCATAAACTCCGCAGTAGAAATGAAAAGTTTTTTCAAACAAAGATTGAAAAACTTCTCTTGATTGGGATCTGAATTTTATGAGCAAGCTCAACATTCAGATTTCTAACATAAAAGCCCTCGCTATCGCGTGGGCTTTTCATTCTTAAGTGACCTCGACTGGATTTTGCGAGTAACATCCAATAAAGCTCCGCTTTGAAAATAGTAAAAACAAAAAAACGCTCAAGCAAGCTTGGCGTTTTTTCTTTTTTTACTATTGATTCGTGACCTCGACTGGATTCAAACCAGTAACCTTCTGAGCCGTAATCAGATGCGCTATTCAGTTGCGCCACGAGGCCTTAATTCGGGTGCAAATATAGTTATTTTTGTGTAACTTGCAAACCAAATTTACTTTAAAAATCACTTTTTTATGGCTCTTGAAAAATATATTCGTAATATCATTGACTTTCCGAAAAAGGGTATTGTTTTTAAGGACATTACGCCATTATTGGGTAGTTCAAAAGCAACTTCGGAATGCTTGCAACTTCTTTTACAAAGCTTAGATCATCAAAAAATTGACAAAGTGGTAGGGGTAGAAAGTCGTGGTTTCTTTTTTGCCACGCTGTTGGCTCAACAATTAAACGCGGGTTTTATTCCGGTTCGTAAACCCAAAAAACTTCCTTTTGATACCATTTCGGCTTCTTATGAATTGGAATATGGATTTGATTCGTTGGAAATTCATACTGATGCTATCCAACCCGGCGATAAAGTGTTAATTCACGACGATGTGTTAGCAACCGGCGGAACCGCCAAAGCCGTTTGCGAATTAGTAGAACAATTAGGCGGCGAAATCGTACAAGTCAATTTTTTAATGGAATTATCGTTCTTAAACGGAAGAGAAAAAATAAAAGAATATCCTTTTTTTGCAGCGATAACCTATTAATTTTTTACATCCAATGCTCGTGATGTGACAAAATATCGCCAACCGATAATAGCCATTTGCCATTTTTTGGCATTGGCTAAATCTAAATGCTGTTTAGTAAAACTCGGAAGTAGAGCTTTGTTCAGTTTTGCTAAAAGTGGAAACATCGTTTAATTTTTTATAAAGATAAAAAAAATCCCGTGCGAACGGGATTTATAATTTTAGTTGGTTTCTTCAATAACCACAGAACCTTTTTTCTTACCTATAAATAGTGAGGGAATTGGTTTGCTTGATTTAAAGTTTCGTTTTAATTTACTTTCTTTTTGTTTTAAATTTATCGATATGGATGTAATTTCACCTTTATCATTTCGCTTTATGCCGGAATAGTTGAATTCAATATTACTTTTGGCTAAAGTTGATTTATAAAAATCTAAATCTTCTTTTTTAGAGTTTTTAGAGATTGTAAATCCTTCATTATCACCTAGTATAAAATCAATATTGTCACTGTTTTCTTTTGCAACTGGATTATTTTTTTTATAAAAATCAGTAGACTCGAGTATTATTACACCATTTTTGCCAGCGTCACCATATTTCTTGATTGCATGATCTTTATCAGAAAATATTGATACAGATGAAATGATATTGGGGTTTATTTTTTCAAAATCAGAATAATTGATTTCTTTACCATCAAAATAAATTAATGCTTTTTTGTAGTCAATTGATTTGTTTTTTTTAATAAGCTCGATATTCTCTGTAGGACGAGATGTTTCGTAGGAAACTACAGTTTCGTAATAAACATTATTTCCAAATTTGTCTTTTTCTTTTGTTTTAAAATTATTTTTTTTTGAATCAGACGTTTCATAGGAAACACCAAAACCGGAAGTGTTTTTTTCTTTTGTTTTGTCCCTATTCTTATTAGAATCAGGCGTTTCTAAAATATAGTTGTAAAGAAACAAACCCTTCTCTTCGGATGGTTTAGTCAATTCATTATAACTTACTTTAACCGATGGCAACTTAATGGTATTTACTTCATAATAGAGTTTATCTTTAGCAGCTTTTTTATTATATTTCTTTTCAAATTCGTTTGCCGAAATCTCTTTCATGTCGCCGATCTCGTCATTTAAATCAATTTTTACATTATCAACCGATTCATGCACTTTACCATTTAAAATCAAAACAACTTCTTGGCCGTTTTTATAAAGATTAAGTAAACTCATATATTTTTCTAATGTTTCTTTACTGATAGTATTATCCTCTTTTAGAATAACATTAATTGGGATATGAACTACATCTTCAAAACCATAATCCAAATCGTCATTTTCATCCGAATTAATATAGATTTTGATGCTATTAATTCCTTTATCCGATTTACGCTCCATCACGCGATTGTAGGTTTTCCCAAAATCAAATTCTAATTTAATGGCAATGATTTCATCGTTACTGTTTCGTTTTACATTTGAAATGGTTAGTTTTTGTCGTTCATCTGAAAAAGTTTTTTCTAATTCTTTAATTTCTCGATCAGAAGTATTTTTGGTTAGAATAGAGGAATAACTGGAAGAAACGGCATAGGTTGTTTCTTTAACTTTATTTTCTTTTTCTTGAGCGACTATTTCAATTTGAAAAAGTAACGTAAAAGCAACTAAAACAGGAAGTACTACAGCATATTTCCAAGAGTTCTTTTTGTGCGAGGGATTGGTGTTTAACATAACGATTCGTTTTTTGATTAATGATTGAAAAAATTGATTGGTGATGGTTAATTGCTTGTTATTGGTGACTACTTTTAATAAGGTTTTTTGATAAGCGTGTTTGTTGTTAATCGTTAAGAATGTTTCATGATCGGCTATGAATTCTAAGTTTTGAATGATTGCTTTTCGGTACAACCAAACCACAGGATTTATCCATAAAAGGGCACACATAATTCTTGATAAAAGCACATCAAAGGAATGTTTTTGTTTTACATGAATGGACTCGTGAATGAGGATGTGATTTAATTCCTCCTCCGAAAAATGTTGCTGATTCACAACAATATAGCCAAAAAAAGAAAACGGGTTGTTAGTATTTGAAGAATGGATTAAAGTAAAATGCTTTTCTTTTATGCTTTGCTGATTTTTAATGCTTTTGTAAAAAGAAATCACCTCAAAACCTATTTTAAATAAAACAACAAGAGTAATTAGCAAATAAAAAGCAATAAATAGTTCATTCCAGTTAAATGTTTCTTCAATTTCAACTGCATTTTTAATAATAACCGGTTCAAAATTGGTCATTTCCCGGAAAATGAACGGTTTACTTTCCACCCAAACGGTTTTTGTAAATGTGATCAATGGCAAGACGAACGAAGAAATCAATCCCAATAGTAAATACCAACGGTTGGATGTAAAGAAGGTTTCTTTTCTTAAAAACAGAACATACATCAAATAGAATACAACTAGTAAACCATTTATTTTTGCGAAATAAATTAACCAGTTTTCCATATTATTTCTTTTTTTCGATGATCGCTAAAATCTCTCTGAGTTCTTCGGCAGAAATTTTTTCCTCTTCCGCAAAAAACGAAACCATATTTTTATAGGAGTTGTTGAAGTAATGCTCAATCGCAGTATTCATAAAGGTCTTGCGGTACTTTTCCATGCTGATGATAGGAAAGTACTGGTGTGTGTTGCCATACGCGTGATGCGAAACATATCCCTTGTCCTCCAAATTCCGAATAATAGTAGATAAGGTATTGTAATGCGGTTGATCTTCTGTAATTTCGGCCATCACATCTTTGACAAAAGCTTTTTCGAGCTTCCATAAAATGTGCATGATTTCTTCTTCTTTATTGGTGAGCTTTTGCATAATTGTAAAGTTTAAAACAAACCTACAACTATATTTTTAGTTATGCAACTATAAAATTAGTTATTTAACTATAAATTAAGTTTTGGATGTGATTGAAGATAGAAGACGGCAGATTTCATTCGCAGTAATAATCATCATAATAGCCATTAAAAGCTTAGTGCCTTAATTTCTTCGTGGCAAAGAAACAGACTACAACAGCCAACCTAAAACCAATAACCTACAACCCTTACTTATTCCTCCCTAACCATCTTCATCACCCAAACCGAACAACCAACAGCAACCAAGCCAAGCGTTCCCATTACCATCCAATTCACTTGATAACCAAAATGAGCGATGACTTCCATACCGGTTTTAGAACTCATAATGTGAGCCAAACTAAAACTCATCGTATAAAAAGCCATGTATCGGCCTTCTTGACCGCGAGGAGCACGACTCAAGGCAAACGAAATGGAAAACGGAAAAGCAAACATTTCACCAAAAGTCAAAAACAAAATGTTAATCAATAAAACACCGGCCCACACGTTAATCAGTAAAACATAAAAACTCAACGCCATGCACAGTGAGCCAAACAACACGATTTTTACCTTGTTCACTTTTTTGCGATCAAAATAATTTACAATCGGCATTTCTAACAAAAAAATCAAGAAACCGTTCAAAGTCATAAGTAAACCGGTTTGAAATTCCGTTAAACCATATTGTTCTTGATGATAGAGTGGAAGCGTTGTAAACAATTGAAAGAAAATCATCGCTGTAATAAAACTTACGATTAAAAAAACCCAAAACGGACGGTCTTTATAAACCGATTTCACTGGCAATTCATCCACAAAAACACTTGAATCAACCACTTTTTTCTTTTCTTTCACTAAAATCCAGAAAATAGAAATCGCAACAATACAGGAAGCACCATCCACCCAAAACAAACCGTGATAACCAATATTCATAATAATCAATCCGCCCAAAGCGGGTCCGGCGGCAAAACCTAAATTCACTGCCAAACGCACCAAAGTCAGGGCTCGCGTTCGATTTTCGGGTTTTGCATACGCACCTAGCGAAACAAACATGGCTGGTCTAAACATATCGGCTACCGTCATAATGACAAACATAGCAACACATAATCCGGCAAAAGAAGTAATAAATTGAAGAGCAAAAAACAGCAAACCGCTCACAAATAAGCTAAAAACCATGACTTTATAAAAACCAATACTGTCCGATAATTTTCCGCCCAAATAGGAACCCAACATCGAGCCCAAACCAAAGCAAACCATAATCCATCCCACTTCGCCATAGCTAAAATCCAAATCTTCCTTGAGGTATTTCGACAAAAACGGCAACACCATCGTACCCGCACGATTGATAAAAGTAATCAACGTTAAGATCCAAATTTCCCTCCTAAAACCTCGAAAAGAATTGATATAACGATTAAAAGCAGTTTTGAGCATCGGTAAAAATTGAGTACTGCAAAGGTACAAAGTTGCGTGTGTTTAAAAAGCGAACAGTTAAACAAAAAATGTTTATGATTTTTCAGGAGCTATTCCGGCTATCCGTTCCAAGCTTTTTTGTCTAGTTTTTTTTTTCTAAGCCAAAAAAGGAGCTTCTGCTAGTCGCTCTTTTTTAGCTAGAAAAAATACAACTAGACTGCAAAAGGCTTTCCACTACTATTCGGGCTAGAAATGTCGTTAATTACGCATTTCACTAGAACATTTTTCTGCGCATATTTTGATTCAAACCTACCAATCAATTTCCTATTTTTGTAAAAACACAACAATGAAAAAAGTAGTCTTTCTTTTCTTGCTCACGCAATTTGCTTTTTCCCAACATAAATTTGAACGCGATTCTGTCATTCAATTTCAAAAAAATATGAATGAACATTACGCCGATTCTGCCAAAAGTCCACTCAAGAAAAAAGATGTAGCCGTTTTCAAAGAATTAGAATTTTTTCCAATCAACGAAAACTATTTTGTGACAGCCAAGTTCATCCGAACCAAAAAGGAAAAGCCGTTTGAAATGAAAACCACCACTTCCCGAAAACCAATTTACCTCAAATACGGCGAACTCCACTTCGAACTCGACGGAATTCCGTGTCAACTAAATGTTTATCAAAACGTCGAATTCTCTAAAAAACCGGGTTACAAAAACAGTTTATTTCTTCCTTTCACTGATTTCACTTCCGGTGTGGAAAGTTATGGTGGCGGCCGCTACATCGACCTCGAAATCCAAAAAGGAAAGAACTGGACAATTGATTTCAACCAAGCCTACAATCCCTATTGTGCCTACAACGAAGTCTATTCCTGCCCAATCGTTCCTCAAGAAAATGATTTGAAAGTAGAAATAAAAGCAGGGGTAAAGGCGTTTAAGAAATAATATTTCTACTCTTTACTTTTTGAAATTTTTAATCCATGAAAACCGTGTCAAAACTCTTTAACCTCCACACGCACAGCTACACCAACCAAGAAAACATTCTTGAGTTGGTCAATCAATACCCATGGGAATTTGATGAAAAAATCCCATTGTATTCCATCGGAATTCATCCTTGGTATATTGATGAAAGTAGATTAGATTCCGATTTACAATTAATTAACGAAAAACTCTCACTCTCAAATTGCCTCGCGTTAGGCGAATGCGGATTAGACAAACGAATTGAAATTCCAATGGAAATTCAAGAAAAAGTATTCAAAGCACAAATTTTATTAGCAGAAAAACATCAAAAACCTTTAGTTTTGCACTGCGTTGCTGCTTTTCAGGAAATCATTCAAATCAAAAAGGAACAAAAGGTTACAGTTCCAATGATTATTCACGGATTTTCCAAAAACGAACAAACAGCAAAACAACTTTTGGATAACGGTTTTTATCTTTCTTTCGGGAAATATTTATTGCGAAATCCAGAGTTAAAATCGGTTTTTCAATCCGTACCAAACAATCGATTGTTTCTGGAAACCGATACAATTGAAGAATCATTAGAAGAAGTTTACGCACTAGCAGCGAACTATAAAAGCATAGAAATTGAAGAAATAAAGTCAATCATTCAAACAAATTTTGAAAAAGTTTTTAGAATGAAAATGGACGATAGACCGATTACCCATAACCTTTAACCTATTACCTAGCAATGGCTAAATGGCAAGAACGAGCAGAGCTCTTATTTAAAACAGAAGGATTAAACAATTTAAGAAATGCAAACGTACTCGTAGTAGGTTTAGGCGGAGTTGGCTCATTTGCAGCCGAATTTCTCGCTCGTGCCGGCGTTGGAAGTATGACCATTGTAGATGGTGATGTCGTAGATATTACCAACATCAACCGGCAATTACCAGCCTTGCATTCTACCATTGGTCAACCAAAAGTACAGATTGTTGGCGATCGATTAATGGATATTAATCCTGAATTAAATCTTACTCGTTTAGAAGAATTTTTATCACCGGAACGTGCTTTTGACGTAATTACCGAAGATTTTGATTACGTTTTAGATTGTATCGATAGCATTACACCTAAATTGAATTTGATTATTGCAGCAAAACGTAAACGTGTCAAAATAATTTCCAGTATGGGAGCTGGCGGAAAAATGGATGCTTCTAAAGTAAAAGTAACTGACATTGGTAATTCTGAAAACTGTTACCTGGCCAAAACGATGAAAAGACGATTGAAAGAAGTAAAAATCGACAAGTTAAAAGTCGTTTTTTCTTCTGAAATTCAAGATGAATCCAGTCTAAAAATGACCGACGGGAAAAACTTTAAAAAATCATTTTACGGAACCAACAGTTGGATGCCTTGCCTTTTCGGGTTGTATGCAGCGGAAACGGTGGTGCGGTATTTGTTGAAAAAGTAGGCACTTAGGTTCAAAGGTACTAAGGTACTGAGGACGTCACTGATTTACATTATGAAATTAATATCTAGAACTTTTAAAACCTTAGCCACTCAGAACCTTAGAACCTTAGCCCCTCAAAAAAAATGATACAAACCGTAATTTTCGACATGGATGGCGTAATCGTTGACACCGAGCCGGTGCATCACTTTGCGTATGTTCAACATTTTAGACAATTAAATATTGACGTTTCACCTGAAATGTATGCTTCGTTTACAGGCAATTCCACCAAAAATATTTACGAACGCTTAAAAGGAATTTACAATTTGAAAGAAGATGTTCAAACCTTAGTAGAAACCAAACGAAACTTATTTAATGAGGCTTTTGATCAAAAAGAAGATTTGTATTTATTGGATGGAGTGGAAGATTTAATCCAAGAACTACACTTTAACGGAATGCAATTGGTTTTGGCTTCTTCCTCAGCCAATGTGACGATTCAACGTATTTTTAACCGATTTGATTTGGATAAATACTTTACCTACAAAGTTTCAGGAGAAGATTTTCCAAAATCAAAACCACATCCTGCTATTTTTCTTAAAGCAGCCGAATTAGCAAAAACTGCCGTTCAGCATTGTATTGTGATAGAAGATAGTACCAACGGAATTTTAGCCTCCAAAGCAGCCGGAATATATTGTGTGGGTTATGAAAGTGTAAATTCAAAACTTCAAGATTACTCATTAGCTGATGAAGTCATCAGTCATTTTAACGAATTGAGTTTTGATAAGATTAGGAGCATTAGTTAAATAAAATTCCCCTCTTTTGAAGGGGAATCTACTAAATTTAGTCCTTAATTTCTACTTTTGCATCTTTATCAGATACATCAATCGTGGTTTTTTTATCACCATCTTTGGTGTTGATTTTTACACCGTCTTTTCCAATTTCCAACGATGTTCCGTCTTGTTCAACAGGCTCAGTGGGAGCGGGAGTAGGAGTTTCAGCAGGTTGTTCAATGATGATTGTATCTGCCGGTTGTTCTTCCTTCTTACCACAAGAAATTAAAAATAAAGTGGTGCATACAGTTGCAAGAATTACATTTTTGTTCATATTAGTTGGTTTTTATTTTTTGTAAGGTAGTGAATTTAAACGAATGAACCTATAAATTAACGTTTACTCACTTTGTTGGGTAGCGTATGTTTATCAATTATCCGACTTCCATCTTTTTTTACTTCTCCGTTTTTTCGCATTGACCAAAAGAAATCACTCGAAAATCGTCTGGCTTCTTCTAAATTCACAATCGGAAACGGATAATCTGTTCCAATTTCAAAATCATAAAGCATTTGTTCAATGGGGGTCAATTTCCAAGGTTCGTGAATGAATTCGGTTGGGATTTTGGAAAGTTCAGGCATCCATTTTTTGATAAAAATTCCTTCCGGGTCGTGTTCATAAGAATTTTTTACCGGATTGTAAACGCGTAGGGTGTTAATTCCGGTCACGCCTGCTTGCATTTGAATTTGAGGATAGTGAATACCCGGTTCAAAATCAAGAAATTGTCTGGCTAAGTGCGGACTACAATTTTGCCACGGTTGAAACAAGTGATGGGTATAAAATGAAACCACCAAAGCCCGCATTCTAAAATTCAAGTAACCGGTTGTGTTGAGGCATCGCATACAAGCATCGACCAAGGGAACGCCTGTTCTTCCGGTTATCCAAGCTTGATGAAATTCAGGAATTACACTTTGATTAAGCTTTCGATAACCTTTATTTACTGCTATGAATTCCATGTGGCATTCCATTTCAAATTTCTGAATAAAATGAGCTTGCCATCGTAAACGTGAAGCGAAATTATCAATTTGACGCACATTTTTTTTCTGGTCTCGAAATTTTAAAGCCAACTGGCAAACTTGCCGAATAGATAAATTTCCCCAAGCAATATAAGGTGAAATTCGGCTACAACTGTGTCTGCCTAATTCGGGTTTAGAAATGTGTTTACTGTAATTTGCAACTCGTTCTTTTAAAAATGAATTCAAATACCGCATTCCGACGGAAGTTCCTCCTTTTTGAAAAGGTGTATTTTTGGCAGTAGTTATTGAAACACTTTCGAAAATTGAACTAATTTTTCCAAAATCTTCGCTCGATAAAAATGAATTCAATTTGGGTTGAAATGGAAAAGGCTCTACATCCATAAATTCGCACCAATCGTCTCGCCAGGTTTTTCTATTCGACAATCCTCTTTCTACGCCATTGGTGATGTATTCATTCCATACAATGTTATGCTTTTTACAAAATGAAGCAACTGCTTTATCTCTGTCGAATGTGAGGTTAATTCCGGTTTCTTGATGCGAAAATAGATTTGTAATGGATTGATTTTGATTGATTTTTTCAAACGCATCAACCGCTTCACTTTCAATAATTAATAGTTGAGTTTGATACGATTTTAATTGATGTTGAAGTTCTTCCAACGATTGTTTTATAAAATCAAAATGACGTTGACTGTAATGATGATCATTGAGTAAAGACGGTTCAAAAATATAAAGCAAAAGCGTTGGATTATCAGATTCTAAAGCTCTAAAGAGAGCTTCATTATCAAATAATCGCAAATCTCTTTTGAACCAAACCACATTCATTTTTACTTATTTTAAATTACCCAACAGCTTCTTTATATACTTTTAAACATCTTTCCCGTGCTTCTTTGTGGTCAACGATGGGTTTTGTGTAGTTAACACTCTCAACTTCCGGCACCCATTTTTTAATGTATTTCCAATCTTTGTCAAATTTTTTAATTTGCTCAGTTGGATTAAAAATCCGAAAATAAGGAGCTGCATCCACCCCGGAACCCGCTGCCCATTGCCAGTTACCTACATTACTGGCTTGTTCATAGTCCAGTAATTTTTGAGCAAAATAAGTTTCGCCCCAACGCCAATCGATTAAAAGGTGTTTGCATAAAAAGCTGGCAACAACCATTCGCACCCGATTGTGCATGTGTCCGGTGGTATTGAGTTCTCGCATTCCGGCATCCACCATTGGGTAACCTGTTTTACCTTTGCACCAATTTTTAAAATCATCTTCATTGTTATTCCACTCAATTCGATCGTATTTTTCTTTAAAACTTTTGTTGTTAGTATGAGGAAAGTGCCATAGAATTTGCATGAAAAACTCCCGCCAAATGAGTTCGTTCCAAAAGGTTTCATTTTCTGATTCAATGGCTTTTGCAATCATTTTTCGGATGGAAACAGCTCCAAATCGCAGATAAACTCCAAGCATCGAAGTTCCCGAAACAGCCGGAAAATTGCGAGTAGCTTCGTAATTATTTATCAATTGATGTGAAACATCAAAAGGAGGAACTTTTATAGTGGAAGATTTAAAACCGATATCTTTCAAACTCAAAAAAGGGTAGGTGTGAAGCCCAATTTTATCTAGCTTTTTATCAGATTCATGATGAACTAATCGAATCGTTTTAAACTTTTCTTTCCATTTTTTGGAGTAAGGAGTATACACAACATAAGGAAGTCCGTCATCTTTTACGACTTCGCTTTTTTCAAAAATAACTTGGTCCTTCGTGGTTTTAAACTCAATTTCATTCTTCTTAAATAACTGATAAATTTCTTTGTCTCTTTTACGAGCATACGGTTCATAATCATGATTCACATAAACTGTCGAAATATTATTTTCAGCAATTAATTTTTGAAATATGTCAATTGGTTTTCCATGAAAAACAGCCAATGATTTTCCTTTTTCTTCTAATTGCTTCTGAATTTTAGAAAGTAACACGTGAATAAATGTCACACGAGCATCGTCTTTTGGTAATTGAGACAGAATATACTCATCAAAAATGAAGATAGGAAGCACTTCTTTAGCACTGTTTAAAGCATGAAAAAGACCGATATTGTCCTCTAAACGTAAATCTCTTCGGAACCAGAAAATTGTCATAATTTGGGTAATGGGTTAATGGTAACAAGTCAAAGTTAACTATTTACTAGCAAGGTTGACATTCCGCCATCCACATGAAAAATCTGTCCCGTAATCCATGTGCTTTTATCACTTAGCAGAAAAGTAGCCATTTGAGCCATGTCTTCGGTTGTACCAAATCGCTTGAGCGGATGACGTTCTGCTGATTTTTCACGTTTCACATCATTGTTCAAAAACTTATCTGCCAATGGTGTATCCGTTAAGGAAGGAGCAATCACATTCACCCTAATTTTTGGAGCATATTCGGCTGCCAATGCTTTTGCAAACCCTTCAATCGCTCCTTTTGCAGCGGCAACACTAGTGTGAAAAGGCAATCCCATACTAGCGGCAACACTACTGAAAACCACAATGCTCGATTGTTCAGAAGCGGTTAAATTTGGTAAAATAGTTTGAATTACTTTGACCATACTAATAAAATTGATATTCAAATCTGCTTCAAAAGTTTCAGGTTTAATGCCTTTGAATGGTCGCAAGTTGATGCTTCCCGGGCAATATACCAATCCATCAATAACGTTAGGTAGTTTTGAAGTATCTAACATATCGGTTGAAGCATCAAACGGAAGATGCGTTACATTCAAATCCTCTTTATTTTCAAAAGTTCTTGATGCTACAAAGACTTTACATTCAAATTGTAATTCTTTAGCGATGGCATACCCAATTCCGTAGGAACCACCTATTAATAAAATATTTTTCATTTTTTATCCTTTATATTCTCCAAAAAGTTCAATTAATTTTTTCTGACGGTAATCAAATATTTCTTTTAACTTTGGTTTAACCAAAATTGGGTGAACCAATTGTCCTAGAATTCCCATAGGAAGTTTATAATCTACAATATCTTCCATTTCAACTCCTCCAGGAATTTCTTTTAAAAAATGTTTATGATGCCATAAAGCATAAGGGCCAAATCGTTGCTCATCTACAAAATATTCTTTGTCGTGCACATGTGTGATTTCGGTAACCCATTTGGTTGGAATTCCTAAAACGGGAGTAACAATATATTGAATGATTTGCCCCGGAAACATTGGTTTGTCTGCCCCGCTTAGGATGTTAAATCCCATGTAATCTGGAGTAATTGTTTTTAAATTCTTTGGACTTGATAAAAAATTCCATGCTTGTTCTAAAGTAATCGGAAGGTTTTGTTTCGTGTGTAAGGTGTATATTTTCATTTTTTCTGTAAAGATATAATATTGTTTAATATTTAGCATTAATTGTTAAACAGAATATTTTCGATTTATATTTTCTTTAACAGTTTCTGCAAATAGGAAGCCGTAAATTTGAAGAATTAACTAAACTTATTTAATTATGAAAAAAATTGTACTAGCAGCGTTATTTTTTGTTGCTTCTTTCACTCTTTCGGCACAAGTAAAAACTCCTGCAGCGAGTCCGAGAGCAAATTTTGAACAAATTGTTGGTTTAACGGATATTGAAATTGATTACGGTCGTCCGAGTGCAAAGGGTAGAGCTGTTTTTGGTGATTTGGTTCCATTTGGAAAAATGTGGAGAACGGGTGCCAATCAAAACTCGATGATCACCTTTGGTGATGATGTAACCGTGGACGGAAAAACACTTAAGAAGGGAAAATATGCTCTTTTTGTTACGCCAAAAGCAGACAATTGGGAAGTTGTATTTTATACGGATACAGAAAATTGGGGAACACCTGAAAAATTTGATGAAGCTAAAGTAGCTGCACGAGTGAATGTTAAACCGGAAACCTTGAACCGTCATGTAGAGACGTTTACAATTTCACTGAACAATGTAGACAATGATTTTGCTCATTTAGAGTTTTCTTGGGAAAAAACGGTAGCCGCCGTTAAATTTGAAGTGCCAACTAAAAAGACAGCGATGGCCAACATTGATAAAGTACTAGCCGGGCCAGCTGCAAGTGACTTTTTTGCCTCTGCTCAATACTATTATCAATCAAATGGTGATATCAATAAAGCGTTAGAATATGTAAACAAAGCAACTGAAATGACAGCGGCTAAAGGAACACCATTTTGGTATAACCGTTTAAAATCTCAAATTCAAGCGAAAGCGGGTGATAAAAAAGGTGCGATTGAAACGGCAAAAGTTTCCTTAGAAGCAGCTGAAAAAGTAGGAAATGCCGATTATGTTAAAATGAATAAAGAAAGTATTGCTGAGTGGAGTAAAAAATAAATTTACTTTTTTATAAGTTTAAAATCCTATCATTTTTGTGATAGGATTTTTTGTTAAAATGCAGTTCGTACAGCTAAAATAAAGTTTCTACCAGCAGCAGTAATTCCTGACGAATACGGACGATAACGTTGGTCTGTTATGTTTTCAATTCCACCTGAAAACGACCATGTTTCATTGAGTTTATAAACTGATTTTAGATTTAGTGTATACCAACTTGGCACATACGGATTTCCATTCGCATCGGCTGCATACAAGTATTCTTTTTCCACTTCGGAAGGAGCTAAATCTTCTGCTTTAATCGTTGAATTATACACTAAAAATAAATCTGTTGTCCATTTATTAGTTTTAAAAATCAAGCGAGAATCACCAAAAAATGGAGCGGCATGTCGAAGTGGAGCAGTGTCGCCATTGTCTAATTCTTCTTCACCTTTGGTCCAATTGGCATTGGTTTTCCAATGCAGTTGAGGTAAAATTTCAACATTTAATCCGGCTTGAATTCCATAAACATTTGCTTTTGCTGCATTTTGAATGGCTTGAATGTTGCTTACTTCACCTTGAAATTCGATCGTACTTTCTCCGTTTAACGTAAAATTTCTTCGTACCAACGCATCAATCACATGCGTGTAAAAACCGGTTACATCAAACGAAATCGATTTTCCAACTTTTTGTTGAATGCCAATTTCGGCATTATAAGCATATTCATATTCCAAATTCGGATTGGGAACCACTAAATTTCCGGGTGTACTTTCATAAATTTTTCCCACATCATCCACATTCGGTGAACGAAAAGCGGTTCCTGCATTAAAAAATAAAGCTGTAATTTTTGTAGCCAAATAAGTAAAACCCAAACTTCCTGTAAATGCACTGGTATTAATATTTGTTTCGTCAAACGGATAATCTACAAATGTTTTATCGAACGTTGCATCTAACCAAATTTGATTAAAACGTATTCCGGACTGAAACGTAAATTTATCATTTAATTTATTTTCATATTGTAAATAAGCCGCCAATGACTGCCATTTTGAACCATCCGGATAGCGAGAAGGAGCATTAACTTGTTCGCGTGTTTGAATATTTTGTTGAAAACCAATGGAATTCACATTGTTCAATATGTATTCTAAGCCATATGATATTCTATTTTTTGATCCAAATTTTTTAATAAAATCAATATTTGCAGAATATGCATCTACATTTTCAACGTTACTGATTCGGGTTAAACCGTTAAAGTTTCGGTTGTGACGACTTTCTTCAAATTGTTGAAAACCAGCATTAAACTGTGCTTTATCAAACCATTTATTACCCTTAGTATAATTAATTTTTAAATGGTGCATCGACCAATCTTGTGGGCCGTAATACCATTCTGCGAAGCGAAGGTTTCCGTCTCTTCGTCGTAATAGTTGATCATATCGATTAAAATCGGAGGTGCTGGAATAATGGTAAGCATAAGTAAATTTCCAAAATTCATTGGGCTGATATGCTACTTTTTGAATAAAATTGATTTGGTTATAACCCGAAGCAACTTGTTTTTGAGGATTACTATTCACGATAATTTCATCAATACCATCAACAGTTTGCACATAATCGGGTCGAGTGTACGCATCTGATCCATGATTTCCCATACGTAAATCTTCAAAATCACTAAATGAAGCCGAAGTAACAAAAGCCCATTTTTTAGAAGAAACATTCAAATCAAAATGCAACGTTTTTTCGTTGTTGGCAGACGACCATCGACTCATTACATTTCCAAAATAATATTGATTTTTGTTGGGCGTGAATTCGGGTTCTAATGTATAAAAATTCATTACTCCTCCTATTGCATCGCTACCATAAATTACTGTTCCAGGACCAAGAATGACTTCGGTATTTTGTATCGAATTGGCATCAATCGAAATAATATTTTGCACATTTCCACTTCTAAAAATCGCATTGTTCATTCGAATTCCGTCCACATTTATTAAAACTCTATTGGTTGCAAAACCACGAATCATCGGGCTTCCACCACCTAATTGACTTTTTTGGACAAATACTTTTCCGGTATTAGTTAACAAATCGGCTGTAGTTTGCGGATTAGCTAGAATGATGTCTTTTGGTTTAAAAGTGACGATGGAATTTGGTATACTTTTTTTGGTTTCTTCCCATTTTGAAGCCGATAAAATGACTTCGTTTAACGAGGTATTTTCGGGAGTTAAAAACACTTTAAACCCTGCTCTTTCAAGTTGATTGTAGCTCATTGTCAAGGTTTCATACCCTAACATTCTGATGTGAATTTGCTTTACTTCTTTAAAATCGGTAAGATTTGCAACTCCCATTTTATTTGTGACCGCTGAAATTTTAGGTTGGTTTGAATTGAAGGTAACGGCTTCCAGTTTTTCACCAGAAACCGCATCTTTAACGATTACCTCTTGGGCGAATAATCCAAATGAAAAAAGTTGGATCAATATAAATCCAAGTAAATTTTTATACATAACAACCTTAGTTAAGTTTTGATTTCGAAAAAGCTTGAATCAAAAATGATAATCCAATGGTGAGTGCAGCTCCAATTGCATTAAGCCACAAATAGCCTAAAATTTCTTTTCCGGATGGATAAATATGAATGCATTGGTAATAAATCATAAAAATAACTAATTGACTAATTACGCCTCCATAAAATATGGCATTCCCTTTTATAAATTTCAGAAAGAATGCCACAAGAAATATGCCAAGAATAGTTCCGTAGAACACCGAGCCAATGATATTTACTAATTGAATAAGATTTTCAACTAATGTACCGAAACAAGCAAAAAGAATGGCGATTGCTCCCCAAAGGAATGTGAAAAATTTAGAAGCTAGCACAAAATGTTTATCTGATTTTTCGCCTTTAATATTTCGTTTATAAATATCAATTACGGTTGTAGACGATAATGCATTTAGTTCAGAAGCTGTGGAAGACATGGCAGCAGAGAGAATGACAGCCAACAATAATCCCACCAAACCAGTTGGCAAATAGTTCAATATGAAATGAATAAACACATAATCTTTATCGTTCGATTCTTGATTGATGCTTTTGATAATAGCTTTTGCTTCTTCTTTCAGCAGTTTTTCTTTTTCGTATAAACCAATCATCCTTTTACGTAAAGTAGGATTGTCAACATCAATATTTAACTGGTTCGAATAGGCTAAAGTTACAATTTTCTTTTCTTGGTGAATTTCTTCAAGTTCCTTTTCTAATGACTTATATTCTTGTGCATAAATTGATTTTTCTACAGCAATTTGACTGGTAGGATTGAAATTTAAAGGTACTTTGTTGAACTGAAAAAACACAAAAACCATTACTCCGGTAAGCAGAATAAAAAACTGCATTGGTACTTTCATAAATCCGTTGAAGATGAGTCCTAACTGACTTTCTCGCAACGATTTTCCTGAAAGATACCGTTGAACCTGGGATTGATCTGTACCAAAGTAAGAAAGGGCTAAAAATAATCCGCCCGTGATTCCACTCCAAAAAGTGTAGCGACTATTCGGATTAAATGAAAAATCAAGGACATTCATTTTTTCATTCACCCCTGCAATTTGAAGAGCATTACTAAATGAAACTTCTTTTGGTAAATAGCTCAATATCAAATAAAATGCAATAAACATTCCCGACATGATGATGAACATTTGTTGTTTTTGCGTAACATTCACTGCTTTCGTTCCTCCGGAGACAGTATAAATAATTACTAGAACACCAATAATAAAATTGAGTAAATTAAGGTTCCATCCCAAAATAGAGGATAAAATAATAGCGGGAGCATAAATGGTAATTCCGGCCGCTAAACCTCTTTGAATTAAAAAAAGAACAGCAGCTAAACTTCTGGTTTTTAAGTCGAATCTATTTTCTAAAAATTCATACGCAGTATAAACACTGAGTTTATGATAGATAGGAATAAAGAACATACAGATTAAAACCATCGCAATCGGCAAACCGAAATAGAATTGCACAAAGCCCATTCCGTCATGAAAAGCTTGACCGGGAGTAGAAAGAAAAGTAATTGCACTGGCTTGTGTTGCCATGACAGAAATACCTACTGTCCACCATTTTGCTTCGTTATTGCCTAATATATAGTCTTTAACGTTCTGACTTCCTTTTGTTTTCCATGCACCGTAAACCACTATAAAAAGCAGCGTAAAAATAAGTATGAACCAGTCGAGTATTTGCATGGATTATGAAAAGTAAATCATTATAAAATAAAACAATAAAATGTAGAACGCATTCATGAGCAGCATCCAAATATAGATGTTCTTCAAGTTGTTTTTTTTACTGTCTTTCATGTTCTAATTTGTTTTTGTTCCGATGGAAATCATATTGGCAAACAAACGAAAGGCTCCCGAAACACCCGCAGGAAGCTCTCTAAAAAAGCTCAAACCGGTGTAAATGTAATGTCCTTTTCCGTATTGAGCCACTAAAAGCCCACCATTTTTTGCCTCTTCACCTTTGTCATTAGATGACAGGATAGGCGTGAAGGTTGCGTCCCATTCATTCGGATAATACAAACCTTGCTCTTGAACCCAGCCTTTAAAATCGTTAGAAGTGATTTTATTCGGAAAGTCTAGTATTTTATGATTGGGAGCTAAGAAACGAACTTCAGCATCTTCTTCGGTAACTCGATCTCTTGATAATTTTAACGAAAAAGGAGCTAATTCTTTCACTGTAAGTTTTCCTGTGGTATTGTATTGCACAATCATCGTATTACCATTTTTGACAAAATCAAAAAGCAATTGTTGTTTGAAAGCCAATTCTTCAACCGTGTTGTAAGCTCTGATTCCTAAAATAACTACTTGAAAATTAGTGAGATTTTCTTGTGTAATTTCTTCGGGTTTTATTGAGGTCACTTCATACCCCATTTGCGATAGATAAAGTGGAACTTCGTCACCTGCACCCATGATGTAAGCTATTTTTTCATTTTTAATGATAATATCTAACTTACTGAATTTTGCCTCGGAAAAGGCTAAAACTTGCTGTTGAGCAATGTGTTCGTATTGAATGTTAATTTGCTCTTTATCAAGTTTTTCGTTGTTTACAACCACATAACTATTCGCTATTATTTCTGCTGAATTTTTTGGTGGAGTTACTTCAAAATATAAAGTGGTTTCGCCTCCTTTTTTATTGATTTGGAAAGGAATGGATTTTGGAAAAACTTTCCAACCATCTGCAGCCGTGAGAAATGCATCGCCAGTTAGATCATCTTTTCCGGCTTTTATTTTTACACCAACGGATTTGCTTTTTTCGGAATTAAATATTTTTACCTTATCTAAAATAGACGAAGTGGCAACCGGAACAACGTCGAGTGGTTTATACACTTCACCTTTAACTTCGTCGTTGTATTTATAAATTACTTTTCGTTCAAATGGTATGACAACTCCGTTTATTTCGACTAAAAAAGTGACAGAAATAGTTCTGATAATATCGGGAATTCCAATATTTTCTTGATTGGAAACGGTGTACATTCCCACTGTTCCTGCCTCTTTTAACCAATACGGAGCAGTATATTCATGGTTTAAATTTATTTTTAATTCAATATCAAAATAAGTAGGTTGGTTGTTTTCTAAGGGGGTAATCGACATTGTGTTGACGGATGCCGGATGGGTGTTGATAGTATTTAGAACCATTTTTTGATCACTTCGGTTGGTTGCTTCTAATTTTACTTTTAAAGTGCTTCCCGGAGTTGTGCTTTGCGAATTGGCAACGGCTTCTAAATATAATCCGGCACAAGCTGAAATGATTTTTTTAAGTTCTTCTAATTTAATGTTTTTCCAATGCTCATCCTCCAATTTTTGAATTTGTGAATAAGCTTCTGTTAGTTTTGGAATGCTAGCCGAAGGATTTTTAAAATCAAACTCTTTTTCAATTTCTGAAATTAAATTTCCAATGATTGAACCACCTTTTACACGACTCCAAGAGGTATCAATTCCTTCAAAAATATTTTTATTGTCTTTCGCTGCTTCTCCTTTTATGAGTTCTAAATATTCAATTTCGTCACCTCTGGAACCAGTGCTTCCAAATCCTTGCGATTGGTGACGGCTTCGGCTAAGAGCAGCAATTTCCTGATTTGATTTTCCAAAAGATGGATAATAAACGCCCATGTCAAAGTTGTTCAGTTTACTTTTATCGGCTTTATCAAACTTTTCTTTTCCACCGTAAAACCACCAAGACGTGTTGAAAAATAAACGTTTAGGTTGCCAAATGGAAGTATACTTTAATTGATTTGGATAGACTTTTGGATCATTCGTTTGGTCAAAAAGTTCAATCGAAAGCATTGCAGAGGAAGTATGGTGTCCATGCGTTGTCCCTGGCGAACGATGATCAAAACGATTAATAATTACATCCGGTTTAAATTTCCGAATTATATAAATCATATCTTCAAGGACTTCGTTTTTGCTCCAGATTTTTAAAGTTTCATCGGGAACTTTTGAAAATCCAAAATCGTTGGCACGGGTAAAAAATTGTTCTCCTCCGTCAATTTTCCTGGCTTCAAGTAATTCTTGGGTTCTAATTACGCCTAATAATTCACGTAGTTCTGTTCCGATAAGATTCTGACCACCATCACCGCGAGTAAGCGACAAATAACCGGTTCTGGCTTTTATATGATTGGCCATGTAGGAAATTAAGCGAGTATTTTCATCATCCGGATGAGCAGCAACATATAATACGGAACCTAAAAAATTTAGTTTTTGAATCTGATGATAAATTTCAACCGATGAAGGTTTTTGAGGCTGTTGAGCCAATAAAGTTGTAACTGAAAGGAATAAGAGAAGAAATAAAAAATATTTTTTTAAACTCATTGAAAGCTTATTTTTATGTAAAATTCAAATATAGTAAATTAAATAAGTTGACGTTTTAATTAGAAATTCTTTAACAGTTATTCCTTAGAATATGTTAAAATTAGTCAAAGTGCTTTATTCATACAAAACAGTTTTCGGCTTATTAATTTCAAAGTCTAAATAACCAAAGTCACTTGTTTTAAACGTATTGGATTTAAAAATATTTTCGCCCTGATTAGGAATACGAGGATAGTAGGCAAATGAAATTTGGAATGAATTAAAAACAAGGTAATCATTTGTAATTATAAGACCTAAACCCAACTTAGAATAGCCATTACTTTTAACAAAGTTGAGTGATGAGTCTGATAAAAAAGCTAAAGAATAGTTGATAAAAGGACTAAATCGAAATCCAGCCCACTGCCACGGTGAATAACTTTGTGTTTGAAATGAAACTAAGACTTTGCTGGTTCCTAAAAATTTTGGATCGTTAAATCCATTAATACCATTTGATTCGTTTATCGAAATCCGATCACCGACAGATTCTAAACGATGGCTACCTATAATAAAGTCATTCTTGATAAATTGGCGTATTTTCCATTTTCCTAACTCGATCAGTGGCGTGAAGTAGTTTAATTGTAAGGCAAGAGCTGTCTGTTGATTTTTTCTCCCCCTAAAAAAGCTTCCATACTCATAATTGGTACTTAAATAGCCCCATTTAAAATAATTACCCAACGTTGCTTTAGCCCCTATATACAAACGTTCTTCATTATTTTTTTGTTGAACTCCTGCGGTTATGCCATAGTATTTTCCAATGGGAATATCTTCCGCAATCGCAAAATTGAAAACATACTCATCCTGAACAAAATTTCGGGAGGAAAGCCCTATGCCGGTTAACCAAAATGATTCATTGGTAAAAAAATCAATTGCATCGAATTCAGGAGAGATGTCTTCCAGATAATTTACTTTGTAATACCGCAGGGTAGTCACCAAATTTGTATTTTTCCGATCATTAAATTCGTCACTTCTTATTCGAAATGAATGTCCTACCCACAAATCAAATGTATTGTATTTGAATGTTTGAAGTGAATAATTTGATGCTATATTAGGCAAACTATCTCGTCGCAATCGATTTTCCATAAAAAACCCTCCTGCCCAACGCGTAAAGGGAGAGAAGAAACTTCGCTCTACACGCATGCTCTTGGAATAATTGCTTTCTAAATCTATTTGATAGATTAAATCGGTTTGGATATAAGTATTTTTTATATTTGGAATAACGTATCGTGTAGAAAAAGCTCTTCTTTTTTCATCTAATTCGTGTTGATATCGATTGTCCCAAAGATGACCTGAACCTAAAAAATTACGCTCCGTAAGTTCATACGTTGCTTTGGAAGGGGTTATAGTAGCATTCGGAATCAAACTCCATGAGTCCAAAACAGTTATAGTAACATCTACACTATCGGTATTTTTACCAACTAGTTCTGAATTAATAGCAACGCGTCGGACAAAGCGTTGACTTCTTATTAAACGTTCTGTTTCTTGGACAATTAAACTATCATAAGGTTTGTTTTTTTTAAGTAGAAGTATGTTTTTTATAGCAAAATTCCTGCTTTTCATATGAATAGTATTGCCAGCTTTTTCGGTAAATCGCTTAGGTTTTTTTGTGGAATCTATTTCAGAGTAACCAAACGGATCAAGGGTTTTAATAGTGATATTTCGTATGATTTTATTCTCATAAACAGCATGTTTTTTAGCTATTGATTGAATTTTATTGGGTTGTTTAGGCTTCACATTCGTTGATCTAAAAACAAGCTTGTGTACAAATTTTGTAAACTTATTTTTTTTAGAATAATTTTCAATTTTTTTATAGCCGATAGCTGTAGAATCAGCCTTGGTTTTATTATCCTGAGCATAGGAAACAAAACACAACCAGAATAGTAGGAATGAAAATAGGTACTTTTGAGTCATAGCTTAATGATTCGAAGATAACGCAAAAAACAGAAATGTGTTATCTTTAGAATGTTAATCTGTATACTCATGATTTTCCGTGGTGTATTTTAAAACTGTAATCCCTTTTTGCAATAATAAACTGTTTGGATAAGTAATAAGTTCTCCTTCCTTGGTTTTCAAATAGGTATGAAAACCTCTGATGTCTTCAATTTCAGCTTCAATGGGAAAATCTTTGTCGTGAATTCTAATGGTATCACCAATTTTAAATGGAGCAGAGAAGAATAAAATTATACCCGAGGTTACATTGCTCAATATAGACCATTGGGCAAACATGGCGACACCTATGACGGCAAAAACGGATGAAAAGACTAGAATAACATTTTGCGGTTTAACTCCCCAAATGATAAAAACAGCAATAATGGCAATAGAACTTAAAAGAATATTGAAATATTTTATCACTAGATTGGAACGATGTTCTAGTGTGTGACTCACTTTGGCAAACCGTCGAACAATTTTAGCCGTCATGATTCGGGCTATAAAATAGAGCAATAAGACAAATCCCGTTGCAATTTCTTCTTTGATGTAAAGTTTAAGGAAGTCCATTTCTTATTCGATTATAAAATTCGTTAATTTTTGAAATACTAAATGCATTGGCATTCCCACCACATTGGTATACGAACCTTCAATTTTACTGATGCCGATATAACCAATCCATTCCTGAATAGCATAACTTCCGGCTTTATCAAAAGGTTTATAATTATCTATATAATAGCGTATTGCCTCGTCTGAAAGTGTTTGAAAAGTTACTTTGGTCACATCGTAAAAAGTTTCAGTTTTATTTGTTGTGGTAATACAAACCGAAGTAATTACTTCATGTGTTGAATTGGATAACGATTGCAACATTCTAAAGGCATCTTCTTCATCTTTTGGTTTTCCTAAGCATTGCTTTTTGTGCCAAACAATGGTGTCGCTGGTAATTAAAATATTGTTTGGATGTAGCTCCCCATCAAAGGCTTTTGCTTTTAGTTCAGCTAAAAAATTGGTGATTTCTGAAGCTTCAAGGTGTAGCGGATAAATTTCTTCCACTTCTTTCAACTTAATTTCAAAATCAATGTTTAAGTCTTTAAAAAACTGTTGTCTTCTTGGTGAACCCGAAGCTAAGATGATAGTGTACGGTTTTAGTTTTTCTCTAAGCATTGGTATTCATTTTGATGTTAAAGGTAATTACAGCAATTGATAAAATCCCAAAGAAAATTACCCATTTTAAAGTAAGGCTCAACGCTTTAAAATCTTGATTTGTTTTGGCATTCCAACATTTAATTAGAGCAAATAAAAGTGGTCCTAGCACCAAAAAAAGAACATATAAAACAGCATAATACAAATCAAAACTCATTAAATGTTGGTTGATGTACCACGATATAATGGCGGAGGCAATGGCCAATAGAACAAAAATTATTTTGCCAGTTCTCGCAATGCCCAAAATAATGGGAAGTGTTTGCATGCCTTGGTTGTAGTCACCTTTTACGTCTTCGCAATCTTTGATTATTTCTCGAATAAAGTTTAGAAAAAATGCAAAAATTGCATAATCGGTTAAGATTTTGAAGAGTAAAGCCATCTTGTCGCGGTTACCATCGTATGTTGCCGGATACAAATCGAAAACACCAATGATTAAAACACTCAATCCGAGAATAAAAGCAACTAATAAATTTCCTAACAACAACATTTTTTTTAACGTAGTAGCATAAAAATAAAGACAGGCTGCGATGAATATAAAAATCGTGGCAAAACTTGGTTTTTCAATTAAATTAGAAAGATAAAATCCAATGGCAACACCAGCAATGTTAAGTCCGACATAAATGTTATAAGCTCTTGATTCTGAAATGGATTTTCCGACAATTACGCTATCCGGACGGTTGATTATGTCTGTTTCCTGATCAAAAATGTCATTAATCACATAACCGGCTGCCGCTAACAACACAGTTGACAAAACCAATAAAAAGTAGTGCCAATCAGCTAATGCCAAATAACCATCTTGTTGTTTTAAAAATCCGTAACGAAAAATTAACTGCATGAATGCTAGTAAGAGTAAGTTTTTGTAGCGTATTAATTTTAGATAAATCATTTTGTTGAAGGATATAATCTTTGTTTAATTGTAGAATAAAATTATCTGCTTTTTTGCCTGCTTTGCAGGAGATTGCTTCGCCAGTTCGCTATTGCTCGTGTCCTCTTTCGACTTCGTCCTCTTTCGGAATGACAAAAAGTTTCTTCCATCTCCCATCTTCCAACTTCCAACTTCCATCTCAATCATGCTTCCCGTCATAATACAAGTGCCATTTTCCTTGCACTTTCATAACTTGTTCAATCACTTCACGCACAGCTCCTTTACCACCGTTCTTATGCGAAATGTACTTTGAAATTGCTTTTATTTCCGGACTGGAATCTTGCGGACAAGTCGGCAAACCAACCAATTTCATTACATGATAGTCGGGAATATCGTCGCCCATATAAAGCACTTGTTCAGGATTTATGTTGTAAATAGCACAGTATTCTTTAAAAGTTTTCACTTTGTCAGGTGAACCTAAGTAAATAGCTGTAATGCCAAGATTTCGCAACCGAATTTGAACGCCTTCATTGCTTCCGCCGGAAATGATACAAACATGATAACCGCTTTCTACCGCCGCTTTCAAGGCAAAACCATCTCTAATATTCATAATGCGAAGCATTTCGCCGGTAGGCGTTATGTGAACAGAACTATCCGTTAGTACGCCATCAACATCAAAAACAAAAGTGGTAATGTCGTTCATTAATTCTTTATAGCTTTTTGCCATGGTCAATAATTGATTTAGTTAAGAGTTTGTAAATTTCTTTTTGATTTTCATCAGAAATAAAATTCAAATGCGAGTTTATGGTTTCCGTGTCATTCCTTTTTGCCGGTCCGGTTTGAGCATTTTCGGGCGATAATTGAATTATTTTTTGAGCCGTTTCAACAATTAATGGCTTTAAAATTTCAAACGAAAGTTGATTTTCTACACAAATATCATTTCCAATTTTATACAGATGATTTACAAAATTACAGACAAATACAGCCGCCACATGCAACGCTTTTCGCTGTTCGGAGGAAATGGATTGAACTGAATTGGAAATAGATTTGGCTAATTTTTCAATCCTCATAAAATCATCAGCCAGTTCGCTTTCCAAACAAATCGGAATTTCTTTAAAGTTAATCGCTTTGTTTTTGGTGAATGTTTGCAACGGATAAAAAACACCACGGCGATTTTTTGAATCTAAAATTTCGATCGGCATACTACCTGAAGTATGAACAACCAAACGATTTTCAAATGGAAGTTTTGACGAAACTTCCCCAATCGCATTATCCGAAACGGCAATGATGTAAATAGCAGCTTCTTTTATTTCATCATAATCGGAAACAATTTTATCTAAAGAAATCAAATGCGAAACACTTTCTTTCTGCCTTGAAAATACTTGAATTAGCTCAATTTCATCACTTTGCAAAAAAGCAGTAATCAAATGTTGAGCTACATTTCCCGAACCGATAATAACAATTGAAACCATGGGTCAAAAATAATAAAAACACAACCGATTTCCGATTAAAATCAGTAAGAATAAAAACCTGCTTCAACTTCCCTTAAAAATTATATAAAAATCAATAAGATTCTTTCTTTTATAAGTATTTTTGTGCTTTTAAAAATTACTCTTATTACAATGGACAAAAAAATATTTTCTTTCCTTTTTTCCACTCGTTTAATGGCTTTTTTATTTATTTCATTTGCAGTGGCAATGGCAGCCGGAACCTTTATTGAAAGTTATTACAACACTGATACAGCAAGGATTTGGATCTATAACGCCTGGTGGTTTGAAGTGATTATGCTGTTTTTTGTCATCAATTTTATTGGAAACATTAAACGTTATCAACTTTGGAAAAAAGAAAAATGGGCCACTTTGATGTTGCATTTTTCGTTTATTTTTATCCTCGTGGGAGCATTCGTTACGCGATATATTAGTTTTGAAGGAATGATGCCTATTCGAGAAGGAGCTTCTGAAAAACGATTTTATTCGGATAAAACCTTCCTGACCGTTTTTACAGACGGTGATTATAACGGGGAAATTAAACGAAAAACCATAGAAAAACCATTAATTCTATCGCAAGCGGCAAACAATAGTTTTTCGATTAATGATAAATTTGATACCAAACCTTACACGATTCGTTACAAAAATTTCATCATGAATGCCACTGAAACCATCAAACCCGATGAAAGTGGCGAGAAGTATTTAAAGTTAGTCGAATCGAGTGGTGGAACTCGTCACGAGCATCACCTTAAAGAAGGCGAAGTGCAAAGTTTACACGGAATTCTTTTTGCCTATAACAAGGACACCGACGGAGCAATTAACATCATTCAAGACGGAGATTCATTTTTTATCAAATCTACTTTTGGAGGGGATTTTATGCGAATGGCTGATCAAATGAAAGGGTTGGTGGTAAAGGACTCTCTTCAACCCTTGATGTTTCGTTCGCTTTATAATATTGCCGGTGCTCAATTTGTGTTGCCCGATGCTCCTATAAAAGGGAAAAAGGATTATGTTTCTAACAACGATTGGAAAGACATGTCAACCGATGATGCGTTGGTATTGCAAGTAGAAGCGAATGGCGAAACAAAAGAAGTGACTTTAGTTGGCTCAAAAGGAAAACAAGGCGTTCCGCAAACCGTTACGATAGGGGATTTGGATATCACGCTGATGTTTGGAAGTAAAATTTATGAACTACCTTTTAGTATTCAATTGAATGATTTTATTGCTAAACGTTACCCGGGAACCATCAACAGTTATTCCGCATTTGAAAGTAAAGTAACCGTTTTGGATGGTGATAAAAAGCAAGATGCGCATATTTTTATGAACAATATTTTAGATTATCAAGGCTACCGATTTTTTCAAGCTCAATTTGATCAAGATGAAAAAGGAACAATTCTCTCGGTTAATCATGATTTTTGGGGAACTTGGATTACCTACATTGGTTACTTTTTGCTTTACATTGCAATGATGGCCATTTTGTTTGATAAAAATACACGCTTTGCAGATATTAAAAATAAGTTAGAAAAAGTGAAGAAAAAGAAATCTGCTTTATTATCGATTTCATTTTTACTTTTTTCATTACTTGGATTTTCTCAAGAAACTGCAGAAGCACAAAATCATAGTCATAAACGTCCAACATTAGCTGAAGTTGAAAAGTTTCTCGAAACTACTATTCCTAAACCGGAACACGCAGCCAAATTTGGTCGATTAGTGATTCAAGATGCGGGCGGAAGAATGAAACCGGTAAATACTTTTTCGTCTGAATTATTGCGTAAAGTCAGTAAAAGCGACAATTATAAAGGCTATACTGCCGATCAGGTTTTTCTATCGATGTCGCAAACACCCAATGCATGGTTTGAAGTGCCGTTGGTTTTTCTAAAAAGAGGAAACGATAGTATTCGTGCTATTTTAGGTGTTGATAAAGAGGCTAAATTCGCTCCATTCATCAGCTTTTTTGATGAAAAAGGAAATTATAAATTGTCTCCTTTTTTAGATGAGGCATATAAAGCTACTATTCCAAATCAATTTCAAAAAGATTTTATTGAAGTGGATAAAAAAGTAGTGCTTCTAAATTCGGCGTTGAGCGGAAGTATTCTCAAAATTTTCCCTGTTCCAAACGATGATAACAACAAATGGATTTCTTATTTGGAATTGGATGAATATGAGGATACAGAACTTAAAAATCTAAAAAATATTCTTCCGGCGTATATGCAAATTTTAGGTGAAGCGAGTCGCACACAAGAGTATAAAATGGCCGATGACATCATCGGCGGAATGGAGAAATTTCAAATTAAATATGGAAGTGAAGTGCGTCCGTCCGACAGTAAAATCGATTCGGAAATTACATACAACAAATATGATATTTTTAAAAAGTTGTATTATTTGTATATGTTGGCGGGCGTTTTGATGTTGTTGTTTACGATTATTCAAATTTTTAAATCATCCAAATTCATTAACTATACCGTGAATACTTTTCACATTCTAATCGGTATTTTCTTTGGTTTACATACGTTAGGTTTAATTGCCCGTTGGTACATTTCCGGGCATGCACCGTGGAGTGATGCTTATGAAAGTATGATTTATGTGGCTTGGGCAACCATGTTTTTTGGATTGGCATTTGATAGAAAATCAAAATTAACCGTTGCTTCAGGTGCCTTCGTTACGTCGATGATTTTAATGATTGCTCATTGGAGCTGGATGGATCCTTCGATTGCGAACTTACAACCGGTTTTAAATTCGTATTGGTTGATGATTCACGTAGCGGTAATTGTAGCAAGTTATGGTCCGTTTACGTTAGGAATGGTTTTGGGAATTGTGTCGCTTTTATTGATTTTACTCACCAACGATAACAATAAAGAACGCATGAAATTGAACATTCAGGAAATCACTTATATTAACGAAATGGCGTTAACCATCGGTTTGGTCATGCTAACGATTGGTAACTTTTTAGGTGGTCAATGGGCGAACGAAAGTTGGGGTCGCTATTGGGGCTGGGATCCCAAAGAAACATGGGCATTAATTAGTATCATGATTTATGCTTTTGTGATTCATGCTCGATTTGTACCTTCCTTGCGTGGAACTTGGGTGTTTAATTTGATGAGTATTTTTGCCTTCTATTCGATCATGATGACCTATTTTGGCGTGAATTTCTACTTAACAGGTTTGCATTCTTATGCGAGTGGAGATAAAGTGGTTACACCTAGTTTTGTTTATGTTTCTGCAGTTGTAGTAACCCTGCTGGGAATAGCTTCCTATTTTCAATATAAAAAATATTACAAAAAATAGTTTAGCAACGTTTTGTGATTTGTTTAGGATGTTGATAACGGGGAAAACTTTAAATTTGAAATAAAATTAATAGTATGAAATCATCTTTTTTAATCATTTTTTCTTGCTTTATGTTGCTAAGTTGTCAAAACCAAGCTCAAACAAAGAAGGAAAATACAGCCACACAATCCACTATGAAACAATCGATTTATACATTTAAAGTAGAAGATTTAGAAGGAAAAGAATTTGATTTTGCTTCCTTGAAAGGAAAAAAAATCATCGTAGTAAACACCGCTTCCAAATGCGGATTAACACCACAATACAAAGATCTTCAAGCCTTATATGAAGAATACAAGGATAAAGGATTGGTAGTTATCGGTTTTCCTGCCAATGATTTTATGAAACAAGAGCCTGGAACCAATGAAGAAATTGGTGCTTTCTGCGAAAAAAATTACGGCGTCACTTTCCCGATGATGAGTAAAATTTCGGTAAAAGGAAAAGAAATGCATCCGTTGTATCAATTTTTGACCCAAAAAGCACAAAACGGTTTGCAGGATAGCGATGTAGAATGGAACTTTCAAAAATATTTGTTGAATGAACGAGGTGAATTGGAAAAAGTAATCAGTCCACGAACAAGTCCAAAAGATAAAGAAATTTTGGACTGGTTAGCAAGTTAAATTCACTTTTATTAACTAAATTTAGTAGGAACACAGATTAGTAAAATCAGATAAATTTTTAAAATTTTATAGATTTCTTTAATCTGTGTTCTTCATTAATGCATTTTCTTCCAAAATTAACTGCATAAAAACAGAATCCAACCAACGATTAAACTTAAATCCGGATTCTTTAATAATTCCCACATTTTTAAATCCATACTTTTCGTGAAATAAAATACTCTGGGTATTTTCAGCATCAATTACACCGATCATCGTATGCAATCCTTGTTTTTTGGCTAATTCGATTAACGATTGAAGTAATTTTCCACCAATGCCTTTTCCTTTAAAATCAGTAGAAACATAGACCGAATGTTCCACCGTAAACCGATACGCCTCGCGAAAGCGAAATTCGCCATACATACCAAAACCGGCAATTTTTCCATCCATTTCTGCCACAATAACAGGAAAGTTTTTGGCTGTTTTATCTTTCAATAAATCAGACTGTTTAGCTAGACTTCTTGGTGCATAATCATACAGCGAAGTAGAATGTAAAATGTTATCGTTAATGATGTCCAAGATACCTGAAACATCGCTTTTATTATATGGTCGGATTTGAATTGTCATTTGTTGAAAAGTATTTTCAAATATAACAAAACTTTAATCGTTGTAACAAGCTTTTTTCAATGTTAAAATAATAACTTTGTTTGTTGCTTCATCATGTTTTTGTTGCAATTAAATTTCATGCAAACGAAATGATTTATCCCAAAATAGCGTTAGCCCAAAGTATCATCGAAATATGTCATGCTAAAGGTATTCAACATATTGTTATTGCCCCAGGTTCAAGAAATGCACCCTTAACGATAGGTTTTACGGCCAATCCGTATTTCACTTGCTACAGTATTGCAGATGAACGTTGTGCCGCTTTTTTTGCAATGGGAATTGCTCAACAAATTGGCAAACCGGTTGTTGTTGTTTGTACTTCCGGTTCGGCTGTTTTAAATTTTTATCCGGCTGTTGCCGAAGCTTTTTACAGTATGATTCCGTTAGTCATTATTTCTGCCGACAGACCAAAAACGATGGTGGATATTGGTGACGGACAAACCATTCGTCAGGAAAATGTCATGGCCAATCATACTCATTTCAATGCCAATTTAACGGAAACTGCTTCTGAAGAAAATGATTTCCTGATTAACGAGGCATTTAATAAAGCCTTTTCAAAATCGGGACCAACTCACATTAATGCTCCCTTTGAAGAACCGTTGTACGAAACAATTTCGGTTCCAACAGTGGATACGATGATTTCTACCTTTGGAAAAGTCTATAAAACCATTCCGTTTGAAGATGTCATCGCAGCCACGAATATTTGGAATACGGCCCGAAAAAAATTAGTGCTGGTTGGAACACTCAATCCAAATGAAATTGATTCAGTAATCATAAAGCATTTGGCTAATGATCCTTCTGTTTTGGTGATGACAGAAACGACCTCAAACCTGCATGATGAATCATTTTTAAATAACATCGATGCAATTATTACGCCTTTTTCCAAAGAAGATTTTGACTATTTTCAACCGGATATTGTCCTCACATTTGGCGGGATGATTGTATCGAAACGCATTAAATCATTCTTGCGAAATTATCAGCCAATACATCATTGGCATGTGGATAGACACAGAGCCTATAACACATTCGGTAGTTTGACCTATCATTTTGAAGTGAATCCGAATGATTTTTTTAATCAATTTTTGCCTTATACAAAATATATCGAAAGTAACTACCGAGATGTAGGATTGGGAATTAAAGCAGTACGAAAAGAAAAACACGCTGCTTACATGACTAATTTATCCTTTTGTGATTTTAAAGCCTTTGAGCAAATTGTAAATAAACTACCTGAAAACCTTCATTTGCAGGTGGGAAACAGTTCGTCTATTCGCTATATGCAATTGTTTGATTTACCAAAATCGGCGGAGGTTTTTTGTAATCGTGGAACGAGCGGTATCGATGGAAGTACATCAACTGCCATTGGAGCAGCATTAGCTTCAGAAAAAGACACTTTATTAATTACCGGCGATGTGAGTTTCTTTTACGACAGCAATGCGTTATGGAACAATTACATCCCCAAAAATTTTAAAATTATCGTAATCAATAATGGAGGAGGAGGTATCTTCCGTATTTTACCAGGTCACGAAGAAAACGAAACGTTTCACACGTATTTTGAAACGGCTCATTGTTTGACGGCAGAGCAATTGGCTGCGATGTATCGTTTTGAGTATCGAAAAGCGAGCACGGTTGAAAGCTTGGAGCAAGAGTTGAAATCATTTTTTATGGAGACAGATACTCCTCAAATATTGGAAATCTTTACACCGACTTATGAAAATGATAAGTTGTTGAAGGATTATTTTAGAAAGTTAGTTTAATCTTATTCTTTCAAAATCTTTTGTGTTACTATAGAATCCGTTGTAATCACTTTTACAAGATAAATACCACTGTCTACATTCAACTCATACGAATTGCTTTGTTTGGATGGATAGGTTTCAATTAATCTTCCATTCAAATCGTATAAAGAAACACTCAAAACAGTTTTGTCAGTATAGATGGAAAAAGCATTTTCAACAGGATTTGGCGAAATTACAAAGCGATTGTTCAAAACGAAATCGCTCGTATTTAAAGTGCAATTCGAATCAACCGTACAATTTGGAATCTCCCAATCAATCAATAAAAGTTCGATTGATTCAATTTCTGCTTCATCACAACAGATGTAGCTTAAATTTGGGTTTCCACTGAAAGAGGCTGATTCATTTGCTCCGTTTTTAAGATTCAATTCCACCAAATTATTGTTTTCTAAATAAACATATTCCAATAATGGTGAGTCACTTACGTCCACTTGAACCAATTGATTGTTTTGACACTCCAACGCAAGCAAGTTAGGTAATTCGTTTATTTCTAAGTTTGTAAGTTGATTGTTATTACATATTATACCTGCTAAATTCGGGCATCCTGCTAAATTTAAACTAGTTAAATTGTTATGTTCACAAAGCAAATTAATTAAATTTATTGATTCACTCACATTTAATTGTTCCAAAGAGTTATGATTAACAATCAATATAGCTAATTGTGATAAACCACTTGAATCAAATGCTACAAAGTTATTATATCTAAGATTAATTGAATACAACTGTGAATTGGGATGAAAAGTAATTGTGTGTAGATTATTCATTTCGGCATCCAGCGATAGTAGGTTTTCTGTGAGCGAGAGATCCAATACTTCCAATTGATTTAATTGACATTGCAAATGATTTAAATTGGGTAGTTCTGGAAGTACTACTGATTCTAAGTTATTCATTGCACATATTAGATCGATCATATTCGTAAAAAACTCAATTCCATCTAAGGAAGAAATATCACTATTAAAGACATTTAATTTGATAACCTGCAAGGCTTCATTGACTTGAATAATTCCGTCGTTATTGCTATCAATTTGAATTGAATTATTGTTTTCATCTAACGCAATAGTATTCAACGGAGAAGCTTCCAAAAGTTTAGCTTCAAATTGAGTATCCGTGAACGAAATGTCTTGTGCAGTTGTAGTTATACTGATGAATGATAAAAATAGTATAGCGTATTTCTTTTGAATCATAAAAAATCGATTTTTATGTAAATGTAAAAAATAGTGACAAGTAAGATTATGAAATTTTAAAAACAAATTTCTTGTGCGTATTTGGAAATCCTTCCCGTTCATAAAAGACATGCGCTTTTCCGCGTTTAAATCCGGAAGTGACTTCAATTTGAAGAAAATTCCTTTTCTTGGCGATGATTTTTAATTCATCCAGTAATTGTTTCCCAATACCATGACTTCTATAGTTGGCATCAACAAACATTTCTTGAATCTCGCCCACCAAACCGCCATGATGAATGAGGTTTTGAACATGACAACTCAGAAAACCAACTGGATTTTTATTGATTTCTGCAATTAAAAAAATGTGTTTGAGGTTTGCAAGATTCTCAAGAAAGATTTCGTGCTGTTGTTCTCTGGGAAAAACAAAGTCTTCCAACTCGTTAATAAAATGATAAACAGTCTCAAAATCGGTTACGGTTGCGTGGCGAACGTGGCAGTTCATGCTGCTACTTTTTGATGGATTTTAAAACGACTTTTTTGTCAAAGTTCAGCACTTCTAAGGTAATTGGAACTTGATTGACTGTTTGTCCTTCAATGACATATAATTTAGCGGCTCCTTCTTTTACGTTGCTTAGACTAAAATCGATATCGCCGTGCGTTAAGGTATTTTTGATGTCTACGGTATCAATCCATGCTTCTGCCATTACAATTGAGGCTTCTTCGGAATAATGAAATGGTTTAGTTCGGATGTCTTTCAATACTCGACAGTTGGGTAAATAACAAAATGTTACACCCCTTGATTCAGCTTTTGCTCCTAAAAAGTAGACAAGAAAAATAACTCCAATTAATAAACCGAATAAGAAAAAAGCAAGACGTTGATAGAATTTCATTACTATATTTTAAGGCTACAAAAGTACGAACTAATTCGCTAAAACACAATCAAATTAATATCACTGTTGGGTAAATCAAACCAATCGCCAATGGATTTGTTGGTTAGAATACCGTGGTAAAAATAGAGTCCGTTTTTAAGTCCGCGATTGCACCGAATGGCACTTTCAACACCGCCATCTTCCGCAATTTGAATGAGATATGGCGTTAAAATATTACTAATTGACAACGAAGCTGTTTTAGAATAACGTGATGGAATATTCGGCACACAATAATGAATAACGTTGTTTTTGATGAACGTCGGTTTTTCGTGTGTTGTGATTTCGGAAGTTTCAAAACAACCGCCGGTATCAATGCTTACATCTACAATTACAGCACCCTTTTTCATGTGTTCTACCATGGTTTCTGTTACTACAACAGGCGTGCGGTTTTGTCCACGCATGGCTCCAATGGCTACATCGCAACGACGTAATGCTTTTAATAATCCTTTTGGTTGAATGGTTGAGGTAAAAATGGGATGTTTTAAATTGTTTTGTAAACGACGAAGTTTTGTGATCGAATTATCGAAAACTTTTACATTGGAACCCAATCCAAGAGCAGTTTTAGCAGCAAATTCGCCCACAGTTCCTGCACCAATAATTACAACTTCGGTTGGGGCTACTCCGGTAATATTTCCAAAAAGTAAGCCTTTGCCAAATTGGTTGTTTATCATCAATTCGGCTGCAATTAGGATGGAAGCGGTTCCGGCAATTTCGCTTAACGATTTCACGGCAGGGTAGGAACCATCGTCATCTTTGATGAATTCAAAAGCAAAAGCGGTGATCTTTTTCTTAGCTAATTTTTCGAAATATTCTTTTTTACGTGTTTTTAGTTGAATGGCAGAAATTACAATTGTGTTAGGATTGATCATTTCGATTTCGGCAGAAGTTGGCGGTTCTACTTTTAGAATCATCGGACAACTGAACACCTTTTTAGGATCTTGCGTGATTTCTGCACCGGCATCCGAGTATTCTTTGTCAGAATAACTCGCACTTTCTCCTGCTCCCGCTTCCAACATTACCCGATGTCCATGCGAAACAAGCGAATTGACAGCATCCGGTGTCAGGCAAATTCTACGTTCCTGATAGGAAGTTTCTTTGGGAATTCCGATAAATAATTCGCTTTTATGTCGGGCAATTTCCAATTTTTCTTCCTGTGGAAGTAATTGCTGTTTGGAGAAAGGAGTGATAGGCATAAATCAAATTGTAAAAATAAGTGTCTAAGTTATGAATTATTTTGGAATTTGAAAGAGATATTTTTTTTCTGAAAAGTTTCAGGTTTCAAGTTTCAGGTTGAGTTGAACTATAAATTAATTTATAATTAGTGTACGATCACCGTTTTCTAAAATTTCGATAGTAATGACACTATTTTTTTCCGGAATTAGAGTCGGAATTTTTTCCGCCCATTCGATAAAACACCAATGACCAGAATAGAGGTAATCTTCGATACCGAAATCAAGGGCTTCTAGCTCATTTTTTAGACGATACATATCGAAGTGATAAACTAAACCTTCATTAGTTTCATATTCGTTAACTAAAGAAAAAGTAGGGCTGGAGGTTGGATTTTTAACACCTAATGCCTTGGCTAACGCCTTGACAAGGGTTGTTTTTCCGGCACCCATTTGCCCGTTAAAAAGGATTACTTTTTCGGGGTTTGAATTTATTATTTTTTGAGCGATGGATTCTATTTCGCTTAAATTGAACTGGTATTGCATTTTAGTTTTTCACTTTTAGTGGTACACAGAATTTGATTCAAATTGCAAAATTAGCAAATTTTATGCGTTTCGGCTCGCTTCTTATTTGGAGAGGAGCTGGGGTGAGGAAATGGCACACGGATTTCATCAGATAAAGTAGATTTCCACAGGTTTATAACTACTAAATTAGAGTTTTCAACCGACAACCAACAACCAACAACAGTTCTTACCTAGGATTAAACACAATAAACGGCACAATCATTTCCTCCAACGAAATCCCGCCATGTTGATAAGAGTTTCGATAATAACTCACGTAATGATTATAGTTATTTACATAGGCCAGAAACAAATCATTTTTAGCAAAAATAAAAGAACTACTCATATTTATGGTAGGAAGTCCGATTTTTTTTGGGTCTTTGGCTACATATACATCTTTGTCTTCGTAAGTCAAACTTCTTCCCGTTTTGTAGCGAAGGTTTAAACTAGTGTTTTTATCGCCAATTACTTTCGACGGATTTTTCACATTTATAGTTCCGTGATCGGTGGTCAAAATAAGTTTGAAACCCATTTGTTGAGCCATCTGAATCATTTCTAACAACGGTGAATTCTTGAACCAACTCAACGTTAATGAGCGATACGCTTTGTCATTGGAAGCCAATTCTTTCACTACTTCCATTTCGGTTTTGGCATGCGAAAGCATGTCCACAAAATTGTAAACAATTGTAGTTAAATCGTTGTTTTTTAAACCCTTGAAGTTATCAACTAATTTTTTACCATCTCTAAAGTTGGTGATTTTATAATATTCACTTTTAATGTGTAAGCCTAACCGTTTTAATTGAGCTTCTAAAAATTCACCTTCATATAAATTTTTTCCACCATCTTCAACATCATTTCGCCAATATTGCGGAAATTGTTTTTCCATTTCTAGCGGTGTTAATCCGGAAAAAATAGCATTTCTGGCATATTGAGTAGCGGTAGGAAGCATAGCGTAATAGGCCAATTCTTTTTCTGCTTTGTAATGCAGATTGACAACACTTTCAAAGGCTTTCCATTGATCGTAACGCAAATTGTCAATCACAACAAAAAGAATCGGTTTGTCTTTTTTTACAATTTCGGGCAATACATATTCACGAAATAATTTGTGTGATAAAACCGGTTTGTGAGCTTTGTCTTCAAACCATTTTTCGTAATTTTTTTCAATAAACTTTCCAAATTGATTGTTGGCTTCTACTTTTTGTGATTCTAAAATAGAAATTAAGCCTTGGTCTTCAATGTTTTCTAGTTCAATTTCCCAAAAGATCAGTTTTTTATACAATTCTGTCCAATCTTCAAATGTATTAACCATCGCTAAATCCATCGCTATTTTGCGGAATTCTTTTTGATAATCTAAGGTTGTCTTTTCAGAAATTAACCTTGAATGATCCAGATTTTTCTTTAATGCCAATAAAATTTGATTCGGATTCACCGGTTTTATCAAATAATCAGCAATTTTAGAACCAATGGCTTCTTCCATGATATGTTCTTCTTCGCTTTTGGTGATCATAATCACAGGAACAGCCGATTTTTTTTCCTTCATTTCCGAAAGAGTTTCCAGACCACTCATACCGGGCATATTTTCATCCAAAAAAACAATATCAAATTGATTTTCTTCAAATATATCTATCGCATCCCGACCGTTATTGCAAGTGGTCACGGCATAATTTTTATTTTCTAAAAATAGAATATGTGGTTTAAGTAAATCAATTTCATCATCTACCCAAAGAATTTTTATTTTGTCCATAAATGGTATTTTATATTTGGTGCAATTTAACAATTATCGAACGCAGGAAGTATTAAAGTTATTGTAAAAAAATCGTTGATTGATTCAAAATCTAAATCAGTATATTTGCAATCCAACATTAAGGCTGTGAGCAGAACCAATAAATTAAAAATTTTTAACGACCCAATCTACGGTTTTATAAGTATTCCGAATGAATTGGTTTTCGATTTAATTCAGCATCCCTATTTTCAGCGTCTGCGAAGAATCTCTCAAATGGGATTGTCTTATTTGGTTTACCCCGGAGCTCATCACACCCGTTTTCATCATGCTTTAGGAGCAATGCACTTGATGCAAAAAGCGGTGGAAGTTCTACGTTTTAAAGGGGTTTTAATTTCACAAGACGAAGAAACAGCTCTTTATATTGCCATTTTGTTGCATGACATTGGTCACGGACCGTTTTCGCATGCATTGGAACAAAGTATTGTAGAAAATGTGCATCACGAGGAAATTTCCCTGTTATTTATGCATCAACTTAATGAGGAATTTGAAGGGAAATTAATTTTAGCAATTCAAATTTTTAAAGGAGAATACCACAGAAAATTCATGCTTCAATTGATTTCGAGTCAGTTGGATATGGATCGGATGGATTATTTAAAAAGAGATAGTTTTTATTCTGGTGTTGCCGAAGGAAATATCAATTCCGACAGATTAATTCAAATGCTTCATGTGGTTGACGATGTGTTGGTTGTGGAAGAAAAAGCCATTTATTCCATCGAAAAGTTTCTAATGGCGAGGCGATTAATGTATTGGCAAGCTTATTTGCACAAAACCAGTTTGGTGGCAGAATTAATTCTAACTAAAGCGTTAAAAAGAGCCAAAGAACTGTCGCAAAAAGGAGTTGTGTTGGATGCTTCCCAACCGCTTTTGTTTTTTTTGACTAATAAAATTGAAAAAGAAGATTTTACAGCAACTATTTTAGAAAAATTTTCTCAATTAGATGATTTCGATATCATGAGTGCCTTGAAATCATGGCAATATCACAATGATTTTGTGCTCAGTTCTTTAAGTAAAATGATTATCAACAGGGATTTGCTTAAGGTTAAACTAAGTAACGAAAAGTTTGAAAGAGAAGTTTTAACCGCTTACAAAGAGCAATTATTAATCGAATATCCAGTCTCGATATCAGAAACGGATTATTTTGTTTTTAAAGGAAAAATAAAAACATTAGGTTACAATAAAGAAGCCCAACCCATTCAAATTGTAAAAAAAGACAGGACAATTGAGGATGTGGTTATTTCTTCTGACCAACTAAATTCAAGAGCATTCTCTAAGCCGGTGACAAAATACTACATTTGTTTTCCAAAAGTACTCGAAGAAATTAACAAATTATAGGTAGTTTTTTATATTTTTGTCAGAATGAAATTTACTGCAGAACAAATAGCATCCATCTTAGAAGGCGAAGTCGTTGGAAACCCCAATGTTGAAGTCTTTAAATTGTCCAAAATTGAAGAAGGTTCAGAAGGATCACTTACTTTTTTAGCAAATCCTAAATATTTAAATTATATTTATTCTACAAAAGCATCAATTACTATTGTAAACAAATCGTTTGAAGCAGAACAAGAAATTGAAACAACCTTAATAAAAGTTGTGGATGCTTACAAATCTTTTTCAAAATTACTCGAATATTATAACCAAGTAAAATTGATGAAATCCGGAATCGAGCAACCTTCTGTAGTTTCAGAGGGCGTTACGTACGGAGAAGGATTGTATTTAGGTAGTTTTTGTTACATTGGCAAAAATGTACAAATTGGCACTAATGTAAAAATTTATCCAAATAGTTTTATTGGTGATAATGTTGTAATAGGTGATAATTGTGTATTTTTTGCCGGAGTAAGAATTTATTCAGAAACAGTAATAGGTCATAA
The DNA here is from genome assembly GCF_003268815.1 of Flavobacterium lacus. Classification (GTDB taxonomy): domain Bacteria; phylum Bacteroidota; class Bacteroidia; order Flavobacteriales; family Flavobacteriaceae; genus Flavobacterium; species Flavobacterium lacus. The sequence continues at coordinate 67,519 of NZ_QLSV01000013.1, read as the reverse complement.
TTGCACTCTTCACTCGGGGGCAATCATAGGTTGTGACGGATTTGGATTTGCACCAATGGCCGACGGTAGTTTTGATAAAATTCCACAAATAGGAAATGTGATTATCGAAGATAATGTAGAAATAGGGTCCAATTCAACAATAGATAGAGCAACTTTAGGTTCAACAATCATTAGAAAAGGTGTTAAATTTGATAATCAAATTCATATTGCTCATAATGTTGAAATTGGCGAAAATACTGTTATTGCGGCTCAAACAGGCATTGCTGGTTCCACAAAAATCGGAAAGAATTGTTTGATAGGCGGACAAGTAGGAATTGCCGGTCATCTTGTTATTGGTGATGGAGTGCGAATTCAAGCTCAATCTGGAGTAGGTAAAAATTTAAAAGATGGAGAAGTAGTTCAAGGTTCACCATCTTTTAATTATGGAGATTATAGCAAATCGTATGTGCACTTTAAAAATTTACCAAAAATTGTTAACGATTTAGAAGTATTAAAAAAAAATAATGAATAGTAATGGTACAATCGGCTAAACAAAAAACAATCAAAAAGGAAGTTACTTTAAAAGGAGTAGGCTTACACACCGGTCAGGAAGTAACCATGACATTTAAACCGGCTCCTGTAAACAACGGTTTTACATTTGTTAGGGTTGATTTAGAAGGTCATCCAATTATTGAAGCAGACGCCAATTATGTGGTTAACACACAACGTGGAACCAATTTAGAAAAAAATGCGGTTAAAATTCAAACTTCCGAACATGTGTTGGCGGCTTGTGTAGGATGTGATATCGACAATATTATTATTGAGCTAAACGCTTCAGAACCACCTATCATGGATGGTTCTTCTAAATTTTTCGTTGAAGCACTTGAGCAAGCAGAAGTGGTTGAGCAAGCCGCTGATCGAAAAGTATATGTTGTGAAAGAAGTAATTTCGTATACAGACGAAGCTACCGGCAGTGAAATTTTGGTCATGCCCTGTGAAACTTACCAAGTGACAGCCATGGTTGATTTTGGAACTAAAGTTTTAGGTACTCAAAATGCAACATTAAAAAATATCAGTGAATTTAAAAAGGAAATTGCCGATGCCAGAACTTTTAGTTTCTTGCACGAATTAGAATCGCTGTTAAATAATGGTCTGATTAAAGGTGGCGATTTAAACAATGCTATCGTTTATGTTGATAAAGAAATTTCTCCGGAAACAATGGAAAATTTAAGAACCGCTTTTGGAAAAGATAAAATTTCGGTAAAACCAAACGGTATTTTAGACAATTTGACATTGCATTATCCAAACGAGGCCGCCCGTCATAAGTTATTAGATGTGGTTGGTGATTTAGCCTTGGTTGGAACTCGAATTCAAGGAAAAGTAATTGCCAATAAACCAGGTCATTTTGTCAATACGCAATTTGCTAAAAAGCTTGCCAAAATCATCAAGATAGAACAACGTAATCAGGTACCAACCTATGATTTACATCAAGAACCATTGATGGATATTCATAAAATCATGGCTATGTTGCCACACCGTCCTCCATTTTTATTAATAGACAAAATTTTTGAGCTTTCTGAAAGTCATGTGGTCGGCTTGAAAAACGTAACCATGAACGAACCATTCTTTATAGGTCACTTTCCGGATGCTCCCGTAATGCCTGGTGTTTTAATTGTAGAAGCAATGGCTCAAACAGGCGGTATTTTAGTACTAAGCACTGTTCCGGATCCTGAAAATTACCTTACTTATTTTATGAAAATCGATAATGTAAAATTCAAACATAAAGTGTTGCCGGGTGATACATTAATTTTTAAATGTGATTTAATTACGCCAATTCGTCGCGGAATTTGTCACATGCAAGCCAATGCATATGCCAACGGAAAATTGGTTGCAGAGGCCGAACTAATGGCACAAATTGCCAAAAAGAACTAACAACTAAACTATGAATCAACCTTTAGCCTACGTACACCCGGGAGCAAAAATTGCACGAAATGTTGTCATTGATCCGTTTACAACCATTCATAATAATGTAGTGATTGGAGAAGGAACCTGGATTGGTTCCAACGTAACCATCATGGAAGGAGCTCGAATTGGTAAGAATTGCAATATTTTTCCAGGAGCTGTAATTTCAGCGGTACCACAAGATTTAAAATTTGGAGGCGAAGATTCACTCGCTATTATCGGGGATAATTCGACCATTCGCGAATGCGTGACCATCAACAGAGGAACAATTGCTTCGGGTCAAACAACCATTGGAAAGAATTGTCTGATTATGGCAACGGCTCACGTGGCACACGATTGTCATATTGGTGATAATGCTATTATTGTGAACGGAGTTGCTTTAGCAGGCCATGTTACCGTGGGTAGTTTCGCCATCATTGGTGGATTAGCTGCCGTGCATCAGTTTATTAACATTGGTGATCATGCTATGATTTCAGGTGGTTCGTTAGTTCGAAAAGATGTTCCGCCTTTTACCAAAGCAGCAAAAGAACCTCTTTCGTATGTGGGAATTAATTCAGTAGGACTGCGAAGAAGAGGGTTTACCTCGGAAAAAATCAGAGAAATCCAAGAAATATACAGAATATTATACCAAAAAAATTATAATACATCACAAGCTGTGAGCATTATTGAAGCAGAAATGGCTGCTTCTCCTGAACGTGACGAAATTCTTCAGTTTATTAGAAACTCTTCACGAGGAGTAATGAAAGGTTACACGGGAGTTTATTAGAAAGGTAATTGGTAAATGGTGATAGGTGCTGGTATTTCCTATAAAAAAATTAAAAAACAAACAAAAATTTAAATAAAAACAAGAATGGCAAGTACTTCAGATATTAGAAACGGATTATGTATCAAACACAACCACGATATTTATAAAATAATCGAATTTCTTCACGTAAAACCAGGAAAAGGCCCTGCGTTTGTTCGTACAAAATTAAAAAGTTTAACCAACGGAAAAGTGTTAGACAATACGTTTTCTGCCGGTCATAAAATTGATGTGGTTCGTGTAGAAACGCATACGTTTCAGTTTTTATACTCAGAAGGAGCTGATTTCTATTTTATGAATACCGAAAGTTTTGAGCAAATTACGCTAAACAAAGATGTGTTAGATGCTCCGGATTTATTAAAAGAAGGAACCAACGTTATGATTCAAATCAACACGGAAACCGATTTACCTTTATCAGTTGATATGCCGGCTTCAATTATTTTAGAAGTAACTTATACAGAACCGGGTGTGAAAGGAAATACTGCTACAAACGCAACAAAACCAGCTAAAGTGGAAACAGGTGCAAGTGTAAACGTTCCTTTATTCATCAACGAAGGCGACAAAATTAAAATTGATACGGCTTCGGGTGCGTACATGGAGCGTGTGAAGGAATAATTTCAAAAATCAATTACAATATCAATTTCAAAAATCAATTACAAAAATCAATATCAATTTCAATAACAAATTTCAAGTTTTATGAAATTTCCAAAAACACATTCGCTCAAAGAAATAGCTCAAATTATTGGGAGTGAATTTGTAGGGGATGAAAATTTTCCGGTGCAAGGTATGAATGAAATTCATGTGGTTGAGCCCGGCGATATTGTATTTGTTGACCATCCGAAATATTACGATAAAGCTCTTCAATCGGCCGCAACTATTGTTCTAATTAATAAACAAGTGGATTGTCCGGACGGAAAAGCCTTGTTGATTTCTGACGATCCTTTTCGTGATTTTAATAAATTAACGAATCATTTTAGACCGTTTACCTATTCAAATGTATCGATTTCATCTTCTGCTCAAATTGGAGAAGGAACTCTGATTCAACCGAATTGTTTTATTGGAAATCATGTGAAAATCGGCAAAAATTGTCTCATTCATGCCAATGTTTCCATTTATGATCATTGTGTAATTGGTGACAACGTCGTCATTCAAGCCGGAACCATTTTAGGAGCTGATGCTTTTTATTACAAAAAGAGACCCGAAGGATTTGATCAATTGCTTTCCGGAGGTCGAGTAGTGGTGGAAGATAATGTCGGAATTGGTGCTTTGTGCACTGTTGACCGAGGTGTTACAGGCGACACAACCATTGGGGCCGGAACAAAAATTGACAATCAAGTGCATGTTGGTCACGATACCGTAATTGGTAAAAAATGCTTAATTGCCGCACAAACCGGAATTGCAGGTTGCGTAATCATTGAAGATGAAGTAACTTTATGGGGTCAAGTAGGAACGACAAGCGGAATCACAATTGGTTCAAAAGCGGTGATTATGGGACAAACCGGTGTTACGAAGTCTGTCGATGGCGGAAAAACCTATTTCGGTACACCAATCGAAGAATCACGTGAAAAGTTGAAACAATTAGCCAATATCAAACGTATACCGGAGATAATTGAAAAATTAAAATAAAATGAGTCCAAAAGAATTAGTTCAAGCGTTTTATAATTCTGATGCGTTGTATAACAGCAGCACATTGGAAACTTTTTTGCATCCTGATGTAATTTTAGAATGGAACAGCAGCAAAGGTTTTTTAAAAAAAGATCGAAACGAATTGATTCAGATGGCAAATGATTTAAAGATTGGGTATGAAACATTTGTGGTTCAAATTCATCAAATTTTAGCCGAAGATAATTTAGTTTCTGTCCACTATACTCATTTTGGAACAACAATTGAAAATCCGTCTCAAATAAATCGATTAGCTTATTTCTTTGTGATTTGGGAAATTGTTGACGGAAAATTGTTTCGAGGTTATCAAATGAGCCAATTACCTTAAAGAAAATCAACTGTATAGTAATTTTGCAAAAAAAATATAAAAAAGCATAAAAAAAGTAATCGAAAGAATTACTTTTGTAACTCGAAAATTAAACACAAACAAACACAATCATGAGCGTTTTAGTTAATAAAGATTCAAAAATAATTGTTCAAGGATTTACAGGAAGCGAAGGAACTTTCCATGCTTCACAAATGATTGAATACGGAACAAATGTAGTTGGTGGCGTTACACCGGGTAAAGGTGGTTCAACCCATTTAGACCGTCCGGTTTTCAATACCGTAAAAGATGCAGTTGAACAAGTGGGAGCAGACACAACCATCATTTTTGTTCCACCCGCTTTTGCTGCCGATGCCATTATGGAAGCTGCGGATGCCGGAATTAAAGTAATTATCACCATCACAGAAGGAATTCCTGTTGCGGATATGATTAAAGCATATGCTTATATTAAAACTAAAAACTGTCGATTAATCGGACCAAACTGTCCGGGTGTAATAACTCCGGGAGAAGCAAAAGTGGGCATCATGCCGGGCTTCGTTTTCAAAAAAGGAAATGTAGGAATTGTTTCAAAATCAGGAACATTAACCTATGAAGCGGCTGACCAAGTGGTAAAACAAGGTTTAGGAATAACGACAGCTATCGGAATTGGTGGCGATCCAATCATCGGAACTACAACCAAAGAAGCAGTTGAATTATTGATGAATGACCCGGAAACACATTGTATCGTAATGATTGGTGAAATCGGTGGTCAATTAGAAGCTGATGCTGCAAAATGGATCAAAGCCGACGGTAACCGCAAACCGGTTGTTGGTTTTATCGCAGGTGAAACAGCTCCAAAAGGAAGAACAATGGGGCACGCAGGTGCTATCGTTGGTGGTGCAGATGACACAGCAGAAGCGAAGAAAAGAATTATGAGAGAAAGCGGAATTCATGTAGTTGATTCACCAGCTGAGATTGGTAAAAAAGTAAAAGAAGTTTTAGGATAAACATTCAAAAATAGAAAGATATGATAAGCCTTGATTAGTCAGGGCTTATTTTTTTTAAATATAAAATAGAAGTATAGAAATGTATAAAGAACTAAGCAAATTTAAAAATAGTGGAAGTTTTCAATTCTCGTCAAACGATGATTTGGAAGTAGTTTGTAATGCTCCAAATGAGGCCAGTGGTGTTTTTTTGGTGTATGCCATTCAAGAAGAAAATAGAGAATTAATTATGGTTGGTTCTACCGGAACAGTTCAAAATGATGGAACGTTGAAAGCTAAAAACGGCGGCTTGTATGACAAAATCGTAAACGGACATCAATTTGCCAAAACCGCTCGAAAATATTCTTGGAAAACACAGTTAAAACTAGAAAAAATAGAAGCAGTTGAAGTGTTTTGGTATGAAACCTATAACAACAAAACCAAAGTAATTCCAACCTTTGTAGAAGGACAAATTTTACAATTGTTTTTGAAGGAAAATGCAAAGTTTCCGAAATGGAATGTGGCTTTTTAAAAGATTTAGTTAAAATTGAAAGAAGGTTTTCTGAGTAAGAAAACTTTTTTTGTTTAAATCCGTTCGACGAAATCCACTAATTTCACATCAAATTTAAAAATAGAATTACTATTTTTAATAAATCTTCAAACAATTCAAATGAAACACCTAGCACTATTACGTGGCATCAACGTATCCGGTCACAACATGATTAAAATGGATACTTTAAAAACCATCCTTGAAAATAGTGGATTTCAAAATGTGGAAACCTACGTTCAATCCGGAAATGTGTTTGTAGAATCGGAAGATGAAAATCCACAAAGTGTTGGTTTTACCATCAAACAAGAAATAGCTAAGCACCTTGGTTTTGATGTTCCGGTTATAGTAATTAGTAAAGCTGACTTAGAAAAATGCTTGACTAATAATCCGTTTTTCAAAGAAAAAGGAGTTGATATTAAGAAACTATATGTTGCCTTTATTTCAAAAGAATTGAACAATACTTTTTTGAACGAATTAAAAATAAGTCAATTCAAACCCGATGAAGCCTTTATTGATGGAAACCGAATCTACATGAAATTAGAAACCGGTGCAGGAAATACAAAATTGACTCAAAAATACATTGAAAAAAAGTTAAATGTAACCGCTACAAGCCGAAATTGGAATACGGTTAATAAGTTGATTGAGTTGTTTTAGGAGAGGTTAAAAGTTTAAATGGGACGAATTTTATAAACTTTACAGTAAATTAGTACAATTGTTAAAGTCTTTCCGTTTTTTGAAAGATTTTTTTTATATATTTGATTTTCAATTACTTTTTTATGAAAAAAATTTACACTTTAGTTTTGTTGGTTATTACTTTTTTAAATGGCAATGCCCAGATAATTAATATTCCTGATGCGGCTTTTAAAGCGAAGTTGTTGGAAGCGAGCCCAAGTAATCAAATTGCGTCGACACAAGCAGTTAATGCTAATGGTACTATTTATGTTTCAGGTTATAATAAAATTGATACAAATAATAATGGTGAAATTGAAGTCAGTGAAGTAATTAATATTAAATACTTAAATGTGGGCTTTTCATATATAAATAGCCTAGAAGGAATAAGCTCTTTTTCAGCTTTAGAGTATTTATTCTGTCATTATAATTCAATAACTAATTTGGATGTTTCGCAAAACAGTTCGTTAATAACTTTACAATGTAATTGGAATTTATTGTCAACATTAATATTACCAAATGGTCCATTATCTTATTTTAATTGTGAGTATAATCAATTAACAAATTTAGATATTTCACAAAATCAACAATTAAAATTACTTTATTGTTACAACAATCAATTATCTACATTAGATGTTTCTCAGAATCCTAACTTACTTTATTTGTCTTGCGAGTATAATCAATTAGATAATCTGGATGTTTCGCAAAACAGTTTGTTGATAAATTTAAATTGTAGTAATAATTTATTATCAACATTAACAACACAAAATAGTGCATTGTCTTCTTTATCTTGTGAAAATAATCAATTAACCAGCTTAGATGTTACGCAAAATACAGCTTTGGAAGATTTAAGTATTTTTTCCAATCAATTAACTACCTTAGATGTTACACAAAATATAGCTTTAGATTATTTATCATTAAATGATAATCAAGTAACTAACTTAGATGTTACACAAAATATAGCTTTGTCATATTTATTATGTGGTAACAATCAATTAACCAATTTAGATGTTTCACAAAATATAAATTTAATAAGCTTATTTTGTGATTCCAATCAATTAGCAACCTTAGATGTTACACAAAATATAGCTTTAGATTATTTATCATTAAATGATAATCAATTAACTACCTTAGATGTTACACAAAATATAGCTTTGTCAGATTTATCATGTGGTAACAATCAATTAACCAGTTTAGATGTTTCACAAAATATAAATTTAATGGGTTTATTTTGTGATTCAAATCAATTAACTAGTTTAGATGTAACACAAAATGTAGCTTTATCTGATTTAAGTTTTGATAACAATCAATTAACTACTTTAGATGTGTCGCAAAATCCAAATTTATATATTATATTCTGTAATTCAAATCAATTAACAACTTTAGATGTAACTCAAAATAGTAGATTATCCTATTTGGTATGTAATTATAATCAATTATCATCTTTATATATTAAAAATAATAATCAATTTTGGTTAGATTTAAACTTTGATGAAAATCCAAATTTAGAATATGTTTGTGCAAACGAAAATGATATTGCAATAGTTCAACAAAGAATCAATTCCTATGGATATACAAATTGCCATGTTAACAGTTATTGTTCTTTTGTACCAGGAGGATTATTCTACACTATACAAGGAAATACAAAGTATGATAGTAACAACGATGGTTGTGATGATTTAGATATAAATTATTCAAATTCGAATTTTACAATTTCAAATGGAGTAGCGACAGGATCATTAATTGTAGATACTTCTGGAAATTATTCAATTCCAGTTCAAGGAGGAAATCATACAATCACACCAGTTTTAGAAAACCCATCTTATTTTAATGTTTCTCCATCCTCAGTAACAATTAGTTTCCCATCCGAAACAAGTCCTTTTAATCAAGATTTTTGTGTCACCGCCAATGGCATAAAAAATGATTTAGAAATAACCATCATTCCCATACAAGTGGCTCGCCCAGGTTTTGATTCTAATTATAAAATAGTTTATAAAAACAAAGGAAATCAATTAGCAAATGGCACTCTTACTTTTAGTTTTGATGATATAATTATGGATTTGATTTCATCAATTCCTTCCCAAGATGGTTCAGGAACAAACATTTTAAATTGGAATTTTTCGGATTTAAATCCTTTTGAAACAAGAGAAATTAATTTAACTTTCAATATCAACTCACCAATGGAAACGCCTGCTGTTAATGGAGGTGATAGTTTAGTTTATACGGCCACTATTGTTGGAGCGACAGATGAAACACCAAATGACAATACATTTACATTAAACCAAACGGTAGTGAACTCCTTCGATCCAAACGACAAAACCTGTTTAGAAGGCAATACGATTTCCCCTGAGATGGTTGGTGAATACGTACATTACGTCATCCGATTTGAAAATACTGGAACTTTTGCTGCAGAAAATGTTGTAATTGCAGATGTTATTGACGCAACAAAATTTGAAATTAATACATTAATTCCACAAAGTAGTAGTCATAATTTCTTTACGAGAATTAATGGTAACAAAGTTGAATTCATTTTCGAAAACATTAATCTTCCTTTTGATGATGAAAATAACGATGGTTATGTAGCTTTCAAAATTAAAACGAAATCTAATTTGTTAGTGGGTAATACGTTTACCAATAAAGCGAATATTTATTTTGATTATAATTTTCCTATCATCACCAATACAACTTCCACAACGGTAACGGCTTTAAGCAATCAAGATTTTGATTTTGAAACTAACTTTACACTCTTTCCAAATCCGGCAAAAGATGTTATAAACATTAAAACAAAAAGCGAAATGGATGTAAACTCGGTTTCCATTTACAACACACTCGGACAAATTATAATGACAACCATTCATGCTGAAAATGGTGAAATAAATGTTTCAAACTTACAAACGGGAAGTTATTTTATAACCGTGTTTACAGATAAAGGTAGTTCAACAGCAAAATTTATTAAACAGTAAAAACACATTTTCTCTATTTAAAAGCTCTACTTCGATAGAGCTTTTTTTATTTCCATAATTTTTTATATTTTTATCAAGTGATAGTTTACATCCAAGCCTGCGACGATCATGTAGAAAAAGGAAATATGTAAGTTTTTAAAGCGTTAGATGCTTGTTCACTAACCATTCATCCCAATTCGCGCATCATTCTTTTTGGCGGACAACCGTTTGAGCAAGAACGCCACATATTTTGGAATTTTGTGGCTTCCGATGCATCAACCATAGAAAAAGCAAAAGAAAATTGGAAGAATAAAACCTTCCCTAGAGTTAAAAATGACAATACAGATGTTCCTCTTCCGTAAGGATTTTAATAAATTTAAATAAATGAACAACAATCAGCTTATCCAGAAGGTTTTTGATTTACAAAAAAGCAAAACCCTAAACTATCAAATCGATAAACTTTTAAATTCCAGCAATTTAAAAGAAGAGGAAATAATTCATATCAAAGAACAAGCCAATAAATTATACGCTCAATACAAAAGAGAGTTTATCATCAAAAGGAATAAAATTGTATTTTTTTCTGCTACAGCGTTAACAGTAATCACGATTTTAGTTTTCTTTATTTTGCTTCCAACCCAAAATATTGTTCAAAATGTGGGGATTCTTTCCATTTTTGGCACACTTTGATTGTGTCTCGGACTTTATTGCATGCTGTTTTTTTATAACTCATGGAAACCTGAAAAAATTGACGAAAATCCAACTTTAGATTTCAATTTTGGAAATTTCTTTTCCTTTTTTGGCTTATTAGCTGCGATTCCGGCTGTCATTTTTTATTTTTTAATCTCTTGGTTGATTGAAAGTGGAGCAGAAAAAAGACTACTAGAAACTAAAGTAGAAACAAAAGCGTTAGTGGTTAACGGAAATTATTACGAGGGAGGCGGAATCAGACGAAGACGACCCGATGAAGCAGAAATAACCGTAAAATTTAGAACAAAAGAGAATATGGTCATCAGTAGAACAATAGAAATTCCAACATATCAATTTCAACATTTTTATAAAGGCCAGCAGGTTGACATTATTTATTCAAGCGAAAATCCTAACAACATTATGCTTCTTAATTCAAAAGAAAGTTTGCAACAAGTGTATAAAACGGAAGAAAGAGAAGTGATTTTTAAAGATTTATTTGCTTTCCTAGAATTTTCAGACAATGAAATTCAAGACAATTTAAATAAAATTTCAACAGGCTGGGTGTATGATAAACAGCAACAAGGTTGGGTTAATGCGAGTAGACAATGTTATATAAAAAAATCGGAAGGAGCTATTTTCTATATTCCAAAACGAGAACTCATTATGTTATTGGATCATGATATTCGTAAAAATAAATTCAGAAGAGTTTTTGAAAACCAAGGCGGAATTTTGGCTCAATACGAAAATGAAAAATATATAATTCAAAAAATGTCAGAGCGATCTGGCAATAGCGTCACCGTTTTTTATTTAGTGATGCAAAATATTTCCAATGCATCAACAAAGTAGATAGCAATACGAATAACTTTAATTTACTTTTAACAACAAAACACGGTGTTTGCATTCAATTCTGCCAATAGAATTACTTATATTTGTCGTTTAAATCTAACAAAACAAACAAACATAGCATGAAATTATTAGAAGGAAAAGTAGCCATAATCACCGGAGCCAGTCGCGGAATTGGTAGCGGAATCGCTAAAGTTTTTGCTCAACACGGAGCAAATGTAGCATTCACTTACAGTTCGTCTGCAGAATCAGCTTTGGTATTAGAAAATGAATTAAACGCTCTAGGAATCAAAGCCAAAGGATACAAATCAAACGCAGCCGATTTTAACGAAGCTCAAAAATTAGCAGAAGATGTCATGGCAGAATTCGGCACCATCGATATTTTAATCAACAACGCCGGAATCACGAAAGACAACCTTTTAATGAGAATGTCCGAAGAAGATTTCGATAAAGTCATCGAAATCAACCTAAAATCGGTTTTCAATATGACCAAAGCCGTTCAGAAAATTATGTTGAAAAACCGTAAAGGTTCCATCGTGAACATGAGTTCGGTGGTAGGGGTAAAAGGAAATGCAGGTCAAGCCAATTACGCTGCTTCAAAAGCCGGAATGATTGGTTTTACGAAGTCAATTGCGTTAGAATTAGGTTCGCGAAACATCCGTTGCAACGCCATCGCACCCGGATTCATCGAAACCGAAATGACCGGAAAATTAAACGAAGAAGTCGTGCAAGGCTGGAGAGATTCCATTCCTTTAAAACGTGGCGGATCACCGGAAGATGTGGCCAACGCTTGTCTTTTCCTAGCTTCTGATTTGAGTGCCTACGTAACCGGACAAGTGATGAACGTGGATGGAGGAATGTTGACTTAGGGAGTTTAAAAGTTTATGGGTTTATAAGTTTAAAAGGTATTACTTATGAGGATATTCAGTTTTGAAAAGTTAATAGCTTGGCAAAAAGGAAGAGAATTGGCTCTTTTAATTTATAAAACAACAAAACAATTTCCGAAAGAAGAAATATTTGGTTTAACAAGTCAAATGAGACGTTGTTCCATTTCCATCGCATCAAATTTAGCTGAAGGTTCTGGAAGACAATCTTTAAAAGAAAAAGCTAGATTTTCTGAAATTGCCTACAGTTCATCATTAGAATTATTAAATCAAGTCATTTTGTCTAACGATTTTGAATACATCAATGAAAATGATTATTTAAGTTTAAGAGAAAAAATAGCTGAAGTTAATATGTTAATTGATGGTTTATACAAATCACAAATTAAAAATTTGGAACACTAATTTAACCTCAATCCCTTTTAACCTTTTAAACCTTTAACCTCTTAAACTTTAGCAATAAATGACCACAACCACCGTCCTTTTACTCATACTTTCAGTATTATTAGCCGGAGGAGTATCATTTTTTCAATATTTCTATAAAGCCAAAACCCATTCAAAAATCAATTGGTTCTTGGCTTTTTTGCGTTTCATTGCGATTTTCGGATTATTGGTTTTATTAATCAACCCAATTCTTACCCGAAAATCATTCGAAACCATCAAGATTCCGTTACCAATTGTTGTCGATAATTCGTCATCAATTACCGAATTAAATTCCAATGAATCAGCGTTAGAAGTTTACAAAAAACTGACTTCCAATTCCGCTTTACAAGAAAAATACGAAGTACAATCCTATCAGTTTTCTAGCGAATTGGAATCTTTGGAAACCTATGACTTCAAAGGAACCCAAACCCGAATCGATGGCGTAGGCAAAGGACTGAAGAGCATCCACAAAAGTGTCAACCATCCCACCGTTATCATTACCGACGGAAATCAAACACAAGGAAACGATTACATTTATTCATTCGACGAAAATAAAGCCGTTTACCCAATTGTTTTGGGCGATACGACTTCGGTTTTAGATTTAAAAATCAGCCAGCTTAACGTCAACAAATATGCTTTTCTAAAAAATAAGTTTCCCGTAGAAGTATTTGTCAACTATTCCGGAAACAAAAATATGAATGCCACTTTTTCTATTTCACAAGGAAATTCAGTTTTGAGCAAGCAAAATGTGAGCTTTTCATCCCGTCAAAAATCACAATTAATCACTGTTTTATTACCCGCCGAAAAAGTAGGCGTTCAAGTTTTTAAAGCAACTATTTCTTCATCAGAACCTGAAAAAAATACGTATAATAATACCAAAAATTTTGCGGTTGAAATCATTGATCAAAAATCGGAAATTGCTATTATTTCTTCAATAAATCATCCGGATATCGGAGCGTTAAAACGTGCGATTGAATCAAATCAACAACGTAAAGTAACCATTGTTAAACCGAATCAAATCAATTCGTTACAAGATTTTAATGTGTTGATTTTGTATCAACCAATCTCCGAATTCAAGTCAGTTTTCGAAAAGAATGTGCTAGCTAATTTGAATACTTGGATCATCACCGGATTACATACCGATTTCACTTTTTTAAATCAACAACAATCGACGTTTGATTTCAAAATGAGTGGTCAACAAGAAGATTATTTGGCTACTTTTTCTACACAGTTCAATCTTTTTGCTATTGATAATATTGGTTTTGAAAATTTTCCACCGTTGCAAAATCCCTTCGGGACAATTACATCCAAATCAGCTTTCGAAAAATTACTTGGAGCCAGAATTCGTAATGTAGAACTTGATTCGCCAATTTTAGCCTACACCGAAAATCAAGGCAAAAGAACCGCCTTTTTGTTTGGTGAAAATAGTTGGAAATGGCGTTTGCAAAGCCATATCGACCAACAAAGTTTTGAAAAATTTGATGTGTTTATTGATAAAACGATTCAATTTTTAGCTTCCAACAACGCTAGAAAATCATTGGTTGTCACGCACGAAAATTTCTATAATTCTGGCGATGCTATCGAAATAAATGCTCAATTTTTCAATAAAAATTATGAGTTTGATGACAATGCTCGTTTATCCATCACGGTAAAAAACAAAGCGACCAATCAAACCAAATCGTATGATTTATTGAAATCAACCAATTCATATAAAGTAAATTTAGACGGACTTTCAGCCGGAAATTATTCATTTACTGTTACCGAAAACAACACCAAAACTTCCTATTCCGGCTTTTTTGAAGTTTTAGATTTTGATATTGAAAAGCAATTTGTGAATCCTGATTATGCTAAACTAAATCAATTAGCCAATCAAACCAATGGAAAATCATTTCTCGCTAATCAAACCGACGAATTGATTGCAATGTTATTGGCGAACGAAAACTACAAACCCATCCAAAAAGAAATCGTCAAAAAAACGCCCATTATTGATTGGATTTGGTTGTTAATCATTATCGCTTTAGCCCTGACTTCGGAGTGGTTTATTAGAAAGTATAACGGTTTACTTTAATTTTTTCTGAAAATTTTTCGTTTCAAAATATAATATTGAAATCGTAAATAATCAAAATAAATTGCCATTATTAACAAAGCACTAGCTACAAGAAGCGTTTTCAGTTCAAAATATTTGAATAAAATTCCGCCAATCAATCCTCCTGCAAAGAAAAAGGTGATAATTGCCAAACGCAACGTAATGTTTTTTTCTAACACTACTTTTTTTCGTTCATTATTTTTGAAGAAAAGCTGCGATAAATCGATTCCTAAATCAGTTAGAAGTCCGGTAAGGTGCGTAGTTCTTACCACAGATTTTGAAACATTGGTGACCAAAGCATTTTGAATTCCCATCGCTAACAGTAAAGCATAGGCAATATACTGACTGTTAAATAGGTTTAAATTTTTTTCAAAAAAAGTTAAAGCGACAAAAGTGATCAACACTATTTCTAAAAGTAAAGGATAAAAGTGGGGATTTTTATTTTTATTTTTTAAAGCTAATTCAGTCAAAAAATTAGAAATAAATGCTCCTAGTAAAAAGCACATGGTAAAAAGTAAAAAAACCAGTCCGGTGGCATAATCTTTCCCAGCTATTTCTTCGGAAAAAAAAGCAATATGCCCGGTTACATTAGTGGTTAATACGCCTAATGCTAACAATCCACAAATATTTACAATCCCCGCAACCATTGAAAGTGTGGTCGCTAAACGAATGTTGTGTTTAAAAGTTCGGCTATTTCCTAGATGTCTGAACATTTTTTATCAAAGATAAAATGTATTGCTCCAAAACGGTTAGCGATAGTCATTTAATTTTTAAGATTTGCTTAAGATGTGTCTTTCCATGTAATTTATTCATAAATGTGCAGTTATTTTGTTATAAATTTTAAGATATGAAAAGATTAATTTTAATTGTTTTTTTAATAACAAATTCATTTTCACAAGCCCAAAACTGGCAAACCAATTTTGAAGAGGCAAAATCTATTGCTACCAAAGATAATAAAAATATTGTCTTAGTTTTTTCAGGTTCTGATTGGTGTGCTCCCTGTATGAAATTAGAAAAGAACATTTGGATGTCAGATGAGTTTAAAGCGGAGGCAAATAAAAGTTGGGTCAGTTATAAAGCCGACTTTCCAAAGAAAAAAGCCAATCAATTAACTCCGGAACTAACAGAACAAAACAAAAAATTGGCTGAAAAGTATAACAAAGGAGGAAGTTTCCCTTTAGTTGTTTTGTTAGATAAAAATGGAAAAGTGCTAGGAATGACCGGATTCAAAAATGTATCACCTACAGAATATATAGCGATGATTAAAAAATTCGAGAAGTAAATGAAATCGATTCTTCTATATTGTAGTCTTTTCTTTTTGTGGAATTCTTCCGCTCAAATCATTCATACCAAAAAGACATTTATGCTTGGTAGTCCTTTTGAAATGACCGTTGTGGCTAAAGATACTGTTCAAGGAAATCAATTTATTAACCAAGCCATTGAAGAAGTCAAACGTATTGAAAATTTAATTTCCGATTGGTTTCCAACCACACAAATTTCCAAAGTCAATCAAAATGCCGGAATTTCTCCTGTAAAAGTGGATGAAGAAGTTTTTGAATTGATTGAAAGAGCCATTAAAATTTCGAAATTAACAAACGGAGCTTTTGATATTTCCTATGCTTCCATGGATAAAATTTGGAAGTTCGATGGAAGCATGAAAGAAATGCCTGCGCAAGAAGCTATCAAAAATTCAGTTGCCAAAGTAGGTTATCAAAATATTATCCTAAATGAAAATGAATCGACAATTTTTCTAAAAAACAAAGGAATGAAACTCGGTTTAGGTGGTATTGGTCAAGGTTATATTGCCGATAGAGTCAAAGCTTTATTAATCGAAAACGGCTGTAAATCTGGAATTGTAAATGTCTCTGGTGACATCTTTGCCTGGGGAAAACAACCTGATGGAAAACCGTGGACAGTTGCTATTGTAAATCCAATGAATAAAAATAAAGTGTTTGCTACTTTTCCTTTGGAAGACAGTGCAGTGGAAACTTCCGGTACCTATGAAAAATTTGTCACTTTCAACGGAAAACGTTATTCACACATTATAGATCCAAGAACAGGTTATCCTGCTACCGGAATTGTAGGTGTATCGGTTTTTGCAAAAACCACAGAACTAGCCGATGCACTGGCTACCGGAATTTTCGTGCTCGGCATTGATGTCGGAATCGATTTAGTCAACCAAATCAACGGAATCGAATGCATCATTGTAGATGATAAAGGTGTGGTGCATACTTCTAAAAATATTGACCTGAAGAAATTCAACAATTAATAATATCAAAGTAATTTTTTTTAAATTTTTATAAATCTGTGTCATCTGTGTTCAAATAATTATCAAAATGAAAAATATAATAATTCTTGCCCTAATTCTAATCGCATTACAATCCTGCAATTCAGTAAAAGAATACGAAAAAGAAAAAATCAACGATGCCGACATGAAATTAGCCGCTCGATCGTCAGAACGTTTTGAAACCAATTTTCAAGTTTATCGCGAAGCAGCAGCCGGAGCCAATGGTGGCAAGACCGGCGGTGGTTGCGGATGTAATTAGTTTAAAAGTTTAAAAGGTTAAGTGGTTAAAACAATTTGAAATACATTTTTATGAAAAATATAAGTTTTATTTTTCTTCTATTTATTACTGCAATAGGGTTTGCTCAAGAACAAGATTCAACACTCGTGTTCAAAAAAAGAGTGCTCGAATCAGTTGAAGTCGATTTTTTAATGAGTTATTATAAACAAGACGGAATTCATTCAGCGGTTTCCGGTGGAAAAGGAATGGAAGAATTAACCGACATTACACCAACCATTGTTGTTTCTGTTCCATTAAACGACGACGATGTGTTAACGGTTGACATGGGAATTTCGGCCTATTCATCGGCTTCGTCAGGAAATATCAATCCGTTTGATAGTGCTACTCCAAGTCCGTGGCAAGCGAGTTCCGGTGCTTCTGCACAAGATGTTTTAACTACGTTGGTCGTCAATTACAGTCATAGTTCGGATGATCGAAATACGATTTGGAATGCACACCTTTCCGGTTCGATAGAATATGATTACTCTTCCATTGGATTTGGTGGTGGATTAACCAAATTATTTAACGATAAAAATACTGAAGTAGGTATCGCAGCTAATGTTTATTTAGATACATGGAAACCTATTTATCCGAAAGAATTGCAAGATTTTGCCGATAACGGAAATACATTAAACGGTGGAATTTTTGATGATTTTTCAATCACTGGAAATACAGATTATAACCCAAACCGTTTTGTTTTTCAACCGATGAAAAACAGAAATTCTTTTGCTCTTTCTTTCAGTTTTTCTCAAGTACTAAATAAGAAAACACAGCTTTCAATTTTTGTAGATGTTTTGCAACAGCAAGGCTTGCTTTCTACTCCGTATCAACGCGTTTATTTTGCCGATGTGAGTGATTCGTTTATCAATGAATTTCAATTAGCGGATGATATTGAACGATTGCCGGACAGTCGATTTAAATTGCCAATCGGTGCTCGATTGAATTATTATATCAATGAAAAATTGGTTTTCAGAACCTATTACCGCTTTTATGCTGACAATTGGGGAATCAGTTCGCATACAGCAAGTATCGAATTGCCGTACAAAATAACTGACCGATTTACTGTTTTTCCCATGTATCGTTTTTACACACAATCCAAATCGAAGTATTTTGCTCCACACGAACAACATCTTTCGACCCAACAATATTATACTTCCGATTATGATTTATCAACATTTGATGCCCATCAATACGGATTTGGTGTCAATTATACCGATATCTTTACAACGTCTAAAATTTGGAAGTTTGGCATAAAAAATATTGATTTAAGATATAATCATTATTCTAGAAGTGATGGGTTGAAGGCGAATATTGTTTCCTTCGGAATTAAATTTGTCATGCAATAGTTATGTAACATTAGTTACAAAAAAAAATGTTAAAATGAAGTAATTTTGAGGAAAACCTAATCACATGAAAACTATTTTTTACACAGCACTTTTTTTTGTTTTTACACAGTTTACAGTTGCCCAAAATGACTTTAATTATTCATTAGAAATCAACCCAATAACCATTAATGGTCTTCCTGGTTTACATTCTTTTTCTTTTGGTCAAGACAACGGAAAATGGCTAATTATTGGCGGAAGATTAGATGGTTTGCATGCCCGGCAACCCTTTAACGCTTTTCCGGCATCCAATAACAATACAACTATTTTTGTGGTCGATAAGTCAACGCAACAAAGTTGGTCTGTTTCACTTTCAACTCTTCCGGTTGGAATTCGGGAACAGCTCCAATCGACCAACATGAATTTCTATCAAGATGGCTCAACACTTTATATTATTGGAGGTTATGCTTTTTCAACAACCGCTAATGATCACATTACGTTTGATAAATTAACAGCCATCGATGTCCCGGGATTAATCAACGCAATCATAAATAATACACCAGTCACACCATTTTTTAAACAAACGACTCATTCATTATTTGCTGTAACTGGCGGACAATTGGGAAAAATAGATAACGTTTTTTATTTAATCGGTGGACATCGATTTGATGGTCGCTATAATCCGATGGGTAATCCGACTTTTACGCAGAATTATTCTAATCAAATTAGAAAATTTACCATTGATAATTCTGGAAGTCAATTGAGTTTTTCTCTGATAGAACAAATTACCGACCCGATTCATTTGCACAGAAGAGATTATAACTTAGTGCCGCAAGTTTTTCCGGATGGTGAGTTAGGCTACACCATTTCTTCCGGTGTTTTTCAAATTAATCAAGACTTACCTTTTTTGTATCCTGTGGATATTAAAGCGGAGGGACATTTTCCTCAAACCGGTTTTAATCAATATTTGAGTAATTATCATAGTGGAAAAGTAGGATTATATGAAGTAAACGCCAACAACATGCATAGTTTGTTTTTTGGTGGAATGAGTCAATATTATTACAATGGAACGACCTTAGTACAAGATAATTTAGTTCCTTTTGTGAAAACCATTAGTCGAGTGACAAGAAATGAAAATGGCGTGTTATCAGAACATCAATTTCCGGTTGAAATGCCCTTGTTAAGCGGTGCTGGTGCAGAATTCATTCAAAATTTAGATCTGCCTCATTGTACAAATGAAGTAATAAAATTAGACGATATTGATGAGGAAGAATTTGTTATTGGTCATCTGGTGGGAGGAATTCATAGTAATAGCTTGAATCCTTTTTCCGCTAATCAAACCAGTACCACTTCTGCAAGTCCAACAGTTTACGAAATAAAGTTAACCAGACAAGAGGATTTATCAATTGCTGTAAACCAAAACACGAATCCTTTTAGCGTAAAAATAGCTCCAAATCCAATCAAAGGAAAAAAAATAAATGTTGAATTTTATATTCCATACCACGGTGATGTTGCGTATTTTATTACATCATTAGATGGTAAAATGGTGAGTGAAGGTGAAATTGTCGATTTTGAAGTGGGTTCAAATAAATTTGATTTTCAGTTGAACCAAAAAATGTCAGAAACCTTCATTATTACCTTTGTTTTTGATAATAAATTCTATAATTCACAAAAAATAGTGGTTCAATAAACCAACTACGAAATTGTTTTAAAATGATAAAATTACTGATTGTTGAAGATGAAATTGGAATAGCTAACTTTTTAAAACAAGGTTTGGAAGAAGAAGGCTATGAAGTGTGGGTTGCAAACGATGGTCAATTAGGATTGGAAATAGCGATTGCCCAAAAGCCTGATTTAATTTTATTAGATTGGATGTTGCCGAAACGCTCTGGGTTAAACGTTTGTGAATCCTTTAGAAAAACCAATACTACAACGCCAATTATTTTTCTAACAGCCAAAGATACTGTTCAAGAAACGATAGAAGGCTTAAAAGCCGGAGCGAATGATTATATAAAAAAACCGTTTAGTTTTGATGAATTAGTAGAAAGAATAAAAATTCATTTTAGAACAACAAATGAAACTGATGTTTTGAATTTAGGAAAGATTAAAATCATCCATTCCAAACACCAGGTTTTTTCAGAAAATAGCGAGGTTTCATTAACGCAACGGGAATATGAACTGTTGATTTATTTAATTAAGCATAAAGGAACTGTATGCACTCGAAATCAAATTATTGAAGATGTTTGGGATATTCATTTTGAGTATGATACGGGTGTAATTGATGTATTTATGAATGCCATTCGTAAAAAACTCAATCTTTCTAAGGAAGATGAAAGTATTAGAACCATTCGTGGGGTTGGTTATATTGCAAACGATTACTCTTAATACAAACCATGTTCAAATTATCTTTTCGAAATAGAATTGCTTTTTACTACATTATCAGTACTGCATTACTGATAACAATTGTGTTTGTAGTAATTTATCAAATGGTAAGTCTAAGCGTCTACAACCACATTAATGATGACATTCAAAACGAGGTTGAAAAACATTTACAAGAAATTGAAATAGATCGCAACAATTCCTATCTTATTCAAGTAGATGAATGGCGGGAACGAGAACATAATACGGTGGACGTAAACCCGGTATTTGTTCAGTTTTTTGACAGTAACAACAAATTAATTGATAAATCTCCCAACCTAAAAAAACTCAATTTAAAGCTATATCCGGAAAATAGAAATGACGAATTTATTGATACGTATTTAAACAAAAAACCTATTCGTCAGATTCAGGTTCCGCTTAATGATAATGAAAAAGTAATTGGTCGTTTGATTGTAGCTATGTCGTTGGATGATGCCATTATGGTATTATCAAATTTACGCAAAATCTTAGCGATTGCTTTTCCATTAATTTTGATAAGTTTATTTCTTATCGCTCGGTTTATTGTGGGAAGAAGCATCAAACCAATCAAAACGATCATTGAAACATCAAAACAAATTAGTCGCGAAAACCTAAGTTCGCGAATAGATTTACCACAAAATAAAGATGAATTATTCGTACTTTCAAAAACAATTAATGACCTGTTAGACCGAATTGAAAATGCTGTAGAACGCGAAAAACAATTTACATCCGACGCCTCCCACGAATTACGAACACCTTTAGCTGTCATTAAAGGAACGTTAGAAGTCTTAGTACGTAAACCTCGCAGTCAATCGGAATATGAAGAAAAAATAAATTACAGTATCAAAGAAGTTGATCGTTTAAATCAATTAGTGGATGAATTACTTTTGCTCGCTCGTTTTGAAAATCAGAAAGAAGCGAGCAAAAAAGAACAAGTTTTTCTCAATGCTCTGATTTTAGATAATTTAGCACGGTATTCGCAGAAAATTAATAACAAAAATATTACCATTATTCACGACTTTAAAGATGATTTTTTTATACTATCCGATAACTATTTAGTTTCGATTATTATCAGCAATCTACTTTCAAATGCGATTAAATATTCCAATCAAGATGGAGTTGTTTCTATCTATTTGTTGAAAGAAAATAATCAAATTATTTGCAAAATTCACAATAACGGTATTGGAATTCCAAGGGACGAGTTGGATAAAATTGAAAACCGCTTTTTTCGATCACAATCTGTACTTGAGACCAACACAAAAGGAACAGGTTTGGGGTTGTCTATTGTAAAACGACTTACCAATTTATTGAATATCGAAGTCAAAATTCAGAGTAAATTAAATAGTGAAACTATTGTTGAATTAAGGTTTAACTAATCGATTCCTAAGGCAATCTTAAGTCAATTTCAATAGTTACATAGTAACTTTACTAAAATTAAAAATTTGCCAAAATGCTTCAAAAAATTATAGGCTTTAGTTTAAAAAATAAATTTTTAATACTGCTTTTTACACTCGGTATTTTTGGTTATGGTTTGTTTTCTGTTTTCCAAATTTCTATTGGTGCAGTGCCTGATATTACCAATAATCAAGTGCAAGTCATTACCACTTCCCGCAATCTTTCCACACAAGATATTGAACAATACATAACTTATCCTGTTGAAATTGAGATGGCTAATTTGCCTGGTGTAATCGAAATTCGCTCTATCTCTAAATTTGGCTTATCGGTGGTTACCATTGTATTTGAAGACAAAGTTGGAACGTATTTACCAAGACAATTAATTGCCGAAAAAATTAAAACAGCCACCGAAAAAATACCGGAAGGATTCGGAACACCGGAAATGGGACCAATTACTACCGGCTTAGGCGAAATTTATCAATATACATTAGAGGTTAAACCTGAATTCAAAAGCCGATACTCAGTTACCGATTTAAGAACGATTCAAGACTGGGTCGTTAAGAGACAATTATCCGGTATCAAAGGTGTGGTGGAAATTAATACTTGGGGTGGCTTTTTAAAACAATATGAAATTGCGATCAATCCAGCTAGTTTAAAAGCAATGAACATTTCTACTACTGATGTTTTTACAGCTTTAGAAAAAAACAATAGTATTGCGGGTGGTTCGTATATTGAAAAAACCAATCAAAGCTATTTCATTCGTGGCGAAGGAAAAGTCAATTCTGTTCAAGATATAGAGAATATTGTGGTTAAAAATGATTTGGGTTTACCCATTTACATTAAAGACATTGCTAAAGTTCAATTTGGTCACGCCAATCGATTTGGAGCCATAACCGGAAATGGTGAAGGCGAAAAGGTTTTGGGTCAAGTGATGATGTTGAAAGGAGGAAACTCAAAACAAGTCATTGATGATGTAAAACTTCGTGTAGCAGAAATTGAAAAAACATTGCCCGAGGGTGTTTACATCAACGGATTCTTAGAGCGAAGTGAATTAGTTGGAAAAACAACGTTTACCGTTGCCGAAAATTTAATTTTAGGCTGTTTAATCGTCATTTTTGTGGTGGTTTTATTGCTTGGAAATTGGCGTTCCGGATTGGTAGTTGCATCTGTCATTCCGCTTTGTTTATTGTTTGCCATCTCGTTCATGAATATTTTTGGAATTGATGCCAATTTAATGAGTTTAGGTGCTATCGATTTCGGGATTATCATCGATGGTGCAGTAATTATAGTTGAATTTATTGCGTTTCAAATTGCTCATAAATCCAAACATTTAATCGGTTTAGCCAAAGAAGACCGACACTGGAAATGGATCAAATCACTTATAAAAGTGCTTCTAAAATGATGAATTCAGCCATTTTTGGTCAGTTAATTATTCTGATCGTATTTATTCCAATTCTTTCCTTATCAGGTGTGGAGGGAAAAATGTTCAAACCTATGGCCATGACGTTCAGTTTTGCCTTAATCGGTGCAATGTTGTTGTGTTTTACCTATGTTCCGGTTGCGGCTTCGTTGTTTTTAAAACCGCAAGAAGAAAATCCAAAATCCATCTCAAATCGTTTGATTAACAAATTGAATTCTTGGTATTTACCCGTGATTACTTGGGCGTTGAGCAATACTAAAAAAGTACTTTACGGAGCTGTTGGGTTATTATTTTTAGCCGTAGGATTGTTTTCAACGATGGGAGGCGAATTTATTCCAACATTAGATGAAGGTGATTTCGTAATTCAACCCGTTTTAAAAACAGGAACATCACTTTCTAAAACCATTGAAACGACTACCAAAATCGAAAAAATAATTCTCAACAATTTCCCTGAAGTTACCCAAGTTGTGAGTAGAATTGGTGCTGCCGAAGTGCCAACCGACCCAATGAGCATGGAAGAAAGTGATATTATCGTTAAATTGAAACCTAAATCAGAATGGGTTTCGGCAAACTCTAAAGATGAATTGGCTGATAAAATTAAAGCCGCTATAGAAGAAAAAATTCCTAACATGGAAATTGAGTTTACGCAACCTATCGAAATGCGATTTAACGAATTAATTTCAGGTTCTCGTTCCGATGTAGCCATTAAAATCTTTGGTGAAGACTTAAATGTTTTAGCTAAAAAAGCAAGAGAAATTGAAAAAGCTATTAAAAATGTGGAGGGTGCTTCGGATATTATTATCGAAAAAACGGAGGGTTTGCCTCAAATGATGGTTGATTATGACCGAAGTAAGATTGCTCGTTATGGCTTGAATATAGCCGATTTAAACGAAATGATAGCGTTGGGTTTTGCAGGAAAAACTGTTGGAAATGTTTTTGAAGGTGAAAAACGATTTGATATGGTGATTCGTTTGGATAAAGCCAATAGAAGCGATATTGAAGACTTACGAAATCTGTATGTTTCCACTCCAAATGGTGAGCAAATTCCGTTAAATGAATTAGCCTCTATTGAATATACCGAAGGTCCGGCTAAAATTTCAAGAGACAATACGAACCGAAGAATTATTGTGGGAATCAACGTCAGAAACCGCGATTTACAGAGTGTTGTAGATGATATGAAAAAAATTATCGACACCAAAATTGATTTGCCAACAGGTTATCGTGTTACCTATGGCGGACAATTTGAAAATCTGCAAAGTGCCAAAGCCAGATTATTAATTGCTGTACCCATTGCCTTATTCTTAATTTTTATCTTACTGCATTTTGCTTTTGGTTCCATCAAAGAAGCTCTAATGGTGTATTCTGCAATTCCTCTCTCTGCTGTA
This sequence comes from Flavobacterium lacus, assembly GCF_003268815.1. Taxonomy (GTDB): domain Bacteria; phylum Bacteroidota; class Bacteroidia; order Flavobacteriales; family Flavobacteriaceae; genus Flavobacterium; species Flavobacterium lacus. The sequence continues at coordinate 42,263 of NZ_QLSV01000013.1, read as the reverse complement.
GGTGGTGTTTTATTTTTATGGATGCGAGATTTACCCTTTAGTATTTCCGCTGGCGTCGGTTTTATTGCTTTATTCGGAATTGCTGTGCTAAACGGAATTGTATTAATTGAACATTTTAAAGAATTAAAACACAGCGGAATGAAAGATATAAACGAATTGATTTTAAAAGGAACTACCGATAGACTGCGACCGGTTTTATTAACAGCAGCCGCAGCAGCTTTAGGTTTTTTACCGATGGCTATTTCATCGGGAGCAGGAGCAGAGGTACAGCGTCCGTTAGCTACTGTTGTGATCGGCGGATTAATTACGGCGACGCTTTTGACTATGATTGTTTTACCCATTTTGTTTAAAGTTTTTGATGAGAAAGAATTCAAAAAACCAAAATTCAAAAAACATGTAAACGGAACTTTTATTTTGTTATTCTTATTGGGTACTAGCTTTGGTTTTGCACAAGAAAATAATGCTGAACTAGATTCAATTATGGCTCAAGCTTTGCAAAACAATAAATTAGTAAAAGCTGGGCAATTGCAAATCGACAAAGCAAATGCAAACGTAAAAACGGCTTATTCTTTTGATAAAACAAGTGTGTATTACAGTTATGACCAAAATAATTTAGCCCTAAATAACGTACCTTTAAAAGTATTTGGAGTGCAACAATCATTTGCTTTTCCAACGGTTTATGGTGCACAAAAAAAGGTCTATAAAGCCGAATTAGAAAGTCAAAAGGCTTCTTTCGAATTGCAAAAAAACAAACTCAAATTGGAAGTTTCAAAAGTATATCATCAAATCGTATATGTGCAACATCAGGAAAAATTATTTAAATATTTAGATAGTTTGTACCAAAATTTCTCTAAAGCAAGCGACCGAAGATTTGAACTAGGCGAAACCAATTACTTGGAAAAAATAACTGCTGAAGCTAAATTTAGACAAATTAGAACCAAACTTTCGCAATTAGATAAAGAGAAAACAGCACAAGTAGAAGTATTACAAGCTTTAGTACAATCGGAGGAAAAAATAAGTATAAAAACGAATGAAATTAAACCAATAAATACTATACTAAAGGATTCAAGTAAAGAATTGTATAGTGTTTATTTAGAAAGCCTTACAAAAAAATACAAATCCAATGAAAAACTCCAAAAACAAAATTGGTTACCTGATTTAAATGTAGAATATTTTCAAGGCCGAAACAATGGACTTTCGCAATCTTTATACGGATTTCAAGTGGGTGTGGCTATTCCAATCTTATTCAATGGAAATGTGGCTAAATCAAAAGTTGCCAAGTTAGAATCACAAGCTTGGGAAGAACAAAAACAGCACGAGTTAATCAAAATTGAAACATACATCAATCAGAAAAAAAGCGAATTAGAACAATACAATCAGGCAATTGAATACTATAATCAATACGGAAAAAAAGTTTCTCAAGAGATTATTAAAGTAGCCAATATGAGTTACCAACACGGTGAAATTGATTTTTTTCAGTTCATACAAAGTTTAGAAAATGCAACCACTATTCAAGTTGATTATTTAGAAGCTGTAAACCAATACAACCAAACGCAATTAGACTTACAATATATTAATGTACAATAATTTACAAATGAAAAAACTATTTTATATAACAACAATAGCTACACTTTTATTTTCATGCAAACAAGAAGTAGCTGAAGAAAAAGTAATTGATGACGGATTGATTACGGTAACTGAAGTTCAATTTCAATCTTCAAAAATGGAAATAGGTTCACCAATTGAACAAGATTTCGAAGTTACAGTCAAATCCTCTGGAAAAATTGACGTTCCACCACAATATAGAGCTAAAGTAACCACATTTTTAGGTGGTTATATAAAAGCTACAAAATTAATGGTAGGAAATAAAGTAGTAAAAGGACAAGCTTTAATCACCTTAGAAAACACCGATTATCTGGATTTACAAAAGGATTATGTAGAAGTTGCCGAACAAATTAACTATTTGAAATCCGAATTTGAACGCCAAAAAACTTTATACGATGAAAAAATCACGTCTCAAAAAAACTATCTAAAAGCAGAGAGTGATTACCGTCAAGCGAAAGGAATGTATCAAGGTTTACGTGAAAAATTAGTGTTGTTAAACATCAATCCGGCTAATGTTGAGCGTGGAAAATTTACTTCACAAATTACGATTTTCGCACCAATTTCCGGTGATATAACAGTAATGAATGCAAATGTTGGCATGTTTATGTCGCCTTCCGATGTAATTTTAGAAATTGTGGATACCAATTATTTACATTTAAATTTAAGCATTTTTGAAAAAGACATTTTACATGTAAAACAAGGTCAAAAAATTACTTTTAAAGTACCGGAATCAAGTAAAGAACAATTCAGTTCCAAAGTGCAATTAGTTGGAAAATCGATTGAAAATAAAAACAGAACCATTTCGGTTTTTGGTACATTATCTGCGGAAACAAAAGGAAAATTATTGTCTGGAATGTTTGTAGAAGCCAACATAATTACCAATTCTAAAAAAGGTTTAGGTGTTCCATCAGAGGCTATCATTACAGAAAATGACAAACATTATGTCTTAGTTTTAAATAGTACCACAACGGAATATAAATTTAAAAAAACTGCCGTTACGCTAGGAGAAAAATCAGAAGAATTCATCGAAATACGGCCGAATGATGCAGTTAATTCAACCACAAAATTACTCAGGAAAGGAGTTTTTGAATTAGGCAATTAGTTGTTTTTTTATGAATCATAGATCTATATTTCGATATAAAATTTATGATGATGAAGCAAGGCTTTAAAAATTGATTTTCATTTTGTATCTTTATCAAAATCAAAAAAATCATAATGCAAAAAGAATTCAATCCTAAATTAATTCCAATGATTATTGGATTAATTATCTTAATTATCATACTTTTTAAATCAACTGTTACGATCGATTCGGGTCAAGCTGGTGTTCTTTACAAAACGTTTGGAGGAGGAGTGGTGACCGATGAACCGCCTTTGGGCGAAGGTTTTCATATTGTTGCCCCTTGGAATAAAGTGTATATTTATGAGGTGCGTCAACAAGAATTGTCTGAACAAATGCAAGTATTGTCTTCCAACGGTTTGGAAATCAAATTAGATGCCACAGCTTGGTTTCATCCGCAATATGAATTCACCGGAAAATTACATCAGGAAAAAGGAGAGAATTATATCGAAAGAGTGATTCGTCCCGCAATCCGTTCTGCCGCCAGAAGTGTGGTGGGAAGATATACTCCGGAACAATTGTATTCTACCAAAAGAGATGCCATTCAAGACGAAATTTTTACAGAAACCAAGAAGATTTTAGCCAATCAATATGTGCAATTGAATGAAATTTTAGTGCGTGATGTTACTTTGCCATCCACAATTAAAATTGCCATTGAAACCAAATTAAAACAAGAGCAAGAAAGTTTAGAATATGAATTTCGTTTAGAAAAAGCTCAAAAAGAAGCCGAACGTCAACGCATTGAAGCAGAAGGAAAAGCCCGTGCTAATCAAATTTTAAGTGCTTCGTTAACCGATAAAATTTTACAAGAAAAAGGCATTCAAGCTACAATTGAATTGTCTAAGTCTGCCAATTCAAAAGTAATTGTCATTGGTTCAGGGAAAGACGGAATGCCGATTATTCTGGGAAATCAGTAGATTTTAAAAACATATAGTTTGCTCAAACCGTTTGAATTTCAGACGGTTTTTTTTATTCAATATAGTGGGAAGCGATTTTTTGACTAACTTTTTTATGTTGGGCTCGGCATAAATTTTTGTTAATCACTTTTTACTTTGTAAGATAATTTGTTTCATTTACGTTGTGAAAATAATAATCATTCATTATTAATTTTTTAAATTATTGAATGAAATTATGATTTTAAAAAGACTTAACATTGTTATTTATGAAAAAAAGTTCTCTGCTTTCAGTTTTGTTTTTATCATTTTCAATGATAACTTTCGCTCAGAAACAACCAACCAAATCAGTATTTAATTTTGATTTTGAAACAATAGAAAATGGACATCCTCAAAGTTGGGAAAACTTTGGAAATGAAACATATCAAAAAGCGTTAGATTCGACAATTGTTAAAAATGGAAAGTATTCGGTTTCATTAGCTTACACTGATGGAAATTCAGGTTTCAAAGCATGGGCATATACATTACCCGACAATTACAAAGGAAAATCAATCACGCTTAGCGGTTTTATTAAAACAGAAAATGTTTCCGAAGGTCATGCCGGATTATGGATGAGAATTGACCCAAGTTTAGGTTTTGATAATATGGACGATAGAGGAATTGTTGGAACAACAGATTGGACTAAATACGAAATTACCTTACCAATGAGCCCGGATAAAACCGATAAAATTGTTGTTGGCGGCTTGCTAGTTGGAAAAGGCAAAATGTGGTTAGATGATTTTAAAGTCACGATTGACGGAAAAGAAATTCAAAATGCAAAGCCTTATCTCAAACCGGTTTTTCCTGCTCAATTGGATAAAGAATTTGACGAAGGTTCAAAAATAGCATCGTTTGATTATACTTCTTCTCAAATTACAAATCTCAAAATGCTCGGATTGATTTGGGGTTTTTTAAAATACCATCATCCAAAAGTGGCATCGGGTGATTTAAATTGGGATTATGAATTGTTCCGAATCATGCCAAAAATACTTTCTGCAAAATCAACAAACGAACGCGATGCTGTTTTAACAACTTGGATAACTGATTTAGGTGATTTTAAAACAAGTGCTCCCAAGAAACCAAAACTTGAAATCAAATTGCAACCTGATTTAGATTGGATTACAACTTCCAATTTTTCGAGTGAATTAACAACTGCACTTTACAAAGTAAAAATAGCGAAACGAACGGATAATCATTACTATTTAGCTTTTCATCCTGGAGTAGGTAATGCGGATTTTAAAAATGAAAACGCCTATGCAAAAATGGTTTATCCGGATACAGGCTTTCGTTTATTGACTTTGTTTCGCTATTGGAATATGATTCAGTATTATTTTCCATACAAAAATTTGATTGAAGAAGATTGGAAAATGGTTTTAGAACAATTTATTCCCAAGTTTATTCAAGCAAAAGACGAAACACAATACACACTGACTACGTTAGAAATTATTGCTAGAATTCATGATACGCACGCCAATATTTGGGGTGGAAACGCAGTTTTAAATAAGTTTTATGGTTCAAAATTTGCAGTGGCTGAAATCAAGTTTATTGAAGGAAAAGCGGTTGTTCATCGTTTCTACGATGATAAATTGGGAGAAGAATCAGAATTAAAAGTAGGCGATGTGATTGCTTCGGTGAATCAAAAACCAATAGAAGAAATAGTGAAAGAACGATTATATAGAACCCCGGCTTCCAATTATCCAACTCAATTGCGAGAGATTGCCCGTTCTGTATTGCGGACAAATGACGATGAATTAACAATCGAATACATTCGAGACGGGAAAATAAATCAACGAAAAATTTCAACTTATGCAAAAGACAAAATTAATATTTACAAATTTTATGAAGAAAAAGACTCCTGTTTTAAATTTATAGCAAAAGACATAGCCTACATCAACAATGGTGCAGTAAAGCGAAAATATTTACCAGAATTGTGGGAACAATATAAAGACACGAAGGGCTTGATTATTGATGTTCGAAATTACCCTTCTGATTTTGTGATTTATCAATTAGGGAGATATTTAGTAGATAAAAAGAGTCCATTTGTGAAATTTACCGGAGGAAGTTTCAAACAACCAGGGATGTTTACTTTTTATAAAACCAATAATGTTTGGCGAAGTAAAGGTGAAAATTACCAAGGTAAAGTAGTTATTTTGGTCAATGAAACGACCCAAAGCTCGGCAGAATTTCATGCGATGGCTTATCAACAATCGCCAAATGCCATCGTTATGGGATCAACAACTGCGGGAGCTGATGGTAATGTTTCCGATATTGAACTTCCGGGAGGAATTTCAACCATGATTAGTGGAATCGGAGTTTATTATCCCGACGGCAGAGAAACCCAACGCATCGGAATTGTTCCCGATATTGAAGTGAAACCGACTATTGAAGGCGTTAAAATGGGTAGAGACGAAGTGCTTGAAAGAGCCATTGAGTATATAAATAAAAATTAATTTAGACAAAACAAGAAAATCAATAATAGTTCAACAAATCACAAAGTTTCTAAATTTTTTGTTTTCTACAAATTTAAGTCCTTACATTTGCAACATCAAAATAGAACAACATGTTTTCAAATCAATTACATCATCATCATCACACCTCCGCTCAAGCGAAGAAATGATGCTATGTAATTAATTCATATATCTAAAACCCGTTTGAGTACATCAAACGGGTTTTTTGTTGCTCTCCGCTTTGGTGTACTCATTTAAAAAAAAAAACAAAAAATGAACACCTTAAAAATTGCGATTCAAAAATCAGGTCGACTCAACGAAGAAAGTCTTCAAATGCTCAGAGATTGTGGCATTTCCATTAACAATGGCAACGACCAACTTAAAGCCGAAGCATCAAATTTTCCGCTGGAAATTTTGTTTTTACGAAATTCAGACATTCCACAATATCTCATCGATGGAGTGGTAGATGCGGCCATTGTCGGAGATAATCTGTTAGTTGAAAAAGGTCAAAACATAACCGTTGCCGAGAAATTAGGTTTTTCCAAATGCCGAGTTTCAGTGGCGGTTCCCAAAACATTTGAGTATAATTCTATTCAAGATTTGAATAATTTGCGAGTGGCAACATCCTATCCAACCACGGTTTTAAACTTTTTTAAGTCAAAAAATGTTTCAATCGATATTCACCAAATTTCCGGTTCAGTTGAAATTGCTCCGAACATTGGCTTGTCAGATGCAATTGTCGATATCGTTTCCAGCGGAAGCACTTTATTCAAAAATAACCTGAAAGAAGTAGAAGTCATTTTGAAAAGTGAAGCTGTTCTAGCCGTTTCACCAAACATTTCAACTGAAAACCAAGAAATTTTAAGCAAACTCCGATTCCGAATTCAGTCTGTACTCAAAGCCAGAAAATCCAAATACATTTTGATGAATGTGCCGAATGATAAAATTCAAGAAGTCAGCCAAATTCTTCCGGTTTTGAAAAGTCCAACTATAATGCCTTTAGCAGAATCGGGTTGGAGCAGCCTTCACTCTGTCATCGAAGAAGACACTTTTTGGGAAGTCATCGATCAACTCAAATCCGCCGGAGCAGAAGGAATTTTGGTTTGTCCGATTGAGAAGATGGTTTTGTGAGAAAGTGATTAGTGAATAGTAATTAGTCATGCTTAATGAACCTTAATGAAATTCCCCTTATTACCTTAATGTCAAAAAAAAACTAAAAAATGAAAAAATATAAAAATCCACCCCAATCCCAATGGTCAACGTTAACCCAACGCCCCACCCAATCATTCGCCGAAATCGAAGAAACAGTAAAAGCCATTTTCAAAGAAATCCAAACCAAAGGAGATACAGCAGTTGCCAAATATACTTCGCTGTTTGACGGAATTAAATTAGATAATTTTTTAGTTTCTGAAAATGAAATCAAAGAAGCCGAAAAGCAAGTCGCAACCGAATTAAAAGAAGCCATCGCTGTCGCTAAATCAAATATTTACAAGTTTCACGAAGCTCAAAAATCCTCTAAAATTGAAGTAGAAACCACCAAAGGTGTTTTTTGTTGGCAAGAAAAACGTCCCATTCAAAAAGTAGGCTTATACATTCCAAGCGGAACAGCTCCTTTATTTTCAACCGTTTTGATGTTGGCCATTCCGGCTCAAATTGCAGGTTGCGAAGAAATAATTTTATGTTCACCACCGGATAAAAACGGAAAAATAAATCCTACTATTTTGTATGCTGCCAATTTATGTGGTGTGACAAAAATTTACAAAGTAGGCGGAATCCAAGCCATTGCCGCATTAACGTTTGGTACAAGATCGATTCCGAAAGTCTATAAAATTTTCGGACCCGGAAATCAATTTGTAACCGTTGCGAAACAAGTGGCAACCCAATTCGGAACAGCCATCGATATGCCGGCCGGACCAAGCGAGTTGTTAGTGTACGCCGATGATTCAGCAATTCCCGCTTTTGTAGCCTCTGATTTGTTAAGCCAGGCCGAACACGGAACCGACAGTCAAGTGATCTTGGTTTCCAATTCTCAAAAAATAATTGACGAGGTTGAAAAAGAAATTGTCGACCAAATTCAAGCTTTACCTCGAAAAGAAATCGCTCAAAAAGCAATCGATAATTCCAAATTAATTTTTATTGAAAAGGAAAGTGATGCATTGGATTTTATCAACGAATATGCTCCCGAACATTTTATTATTTGTTCCAACAACGAAGAGTATTTTGTTAGCGGAATTCAAAATGCCGGTTCTGTTTTCATTGGAAATTTTACTCCCGAAAGTGCTGGTGATTACGCTTCTGGAACCAATCACACCTTGCCAACAAACGGGTTTTCAAAGAATTATTCCGGTGTAAATCTCGATAGTTTCTTGAAAGCGATGACTTTTCAAAAGATAACTGAAAAAGGAATTCAAAATATTGGAAAATCAATTGAAATTATGGCAGAGGCCGAAGGATTGCAAGCGCACAAAAAGGCCGTTAGTTTACGATTAAAAAGTTTAGAAAATGAATAAAAATATAACCCCAATCAGCACTTTTTCGATTGAAAATATAGTTCGAAAAAGTATTCTAAAAATGAAACCTTATTCGTCTGCTCGCGATGAATTCAAGGAATTTGAAACCAAGGTGGTTTTTTTGGATGCGAATGAAAATCCGTTTTCCAATGGGTACAATCGCTATCCCGATCCGCAACAAAAACAATTGAAAACACTTTTAGCTAAACAGAAAAAGGTTTCTTTAAACCAAATTTTAGTAGGAAATGGAAGTGACGAAGTGCTTGATTTGCTCTTTCGTGCTTTTTGCGAACCCAATCAAGACAACGTCATCACGTTGCCACCAACCTATGGAATGTATGGCGTTTTAGCTGATTTGAATGCCATTGAAAACAAAGAAATTCTGTTAACCGATGCTTTTGAGCCCAATGTAGGTGAAATTTTGAAGGCTGTTTCAGAAAATACCAAAATCATCTTTTTATGTTCGCCAAATAACCCAACCGGCAATTCATTTTCAGATGAAAGTATTTTGTATTTGCTTAAGAATTTCAATGGTTTGGTAGTTTTGGATGAAGCGTACATCGATTTTTCGTCCAAAGAAAGTTGGTTGTCAGAATTGAATGATTTTCCCAATTTAGTCATCATTCAAACATTGTCAAAAGCCTATGGTTTGGCCGGACTTCGAATCGGAATTGTATATGCTTCGGAAGAAATTATTTCTATTTTAAATAAAATTAAACCGCCGTACAATTTGAATACGGCTTCACAGGAAATTGCACTGAAAAAATTAAATCAAAACACATTAGCTGCTCAATTGAAAAAGCTCATTTCGGAACGGGAAAATGTTATCAATTCATTAAAATCAATTACATTTATTGAACGTATTTTTCCATCCGATGCGAATTTCATTTTGGTAAAAGTAGATGATGCAACCTTGCGATACAATCAATTAATTCAAGCTGGAATAGTAATCAGAAACCGAAGTAATCAGCCTTTGTGCGAAAACTGTCTTCGCATTACGATTGGCACAAAAGAAGAAAACAATCAATTAATTACAATCTTAAAATCGCTTTAAAATGGCACAAAAAATCCTATTTATTGATCGTGACGGAACCATCATCAAAGAACCTGCTGATGAACAAATTGATGCGTTTGAAAAAGTGACTTTCTATCCAAAATCACTGACGTATTTAAGCAAAATTGCCTTAGAATTAGATTTTAAATTAGTGATGATAACCAATCAAGATGGTTTGGGAACTGCTTCTTTTCCTGAGGAAACATTTTGGCCGGTTCATAATTTTATTGTCAAAACATTTGAAAATGAAGGGGTTGTTTTCGATGAAGTTCTGATTGATAAAACGTTTCCACACGAAAATGCTCCAACTCGTAAACCAGGTGTTGGTTTGTTGCAAAAGTATTTTTCGGCTGACTATGATTTAGAAAATTCATTCGTAATTGGTGATCGTTTAACGGATGTTGAATTGGCTAAAAACCTTGGTTCAAAGGCGATTTTTATCAATGATAATACCAATTTGGGTACGAATGAGATTTCCGTCAAACGGGAAGAATTGAAATCAATTATCGCACTCGAAACCAATGATTGGAAACTAATTTATGAGTATTTGAAACTGGAAAACCGAACGGCTTCGGTCTATCGAAAAACGAATGAAACCGAAATCGCCATCACTTTAAATTTAGATGGAACCGGAAATAGTAACATTCGAACCGGATTGGCTTTTTTTGACCACATGCTCGATCAACTTTCCAGACACGGTCAAATGGATTTGGATATTCAAGTCAAAGGCGATTTGCAAGTGGATGAACACCACACCATTGAAGACACGGCCATTGCGTTAGGCGAAGTTTTTGCGAAAGCCTTAGGAGATAAATTAGGCATCGAACGATACGGATTTTGTCTCCCCATGGATGATTGTTTGGCTCAAGTTGCCATTGATTTTGGTGGTCGCTCTTGGTTGATGTGGCAAGCTCCTTTTAAACGAGAAAAAATTGGCGACATGCCAACCGAAATGTTCTTTCACTTTTTCAAATCGTTTGCCGATGGTGCTAAAGCCAACCTAAACATCAAAGCAGAAGGTTTTAACGAACACCATAAAATTGAAGCGATTTTTAAAGCTTTCGCAAAAGCAATTAAAGCCGCCGTAAAAAGAGATTCGGAGAAAATGATTTTGCCAAGTACAAAAGGAATGTTATAATTTTTTTGACATTAAGATAGTAAGGTTGATTTCATTAAGATTAATTAAGCAAATGAATGATTTAATCTTAATGAAAATCCTTAATGAAACTTAAAAACTTAATGATTCAAATTTTTAAATCTTAAATTTTCGTATAAAAATGAAAATAGCCATAATAGACTACGGTGCAGGAAATATAAAAAGTATTCAATTTGCCTTAAATCGATTGGGATTTGAAGGAATTTTGACAAACAATCCAAGCGAAATTCGTTCTGCCGAGAAAGTTATTTTTCCCGGTGTTGGTGAAGCAAGTTCCGCGATGAAAAAACTTAAAAGCTCTGGTTTAGATGAATTAATTCCCACGTTAACCCAACCGGTTTTAGGTATTTGTTTAGGAATGCAATTAATGTGTAATCACACAGAAGAAGGCGACACCAAAGGTTTAGGAATTTTTGATACGAATATTGTTCAATTTTCCAACCGAGTTAAAGTGCCACATATGGGTTGGAATACTATCTATAATTTGCAATCTCCTTTATTTCAAGGAATAAATGAAAAGGAATACTTGTATTTAGTACATAGTTATTATGCTCCTTTATCTAAAAATACGATTGCGAATACAATTTACGAAAAAGAATTTAGTTCAGCCTTGCAACTCAATAATTTCTACGGCGTTCAATTTCACCCAGAAAAAAGTGGAATGGTTGGTGAACAAATACTCAAAAACTTTTTAAATCTATAATATAATAGGAACACAGATTTAAGGAATGATAAAAATTTTTAAAATTCCTCAAATTATATCAATCTGCGTTCAAAAAAATATTCAAAAATGAAAATTATCCCTGCTATCGACATTATAAACGGAAAATGCGTCCGATTAACCAAAGGCGATTACGCCACACAAAAAATATACAACGAAAATCCGTTAGAAGTAGCCAAACAATTTGAAGCTCAAGGCATTCACTATTTGCACTTGGTGGATTTGGATGGTGCAAAATCCGGACAAATCATCAATTATAAAATTTTAGAAAAAATTGCGTCAAATACTAATTTAAAAATTGATTTTGGAGGTGGATTAAAAACCAATAAAGATGTTGAAATTGCTTTTGAATGCGGTGCTAACCAAATTACAGGTGGAAGTATTGCGGTAAAAAATCCTTTGTTATTTGAAGAATGGATTCAGCGTTTTGGGAATGAAAAAATCATTCTCGGAGCCGATGTTTCCAATGGAAAAATTGCTGTTTCCGGTTGGCAGGAAGAAAGTAGCGAGGAATTAATTCCGTTTATTCAAAACTATCAAACCAAAGGAATTCAGTCCGTTATCTGCACTGATATTGCTAAAGATGGAATGTTGGAAGGACCTAGTTTTGAAATTTATAAAACGATTTTAAAAGAAATTATAAACATAAAATTAATCGCTTCCGGCGGAATTTCAACAGTTGATGAGTTGCCAAAATTAGCCGAATTAGGTTGTTACGGCGTAATTATCGGCAAAGCCATTTATGAAAACCGAATCTCATTAAAAGAACTAGAAAATTTTATAACTAAACAAAAAGCGTAGCGTCTTTGCGAGAAATAAACATGTTAACAAAAAGAATAATCCCCTGCCTCGACATCAAAAACGGACGAACCGTAAAAGGAATTAATTTTTTAGAGTTAAAAGATGCCGGCGATCCGGTCGAATTAGCTTTGAAATACAGTTTAGAAGGTGCCGATGAATTGGTCTTTTTAGATATTTCTGCCACAGAAGAACGCAGAAAAACATTAGTTCAATTGGTTCAAAAAGTGGCTCAAACGATAAACATCCCATTTACAGTTGGTGGCGGAATTTCATCGGTGGAAGATGTTGAATTGCTTTTAAAAAACGGAGCAGATAAAATTTCAATTAATTCATCCGCAGTTAAAAATCCGAAACTGATTTCAGAAATTGCTAAAAACTTCGGAAGTCAATGCGTGGTGGTGGCCATCGATGCCAAATTCATCCATGAAAATTGGAAAGTCCATTTAGTTGGCGGAAAAGTGGCTACCGAATTGGATTTATTTGATTGGGCAAAAGAAGTGGAACAACTTGGAGCCGGCGAAATTTTATTCACTTCCATGAACAATGATGGAACAAAAAATGGTTTTGCAAATGAAGCGTTGGCTCAACTATCAAAAACAGTAAATGTTCCCATTATCGCTTCCGGTGGAGCAGGAACAATGAACCATTTTGAAGAAGCTTTCTCAATTGGTAGTGCTGATGCAGCTTTAGCAGCCAGTGTTTTTCATTACAATGAAATTTCAATTCCGGAATTAAAAAATTATTTAAAAACAGCTGGAATTCCAGTTAGAATTTGATATTTATGAAACTAGATTTTACAAAAAATAGCGACGGATTAATCCCTGCCATCATTCAAGATGCAACAACTAAAACCGTTTTAATGTTGGGTTATATGAACGAAGAAGCCTATCAACAAACCGTTTCTTCACAAAAAGTAACGTTCTTCAGTCGCACAAAAAATCGATTATGGACAAAAGGCGAAGAAAGCGGAAACTTTCTCAATCTCGTTTCAATGGAAGCTGATTGCGATAATGACACGCTTTTAGTACAAGTTAGCCCAACCGGACCGGTTTGTCATACGGGAGCCGATACTTGTTGGCAACAGCCCAATAAAACAAAGTTTGGGTTTTTATCAGAGTTAGAAAATACGATTCAACTTCGTAAAGAAAATGGCGAATCTGAAACAAGTTATGTTGCTTCGTTATTTGCAAAAGGAATAAATAAAATAGCTCAGAAAGTAGGCGAGGAGGCCATCGAAATGGTTATTGAAGCCAAAGATTCCAACGATGATTTATTTTTGAATGAAAGTGCCGATTTGCTGTTTCATTATTTAATTTTATTGAAAGCAAAAGGTTTTGAATTGAATGATGTTGTGGAAATTTTGAAGAAACGGTAAAGGGTAATTGGTAAAAGGTTTTTGGATACTATTTTTTTTCCCCTTTTCCCCATAACCCATAACCCATAACCCATAACCCATAACCCATAACCCATTACCCATTACCATTTAAAATTTCTTTGTATATTTAGACCTTTAAAAAGTAAATTTTATGCTCAAAAAATCAGCAGTTGCTCTAAGCACCATCGTCTTATTTTCAACTTTATCCTGCGAACAAAAAAATATGAAGGCCCAAACAGAAACGGTAACTGAATCCAATTCAGAACATAAAATTGTTGTATATCAAGTTTTTACACGATTATTTGGAAACTCAAATACTACTAATAAACCTTGGGGAACAATTGAAGAAAATGGCGTTGGAAAGTTTAATGATTTTACCGACAAAGCTCTTCAGGAGATTAAAGATTTAGGCGTGACACACATTTGGTACACCGGTGTTCCGCATCACGCTTTAATTAATGATTACACAAAATATGACATTTCCAATGATGATCCTGATGTCGTGAAAGGTCGTGCCGGCTCGCCGTATGCCGTGAAAGATTATTATAATGTAAATCCTGATTTAGCAGTTGATCCGGCAAAACGATTAGAAGAATTTGAAGCGTTGATTGAACGAACACATAAAAACGGTTTGAAAGTCGTAATTGATATTGTGCCCAATCACATTGCCAGAAAATATGAGGGAAAAACCAATCCGAAAGGGGTGAAAGATTTTGGAGCTGATGATGATAAAACCCTTGAATACAAACGAAATAATAATTTCTATTATATTCCAAATTCTAAATTTGAAGTGCCAACCGATGCCAATTATAAACCACTTGGTGGTGAAAAACATCCGCTGGCTGATGGAAAATTTGAAGAAGTTCCGGCAAAATGGACAGGAAATGGTTCTCGTTTAGCCAAACCGGATATTAATGATTGGTATGAAACGGTCAAAATTAATTATGGGGTAAAGCCGGATGGAAGTAAAGATTTCCCGACTTTACCAGAGGGTTTCGACAAAAAAGATTACAAAGCTCACGCCGATTTTTGGAAAGGAAAAGACGTGCCGGATTCTTGGAAAAAATTTAAAGACATCACTCAGTATTGGATTGATAAAGGTGTGGATGGTTTCCGCTATGATATGGCAGAAATGGTTCCGGTGGAATTTTGGAGTTATATGAATTCATCCATCAAAATGAAAAATCCGAATGCGTTTTTGTTGGCAGAAGTTTATAATCCGGGGGAATACAGAAATTATATTCACTTAGGAAAAATGGATTATTTGTATGATAAAGTACAAGTGTATGACACATTGAAAAACATCGTGCAAGGTCGCGGTTTGCCGAAAAATATCTCAGGTATTCGTGAAGATTTGAAAGATATTGAACACCATATGTTACACTTTTTAGATAACCACGACGAACAACGTTTGGCGAGTCCGCAGTTTGCCGGAGATGCTAAAAAAGGAAAACCCCTGATGGTTGTTTCGGCAACAATCAGTTCATCGCCCACAATGATTTATTTTGGTCAGGAAGTAGGTGAACCGGGTGCTTTTGATGCCGGTTTCGGAAAAAATTCACGAACCTCTATTTTTGATTATGTTGGAGTTCCGCATCATCAACGTTGGATGAATGATGGAAAATTTGACGGCGGACAATTGAAACCGGATGAAAAAGAATTACGTGATTTCTATAAACGTTTGTTGAATTTTACTTTAAAAAGCAGTGCTTTGATGGGTGAATTCGTGCAAATTCAGGATGCTAATTTAAATGCGGGTTCCAATTATGATTTCGGATTGTATTCGTATGTGCGTTGGAGTGATGACGAGAAATTGGTGATTGTGACTAATTTCAATCAAAACACACCCGTTGAATGTGATGTGATGATTCCGGCAGATGTAGTGAAAAAAATGAATCTGAAAGATGGAAAATATAAATTAAAAGATCAATTATACGGAAAAAGTTCAACCGAATTAATCATTGAAAATGGAGTAGGGAAGTTTAAGTTGAAAATTGGTGTGAATGAGAGTTTTATTTATAAGATTTAAATTTCCTGTGGTCGACGAGTCTCACTAATTACAACAGATTTTTAAATAATCATTAGAAAAAAAGCCACGAATTTCACTAATTAGCACGAATTAATTTGTGTAAATTAGTGAAATTCGTGGCTTAAATTACCGCAGTTTTTCTGCCTTTACATTAATTATAACAAGTTTTTTATACTTTATTTGGCTTTAATTCCCGAATTAGTCACTAAATTTAAGAAGTAAACATTTTTTATGGTTTGGTGGAAAAAAACAGTCATTTTCGTTTTCGTTTTAATTGCTCTGATTTTCGTTTTGAATATCGGATTGAGCTTTTGGATTAAAAAAGAACTGCCTAAAATCATCAACGAAAATAACGATTCGCCTTATCACATTGTTTATAAAACGATCGATATTACCTTGCTGAGTGGAACGATTTTAATCAATGACATTACGATTGTTCCTAAAAAAGCGATGAATGAAACATCGGATAAAACCGGATTATTTGCCGCAATTTCAGATGTTGACATCAAAGGAATTAGCATTTGGAGTATTCTTTTCAGTAAAAAAATTAAAGCGTCAAAAATCACAATTAATAAGCCGGAAATCATTCTCTATAAAAAGGATGACAAAGCAGTAAATAATCCGAATAGCATTAATGAAAGTGTCGTAAAACCGTTTAAAAACACCATTTCAGTTTCAGATATTGAATTGGAAAATGCTAATCTGAATATCATATCAACTGAAACAAATTTACCTTCTTTGGTTGTTACTAATCTTTCGTTAGAATTGGATGATGTTGTTTTAAACGATGAGACTTTAGAAGAGAAAATTCCCTTCAAGTATAACGATTTTGATTTTTCGTGTGATAGTATTTATTTCAGAGCCAACGAATTTTATCACTTTAAAGCATCAACTATAAAAAGTACAAAATCAGAATTAAAAATTGATAATTTTAAACTGATTCCGGTATATAGCCGAGCTGAGTTCGTTAGAAAAATTCCGGTTGAAAAAGATCTTTATTCTGTCAATGTTCAAGTGATTTCATTTTCTGAAATGGATTGGGGTTTTGAAGAAAACGACTTTTATTTTCATTCAAAAAATATCGTTTTAGATTCAGTTTATGCTACTATTTATCGATCAAAAATTCCAACGGATAATCTTTCCAAAAAGCCTTTGTATAGCAAATTATTGCGAGAGATTCCATTTAAATTGCAAGTTGATTCGTTGCAAATTAGAGAATCCATTTTAGAATACGAAGAAGAAAAAACCTTTGAAAAAGGAGCGGGATTACTATCATTTCATCAATTTAATATGGCTGTAACCAATATCAACAGCGGTTATAAAGAGCAAAAATTATCGGATGTAAAAATTAAAGTGGATTGTCGTTTTATGAATGTTTCACCGTTGAAAGTCGATTGGCAATTCAACGTACTCGATAAATCAGACGGATTTACGTTTAAAGGAACAATTTTGAACTTTCCGGCAGAACAACTTAAACCTTTTACAAAACCGTATATGAATGTGGATGTGGAAGGAATGTTGGATGAAGTCTATTTTAATTTCGCTGGAAATGATATAAAATCAAAAGGTAATTTTGCTATTAAATATGAAGATTTGAATGTGACAGTTTACAAAAAAAATAGCCGAAAAGAGAAAAATAAATTTCTTTCAGCTATTGGTAATTTGTTTGTCAAAAAAGATTCCGATGAAAAAGTCAAAGAAGTGGAAGTAGAAGTGGAAAGAATTCCTGAAAAATCGTTCTACAATTTTCTATGGCGAAACATCGGCGAAGGTCTCAAAAAAACCTTGCTTTAAGTTTATTCCACTTGTTTTTTAGTTAGCACTTTTTCTCTGTTTTCTTGTTCTTTCATAATATCAGAAAGGTGGTTGGAAACCAAACTTTCAAATTCCTTTTCAGAAATGTCATTTGCCTTTGGTTCATCAACTAATTTTAACCAGGGCGATTTCCCATCAAAATCATAGTCACCAAAAACTAATACAGGAATTCCTTTTGCTTCAACGGTATTGGCATCTTTCAAAATCCACTCGTCCGCCCAATCATACATCCATTTGGCATCGTTTTCTAACAATCGCAAACAAGAATGCGAAGCCGGGTAACCAGGCAATTCATATTGATGCCAACCTACGCCTTCTTCATTTTCGATATTGAAATTCCAACGTAAAATCCACTCATCATCCACGGTGCTTTGCACTTCTTCGCCTTTCCAGTTGGTGAAAAATAATCCGGTTGGTGTTTTATGTGCTTCTGAACCTAAACTTGATGGTCCCCATTTGACCAATTCGCCGTATTCATACAATCCATAAGCTTGAATAGGATAGGAGAAAATAGCAATTTTGGGTACATCATTTAAATTTTTAATTGTGAAAGGAAAAGCAGAATAAGCTAAAAAATCAGCATCAAATTTGTTAGGAATAATCAAACTATCCGCTTTTTGTAGTGTGTTTTTATCTATTCGGTTCAACGAAACAATTGTCGTTATTTCACTACTTGAAAATTTAGATTTGAAAATTTTTCGAACCGAATCATTTTTCAATGACCAAATCGTATAAGTGAAGTCTTGTGGTTTATCATATTTTCGGGTTGGTTTTGGGCGTTCAGTAGTTGCTTTTTCTTTTGATTCTTGGCAAGAAATCGCCACTGTGAATATAAAGAAGAAAATTAGCTGTTTAAAATGCATCATCATTATGTTGTATATTTTGAGGTTTTACTTTTTTTACAAGATAGTTGTTAGCATTAAAACATCCCAGTGATAAGGAAACCTTTAACTTTTTTAAATGAATTTAGTTGTTGAAAATGAGTTATTTAATGAAAAAAAATATGAAAACTTACTATTTATCTTTCAATCGATGAAATTCCCCTCTAATTCCCTCAAAAATAGTTTTGTATATTCAAAAAAGGTTCGTAATTTTGCACACCTTTTGGCGGAGAAGAGTTTCCATTGGGTATAAACTATTTATGTAAACAACTTCTGCTGTTTTCTATCGCATTAAGAAACTCAAGAGAACACAGAATACAAATTTTTATTCAGAATGTCTGAAATTTTAAAAGAACAAGAAGCGTTTTTAGCAAACTTTAACTGGCATAACTTCCAAGAAGGAATTGATGCTGTAGATGAGAAAAACTTAAGAGAATTTGAAGAGTTAGTTGCTAAAACCTTCATCTCAACTGACAGTGACGAAGTAGTAATGGGAACTGTTGTTCGTGTTACCGATCGTGATGCTATCGTTGATATCAATGCAAAATCGGAAGGTGTTATTTCATTAAACGAATTCCGTTACAACCCAGGATTAAAAGTGGGTGACAAAGTAGAAGTTTTAATCGATGTTCGTGAAGACAGAACCGGTCAATTGGTTTTATCACACAGAAAAGCTAGAACTATCAAAGCTTGGGACAGAGTTATTGCGGCTAATGAGTCAGGCGAAATCGTAAACGGTTTTGTGAAATGTAGAACTAAAGGAGGTATGATTGTTGATGTTTTCGGAATTGAAGCATTCTTACCGGGATCACAAATTGATGTGAAACCAATCCGTGACTACGATCAATATGTAAACAAAATGATGGAGTTTAAAGTGGTAAAAATTAATCACGAATTCAAAAACGTGGTAGTTTCTCACAAAGCTCTTATCGAAGCGGATATCGAAGTTCAGAAAAAAGAAATCATTGGTCAATTAGAAAAAGGACAAGTATTAGAAGGTGTTGTTAAAAACATTACTTCTTATGGTGTGTTTATTGATTTAGGTGGTGTTGATGGATTAATCCACATTACTGACCTTTCTTGGTCAAGAATCAATCACCCAAGCGAAGTGCTTGAATTAGACCAAAAATTAAACGTTGTAATTCTTGATTTTGATGATGAGAAAACAAGAATCCAATTAGGTTTAAAACAATTAAACGCTCACCCTTGGGATGCATTGAATGCAGACTTGAAAGTGGGTGACAAAGTGAAAGGTAAAGTAGTAGTTATCGCTGATTACGGTGCTTTCATTGAAGTTGCTGAAGGTGTTGAAGGTTTAATCCACGTTTCTGAAATGTCTTGGTCAACGCATTTACGTTCGGCTCAAGATTTTATGAAAATTGGTGATGAAGTAGAAGCTGTTGTATTAACATTAGACAGAGACGAAAGAAAAATGTCGTTAGGTATCAAACAAATGTCGCAAGATCCTTGGACTGATATCACTTCTAAATATCCTGTTGGTTCTAAACATAACGGTATCGTTAGAAACTTTACAAACTTTGGTATTTTCGTAGAATTAGAAGAAGGTATCGATGGTTTAATTTACATCTCTGATTTATCTTGGACTAAAAAAATCAAACATCCATCAGAATTCATCAATGTGGGTGAAACGTTAGATGTTGTTGTTTTAGAATTAGATGTTGACGGACGTAAATTATCATTAGGTCACAAACAAACTACTGCAAACCCTTGGGACAAGCACGAAGATGCTTTTGCTGTAGGAACTGTTCATAACGGAACTATCGCTGAAATTGTTGACAAAGGTGCAACAGTTGATTTTGGTGATGATGTTGTTGCTTTTGTACCAACACGTCATTTAGAAAAAGAAGATGGTAAAAAATTGAAAAAAGGTGATGTTGCTGACTTCAAAGTAATTGAATTTAACAAAGAATTCAAGAGAGTTGTTGCTTCACATACAGCTATCTTTAGAGAAGAAGAAGAGAAAAATGTTAAAGCAGCTTCAGAATCTGTTGCTTCTAACAATAACTCAAATGCTCCTGCTCAAACCTTAGGTGAAAACAATCAAATTTTAGCCGACCTGAAAGCTAAAATGGAAAAAGGAGAGAAATAATATTTCT
Source organism: Flavobacterium lacus (assembly GCF_003268815.1). Taxonomy (GTDB): domain Bacteria; phylum Bacteroidota; class Bacteroidia; order Flavobacteriales; family Flavobacteriaceae; genus Flavobacterium; species Flavobacterium lacus. The sequence continues at coordinate 21,703 of NZ_QLSV01000013.1, read as the reverse complement.
TAACTTTATAAATTCAAAAATCCCTCTTCGCAAGTTGAGGGATTTTTTTGTGCTAACATTTTTGAAATAGTAATCACTAATTATAATATTTACTCAACCAAATGTCTTCATTAAAATTCTTGCCTTGCCATAAGCAATAATAAATTGCAATTCCCATAATAGATTTAAGCATAAATAAAAAAGTAACTAAACCCATTATATTTTGAGGAGATTTCCCAAATAAGTTTTGCGGTAATAAAGCGGTTAAAAATAAACTGATAAATACTAATAAAATTATAAAATTGCCCATTGTTTTAAATGGTTTCATAGCCAGTTTACGTAATGGATGCAAATCATCTCCCCATTTGTGAATTAAATAATAATAGCCATTTCCAATTGGAGCAAATAGTAACGGATCATCATAATTTTCTAATTTAAACAATTTTGAAGGAGCTACAATTCTGAAGCCTTCAAGTTTTGTTTGATGCTCTTTTTCCAAATGATGAATTTTCGTGATAGCCTCTTCCGGAATTTTTCCTTTAAATAAGTGACTATCTAAAAATCGTAATCGATAATCAACGCATATTGATTTAATTTGTTCTAAATGAAATATTCTATCCGATTCTAAACAATCAAAATGAAAATTATTGTATTTTGTTGAACTTTTTTCAGTTAAGGTTGAAAGAATTTCAGTCCTTTTGATTTCATTTTCATTTAAAATTGAAAAAATTTCATTTAAAATAGCTTCTTCCGTTTTGAATTTATTTCTCTCCAATCGTAATTCATTTAAAAGATTCTTCTTTTTCAGTAGCATTTTAAGTTGTTTTTATGAGTTGATAAAAATAATTACAATACATTCTAAATTAATTATTTATCCAATAATAATGAAATTTTTATAATTTTTTTTTGTAAAAAACAGATACTAAACTATTGTTAAAACATGATAGTCATAAAACCATAAAATGATTAGTTCCGTAAATCCTTTTATAACGTAAAAAAAACGATCATGAAAACACAAAAAAGATTAGCAACCTTAGTAGTTGCCTTAACAATGATGATGGGAACATCAACTTTTGCTCAAACCAAAGAAAAAACCGTTCAAGTGGGTGGAGCTCCAATGTATCCGAGTAAGAATATTGTAGAAAATGCAGTAAATTCTAAAGATCATACCACGTTGGTTGCAGCCGTTAAAGCCGCCGGTTTGGTTGAAACGCTGCAGGGAAAAGGACCATTCACCGTTTTTGCACCAACCAATGCGGCTTTTGATAGATTGCCAAAAGGAACAGTTGAAACACTTTTAAAACCGGAAAACCTTAAAACGTTACAAGCAGTTTTAACCTACCACGTTTTAACGGGAAAATTTAGTGCCGCCGATATTGTTGCAGCCATTAAATCAGGAAATGGAAAAGCAGAATTTAAAACCGTAAGTGGTGGGAAATTATACGCTTCAATGAGTGGAAAAGATGTTATTTTAATGGATGAAAATGGAGGAAAATCGAAAGTGACAATCGCCGATGTAAATCAATCCAATGGCGTGATTCACGTAGTTGATGCAGTTGTTACACCAAAGTCATAAAAGTTTGTTGATTTGATTTTGTTTTAAAAGGAAAAGACCACAATTTTTAAAGTTGTGGTCTTTTTTTATTATCTCAAAACTGCTCCTAATTCTTTTTCAAAATTTTGCTGAAGCTTGTTCATTATTTTATCAATTTGATTGAAAAATAAAAGGTTTTAATTTCATATTGATTTTATTAATTTTTATTCTTTAATAATTTTCACAATCTTAACACTTTCATTACTGTATATTTTTACTAGATATAGATTTGAAATTAAATCTTTTAAGTCAATTTCAACTTCATTCACTTCATTGAAATCATATGTTTTTATATTGTTACCAATTAGACTATAAATCTCAACTTTTTTAATATTTAAATTATCTCCTGATATTTTTAAAAAGTCTTTTACAGGATTTATAATTTTAATGTTGGAAATAGTAGGTTCTACAATATTTAAAGAAGAAATCGCTTTTATAGGTAATCTATACGTACTTTCTATACCATTTATAGTTTGTGTTGCATAATATGTTGTATTATTAACTAAAACAGTATTGATAGGTAAAGGTGTATCGCTATTTAAAGTTGAATTACTAACATTTAAATTTAAAACACAATCTAATTGGTCACTAAACCATGATATATTTTCTCCAATAACATTTAAATTTTCTAACGTATCACCATTTGAAAAGTTCTGAATTGGAGGACCAATTGGAGTATTAACAAATGAAGCATTTTGTGAAATATCATACCTTTTTAAATTGTCGAAATTCTGAGTATAATTACTTTCATTATAATTATAGATTAATTGAACGAGAATTTTATCACAAAATTGTTGGTAAATTTTAAAAATTTGATGTTCAAAATTAACTACTCCCTCTAAAACACCATCGATGCTATATTTTTTCAATTGATTAGAATAAGCAATAATAATTTTATTTTCAGAATTAATTATTATTTTACTACAACCTGATGTAAAATCATTAAAGGAGGTATCAAGTGACCCATCAGAATTTAATCTTTTTATAAAATTATCATCATAATTAACTATGAGTTTATCACCTTGCTTTTGATAATGTTTTACACTATACCCATACCCTGGCATAACATAAGCGTTAAATGAATTATTTATGGTGCCATCGGGATTCAACTTATATATTTTTCGGGTACCTGAACTTGTTAGTGATCCATTAGAATATAATGAACCATCATTAAATCTTTTAAACGAATTACTTGAAAAAAAGTTATAAGGAGTAAATGTATCATCAAAGCTACCATCATAATTTAAACGATATATTTTATTATCATTGTAGTTTCTATATAATATTTTGTCATCGTTTGTAATTTCAACAAATCTTAAGTCAGAGGATATTGTTGGATTAAATGTGTTGTCTATAGTTCCATCTTCATTCAATCGAATAAATTTATGTTCAATTGAATTAATGTAAATTCTACCATTTGCACTACCAGAACCTGCAGCAATTAAAATTTTATTATTACTGAATTCTTTAAAGTGAAACACTCCACTTGTTATTTCTTGAATTTGTGGGTCTAAATTAAAGCTATTATCAATTGCTCCTTCTGTATTTAATTTTATTATGCTTTTACATGGAGTATCATTGTATGATGTTAAATCAGGACTCTGAACTAGTATGCTTCCATCATTTAAAACTGCCATATTTTGTATTGTTTTGTTTGTAGATTGCTGAGGATTAAAAGAAAAATCTAAATCACCGGAACTATTTATTTTATGAATTTTTTCTCTTGTAATTCCTTCTGAAGATTTGTATGAGGAATTAACTAAAATTTTACCATCTGGACAAAGTTGTAAGATTTCATGAAGATAATTCAATTCTGTATTTTGATAGTTAAACGAATTATCGATAGTGCCATTGGAGTTTATTTTTTTTAAAAAATTACCATTATGTGCGACAATCATTTTTCCATTATCCAATATTACAGCATCATTAGCATAACTAATATCTAAACTATTAAATGTTGTGTCCCTTGAGCCATTGGAATTTAATCTTGTAATACCTCTTGATAAAATTGTAGAACCATTTATAAAATTTGGCCCTAATAAAAGAATTTTACCATTGGTCTGAACTATAATCTTACTTATATGACCTGGATCGCTTAAACCATAAAATTGATTTGTGAAATCATAAAAACTATTATCAACAGTTCCATCATAATTTAATCGAGCTAATTCAATATTGTGAAAATTTCCCGAAAAACCTGAAAGGAATTGACCTCCAATAACATATTTACCATCAGATTGAATAGCAAAAGAATATATGCTACCAGTAAAGTTAAAATATTCATCTAGATTAATAAAACTTGTGTCTACAGAACCATCAGGATTTAATCTAACCATATTCTTTCTGCTAATACCGTTGACATAATTAAACGAACCGCTTACAATAACTTTTCCATCTGAATCAATTTTAGCACAATGAATAACAGGAGGAAAAGTGGATTGGAAGATAGGAGTAATAAAATTAGTGTCTTCTAAACCATTACTATTGTATACTTTCAAATCAAAATCTGTACTATTCCATCGATTAAAAGCAACAAGTTTACCGTTACTACCTTTCACAAGTGAAGAGAATGGTATTGGCAAAATATAGTTATCAGGGTCATTAATTATACTTCCATTAGAATTATACAAATTTGGTAATCCGTTGTATGTAAGAATATTACCGTCATCTAAAATAATACCACTTCCTCCAATATTTTCATTAAAAGGGCCATTATTATTTAGGTTAAAAGTATTGTCAATATTTTGAGAAAATAATGATAAATTACAAAGTAATATTAAACATAAAATTTTTTTCATTGGTCAAAGATTTATATCGTAAATATAAAAAAAATACTCACTTAAAAAAATTATATTATTTTCAAGTGAGTAGTAATCAATAACTTCTAATAATTTAGTTTTGGATTGTTTATTTATCTCAAAACTGCTCCTAATTCTTTTTCAAAATTTTGCTGAAGCTTGTTCATTATTTTATCAATCTGATCATCCGTCAGTGTTTTGGTTGTATCTTGAATAATAAAACTCAATGCATACGATTTCTTTCCTTCCGGAAGATTTTTTCCTTCATACACATCAAAAAGATTAATGTCTTTCAGTAAAACTTTCTCTGTTTGACGAGCGATTGAATATAATTTGTCGAACGTAACATTTTGGTCTAACAGCAATGACAAATCTCTTTTCACCTCAGGATATTTCGGAATATCTTGAAATTTAATTTTGTTTGAAATCATTTTCAAAATCAAATTCCAATTAAAATCGGCATAAAAAACTTCCTGTTTGATGTCGAAATATTTTAGAATAGATTTCTTCACTGTACCAAATTCAACCAAAATGTCATTTCCAATGGCGATAGCAATTCCTTCATTAAAGACATCATTTGAAACCGGAACAGTTTGCGTTTTTCCAAAAGAAAGTCGAGTCAGAACGGATTGAACATATCCTTTAAACAAAAAGAAATCACTCGTTTTTTGTGGAGTTGTCCAAATTTCAGCTTGACGATTACCGGTTACAAACAACGAAAGGTGCTTGTTTTCTTCATAACCGGATGGCATTTTGTGGTAGCTTTTACCAAATTCAAATAATTTTAAATCTGAATTTCTACGGTTGATATTGTAGGATACAGCTTCTAAACCGGAAAACAATAGTGATTGACGCATCGCTGATAAATCATTGCTCAACGGATTGAGCATCATCACATTAAATTCTTCTTTCAGATTTTCGGATAATTTCACATAATCAGGAGTGGTAAGAGAATTGGCCATCATTTCATGAAAACCTACCGAGTTCAGTTGTGAAGCGATGATGTTTTGAACTTTATAATCTTCTGTTCTTCCGGAATTGGCAACCGTTGCATTTAATTTTTTTGAAAACTGAATATTGTTGTAGCCGTAAACACGAAGAATTTCTTCTATTACATCTATTTCTCTTTGCACATCCACACGATAGGCAGGAATGGTTAAGCCCAAACCGGCATCGGAAACGCTGTTTACTTTAATATCTAAAGAAACCAAAATCTTCTTGATGATTTCTTTTGGAATTTCCTGACCGATGATTTTGTTTACTTTATTGAAATTCAACAAAACCGTAAAATCTTCAATTTTCTTTTGATAAATATCGATGATATCCGAAGTAATTTCGCCTCCGGCAATTTCTTTGATTAAAATGGCGGCTCTTTTTAATGCATATTCGGTAATGGTTGGGTCAATTCCACGTTCAAATCGAAACGAAGCATCAGTGCTTAAACTATGTCTTTTTGCCGTTTTACGGATTGAAACCGGATTAAAATAGGCACTTTCTAAAAATATATTGGATGTGTTTTCGGTTACGCCGGAATTTTTCCCACCAAAAACACCTGCAATACAAAGTGGTCCCTTTTCGTCGCAAATCATCAAATCCTCTTCGTGTAAAATCCGTTCAACATCATCTAACGTTTTGAATTTTGTTCCACTTTCAACCGTTTTTACGATAATTTTTCCGTTAATTTTATTGGCATCAAATGCATGTAGTGGTTGTCCTAATTCGTGCAATACGTAATTTGTAGCATCCACAATATTGTTTTTTGGCGTTAAACCAATGGCCTTTAAACGATTTTGCAACCAATCCGGAGACGGTTTCACCGTGATTCCCGAAATCGTAACGCCGCAATAACGTGGAGCTAATTTGATATCTTTTACTTCAACATCAATTTTGAGTGTTCTTTTATCCACTCGAAAACTGGTAACCGAAGGCGTAATTAACTCAGGATGCACATTTTTCTGAACTAAACCGGCACGTAAATCTCTCGCAACACCCCAATGCGACATGGCATCGGCTCTGTTTGGGGTTAAACCTATTTCGAAAACTTCATCGTCTTCAATATTCATCACTTTGGAAAATAGCGTTCCTGCTTGCAATGAATCATCTAAAATCATAATTCCGTCGTGACTTTCACCCAAACCTAATTCGTCTTCGGCACAAATCATTCCATGACTTTCTTGCCCGCGAATTTTTCCTTTTTTAATTTGAAATTCGTTTCCGTCTTTATCAAATAAATTGGTTCCAATGGTAGCAACAGGCACTTTTTGACCCACTGCAACATTGGGAGCACCACAAACAATTTGTATCGGATTTCCATCACCCAAATCAACTGTGGTTACTTTTAAACGATCAGCATCAGGATGTTGCACGCACGTTTTTACTTCGCCAACCACGATTCCTTCTAAACCACCTTTTATGGATTGGTATTTTTCAACCACTTCAACTTCTAAACCTAAATCGGTGAGCAAAGCAGCTGTTTCTTCGGACGAGGAATCTAATTTAATAAATTGTTTGAGCCAATTGTATGAGATACGCATTTTCTATGAGCTTTTAAAGGTGGCAAAGATAATCAATGAATTACTTTTTGCATAATTTTAAAATAAAAAAGGTCACTTTAATTAGCGACCTTCTTAAAACTTATTTTAACTATGTTTTTTAGTTGATGCAATAAAGAAAATAGGGTAATTTTTCGCTTCCGGGAAGAATTTGGGATACACTGTGGCCTGATTTTATTTCTTCTGAACCCATGTTTGTAAATTTGAAATGTGTAGCAATATAAATACAACCATTTTTATCAAATTTTAAATCACTTTTTTCTATACTGATGATGTTTTCGGGAGCGATTGATTTTGCGATGTGATTGTGGGTTGGAATAGTCTTGTTATCCGAAATACTTTTACGAATGTTAGAAAATGTTCCAAAATACAAGTCTATTTCAGATATTGTAACGTTTGCATTGGTTTTACAAACGAGATAAATGGTAGTTTCATCATGATAAATAGATAATTCACCAATTGATTTGGAGTCATCATCAATTATTTCATAATTCACTTCAGATTTTAAAACAGTATCTTTTTTAGAGGAAAGCAGTGCAAGATTTGTTTGTTCTTCGTTAAAAGAATCGTCTTTACTACAATTAAGCGTCAGAAATGCAGTAAAAATTACTAATGTAATTTTTTTCATGTTGGTTAAGTTTTTTGTGTTAGACTTGGGATCTATTCAACTAAATGCCGGGCAAGCTTTTAATTGATGGTGCTAAGCTAAGTGCAAGTATTCGTTTACAAAAAAATAATCGTTCAAAAACACGTTTTCTCGATAACTAGCTTAAAAACAGCTTTTTTATGGCATATTAAAGGATTTCTTCTACGTGTTTTTTGATATTAGAAGCGATTTTTTCGATAGGAAGGTCATTCGCATCAAACCCGAATGGATCTTCAATTTCTTCGGCAATTAATTCTAAACTTGCTAATACATAAAATATAAAAATTACTACCGGAATCGAATAATAGCCCAAACTGAAAACATAGCCAAACGGCAACGTCATCACATAGAAAAAGATAAATTTTTTGATAAATGCACTATAGGAATAGGGGATAGGAGTGTTTTTGATACGTTCACAAGCTCCACAGATATCAGTAAACGACATAATTTCGTTGTTCAAAATAATCAGCTGATCGCCGGTAATTTTCTTTTGATCATATAAATCATTTATTTTTTGAAAAAGCATTTTGGCCAATTGATTGGGTTTGTGTTTCTGGTGATCAATTTCCAAATCAGCATCATCATAAAGTTGTTTGCTCGTTTCCACATTAGTAAGATGCTTACTCAAAATAGAAGCATAACCGGGAATAAGTTTTCTAAAATAGGATCTGTCATTTTCCTCGTGCAACATCACACGAAGCTTTATAGCCAAGTTTCTACTGTTGTTGACCAATGCTCCCCATAATTTTCGTCCTTCCCACCAACGATCATAAGCTGTGTTTGTTCTAAAAACCAACAATAACGAAATCACAAAACCTAACATATTATGCATAATCGTAATATTGCTCAAATGACTTTTTTCAGACATTTTCCAGTAAACAATCTCCAAATAACCAACGCCAAACGTATAAACCCCGATAAAAATCATCATCGGAATCAATTTTCTGAATGTATCTGATTTGTGAAATCTGAAAATAAAGGTAATCCAGTCTTTTGGGTTGTATTGAACCATTTTTTAGGGTGATGGGTTAAGGGTAATGGGTGATTGGTTTGAAAACGTAAATGTAGAGAAGAAATTTTAATTTCTGATTAGTGAATATAAATTTTCATTTCTAGAACTCACAACTCGCAACCCGTAACTCGCAACCCGCAACCTTCAACCTCTATTAACTAATATAATTCCAAATATTCTTCTTCTTACTCATTTCCATAAAAACCATTCGCAATGTTTGGTGTTCCGGTAATGTCATTGAAGCATCTTTTTTCAAGAGTTTGATGGCTTCGTGGCGAGCAAGTTGTAAAATATCTCGGTCGCGAACCAAATCGGCGATTTGTAAATTCAGTACGCCGCTTTGTTGTGTTCCCATAATATCACCGGGTCCGCGAAGTTTTAAATCCACTTCGGCAATTTCAAAACCGTCGTTGGTGCGGCACATGGTTTCTAATCGGGTTTTGGAATCGTCACTCAGTTTGTGACTCGTCATCAAAATACAATAACTTTGTTCGGCACCACGACCTACACGTCCGCGAAGTTGGTGCAATTGGGATAATCCAAATCGTTCAGCACTTTCAATCACCATTACGCTGGCATTAGGAACGTTTACGCCGACTTCAATGACAGTCGTGGCGACCATAATGTTGGTTTTTCCTAACGAAAAACGCAGCATTTCTTCTTCTTTGTCAGTCGCTTTCATTTGTCCGTGAACGATGGAAACACTGTACTGTGGCAGTGGAAAATCCCTTGAAATGCTTTCATAACCATCCATCAAATCTTTGTAATCCATTTTTTCACTTTCATTAATCAATGGATAAACAATGTAAATTTGTCGGCCTTTGGCAATTTCATCTTTCAAAAATTTCCAAACTTTCAATCGGTTAGAATCATATCGATGAACGGTTTGAATGGGTTTTCGTCCCGGAGGCAATTCGTCTATCACAGAAATATCCAAATCGCCATACAGACTCATCGCCAATGTTCGAGGAATAGGTGTAGCCGTCATTACCAAAACATGTGGCGGAATAGCATTTTTCTTCCATAATTTGGAACGTTGTTCTACACCAAATCGATGTTGTTCATCAATAATCGCTAATCCTAAATTGTTGAATTGAACTTTATCTTCTAACAAAGCATGTGTTCCAATAATAATATGTAATTCACCATTCTCCAAAGCTTCATGAATGATTTTTCGTTCAGAAGTTTTGGTTGAACCGGTTAATAGTTTTATGTTGATATTCAAATCTTTGGCTAATTCAGTTAAGCCATTGAAATGTTGTGTTGCCAAAATTTCCGTGGGAGCCATCAAACAACTTTGAAAACCGTTATCTAAAGCAATTAGCATACACATTAAAGCCACGATGGTTTTTCCGGAACCCACATCACCTTGTAATAAACGATTCATTTGAGCATTGCTGCCTAAGTCATTTCGAATTTCTTTCAACACTTTTTTTTGAGCATTTGTCAATTCAAAAGGCAAATGATTTTGATAAAAATTATTAAAATAATCACCAACCTTTTCAAACGGATGACCTTTTATTTTGTGCTTACGGATAAGATTTTTAGTAATTAATTGCAATTGAATAAAAAACAATTCTTCAAATTTTAATCGGAATTGAGCTTTTGCCAACAATTCCTGACTTTTTGGAAAATGGATATTAAACAACGCTTCATTTTTCGAAATCAATTTTAATTCACCTAACAAATAGGAGGGAAGGGACTCTGTAAAACGAGCTTGCGTTTCCACAAACAATTGTTGCATCATTTTGTTAATGGTGCGATTGGAAATGCCTCTTTGCGTCAATTTTTCAGTAGAAGGATAAACCGGTTGCATGGCCGAACGAAGACTTTGTTTGTGTTCCTCTAACAATTCTAATTCCGGATGAGCCATGTTGAACAAGTTAGAAAAAGCAGCCACTTTTCCAAAAGCAACATAAACGGCATTGAGTTTTAAGCTTTCACGAATCCATTTCTGACCTTGAAACCAGACCAATTCCATTTCGCCGGTGTCATCTACAAACGTAGCGACTAATCGACCTCGTCCTTTTTTTTGTTCAACAGTTTTAAGGTGGATGATTTTCCCAACAATCTGAACTTCTGTATTTCCCGCTTGCAATTCATTGATTTTGTAGTAACGCGTTCGGTCGATATACCGATTGGGAAACAACGTCAACAAATCGCCATACCGATGAATGCTGAGTTCTTTCCGAAGCATTTCGCCACGAGAAGGACCAACGCCTTTAAGATATTCTATTGGAGTTTGCAGGATATCGTTCATTTTAAAAAATCAACTTCAGTAACAATGACAATTTCAATTTCAATTCAAAGCGAAGATAGTTTTTTGTGGTGGAATTTGAAAGTTGTAAAGTAATTCAATGTTGAAAGTAAAATTTGGTAGTTTTAATTCTACGGAAAAACGACAGAAATGTTAATAATTTCACATAAAAATCATATGAAATGTTAAAATATCTTCTTAATTTTATAATTCAATAATTTTAAAACAACTAATATGGGATCATTTGTAATCAGTAAAAGAAAAAATGGAGAATTTCAATTTGTATTAAAAGCCGGAAATGGTCAAGTAATTTTGGCTAGTGAAGGCTATACAACAAAAGCTGCTTGTGAAAACGGGATTGAATCAGTTAAAAAGAATTCGCAAGACGATAAGCGTTTTGATCGATTAGAAGCAAAAAATGGTAAACCCTATTTTAATTTAAAAGCAACAAACGGACAAATTATTGGCAACAGTGAAATGTATGAATCAGTTGCAGCTCGTGAGAACGGAATTGCTTCTGTAGCAAAAAATGCTCCGGATGCCGATGTAAAAGAAGATTTAGAATAGCCACCGTACTTACTATAGCAGTAAAGCCTTGAGAATTCTCAGGGCTTCTTTATTTTAAACTTTGAAAGAGTGAAAACAGTCCTATCAGGAGAATTAAGAATAAAGAAATTCGTTTGAAATAATCTTGTGAAATATGTTTTAAAATCCGTTGGCCAATCCAACTGCCAACAAAACCAATGATGAATAGAAACGGAATGTAAATCAATATTTCTTTCGTAATATATCCATTACTGAAATAAACAATCGTTCGCGATAAATCAATCATCATGTCGATGGCTGCTGATGTGGCCACAAACACGCTTTTTTCTAAATTAAAAGCAGCCATGGTTAATCCTCGAATAGCTCCGCCAGTTCCGATTAATCCGGCTGAAAATCCTGAAAGAGCACCACCAATAACAGTTTGTTTGAATTTCGCAGGAATGACAAGCTTGTCTTTAATCAAAAACAGCAAACTAAGAGCGATTAGAAAAATACCTAAGGCAATTTCTAAAATTTGACTTTCGAAAAACTTACTTAAGAAGCCACCAATAATCACGAAAAGTACTGACGGTATCCCAATTTGAAGAATAAGTTTTTTATCCAACCCTTTTCTAAACAAATAGATTTTTGATAAGTTGCTTGACAAATGAAAAACTGCTGTGATTCCTAAAACGGTATGAAAATCAAAGAAAATGTTGGCAAAAGGCACAAAAAACACGGAAGATCCAAAACCGCCAATGGTTCCGATGATTTCTGCAAGTAAAGTAAGCAGTAAAAACCAAAGGGTTTTGTCAATTTCCATGATGAAAAATAGCTACTCAAAGGTACAAAAAAAACACAAAATTGCTTTTGCGTTTTTCAGTTATTTTGATAAGAAACTATTTACCGTCTTTATCTACTTTCGGTCTTTCATCAGCATTAGCTAACTTCCAAGCTACTGCAAAAGCCAATTGTGTTCTCTTGGCTAATAAAGGATAATCAATTTTGTCAGTTGTGTCTGTTGCTTTGTGATAATCGTCGTGCACACCATTGAAATAAAAGATAGCTGGAATCCCTTTTTTAGCAAAATTATAATGGTCAGAACGGTAATAAAAACGATTCGGATCATTCAAATCATTATAGGTATAATCTAATTCCATCCCAATATACTTTGTATTTGCTTCTTCTGAAATTCGGTGTAAATCGGTACTCAAACGGTCAGAACCAATAACATAAACATAATTATTGTTATCCTCTTTTCCATAACCTCGTCTGCCTATCATGTCAATGTTGATATTGGCAATCGTGTTGGCAATTGGGAACAAAGGGTTTTCAGCATAAAATCGTGAACCATGCAAGCCATGCTCTTCTCCGGTTACGTGCAAAAATAAAATGGATCGTTGTGGACCATTGCCTTCTTTTTTTGCTTTTTGAAAAGCAGCAGCCATTTCCAATAAAGCCACAGTTCCTGAACCATCATCATCAGCACCATTATAAACCTCGCCGTTTTTCATACCAACATGATCATAATGAGCAGAAATAACCAAAATTTCATCGGATTTTTCAGAACCTTCTACAAAAGCCCAAATATTTTCAGAATCACCTAATTTTGGACTAAATTGTTTCTTAAAAAATTCAGACGGAATAGGTTGATAAAATGTAGTCGCTCCTTTTGGAAAAGGAATTCCCATCGCTTTGTATTGATTAATTAAGTATTCGCCGGCTTTTTTCTGTCCGGGAGTTCCGGTATCTCGACCTTCCATTTCATCGGAGGCTACTATATAAAGGTGCTTACTTAAATTTTCAGCTTTAATTTCGGATAAATACTTTTCCGGTGAAATTTCTCGAGTACTATTTTTATTGGAAGAACAGCCCACCAACAAAAATCCCAATACAAAAGAACTCAGAATTATTTTTTTCATTTTAAATCAAATTATTTCGACAAATATAATAAAGTAGGTTTACAAAATTTCTTTCAAGAATGATAAAAAGTGAACAAAGGAACGTTTGTCCGCCAATTCATTATAAGCCGCACCTTTTGAATTATCGTTTCCTGCTTTTTTATTGGTGAACGAATGCACCGCACCGGAATAATAAATCATTTGCCAATCGGCTTTACTATCTTTCATTTCTTTTTGAAAAGCGAAAATTTCTTTTTCAGAAACAAACGGATCATCTGCTCCATGGAGCACTAACACTTTCGGTTTAATCTCAGAAATAATTCTTTCTTCCGCTTTGCCCAATCCACCATGAAAAGAAACAACTCCTTTCACATTCAATCCGGCACGAGCGACTTCTAAAGCACCGGTTCCGCCAAAACAATAGCCAATTACTACAATTTTGTCTTTATTAGCCCCTGATTTAAGGAGTTGGTCAAGTGCTAATTGAATTCTTCGATGATAATCGGCTACATTATTTTTATAAAAACCGGCTTGCTTTCCGGCTTCAGTACTATTCTTAGGATAATTTCCTTCGCCATAAATATCCGCAATAAAAGCATAATGTCCAAGATCTGAAAGTTGTTGAGCCACTTCTTTAGAATGGTCGTCAATTCCCATCCATGCCGGTAAAATCAAAATTCCGGATTTGTCAGCATTTGCTTTTTTGGGTTTGGAAGAAAATCCGTTAAGGTTTTGATTTCCGTATTGATACGTAACTGATTGTATTTGAGCATTCATTGAAAAATGTGTAAATAACAGTAAGACAAATAGTTGTTTCATAATTTTTTTTATTTCAAATTTCGTTATTTAATTCTAAGAAAATGTAATATTTAGTGTATTTTTATGATTCAAAATTCAATAAATAATAATGAAAGAACTTTTAAAGACAACGTACGGGTTTATTTTTGAAGATAATTTAATAGATGAAATAGCAGAAGTTTCATTGCTTAGAGATTTTACTGAAGGCGATGTTTTAATTGATTTTGGCGATTACATAAAAAAAATGCCACTGCTCATCGAGGGAGCGATTAAGATCTTAAGAGAAGACTTTGACGAAGGTGAATTACTTCTTTATTTTATTGAAAAAGGCGATACGTGTGCCATGACCATGGCATGTTGCATGGGCGAAACCAAAAGTGAAATTCGGGCTGTTGCCGAAACCAACGGAAAAGTAATCATGATTCCGGTGCACAAAATGGAGGAGTGGTTAGGCAAATATAAAAGTTGGCGAAATTATGTTTTTAATAGTTACAACAATCGTTTAAAAGAAATGCTGAATGCGATTGATAATTTAGCTTTTATGAATATGGATGAGCGATTAATGAACTATTTAATCGACAAATCTAAAATTAATCATTCCAAAGAAATTCATACGACGCATCAGGAAATTGCCTATGATTTGCACACTTCTCGTGTGGTCATTTCACGACTGTTGAAAGCATTAGAAAACGGCGGTAAAATCAGACTTCATCGAGCTTCAATCGAATTATTGAAATAGCTAATGTATCAAAAGTTACAAAGTAATCGATTTGTCAGCCGTACTTTTGGTAAAAATTGTAATAATGGAAACAGCCCAAATAGTAGGATATTTGCTTGCCGTCCTTGTCGGAATTTCACTGGGGTTAATTGGTAGTGGAGGTTCCATTTTAACCGTTCCAATATTAGTCTATATTATGGCTGTTGAACCTGTTTTGGCCACAGCCTATTCCTTATTTATTGTAGGTTCAACAGCATTGGTCGGCGGAATTAAAAGTGCAATTCTTAAAAAAGTCGATTTTAAAACGGTTTTAATTTTCGGAATTCCTTCCATTGCTGCGGTTTATTTAACAAGAGCATTTCTAGTTCCAATAATTCCTGATGTAATTTTTACTGTTGGAACGTTCGAATTTACCAAACCTATCGCTTTAATGATTTTGTTTGCCGTTGTCATGATGATGGCATCTGTGTCAATGATAAAGCCTTCAAAAGTAAAAATTGATGAAAATACACCTTTAATTTACAATTTTCCACTTATTTTAGTAGAAGGTATAGCGGTTGGAATTTTAACCGGTTTGGTAGGAGCAGGGGGCGGATTTTTAATCATTCCTGCTTTAGTTTTATTTGCCAAAATGCCAATGAAATTAGCTGTTGGAACATCACTTTTTATTATTGCGGCAAAATCACTTATCGGTTTCTTAGGTGATTTAAAAAGTGATCAGCCAATTGATTGGATTTTGTTGTCCTATTTTACCATCACCTCCATAATTGGAATCTTCATCGGAATTTTTCTCTCCAAAAAAATAGAAGGAAACAAATTGAAAACCGGTTTTGGCTGGTTTGTTCTTTTCATGGGAATTTATATTTTACTTAAAGAATTAGTATTATAATTGTAGTATGATTTCTAAAAAAATAGTACCGGGAATTCTTTTTACCGCATTAATTTCAGCTTTTGCATGGGGAATAAGTGTTTTATTTCCTTTTTTAAACAGCATTTTAATCGGATTGTTATTAGGCATTATAATTGGAAATTTTTTTAAATTACCATCACAATTCTCGCCTGGAATAAGTCTTACAGGTTCTAAAGTATTAGAATTCTCAATCTTGTTTTTAGCCTTTGGTATCAATTATTCTTACATGGGGAAAATTGGTTGGCAAAGTTTTTTATTAGTAGCACTTGTTGTTTTTGCAGTTCTAATATTTAGTGTTTTTCTATCCAAAAAAATGAATTGTCCCAGCACCGTTGGTTGGATGGTTGGCTTTGGAACCGCCATTTGTGGTTCTAGTGCAATTGCCGCTTTGGCTCCAAGTTTAAATAAAAACAAAGAGGATGTGGGTGTCGCCATGGCAGTTGTTAACCTTTTTGGTACGTTGGGAATGCTTTTTTTGCCAATAATTCTCGCTCTTTTTCCTTTTTCAACCACCGAAATAAGTTTGCTTTTGGGAGGAACACTTCATTCTGTCGGCAATGTAGCCGGAGCAGCTTTTTCCATTTCACCCGAAGTTGGTGAACAAGCCTTAACCATAAAATTAGCTCGCGTTGCTTTGCTTTCTCCCGGTTTAATATTTTTTTCCTTTTTAACGCAAGATAATAAAGGTAAAAATTGGAAAAGCTACTTCCAATTACCGTGGTATTTATGGGGTTTTATACTCATAACAGTATTCGTTTCTTTGACCGAAATTCCTCAAAACTTCATCAATTTCACCGCAGAAGTAGGCAAAATTCTTTTAACTATTGCAATGACTGCAATTGGATTAAAAGTGAGTTTTTCATCCCTAATTCAATCCGGAAAAAAAGGATTATTCTACGGTTTTCTGATTTTTTTATTTCAAATTATATTGATTCTTATCGGCATATATTTTTTTATTAATTGATGTCGAATCAAACCCAATAAATTTTGCAATTAAACAGTACTATATTTTTGTCAATAAGTTAAATGTGAGACTTAATTTTTTTTATTTTCCTATCTTTGTAACTAATGTTACACGTTTTTTGGATGTTAAAGTATAATTTTACAAAAAATTAAATAAGTATGAAAATAGAACAAATATATACAGGATGTCTGGCTCAAGGTGCCTATTTTATTGAAAGTAAAGGAGAAATTGCTATTATTGATCCATTGCGAGAAGTGCAACCCTATATTGATAAAGCAGAAAATGTTAACGGAAAAATTAAATACATTTTTGAAACACATTTTCATGCTGATTTTGTAAGCGGTCACGTAACGTTAGCTGAAAAAACAGGAGCAACAATTATTTTCGGGCCTAGTGCCAATCCAAGTTTTAAAGCCCACATTGCTAAAGATAACGAGGTTTTTCAGTTAGGCGAAATCACTATCACTGCCTTACATACCCCAGGACATACTATGGAGAGCACAACCTATTTACTAAAAGATAAATACGGAAAAGATTATGCCATTTTTAGTGGCGACACTCTGTTTTTAGGCGATGTGGGTCGTCCTGATTTAGCTCAAAAAGCAGCTGACATGACGCAAGAACAATTAGCAGGATTGTTATATGATAGCCTTCGAACTAAAATCATGACATTAGCCGATGATGTGATTGTTTACCCGGCACATGGAGCCGGTTCCGCCTGCGGAAAAAATTTAAGTAAAGAAACTGTTGGAAGCATCGGAGATCAAAAAGCCACTAATTACGCTTTGCGAGCTAATATGACCAAAGAAGAATTTGTGAAAGAAGTAACCGACGGTTTATTACCTCCACCTGCCTATTTCCCGATGAATGTGAAATTGAATAAAGAAGGTTACGAAAATGTTGAAAACATCATTAAAGAAGCACAGTCCTTCCAACCTAATGTTTTTGAAACGGTTGCCAATGATACGGATGCACTAATTTTAGATGTTCGTCACCAAGACGATTTCGCAAAAGGACATATCCCTAAATCGATTTTTATTGGTATCGATGGACAATTTGCTCCATGGGTTGGTGCGTTAATTTTAGATTATAAACAACCAATTTTGTTAGTAACGCCTGATGGTCGCGAAGAAGAAACAATTACTCGTTTAGCTCGTGTTGGATACGATAATACAATAGGTTACTTAAAAGGTGGTTTCGATGCATGGAAAAAAGCCGGAATGGAATATGACACTGTATCAACAATTGATGCTCACGTATTAGAAGAAAAAATAAAAGAAAATGTGCCCGTTTTCGATGTTAGAAAACCAGGCGAATATGCTTCTGAACACATTGTAGATGTTCCTTCAACTCCATTGGATTTTTTAAACGAGCATTTAAGCGAATTTCCAAAAGAAAAAGATTTCTATGTGCATTGTGCGGGTGGATACCGCAGTATGATTGCCGCATCTATTCTTAAAGCAAGAGGTTATCACAATGTTATTGATGTAAAAGGTGGTTATGCAGCTATAAAACAGACCGAAATTAAAAGAACGACCTACGTTTGTCCGAGTACATTGTAATTTTAAAATACCAAAAAAATGAAGAAAATAATTTTATTATTTCTATTTGCTTTGCTGGCTTTTTCTTGTCAATCTCAAAAAGACCCAAGAATTAAAGTCGTACCAGAATCAGAATTTAAAGCGGTAATTGCTAGGGAAGACGTTCAACTCATTGATGTTCGAACCCCGCAAGAATATGCCGATGGTTTCATAAAAGGAGCAAAAAACATTAATGTAAATGACGCTGATTTTGAAACCGAAATCCAAAATTTAGATAAATCTAAACCCGTTTATATCTATTGTAGAAGTGGAGCACGTAGCCAAACAGCTGCCAAGAAAATGGTAGAATTTGGGTTCACTCAAATAGTTGATTTACAAGGTGGATATATGAATTGGAAATAAACTTACTATGTCAAATTTTACAGATATCATTAATTCTCCAAAACCTGTGTTGGTCGATTTTTTTGCCACTTGGTGCGGACCATGCAAGATGTTGGCTCCAATTCTTAAAGAGGTGAAAGATGAATTAGGCGAAAATATTTCAATTATAAAAATAGATGTGGATAAAAATCAGCCATTAGCAACTCAATACCAAGTGCGAGGTGTGCCAACCATGATGCTTTTTCAAAATGGGAAACAACTTTGGCGACAGTCAGGCGTGTTGTCTAAACAAGAAATTATTAAAGTAATTCAAAATAATAAGTAGAATTAAATTTTCTATAAGAATTAAATTATAAAACTTAAAATTGAATTAAAAAACGCAGGTTTTTATAAAAGTATGACAATAAATTATATATTTGTATAACTAAATCGTTAATTCCTAAAATCGTATATCATGAAAAAATTAGTTTCATTATTAGTTGTAGCCGCGTTTTTTGTAACTGCAGATGCTATGGCAACAGATCCAAAAAACAAAGAAAAGAAAAAAGACAAAGCTAAAACAGAACAAGTAGAAGCTTCAAAAGAAGAAAAAAAATCATGTTCTTCAGGTGAAAAAAAAGCATGTTGTGCTTCTAAAAAAGCTGAATCTAAATCATAATTAGATTTTAATATTACTAGTAAAAGTGTCAAAGAAATTTGACACTTTTTTTATACAAAATACCTATCTTTCGAGAAAAATTGCGCTATGAAATTTCTTCAGATGTTTTGCTTGCTTTTTTGCTTCTCCTTGACTTCAATTAGTCAAACACTCGAAGAACCGATGGTGCAAACAGATATTATTTCCAAATCCTATTCACAACAATGGGAACTTGATTCGATCCACAAGAAAGGAACATTCAGACTTGTTTCCCATAAACCAATATACATTACGGCTGGAAGATGGTCTAGCAATCCAAATGAAAAACCATACAGCGAAAATCCTGAATATTCTGCCACAGAAGCACAAGATTTCAATCGCTACGAGGCAAAGCTTCAGCTAAGTTTCAAAACAAAATTACTTCAGGGTCTATTTTGGGGTAAAGCTGATGTATGGTTAGCTTATACACAAAGAGCATATTGGCAGATTTACAATAAAGATTTGTCACGTGCTTTCCGAGAACTTAATTATGAACCAGAACTCATTTTTGTTTACCCACTTAAAATAAAAGCGTTCGGCGGATATTTTCGATCAACTGGAGTTTCGGTAAACCACGAGTCAAACGGACGTGATTTTCCACTTTCAAGAAGCTGGAACAGAATAATTTTTCATTTGGGATACGAAAATGAAAATTGGATTGTTTCGATCAATCCTTGGATTCGTTCCGCAGATACCGATGATGAAAACCCGGCCATCACAAAATTCATCGGAAATGGGGAAGTTAATGTTGGTTATTCTTATAATCGTCATGAGTTTTATACCATTATCAGGCATCCATTTGACCGAATTAAAGGTGGAAGCATTCAATTAAACTACGTTTTCCCAATGAAAGGACATTTACGTGGGCACTTTCAATTTTTCCACGGATACGGCGAAACGTTAGTCGATTACAATCATAGCCAAACCACACTCGGAATCGGCATCTCATTCGCCAATTGGTAAAATTTAAAATTAATTAAAATCTATTTTTTATGAATTTATCACACATCGAACACATCGGCATCGCCGTAAAAAGTCTGGAAGAAGCCATCCCTTTTTGGGAAAACATGCTCGGACTCAAATGCTATAACATCGAAGAAGTAAAAGAACAAAAAGTCAAAACCGCCTTTTTCATGATTGGTCAATCAAAAATAGAACTCTTAGAATCTACCGATCCCGACGGACCAATCGGAAAATTCATAGAAAAAAAAGGCGAAGGAATTCACCACCTAGCCATTGCCGTAAAAAACATCGAAGAAAATTTACAAGAATTAGACCAAAAAGGAGTCCAATTAATCGACAAAACACCCAGAAAAGGAGCAGAGGGTTTAGACATTGCTTTTCTTCATCCTAAAGCCACACATGGCGTTTTGTTAGAACTTTGCGAAAATAAAAATGCGTAAATCAATTGGTTTTTGGTAAAACCAATTTAAATTCACTCAAATAACTGTCCAATAATTCACCTTCTTTAAATACTTTTTTAAACAGAATGTCTTCCGTTCCATAATGCAAATGAACTTCCACATAAAAAGTGTTCAAACTATAAAGTTTCTTGATAACGGGCTTTTCATTTCGCTCAGCAACAAGAACGCCGCTTTCAAAAAGAGTCTGATATTGTTCCTTTTCCGGTAAGGCCAAAAAGGTGATGAGTTTCACGCTTAGTTTATTTTTGACGAAGATACCAAAAAACTTTTTTTTAAAAAGATTTTTTTCTAATGTTCATTGTAACACAATTTGAAACAACATTCTTCAGCTTCCATCCTTTCAGAAGCTATTTCCCGCTTTCCATTCCAAGCTTGTTCGTCTTGTTGTTTTTTTCTACGTCAAAAAAAGAGCTACCGTTGGTCGCTTTTTTTTGCCAAGAAAAAATACAACAATACTTCACAAGGCTTTCCATTGCAATCGGGGCTAGGGGAGCAGTGGCCAATTAGCAGTTTTCAGTCTCAGTCGCAGTCTCAGTTTTGTCATTCCGCAAGATGACGAAGTCGAAATAGGACACGAGCGATAGCTAACTGGCAAAACAATCTCCTGCAAAGCAGGCAAAACCTGAACCCACCACCCAATAGCTTCGTGCCTTGATTTCTTTGTTGCAAAAGAATCATTGCGTAGCAATCCTTTTCTGTGCTTTGCGTGCTTTCTGTGAGAAAAAAGTTTTCAGTCTCAGTACCAGTTTTGTCATTCTTCGAGAATGACGGGTCAGACAACCGACAACTATAGATAAAGCCTATATAAAGCCTATATAATGTATGGATAAAGTATGGATAGTGTATGGATAGTGTATGGATAAAGCATCAAAGGTGGCAGATTTAATCAGAGCTAAAAAACTTTCATTTGCAAACAGCGACAAATCAGCCTCTTAAAAAAAACTTTCAAAAAGAGTTTAAAAAAGATTTGGAAAGCCCAAAAAGAGTACTACTTTTGCACCCGCATTGAGAGCGACGTTCTGTAGAA
>NZ_QLSV01000012.1 GCF_003268815.1 Flavobacterium lacus | reverse complement strand
TGTGTTTTTGCGGGTTGAGCCGGCGACCAAAGAAGCCGAGCACAGCCCGACAAAAACCAACCTTTGGACGAGGACTTGCAGCGAAAAGCCCGACCCGGAGCTTGTCGCAGGGGCACGCCCTATTTTTAAATATATTTTAACGTTCTTTCTAGAGCCATTCCGCGTGAACCTTTTATAAGTATGAAAGAATTTTGAAGGGGATTGTTTTTTAAATACTCCTCAAATTCTTCAAAAGTCATGAAGAAATGGATTTTTTCATAATTTTCTTTGAAAGCATAAAATTCTTTTCCGATTAAATAGCAATTGAAATTTGCCTCTGAAATTAGTTTGTAAACTATATTTTTGTGTTCTTGATGGCTATCTTCACCCAATTCAAACATATCACCTAGCACTGCAATTTTTGAATTTTTATCTAATTGAATAAAGTTTTGTAACGCGACTTCCATACTACTTGGATTAGCATTGTAGGCATCGAGAATGATTTCGTTATTATTTTTATGGATAATTTGAGAGCGATTATTAGAAGGATTATAATTTTCTAGAGCTTGCTTACAATCATTCTTTGTCACATTAAAGTAGCTTCCAACTGTAATCGCAGCAACAATATTAGTAGCGTTATAAAGGCCTATTAAATTGGATTGAATTTCTATTTCATCGTAGTTTACTTTTACAAATGGTTTTGCTTCTATTTTTTTAATAAAAACAAAAGCAGCCGGATCACTTTTGCTGAAAGTGATTTGTTTCATTTTAGTTGTCTTGGCAAATTGGATGGGATCATCCAGGTTTACAAACACTTTTTTTTTGTGCTTCGATAGATAATTATACATTTCGGATTTCCCTTTGATAACGCCTTCAACACCGCCAAAACCTTCTAAATGAGCTTTGCCAAAATTAGTAATGTAACCATAATCGGGTTGAGCAATTTGGCATAAAAATTCAATTTCTTTTTGATGATTGGCACCCATTTCTACAATTCCGATTTCGGTTTGTTTGGTAAAAGAGAGTAGCGTTAGCGGAACGCCAATATGATTGTTTAAGTTGCCAAGCGTTGCTTTGGTATTGTATTTTTTTGACAATACAACTTGAAATAACTCTTTAGTAGTAGTTTTTCCATTGCTTCCAGTTAAAGCTATAACGGTTAAGTTTAAGAAGTTTCTATGGTACTTAGCTAATTCTTGTAAAGTTTCTAATGTATTTGAAACTAGGATTGTTTTTTCATCTTTATAATATTTTTTATTATCTATTAAAACATAGGATGCTCCCTTTTCTAGGGCTTCTTCGGTAAAAGTATTTGCATCAAAATGAGTTCCTTTTAAAGCAACAAAAAATGAATTTTTTTCAATCTTTCTAGTGTCGATTGAAATGGAAGAACAAGTTAAAAAACATGTATGAATTTGTGAGATATCCATAAAAGCGAAAGTATTTTAAAAATAAAAAGCCCTAAAAAAGGGCTTTTTTGATTATTCAATAAAGGTAATTATCGTGTTGATTTTGGTTTCCCTTTAGCAGTTTTCTTGTTTGATTTTGGTCCAACTTTAGACATCGCACAACGGAATCCTATGTCATCTGTGGCAATATCTTGGGGGAAGAATCTTCTTTGAGCTGGATCTAGCCAGTATGCTCTATCTCTCCAAGATCCACCTTTGTAGACCCTTACGTTATCATCAATTAGCGTTGTTCTTTTTGATGATTTGTCGTATTTTCTGACCATTTCTGAAGATGCACTATCAACTGAAACTTGGTGTTTTGGTGAGTCATACATTCTGTTTTTATCACTTACACTGTCGTCACCTTCCTCCTCTGAACCAGATTTGTAGAAACGGATGGATTGTTTGTCTCCATCACGATAGTTTCTGTTATCACTTTTGTCAAAATTTTGTCTTAGATACGTTTCTTTTTCATCAACTGGAACTTGTGCAATTTGACCAGGAAGATTTCTAGCAATGATTTTTCCATTTGCTAAAGTATCATATTTGATGTTTTCTGAAGTGATTAGCTCAACTTTTCCGTCTTCACCAATTTTGTTTTTCATATAAACGTTACCTCTGTAGTAGTTGAAATCGTTAGCTTCGTCGTCTACTCTTGGTCTGTAAACGTCCGCAACCCATTCGTTAACATTACCAGCCATATCATATAATCCAAAATCGTTTGGTGGATAAGATTTTACAACCTGTGTGATGTCTGCACCGTCATCTGACCATCCTGCAATTCCACCGTAATCACCTTTTCCTTGTTTAAAATTGGCTAATTGATCACCTTTTACTTCTCTTTTGCCAGTTCGTGTGTAACTGCCGTTCCAAGGATATTTTTTTCGACCTTGATATAAATTATACTCTCTGTTGCCAACATTTGCTACTGCAGCGTATTCCCATTCAGCTTCGGTAGGTAGTCTATATTCAGGTTGTATTAAACCTGAAGAACGTGTAGCATATACATTTTTAGCTTCGGATGAATCACCATCTCTTCCGGTAGTTGCTTTAGCACGACCACCTTTTCCTTTTAGTACAATTTCTTCGTCACCACCAAATGCCTGTGAAGGAGTGTTAATGTAAGTTTCAGTGCTAAAAGATTTTTCAGCAGTTGCGTCAGTTAATTTAGCGTCTCTTTTGAGGTATTTATTTTTTTCTAGAATATCCTCGTTAACACGGTCTGTTCTCCATTTACAAAATTCAACTGCTTGAATCCAATTTACACCTACTACTGGATAATCCTTATAGCCAGGATGTCTCAGGTAGTTATTTGTCATGGTTTCATTATATCCTAGACGATTTCTCCATACTAAAGTATCTGGTAATGCACCATTATAAATGTTAGTATAATTTTCGTCATTTGGATCAAAAATTCTTTTTAACCAATCAAGGTATTCCATGTACATGAGGTTTGTAACTTCGCTTTCATCCATGAAAAAAGATTGAACGTGTTGTTGATTTGGAGTGTTATTCCAATCATGCATAACGTCGTCTTGCACTTTTCCCATTGTGAAAGTTCCACCTTCAATAGCAATTAAGCCAGGGGCAGCTTCTTGCTTTTTGAAGTTTGAGGCATACTGAAAACCACCTTTTTTATCGTTGATTTTCCAACCGGTTGCTGTTGACGAATTTTTTGAGCTTGAATTTTTACTACAACTAGTAAAACCAAACATCACTATCAATCCGAATAGCAATCTTAATGTCATAATTTTGTTTACTTTCATACGTTAAGTAGGTAATAAATTTAGAGCCGCAATATACTAATTAACCTTTATATTACAACAGATTTTTAAAATTTTTGTCAAAAGAACAAAATTATTGTCTTTTTAACAAACCTATAACGAAAAAAAAAATTGTTTAGTATAAATTAATTCATTGTAAAATATTAATATCTTGTAATAAATTTGCAACCGTTACGTTTATTTCTTGTTATGAAAAATATTTTACTCTTATTTCTTGTATTAAACTGCTTGTTTAGTAATGCTCAAAACTCTATCAACATTGATGTTACATGGCAAGAGAGTAAATTAATGAATTTAGGTTCATACCATCTGAATATACCGCAGTTTCAGCATAAAAATTTCTTTTTTGACGATGTCAAACAAGCCATCTATTACAATCACAAGTTTACTACATCTTCACCGATAGATGAAAATTCGGTTCAACTATCTTCTTTATTGTATGAAAATATTAGTCAAAATGAACTTGGTGATTTATCCTTAAAAAACATTCCGAACAACATTAATCTTACCTTAAAAAACGGAAAAGCAAGGGATATACTACAAGTTTTGTTGTCTTTTTCTCCTATTATCAGAACAAACGATGGCTTTAAGAAAGTAAAGTCATTTACTATTACTTACAGTAATTCAGCTAATTACCAGCAAAGAAATGATTCTACTTTTGATTTTAGTAGCATTCAAAATTCTGTTTTAGCAGCAGGAGATTGGTATCGGTTTTATATTGAAAAGTCCGGTGTTTATAAAATTTCTAGAAATTTTTTGAGTCAGTTGGGGATGAATACAAATGTTGATCCAAGGGCTGTAAAAATATATGGCAATGGAGGCAGAATGATTCCTTTGTTAAATAGTATAGAATACCCCTCTGATTTGGCCGAAAATGCCATTTTGTTTGTTGGTGAAGAAGACGGTATTTTTAATCCTGAAGATTACATTCTGTTTTATGCAGAAGGAATGGACAATTGGAACACGGAAAGTTCTACTCATCTCAATTTATATGAAAACAAATCCTATTATTATGTAACTGTTCAAGGTGGTAGTGGAAAAAGAATTGCCAACTCCTTGCCGCCAACTGGTCCCGCGTCTACCGTTTTTTCAACTTTTGACGATTATCAATTTTATGAAAAAGACCTCATTAATATAGGTAGGATTGGTAGAACTTGGTACGGCGAACAATTTAGTTCTCAAACACCGCTTGCTTTAGAATTTAATTTTCCAAATGTTGTTCCCAATTCAACAATTCAATTAACGATCAACAGTGCAGCAATTTCATTGTCAAGCTCTACTCTGTCAATTAATGTTGGTGGACAATCACAAAATATTAATTTTACTCCGATTTCAACCACAAGTTCAATTTTATTTTCTTCTGGCACAGCACAATTTAGTATTCCTTCTTCTCAAGATATATCAGTTCAGTTAACCTACAATAATAATGGTGTGCCTAGTGCAAGAGGTTATTTAAATTATGTGATTGCCAAAGCAAAAAGAAATCTTCAAGGCTACGGAAAACAATTTCGTTTTCAGAATGAATCTGCGTCTTCTTTAATAGGTGTTGGGGAGTTTCAGCTTTCAAATGCAGCTGGAATCCAACAAGTTTGGGATATTACAGATATTTATAACGTTTCAAAATATGATAATCAAGGGAGTTCAACTTTTACATTTAAAGTAGACTTGGGCGAAATTCGAAACTATATTGCACTTGATCCCTCTGATTTTTTTATTCCTTTGAGAGAATCACAATCAAAAGTAGTAAATCAAAATATTAAGGGTACAATTTTTAACAATACTCAAGGGTTATTTCAAGACATTGACTACCTCATTATTTCTCCCTCAAATTTAGCGTCTGAGGCTGAACGATTAGCTAATTTTCACAGAAATTATTCTAATTTAAACGTAAAAGTTATTACTTTAGACAAAATCTACCAAGAATTCTCGTCTGGAAAACAAGATATTGGGGCCATTCGTAATTTTGTCAAATATGTTTATTTCAATGCATCAGTAGATTCCAAAAGGGTAAAATACCTTAATTTATTTGGAGATGCTTCCTTTGATTACAAAAATAGAATTCCAAACAACACTAACATTGTTCCGATTTTTCATAGTTTGAATAGCGTATCGCTTCTAAGCTCAACTATGAGCGATGACTTTTACGGTATGATGGATCCAAATGAAGGTAGAATGTTAAGCCAAAGTAATCTTCCCGGTTTTGAAGCTTTAGATGTTGCAGTTGGCAGAATGTTAGTTTCTACTGTACAACAGGCAAGAGAAATGGTTGATAAAGTAATCCAATACCACGATACAAATTCTTTCGGAAGATGGAGAAATAATTTCACTTTAGTTTCTGATGACGTTGATGAAAGTTGGGAAAACCAAATCCAAACCGGAATAGATAATTTAGGAAACACCATTAACAATGAAAAACCATTTGTAAATGTGTTGAAATTCCATGCTGATTCTTATGTTCAAGAAGTTTCCGCCGGAGGGCAACGTTATCCAAAATTAAAGCAAGAGTTATTGAACGCCATTCAAAACGGTTCCTTAGTTTTTAATTATTTTGGTCACGGTGGAGAAGAACAATTGGCTTCTGAACGTATTTTTGAAAAAACAGATGCTCAAAACTTAAATAATCAATACCGCTATCCGCTAATTGTAACAGTAACCTGTGAATTCACTAGATTTGACAATCCTTTTCGACAAACTGCGGGAGAATTTACTTATTGGAATCCAACAGGAGGTGCGATTTCGTTAATAACAACAACTAGACAAATAGGGGTCACGACAGGTCAACAAATAAATGAGGGATTTTCTAGCTATTTATATGGTTACGGACCAAATTCCAGTGAAGAAACAACCATAGCCGAAGCCTTACGAAGAGCAAAAAACGCCTATAATAGTCAAACATTGATGGTTTTTTACATTGGAGATCCGGCTCTAAAATTAGCCATCCCAAAACCAAAAATTGTATTGACCAAAGTAAATGATGTGCCTTCTGAATCTTCTACATTAGTTTTTAATGCATTGAGTAAAGTGAAGCTTTCCGGTGAAGTAAGAGATCTTAATGGCGATGCCTTGCTGTCTAATTACAATGGCGATATTGCTGTTCAAATATTTGACAAAGCCATTAGTCGAAGTACGTTAGGTAATGATGGTATTCGCGATAGTTCAAACAACTTAATCCTGCTGAATTTTCAAACATTGGGCGAAACAATTTTCAGAGGAAATGCAACCGTTACGAATGGTTTATTTGAAATAGAATTTATCGTACCCAAAGACATTTCGATTCCGGTGGGTAACGGTAGAATCAGCTTTTATGCCAAAAGTTCCAACCCGGTTTTACAAGACCAGACCGGTTTTGATACATCTATACTAATAGGCGGAATTAATGAAAATGCTCCTGAAGACAATATTGGTCCGCGTGTTCGGCTCTATATGAATGATGAATCGTTTATTTCGGGAGGTATAACCAATGCAAGTCCGATTTTCCTAGCCTTTTTGGAAGATGAAAATGGAATTAATACTGCTAGCGGAATTGGTCATGACATTGTTGCGATTTTAGATGGAGACGAAAACAATCCTTACATATTAAATGATTATTATGAAACTGAATTAAACGATTACACCAGAGGGAAGGTTCGTTTTCCGTTTAGAGATTTGGCTCCGGGATTGCACACCATTACCTTTAGAGCATGGGATGTTTATAACAACCCGGTTACTGCAGAAATTCAGTTTATTGTGGTTGGAGAGGAAACAATTAGTTTGACCAATGTGTTAAATTATCCAAACCCATTTGTAAGTTATACACAATTTTGGTTTTCACACAATCGACCGTTTGAGCCGTTAGATGTACAAGTTCAAATTTTTACTATTACAGGTAAAATTATAAAAACCATCAATCAAGTTATCAATACAGAAGGCTTTTTATCTCGCGAGATTACTTGGGATGGAAGAGACGATTTTGGCGATAAAATAGGCAAAGGAGTTTACGTGTATAAACTAACCGTCAAGTCGAATCTCACCAATAAAAAAGTTGAAAAAATAGAAAAACTTGTAATACTTTAAGAAAACACTATATTTGTTAATTATTATCTAGAATTTATAATGAAAAAAATAACCGTATTTTTAATTTGCTTCTTTGCATTTTCAAACATTTTCGCTCAAGATAGAGTTATCACCACCGGAGTACCGTTTTTATTAATTGCAGCCGATGCTCGTGCCGCTGGTATGGCCGATATTGGTGTTGCTACATCGGCAGATGCTTATTCTCAACAGTGGAATCCAGCCAAATATGCTTTTGCAATTGAAAAAGTTGGTATCGGTGTGAGTTACACGCCTTATTTGACTGATTTAGTGAATGATATTTCGCTAGGGCAATTAAATTATTATAATCGTATTAACGAAAGAAGTGCTTTTGCCGGAAGTTTGCGTTATTTCAGCTTGGGAGATATTGAATTAAGACAGAATTTTGATGATGTTCCTAACGTTGTCAGTCCAAATGAATTAGCCGTTGATGTTTCCTATGCTTTAAAGTTGAGTGAACGTTTTTCAATGGCTGTTGCTGCTCGCTATATACGCTCTCAATTACGAATTCCAGATACGCAAGGCGATGCTTCGGCAGCAAGCTCATTTGCAGTAGATGTGGCTGGTTATTATCAATCGGAAGAGGAAGCTTATGATAGCTTTAACGGAAGATGGAGAGGGGGCTTCAATTTTCAGAATTTAGGGCCAAAAATTAATTATGATGCTGATGTTTCGGACTTAACTTCAAATTTTCTGCCAGCTAACATGCGTTTAGGAGGTGGTTTCGATTTTATTTTTGACGATTACAACAAAATCGGATTAAATGCGGAAGTAACCAAGTTATTGGTGCCTTCGCCACAGAAACTAGAAGATGTTAATGGTGATGGCATTATTGATAGTGCAGATCAAACTATAATTAGAAACGATTACCAACGCATCGGCTGGGTGTCCGGTATTTTTCAATCATTTGGAGATGCACCGGATGGCTTTAGCGAGGAATTAAAAGAGTTCACTTGGGCGTTGGGTGCAGAATACAATTACCAAGATTCATTTGCTCTTCGTTTAGGCTATTTTAATGAGCACGAAACAAAAGGCGCAAGAAAATACTTTTCTTTTGGAGCCGGATTCAAATACACTGTTATTAAATTAGATGTTTCCTATTTATTCTCTGCTTCAAGAGTTAAAAATCCTTTAGAAAACACATTGCGATTCTCCCTAACATTTAATTTTGGAGATAAATATGACGAATATTAATTTAGCATACTAATTATAAAAAAATCCAAATTTCACTATTGAAATTTGGATTTTTTTTCCACTATACACTATGAAAAAACTTTCTTTTACAACCGAATTTTCCGTTTACGAAAACAAAGAACAATTGCCGTCAGAAATAAAAGAGCTGATGGAAATGGCTATTGAAATTAGAAAAAAAGCCTATGCTCCGTATTCCAAATTTAGAGTAGGTGCTGCAATTTTATTGGACAATGGGAAAATAGTTTTGGGTTCTAATCAGGAAAATGCCGCTTATCCCTCCGGACTTTGTGCCGAGCGTGTGGCTATTTTTCAGGCAGGAGCTATTTATCCGGATGCAAAAATGTTAAAGTTAGCTATTTCCGCTACAGCGGATGAAAAACCAGTCACTTCTCCAATTCCACCTTGTGGTGCCTGCCGTCAGTCTATTGCAGAATATGAGTTTAAGCAAGACATACCTATTGAATTATTTTTTATGGGAGAATCGGGTGAAGTGTATAAATCAGACTCGTTGAAAAATTTATTGCCGTTTGTTTTTGATAAAAATCACTTGTAGATTTTACTTTACTACTATAACGTTATCGTAAATAACTTTTCATAAAGTTTGTCATTTTAAGTCGATTAAATTTTTACATCTACTTAGGATGTCTTATTTTTGCTACTCGCAAATTTGTGCATAGCCTATTTGTGAAATATACAATCAAACATAAAAGATTCAAGAAATAGAAAAATGAAAAAAATCACCAAAGAAGTTTACCTGCAATGGTATGAAGACATGCAGTTTTGGAGAAAATTTGAAGACAAATTAGCTGCCGTTTACATCCAACAAAAAGTGAGAGGGTTTTTACATTTATATAATGGTCAGGAAGCTGTGTTAGCCGGAGCATTACATGCAATGGATTTATCAAAAGACAAAATGATTACAGCTTATCGTAACCACGTTCAACCAATCGGAATGGGTGTTGATCCACGAAAAGTAATGGCTGAATTATATGGTAAAGTCACCGGAACTTCCAAAGGAATGGGTGGTTCAATGCACATTTTTTCCAAAGAACACGGTTTTTATGGCGGTCACGGAATCGTAGGAGCTCAAATTCCTGTTGGTGCCGGAATGGCGTTTGCCGATCAATATTTCAATACCGGAGGTGTTACATTAACCTATTTTGGTGATGGTGCTGCTCGTCAGGGTTCACTTCATGAAGCATTTAATATGGCGATGTTATGGAAACTTCCAGTGGTATTTATTTGTGAAAATAATGGATATGCCATGGGAACTTCTGTGGAAAGAACCGCAAACCACACTGACGTTTGGAAACTAGGTTTAGGTTATGAAATGCCTTGTGGACCGGTGGACGGAATGAATCCTGTGAAAGTTGCCGAAGCCATGCACGAAGCCATCGAAAGAGCTCGTCGTGGAGACGGACCCACTTTCTTAGAAATGAAAACCTACCGCTATAGAGGCCACTCAATGTCTGATGCGCAATTATATAGAACAAAAGACGAAGTGGAAGAATATAGAAAAATTGACCCGATTACACAGGTTTTAGATATTATCAAAGAAAATAATTATGCTACTGATTCAGAAATTGAAGCCATCGACGAACGAGTGAAAAGCTTAGTAGACGAATGTGAAAAATTTGCCGACGAATCGCCATTCCCGGAAGTACAACAACTGTATGACGTGGTGTATGAACAAGAAAATTATCCTTTTATTCCCCATAAATTATAAGCACTATGGCAAAAATTATTAACATGCCGCGTTTGAGTGATACAATGACTGAGGGAGTTGTAGCAACATGGCTTAAAAAAGTTGGCGATACTATAAAAGAAGGCGATATTTTAGCTGAAATTGAAACTGATAAAGCAACCATGGAATTCGAAGCTTTTGAAGCAGGAACATTGCTACACATCGGAATTCAAGAAGGCGAATCAGCTCCGGTTGATTCTCTTTTAGCTATTATCGGAAAAGAAGGTGAAGATATTTCCGGTTTGTTAAGCGGTGGAACTTCTGCTAAAGTTGAAGAAAAATTAACTGAAGCTGAAGATCCAAAAAAAGAAGAAACTTCAAAAGAAGAAGCAAAACCAAAAGCTTCCGCAGAAATTCCTGCCGGAGTGAAAGTAGTAACTATGCCTCGTTTGAGTGATACAATGACGGACGGTACAGTAGCAACTTGGTTAAAAAAAATTGGTGATGCTGTAAAAGAAGGTGATATCCTTGCTGAAATTGAAACCGATAAAGCCACGATGGAATTTGAATCATTCAATTCCGGAACTTTGTTATACATTGGCGTGCAAGAAGGTCAGTCTGCTCCGGTCGATAGTATTTTGGCAATCATCGGTCCGGAGGGAGCAGATGTTTCAGGAATTGCTGAGAATTATTCTAAAGGTGGCGAAGCTCCAAAAGCTGAAAAAACCGAAGCGAAATCTGAAGAAGCAAAACCATTATCAGAAAATAAAGAAGAGGCAACAACTTCAACCGAATCAACGGGAAGAATTTTTGCTTCTCCATTAGCCAGACAAATTGCAAAAGATAAAGGAATTAACCTTAGTCAAGTTAAAGGTTCAGGCGAAAATGGTAGAATTGTAAAAAGTGATGTAGAAAACTTTACACCTGCTGCTGCCGCTCCTCAAAAAGCAACACAACAGGAAAGTGCTTCTCAACCTGTTGCAGCGGTGCAGCCATTTGTTCCGGCAGGAGAAAGCTATTCAGAAGAAGTGAAAAATTCGCAAATGCGTAAAACCATTGCTCGTCGTCTTGCTGAATCTAAATTTACGGCTCCACATTATTACTTAACCATCGAAGTAGCGATGGATGACGCAATAAAATCCAGAGCAATTATAAATACTGTTCCCGATACAAAAGTGTCGTTTAACGATATGGTTGTAAAAGCGTGTGCAATGGCGTTGAAAAAACATCCCCGTGTAAACACGCAATGGAAAGACGATGTAACTATTATCAATCACCATGTAAACATTGGTGTTGCAGTAGCTGTTGAAGATGGTTTAGTAGTTCCTGTATTGAATTTTACAGATCAAATGAGTTTAACTCAAATTGGTTCAGCGGTGAAAGATTTAGCCGGAAGAGCTAAAAACAAAAAACTACAACCTGCCGAAATGGAAGGAAGTACATTTACCGTTTCTAATTTAGGTATGTTTGGAATTACTGAATTTACTTCAATCATAAACCAACCAAACTCTGCTATTCTCTCCGTTGGGGCTATCATCGAAAAGCCAGTCGTTAGAGATGGTCAAATCGTTGTAGGCAATACTATGAAAGTAACCTTAGCTTGCGATCACAGAACAGTTGATGGTGCAACAGGAGCTCAATTCCTTCAAACGTTACGAACGTATTTAGAAAATCCGGTGACTATGTTGGCATAGATTTATCCGAAACATATATTTTTAAAAGCGAGTTCAATTTTGGACTCGCTTTTTTATTGCTTATTTTTCTCCTCAATCCACTTTGCCATATACTTCGTGCTCTGCAAAAAATGATGCATCAATAATAAACCTGTAAAATTTTCATTTCGATACTTTTCAAAATTTTTAAATTTATCCGATAAAAATTCCCTAAAAGAATCTTCAAATACATCTTTCGAAAAGCGATTTTTTAAAATTTCAAAACCATTTTGTCGAGCATCGAACCAAGTTGTTTTATTTTGATATAATTCAATTGCTCTATCTGCAAAATCTTCCGGAGAATCAGTAACAAAACCATTCCACAACAAATCACCATTCATCGCTTCTGCCCCAATTGACGAAGTTACACTTGGAGTTCCAAACTGCATTGCTTCCAACAATTTTCCTTTAATTCCGGCACCAAAACGAATTGGAGCCAACAGAATTCTCGCCTTAGAAATCACTTCAAACGAACTTTCCGCTCTACCGTGAACAAAAAAATTCAACTTCGGTTGATGAAGCGAAATTATTTTTTGAGTCGGATATGCTCCGTAAATATGCATCTTCGCTTCCGGAAATTTTTGAAATAGTAAAGGCCAAATCACTTCTTTCAAATATACAACCGCATCGTGATTAGGAGCGTGCAAAAAATTTCCAATGAACATGAAATCGCTTCGTTCTTCAAAACTTGGTAAATTTAACTTTTCGTTCTCCACCCAAATCGGCAAATAAAACAATAAAAACGATGGCACTTTAAAATGTGTTTGCAACAATACCATTTCAAATTCCGAAATCATTAACGTCACATCACAACGATACATACTCGCAATTTCTCGTTTCGCCAAGTCATTATT
This sequence comes from Flavobacterium lacus, assembly GCF_003268815.1. Lineage (GTDB taxonomy): Bacteria > Bacteroidota > Bacteroidia > Flavobacteriales > Flavobacteriaceae > Flavobacterium > Flavobacterium lacus. The sequence continues at coordinate 109,220 of NZ_QLSV01000012.1, read as the reverse complement.
CAAATCAAACGGTTTGTTTTTCAAAACTGTCAATCGTCGGGCTTCACGCAAACAATGCAAATCTTCCGAGTCTAGCATTCGCATTGTATTCGGACAATGTTCTGCCACTCGCCACCCAAATTGTTCCTCCGTCATAAAACGATCAAACAAAACCAAATCCGGTTGCAAATCCGACACAAACACATCAAAAGAAGCACAATTTAATGCAATTTGCTTTCGGTCAACATCAATCAACTCTTCCGAAAATTCACTTTTCGAAGCCGTACTGGCGAACGTAATTTTCCCGCCATTTTCTTTAAAAAAAGCAATCAATTGCATCATCCTACTTCCGGCTGCAGATGATTTCGGTTCCGGCCACACAAAGCCAATAATTAAAATCCGTTTATTTTCCAATGCATTCATCCGACTAAAATAGGAATAAAAGAGGCAATTCTATTCAAATAAAAAGCATTATTTTTGTATCAAATCACGAGAAGTATGTTAGGATTAAAACTAAAAACCGACCCACGTTGGGCAAATATCGCCGAATCAAACCTTGAAGAAATTTTATCCGACCACTGTTGGTGCGAACAAAAAGCGGCTTCCAACGCACTTTACATCATCACTAACAATTCTGAAAACGTTGAATTAGTTACTGAAATGGCCAAAATTGCCATCGAAGAAATGGAACATTTTCAACTGGTGCACAACATCATTCAAGAACGCGGTTTCGAATTTAGTCGCGAAGTAAAAGACGATTACGTCAACCAACTCGTGAAATTTACCAAAAAAGGAGGTTCCAGAAACGATGCCTTAATCGAACGATTGCTCTTTGCCGCCATGATCGAAGCCCGCAGTTGCGAGCGTTTTAAAGTGCTTTCTGAAAACATCAAAGACAAAAAATTAGCCGCTTTTTACCACGAACTGATGATTAGCGAAGCCAACCATTACACCACTTTTTTACGGTTTGCCCGCAAATATTCCGAAAAAGTTGATGTCGATAAACGTTGGCAAGAATGGCTCGAATTTGAAGGTGAACTCATTTCCAATTACGGAAAAAAAGAAACGGTTCACGGATAATTTTTTTAATTTGGGCGTGCCCCTCCGCAAGCTCCGGGTCAGGCTTTACGTTGCAAGTCCTCGCCCAAAAAAACAATTTTCTAAGGTCACAAAAGAGCTTCCGTTGGTCGCTTTTTGAGTCCAAGAAAATTTGTTTTTTTGAGCTCCGGGCTTTCTACTTCAATCCTTCACGCAAAGAAGTGCCGAAAAAGAGTTTATTTTTTCACAATTAAAAACTCTGAACGACGGTTTTGAGCATCTTGTTCCTCGTTGCAGTTTTCTTTGCAATCAATCTTTGGTTCTGTAAAACCTAATCCTTTGCCGGAAAGACGTTCTTTATCAATTCCTTTTGAAATTAAATATTGGACCGTTGATTGTGCTCGTTGATTAGATAAATTCAAATTATAGCCAGAAGTTCCTTTTGAATCTGTATGCGATTTAACCAAAATTTCCATGGCCGGAAAATCTTTCATCACTTTAACTAACTTATCTAATTCGGTCGCACCTTGTTCAGTGATGTTGCTTTTGTTGAATTCAAAATAAATGCTTTTTAAGATAACTTCTGTCTCGGTCACAATCACTTCAATCGGTTCTAATGCAATCACAACTGAAGTTTTTCCGTATTTTACTTTTTCAACTTGAGATGAAGCCGGCTCATAATCTTGTTTCGTTACTTGAAAAATATGCGAAGTATTACAGTTGATGTCATACATCACTTCACCACTGGCATTGGTTAGACTAGTGGCAATCACGTTTCTTTTTTCATCCAAAATGGATACCGTTGCATTGGTAAGAACTTTTCCGGTTTTTTTGTCTTTTACTAACGCAATCGCTTCTGCCGAACAAACAGGAATGGCTTCAAAAATGTTATCGACTCCATCTCTGTTAGAAGAAAAGAAGCCAATATTTTTAGTTGTATTAAAACTGAATGAAAAATCGTCTTTTTCGGTATTAACCGGTTTTCCGATGTTTATTGTCTCTGATGGGTTGTTCAAATCAATTTTAAAGATATCTAAACCACCAAAACCTTGTCTGCCACTCGAAGCAAAATAAAGTACATCGTCATCGGTTATAAAGGGGAAGCCTTCTTTTCCGGCTGTGTTAACAGAAGTTCCTAGGTTTTCCGGCTTTCCATAAGAAGAACCATTTACTGTAACTTTCCAAATATCTGTATCACCCAATCCTCCGGGCATATTAGAGGCAAAATATAATGTTTTACCGTCCTTACTCAAACTGGGATGACTAACTGAATAATTTTTGCTATTGAAAGGCAATGCTTGAATGGAGGACCACTTACCATTGACTTTAGAAGCTTTATACAAACCTTGCTCACCGATTTGAATTTTATTCTTTTTGTCTTTTTCGTATACTCCTTCGCTGTGGCCGTCTCTTGCAAAAAACATTGTATTTCCGTCTGCAGAGACTGTAACCGGTCCGTCATGATAGGGTGTATTTAATTCGTTTACTTTCTGCGGTTCTGAAAGCGTTCCGTTTGGATTTAATGTTGAGGAAAAAATATCCAAATAGGGTTGATTATTCCACTTATCTGTTTTATTTGAAGTGTTTCTCGTGCTGGCAAAATACAACGTATTATCATTAGTTAAAACAGCTCCAAAATCACTGTGTTCTTTACTGTTTATTTTTGTTTCTTTACTATCAAACAACTTGGTTTTATCCGCTAAAGCGGGTATGTAATTCGGATTGGCTTTGTGGTCTTTTGCCCGTTGATCATTAGGCAATAGCACAGTGAACTTGTCCATTTGTGCATTAGCTTCTTGGTATTTTCCTTGCGACTTTAGGGTTTGAGCAAAACGATAAAAGATTTCCGGATCTTGACTTTTTGCTACTGCTTTGGCATACCACTTTGCAGCCTCTGCGGTGTTGTATACGTTGTAATAACTGTCTGCTAATTGTTTAAAAACATAACTATCTGCTTTTTTGGATTCTGCCAATTTAAGATATTCTTCAATAGCCGCAACATATTGATAGGTTTCAAAGAATTTATCGGCTTTTTCGGTCTGCTTATTTTGGGCAAATATAGCTGTTGAACTCAAAAAAAGTAAGCTAGTTAAAAGTATATTTTTCATTAGATTTTTTCCTTTATGAGATGAGTGAAATCAAACTTTAATTTTAAAAACATCACTTTGATGAATAGTTTTCAAATATATCAAAAAATAGGTAATCAAAGTAGAATCTAAAAAAGTAAAATAATTAGCTAGAAAAAAGTTAAATGGGAAGAAGAAAAAATCTTGTAAATGTGAAGACAATCACAAGAATTGTAGAAAAATAAGTGGGTCATATTGGATTCGAACCAATGACTTCCACGTTGTCGACGTGACACTCTGAACCAACTGAGTTAATGACCCTTATGAACTAAAAAACTCCCTAATTGCTTAAGGAGTTTTTGTGGGCGATGAGGGGTTCGAACCCCCGACCCCCTCGGTGTAAACGAGGTGCTCTGAACCAGCTGAGCTAATCGCCCGATTAGTGCTTGATTGCGAGTGCAAATATAGAACAGTTTTTGGTAACTGCAAACAAAAAGCAAAAAAAATTATAAAATTTCTGCCACAACAAAAGTACTTCCGCCCACGTAAATAAAGTCATTTGCGGAAGATTTTTCCTTAGCCTTCTTATAAGCTTCTGAAACAGAATTGTATACTTTTCCGTTAAGTCCGAATTCAGCTGCTTTTTGTGTTAAAATTTCCGGATGTAAACCGCGTAAATTTTTTGGACTGCAGAAGTAATACTTTGCATTTTTTGGGAATATAGGTAAAATTTCATTTAAATCTTTATCGTTTACAACCCCTAAAACAATATGAAGTTGATCAAATTCTTGCTTCTCCAGTTGTTTAAGTACAATTGACAAGCCGTGCTTGTTATGAGCTGTATCGCAAATTATTTTGGGATTTTCTCCCAATTGTTGCCATCTTCCCGCTAAACCTGTGTTTTGGATTACATTTAAAAATCCATTTTTTATGTTTTCTTGCGAAATGATAAATTCATTTTTCTGTTGCAGAATCCGGAGTGTTTGCTGCACTGTTTTTCTGTTTTGAATTTGGTAATTACCCAACAAAGTTGACGGATAAACTTCTCCGATTAAATCGGATGCAAAATAGAGTTCCGAATTGGTTTCTGATGCTTTCTTTATAAAAACGGGTTTCGTTTCATTTGTATATTCTCCAATCACGACAGGAATGCTTGGTTTAATAATACCGGCTTTCTCAAAAGCTATTAATGCTACTGTATTTCCGAGAAACTGCGTGTGATCTAATCCAATGTTGGTGATGACGGAAATTAGCGGCGTGATGATGTTGGTGGAATCCAATCGTCCGCCCATACCGACTTCTATAATAGCTATGTCTATTTCTTCTTTGACAAAATAATCGAACGCTAAACCGACTGTCATTTCGAAGAAACTAAGTTGATGACTTTCAAAAAAAGATTTGTGCTGCGAAACAAAGTCGATCACAAATTTTTCGGTGATTTCTTCCCCGTTGATTTTTATGCGTTCTCTGTAATCTTTTAAATGAGGTGAAGTATATAAGCCGACTTTATAACCCGCCTCTTGTAAAACCGATGCTAATAGGGAGGAAGTAGAGCCTTTTCCGTTAGTTCCTGCAACGTGAATCGTTTTGAGTTTTTTTTCCGGATTGTTGAGGTAATCTGCCAATAAAATCGTGTTGTCAAGGTTCGGTTTATAAGCCGATGCTCCTTGCGTTTGATACATGGGAAGCTGATTAAACAGCCAATTTACGGTTTCTTGATAGTTCATTGTTTTAAAAAAATAAACCCCACGGAAGTGAGGTTTAAATATATAAATTTTTGTTTTTTATTCTCCATTTCTAAAGTTAAAAACGATAAACCCTATTTGCCCATCCGGTGCATTTGAGTCATCATTCCATCTGTATTTGTAAGCCGATTTTATGGCAGCTTCTTTAAGGCAGGTACTAGTTGTATTTGATCCACTTGGACTGAATTTTGCGTTGGTAACAGTTCCGCTTTTGCTTACTTTTACTTCAACAACCACAGTACCTTCGTCGTTACAATCTGCTTTGACAGCTCCCGGACTGGAAAGTCGTCTTCCATTTAATCCCCAAGCTCCCGTTCCTGTTCCGGTTCCTTTACCGCTACCGTAGTAACTGTTGGAATAGATACTTCCGTCTAACTTTCCTTGGTTTCCTGGTGTGGTTGATGTTCCATCGCCTCCGGTGGTTTTTCCATCGGATGATTTAACTCCACCAATTAAAGCGTCTAGTTTTGCTTTTTTATCGGCTTCTTCTTTCTTTTTTTTCTGTTCGGCTGCTTTTGCAACTGCTTCTGCACTTGCTTTGGCTTTGGCTTCTTCTTTTTGTCTTTTTATCGCAATGGTCGCCTCATTATCGGCTGTGATTACATTTTCTGCTACTTTACTCGGTGCAGTTGGTTCAGATGTTGCTTCCTCTACAGGCTGTTCAGGAACCTCTCTAGGTTCTGTTTTTACTGGTTCGGTTGTGTTGGTGTTTCCTGAGCCGGCATCGGTGTTTCCAAAGTTAATGGCGATTCCGTTTTCGGGTGGTGGATCCATGTAGGATAATCCGAAGAAAATAAATAGTAAAAGCAACACTGCCATGATCGCGGCGGAAATGGCAAATGATTTTTTTTCGTGTTCGGTTTCTAAATATTTCATGGTTTCTCGTTTTAGCCCTGATTGCAGCGAAAAGCCTTTGGTGAAGAAAACCTATTTTTTCTTGGTTTGGTAGAGCGACCAGCGGAAGCTCCTGCCAGACCTTTGAAAAAAAGGTTTTTGAGCCAAAGCTTGCAGTGAAAAGCAGGATTAGCTTCTTATTATTTTGGTCGAACTGCCAAAACCACTTTAATTTGATTGCGGTTGGCGATGTCTAACACATTGACTGCTTTTTCAATTGGCACTCCTTCTTCGGCTCTCAAAATGATAGCTTTGTCTTCTTTGTTAGGAAACAAGGCTAATAAACGAGCTTCTAAATCGGCTTCTTGCACTTGGTCTTTGTCAATAAAAAATTCTAACTCTTTATTGATGCTTACCGAAATGTTTTTGTTGCTGTCGGTTTTTCCTTTTGCTTTTGGCAATACTAAATCCAAAGCATTGGTCGTAACCATCGTGGATGTTAGCATAAAGAAAATCAATAACAAAAACACAATATCCGTCATAGACGACATGTTGAATTCCGGTGATACTTTATTTCTACCTCTGATGTTCATATTATGACGGTTCGTTTAATAGGTCAAGAAAATCAGTTGCGTTGGCTTCCATTTGGTGAACTACTTTGTCGGTTTTTACAACTAAATGGTTGTAGCCCATAAAGGCAATAATACCTACGACTAATCCGGCAACAGTGGTTGTCATAGCGGTATAAATACCTTCTGCTAAAGCACCTACTTCAATTTGTCCACCGGCACTTGCCATTTTGTGGAAGGCAAGAATCATACCAATTACGGTTCCTAAGAAGCCAATCATCGGTCCGGCACCAGAGATGGTTGCGAGCATGCTTACGTTTTTCTCTAATTTATAAATTTCGAGTTTTCCGGCATTTTCGATGGCAGTATTAATGTCTTCTAACGGTTTTCCAATGCGGGAAATTCCTTTTTCTGTTAACCGCGCAACAGGCGAATTGGTTTGAGCACACAGCATTTTGGCAGCATCAATTTTACCGTTGGTGATATTCATTTTAATGTTGTTCATAAAATTAGTATCAATTTTGGAAGCGGCATTAATCGCCATCAATCTTTCGAAATAAAGATATAAAGCAAAAAATAATAATAACGCAAGTGTAATCATTATTAAATTTCCTCCAATTCCACCACTGGTAATTAACTCCCAAATGGATAAAGTTTTTTCGATGGGTTGGTCTTCTAATAAAGCATTTTGTGCTGTTGCTAAACTATCTGCTGGTTGCATATTTTAAAATATTTTTTTATTGGTTAGAATTATAACGCTAAGGTATGGATTTAAATTGTAGGTCGTATAAAATGTTCAATTAACATAAATGTAAAAGCACCTGCGATAAATCCTGCAAACGCAAGCCAAGTGATTCTTTTGAGGTACCAAATAAAATCTATTTTTTCCATTCCCATGGCGGCAACACCGGCGGCAGATCCAATAATAAGCATACTACCGCCAGTTCCAGCAGAGTAAGCGATAAAGTGCCAAATAGTATGGTCAATTTCGTACGTATACATCCCCATGGAAGCGGCGACTAATGGAACGTTGTCTATTACTGCTGATAAAATTCCAAGCAAAACGACCACAACATCCATGTTTGGTATAGCATTGGACAAGGATTCTGCAGCGTAACGGAGTGTTCCGGTGTCGGTGCCGTTTATTTGGCCAAAAACCATACTTTCAAGAGCAGCTACTCCCATTAAAATTCCTAAGAAAAAGAGAATACTGGAAAATTCAATTTTAGTTAACGCATTGTGCCCTGAATAGAGGTGTTTGTCTTTCTTGTTAAAATCGTCAAAAGGTTTAACATATTCTGATGCTAGCCAAACAAAACCTAGACTGAACATCATTCCAACATACGGTGGAAGTCCGGTAATCATCTTAAAAACAGGCACAAAAACAATAGCACCTAAACCAATATAAAGCATTTTTTTGCTACTTAACAAACGTTCAGATTCTTCGTTGATTCCATAGGATTTTCGTTCTGTTGTTCCCTGAAAAGGTTTTAATTTTGAGGCTATAAAAAAGGGTACCACAAAACAAACAAGAGATGGCACGATAACGTATTCTGATAATCCAACAGCAGTAACTTTGTTCGCTATCCACAGCATTGTTGTGGTCACGTCGCCAATGGGCGACCAAGCTCCCCCAGCATTGGCGGCAATTACAATTAATGAAGCATACCAAATTCTATATTCGCGTTTTGGAACTAGTTTTCGTAGCAAAGTTATTAGAACAATGGTGGCAGTTAAGTTGTCAATAATTGCGGAAAGAATAAAAGCAACTATACCTAAGGTCCAAAGTAATCGGACTTTATTTGTTGTTTTAATTCTGTTTTTGATGACATCAAAACCTCTGTGTAAATCAATAATTTCAACAATGGTCATGGCTCCAATTAAGAAAATGAGAATTTCAGATGTTTTGCCGAAATGATGCATAAGGTTTTCCAGAAATCCTTCATGGTTTTCGGCTACTGTGCCGGAATTCATATTGAAAACATGACCATGTCCGTCGATTACCGAAAGCCATCCATTATTAAAACCGAAGGATAAAAATGCCCACATTACTGCGGCCATTAAAAGTGCGGGAACAGTTTTGTCTAGTTTTAAGGGATGTTCCAATGTGATGGACATGTAACCAACAATAAACAGTAAAATGATAATAATTGCCATAAGATTATTAAGTTAATTGTTTTAGTGCAATTTCGAAAGCAGTTGCACTGATATTTGTTTTGGATGGATTTAAAGCATGTGTTTTTTCAATTGCTTTTTTGATGGTTTCGGAAGTGTCGAGAAAAATCGCTTCATCGGTCATTTGAACTTTCTTTTCCATGAAATAAGCAAAAACGCGAGCCATGCCGCAATTTGCAATAAAATCAGGAATTACGCTAACTTTTGCGTCGGTTTCTTCCATGATTGAGCCGAAGAAGATTTCTTTATCGGCAAATGGTACATTAGCACCACTTGAAATTACTTCTAGACCGGAAGCAATCATTTGGTCAATTTGACTTTTTTGCACCAATCGTGAAGCGGCGCATGGAGCAAAAATTTCAGCATTAGTATTCCAAATTTGTTGGTTAATTTTTTCAAACGGAATCATGTTTGGAGCCACTAATTTATTGCCGTCTTTGTTTAGAAATAAGCGTTTAATTTCTTCGAAAGTAAAACCATCTTCGTTGATAATACCACCTTCCCGATCAATAATTCCGACTATTTTTGCACGCATTTCAGCCAAATAAAATGCGGCGGCCGAACCTACGTTTCCAAAACCTTGCACAACGGCTTTTTTGCCAACCACACTGCCACCGTAAATATCATAATAATGACGAACAGCCTCGGCTACACCAAAACCGGTAATCATATCGGCAACAGTATATTTTCGGTTTACATCGGGTGAAAATTTCGGATTTTCAATTACTTTGATTACGCCTTGACGGAGCTGACCAATTCGGTTAATTTTATCTGCTTCGGTAGGTTTAAAATGGCCATTGAAAACACCTTCTTGCGGATGCCAAACGCCACATTCTTCTGTGATTGGGATAACTTCATGAATTTCATCGACGTTCAAATCGCCACCTGTTCCATAATAACTTTTTAATAGTGGCGAAACGGCTTTGTACCAACGTTGTAAAACTTCTTTTTTGCGTGGATCGTTCGGGTCAAAGTTGATTCCTGATTTAGCTCCGCCAATCGCGGGGCCGGAGACAGAAAATTTTACTTCCATGGTTTTTGCTAATGAAAGTACTTCATTCATGTCTAAACCTTTTCGCATTCTGGTACCTCCGCCTGCAGCTCCGCCTCTCAAAGAGTTGATGACTGTCCATCCTTCTGCATCAGTTTCAGGATCTTTCCAATTAAAAATTATTTCAGGCTCTTTATTCTCAAATTTTTTGAGTAATTCTTTCATTTTTTTTGTTTGTAGTGCAAATTTACTTTTTTACACATTGATTTTTGCTATCTTTTAAGAAAAATTTTCAAGAGTTTTTTTTACAATTCATATTATGGGTGTTAAATTATTCAATGGTGAAAATAATTTTATAAACAGACAATATTAAATAACTTAATACAGTAAAAAAAAATAAGCTCCCTAGAATAGAAAGCTTATTGATTTATAGTTAATTAAAGTTAAATGAAGGTGCTTTTTTTGAGACTAAACAGTCTCTTCTTGCATATGTTTTTGTTTGTTTTGTGTGAAGGAATTTAAGTTAATTGAGGGTTTTAAATTTGCTTTATTAGTATTGACCTTAATAGAATTGTTTTTTCTTTTAAATGCTAAATAGCGAGAAAATCTAATTTTATATAAATCATACGAAATTACAATCGTCAAAAATATACTTACAATATAAAATACTTGAAATCCTGAGTGAAAATATAAAAATCCGGCTATGATGGCCCCACCTAAATAGGCAGAAGCAATAACACTGAGTAGTTTTGCTTTTCCTTTCAATTCTTTATTTTCGCGATATTCTTTTTTGGTAAACATAGAAAATAGAATTCCTAAATCGGTTGTAGTTCCTGTCAAGTGAGTTGTTTTTACTGCAAAATTTGAAATACTTGCGGTTAATCCGTTCTGTAAACCCATGGCAAAAAGCATGATTCCGAGCATGATTTCGGTTTCAAATAGTGTTTCCATGTAGAGAAACTGACCGTAAACTCCAACCGACATCAAACAAATAATTTCTAAAATTAATGGGAGTGAATGAGCCAAATACGCATTTGTTTTACTTAGGTGAATAACGATTAAATTGGATAAAAAACTACCAAAGAAAAACAGGAAGATCCAAGCAAAAACAATTCCGGTTTGGTATAAATTTCCTTTTACAATTTCTGAAGCCAAAATGGCATAATGTCCGGTTACATTTGATGAGAATGAAAAGAAAATCAGTAACGAGGCAACATTCACCATTCCACCAGAAAAAGCGGTAAGTGCTCCTAATTTAATATTGTCTTCTAATGTTCTGCTATTACTAAATTTTCTAAGCATAATTTATGATTTTTCAAATGTTAATTTTGCAATTCCGCGAGCTTGAATTTCCGAATCAAAATTCAAAATCATTGTGTTGCTGCCCAGTTCTGTCAGGTTATAGTTTTCTATAACATTATCGTCATATTTTAATTGAAGAATATTACCTCTGCCTTTTATTTTCCAATCGACCAACCGTTCAGTCGAGCCTGCTTTTAAGAGCAGTTTTCCGTTTGACAAAAACTGCCAAGTTTCGGCTTCATGAATGAGTAAGTGCTGACCAATTATTTTTTTTACATCGTCTGTAATTTCTTTATTGTTAGTGTCGCCGACTTTGTTTACACGTTCATATTCCCATGATAATTCATTCCATTGTCCGATAATTTTTTTTTCAGGACTTTGAGAAAATGACATCAACGTAATGATGGTGGCGACAATAACCAAGAATACAGTTGTATAGGTGGTTATGATTTTCATAGTTTCTTATTTTGTTATTTTAGGAATGCGAAGGAACTCCGTTGAAAAATATTTCGGCAACTTTTCCCTTCTCCGGAATATTGTGATTACTATTCCATCCGATTTGTTGAACAGAAAGTTTACTTTTCTTAATGAACGGAACTAAATCAAAACTTTTTCTTTTATCAAAATGCCATTGATGTTGTTCCGGAAGATAGGCTTCATCAATTCTTGTAGCTTCAGCATAATTATTGAAAGCGGATTGCGTAAAACCAGTAAAAATATCTTTTCGGATAGAATTTATTTTAGAAGCATACTTGTTTTGAATAACCGAGCAAGCTTCATTAAATTCTTCGGAAACAAATTGATTTATTATTTTTTTCTTAGAGTAAAAAAGCAAATCTGTAATTGAATCGGTTAAATGTACTCCGTGCAACAGAATGATATCAAATTTTTCTTCAGTGGCGGATTCGCTTAATACCGTTTTAAGCACAGTTAACGATTCAATTGAAAAATCAGTTGGTAAAAGAATGGTTTTTTTCATGGCACTATTATTTTTTAGATTTATAGTGACAAATTTATGGGCATCAAATTAGAAAGAAATTAATCTAAAATTAGAATTTGATTAGAAAAGAAGGAAGAAATTAAAATGAGATTAGAGAATCTTAAAGAACCTTTAAAAATGTTAAATTTTATACATCGGAATGTTAATTTGTACGGTCGTTCCTTGGTTCTGAATTGATTTTACATCAATCTCACCGCGATGCATTCGAATAATATTTCGCGTAAGCGGCAAACCAATTCCGTAGCCTTCATAATTTTTTGTGTTAGACGCTCTAAAAAATGGATCGTAAATAAATTTTAATTCAGATTCAGGAATTCCAATCCCCAAATCTTTAATTACAATAAAAACACTATTGTTCGATGCTCCCAAGGCAACATTTACTGTTTGATTGTCTGAATATTTACAACCATTACTAATTATGTTACTAAAAGCCAGGTGTAATAACTGTTCGTTCCCATTAACTTTTATCATGTCATAATTTTCAGGCAGAAGACTCATGTCTAAGTGAATTTTGTTTTTTTGATTAATTCGTTCTAATGTCTCTTTCACATCCATCAAAACTTGATCAATTCTTATTTTCTCAAATTTTTGAGTCTTTCCATTAAAGCCGGTTTGAGCTAAAAACAGTAAAGCCCTTGTTTTTCCCTCTAATTTTTCTGCTTCAACCAACATGATTTGAATGGCTTCTTTATAATCCTCATGACTTCTGTCCTTAGACAAAATCACATCGGCTTCTCCAATTATTGCTGTAAGTGGTGTTCGTAATTCATGCGAAGCATTACTAATAAAATTATTTTGTGTTTCAAATGAAGTTTCAATTCTGTCCAACATCGTGTTAAACGTCATTGCCAACTCATTCAACTCGTCATTTTTATTGGTTTCATCTAGTCTTAAATGCAAGTTTTCGGAACTAATTTGGTTTACCCTTTCTGTAATTTTTTGAAGTGGTTTAAATATATATTTCGAAAAGTAAAAGGAAGTTACAGCAGAAATTATAAAAGCAGCCAATATAGAAAAAAACAATGTTCTTTTTAAATAAGCTGAATGATGCAATTCATAATAATTTTCTGCCGACGCAACTACAATATACCGACCCTTTTTACTGTAATAGATTATTCCTTTATAAAAAGTATTGTTTTTGCGAAAGTCTGCTTTTCCATTTTTAATAACGCTTTCAAAAAATGAAAAAGGAAGTCCAAGTAATTTACTTTCGTCGTGATACGATTCCGCTTTGTCAAGTGGAAAAAAATAATCCTTTTCCTGAGGTAATCTTTCAAAAAATTGGTCTCTTAATTCTTTAATTTCTTTACTATTGGTGGTAGTATTATCATCTAGCTCGATTTTTCCGGCCGTAATGGCACGAAGTTCAAGAAGTCTAAAAAAATCATTGTGTGAATAATTCAAAAACGAATAATAAACAAACCCGCTAAAAAGCGATAATACAATTAGAAAAGGAATTAAAAAAAGTAAGGTTATTTTGGTTTGCGTTTTCATTAGTTTTCTTTCATTACATAGCCCATTCCGATAACAGTGTGAATTAATTTATTAGTAGAATTTGAGTCAATTTTTTTTCTAAGATAATTCACATATACATCAACTACATTGGTTCCCATGTCGAAATTGACACCCCAAACGGTATCTAAAATTTCTCCACGTGAAAGCACTTTGTTTAGGTTCTGCAAAAAGTTGAGCAGAAGTTTAAATTCAGTTGTTGTGAGTGAAATTGTTTCACCATTTCTGGTAACGGTTTTGCTAAAATCATTCAGTATTAAATCATCAATTTTATAAATATAATCCTCTTGAATTTCAGTTGGCGATTGATTAAAACTTTCTATTCTGCGAAGTAAGGTTTTTATTCGAGCCAAAAGTTCAATAAATTTGAAGGGTTTTACTAAATAATCGTCGGCACCGGATTCTAACCCTAAAACAATATTTTCGGAAGTTCCCAAGGCCGTTAAAAATAGGATCGGGATTTGTAAATTTGTTTTTCTAATTTCTCTACAAACTTCCAGACCATTCATTTCGGGTAGCATTATATCTAGAATAACAAGATCAAAAGAATTGTTTTGTTGTAACGACAACCCTGTTTTTCCATCTAAAGCGACAGAAACTTCATAACCTTCTTCGGTTAATCCTTTCTTGATAAACGATACAACGTGAACTTCGTCTTCTACTAATAAAATCTTTTTCATTTATTTTTTTTTGAACTGAAAAATTCAAGGGTTCAATTTACAAAAAATAAATTGGAGAAAAAATAAGGATTTTTTAATTGAAAATTTTGCCCGAAGAATGATCATTTTTCGCTCCGGTTACACTGCAAAGCACATTGATTTCGTTGCGTAATTTCAGCACACCAAGCAAACCAAAAATTAAGGCTTCTTTAAATTCTAATGTTTTGGTATTCGGGACAATAAGCTTCATTTTAGGCAAATAATTTTGCATTCTTTCCAATAAAAAAAGATGATAAGCTCCACCACCGGTAACCAAGATTTTACCTTCTTTTTTAGGTAAAGCTGAAGCAATTTGCATCGCGATATGTTCCACAAATGTGTGCAATTTGTCTTCAATTGAAATAGAGTAATTTTCAATTAATGGTAGAATTGTAGCATTAACAAACTCAATTCCGAGTGATTTGGGATATTTTTTTTGATAGAAATCTAGGTTATTCAATTCAATTAATAAATCCTGATTTACTTTTCCTGAACGAGCGATTTCACCTTTATCATCATAGTCCAAACCTAATTGATTGGCATAAAAATTTAAAACGGTATTCACGGGCGAAATGTCAAAGGCAATTCGATTTCCATTTTCTTCAAATGAAATATTCGAAAATCCGCCTACATTTAAACAATAGTCATATTCGGAAAATAATAATCGATCGCCAATCGGAACCAGCGGTGCACCTTGGCCACCCAATTCAACATCTTGCACTCGAAAATCACAAACCACTTTTTTACCAATAATTTTGGCAAGTTTAGGAAGATTTCCAATTTGTAAAGTAATGCCTTTTTGAGGTTGATGTAAGATTGTATGCCCGTGACTACAAACTGCGTCAATCGAATCAATTTTATATTTTTCGATGAAATTTTCGATGGTATTTCCTAAAAAAACGGTGTAATCTTCATTTAATTCAATCAAATCATTTTCAGAAAAATGAACTGCGGTTTTTAATTTGTTTAACCAATGATTTGGATAGGAAATCGTTACACATTCTATAATTTGATAAGACCATTGACTATCTTTTTCAGACAAATGAAGATAAGCCAAATCGATTCCGTCGAGCGAAGTTCCGCTCATGACACCAACAACTTGATAGGAATGTTTAAACATAGGCTAAATTTACGAAATCGTTTGAGATTTTGACTTAATTGTACTATTTTTGCCTTCAAATTTAAGAAACAATCAAACATTATTTTTATAACTATGGATTTTAATATAACCGAAGAGCATTTAATGATTCAGCAAGCTGCACGTGATTTTGCTCAACAAGAATTATTACCGGGTGTCATTGAGAGAGATGAACATTCAAAATTTCCGACCGAGCAAGTGAAAATGATGGCTGAATTAGGCTTTATGGGAATGATGGTTGATCCAAAATACGGTGGAGCCGGTTTAGACAGTATTTCCTATGTGTTGGCAATGACAGAAATTGCAAAAGTAGATGCTTCTGCCGCTGTAATTATGTCGGTAAACAATTCGTTGGTTTGTGCCGGAATGGAAAAATATTGCTCTGAAGAACAAAAAATGAAATATTTGGTTCCTTTAGCAAAAGGAGAAGTGATTGGTGCTTTTTGTTTGTCAGAACCGGAAGCGGGAAGTGACGCCACCTCTCAAAAAACCACTGCTATTGATAAAGGTGATCATTACCTTTTAAATGGAACAAAAAATTGGATAACCAATGGAGCAACAGCTTCAACTTATTTGGTAATTGCTCAAACCGATGTTGAAAAAGGTCACAAAGGAATTAATGCTTTTATTGTTGAAAAAGGTTGGGCAGGATTTGAAATTGGTACAAAAGAAAAGAAAATGGGCATCCGAGGAAGTGATACACATTCATTAATGTTTACTGATGTGAAAGTGCCAAAAGAGAACAGAATTGGTGCCGATGGTTTCGGATTTAGTTTTGCGATGAATGTGTTAAACGGCGGAAGAATCGGAATTGCATCACAAGCATTAGGAATTGCAACCGGAGCTTATGAATTGGCTTTGAAATATTCACACGAGCGAAAAGCATTTGGAAAAGAAATCTTTAAACACCAAGCCATCGCTTTTAAATTGGCTGATATGTATGTGAAAGTAACAGCTGCAAAATTATTAGTAATGAAAGCAGCTTGCGAAAAAGACGAAGGGAAAGACATCGCTCATTCGGGAGCAATGGCAAAATTATACGCTTCCGAAATTGCGTTGGAAGTAGCTAACGAAGCTGTTCAAATTCACGGAGGAAACGGTTATGTAGCCGAATATCACGTAGAAAGAATGATGAGGGATTCTAAAATTACGCAAATTTATGAAGGAACTTCAGAGATTCAACGCATTGTGATTTCGAGAGGATTGGTTTAAAAAGTAATAAATAAATTTAACCGCAAATTCGCAGATTTTAAAATAAAATTTGCGAATTTGCGGTTTATTATTTCAGATATTTTGAAAATTGTTAAATTAAGATAGGATTATGAAAAACATTATCATCACCGGAACTTCTCGCGGCATTGGCTATGAGCTTGCCTTACAATTCGCCAAAGCGGGCCATCAAGTTTTAGCTATTTCGCGAAAAACACCCAGAGAATTAATTGAAAATCCTAATATAACCTGTCTTTCTGTTGATTTGTCTGAGGAAACTGATTTATTCAAAATCACCGATTTTCTGTCTAATACATGGAAAAAAGTAGACATCATTATTCACAACGCCGGAAGTTTAGTTTCAAAACCTTTTTCACAATTATCGCAAGCTGATTTTGAAAATGTGTACAAAGTAAATGTCTTTGGTGTTGCCAATTTAACTCGCGTTTGCTTACCTTATTTACAAAAAGGAAGTCATGTTGTAACGATAAGTTCAATGGGCGGCGTTCAAGGAAGTTCTAAATTTGCAGGATTGGCGGCTTATTCATCGAGCAAAGGTGCCGTAATTACCTTGTCGGAATTGCTGGCTGAAGAATACAAAGAGCAAGGAGTTGCTTTCAATGTTTTGGCACTTGGAGCAGTAAATACCGAAATGTTGCAAGAAGCTTTTCCAGGTTATGAAGCACCACTCTCAGCCAAAGAAATGGCCGATTATATTTATGATTTTTCGTTAAACGGAAATAAATATTATAATGGGAAAGTATTGCAGGTAAGTTCATCGACACCGTAATTATATTTCAACAACTAAATGAGCGAAGTCCTCTTAAAATATCTTCCCGAACACGCAGTTGAATCGGTTTTTGAGTTAATCAAAACCAATTCTGTTCATTTGAAAATTGTGAACGAACGGGTGACTCGTCATGGCGATTATAGAAGACATCCGTCAGGAAAACATCAAATTACAGTGAATGCCAATTTGAATAAATACCGTTTTTTGATAACGCTAGTTCACGAAATTGCTCATTTAGCAGCTTTTGAAAAATACGGACGAATGATAAAACCGCACGGAAATGAATGGAAAATTACCTTTCAACGGTTGATGATTCCGTTTATTCGACCGGAGATTTTTCCGAATTCGGTGCTGCCTTTAGTGGCTAATCATTTTAGAAATCCAACCGCCAGCAGCGACACCGATGCACGATTGGCTTTTGCTTTAAAACAATTTGACGAACGAAAACCCGATATTCACTTTATCCATGAAGTGCCTTCCGGAAGTTTATTCAGAATTAAAAACGGAAAAGTTTTTCAGAAAAAAGGTTTACGAGTCAAACGTTATGAATGTTTGGAAGTAAAAACCGGAAAATTATATTTGTTTAATGCGAATGCTGAGGTGGAGATTATTCCGGGATAAAAATTGATTTTATTCGATAATTCAACACCTCACTAACGCTTCAACTTTACTATATTTGTAGCAATTAAAAATTCAGTAACTCAGAGTCTCAGCAACTCAGCAACTCATAAAATGAACAAAAATTACTACGCAATATTAATGGCCGGAGGAGTGGGCTCTCGTTTTTGGCCGGTTTCTACAACCGATTTTCCTAAGCAATTTCACGATATGTTGGGGTCAGGAGAGACGTTGATTCAAAAGACTTTCAGTCGTTTATCAAAATTAATTCCAACCGAAAACATTCTGATTTTAACCAATGAAAAATACAATGATTTGGTTCTAAAACAGTTGCCAATGGTGAAACAAGAGCAAGTATTGTTGGAACCTGCTATGCGAAACACAGCTCCTTGTATTTTGTATGCTTCACTAAAAATTCAAAAAATGAATCCCGATGCAGTGATGGTGGTAGCTCCAAGCGATCATTGGATTGAAGATGAAACCGCTTTTATCAGCAATTTACAACAATGTTTTGATTACTGTCAGAATGAAAATGCCTTATTGACATTAGGAATTCAGCCTACTTTTCCAAATACCGGTTTTGGATATATTGAGTTTGATAAAACAGATGTAAATCCCATTAAAAAAGTAAATCAATTTAGAGAAAAACCCGATTATGAACTGGCTAAATCGTTTTTAGAAAGTGGAAACTTCCTTTGGAATGGCGGAATTTTTATCTGGTCTGTGAAATCAATTACGGAAGCATTTTCAGCTTTTCAACCGCAAATGAATCAATTGTTTTTGGATGGATTTCAAAAATATAATACAGCAGCAGAAAAAGATTTTATCGCTCAAAACTATGGTGAAGCCGAAAACATTTCAATTGACTACGCCATTTTAGAAAAAGCTAAAAATGTATATGTTTTACCTGCCACTTTCGATTGGAATGATTTGGGAACATGGGGTTCTTTGCACGAGAAATTAGACAAAGATGAACAGAATAATGCCGTTATAAATGCAACAGTTGTTTTAGAAAATTCATCTAATAATATCATTAGAACAGAAGGTAAAAAGTTAGTCGTTATTGATGGTTTGAATGATTATATTGTTGTAGAGCAGGGAAGTATATTGTTGGTTTATCCAAAAAGTAAAGAACAAGATATCAAGAAGATTGTCAGTACATTAAAATACAACTAATTGTATGGAAAATACCCAACCCAACCCACCATTAAAAAGTTTATGGCAAAATTTTAAGTTTTTGCTAAAATCAACTTTAGATATTCGTGAAGACACGAACCACGAAGCAACGATTGAAGAGGTTAAAGTTGGAATTTCCATCAAAGGGCAAGGAGCGTGGGTCTTAATTTTTTCCATTCTGATTGCTTCTGCCGGTCTTAATACGAGTTCAACTGCAGTAGTGATTGGGGCGATGTTAATTTCTCCATTGATGGGGCCAATCGTTGGAATTGGACTTTCCTTGGGTATAAATGATGTTGACTTAATGCGAAAAGCCATCAAGAATTTTGGTATTATGGTGGTGTTGGCATTATTCACTTCTTTTTTGTTTTTTAGTATTCCGATTTTTCAAGACGAAACACCGGAATTAATCGCCAGAACTTATCCGGATGTTCGTGATGTAATTATTGCTTTTTCCGGCGGTTTGGCTTTGATTGTGGCACTCAGCAGAAGAAATAAACAAATAAATACTATAGCCGGTGTGGCGATTGCAACTGCCTTAATGCCACCACTTTGTACAGCTGGCTATGGTTTAGCTACGGGCAAATGGAGTTTTTTTGGCGGAGCATTATTCTTATTTACGATTAATACCATTTTTATTGCATTAGCGACTTTTATTATTGTAAAATCGCTTAAGTTTCCAATGAAGGAATATCTGAATTCGTCTAAACGAAAGCGAATTTCGCAATTACTTTATTTTATTGCATTTTTAATTTTAGCACCTAGTATTTACATGTTCTATGGTTTATATAAAAAATCTGATTTTGAACGAAAAGTGAATCTGATTCTAAGTGAGTTTAAAGAAAACAATGATGTGATTCTTTTAAATCAGCAAATTAGTTACAACGAAAAGACAGTCGCTTTTGCTACCGTTGGAAAATCGGTTACGATTTCATTAGTGAATAAATGGAAAGAAAAATTAAAAAAGCAAGGTTATGATGGAGTTGCTTTTGAAATTGCCCAAAGTGTCGAAAATCTTGAAACACAAACCATGTTAGAAAAACTGGAATCAACTTATTACACTTCTCAGCAAAACCTAAATAATAAAGAAGAAATTATAGTTCGGCAAGAAAAAGAACTTTTACTCTTGCAGAAGCAACTTTATTTAAGTGAAAAAAGCAAAGTTCCTTTTGATCAAATTGCAAATGAGATTAAAATAAATTACACAAATATTGATGAAATTGCTTTTTCAAAATTGATAAAAACAAATTTCACAACATTTGATACCATTCCAATTATTTATTTAAAATGGAATAAAGCGATAAACAGTAAGACAGTTTCTGCCGATGAAGAAAAAATTCAAAAGTGGTTGCGCCTCAAACTTCAAAATGAAAAACTAATTATTCAAAAATTAAATTAGCACCTATGTATTTTTTAGTCGGAATAGATTTTACTTTACCACTCAAAAATCCGGTATTGTTGTTTTCATTAATACTGTTCATTATTCTATTTGCTCCGATTTTATTAAACAAATTAAGAATTCCACACCTTATCGGATTAATTATTGCCGGAGCAATCATTGGACCAAATGGCTTTAATCTGATTGCTCGTGATATGAGTATCATTTTATTCGGAACTGTTGGTTTGCAGTATATTATGTTCTTAGCCGGTTTGGAAATCGATCTGGCTGAATTCAAGAAAAACAGCTCCAAAAGTTTAGTTTTTGGACTTCTCACATTTTCAATCCCAATGACAATTGGAACTTTGGTAGGTTTTTATGTTTTAGAATTTTCTATGCCAACCTCCGTTCTTCTTGCCAGTATGTTTGCCTCACATACGCTAATTGCATATCCAATCGTAAGTAAATTAGGCGTTGCCAAAAACAGAGCCGTTAATATTACAGTTGGTGGAACGATGATTACAGATACGCTTGCTCTTTTGGTGTTAGCCGTAATAGCAGGTATGCAAACTGGAGAAATTAACCAAGAGTTTTGGATTAGATTAGGTGTTTCTGTCATCGCTTTTGGATTGGTTGTCATGCTCATTTTTCCAATAATTGGAAGATGGTTTTTCAAGCGATTTGATGATAATATTTCTCAATATATTTTTGTATTAGCAATGGTTTTTTTGGGATGTACTTTGGCGGAATTAGCCGGAATTGAAGCCATTATCGGAGCATTCTTAGCCGGATTAGCATTAAATCGATTAATTCCGCACACATCGCCATTAATGAATCGAATTGAGTTTGTGGGCAATGCTCTTTTTATTCCTTTTTTTCTTATTGGTGTTGGAATGTTAATAGATTACAAAGCTTTTATTAAAGATTTGAATACCATCCAAGTAGCCGGAGTCATGACTGTTTGTGCTATTGTTGGAAAATATCTTCCTGCTTATATTACTCAGAAAATATATGGTTTTTCTGTAGATGAGCGAAGATTGATTTTCGGATTAAGCAATGCTCAAGCCGCAGCAACGCTAGCGGCCGTTTTAGTTGGATTTAATATAATTGTAGATTACAGAAGTGTAACCGAATACAATGAAATTCATCTAAAAAATAAAAAACTTACGACAGAAGATAATTCAGACTTACTGTTTCAAAATAGTAGGAAAGGTGATTTTCCAAGATTAGGTGATGAAGCGGTGATTTTAGGTTTTCCTGCTGATGGTACTTATAAATTAACCGACAAAACCGAAATGGTTTTCACGCAAGGTCGCTTAGCAGATATAAAAATGCCAAACCGATTACTGAATGAAAGTGTGCTTAATGGCACCATTTTAATGATTTTAATCACTTGTACTATCGCCTCTTTTGTGGCTCAAAAAGGAGCCTACAATATTGCTTTGATGGAAGATGATTCGGATGAACAAGAAGAAGGCAAGCCAACTGATGGCGATGAACGGATTCTTATTCCGATGAAAAATATTGATACTGTTGAGGAGTTGATTCAGTTTGCTATTACTATAAAATCAAAGAAAAATAAAACAGGTTTATTTGCTTTAAACGTGATTAATAATAATTCTTCATCTTTGTCAAAAGAATCAAAAGCAAAAAAAATTGTTGATAAGGCTGCCATTGTTGCGTCGGCTACGGATAATAGGCTAAACATGTTGATGCGTTATGATTTGAATATTTTAAACGGAATTACCAATGTGGTACGAGAACAAAAAATATCGGATATCATTTTAGGACAAACAGAAAGTTTAGGCTCAAGCGAAAGCATGTATGGTCCATTAACCGACGGTGTTTTGAATAAATGTAATACCACTACATTCATTTATAAATCAGTTCAACCCATTTCAACCATAAAGCGATATGTGGTGGTTATACCAGAACGTGCCGAACGTGAAATTGGGTTTCCGTTTTGGCTTTTAAAAATTTGGAATTTAGGCAAGAATACGGCATCAAAGATTGTATTTTATGGCAGTGAAACAACTATTAATTTTATAAAAGATATTCATGCTAAACACCCGGTAGATGCAGGTTTTAATGTTTTTTCAGATTGGGAAGATTTCTTGATTCTAGCAAGGAATATCGTAAAAGATGATGCGTTAGTGGTGGTGATGAGTAGGAAACCTAATTTGTCCTATAATCTAACTATGCAAAATATTCCAAGTTACATGAATAAATATTTTGATAAAAACAATGTTGTTTTGATTTATCCCTTACAGTTAGGAATAGTAGGAAGTTCTAAAATAGACTTAAAAAATCCAGGTGCTTTGGATACATTTACAGAAAATTTAGAACGACTTGACGATGTTAGAAAAATGATCAGTAAGTTGTTTAAGAAGAAATAATTACTATTTAATGGTCTCCTTTATTCTGTGCTTTTCTTATCTTTTTGAAGAGATTAGATGAATAGACGAAATCAACAATAGCTTCATTATCGGTTTTAAAGATTTCTTTTTTGGTGCCTTCCCACGCTAGAATTCCCTCTTTAAGAAAGATGATTTTTTCACCAATTTCCATGACAGAATTCATGTCATGCGTATTTACAACGGTTGTAATATTGTATTCTTCGGTGATTTCTTTAATCAGATTATCAATAACAATAGCTGTTTTTGGATCTAATCCGGAATTGGGCTCATCACAAAATAAGTATTTAGGATTGTTGACAATTGCTCTGGCAATGGCCACTCTTTTTTGCATTCCACCGGATATTTCGGAAGGTTTCTTTTTGTGAGCATCTACTAAATTTACTCTTTTTAAAACAAAATCAACACGCTCTTGAATTTCTTTAGGCGTTTGTTTCGTAAACATTTTTAGAGGAAACCCAACATTTTCTTCAACAGTCATACTGTCAAACAACGCACTGCCTTGAAAAACCATTCCTATCTCGGTTCGTAGAGCTCTTTTTTCATCTGCGGATAATTCAGAATATATTCTGCCGTCAAAAGAAATTGTACCTACTTCCGGGGTATGAATTCCTAATAGCGATTTTAATAAAACGGTTTTACCGGAACCACTTTGTCCAATAATTAAATTGGTTTTGCCAGTTTCAAAAACACAGGAAATTCCTTTTAAAACTTTGGTGTCGCCAAATGACTTTTCGATGTTTTTAATTTCTATCATTTGCTTAACAATAATTGTGTTAAAATATAATTTGACAATATAATGGCCACAGAAGACCAAACAAATGATACGGTACTTGCTTTCCCAACTTCCAAAGCTCCGCCTTTCATATAATAGCCATGGTAGGAGGGAATGGTTGCTAAAATAATCGCAAAAACCATCGTTTTAATAAATGCATATACAATATGAAAAGGGATAAAATCAGTTTGTAATCCCATGATAAACTCATCGCTAGAAGTAAAACCTCCGTAGACTCCTGCCATCCAGCCACCTAAAATTCCTAAAAACATACTGATTCCGATCACAAAAGGATAGAGTAAAAGGGCTATTATTTTTGGGAACACGAGGTAATTAAGTGAGTTCACACCCATTACTTCCAGTGCATCAATTTGTTCGGTAACTCGCATGGTTCCGATACTTGACGTGATGAAAGAACCCATTTTTCCTGCCATGATAATGGAAATAAAGGTAGGAGCAAATTCCAAAATCACCGATTGTCTGGTTGCAAAACCGATGAGGTATTTAGGGATAAGCGGATTCGTTAAATTCAATGCCGTTTGAATGGCTACAACGCCGCCAACAAAAAAGGAGATAAAAGCAACAATTCCCAAAGAGCCAATAATTAAATCATCGATTTCTTTAAAGATTAACGTCTTCATTGCACTCCATTTGAGCGGTTTGTTGAAGACTTCCTTGATCATCAGGAAATATTTTCCTATGTGGGTAAGCATTTTTAACATAAAGCAAAAATAGGAAAAAGTTTCGGTTTTAAGATTTAGATTTTATGTTTTATAAAATCAGTATCATAAATGATAGCGTCACAGCTAGAAAATTTTCCTCTTCATTTTCTCCCAACGATAATTCCGAATGAATTTAGCTTGTTCGGGCGTAACCAAAAGCGGTTTTTTGGCCGATTTTGCTTTCCAAAATCCGTGTAAATAATCGAAAAACAAGAAAGGTTTTTTTTTGAGCCAAGCTAATTTTAAGGAAGCAATTGCGGTAATCCAAAAGCCATAACCCAAACTGTAAAACGCTTCGCCTTGTTTGAATCGTGCGGCTTGGTTATAATTGGCTCCAGTAGGTTTGAGGTGTTTGACTTTTAATGATGCATCGGTAACGACTTTCCAATTGTAAAATTTACATAAAAGTTCGTCCACCGTGTCCCAGCCCATGGCTGGTTTTAAGCCACCAATTTGTTGGAATGTTTCTTTTCGGTAGGCTTTAAAAGCTCCGCGAATGTGATCTTTATCAGTTAAATTTTCTAAAATCCATTGGTTGTTTTTTTCGATGTACGCAAATCCGCCAACCATTCCTATTGTGGAATCCGATTGAAAATGATTGCTAATTGTTTCAAAATAAGTGGATGGAAAAATCAAATCGGCATCGGCTTTAACAATAAAATCATAGTTTTCATCCAACGTTTCTAGTCCTTTATTGAACGCTTGAATGACTTTACTTCCGGGAAGATGAATCGCTTCTGAGGTTTTGTTCACTAAAGTAATAAATGAATATTTTTCAACGAAGGGTTGAATGATTTCTTGGGTTTTATCCGTAGAACCATCATTCACCACCACCACTTTGGAAGGTAAAACCGTTTGTTCCACGAGCGACTGTAAAGTGAGTGCAATAAATTTTTCTTCGTTGTAGGTGGGTATGATGAGGTAATAGTTCATTTTGAAAGCTACAATTTTTGAGATTGAATTTTGAAATTCTTATTGGCGAACTGCGTAAACCAAATAATACCGATTCGTAAAATACCTTAAAATTGGACGAAACCCTATTTTGTTTGTAGGATGTGTAAACTTAATACGATCGATAATTTTGAAGCCGGTTTTTTCTAAAAGCCAATCCAATTGCCAATCTTCAAACTCGTGGTAATGGCGGTCCCAATGATCAGTTTTGCTTTTGTAAGCCGTTGAAAACCAAAGACGTAAAGGGATTGAAATAAGTATTTTATCCGATTTTATATGTTGTAATACCGTAAATGGATTGAGTAAATGTTCGAAAATTTCAAAAGCAGTTACCACCGTATATTCTTCATTTGATAAAGTTGATTGGTCAAAGTCCAAGTCTTCACCTTTGGTGTTTTTTACTTGGTAACCCTTTTCAGTCATGATTTTTGAAAACGGATTTTCGACGCCTAAATCCAGAATGGTTTCTGATTTTGGAATGTGTTTTTCAAGAAATTCTTGTGTGATTTTGAATCGTTTATTGGGAAATGTCTTTTCGTACATAATTTATCTTTCGTGAAACAAATGTACTAAAATTATTGATGTTGGCACATGATAGCCCTGATTGTAGTGAAAAGCCCGGAGCTCAAAAAATGTGTTTTTTTTGTGCTAGGCAAAGCGACAATAGGAGCTCTTGGAAACCACTTAAAAAAACCATTTTTTGAGCGAGGACTTGTAACGAAAAGCAGGATTAGCTCCTGATTTTACATTTGATACACAATCGCATTGATGTTCATTCCCGCACCAACAGAGGCAAACATAATCACATCTCCTTTGTTTAATACTTGATTTTCAACCTTCCCTTTTAAAATTGAATCATATAACGTTGGGATGGTAGCTACGCTTGAATTACCCAATTTGTGAATACTCATGGGCATAATTCCTTCGGGCATTTTTTGATTATAAAGTTTATAAAATCGTTGCACGATGGCTTCATCCATTTTTTCATTCGCTTGGTGGATCAATATTTTTTTAAGTTGATTTAGCTGTACACCACTATTTTCAAGACATTCTTTCATAGCATTTGGAACATTGCTTAATGCGAATTCATAAATTTTTCTGCCGTACATTTTAATGTATCGAATATCCGGATTGAGCTCTGTGTTGAACGATTTTCCAAAAAATAAATAATTGGCTTCTTCATATGAAAAAGTTGCTGATTCGTGAGCCAATATTCCGCCTTCTTCAGTAGTAGATTCAATAATTGTTGCACCCGCACCATCAGAATAAATCATTGAATCTCTGTCATGTGGATCAACAACTCTGGATAAAGTTTCTGCTCCGATAACCAAACATTTTTTTGCCATTCCAGCTTTTATGAACGCTGTTGCTTGAATTACACCCTCTACCCAGCCAGGACAACCAAATAGCATGTCATATGCTACACATTTTGGATTTTTAATGCGTAAATTATGCTTCACTTTAGACGCCAAACTAGGCAACATATCACCTTGGATTGCACCTTTTTTAACATCGCCAAAATTGTGTGCAAAAATGATATAATCCAATGTTTCAGGATCAATTTTGGCATCTTCAATTGCTTTGTTAGCAGCAATTGTAGCAATGTCAGACGTGTTTAAATCATCGGTAACATAACGTCTTTCGTCGATTCCGGTAATAACTTTAAATTTTTCTGCTATTATTTCATTAGACTGCGGAAAAAGTGTTCCGTCGTCATTTAAAAAAACATGGTTGGCAAAATCAGTATTTGTAATCGCTTCGGTTGGAATGTAGGTTCCTGACCCGGTTATCTTAATATTCATGATAGGAATAAATTATAGCACTAAATTATCAATTTAAATCTTTATAAATTAATAATTATTTAACAAAGTGATTTTAATTACGAATATATCAAAAAAAGAGTATAAAATTTATTGTACTCTCAATTTTTAGTTTTATTCTGTTCGATTTTAATCTGCATAACCGTTGCGATACTTAACGCTTGGGTTTTAATTTGTTCCGATTTTGTACCTTGAAAGTTTTCATCTACAGCATCGTTAAAATGATTCAGCCAAATTTTAAATAATTCAGGTGATAAATATTCTTTTTCATTTACATCTAAATGTATTTGAGTCAGATTTTTAGAATAGCCACCCGTTCCTAAAATGCCTTGTGACCAAAAAGTGACCAAAATAGGCAAGTGTTCTTCCAATTTTATTTTCACCACATCAGTAAAAATATAACTGATGGAATCATCTGCTAATAACTTTTTGTAGAATACGTCAACTAAAAGATAGAGGTCGTTTTGGGTCTGAATATCATTCATTTTTTTAGGAAAAGATTATTAGTAAAAGTAAAAAAAGTTTAAAGAAGTAATGGAACAACTTTAAACTTTTTCATTAACTAGTGACTCTATAAATTTACATATACGCTTCAATTGGAGCACAACTACAAACTAAATTTCTGTCACCATACGCTTCATCTACACGACGAACCGTTGGCCAAAACTTATTATCTGCTATATAATCCATCGGAAAAGCGGCTTTTTCTCTTGTATAAGGGAACGTCCAAGTATCGGTTGTGAGCATTGCTAAGGTATGTGGAGCATTTCTCATGATATTATTTGTTTCCTCTTTTGAGGAAGCTTCAATTTCTTTTCGAATAGAAATCATCGCGTCACAAAAACGGTCTAATTCACCTAAATCTTCCGATTCGGTTGGTTCAATCATTAAGGTACCTGCAACCGGAAATGAAACGGTTGGAGCATGAAAACCGTAATCCATCAATCGTTTGGCAATATCAGTTACTTTAATGCCTTTTTCTTCAAAGGCTCTACAATCTAAAATCATCTCGTGAGCGGCTCTTCCCATTTCACCGGAATATAAAATTGGATAATGTGCTTCTAAACGTACTTTCATGTAGTTTGCGTTTAAAATGGCATATTTAGTTGCATCTGTCAGCCCTTCTGCACCTAACATGGTGATATAACCATACGAAATTAAACAAACCAAAGCAGAACCATAAGGAGCAGCAGAAATAGCTGTGATAGCTTGATCTCCACCAACATTTATAATCGGATTAGATGGTAAAAACGGTACTAATTTTTCGTTCACACAAATTGGTCCAACTCCAGGTCCGCCACCGCCATGAGGAATAGCGAATGTTTTGTGTAAGTTGAGGTGACAAACATCGGCACCTATAGTTGCCGGGTTAGTCAAGCCAACTTGAGCATTCATATTTGCTCCATCCATATAAACTAAACCGCCATTGTCGTGAATAATTTGTGTGATTTCGCAAATAGCACTTTCAAAAACACCATGGGTTGATGGGTAAGTAACCATTAAAGCAGACAAATTCGCTGCATGTTCAACGGCTTTTGCACGTAAATCTTCTACATCAATATTCCCGTTTTCCATGGTTTTAGTGACGATAATTTCCATACCTGCCATGGCTGCAGAGGCTGGATTAGTTCCGTGAGCAGAAGCCGGAATCAAGCACACATTTCTGTGGTTGTCACCTCGTGATAAATGGTAGGCACGAATGGTCATTAAACCCGCATATTCACCTTGTGCACCTGAATTTGGTTGTAAAGTTGTTCCCGCAAAACCGGTCACGATATTTAATTGATGCTCTAATTGTTTTAGCATGATTTGATAACCTTCTGCTTGTTCGACTGGGGCAAACGGGTGAATGCTGTTCCAATTAGCCATGGATAAGGGTAACATTTCGGCAGCTGCATTTAATTTCATCGTACATGAACCCAACGAAATCATTGAGTGATTTAACGATAAATCTTTGCGTTCTAATTTTTTGATGTAACGCATTAACTGACTTTCCGAATGATGATTATTGAAAACATCGTGTTGCAAGAAGGTTGATTTTCTTACCAAGTTTTCAGGAACCATTGACTCATTGGTTAACTGACTAACGGTTACTTTTTCTTTCCCAAGAGCTTCTGCAAAAATGGCAACAATTTGATTGATGTCTTTAATAGAAGTGGTTTCGTTCAAAGAAATTGAAATTGTATCGGCATCCACATAAAAGAAATTCACTTCGTGTTTTTCAGCAATTGCTTTTACTTTTGAAGCTTCCGCTTTTACAGCAATGGTATCGAAGAACGAAGTATTGGTTTGATAAACACCAATTTTGTTTAACGCATCCGCTAATGTAACAGCCGATGCATGTACTTTATCAGCAATGTATTGCAAGCCTTTTGGTCCGTGATAAACAGCATACATTCCCGCCATAACAGCTAATAAAACTTGGGCTGTACAGATGTTTGACGTTGCTTTTTCACGTTTGATATGTTGTTCGCGTGTTTGCAACGCCATACGTAAGGCACGATTTCCGTTGGTATCAATGGTTACACCGATAATTCTTCCCGGCATCGAACGTTTGTATTCTTCTTTGGTGGCAAAAAAAGCAGCATGAGGTCCGCCGTAACCCATCGGAATTCCGAAGCGTTGTGTAGTTCCCACTACTACATCGGCACCCATTTCTCCTGGAGAAGTTAGTTTTACTAACGATAAAATATCGGCAGCAACAGCTACTTTTATTTCGCTAGCTTTTGCTTTTGCGATAAAACCGGCATAATCATTTACTTGTCCGTATTTACCCGGGTATTGAAGAATGGCTCCATAAAAGTCTGATGAAAAGTCAAAGGTTTCATGGTTTCCAATCACTAATTCCACACCAATTGGTGTAGAACGTGTTTGTAAAACAGAAAGAGTTTGAGGTAAAATTTCTTCCGAAACGAAAAATTTATTTACATTGCTTTTCTTTTGGTCGCGAGAACGAACATCAAAGAGTAAGGCCATTGCCTCCGCTGCTGCAGTTGATTCATCTAACAGAGAAGCATTTGCAATTTCCATTCCAGCCAATTCAATAACTGTCGTTTGAAAATTCAAAATGGCTTCTAAGCGTCCTTGTGCAATTTCTGCTTGATACGGCGTATAAGCAGTATACCATCCCGGATTTTCAAAAATATTTCGTTGAATAACCGCCGGCACAATAGTTGGGTGATAGCCCAAACCGATGTATGATTTGAACACTTTATTTTTTTTGCCTAATTCCTGAATATGTGCTAAATACTCATACTCCGATATAGCAGGTTCCAAGTCTAATTTCTCCTTCAGAAGGATGTTGTTTGGAACGGTTTCATAAATTAACTGGTCTAAACTTTCAACGCCAATGGTTTTAAACATGTGTTGAAGGTCGTTTTCACGTGGACCAATGTGGCGTAATGCAAAAGCGTCTGTTTTCATGTATTTTCTTAAGGTAAAATGTGTGTTGTTTTAAGGACACAAAAGTAATTATTAGTCTTCTAATTATTCGTTAAACAACGGCTAATATTTTTAGAATTTTTCAACTAAATGAATGGTTTATCAACAAATTTTTACCGTTTGTTGATTTTGAGTTCTTCAAAAACTAAATTTTGGTAGTTTGCCGAGAATAAAACGTATTATAACGAAAATGTTATTGGAATGTTAAATACTTGTTTAATTTCGATTAAAATAAATTGTATAAATTATGAAAAAAATTACTTTTCTAGCATTTTTACTCTTAGCTTTTTTTCAGTTAAGTGCTCAAAATGTTGTGATTAACGAAATTATAACTTCAAATTCAACCGTAATCACTGATGAAGACGGAAGTTATGAGGATTGGGTAGAGTTATACAACACCGGAACTGAAGCCATTAATTTGGAAGGTTATGGATTAACCGATATTTCATCAAATCCCTATCAATGGGTTTTTCCTGCGTATTGGATAGAGCCCGGTGAGCATTTGCTTATTTGGTGTTCCGATAAAAACAGAACGGATATTAATTTTCCGTTGCATACCAATTTTAAAATTAGTTCTGGAGGTGAGGTAATTACACTAACAAAACCAAACGGCGATGTTGAAGACAGTTATCCGGCTATTTTGGTTCCTCAAAATTACACTTACGGACGGCAAACTGATGGTTCAGCAATTTTTGTTTATTTTCCTATCCCAACTCCAGGTGATACAAACAATAATGCGACAGGTTATACAGGTATTTTAACTTCTCCCATTTTTGCAGTAAATGGAGGCTTTTATTCTTCAAGTTTTGGTTTAATAATCAGTCATCCAGATCCAGAAGTCACGATCATTTATACGACTGATGGTTCAGACCCTAGTATTGATAATTTAGCGGGAACATCTTATCAATATAAAAACGAATACCCGTATGAAGTAGGACAAATGCCTTCGGAGAATTTTTTAACTAAGAATTTTCAGTCGTTTCAGTATTCAACTCCATTAACAATTGAAGATAGAACAAGTCAGCCCAATGACATTTCTACAATTTCGTCAACGTATGATTCTGATCCTTCTTACTATATTCCTAATTTTAATATTTTTAAAGGCACCGTAGTTCGAGCAAGAGCTTATAAAGCAGGTGCTTTAACAAGTCCTATTGTTACACAAAGTTATTTTGTTTCTCCTCAGGGAGCAGATTGTTTTTCTATTCCTGTTATTTCAATCAGTTTAGATGAGAATAAATTTTTTGATTATAATAATGGAATTTATGTTGCCGGAGAAGATTTTGACAACTGGCGTTTACAGAATCCAAACACACCAGCACTTTTTAATGCGGATAGCAATTATGATCGTTCCGGAGCAGCTACAGAGAAAGTTGGCCACTTCAATTACTTTGTTAACGGAAGTGAAGTGTTAAACCAACAAGTTGGGATTCGTATCAATGGCGGTGGAACTAGAGCTTATCAGCACAAATCATTACGTTTATATGCAAGATCTGAGTTAGGAGCTAGTACGTTTAACTACCCAATTTTTCCAAATGAAAATTATAACAGTTACAAGCGTTTAGTTTTGAGAAATTCAGGTAATGATTTTTTTAATACCTATTATAAAGACGCTTTTACACATGAATTAATTGAAAAAACAGGCTTAGATAATCAAGCGTATCAACCTTCCGTTATCTTTTTAAATGGAGAATATTGGGGAATGTTGAATATTCGTGAGCGGCTAGACAGACATTATTTTGAGAGAAAATATGGAATTGTTGAGGAGGATATTGAAATTTTAGCTGATGGTTATGTTATTGATGAAGGAAGTGATGCTCATTTTCAAGCCATGTTCTCTTATTTAGAAAATAATTCGTTGAGTAATGATGCAAATTTTTCATACATCAATACCCAAATGGATGTGGACAATTTTAGAGATTATTTTATCACAAACATTTTTGTTCAAAATACAGACTGGCCTGGTTGGAATACATTGTTTTGGAGAAAGAATACGGCAGCCTATTTACCTACTGCTCCTTATGGAAACGATGGTAGATGGAGAACGGCCATCAAAGACACCGATGCTGGCTTTAGTTTGATGTTGGACATTAACGACCACAATACATTAGAATTTGCGACTGCTTTAGGAGGACCAATTTGGCCAAATCCGGAGTGGTCTACCTTAATTTTAAGACGTTTGTTGGAAAATGAATCGTTTGAATTAAGTTTTATCAATCGTTTTGCAGATATGATGAATACGTTCTTTTTACCGGAAAGAGTAATCAACCTATCTAATCAGTTTGCTTCAGTGATTGAGCCTGAAATTGCACAACAATACAACCGTTGGGCAGCACCTTATAGTTTTTCATGGTGGTTAGAAAGTCAGAATGTGATTGAAACATTTGCGATGGAAAGACCGGTATACCAAAGAGAGCACATTCGTGCCAAGTTTGGAATTTCAAATGATATTGCGGCAACTTTAAATGTAAATGATGACACAAATGGTTTTGTAAAAATCAACACCATTGACATTACTTCAGATACACCTGGCGTTTCAGTAAATCCGTATCCTTGGACAGGAATTTATTTTCACAACATTCCGGTTACATTAACTGCAATTCCGCTAGAAGGTTTTGCATTTAGTCATTGGAGTGGCGATGTAAATAGTACAGAGGCTGAAATTACTTATACACCAGCTGGAAATTTTTCGGTAACTGCAAATTTTATTCCTAGTGAAGTACCCGCAACCGAGGAACCAATTTATTTTTGGATGATGGATGGTAGCGTAACAAACGACACGCCTTTAACAGCATTAAACTCCTCTTTTGAAGTAGGAACAGAAGGCATTTTAAGTTACGAATCCTGTTTGGTAGGCTATCCATTTGACAATACTCACCCAAACTGGAGAAAAGCGTCAATGGAAAGAAGAAATAGTCCAACAGACATCAATTATATGCCGGAGGCTAATAACAATTTACCATTTGCTTCTGCTGGAATGAGGGGTTTACAAATCAAACAACCTTTTCAAAATGAAGGTTTAGAAAATGCCATGATTTTTAGTTTTTCAACCCTAGGTTATGAAAATATTGTTTTTGGATTTGCAGCCAAAGATGAAAGTGCTGCAGACGGACTTGTGATGGATTATTCAGTAGATGGTTCGACTTTTACAAATGCCGGATTAGCCAATTCAAACATACCATTAACTGCTGCTTATCAATTGTTTGAAACAAATTTTTCTACTATTGAAGCGGCTAGTAATAACGAGAACTTTAAAGTAAGAATTCGCTTTTCGGGCGAAAATTTATCTGCCGATAATGGGAACAGAGTTACATTCAACAATTTTAGTGCTAAAGGAGTTGAAATTCCGTTGAGTATTCCTGAAAATACACATTTAAGTTTCAAAATTTATCCAAATCCTGCTACAGATGTTTTAAATGTTAATCATTCGTATAGCGATGTTACTTTTAATTTATTTACCATTGATGGAAAAATAATTAAAGGTGGAAATTTAGAAAATCAACAGATCAACCTTAGCGATTTACAGAGCGGAATTTATTTATTGCAACTTACGTCAGAGGGAAAATCTGAAACTAAAAAGATTATAAAAAAGTAAATTCAGTAATATTTTATTTGAAAGGAGTTTGTTTATACAAGCTCCTTTTTTTTATGGAGTTTTCAATAAAAAGCTGTTTATTGCAGAAAAATAACGATTACCTCTTTTGAAATTTTTTAAAAACATACTTGATTTCTATATTCAATCGTCGTTGCTTGTTGCTGTTGCAGTTTTGGCTTTGGTTCGTGTTACAGAAATTTCGCTCCAACTTTCAAACAACAAAATGTTAGAATTGACTTCGTTCTTTGGAACAATTGTAGGCTATAATTTTTTGAAATATTTTGAAGCTTTTCAAAAAGGGAATTTCGATTTCAACAAAAATCGCTATTTGATAGGATTGACTTTTCTATCCATCATTGCTGTGATTTTCTTTTTTCTGCAGTTGAATAACGCAACACAAATTTATTTCATTAAAATTGGGTTAATGGTGGCACTTTATCCATTTTTGCGAAAATTTGGTTTTTGGAAATTGTTTTTGGTCAGTTTTTCTGTCACGGCCATTACGGTTTATGCACCCATTATTCAGCAAGCTTCTTTTGAAGACAATGAAAAAATCATTTTGTTTCAACGGTTTTTGATCGTTATCAGTTTAATGATTCCATTTGAAATTTTAGACAGTCAAACGGATAATGAAACGCTGAAAACACTACCCCAACGATTTGGAGTTTTTAAAACGAAGTTGATTGGAATTGTACTTTTATTTCCTTTCGTTTTCTTGGAGTTTTTTAAAGAGAAAATGGAAATTTCAACATTTGTACTTGCTATTATGACGGCACTTTTTATCGGATTTACTACTTTCAAAAGAGATAAGTATTACAGCTCTTTTTGGGTGGAAAGTGTGCCGATTTTGTGGTGGATTTTGTTACTTATATAATCTTTTAATGAATTACTTTCTTTGAAATAACAGTATTATTATCTAATTTAATTTTTAAGATTATCAATTGATTTAATTTGTCAATTTTTATAACCATTTCGTTTGTTAAACCATTTTTTTAGAGAGTATTAAGCGACCATACACATCATACACATCAACTTTTGTGATAAAAGAATTTTTTGAATTAATAAACAAATCATTTTTTGTGTTGTAAACGATAATACTATCATTATATTCAGATTGATTTATTCCTAATACATCTTGATAAACGATTTCAAAACGACTGTTGAAAGTGCCTATTTCACTTGAAAAAGTATAATCGCCTAATTTTAAATCGTGTAAAGTAGTGTTGTAATTATCTTTCAAAAAAACAGTTTGATTAGAATTAAATAAGCCATCATATTGATTTAAACTAATTGTGTGGTTCCCTGCAAATTGTGTTTTAAAGCCTAAAAAGACCACATCATTACTATCAAATGGGAGTCCTCTTCCTTGAATTGAAAACTCTTTCTCTCCAATTAATGAAGTCAAAGCAGTTTCTCTTTCATGAATGTATTTCCCATCAATTGAAATGTCAATTCCCGATGTAGCATTTGGCATATATGCAATCATAGTTTGGCAAATATATTCATTAGCGTTATTCAAGTTTAACCAAATTCGATTGATCTCTGAATTAGCTCTCAAAAAGATGGTTTCATTTGTGGCAGTTCGCATTGCATTCGTGAAAATCAGATTTGAAGAATTAGCTTTTACGATAAAACCTTGACCGGAAGCAATATTTTCGTTTGGAGTTATAAATAGTGGGGCTCCTCCATCATTATTTGCAACTCCACCAGCTCCACCGGCTGTTGTGTAGGTTGCATACGAATCATGATTACTATTGTTCGTTTTTCTCCAAAAATAGATAGGTTCTTGAAGATTATTTTCCAAAATAAACTGATTTGCATCAATACTTGACGGATATGGATTTCCAATGGCATTGTACGTATTTTCGGTGACCGGAATAGTTATATTTCCATTGTTCGGTTTACCTTCAAAAATTCCTTCATAAAGAAGGGGAGTTTGTGAATGATCGTCGGGCATTCGAATTAAGTAGCCTTTAGCGGATTCAAAAGTTATGGTTTCTAAATCCAAAACAGTGGTATAAATATTTGTTGTTGGATTATAGTTGTAAAACCGATTTGGCAAGGTAAAAGGTGAAAAGTTTTGTAATAATTGGTCTGAAACGGGTGAGGACCACATTACGTAATCTAACCGCATTAATGGACTTGTTCGTTTTTTTACAAAAATGGATCCAATATTTTCAACATCGGAAAGTTGTATCAAGTTTGCTTCATTCTCAAGTGTTAAGCTTCCTTCGTTTTCAACAATTAATATTCCATTTAATGTGAGAGTGTCACCTGATGAAATAATAATATCTGCATTTGCTAATACCCAAAGAGAGCAGTAGCTAATGTTTCCGGTCGAAGTAAAATCATCTGAAATAATAACACTGCTGTTTTCATCGGGCACTCCGTTACTCCATTGGTTATTTGCCCAAGTTGTTGATTGAATTGTGATTGTAGTGTATGAAGAAAATGCATAATTTTCTTCACACTCTAACGATTGAACAACCGCTCTGTAGTAGTTAGTTTCGTTTATGCTTCCAATTGTTAATCCTGGTAAAGTTGTTGTTGTACAGTTAATGTCAACCGGGAAAGTAAAATTTGAATCTAACGATTTTTGCCATTTCTGCACGTTTCCTGAATTTCCAGTCAATTCTAAATCTGTAGGTAGTATGCCTAAGCAAATTGTTTGATTTGCGGATGTGATGCCACCCACCGCAATCCCAAATCCATCTGTGTCAATCGTAGTAGAATAAATTGAAACAGCACCCGTGGTTGAATACAATCTACCGTTTAATTGACTTCCTGCTCCCATAGAGATTGCTCCTCCATTTGCAATGAAAGTGCCCGAAATTGTTGTCGAGGCCGCCATGGAAACTGCTCCTTCTGCTATCCAATAGATATTGGATGCTTTCGCTTGGTTAGTTAAAATAATTGTTGAACCTGCTCCGGCAGTAAAGGCTCCACCAAATTTAAAAATAAAGCGAGCATCAGGATTTCCTTCACCATCTAATGTAAGTGTGCCTGCAACAGATCCGGCTCCGCCAATTGAATAGACTCCCGCAAAAAGTGTTTCACCATTCCCAAACGCAGGAGTGTGCGAACCATTAGTACTTGAAGTGTTGAGTAACTCGTTGAAGGCAGTAAGTAAATCTGCCGAAGCTTGATATGTTAGGTCGCCTGGATTATGAATTGTTCCATAAATTTGAGTAGGGGTCTCAAAGCCTGTTATCGCTCCTGCATGTGTGCCAATATCTCCCGTCACAGACGATATTCCTGTATTTCCAACGGCTCCAGAAACTGTAAAAAGTGCAAATTGTGAGGATGCTCCAAAATTTACAGAACATTGAGCAGATGCGTTGAAAATAAAACAAAAATAAAGAAAAAAGGAAATACAAAACGTTCCTTTATAGCATAAAGTAATTTTTCTCATGAAGTAATTTTAAGGATTTGGGACAATTATTCTAAATAAAATAATTGGTTTGAAGATTGATATAGAATTATTTATCTACATTTTTTCAAATCTAATCGCTTATCATGCTTAATAAATTTTTTTTATTGTTTATTTTAGTAATACTTGTTTAAAATGAATAGAGGGGTTTATTTTTATAATATGTAGTAAATTACGTCGATTTTTTTAGAGTTGGTGCTATGTGATTATTTGATCCTTATTAAAGGAGGATAATTGAGTACGTTGTTATGCTTTTCAGCTGACAAGTTATTGAAACCTGTCAATTGTAATGACCAAAAAAATTAGTAAAAAACAAACCCGAATTAACAACCGCAAAAAGCACAAATAAAGTATTCATTCCATAGCTTCCGAATTTGAATAATTTTCTTTTCGGAATGTCATACATTGGATAATAGGCAATTTGAGTTGCTACTTTCCCCACCCAATACGCGGCAATTAATCCGGTTAAAGCAACTGACAACGCGGATTGTTCTTTTAATTCGTTTGTAAATACAATAGCAATCAATCCAAATGAAAAGTTTAAGCCTTGAATGTATCTTCCGTATGTTTTGGCAATTTCCTGATTCAACGGTTTGAGTTGTTTCACATCATTATACCAATCAAATACCTGATGGCGGATGTACGGATAAATCAAAGCGGTGAAGATTTGGCCGATACCACTTAAGATAATTAGCCAGTTTGGGATGTTGAGGTTCATATTTCTTTTCTTTTGTAAATTAGTACAGATAGATAAATTGTTAATAATAATGGAATTGGGAAGAGAATATATGTCATAATATCGGAGTGATATAAATTCATATTGAAATACCAAAGGCCAAAAAACAATATGACAATCAAAATATAATTAATGAAATACCAATTTCTTGGATTTTCTATCAAAAGAATTATTCCTAATGCAACTTGTAGAAACCCTGTAAACATTGTAGAATACAAGCTCAAATAAATTGCATCTTCTTTAACTATTGGATAGGACGCCAGAATAATTAATGGTAGTAAGATTGCTAGGGTGTTTATGTTTTTTATTATTTTCATCTTATTTATTATTTTAAACTTTCAGAAAAAAATGAAAGTCATTATTAAAAAAATTTACTTTATCATCTTCACAACCAATTTTGCTAGCCAATTGTCTTTGAACTCCGTGATTTTATCCAAAACATTATCGGCTTTCAACACAAAGTCATACAATTTAGTTGTCTGATCTACAAAATGTTTTTCAGCGGCTGTTCCGTCTGATTCTATTGCCGAAACTTCTTTCAAAATCTTTAACGCCGGTTTAATTTCACGTTTACTGCGTTCTCTCGAAATTTTTACGGCCAATTCGTCTAAATCTTTTTCGGCAGTAAAAAACTCTTTGCGTTCGCCGGCTTTGTATTCTTTATACACAATTCCCCAGTCCATCAAAGCTCTCAAATTCATCGAAGCATTGCCACGTGAAATTTGCAATTCATCCATAATGTCTTCCATCGAAATCGGTT
Organism: Flavobacterium lacus; assembly: GCF_003268815.1. Classification (GTDB taxonomy): domain Bacteria; phylum Bacteroidota; class Bacteroidia; order Flavobacteriales; family Flavobacteriaceae; genus Flavobacterium; species Flavobacterium lacus. The sequence goes on along the minus strand of NZ_QLSV01000012.1, from coordinate 70,358 downwards.
CGTGCGAAACCATCAACAACGCATGAATCTGAGCCATCGTCTTGTTAATTCCCCATTGCGAACCTAAAGCTCCCCAGGTTTGAACGAATTTATTTTTTGCTTCTTTGAATTCCATGAAACAAAGTTAAGTAAAAGTTTTTAAACTTTCAAAAAAAAATGAAAGTTTATTTTTTTAAATTCTAAAGAATTATAAAATAGTCAGATAATTAATCTTTAAAGAAATAATAATAGAAATAATTTAACTTTTGTGAGAAATATAGTAAGCAATAAAGGTTAAAGATTGTTTATACACTATGATTTATTTTTAAAACATATATTTTTATCCTTATTAACCAAATTATTTATTAATGAAAATTATTACAATTTTAAGTTGTTTTAGGTCTGTTAAATCAGCATCGAAAAGCAACATTTTTTACGCTTTGTGCCTATTTGCTTTTTTGTTAGGTCAAAATGTAAACGCACAAACTATTTTGATTAATCCTTCTGCAGAAGGAGGATTTGAGAACGGCTCCACTTTTGAAGCAAATGGATGGACTCCTGTTGGAGGCGTTACAAACACATGGACTGTTGGATCAGCTCCGGGATGGTTTACTGGTTCTGCAGGAGCTTATGTTTCAAATGACACAGGAACATCATGGGCTTACACGAATAACGCGATCAGTCGTGCGTCATTCTACAGAGACGTTGCTTTTCCGGCAGGGTCTGAGTCAGTGTCTTTAAAATTTGATTGGAGAGCTAATGGAAATGATGGTAATTGGGATAATTTACTAGTATATGTAATGGATACGTCTATTGTTCCTTCAAATGTAGGGCCTACAAGCACCAATACAACCACTACAGGATGGCCAGGTTATACAAATGGAACAACGGGTTATTTTTTATTACAACGCAATGGTACAACTGTGCCAACCGAAACTACAAATGTGAATTATACTTTTAGTGCTGCACAAATTGCTTTTGTTGCCGGTTCAACTAAACGTTTAGTTTTTGTATGGAAAAACGATAGTTCAGGAGGTACAAATCCACCGGCGGCAGTAGATAATATCTCACTTTCTGCGGTAGTGCCAACTTGCACAGTGCCTTTGAATCTTTCAACGAATTCTTTAACATTTAATTCAGTAAATTTAGAGTGGAATGAATCAGTTTCAGGATCAATTGGATTTGAATATGAATTGAGAACAAGTGGAGTGCCAGAAAGTGGTGCAACCGGACTTGTATCAACTGGAAGCTTAGCTGATGGAACTCTTTTTACGGATTTTCAATCATTAACAGCAAGCACAAACTATACTTTTTATTTAAGATCAAATTGTGGTGGCGCATTCAGTAGTTGGATTTCAGTGTCTTTCTTTACGGGATATTGTGTTCCTTCATCAACTTCATCCGCATCATATATTGATAATTTTTCAACAACAGGAGGCTCGGCAAATATCTCTAATCTCACTTCCGGGTACACAACCGGAGGTTATCAAGATAATTATGACACAGCAACTGTTAGTCAATATGAAACCGGAATAGTTAACTTTTCTACAGCAATTGTTGGTGGAACAGTTGGAACCAGTATTTGGGTAGATTGGAATAATGATTTAGTTTTTGATAATGCTACAGAACGCGTTTTTGTAACAACAGCTTTTGGTGGAAACCAATCAGGAAGTTTTGAAATTCCTGCAGGAACGCAATTAGGGGATTACAGAATGAGAGTTAGAATTGACTTTAATGCAGTTGCTCCAGATGCGTGTGCAAGTACAAATACAAGAACCGAAGCAGAAGATTATAAACTAACCGTAATTGAAACACCAAATTGTTTACCACCGTCGAATGTTACAGCAGCGGCAAATTCGCCATTTACTGCAACTATAAATTGGGCAACTTCTAGCACAGAACCAAGTGAAGGTTATCACTACTATTACTCAACGGAAAACACAGCTCCTTTAGCAGGAACAATCCCTTCCGGAGAAGTTGGTGCAGGAATTTTAACGGCACAAATTGATGCGTTACTTCCTAGTACAACTTATTATGTTTGGGTTAGATCAAACTGTGGTTCCGATACTTTTAGCGATTGGACATCCGATTCTGTTAGTTTTAAAACAGAATGTGAACCACCGGTAATCACCGAAACTACTCCCGGATCAGTTTGTGGTCAAGGAACAGTAGATTTGTCTGCAACTGCAAATGAAGGCACAATTAGATGGTATAATGCAGAAACGGGAGGCGTATTATTAGCAACCGGCGGAACATTTACAACACCGGTTATTGCTGAAACTACTTCTTTTTGGGCAGAAAGTGCAACAGGTTCAACTCAATCAGTAGGAAAATTGGCTCCACCGGCAACAGCTACAGGATCTTCTATTTCTAATTGGGGAATTGTTTTTAATGCAACAGATTCAGTTGACTTACAGTCAGTTTCAGTTTATTCAACTACCGCAGGTACATTGAACATTAAAGTAACCGATGCAAATTTAGTAGAATTATATTCAACAGGAAATGTGGCTATTGCAGCCGGAGGTACAACAACTCCGACTACAGTTCCACTTAACTTTACAGTACCTGCTGGAACAGGGTATAGAATTTTAGTTAAAGCATTCTCAGGTGTAAACTTAATCAGAGATTCATCAACCTTAACATTCCCTTATTTAGGAACTGATGGGATTGTTAGTATTACCTCTTCAGAATGGGGCGGAACCACTACAGGAACGTATTACTACTTTTATGATGTAAAATATGCTACAGGTTGTGCTTCTGAAAGAACAGAAGTCATCGCAACAGTTTCATCTGCTCCTGATTTTTCTTTAAGTTTAGATAATTTAACAATTTGTCCAGGAGAGTCTTCGGAAACTTTACTCATCGAAACTGGAGAGGAAGAATATGACACATATGTTTGGTCTCCATCAACAAATGTAACAGGAGACGCAACAAACGGATGGGTATTTAATCCCTCTGAAACAACAATTTATACGTTAACTGCTTCTCAATCTGCAGGAGCATTGTGTGAAACAAGTACAGAATTAACAGTTACTGTTAATCCGGAACCGGTTATTGCTGTTTCTGAAGTTGGAAGTATTTGTGCAGGAACATCTTCAACGCTAACCGCAACTCTAGTAGAAACGGTTGTTTTGGGAACTGACGCAACGTTAACTTCTGCAACATCTCAACCAACTGCATTTTGTAATCGTTGGGATCAATATTGGAATCAAACCATTTATACTGCTGCAGAGCTTCAAGCAGCTGGGTTTACAGCCGGAACAATAAATGCTGTAACCTATGAAATTACTACGATTGGTTCGGGAACAAATGTTACTAATTTCTCAATAAGAATTGGAAACACAACAGAAACAACTGTATCATCTTTTGCAACATCTGGTTTTACAACTGTTTATGGTCCTGCAACGTATGAACATGCAATTGGCTTAAACACCATTACGTTTGACACACCTTATGTTTGGGACGGAGTTTCAAATATTATTATCGATGTTAGACAAGATGGAGCTGATTTAGCAAATAATTCAATTACCTATTACACCGCTACAGCACAGCCAATGACAATTTCGGCAATAACATCTACAGATTCTTCAGTAACAACATTGCAAGATTTAGTAGCTGCTGCATCGGTAACACCTGCAACTTCTTTACAAAGATTAAACGTTATTTTTGATGTTACAGGAGATGCTTCTGCCATAGAATGGTTATGGACACCGGGTAACTTAACAACAAGTTCAATCGATGTTACACCAACTCAAACAACAACTTATACCGTTAGAGCAACCAATACAACAACTGGCTGTTTCACAGAAGAAACCGTGGAAGTTACAGTTAACACAGTAACCGCTCCAACCGGAAACGCATTTCAAACACTTTCAGAAGGTCAAACCCTTGCTGATCTTGTAGTTAACGGTGAAAACTTAACTTGGTATTCAGACGATAATCTACAAGAACAAATCCCATCAACCACAGTTGCAGAAGACAATACAACGTATTTTGTAACGCAAACCGTGGGCGAATGTACGAGCGAAGCTCTTGCAATTACAGTAGAAGTAACGCTAAGCACAGGCGATTTCAACCTAGTTTCGTTAAAAGCATATCCAAACCCAACAAACGATTACCTAACGGTTTCATACAGTAACGACATCACAACTATTGCCGTAATCAATATGTTAGGTCAAACGCTTATGACAAAAGATGTGAATGCAAACACAACTGAAATTGATATGACATCACTTCCAGCCGGAAATTACTTTGTAAAAGTAACCGTTGAAGGAGCTGTAAAAACAATCAAAATTGTGAAAAACTAATTCCATATTACAAAGCACACAAAAGCCACCGCGAGGTGGCTTTTTTTATACAATAAACCGAAACTAATTTTAATTTGGGCGTTCCCCTCCGCAAGCTACGGGTCAGGCTTTTCGTTACAAGTCCTCGCAAAAAATGCCATTTTCTTTAACCTAAAAAGAGCTTCCGTTGGTCGCTTTTTTGGCTTAAGAAAATGGCATTTTTTTGCTGTGGGCTTTGCACTTCAATCCTTAACGCGGGGAAGTGCTAAAATCAAAGATATTAAATCTAAACCAACCCCGCTCTCTTCAACAACGCCTCCACTTTCGGTTCCTGACCTCTAAACTTTTTATACAATTCCATCGGTAAATCTGTTCCACCTTTTGATAGAACGTTATCTTTAAATTTGGTCGCTACTTCTTCATTAAAAATTCCTTTTTCCTGAAAATAAGCAAACGCATCGGCATCCAACACTTCTGCCCATTTATAACTGTAATATCCCGACGAATAGCCACCTTGAAAAATATGCGAAAACGACGTGCTCATACAATTTTCTTCCACATCAGGATATAATGAAGTTCCTTCAAAAGCGGCTTTTTCAAACGCTTTTACATCAGCAATGGTTTGAACTTTTGCGTGATAAGCAATATCCAATAATCCAAAACTCAACTGACGCATCGTCGCCATTCCTTCTAAAAAACTCGCACTTTCCTTGATTTTTTCCACATACTGTTGCGGAATCACTTCGCCGGTTAAATAATGCTTCGCAAACAAAGCCAACGCTTCAGGTTCGTAGCACCAGTTTTCCATCACTTGACTTGGCAGTTCCACAAAATCCCAATACACCGAAGTTCCCGACAAACTCGGATACGTCGTGTTCGCCAACATACCGTGCAATGCGTGACCAAATTCGTGAAACAAAGTTGTGACTTCATTAAAAGTTAGGAGGGAAGGTTTCGTTTCCGTCGGCGGCGTAAAATTGCACACAATTGATACATGTGGTCGTTCGTTCACGCCATTTTTAATGTATTGTGGTTTAAAAGAGGTCATCCAAGCTCCGTTTCGTTTTCCTTTTCTCGGGAAAAAATCAGCATAGAAAATAGCAACCAATTCTCCTTCGAAGTCTAAAACTTCAAAAGTCTGCACATCATTGTGGTATTTATCAATATCAAAGACTTCTTTAAATCTGATGCCGAATAATTTTTCAGCAATGGTAAAAGCTCCGTTTAACACATTTTCCAATTTGAAATAGGGTTTCAACAATTCATCATCCAAACTGAATAATTTCTGTTTCAATTTTTCAGAATAAAAAGCTCCGTCCCATTTTTCTAATTGCTCAATTCCGTCTAAATCTTTAGCGAAAGCGGTCAATTCAGCAAATTCTCTTTCTGCGGCAGGTTTAGCTTTTTCCAATAAATCATTCAAAAACGCTTTCACTTTTTCCGGATTTTGAGCCATTCGTTCTTCCAAAACAAAATGCGAATGCGATTCATAACCCAACAAATTCGCTCTTTTATGACGCAATTCTACAATACGTTTGACATTTTCTCTATTATCAAATTCATTGTTTTGAAATGCTTTTTTTCCGGCAGCGATGGCGATTGCTGCACGCAATTCACGGTTTTCAACATACGTTACAAACGGCAAATAACTCGGAAAATCCAACGTAAAAACCCAGCCCTCCAGTTCTTTTGATTTGGCTAAGCTGGCGGCCATTTCTTTCGCTCCATCAGGCAAACCTTTTAAATCGGCTTCGTTGGTAATGTGCAATTGATAATTGTTGGTTTCGGCTAAAACATTTTCGCCATACGTCAATTTTAACTTGGCCAATTCAGTGTCAATTTCACGTAATTTCAATTTGTTTTCTTCCGAAAGTAAGGCTCCGTTTCGTGAAAATCCTTTGAATTTTTTATCTAATAAAGTTGCTCGTTCAGTCGTTAAAGTCAATTTATCTTTTTGATCATAAACCGATTTCACACGTTTAAATAATTTTTCATTCAGCGAAATATCATTGCTAAAAGCAGTCAATAAAGGTGAAACTTCTTGAGCAATTTTCTGCATTTCATCACACGTTTCAGCCGAATTCAAATTAAAAAATATTGACGATAATCGATCCAATGCTTCACCTGAAAAATCCAATGCTTCAATTGTATTTTCAAAAGTGGGAACTTCTGAATTGTTCACAATTTCGTCCACTTCAGCTTTCGCTTTTGCAATGGCTTCTTCAAAAGCAGGTTTGTAATTGTCTAATTTTATTTGTGAAAAAGGTGCGGTGTTGTGTTTGGTTTCAAATACTTCGGTTAACATAAATTCAATTTTTAATTTTCAAAAGTACGTACTTTGATACGTTTTATCAACCGTTGAATTACGGTTTCTTTAAGAGTAATTAGCTTTTCCGATTAATTTTCACTACCTTATCCATTAATTGAATTTATAACATGAAATACAACATCACGATTAATAGCATTTTAAATGTAAATGAAATTCCGGACTATTGGAATGAACAAGATTATTTAAAATTACTCGAATTATTTAATTTTCCAGACCCTGAAACAATTGCGAAAGAAAACCTTTTGGACTATTTGAAAATGGCCATCACGGATGAAAAACCAACCGATGCAGCAGTCATTTTATTGACTTATAAATTGAGCGAAGAATTAAACGAAGGTCAAATTTCACAAATATCTAATGATATGCTTTTGGATAAAGTTTGCGAAGAATATCCTGAAATTGATTTGCATGCTCCGTTGTTTCACATCAACCAATTATTGTATCTTGCTTACAATGGAAGATTTCCAAATGCAACCGCTACAATTTTAAACTGTGAGATTATTGCCGAGGATACGGAAGATAAAAGCGAATTAGGGAACGAACAAATCCTGAAAATTCTAGCCCAAGGTTTAGGAAAAAGTGCGTTATTGAAACGTTTATTTCCTGAACAGCTCGCCGGTGCTAAACCCTTTCCTGAAGCAAACGATATTCTGTGGGAATTGGAGTCATTAGGCTCAAACCAATACAAATTAATCACATCGGAATATTGGCTTTCTAAATCCGATTTTGATCAAGGAGAATACATGGCGGATATTGTTTTTGATGAAGAAATGGAGGAGGAATAGCCTTTGACTAGCAAACGGAATACTAATGATTTCAGAGCGGACATGTGAATACTTGTCCGCTCTGATTTTATGTAAAAGCTAGTTTATTGCTATGTGATAAGGGTACCACAACTATGGAGTATCTACGAAGTATCTATCGAGTATTTATATATTAGACACACTAGATATACGCCATATATACGCTGTAGATACGCTATAAATATGAACAATCAAGGATTGTTAAGAGGTTTGTTTATTCAATCCGTCAGCAGCTTTATTAACTGCTTCTTTCAAGCTTTCTTTGTAGAAAACAATTTTATCCAATACACATTTATCGTGACTTCCGATGATTTGTGCGGCTAAAATTCCGGCATTTTTGGCTCCGTTTAACGCTACTGTTGCGACAGGAACTCCACCCGGCATTTGCAAAATCGACAAAACAGAATCCCAACCGTCAATTGAGTTACTTGATTTCACCGGAACACCAATTACTGGCAAGGGCGACATCGAAGCGACCATTCCCGGTAAATGGGCTGCACCACCGGCTCCGGCAATAATTACCGAAATGCCACGCGTGTGAGCATTTTTGCTAAAATCAAACAATTTTTCCGGTGTTCGGTGTGCCGAAACAATATCGACTTCGGTTTCTATGTCAAATCCTTTTAAGATGTCGATGGCTTCCTGCATGACCGGCATGTCGGAGATACTTCCCATGATGATGGCTACTTTGCTCATTGGTTTTGTTGTTTCAAGTTTAATGTTTCAAGTTTAATGTTTCAAGTTAATTTGGTTTATACTGTGACTGCGACTAAACACTGACCACTCTAATACTATTCTTCACTTCTTCCGCCACCTTTCTCGCTTCCACCATATTTTCATTTACAATCGTTACATGTCCCATTTTGCGGAAAGGACGTGTTTCTCTTTTGCCATAAATATGTGGTGTTACGCCATCAATAGCCATAATTTTTTCAATATTTTCATAAACAACAGGTCCATAAAATCCGTCTTCACCCACCAAATTTACCATAATTCCGGCAACTTTGCTAGCGGTATTTCCCAACGGTAAGTCTAAAATGGCTCTCAAATGATTTTCAAATTGCGAGGTATAACTGGCTTCAATGGAATAATGGCCTGAATTATGTGGTCGTGGAGCTACTTCGTTGACTAAAATTTCATCATTTTCGGTTTGAAACATTTCCACTGCCAATAAACCTATGTGATTAAAAGATTCAGAAACTTTTAACGCAATTTCTTGGGCTTTTTGAGCTACTTTTTCGTCAATTCGAGCGGGGCAAATCACGTATTCCACTTGGTTGGCTTCAGGGTGAAATTCCATTTCTACAACCGGATACGTTTTTACTTCACCGGAAACAGAACGTGCAACGATTACCGCCAATTCATTCTTAAATGGAATCCTATCTTCGGCAATGCATTCCACATCAGGAAGTTTGACTAAATCTAAAGCAGAACGGCAAATTTTTACACCAGTTCCGTCATAACCAAATTGAGCACATTTCCATACAAAGGGAAAATCTAATTCATCATTTTTTATTGATTCTTGTAATGATTTTAGACTCACAAATCGTTTGAAATTTGAAGTTGGAATATCATTATCAGCATAAAAATCCTTTTGCCTTCCTTTATTTTGAATTTGATGCAATGTTTTTGGAGAAGGATAAATCGGTAAACCTTCTTCTTCCAACTTAAGAAGAGCTTCCAAATTTACATTTTCGATTTCAATAGTCAATAAATCAACCATTTTTCCAAAACGATAAACGGTTTCAAAATGCATCAAGCTTCCTTCAAAAAATTGATTGCAACCATATTGTGCGGGAGCTTCCGGACTTTGATCTAAAACAAAAGTTTGTATGTCAAATTTTCGGGTTTCAGCCAAAAGCATTTTGCCTAACTGGCCTCCTCCCAAAATACCTAATTTAAAATCGGATGAAAAATAGTTCATTGTGTTGTTGTAGTTATGGTAGTTGTTTGTTGTTGTTATTTTAAAATTGATATTGAATTTGTCATTGTTATTGACATTGAATTTCACTCAATCGTGTTCAAAAAATCATCAGGCGTTAAGACAGTAATTTCTGCAAATTTATAATCTTTTAAATCTCTGGTGATAATACAATCCATATTATTTATTGATTGTGCGGAAACAATTTGAATGGCATCTTCAAAATCTTTGTGGTTGGATTTTAGGCTTTTTTTCAAAATTGATTCTGTAACTCCAATAATAGAAATTGTATCTAATAAATCTTCAATTATTAACCGCAATTCTTTTTCATCAACTATCTTTTTTACCAAATAATGTAAAGTTGCTATAGAATGTGAAGTAGAATACATTTTGATATTAGACTTTTGACAATAATCAAAAATAGAAATTGCGTTTTTTGAGAAAGGGTATCTATTCGTTACAATGTCGACCAAAATATTAGTGTCTAAAAATATATTTTTATAAGCCATATTTTTCTTTATGATATTCGGCTTTAATTTTTTCTTCATCAAAATCTTCCGGTAGTTTTATTCTTCCGATTATTTTTTTAACTTTTGGATGAATATCTTCATCTTTCGATGTCGAGACTAAATTTTTAAAATAATTCTCCACCATTTCAGATAAACTTCTTCCTGTGCCTTTGGCATAGATTTTAGCTTTCTCAATGATCTCTTTGTCAAGTGATAATGTGAGCTTAGTGTTCATACGTGTAATTTTTACAAATGTACGTAAAATTATTTTTCAGTCTTGTTAATTTTTTTCAAAATATTCCTTGCCGCCGCCTTATAACCTGCAGAATGATTCGCATAATCCTGACTTAAAATTGGTTTTAATTCCTCATAAATCCAATCGTATTTTTTTCCTAAAACAAATAAAGCTTTCATTGCATACGCTTTTGACGCTACTTTTTCATCTTGAATTAAGCGATCAATCAAGGCTTCAATGAGAATGTGTTCTTGTTCTTTGGTTAAATTAATTCCGTTTTTTCGATGATTGCTTTTCGTCAAAAACATTGCAATTCGAGTGGCAGGTCGCAACGAAGAATCATTTTTAATTTTAGGTAGCACTTCGCAAAATTCATCAATAAATGGAACAAGTAATCTCAACTTTTTTTCACCTACTAAATCCAAACTCCAAAAGGCTTTGACGTGCAATTCATGCGAAATATCAAACGCAATTGAAATCAATTCTCTCAAATTCTCTTCACTTTTCATGGCAAAATTACTCACCATTACTCGATTTTTTACATGGGCGGTACTTCCTTCTAATTTTTGATATAAGATTGAATTCATTTGGTAAATATACCAATTTTACAAAAAAGTCCGAATTCTTACTTCGTAATACTCAAGACTTCCTTAAATTTGCACTTTATTAAAAATCAGAACATGATACACCTTCACGACAAAACATTTGTGCCGTTTATTTCCTCAGAAGAATTGGATTTTGCAATTAAGAATTTAGCCAAACAAATGGATGATGATTTTTTTGATGAAGTCCCCGTTTTTGTAGGCGTATTAAACGGAGCTTTTATGGTTTTATCTGATTTAATGAAACAATACCGTGGTATGTGTGAAGTGAGTTTTGTAAAAATGGCTTCCTATGAAGGAACTCAAACCACAAATGAAGTAAAACAATTAATCGGTTTGAATCAGAATTTAGAAGGTAGAACAGTGGTAATCGTGGAAGATATTATCGATACCGGAAATACAATCGAAGAATTGAAAGCAATTTTTAAAGACAAAAATGTAAAACATTTGAAAATTGCCACTTTATTTTTAAAACCCGACGCCTACAAAAAAGACATTAAAATTGATTATGTCGGAATTCGCATTCCTAACAAATTCATTGTAGGCTACGGTCTGGATTATGACGGTTTGGGTCGAAATTTACCGGACGTATACCAACTTGCAGAATAACTCTAAAAATCTAACTATCCAACAATCTAACAATCCACATTAAAATGATTAACATCGTTCTTTTCGGAAAACCAGGTGCGGGAAAAGGCACACAAGCTGAATTTTTAAAAGGAAAATATAATTTGACTCATCTATCAACCGGAGATATTTTTCGATTCAATATTAAAAATGACACCGATTTAGGGAAATTAGCCAAAACTTTTATGGACAAAGGTGATTTGGTTCCGGATGAAGTAACGATTCAAATGTTGCAAAGTGAAGTGGATAATAATCCAGGTTCTGCCGGATTTTTATTTGATGGTTTCCCGAGAACAATTGCACAAGCCGAAGCGTTGGATGCTTTTTTAGCTGCTAAAAATCAAGAAATTACAGCCACAGTTGCGTTAGAAGCCGATGATGAAATTTTAGTGCAACGCTTATTAAAAAGAGGAATAACTTCCGGAAGAGCAGACGATCAAGATGAAGAAAAAATTAGAAATCGTTACCAAGAATACAACGAAAAAACCGCTCCATTAATGGAGTATTACAATCAACAAGGTAAATTTCATTCGGTTGACGGAATTGGTTCAATTACAGAGGTAAACGAACGGTTGAATTTTGTATTCGACAACTTGAAATAAATACTTATTTATCTAAAAATTGGCAAATTAGTGCTGATTTTTTTAGATATTTGCAAAATTAAAAGGAGCTTCATCCGGTTTTACGGAAATGTTGCTCTTTTTTTGCTAAAAAATACAAATGGAAATTTTAATAATTTTATTTTTAATTTTATTGAATGGCGTTTTTTCGATGTCGGAAATCGCATTGATCTCAGCACGAAAGAGTCGTTTAGAAACGGCCGCTAAAAAAGGAAATCCTGCTGCAAAAGTGGCGTTGGATTTGGCTAATTCTCCCAATAAATTTTTGTCAACTGTTCAAATCGGAATCACGTTAATCGGGATTTTAACCGGTATTTATTCGGGTGATAAAATTACGACCGATGTAAAAAATTTTATAATTGGTTTTGAAATTTTAAAACCCTATGCCAGCTCAATTGCGGTTGGAATTGTAGTGGTAGTTTTGACCTTCTTTTCACTTGTTTTGGGGGAATTGGTTCCAAAAAGAATCGGTTTAAATTATCCGGAAGCAATCGCAAAAGCAGTGGCTGTTCCAATGAAAATTATTTCAAAAATTACGGCTCCCTTCATTTGGCTTTTGACGATTTCAACTGAATTTATTTTGGATTTGTTGAGAATTAAACCAACTGCTGATGGAAAAGTGACCGAAGAAGAAATCAAAGCCATCATCAAAGAAGGTACAGAAGTGGGCGAAGTTCAGGAAATTGAACAAGATATTGTAGAACGTGTTTTTCATATTGGTGATCGCAAAGTCAATTCGTTAATGACGCATCGTTCTTCGGTTGATTATCTTTCGTTGAATGATTCGATGAGTGAATTGAAAGCAAAAGTGTTAGAAGATTTACATTCATTTTATCCGGTTTGTAAAGAGAATTTAGACGAGTTGGAAGGCATTGTTTTATTAAAAGACTTGTTTTCTATTTTTGAAAGTGGTGAATTTGATTTGAAATCCATCACAAAAGAACCTGTTTATTTAATCGAACAAACTTCAGCTTACACGGCTCTTGAAATTTTTAAAAAATCGAGAGTTCATTATGCATTGATTGTTGATGAACACGGCGTTTTTCAAGGAATAATTACGTTGAATGATATTTTAGAAGCGTTGGTTGGAGATGCTTCCGATTTTTATGAAGAAGAATTTAAATTGGTTGCCCGTGAAGACGGAAGTTGGTTGGTTGACGGACATTATTCGCTCCACGACTTTTTGACCTATTTTGATATGGATGAGCACATTAATGATTATGATGTTACAACTGTAAGCGGATTTGTCATCACCGAATTAGGAAATATTCCGAAAGAAGGACAAAAATTAATTTGGAACAAACTAGAATTTGAAGTAATTGATATGGACGGGGTTAAAATCGATAAAATTTTAATCAGCAACCTAAAAGAATAAAAATTAGTGGTCAGTTTGCAGTTTTAAGTAATCAGTTTATTTCAGAGAACAGAGAACAGAGAACAGAAAAACCGACAACAGAAAACAAAAAAAATGACAGAGGGAAATTTTGTAGACTACGTAAAAATATATGTTTCATCCGGAAAAGGGGGGAAGGGTTCTTCGCATCTTCATCGCGAAAAATTCATTGAAAAAGGTGGTCCTGATGGTGGAGATGGTGGTCGAGGTGGTCACGTTTATTTAAAAGGAAACAAAAGTCTTTGGACATTATTTCATTTGAAATTCGTGAAACATATTCGTGCCGGTCACGGAGGTGATGGTGGAAGTTCAAGAAGTACCGGACACGATGGCGAAGATAAATTTATTGAAGTTCCGTTAGGAACAGTTGTTCGCGATCAGGAAACAGGAGAAATTTTATTCGAAATCACGGAACATGATGAAGTAAAAATCATCGCAAAAGGTGGAAAAGGCGGATTAGGAAACTGGAATTTTCGTTCGTCAACCAATCAAACTCCACGTTATGCTCAGCCCGGAATGCCTGTGGAAGAAGTGGATGTGACGTTAGAATTAAAAGTTTTGGCCGATGTTGGTTTAGTAGGTTTCCCAAATGCAGGAAAATCAACGTTACTTTCGGTGATGACTTCAGCTAAGCCAAAAATTGCCGATTATCCTTTTACAACATTAAAACCCAATTTAGGAATTGTGTCGTACAGAGATTTTCAATCGTTTGTAATGGCTGATATTCCCGGAATTATTGAAGGTGCTGCCGAAGGAAAAGGACTTGGTCATTATTTTTTACGACACATCGAACGAAATTCGATTTTACTGTTTTTAGTTCCTGCCGATGCTGCCGATATCAAAAAAGAGTACGAAATCTTGTTGGATGAGCTTCGTCGATACAATCCGGAAATGTTGGATAAAGACCGAATTTTAGTTGTTTCCAAATGCGATATGCTGGATGAAGAATTGAAATCGGAACTTGAAAAACAAATGAAAAAAGAGTTCAAAGGAGTGAAATATCATTTTATTTCGTCCGTTGCCCAACAAGGTTTACAAGAGTTGAAAGACATGTTGTGGAAAATGTTGAATGAAGAATAATTAAAAATTATATATTTCTTACAAAAGCATCCTTAATCGGATGCTTTTTTTATGAAATTCTAAAAATTAAGTTAAAAAATACCATAACGTTGTAGTTTTTAAGCCTAAAATCAAGTGTGAAAACACAAAAAAAAGTATATTCGCAAACATTAAAAATTAATCAAGAAATGAAAAAAATTATTTTAAGTTTTGTGGCATTAATCGCATTTGCTCCGGCAACTGTTTTTGCTAACGAAGGGATGTGGTTTTTGATGCATATTCAACGTCTAAACCAACGGGATATGCAAAAAATGGGATTGCAATTAACTGCTGAAGAAATTTATAGCGTAAACAATTCCAGTTTAAAAGATGCAATCGTTCAATTTAATGGAGGTTGTACGGCAGAAATGATTTCTAAAGATGGCTTGGTTTTAACTAATCACCACTGTGGATATGATGCTATTGCCGAATTATCTTCTCCGGAAAGCAACTATTTACGTGACGGATTTTGGGCTCAAAATCGCAAAGCCGAATTAAAACCAAAAAGTTTATTCGTGCGTTTCTTCGTTCGTATGGACGATGTAACCAAACGAATTTTAGGTGTTGTAAATGATAAAATGACCGAGGCAGAACGTGAAGCGGCAATCAATCAAGAAACAGCAAAAATTCAAAAAGAAAATGATGGTGGCGGAAAATATACTGTTTCTGTTCGTCCGTTTTTTCAAGGAAATGAATATTACTATTTTGTGTATGAAGATTTTACCGATGTTCGTTTAGTTGGAACGCCAACCGAAAGTATCGGAAAATTTGGTGGTGATACAGACAACTGGGAATGGCCTCGTCACACGGGAGATTTCGCTCTATTTAGAGTTTATGCTGATGCAAGCGGAAATCCTGCTGCTTTTTCAGAAAACAATGTTCCTTTAAAACCAAAACACCATTTACCAATTAGTTTAAAAGGTGTGCAAGAAAATGATTTTGCAATGATTCTAGGATATCCTGGTCGTACAAACCGTTGGATGCCGGCAGAGGGAATCGAACAAAATGTAAAATTTGCTTATCCGGCTTGGGTAGAAGGTTCAAAAATGTCGATGGACAAAATGAAAACGCACATGGATAAAGATGATGCAGTTCGTTTAAAATATGCTTCAAAATATGCTTCAATCGCCAATTACTGGAAAAATAGACAAGGAATGATTGATGCACTTTCTCAATTTAAAACTGCAGATTCTAAAAGAAAAGTTGAAAAGAAATTTGATAAATGGGCAAATAGCAAAGCAAACAAAGCAAAATACGGAACAGTTATAAAAGACATTAACGCTTATTATGCTTTGACAAATGAAAAAGCGAAGCACGATAATTATTTGATGACTTTCTTACGTGGTTCTGCTTTTGGTGTTTTTCCGGGTCGTTTAGGAAATCAGCTTAACAATTATGCAAAAGCGGAGGCTGCTCAACGAACTCAAATGAAACCTCGTTTGGCGGAAATGATTGAAGGAACTTTTGAAACGATTTTTCTTCCATTAGAAAAAGATGTGATGGCAGGTCAATTGGCATTGTATGCTGATAAAGCAAAAGGCTATGCTCTTGCTCCAAGTGTGGCAGAATTAGTTTCTAATAAAACTGATTTAGCAAGTTATGCTTCAAATGCAATTGATTTAAGTTTGTTTACTTCAAAAGAAAGATTGTTGGCGTTTTTAGAAATTCCAAATGCAGAATTGGTTGAAAATGATCCATTATATAAATTGTCTTCCGATTTATTAGACCATTACAACAAAAAATCAGACGAGTTAAAAGCAGCTGAAGAAAAATACCAATCAGGTTTCAGAAAATTAGTGGCTGGTTTACAAGAATCAAAATTAAGCCCAATTCTTTATCCGGATGCCAATTCAACTTTGCGTTTGTCTTACGGAAAAGTTCGTTCTTTACCAGCTGACAAAAGAAACGATGCAAAAATCAACAACTATACAACGTTAGAAGGAATGGTGAAAAAGCATAAAGCAGGTGATCCTGAGTTTGACTTATCACAACCTTTAATTGATTTGTATAACAAAAAAGATTTTGGTCAATATGCTGATAAAGCAGGCTATATGCCGGTTAACTTTTTATCAGACAACGATATCACAGGAGGGAATTCAGGTTCTCCTGTATTGAATGGAAAAGGAGAATTAATCGGATTAGCGTTTGACGGAAACATCGAAGCGATGGCTGGAGACGTTATTTTTGATGAAAAATTACAAAGAACAATTAATGTAGATATCCGTTTCGTATTATTCATTATCGATAAATATGCCGGAGCAAAACATATTATTGACGAGTTGACTATCGTTAAATAAGGTTTATTATTAATTCAATTAAAAAATCTGCTTCAGAAATGGAGCAGATTTTTTTGTGATAAACATTTCTAAAATAATTTATTTCCTAATTTCATTTCCTTACTTTTGAATTCAAATAAAAGCTATGTCAATTTTAAAACTATTTTTTTTTCTAATTTCATTTCAACTGATGGCCAATTCAGATTTTGAAAAAGCAGAGCAATTATTCCAAAAAGGAAAATTTGTGGAAGCTAAAGGATTGTTTGAAAATCACTTAAAATCAAATCCCAACCACACCAAAACACTTGAATATTTGGGTGACATCGCCGGAAAAGAAAAAAATTGGGATGAAGCGATTTTATACTATAAAAAAATAAAAAGTCAATTTCCTAAAAATGCTGACTATCACTATAAATATGGTGGAGCATTCGGAATGAAAGCCAAAGAATCTAATAAATTCAAAGCATTAGGAATGATTGATGAAATTGAGCAATCATTTTTAACCGCGGCAAAATTAGATGTAAAGCACATTGATTCTCGTTGGGCTTTAGTAATGTTATATATCGAATTACCCGGAATTGTGGGTGGCAGCGAAACAAAAGCTCAAAAATATGCCGATGAATTAATGAATTTATCCAAAATCGATGGCTACTTGGCCAAAGGCTTTATTGATGAGTATTTTAAAAGATATGCTAAAGCAGAAGTAAATTTAAAGAAAGCACACGAAATTGGAAATTCTAAAACAACTTTTCAGAAATTATATGATTTGTATAAAAACAAATTAAAACAACCCCAAAAAGCAGAAGAATTAAAAAAGAAATTTGAAAAATAATTGACCATTGTCGGTTGTCCGTTTTCTGTTAACCGACAACCGACAACTGATAACCGACAACAAAAAATGAGAACCCACTTTATCGCCATCGGCGGAGCCGCAATGCACAATTTAGCACTTGCTTTACATCATAAAGGATACCATGTTACCGGAAGCGACGATGCTATTTTTGAACCTTCCAAATCACGTTTAGATAAGTTCGGACTTTTGCCAAACGAAATGGGTTGGTTTACCGAAAAAATCACCTCAGATATCGAAGCGATTATTTTAGGAATGCATGCCAAAGCTGATAATCCAGAATTGTTAAAAGCAAAAGAATTAGGTTTGAAAATTTATTCCTATCCAGAATTTTTATTCGAACAATCAAAAAATAAAACCCGTGTGGTAATTGGTGGTTCGCACGGAAAAACAACAATAACTTCCATGATTTTACATGTGATGCATTATCACAATATCGAAGTTGATTATATGGTGGGAGCACAGTTGGAAGGTTTTGATACAATGGTTCATCTCACCGAAAAAAATGATTTTATCGTTTTGGAAGGCGATGAATATTTGTCTTCTCCAATTGACAGAAGACCAAAATTTCATTTGTATCAACCTAATATTGCTTTGCTTTCAGGTATCGCTTGGGATCATATTAATGTGTTTCCAACGTTTGAAAATTATGCAGAACAGTTTGAAATTTTTGTCAACCACATTACCAAAGGTGGCATTTTGGTGTATAATGAAGAAGATGAAACGGTTAAAAAAGTAGCCGAAGAAACGACCAACACCATCCGAAGATTGCCCTATCAAACACCAAACTATTCCGTTGAAAATGGAACAACTTATTTGGACACACCCGAAGGACCAATGCCAATTGAAGTATTCGGGGCTCATAATCTAAACAATCTTGCAGGAGCGAAATGGATTTGTCAAAACATGGGTGTCGATGAAGCCGATTTTTACGAAGCGATTGCCAGTTTTAGAGGAGCATCCAAACGCTTAGAAAAAATCGCTGAAGGTAAAGGAAAAGTAGCTTACAAAGATTTCGCTCATTCACCCAGTAAAGTTTCTGCGACTACCAAAGCCGTGAAAAATCAATATCCGGACAGAAAATTAGTAGCTTGTTTAGAGTTGCATACGTACAGTAGTTTGAATGCCGAATTTCTAAAAGAATACGAAGGTGCCTTAGATGCTGCGGATGTTGCCGTTGTATTTTATTCGCCAGACGCAGTTAAAATCAAACAATTGGAAGAAGTGACTTGCGACCAAATCGCACAGTCTTTCAAACGAAATGATTTGATTATTTATACTAATCCAACCGAATTTAAAGATTTTTTATTTTCAACTAATATGGATAATTCTGCTTTGTTATTGATGAGTTCAGGGAATTACGGTGGATTGAATTTTGAGGAGGTGAAGCAATTAGTCAATTAGTCAATGTGGGAATTAGCAGGAGTTTTAATTGACAAATTTGCTCATTGCCACATTGACAAATTATTTCTCATAACGAAAATGCCCCACAATCTTCCAACTAAACAAACAATCCTCCAAAACTTGTCCGCCACCTACATTGTGTACAATTAAATTGCGTTTACCATCTGAAGATTTTTTGTGTGTCACAATTCCGATGTGTGGAAGTTTGTCGCCAATCATCCAAGTTACTAAATCACCGGTTTTATAATCGGAAGGATTTTTGGTTACAGTTAATTTTTCTCCTTTACGTTCAAAAAACACTTCCAGATTTGGAACTCTGCGATGATCAATATTCGTATCCGGTTTTTTTAAACCCCATTTTTTTAAGTTTGGGTATTTGGAGAAATTCGCTTTCAAATCTTCGTG
Source organism: Flavobacterium lacus (assembly GCF_003268815.1). Classification (GTDB taxonomy): domain Bacteria; phylum Bacteroidota; class Bacteroidia; order Flavobacteriales; family Flavobacteriaceae; genus Flavobacterium; species Flavobacterium lacus. The sequence goes on along the minus strand of NZ_QLSV01000012.1, from coordinate 51,021 downwards.
TACTTCTTTTTGCAAATCGATTCCTAATTTCCGATAAGCTCGGATAATCACATCCGTACAAACACCTTTGTCTTTTGCGACATCACCGTTTGGGTATTTTATACTCACGTACGAGGGATCATACGTTACGTTGTCTTGCGTTAATGCCAATGCTGCATTGGCTAATTTTTGTGAAAAAGAAGTTAGGTTAACGGGCAAAAACCATATAAAAAGTGCTGGTGCCAGTAAAAGTATTTTCATTTTGCTATTTTCATTAGTAACGAATTTTTTAAGAATATTATTGCTTTTAAAAATATTTTTAATACTTTCGATTTTAATTAAACGCCAAACAGATGGAATCAAACACACCCTTCTCAATAAAATTTTGGGCAGAAGACGACAAGCCTCGTGAAAAATTAATGCTCAAAGGAAAAACCGCCCTCAGTGATGCCGAACTTTTGGCAATACTTATCGGTTCAGGAAGCAGAAATGAAAGTGCGGTTGCTTTGAGTAAACGCATTTTATCCCATGCACAAAATAACCTCAATGCACTTGGAAAATTATCACTCAAACAACTCACAGAATTTAAAGGAATCGGCGAAGCTAAAGCCATTTCTATTATAGCGGCTACCGAACTAGGAAGAAGACGGAGAGCAGAAGAAGTTCCGGAATTGGTAAAAATCACTTCAAGTCGTGTGATTTACGATGTTATGCAACCTATTATTGGTGAATTGCCGTACGAAGAATTTTGGGTTTTATATTTGAATAATGCAAACAAAATCATTCACAAAGCTCAATTGAGTAAAGGCGGAATAACCGGCACCGTAGTGGATGTTCGTTTGATTTTAAAAACTGCTTTGGAACATAATGCTTTAGCTTTTGTGCTAGTACACAACCATCCTTCGGGTAAATTATTTGCAAGCGATTCTGATCTTGAAATCACTAAAAAAATACAATTAGCTGCAAAACAATTAGATATGCATGTAGTCGATCATGTGATTATTGCTGAAAATGGGTATTATAGTTTTGCAGATGATGAAAAGTTGTGAAAATATATAATTTAAATTTCAATAATTAAAATAAAATCTTAGGCTAATTTTTAGATTTGATTAACAGCTCATTTTTTAAATTATTAGTATCTTTCGAAATTAAACTTAATTCAATGATTTATACCAAAGATTTGAAATTTTCATTTAATGAAAAAACAACGTTTGCTTTTCCCAATATATCGAATGAAGCGTCACAGACTTTATTAATTACCGGAAATTCAGGAAAAGGGAAAACCACTTTATTACACCTTTTGGGAGGATTATTGCGACCTAAATCAGGATCAATATCCATTGAAGACACTAGCATTTCTTCGTTATCTGAAAAAGAATTAGATCGCTTTCGCGGAAGAAATATTGGTTTAGTGCTGCAACAATCGCATTTTGTGGCTTCTTTAAATGTACTCGAAAATGTGGTGTTGGCTTCTTGGTTAGCCACCGGTAAAAAAGCAACAGAGAAAGCAAAATCACTTTTAAAACAATTAGATTTAGAAGATCAAATGTATAAATTACCCTCTAATTTAAGTGTAGGACAACAACAAAGAGTTTCTATTGCCAGAGCTTTGATTAATGAGCCGAAACTGCTTTTAGCCGATGAACCAACCTCAAGTTTAGATGATGAAAATGCATTCAAAGTGGCCGATTTACTAGCAAAATTGTCCAAAGAATACAACGCTGCATTGATAATCGTCACACACGACCAACGATTGAAAGATAAATTTTCTAATCAATTAAACTTAAACTAAATGATAGCAAAATTAGCTTGGAAAAACCTTTGGTTTAAGCCGTTGAATACAGTTTTAAGTTTGGTTTTATTGACTGCTTCGGTGGCGATAATTTCATTATTAATTTTATTGCAAGAACAATTTGAAAAACAATTTTCAAGTAACATTGATGGCGTCGATTTGGTTTTGGGAGCACAAGGAAGTCCCCTGCAATTGATACTTTCTTCCGTGTATCACGTGGATGCTCCAACCGGAAATATTGATTATAAAGAAGCCGAAGTTTGGATGAAACATCCGTTTGTAGAAACTGCTATTCCCTTAGCTTTTGGCGATAATTACCGTGGATTTAAAATTGTGGGAACTACGCCCGATTACATCAAAAAATACACAGCAACGATTGCCGACGGGAAAGTATTTGAAAAGAATTTTGAAGTTGTTATCGGAAGCGAAATTGCCAAGAAACTCAGCATTAAATTGGGAGATAAATTTTTTGGAACGCATGGTGATGCCGAAGAAGGGCATTTGCATGAAGAATATGCTTATGTAGTCGTCGGAATTGCCTCGCCAACCGGAAAAGTAATTGATAATTTGATTTTGTGTACGGTGGAAAGTGTTTGGGAAATGCATTCCGGACACGATCATGGTGGAGAAGCTCATTCGGAAGGTGAAAATCCGCCACACGGTGAGGAAGGACATATTCATGTGGAAGGCGATGAGCATGACCATGAGGAACACGTTCACGATGAAAATTGTAATCATGACCACGAGGAAGGTCATGACCATGAAGTTTCTGAAAATCCCGCTCACGGCGAAGAAGGTCACGTGCACGAAGAAGGTGATGAACACGACCACGATGAAGCCAAAGAAATTACAGCCGTTTTAGTGAAATTTAAAAACAAAATGGGTATCATTTCTTGGCCACGAATGATTGCTCAAAACACCAAAATGCAAGCGGCTTTACCAGCAATTGAAATTAATAGATTGTTTTCTTTATTCGGAATCGGCCTACAAGCATTACAATATTTGGCTTATGGAATTATGTTAATTTCAGGAATTAGCATTTTTATTGCTTTGTATAATCGATTGAAAGAACGAAAATATGAATTTGCTTTGTTACGCGTTTCGGGTGCATCGCGAATCCAAATGTTAGGTTTAGTTTTGTTTGAAAGTTTATTGCTTTGTTTGGTAGGCTTTATCTTTGGTACGCTTTTTGGAAGATTTGCATTAGTTATGATTTCAAGCACAACCGACGAACAATTTAAAATGGCTTTCAATCCTATGACAATAATTTGGGAAAAAGAAGGAATTTTATTTTTGGTTACTATCTTTGTTGGGATTTTAGCTGCTGTGATTCCTGCGGTAAAAGCGTATCGATTAAATATTTCAAAAACATTAGCAAATGCGTAAAACATATCTATTTTTTATTTTATTATTCGGAATTATAATTGTCTTGGATTCTTCTCTGGAATTAAATTACCCGTTTTCAACTATTGATTCTTCGAAAGAAATTCCGGTTCAAAAAGCAGGTTTTCTTTCTTCTTTTGAAACACAAAATAATTTTATTGAAGATGATTTATTCGCACAAACAAAACCTGATACGTTATCATGGAAATTACTGGGCGTGATAAAATACATCAAAAAGCCGGACAAAGATTATCCTGATGGGGTAATGTTTCCCATTATCAATTCGGAGCTAAAAGCAAAAGGTAAAAAGAAAATCGTCATGAGCGGTTTTATTATACCGATTGATAACGTATCATATGCATTAAGTAAAAACGTTTTTGCTTCTTGTTTTTTCTGCGGTCAAGCCGGTCCGGAAACCATTATGGGGATTAAGTTCAAAGGCCCAACGCCAAAATTAAAAACCGATCAATATGTTACGATGGAAGGAACTTTTCGTTACAACGATAATGATGTAAATGATTGGATTTATCATATTGAAAATGCTGTGATTGTTAAAGGCGGAAAATAGACAGATAATTAAACGTTTACCCATTACCATTCACCTATTATCACAAAATGAAACCTTTCCAATACAAATCCGATATCTTTTTTGATTTAGATCATACCTTATGGGATTTTGAAAAAAATTCGGCCTTGGCTTTTGAAACTATTTTCAAAAAGCATCAATTGGAATTAGATTTAGCAAACTTTTTAGAGCATTACATTCCTACCAATCTTAAATTTTGGAAATTGTATCGCGATGAAAAAATTTCGCAAGAAGAACTTCGTTACCAGCGTTTGAATGAGGTTTTTGATTTGATGAATAAAAAAGTAGAGGATGATTTAATTCATCTTCTTTCGCAAGAATACATTCATTATTTGCCACAGTTTAATCATTTGTATGAGGGTGCAGAGGAAATTTTACAATACTTATACCCCAACTATAATTTACACATTATTACCAATGGTTTTCAGTCGGTTCAAGATGGGAAAATGAAAAATGCGAATCTTTCCAAATATTTCAAAACCATTACCAATTCCGAAAGTGCCGGAGTAAAAAAACCAAATCCAATAATTTTTAACTACGCCATTCAATTAGCAAATGCCGAAAAAGAAAAGTCAATTATGATTGGCGATAGTTGGGAAGCAGATATTCAAGGAGCAATCAACAGCGGAATTGATGCTATTTTCTTTAATGAATTCAATGTTCCTGTTGAAAACAGTTTTCCGCAAGTAAATCATTTATTGCACTTAAAGAATTATCTTTAAACTTATCCCTTATATAAGATGAAAAAATTACTTTTTATAGCTGTTTTGTTGAGTTCGTTTCAGTTTTTTTCACAAGGCCTAAACGATTATCAATATGTTATTGTGCCTACTAAATTCAATGATTTTGATAGTGAAAATCAGTACCGATTAAATACGATTACCAAGTTTAATTTAGAAAAAATGGGCTTTGTCGCTTTTTATGAAAACTCAAATATTCCAGTTGAGATACTAAGTAAACGATGTGATATAGTAATGGTCGATGTTGTAAAAGGTAAAAAATTTCTCCTTACTAGCGTCTTTTTAACTTTTAAAGATTGTAACGGCCAAGTCATTCACCAAAGTGAAATAGGAAAAACGAAAGACAAAGATTTTAAAACTGCTTTTCCAAAGGCCTTAGAAGAAGCGTTTACTTCGCTTTTTGCCTTAAATTATAAATACAATGCAACAAAATCGAGTACAGCGGAACCATTAGGAGAAGTTCCCCCTAACAATGTTAGTATCTCACTTGAAAAACCAAAAGCAAGTTTGCCTGCACCGCTATCCGAAACAACAGACTATTCAAAATTGTTATTTGCACAACCAACAGCTAACGGTTTTCAATTGGTTGATTCAACTCCAAAAGTGGTTTTTAAATTATTTAAAACAGACAATCCGTCTATGTTTTTAGCTCAAAAAGGAGACCAAAACGGTGTTGTTTCTTTAAAAGACGGGAGTTGGTTTTTTGAATACCAAGAAAATGAAAAAGTGGTTTCGGAGAAATTGGAGATTAAATTTTAATTGCTTTCCCAAACAATTTTCAATTAACTCGCGAAGGGATTCAATTCTTATGGGGTTGGATTATTATGTAGGCTAGGCTATTTATGATTATTTCTATGGACAATCATTCTGCCAACGTTGATGCTTTATCCATACATTATCTATACAGTTTCTAGTAGCCGTATTTGTTTTTCCAGCGGTTTTTTAGAAAAGTTCGTAGTTCTTTTTCTCGGGCGTTATTTCCCGGTTCATAGAAGGAGGTGTTTTGAATTTCATCAGGTAGAAATTCCTGTTCAGCAAAATTATTTTCAAAATCGTGCGAATACTTATATTCGTCACCATAACCCAATTCTTTCATCAGTTTGGTAGGAGCGTTTCGCAGATGTAACGGTACGGGTAAATCGCCGGTTTGTTTGACGATTTGTTGGGCTTTTCCAATGGCTAAATAACTTGCATTGCTTTTGGCGGAAGTCGCTAAATAAATGGCGCATTGACTCAATAAAATTCTGCTTTCCGGATAACCGATGGTGGTTACTGCTTGAAAAATATTGTTTGCCATAATTAACGCAGTCGGATTGGCGTTGCCAATGTCTTCGCTGGCTAAAATGAGCATTCTGCGGGCGATGAATTTCACGTCTTCGCCACCTTCAATCATTCTGGCTAACCAATACACTGCACCATTGGGGTCGCTTCCGCGGATGGATTTTATGAAGGCCGAAACAATATCATAATGTTGTTCGCCCGTTTTGTCATATAAAACCGTGTTCTTTTGCACCAATTGCATCACTTTTTCATTGGTGATTTCAATTGAATCTTCTTCTGTTGCATTGACGATTAACTCGAAAATATTCAGCAGTTTTCGTCCATCACCACCGGATAGGCGGAGGAGGGCTTCGGTTTCTGTTAGGGTAATTTGCTTGGTTTTTAAAATCTCGTCTTGTTCTATTGCTCGGTGTAATAATTGCTCTAGGTCCTCTTTTGAAAACGCATTTAGCACATACACCTGACATCTTGACAATAACGCCGGAATCACTTCAAAACTTGGATTTTCGGTGGTGGCTCCAATCAGTGTAATCCAACCTTTTTCAACGGCGGCTAACAAGGAATCTTGTTGCGATTTGCTGAAGCGATGAATCTCATCAATAAACAAAATTGGGTTTTTGGCGGTGAATAATCCGCCGCTCATTTTTGCTTTTTCAATGACTTCACGAATGTCTTTTACGCCCGAATTAATGGCACTCAACGTAAAAAACGGACGTTTACTTTCCTGAGCCATAATTTGTGCTAAGGTTGTTTTTCCGGTTCCGGGAGGCCCCCATAAAATTAAACTCGGAATGATTCCCTTGGCAATTTGATGTGTTAACGAACCTTGCTCGCCAACCAAATGCAATTGACTAATGTATTCTGATAACTGTTGCGGCCGGATGCGTTCGGCGAGTGGTGCTTCCATGGTGTAAAAATACTCATTTCTGACAAAAAAGCACTATTTTCGCTTTGGATGTGTTTTTGATTATGATTTTTACTATGAAACAAAAATCCTTTATTTTTTCAACCTCAGTCATCGCGTGGCCTTTATTTTTTGTGTTGGCGTTGTGGATTGTTTTTTGGGTGGAAGTTCGATTTAAAATCGATTTAGGCATCTACGGCGTTTTGCCAAGGACAGTGAGCGGATTAAAAGGCGTTATTTTGAGTCCGTTTTTGCATGGCGATATCAAGCATTTGTATAATAATTCGATTCCGCTTTTATTTCTACTTGCGGTTTTGCGTTATTTCTACCGAGAAGTTTCGTTGCAAGTTTTAGTTTTCGGAATATTAATTTCCGGACTTGGAACCTGGTTAATTGGTCGAGAAAGTTACCATATTGGTGCCAGCGGATTGATTTATGTATTAGTCAGTTTTATCTTTTTCAAAGGAATTCAAACCAAGCATTATCGATTAGTTGCCCTTTCGTTAGTGATTGTGATGTTGTATGGCGGAATGATTTGGTATATTTTTCCAGAAGTTGAAAACGGCATTTCGTGGGAAGGACATTTGGCCGGATTCATCACCGGGTTTTTATTTTCTCTTTTATACAAAGCTGAAAAATATAAAAAACCCATTCGTTATGACTGGGAAAAACCCGATTTCAATCCTGAAAATGATCCGTTTATGAAACATTTTGATGAAAATGGAAATTTCGTGAATACACCAAAACCGGAAGAGTTAGAAGTAGAGTACACGTTTTTCAACATGGATGAAAACGTGTTTTATGAATTTAAACCGGAGAAAGAGAAGGAGTGATTTGTTTTAGATTTTTCTACACCTGCCGTTTTAAAAACCTGTCAGGCGAAAGAGCGTATCCTGTTTATTATCTTCTCTGTCTCACCACTTCATATAAAAAAGCTCCACACGCCACTGAAACATTTAATGAAGCAATTGTGCCGAACATAGGTAGTTTTGCTTTTTCATCCACAATTTTCAAAACGGATGGGTTTATGCCGCGGTCTTCGCTTCCCATTATGATCGCCAACGGTTCATTGAGGGCTAAATCATAAATCGTATCTTCTGTTTTTTCGGTGGCGGCAATGGTTTTGATGCCGGAACCTTGCAGGTAAAAAATGGCATCTTTAATGTGTTCTACTTTACAAATTGGCACATTAAAAACAGCACCGGCACTGGTTTTTACGGTATCTCCGTTAACGGGAGCGGCTCCTTGTTTGCCGATGATGATTCCATCCACACCGGTACATTCTGCCGTTCGGATAATAGCTCCAAAATTCCGAGCATCAGACAATTGATCTAAAATAAGGAATAGGGGCGTTTTACCACTTTCCAGGGCATTGGAAATCAAACTTTCTAAATCATGAAAATTCACTGGAGCAATGGTTGCTACTGCACCTTGATGGTTTTTTGGCGTAAGACGATTTAATTTTTCAACGGGAACATAGGTGAAATTCACTTTGTGTGATTTCATCACTTTCATTAATTCACGCATCAAATCGCCTTGCATATCTTTTTGCAAAAACACTTTGTCGATTTCTTTTCCTGCCTGAATTGCTTCAATAATTGCTCTAATTCCAAAAATTTGATTTTCTTTTTCCATGCGGCAAAGGTAGGATTATCTTTGATATACTAAAAACTTGTTTTAAAACTAATGTGTACAATCGAATTGGAAAGTTTTATTTCTTGATTTCCAGTACTTCCGTTGGCATACACCAAATTAAAGAGTCCGTTTTTGGTTAATAGTCCAAAACCGAATCCCAAGCCTAGTAACGAATCACTCAAATCGGTTGTTTGGTCTTGAAAATAGCCATAATCAATAATGGAATGGAGGTACATTCCTGAAGTCAAAACATAGCGATATTCGGTTAGAATAGACGAAAATAAATTGCCTTGTAAACTGTTTTCATTAAAACCTCGAATCGAATTAATTCCGCCAAAGCGGTGTAATTCATTCACAATATAAGCCTCACTTTTGAGGTAATAATTTTGGGTTTTAAGGTGTAGAATGTTTTTTGCATTCAAATACAAGTTGTGCCTAAATTCTAGTTGACCATATAATTGACTTTGCGAATCGGTTTTAGAATCCCGACTTCCCAGACCAACTTTAACATCAAAGGCTGTTTTTTCGGGAAATAAAAAATCATCGGTTTTAAAATCGGTGTATTCAAATTGCCCTGTGACGAAGGAATTTTTAAAGTCACTAATAAAATTCGAATTGGTGTTTTGAATATCACTCGATTCTGTCGATTGATAGCCAAGATAAAACCTCGTGTTATAGGTAAAAAGATAGCCTAAATCAATTGAAGTGCGTGTATTTTGAAAAGTACTATCTTGTTTAAAAATTTGTAATTCTGTCTTTAACCCCAATGAACTTTTAAAAAGATAAGGAACCTGCAAATTCACATTAAACGTAGTTTGCTCGTTGCCATCGCTTTTCCAAAACATAGTAAACTGTTCGCCGGAATTTAAAAGATTGTGCAAAAGCAAATCAACATAACCGTTAAAATTTATTTTTCCGCCATCGTCGTTGTTAAAACCCACAAAACCATCAAAACGGTTGGCTTTGGCTTTTTCTAAATAAAGGTAAACTTTTGTAGAATCTTGCGTAAACAAAATTTCCGGATATTTTGTTTGCGTAACAAACCTAAAACTTTCTACCGTTTTATAGAGTTTTTCTAAATTGGTTTGGTTAAACGTTTGTTTAGTAAACATTTTTTTTAGGCTTTTCCGATGACTTTCCGGAAACTTTTCAAAACCTTCAATCACAATATCGTTCAAATTTCTTTGTTTGTTAGGCTTACTATTTAAATCGGCATAAAGCAAATTTTCTTGCGTTCTAAAATTCTCTAGTTTTAACTGAGCCAAAGAAAACCCTTTTGATTCCAAGCGTTTTAAAATCGAATTCATCAAAGGCTCTGCATTTTCAATAGGAAGCTTCAATAACCCATCAGTCACCTTAAAATCATCACTCAAATACGGCAACATTTCATCACCAATATATATATGTACGTGTGAAGTTTTTTCTCCCAGTCTAAATTCAAACAAAAAAGTAGAATCGTTTACCTTTCTATTGCTCAGGTTTTCATTTTCCAAGTAGCCAAATTCAAAAAGCTTTTTACTAAACAGTTTCGTTTCATCTATCACGCCTTTGGCATTTACAAATTGTTTGGCATAACCAATCGAATCCATTTTTTTTGTTTCTTCAATAGTAGAGCCTTCCATGGTTAAATAGACATTTTGAGCCTTTCCAAAACAGAAAAACAACAAGAAGAATACGATAAATAAAAGCCTTTTCAAAACCAATTTAATTTCGATAAAAGTAACGCAAAAAAAAGGAATATGGTATAGGGCCTATTTCCTGCTTTTCATTCCAAGCTTTTGATGTGCCGGAAAAAAGTTTCAAGTTTGCTTCGCCATTTGCTCTTTAGGCTCTTGTCAGGTTTCAAGTTCCTGCCTGAAACGTTCAACCTTGAAAAATTTTAAACATGCTTCGCTTTTTTACTAGCACACGGGTTTGATGGATTAAACAGGTTTTCACTGATTTGATTGCTTTGCAATAATGGACTTTATTGGATTCGTTTAGAGAACATTTTCTTCTTGTATAAATTCTCGAACTTGAAACCTGAAACAAAAAAACTTAGCTACTCAGCTACTCAGCCACTAAGCCACTCAAAAAAAAACCCAACTCAAACAAAATAAATAAATTATGATTTGTTTTACCAAAAAATATTACTACATTTGCAACCCCTTAAAATAGGGTAATTTTAAAAACATAGAAATTTTTAGTATTAATTATGCCAACAATTCAACAATTAGTAAGAACAGGGAGAGCCCAAGTAACTAAGAAGAGTAAATCGGCTGCTTTAGATTCTTGTCCTCAACGAAGAGGTGTATGTACTCGTGTTTACACAACGACTCCAAAAAAACCAAACTCAGCGATGAGAAAGGTAGCAAGGGTTCGTTTAACAAACGGAAACGAAGTAAATGCTTACATCCCGGGAGAAGGACACAATCTACAAGAGCACTCGATAGTATTAGTTAGAGGCGGAAGGGTAAAAGATTTACCAGGTGTTAGATACCATATCGTACGTGGTGCGTTAGATACTGCCGGAGTAGCAGGTCGTACGCAACGTCGTTCAAAATATGGAGCAAAACGTCCAAAACCAGGTCAACCAGCAGCACCCGCAAAGAAAAAGTAATTAGAAACTTTTAAAGAAAAGACATGAGAAAAAGACAGGCCAAAAAAAGACCTCTTTTACCAGATCCAAAATTCAATGATCAATTGGTAACACGTTTTGTAAACAACTTAATGTGGGATGGTAAAAAATCGACCGCTTTTAAAGTATTCTATGATGCTTTAGAAATAGTGGAAACAAAAAAGCAAGATGCTGAAAAATCTGCTTTAGAAGTATGGAAAGATGGTTTAACAAATGTTATGCCTCACGTAGAGGTTCGTTCACGTAGAGTGGGTGGAGCTACGTTCCAAATTCCAATGCAAATTCGTCCGGATAGAAAGATTTCTTACGCTATCAAATGGATGATTCTTTATGCAAGAAGAAGAAACGAAAAATCAATGGCAGCTAAATTAGCTTCAGAAATTTTAGCAGCAGCTAAAGAAGAAGGAGCAGCAGTTAAGAAAAGAATGGATACGCACAAAATGGCTGAGGCTAACAAAGCGTTCTCTCACTTTAGATTTTAATTCATAAGAAATGGCTAGAGATTTAAGATACACAAGAAATATCGGAATTGCAGCTCACATTGATGCAGGTAAAACTACAACAACGGAGCGTATTCTATTTTATACCGGAAAATCACACAAAATTGGTGAAGTGCACGATGGTGCTGCAACAATGGACTGGATGGCACAAGAGCAAGAAAGAGGAATTACGATTACTTCTGCTGCGACTACTTGTGAATGGAGTTTTCCAACAGAGCAAGGGAAACCTATGCCGGAATCAAAACCGTATCACTTCAATATTATTGATACTCCAGGACACGTTGACTTTACCGTTGAGGTAAATCGTTCGTTACGTGTATTGGATGGCTTAGTTTTCTTGTTTAGTGCTGTTGATGGTGTAGAGCCACAATCGGAGACTAACTGGAGACTTGCCGATCAATATAGAGTGCCTCGTATGGGGTTTGTTAATAAAATGGACCGTCAAGGATCAAACTTTTTGATGGTTTGTCAACAAGTTCGTGATATGTTAAAGTCTAACGCAGTTGCAATCACTTTACCAATTGGTGAAGAAAATGATTTCAAAGGTGTGGTAGATTTAGTGAAAAATCAAGCTATTGTATGGCATGATGAAACGCTAGGAGCTACTTTTGACATTGTCGATATCCCAGCGGATATGATTGACGAAGTGAAAGAATACAGAGATATCCTTATTGAAGCGGTTGCTGATTATGATGAAAACCTACTTGATAAATACATGGAAGATCCAGAATCTATCACTGAGGAAGAAATCAATAACGCATTGAGAGCTGCAACTATGGACATGGCTATCATTCCTATGATTGCAGGTTCTTCATTCAAGAACAAAGGTGTTCAATTCATGTTGGATGCTGTATGTAAATATTTGCCATCTCCCTTAGATAAAGAAGGTATTCAAGGTATTCACCCTGATGATCAAGATTTATTAGAAGAAGATCAAACCAAAATCTTACGTCGTCCTGATGTAAAAGAGCCGTTCGCAGCTTTAGCCTTTAAAATCGCTACCGATCCTTATGTTGGTCGTTTAGCTTTCTTCCGTGCTTATTCAGGTCGTTTAGATGCGGGGTCATATATTTTGAACACTCGTTCAGGAAATAAAGAAAGAATTTCTCGTATCTACCAAATGCACGCGAACAAACAAAACCCAATCGATTATATCGAGGCGGGTGATATTGGAGCAGCAGTTGGATTTAAAGATATCAAGACTGGAGATACAATGTGTGATGAAAAACACCCAATTATTCTTGAGTCAATGAAATTCCCAGCACCGGTAATTGGTATCGCTATCGAACCAAAAACGAAAGCTGACGTTGATAAAATGGGTATGGCTTTAGCTAAATTAGCTGAAGAAGATCCAACATTTACTGTACGAACAGACGAAGCTTCTGGTCAAACGATTATTTCAGGTATGGGTGAGTTACACTTAGACATTCTTGTCGATCGTATGAAAAGAGAATTTAAAGTTGAAGTGAACCAAGGTGAGCCTCAAGTTGAATACAAAGAAGCTTTCACAAAATCTGCTCAACACAGAGAAACGTATAAGAAGCAATCTGGAGGTCGTGGTAAATTTGGTGATATCGTATTCTTACTTGAGCCAGCTGATGCTGTTGATGGTAAAGTACCGGTAGGATTACAATTTGTCAACGCTGTTAAAGGTGGTAACGTTCCTAAAGAATATATACCATCTGTAGAAAAAGGATTTAGAGAAGCTATGAAAACGGGTCCATTAGCTGGATATCAAGTTGATAGTTTAAAAGTAACTTTATTGGACGGATCTTTCCACCCTGTGGATTCTGATGCTCTTTCTTTCGAATTAGCTGCAAGAATGGGTTACAGAGAAGTTGCTAAAGCTGCTGGAGCTGTTATTCTTGAGCCAATTATGAAAATGGAAGTTATTACACCAGAAGAAAACATGGGCGATATCGTAGGTGATATTAACCGTCGTAGAGGTCAGGTGAATGACATGGGAGATAGAAATGGTGCAAAAACTATTAAGGCTGATGTGCCGTTGTCTGAAATGTTTGGTTATGTAACTACTTTAAGAACATTGTCTTCAGGTAGAGCAACATCTACAATGGAATTTTCACATTACGAACAAACGCCAGCGAATATTTCAGAGGCAGTGATTAAAAAAGCAAAAGGAAACGCGTAATCTTTAAGAAAATGAGTCAAAAAATCAGAATAAAATTGAAATCTTACGATCACATGTTGGTTGATAAATCAGCTGAGAAAATCGTAAAAACGGTAAAAAGTACCGGAGCGGTGGTAACAGGGCCAATTCCATTACCAACGCACAAAAAAATATTCACCGTATTACGTTCTCCACACGTTAACAAAAAAGCGAGAGAGCAGTTTGAAGTGAGTTCATACAAACGATTGTTAGATATCTATTCTTCTTCTTCTAAAACTATTGATGCTCTAATGAAATTAGAGTTACCAAGTGGTGTAGAAGTTGAAATCAAAGTGTGATAAATGTACAAAGAGGAAAGTAGTAAGTGTTAAGGCATTCTCTTAACACTTATTGCTCTTTTCCTACTACAAAACAAAAAGAATTTTTTAATCATTTATAAATAGTTTAATATGTCTGGGTTAATTGGAAAAAAAATCGGCATGACTAGCATTTTCGACGAGAACGGGAAAAATATTCCTTGCACCGTGATTGAAGCGGGTCCATGTGTCGTTACCCAAGTCAGAACCAAAGCGGTTGACGGGTATGAAGCGTTTCAGCTTGGTTTCGATGACAAAACAGAAAAACACGCCACTAAAGCGGCCATAGGTCACTTTAAAAAAGCGGGAACTTCTGCTAAGAAAAAAGTCGTTGAATTCCAAGATTTTGAAACGGAGTATAAATTAGGTGATTTAGTCACTGTAGATCAATTCAGCGAGGGAGAATTCGTTGATGTACAAGGAGTATCTAAAGGTAAAGGTTTCCAAGGGGTTGTAAAGCGTCACGGTTTTGGTGGTGTTGGACAAGCTACACACGGACAACACAACCGATTAAGAGCACCAGGTTCTGTAGGAGCTTCTTCTTATCCATCTAGAGTATTCAAAGGAATGCGTATGGCAGGAAGAATGGGAGGAGACAATGTAACAATTCAAAACCTTAGAGTTTTAAAAGTAGTAGCAGACAAAAATTTGTTATTAGTTAAAGGATGCGTTCCTGGACACAAAAACTCTTATGTAATCATTCAGAAGTAATGGAAGTAAAAGTTTTAGATATCAACGGAAAAGAAACAGGTAGAAAAGTTCAACTTTCTGACGCTGTTTTCGCTATCGAGCCTAACAAACATGCTATCTATCTTGATGTAAAGCAATATCTTGCCAACCAAAGACAAGGTACGCATAAAGCAAAAGAAAGAGCGGAAGTAACAGGGAGTACTCGAAAAATTAAGAAACAAAAAGGAACGGGTACAGCTCGTGCCGGTAGTATAAAGAATCCATTGTTCAAAGGTGGGGGTAGAGTTTTCGGTCCAAGACCAAGAAGTTATTCTTTCAAATTGAACAAAACTTTAAAAAGATTAGCTCGTAAATCGGCCTTCTCTCAAAAAGTAAAAGATTCAGAATTAGTCGTAGTTGAAGATTTTAATTTCGAGACCCCAAGCACTAAGAATTTTATTACAGTTCTGAAAGCCTTAGGGTTAGAAAATAAAAAATCTTTAATTGTGTTGGGTGATACGAATAAAAATGTATATTTGTCGTCACGCAATTTAAAGGCTTCTAATGTGGTAACTAGCTCAGAATTAAGCACTTATGCGATATTAAACGCAAATAAATTAGTGCTTTTAGAGAGTTCTTTAGAAGGAATTGAAGAAAATTTAAGTAAATAATAGGCCATGAGTATCATAATTAAACCTATCATAACTGAAAAAATCACGAAGCAAAGTGAGTTAAACAATCGTTATGGTTTTGTAGTGGACAAGAAAGCAAACAAAATTCAAATCAGAAATGCTGTAGAAGCAACTTATGGAGTGAAAATTATTGCGATCAACACTATGAATGTTAGACCAGACCGTTCTGTAAAGTACACTAAAAGTGGAATGATTAGTGCTAAAACGAATTCTTTCAAGAAAGCAATCGTACAAGTACAAGAAGGAGAAACAATTGATTTTTACAACAATATCTAATAAGAAATGTCAGTTAGAAAATTAAAACCTATTACCCCGGGTCAGCGTTTTAGAGTTGTGAATGGTTTTGACGCCATCACGACTGATAAGCCGGAAAAGTCATTATTGGCACCGAAAAATAACTCAGGAGGTAGAAATAGTCAAGGAAAAATGACCATGCGTTATACAGGCGGTGGTCACAAGCAAAAGTATCGTATCATTGATTTTAAAAGAACTAAAGATGGAATTCCAGCTACGGTTAAATCAATTGAGTACGATCCAAACAGAACAGCATTTATCGCTTTGTTAGCTTATGCAGATGGTGCTAAAACCTATGTAATTGCACAAAATGGTTTAAATGTTGGTCAAACAGTAACTTCAGGTGAAGGTTCGGCTCCAGAAATTGGAAACGCCCTTCCTTTAAGTAAAATTCCATTAGGAACTGTTATTTCTTGTATTGAGTTACGTCCGGGTCAGGGAGCTATTATTGCTCGTTCGGCCGGAACATTTGCTCAATTAATGGCAAGAGATGGAAAATATGCCACTATCAAAATGCCTTCGGGCGAAACAAGATTAATCTTGTTGACTTGTATGGCTACTATTGGTGCAGTGTCTAACTCAGATCATCAGTTGATTGTTTCCGGTAAAGCGGGTCGATCTAGATGGTTAGGAAGAAGACCAAGAACAAGACCGGTTGCAATGAACCCTGTCGATCACCCAATGGGTGGTGGTGAAGGACGTTCTTCCGGAGGTCACCCACGCTCTAGAAACGGTATTCCTGCAAAAGGATACAGAACCCGTTCTAAAGTGAGCCCAAGTAATAAGTATATTGTTGAACGCAGAAAGAAATAATTAGATAGACATGGCACGTTCATTAAAAAAAGGACCATTTGTACATTACAAATTAGATAAAAAAGTTCTTGAAAATATCGAGAAATCAAGCAAAGCAGTGATCAAAACTTGGTCAAGAGCTTCGATGATTACACCGGATTTCGTAGGACAAACAATCGCAGTACACAATGGTCGTCAATTTGTTCCAGTTTATGTAACTGAAAACATGGTAGGACACAAGTTAGGAGAATTTTCACCAACACGATCATTTAGAGGTCATGCCGGTGCTAAAAATAAAGGTAAAAAATAAGAAGCAATGGGAGTTCGTAAAAGAGAAACAGCAGATGCGAGAAAAGAGGCTAATAAGTCGATTGCTTTCGCGAAATTGAATAACTGCCCTACTTCACCTAGAAAAATGCGCTTGGTTGCAGACTTGGTAAGAGGTCAGAAAGTGGAAAGAGCACTAAATTTATTACGATTTAGTCAAAAAGAAGCTTCAAGAAAACTAGAGAAGTTGTTGTTATCAGCTATTGCCAACTGGCAAGCTAAAAACGCAGAAGCTAGTATTGAAGAGGCAGCTTTATTTATAAAAGAGATCAGAGTTGACGGTGGAATGATGTTAAAAAGACTTCGTCCGGCTCCTCAAGGTCGTGCACACAGAATCAGAAAACGTTCTAATCACGTTACTATCGTGCTTGGAGCTAGTAATAACACACAAAGCAATTAATAAATAAGATGGGACAAAAGACAAATCCAATAGGAAACAGACTTGGGATCATCAGAGGATGGGATTCAAACTGGTATGGTGGAAATGATTACGGTGATAAAATTGCCGAAGATTATAAAATCAGAAAGTACATCCATGCTCGTTTATCAAAAGCTAGTGTATCAAAAGTAATCATCGAGAGAACTTTAAAACTTGTAACCGTTACTATCACTACGGCCAGACCTGGTATCATTATCGGAAAAGGTGGACAAGAGGTAGACAAGTTGAAAGAAGAACTTAAGAAAATTACAGACAAAGAGGTTCAAATCAACATCTTTGAAATTAAAAGACCTGAGTTAGACGCTTATTTAGTTGCAACAAGCATCGCTCGTCAAATCGAAAGCCGTATTTCATACCGAAGAGCTATTAAAATGGCTATTGCAGCAGCAATGCGTATGAATGCAGAAGGTATTAAAGTTTTGATTTCCGGTCGTTTGAATGGTGCTGAAATGGCACGTTCAGAAGGTTTCAAAGAAGGTAGAATTCCTCTATCAACTTTCAGAGCCGACATTGATTATGCTTTGGCTGAAGCTCACACTACTTATGGTAGAATGGGTATCAAAGTATGGATCATGAAAGGTGAAGTTTACGGAAAGAGAGACCTTTCTCCATTAGTAGGCATGGACAAAAAACAAGCCGGTGGTGGTGGAAACAAAGGTGGTGATGCTCCAAGAGGAGGAAAACCAAACGGAAAATCAAACCCACGTAAAAGAAAGTAATTTTTTAAATTAAAGAAAAATGTTACAGCCTAAAAGAACAAAATACCGTAAGGTACAAAAAGGTAGAATGAAAGGTGATTCTCAAAGAGGTCACGAGCTTTCAAATGGGATGTTCGGAATAAAATCAATGGATTCTTCGTTCTTAACTTCACGTCAAATCGAGGCGGCTCGTATTGCAGCTACTCGTTTTATGAAAAGAGAGGGACAATTATGGATCAAAATTTTCCCGGATAAACCAATCACAAAGAAGCCTCTTGAAGTACGTATGGGTAAAGGAAAAGGTGCAGTTGAATATTGGGCTGCCGTTGTTAAACCCGGAAGAATTATGTTTGAAGTAGGAGGAGTACCTTTGGCCGTTGCAAAAGAAGCATTACGCTTAGCAGCCCAAAAGCTTCCTGTAAAAACTAAGTTTGTAGTTGCTAGAGATTTCGAAGCATAATCTTATATACATTATGAAACAATCAGAAATTATAAGTCTATCTGTAGCTGAGTTAAAAGAACAACTTAGTCAGTCAAGAAAAACGTATGCCGACCTAAAAACGACTCATACTATATCTCCAATTCAAAATCCGCTTCAAATTAGAGCGATGAGAAGAACAATTGCGAGATTAGTTACTGAGCTAAGTAAAAGAGAGTTACAATAATTGTATTCTGCTGAAAGATGGAAGAAAAAAGAAATTTAAGAAAAGAGAGAATTGGTGTAGTTACTAGCAACAAAATGGAGAAATCTATCGTTGTTTCTGAAACAAGAAAAGTAAAACACCCGTTATACGGTAAGTTCGTGTTAAAAACAAAGAAATACGTTGCACACGACGAAACAAATGACTGTAACATTGGAGACACTGTAAGAATTAGCGAAACGCGTCCTTTAAGTAAGTTAAAATGTTGGAGATTAGTTGAAATCATTGAAAGAGCGAAGTAATTATGGTACAACAAGAATCTAGATTAAAAGTAGCAGATAACACTGGGGCAAAAGAAGTTTTGACTATCCGTGTTTTAGGAGGAACGAAACGTCGTTATGCCTCTGTTGGAGATAAAATTGTAGTGTCAATAAAAGACGCAACACCAAACGGAAACGTTAAGAAAGGTGCTGTATCTACTGCAGTTGTTGTACGCACCAAAAAAGAAGTGAGAAGAGCTGATGGATCTTATATCCGTTTTGACGATAACGCATGTGTATTGTTAAACGCGGCAGGTGAAATGAGAGGTACTCGTGTTTTTGGTCCGGTTGCAAGAGAACTTCGTGAAAAACAATTCATGAAAATTGTATCATTAGCACCAGAAGTGCTTTAATTCGATTAATGATGACAAAATTAAAAATTAAATCAGGAGATATTGTAAAAGTTATCGCAGGTGACCATAAAGGTACTGAAGGTAAAGTTTTACGTGTTTTCGTAGATGCAAATAAAGCGATTGTTGAAGGTACAAACATGGTTTCAGTTCACACGAAGCCAAGTGCAAAGAACCCTCAAGGAGGAATCGTAAAGAAAGAAGCTCCTATTCAAATATCAAACTTGTCTTTAATTGATCCAAAGTCAAAAAAAGCAACTAAAGTAGGGTATAAAGTAGAAGGAGATAAGAAAGTAAGATTTTCAAAAAAATCTAATCAAGTACTATAGTAATGGCTTATATCCCTAGACTAAAAGAAGAATATAGAAGCAGAGTTATTCCTGCTTTGAAAGAAGAGTTCGGTTATAAAAACGTAATGCAAGTTCCAAAACTTGAAAAAATCGTTTTAAGCCGTGGTGTCGGAGCTGCTGTATCAGACAAGAAATTGGTTGATTACGCAGTAGACGAGTTGACAAAAATCACAGGTCAAAAAGCTTTAGCGACGATTTCTAAGAAAGACGTTGCTGCCTTTAAATTAAGAAAAGGTATGCCGATTGGAGCCAAAGTAACTTTACGTGGTGAGCGTATGTATGAATTCTTAGACAGATTGATTACATCTTCATTGCCTCGTGTAAGGGATTTTGGTGGAATCAAAGCAACTGGTTTTGACGGTAGAGGTAATTATAATCTTGGTGTTTTAGAGCAAATCATTTTCCCAGAAATTGATATTGACAAAGTAAACAAAATTTCAGGAATGGATATTACTTTTGTAACAACGGCTAAAACCGATAAGGAAGCAAAATCATTATTAGCAGAATTAGGATTACCTTTTAAAAAGAATTAAGATATGGCTAAAGAATCAATGAAAGCCCGTGAGGTTAAGAGACAGAAAACGGTAGAAAAGTACGCTGAAAAAAGAAAAGCTTTATTAGAAGCCGGAGATTATGAAGGTTTACAAAAATTACCTAAGAATGCTTCACCGGTTCGTTTGCACAATCGTTGTAAATTAACAGGACGACCAAGAGGGTATATGAGACAATTCGGTCTTTCACGTGTAACATTTCGTGAAATGGCTAACCAAGGATTAATTCCAGGTGTAAAGAAAGCTAGCTGGTAGTTAGTTTATTTCAGCAGATAATTGTACATTTGCCAGCTTTTAGCGGGTAACGTACAATTATCTTCTTTAAAAAATGAGTTTAATGGTTTCAGGTTCAGCGGAATAGTTCTTCTGAAAACCGTTGCCAAAATTTTATAAATCAATATGTATACAGATCCTATTGCAGATTATCTAACAAGAGTTAGAAATGCGGTAATGGCTAATCACAAAGTGGTTGAAATTCCTGCCTCTAATCTTAAAAAAGAAATCACAAAGATTTTATTCGATCAAGGTTATATCCTAAGTTACAAGTTTGATGACAGTTCTGTTCAAGGAACCATCAAAATCGCCCTTAAGTACGACAAAGTTACTAAAGAGCCGGTAATTAGAGATATCCAAAGAATTAGTAAACCAGGTTTACGTAAGTACGCAGGTTCTTCAAACCTTCCAAGAATCCTTAACGGATTAGGAATTGCAATTGTTTCAACTTCAAAAGGTCTTATGACCGGAAAACAAGCGAAACAATTGAATGTTGGTGGAGAAGTAATTTGTTACGTATACTAATAAACAAGACTGAACGATGTCAAGAATAGGTAAAAATCCAGTTGAAATTCCATCAGGCGTTACGTTAGAAGTTAACGAAGGTGTAATTACAGTAAAAGGAAAATTAGGTCAACTAACACAGGAGTTTTCGGACGTAACTGTAAAGGTTGAAGACGGTCAAGTAATTGTGGAAAGATCATCTGACCACAAAGATCATAGAGCTAAACACGGTTTATACCGTTCATTAATCAGTAACATGATTAACGGCGTATCAAACGGTTTTACAAAAGAATTAGAGTTAGTAGGCGTAGGGTACAGAGCTTCTAATCAAGGTCAGAAGTTAGATCTTGCTTTAGGATTTTCGCACAATATCGTTTTAGAAATTGCTCCAGAAGTAAAATTGGAAACAGTTTCAGAAAAAGGTAAGAACCCAATCGTTAAGCTAACCTCTCACGATAAACAACTTTTAGGTCAGGTTGCCGCTAAAATTAGAGGTTTCCGTCGTCCAGAACCTTACAAAGGAAAAGGAGTTAAATTCGTAGGTGAAGTATTAAGAAGAAAAGCAGGTAAATCAGCTTAAAAAAGTAAGATTATGTCATTAACAAAATCTGATAGAAGACAGAGAATTAAGTTCAGAATTAGAAAGATTGTAAGCGGAACTGCTACTAAACCAAGACTTTCTGTATTCAGAAGCAATAAAGAAATCTACGCACAGTTAGTAGACGACGTAAACGGAGTAACCATTTTGGCCGCTTCCTCCAGAGAAAAAGGAGTAGATGCAAAAGGAACAAACGTAGACGTAGCTAACGCAGTAGGAAAACTAGTTGCTGAAAAAGCATTGAAAGCTGGTATAGATACAGTAACTTTCGACAGAGGAGGCTACTTATACCACGGTCGTATTAAATCATTAGCAGAAGGAGCGAGAGCTGCCGGACTTAAATTCTAAGAAATTATGTATAACAAATACAAAAATGTAGAGTTAGTAAAACCTAGTGGTCTTGAATTAAAAGATCGTTTGGTAAGTGTAAATCGTGTTACCAAAGTAACAAAAGGTGGTAGAGCATTTGGTTTTTCTGCTATTGTTGTGGTTGGTGATGAAAACGGAGTAGTTGGACACGGATTAGGAAAATCTAAAGACGTATCAGAAGCAATCGCTAAGGCTGTTGAAGATGCTAAGAAAAATTTAGTAAAAATTCCTTTAAGTGGTCAGTCAGTTCCTCACGAACAAAAAGGAAAATTTGGTGGAGCTCGTGTATTCTTAATGCCTGCCTCTCATGGTACAGGGGTTATTGCTGGTGGTGCTGTTCGTTCGGTACTTGAATCAGTTGGAATTCACGATGTATTATCAAAATCTCAAGGATCTTCAAATCCTCACAACGTAGTAAAAGCAACTTTTGATGCTTTACTTCAAATGAGAAGTGCTTATACAGTGTCTAAGCAAAGAGGAATTTCTTTAGAGAAAGTATTTAAAGGTTAATATACAAGGAAATTATGTCAAAGATTTTAGTAAAACAAGTAAAAAGTCAAATCAACTGTCCTCTAACACAAAAGAGAACATTGGTTTCCTTGGGTCTTAAAAGATTAGGACAAGTAGTAGAGCATGAAAATTCATCTGCTATCCTTGGTATGGTAAATAAAGTTAAACACTTAGTTTCTGTAGAAGAAACTAAATAACACTATTCAAAATGAATTTAAGTAACTTACAACCAGCTGAAGGTTCAACGCACAATCAAAATAAACGATTAGGTAGAGGAGAAGGTTCCGGAAAAGGTGGTACTGCGTCACGTGGACACAAAGGAGCAAAATCTCGTTCTGGTTATTCTAAAAAGATTGGTTTTGAAGGTGGTCAAATGCCACTTCAAAGACGTGTGCCTAAGTTTGGATTTAAAAATATCAATCGAGTAGATTATCAAGGAATTAACCTTGATACTTTACAAGCTTTAGTGGATAACGGAACAGTAACTGATACAGTAGATTTTTCTGTAATCATCGAAAACCGTTTGGCGACTAAAAACGAATTGGTAAAAGTATTAGGTCGAGGTGAATTAAAAGCGAAATTAAAAGTAACCGCTCACAAATTTACAGCAACTGCTAAAGCCGCTATCGAAGCAGCCGGTGGAGAAGCCGTAACTTTATAATTTACTGACTGTATGAAGAAATTTTTTGAAACACTCGCAAACGTATGGAAAATTGAAGAACTCAAGAATAGGATTCTTATCACTCTTGGGTTACTTTTAGTTTATCGTTTTGGAGCACAGGTTACTTTACCGGGAATCGATGCAACTAAGTTGGAAGGCTTAGCATCGCAAACAGATCAAGGAATCGGATCGATTCTTAATATGTTTACCGGAGGAGCATTTTCTCAGGCATCGGTTTTTGCTTTGGGTATTATGCCCTACATTTCTGCATCGATTGTGGTGCAATTAATGGGAATCGCAGTTCCTTATTTACAAAAACTGCAAAAGGACGGTGAGAGTGGTAGAAAGAAAATTAATCAAATTACACGTTGGTTAACTATTGCCATCACTTTGGTACAAGGTCCGGGTTATATCTATAATCTTTACAGAACTTTGCCAGGTGACGCATTTTTATTAGGATTTAATTCCTTTTCGTTCTTATTTTCAGCAGTTCTTATCCTTGTTACAGGTACAATTTTTGCCATGTGGTTAGGAGAAAAAATTACCGATAAAGGTATTGGAAATGGAATCTCTTTGTTGATTATGGTGGGTATTATTGCCCGTTTGCCGGAAGCGTTTATACAAGAGTTTGTTTCTACCGTAACACAAGATCAAGGAGGTTTGGTAAAATTAGTATTTGAAGTAATTCTTTGGTTATTAATTATCGTTGCCAGTGTTTTATTGGTCATGGCCGTTAGAAAAATACCTGTACAATATGCCAGAAGAACAGCCGGTGGCGATTTTGAACAAGATATGATGGGTGGCAATCGACAGTTCATTCCGTTGAAGCTTAATGCTTCGGGAGTTATGCCAATCATTTTTGCGCAAGCTATCATGTTTATTCCTGCTGCAGTAGCCGGTCTTTCAAGTTCTGAAACCGCTCAATCCGTTACAGGAGCTTTCAGTGATATGTTTGGTTTATGGTATAACATTGTTTTTGCCTTGTTAATTATAGTATTTACTTATTTTTACACTGCAATTACAGTACCTACTAACAAAATGGCTGATGATTTAAAGAGAAGTGGTGGTTTTATACCCGGTGTTCGACCCGGATTAGAGACCTCTGATTTCTTAGACAAAGTGATGTCTTTAATCACACTACCCGGCTCACTATTTTTAGCTCTTATTGCAGTATTTCCTGCGGTAGTAGTAAACTTGATGGGTGTTCAACAGAACTGGGGAATGTTTTTTGGAGGTACATCCTTATTAATTATGGTTGGCGTTGCAATTGATACTATGCAACAAGTGAATTCATACTTGTTGAATAGACATTATGATGGTTTAATGAAATCGGGTAAAAATAGAAAAGCAGTAGCTTAATTTTTATGGCAAAACAATCAGCAATAGAACAAGACGGATCAATTATTGAGGCATTATCCAATGCAATGTTCCGTGTAGAATTAGAAAATGGTCACGTAGTGATTGCTCATATTTCCGGTAAGATGCGAATGCATTACATCAAATTATTACCTGGTGATAAAGTGAAATTGGAAATGAGCCCTTACGACCTGACAAAAGCAAGAATTACTTATAGATATTAAAGCTATTTCACAATGAAAGTAAGAGCATCAGTAAAGAAAAGAAGTGCCGAATGCGTTATTGTACGCAGAAAAGGCAGATTGTACGTTATTAACAAAAAGAATCCTAGATTTAAACAAAGACAAGGATAATTATGGCAAGAATCGCAGGGGTAGATATACCTAAAAACAAAAGAGGAGTTATTGCTTTAACTTATATCTTCGGAGTAGGAAAAAGCAGAGCTATTGAGATTTTAGAAAAAGCTCAAGTTAGTCAAGACAAGAAAGTTCAAGATTGGAATGATGACGAAATCGGAGGAATCCGTGACGCCGTATCATACTACAAAATTGAAGGAGAATTGCGTTCAGAAGTGTCACTACACATCAAACGTCTTATGGACATTGGATGTTATAGAGGAATTCGTCACAGATCCGGTCTTCCATTAAGAGGACAAAGAACTAAAAACAATTCCAGAACAAGAAAAGGTAAACGAAAAACTGTTGCTAACAAGAAAAAAGCAACTAAATAATAAGTAATATGGCTAAAGCAACAGCAAAAAAACGTAAAGTTATCGTTGAATCAACGGGTGAAGCTCATATTAATGCAACTTTTAACAACATTATTATTTCACTTACTAACAAAAAAGGTGAAGTAATTTCTTGGTCTTCTGCCGGTAAAATGGGTTTCAGAGGATCTAAAAAGAACACACCTTATGCCGCTCAAATGGCAGCAGAGGATTGTTCAAAAGTAGCACTAGAGGCAGGTTTAAAGAAAGTTAAAGTGTATGTGAAAGGACCAGGAAACGGACGTGAGTCTGCTATCCGTTCTATCCACAACGGTGGAATTGAAGTGACTGAAATTATCGACGTTACACCAATGCCACACAACGGATGTAGACCTCCAAAAAGAAGAAGAGTTTAATGATTAACTGATTCATTTCAGTTCTTTATAATTTTTATTAAGTATAACCCAAGGTAGAGCTCGATTATCGAAGGATTTGACCTGAATTCATAATCACTACCTTAAAACAATTTAAAATGGCAAGATATACTGGTCCAAAAACTAAAATAGCTCGTAAATTTGGCGAAGCTATATTCGGAGAAGACAAAGCCTTCGAAAAAAGAAATTACCCTCCAGGGCAACACGGTTTAGCTAAGCGAAGAGGTAAAAAATCTGAATATGCAGTTCAGTTAATGGAAAAGCAAAAAGCGAAGTACACTTACGGAATTCTTGAAAAACAATTCAGAAACTTATTTGAAAAAGCAGCAGCATCAAAAGGGGTAACCGGTGAAATCCTTTTACAACTTTGCGAAGCTCGTTTAGACAACGTGGTTTACAGAATGGGTGTAGCTCCATCAAGAAGAGCAGCTCGTCAAATCGTTGGACACAGACACATCACTGTAAACGGTGAAATCGTGAATGTTCCATCCTACCACCTAAAACCAGGTGATAAAGTTGCTATTCGTGAAAAATCTAAATCAGTTGAAGCTATCAATGCTTCTTTAGCTAATGCTAGTAAAGTTTACGAGTGGATTACATGGAATAATGATACTAAAGAAGGTACATTTGTAACTGTTCCACAACGTTTACAAATCCCTGAAAACATTAAAGAACAACTAATCGTTGAGTTATACAACAAATAATAATTGACAGAAGTCGTAATTATGGCAATATTTAATTTTCAGAAGCCCGATAAAGTTATCATGATCGATTCAACCGATTTTGAAGGTAAGTTTGAATTCAGACCTTTAGAACCTGGTTACGGATTGACTGTTGGTAACGCACTTAGAAGAGTTTTGCTTTCCGCTCTTGAAGGATATGCTATTACATCTGTTCGTATTGAAGGTGTAGATCATGAGTTTTCTACCATCTCCGGAGTTGTAGAAGATGTAACCGAAATTATTTTGAACTTAAAACAAGTTCGTTTCAAACGTCAAATCGAAGATGTTGACAATGAAACCGTTACTATCTCTCTTTCCGGAAAAGAACAAATTACTGCTGGTGATTTTCAAAAATTTATTTCAGGTTTTCAAGTTTTAAACCCTGAATTGGTCATCTGTAACCTAGACGCAAAAGTTAACATCAACATGGAGTTAACTATTGAAAAAGGTAGAGGATATGTTCCTGCAGAAGAAAACAAAAAACAAAACGCAGCCATCGGAACCATTTTCACTGATTCTATTTTTACACCGATTAAGAATGTAAAATATGCCATTGAAAACTTCCGTGTTGAGCAAAAAACAGATTATGAAAAATTGGTTTTCGAAATCAAAACCGATGGTTCAATCAATCCAAAAGATGCTTTAACTGAAGCTGCTAAAGTTTTAATTCACCACTTTATGTTGTTCTCAGACGAAAGAATTACCTTGGAAGCTGATGAAATTGCACAAACAGAATCCTACGATGAGGAATCATTGCACATGAGACAATTGCTTAAAACTAAGTTGGTTGACATGGATCTTTCTGTAAGAGCGTTAAATTGTTTGAAAGCGGCAGAAGTTGATACCTTAGGTGACTTAGTGTCATTCAATAAAAACGACTTAATGAAATTCCGTAATTTCGGTAAGAAATCATTGACCGAGCTTGATGAGCTTGTAGCAATCAAAAACTTACATTTCGGAATGGATTTGTCAAAATATAAACTAGATAAAGAATAAATTACTTCATATTTTGCTCTCCAAAGCGGATAGATGCAAGATGAAGTATTAAAAAACACGTCATGAGACACGGAAAAAAATTCAACCATTTAAGCAGACAACAAGGTCATAGACGATCAATGTTGGCTAACATGGCTTGTTCATTAATTGAGCACAAGCGAATCAATACAACAGTTGCTAAAGCCAAAGCTTTGAAACAATTTGTTGAGCCTTTGATTACAAAATCAAAAGAAGATACTACACACAACAGACGTACTGTTTTCGCTTATTTGAGAGATAAAAACGGTGTTACCGAACTTTTCAGAGAAGTAGCAGCTAAAGTGGGTGACCGTCCAGGTGGTTACACACGTATTATCAAATTAGGAAATCGTTTGGGCGATAACGCGGATATGGCGATGATCGAACTAGTAGACTTCAACGAATTATACAACGGAGGTAAAAGAGAAGAGAAAAAAGCAAAAAGCCGTCGTGGTGGAAAAGCTAAGAAAACCGAAGCTGTTGCTCCAGAAGCAAAAGCACCGGAAGCTCCAGCTGCTGATTCAGCTCCAACAACCGAAGCTGCTGAATAATGAAATTCAGTATCAAATAATAAAAAAGGATAAACTTTCGAGTTTGTCCTTTTTTTTTGATTAAAGCTGAATTTATTTTAGTTTCTGAAGCGAATGGCTTGGGCTTTTTCAGGAAACCATGTTCCCGCTTTCCGCTCTATCTTTCGTTCCGCAAGCTACACAAAAGGATACTGCTGCAACCTGCCTGCCGGCAGGCAGGTCGGGGCTAAAAAGTAAACCATAAAAAGAAAGTGCCAAGAATAAAAATCAATAAATTAAGAACTTACGGTTACACCTGACAGGTTTCAAAAACGAAAATATAAATTGAACTTAAACTAGAAGTCAATCCTTCATGTAACTTAATTTCTTACTGGTTCAACTAATATAAAAACTTATTTGCCTTATCTGTTTAAAAAAATGTCAACCATAAAAAACTCAGCCACTCAGCATCTCAGAAAAAAAACTTTCCCAAATTCAGAAATTAAACTAAATTTGCACAACAACACACAACCATGAACTACACCACACGACAACCCGCCATTTTGTTACTCTCAGATGGCACGATTTTTCACGGAAAATCAATCGGAATCAGCGGAACGACCTTTGGCGAAGTCTGCTTCAATACCGGAATGACCGGCTACCAAGAAATCTTTACCGACCCCTCTTATTTTGGTCAAATAATGGTGGCTACCAATGCACACATTGGAAATTACGGCGTAAACGACCAAGAAATCGAATCTGATTCCATTAAAATTAGGGGATTAGTCTGCAAAAATTTCAGTTTCAACTATTCCAGACCCGGTGCAGCCGGAAGTCTATACAGCTACTTCGAAAAACAAAACTTAATCGCCATTTCCGATGTTGATACAAGAGCTTTAGTTAGCTATATTCGCGATAACGGTGCTCAAAACGCTGTTATCTGTACTGACGGAACGCATATTGACGAACTGAAACATCAATTGGGGAATGTTCCTGATATGAAAGGATTGGAGTTAGCCTCTACCGTTTCAACCAAAGCACCTTATTTCTTTGGCGACGAAAACGCAACTTACAAAATTTCAGCGGTAGACTTGGGCATTAAAACCAATATTCTTCGCAATCTAGCTAAACGAGATTGCTACATTAAAGTATTTCCCTACAACGCCTCGTATGCTGATTTACAAAGTTTCCATCCTGATGGTTACTTTTTGTCCAACGGTCCCGGCGATCCGGAACCATTGACCAGTGTAATCGAAGTGGCCAAACAAATCATCGCCGACAATCAACCACTATTCGGAATCTGTCTTGGTCATCAAATCATTGGTTTGGCCAACGGCATTTCAACCTATAAAATGTTCAATGGTCACCGGGGAATCAATCATCCTGTAAAAAACCTACTTACCGGAAAAGGAGAAATCACTTCGCAAAACCACGGATTTGCTGTAGTAAGAGAAGAACTCGAAAAACATCCCGATTTAGAAATCACGCACGAACACCTCAACGACGGCACTGTAGCCGGCATGCGAATGAAATCGAAGAATTGCTTCTCGGTGCAATATCATCCTGAGGCAAGTCCCGGACCGCACGATTCATCCTATTTGTTTGATGATTTTATTTCCAACATAAAAAATGCAAGCTTACAAGAAGCATAAATTCAACAGAGCCTGACAGTTTTATAAATTGTCAGGCCTTTTTTTATACTAAAACGTTTGCGTTTATAACTTTCTCAATTTATATAAAAATCCAAATTTAGAATCGTTAAATTTGTGTATCATTCAAAAAAAGTAACTAAAAAATAATAAATAAACAGAATTATGAGTATTATTATCAAAGTACATGCAAGACAAATCCTTGATTCAAGAGGAAATCCAACGATAGAAGTGGATGTGATTACCGAAAACGGAGTTTTAGGAAGAGCAGCCGTTCCATCGGGAGCTTCAACCGGCGAACACGAAGCAGTTGAGTTACGTGACGGCGGAAAAGCATACATGGGAAAAGGGGTATTGAAAGCGGTAGATAACGTCAATACAATTATCGCCGAAGAAATCGTTGGCATGTCCGTTTTTGAACAAAACCAAATCGACAAAACGATGATTGAATTGGATGGTACACCCAATAAATCAAACTTAGGTGCTAATGCCATTTTAGGGGTTTCATTGGCCGTTGCCAAAGCAGCCGCTAACGAATTGGGAATGCCATTATACCGTTATGTAGGTGGTGTTTCCGCAAACACGTTACCAGTTCCGATGATGAACATTATCAACGGTGGTTCACATTCCGATGCTCCGATTGCGTTTCAGGAATTCATGATTATGCCTGTAAAAGCAACTAGTTTCACGCATGCCATGCAAATGGGAACAGAGATATTTCACAACCTTAAAAAAGTATTACACGACCGTCATTTGTCGACAGCAGTTGGTGATGAAGGAGGTTTTGCACCGAATTTACCGGGTGGAACAGAAGATGCCTTGGATTCTATCAAATTGGCGGTTGAAAATGCAGGATACACGTTTGGCGATGATGTAATGATTGCCTTAGATTGTGCTGCTGCCGAATTTTATGTAAACGGAAATTACGATTACAAAAAATTTGAAGGCGAAACCGGAAAAATCAGAACTTCGGCTGAACAAGCGGAATATTTAGCTGAATTAGCGTCCAACTACCCAATTATTTCCATCGAAGACGGAATGGACGAAAACGACTGGGACGGGTGGAAATACTTAACCGACCTTATCGGCGATAAAGTGCAATTAGTAGGAGACGATTTATTTGTAACCAACGTGCAACGTTTATCAACAGGAATTCAAAAAGGAATTGCTAATTCCATTTTAGTAAAAGTAAACCAAATCGGAACGTTAACCGAAACCATTGCTGCTGTAAACATGGCACACAATGCCGGTTATACTTCAGTCATGTCTCACCGTTCCGGAGAAACAGAAGACAATACCATTGCTGATTTAGCCGTTGCTTTAAACTGTGGTCAAATTAAAACCGGTTCCGCTTCGCGTTCAGACCGTATGGCAAAATACAATCAATTGCTTCGCATTGAGGAAGAATTAGGAGAAGTAGCTTACTTCCCCGGATTGAATGCTTTTAAGCAAAAAAAATAAGTCGATTATAAAGAACAAGCCCGGATATTCCGGGCTTTTTTTATGCTTATTGTTTTGCGAGTTCTTCTTTTATTTTATAAAGTAGAATAATCTGTAGAATCGTGAGTGGAATGAGTAAGAAAACACCAATTAGAAATAGAAACACAACAATAAATGTTGCTCCGGTTACAATTAGAACTATTCCGGTTAACGTAGGTAAATTTTTCTCTACATGCGATTTCAGTCTTAAAACGCCAATTCCATTCAATACATAAGCACATCCAAAAATAATGGATAAAACCACCAAGAAATATTCTTCGGTATCGAGCGGATTATACCATGTAAAAACATCAAAAACATAACCCATTCCGAAAGTGAAAATGGCAACGATCGAACTTATTCGCAATAAATAGTTTGAAAAAATAGTTCCACTTACAACAAATCCGGTATATAAGAATACCATGCTAACCAATGAAATCATTTTTACGGAAATGTAAATCGATGTTGATGCTTTCACCGTCTTGAAATCTTCTATATCAAGGTCAAAATAAACTTCTATAAAACCGATAAAAAAGTAAATTATTCCGGCAATGATGGCTAGATTTAAAGCCAAAAGTTGGTTTTTTGAAACACACCAATTACGCTTCTCTTCGTCGGGAAATAATGCTTTTATGTTTTCCAAATTATAATCCAGCGCAGCCAAAATAGTTTTGATTGTAAAACTTCTGGGTGTTACTTCGCCCGCTTCAATGCGTTGGATTGTTCGAACACTAATGTTGCATTTATCCACAAGTTCTTCTTGTGTAAGTCCTTTTTCGTTGCGTAAGTTGGTAATGATCTTACCTAGTTCCGGTTGTTTCATGAGGTGATGATTTAATTTTAGGCAATAGTACAACCCTTCTTTTTTTGTTGCAATTATTTGAGTAGAAATTGACCCGCCATTTACCCGCCATTTAAAATAATATACTGCACCTCTTAGCATTGAGGATGCATCAATAAATTAAATCTTACACTAAAAGAAAACAAGACATAATTAAATTTAATTAGTGTTGTAACATGTGTAAAAAATTAAATAATTTTTTGCTTATCGTTGAGTTTTATAAGTAAAAACATTCAAAATAGTCTAAATTTATCAACACGAAAACGTTTTCGCTGCCTTGATTTTTTCGCTACCTGTTTTATTAATGTAAATTAATTATTAATTTAGTGGTTATTT
Source organism: Flavobacterium lacus (assembly GCF_003268815.1). Taxonomy (GTDB): domain Bacteria; phylum Bacteroidota; class Bacteroidia; order Flavobacteriales; family Flavobacteriaceae; genus Flavobacterium; species Flavobacterium lacus. The sequence goes on along the minus strand of NZ_QLSV01000012.1, from coordinate 19,036 downwards.
TTAGCTTAAAAAGTTAACAATCAACAAGCAACAATCTAACAAAGTAATGTTCATGGAAAAGAATTACACTCATTTTATTTTTAAACCACTAGGAGGCACGTTGTTTTTGTGCTTGTTTTTGATGGTGAGTTTTGGGGTTTTGGGGCAGCAAAATGTATTTCATCGAGATAATGCCAACACCGGCGATTGGGGTTCTGGGAACTTACCCTGGTTTTATCAAACCTCAAATAACAATCAGGGTGATCCCGATAACGGTAATACTACCCGTAATGACGTTTTTATTGGACACAATAACAACACCACGATGTCGCTAAACGGACGATTTTATCTTCACCGTGATTTTACGTTTCAAACCGGTGCATCAACAGCCAGAACATTAAATAATACCACTGGTGGTGGTTTCTCCTTTAGTCGATCATTAATCAACGCCTCAACAGCTACACACATTTTTAATACTCCCGTTGGGATAGATGCTACTAATTCAGAAATCGTGCTCAGTAATGGGTCAGGGGGAAGCTTCACCTTTAACGGTTCTGTTTTTACCAATAACAATCTTGTTTTTCTACGAAACAGTAATGGAAATACCGGTACAATAACCTTCAACGGTGCCGTGCCAAACGGTGGTAGTTTTGTGAAACAAAATGGAGGAACAGCCAATTTTACCGGCAGTGCCGATTTTAGCGGAAGCATTTTTATTGATGAAGGAACCGTGCGAGTTGGTCGGAACTTAGGTTCTAATGTAATTGAAATCGGTGGCGGTATCGCTGCTTCGTCGCCATTAAATGCCACATTGGAAGTCGCCAATGGTGGAACTACGATTTCAAAGGGCATCACCGTTAAAAATTTTAATTCAATAGGAGGAAATAGAGCTATTACTTTTTCTCATCCATCTTCCACCACTGCAACACTATCCGGAACGATAGCTCTTGAAAAAGTAGTAACAATTACCAATCCTTCTACAAACAATGGTGCGATATTGTCTAATACTATTTCCGGTGTTGGTGGGATTACTAAAGCAGGAACCGGATTGCTCACTATTTCGAGCGGTACAGTGACTTACAGTGGTGCGACCACTATTTCTGCCGGTGAAGTGCGATTTAATCCATCAGGAAATCTCACCTTATCAACTGCTTTCACCTTAGAAAATGGAGCAGTATTAGCTACAACCGGCATAGCTTCCACGCGTACGTTAACTTCTTCAGGAGCCAACGCTACTTTTCGATTAAATTCCGGAACTGCCACACTCGCTTTAGGAACTTCTGCACATACGATAACTTTTGCAAACAGCAGTAGTGTTACTTGGGCTGGAACTACATTAACCATCACGGGTTGGGTAGGTACAGCAGGTCAAGCCGGCACATCAGGAAGAGTGTTTTTCGGAAATAGTGCTAGTGGCTTAACAACAAGTCAATTAGATAAAATTAATTTCACCGGTTTTCCAAACGGAGCACAATTATTAGCGACAGGTGAGTTAGTGCCCAGATGTGCCAACCCAACAAACGGAGGAACGATTGCCGGTAACCAAGCTCTCTGTTCAGGTGGTGATCCTGCCGCTTTTACAAGTACCACTAATCCATCCGGACAAACGGGTACCTTAGTATATCAATGGCAAATTTCTACAACAAGTTCCACTGCAGGCTTTAGTGATATTTCCGGCGCAACATCCGATGTATATGATGCCCCTGCCGGAATAACGCAAACCACTTGGTTCAAACGTTTAGCGCGAGTAACTTGTCAACCAGATTGGACGAACGCTGCTGAATCAAATGTACTTGAACTAACAATCGCCTCGACAACTTGGACGCCGGCTAACGGCGGAAGTTGGACTAATGGGGTGCCAACCGCCACAACCGCCGCAATAATTTCTGCGGATTACGCAGAAGCAGTTAACATGACTGCTTGTTCTCTTACCATCAATAACAACGCCATCGTAACTATTCCAGCGGGCAACAATGTGATTTTAAACGGAGCATTAACCGTTGATTCAGGAAGTTTTACTTTAGAAAACAACGCCAACCTTATCCAAAGCGGAACAACGAATGATAACCTTGGCGATGTCACTGTTTTCCGTAATAGTTCCAGTTTATTTCGTTTAGATTACACCCTTTGGTCATCACCGGTTGCTGGTCAGAATTTGTTAGCTTTTTCACCCAATACATTGGCGAATCGATTTTATACCTATAATTCCGGGACCAATAATTACAGTCCAATTGTTCCCTCCACCAATGATTTTGCAGCAGGAGTAGGCTATTTAATTCGAATGCCGGATAACCATCCAACCACTACTGCAACCCTTTGGAGTGGTCAATTTAATGGGGTTCCTAATAATGGTAACGTCAGTGTTTCGGTGGCCAACGATACGTATAATGCGGTGGGGAATCCCTATCCGTCGACGATTGATGCCGATGATTTTATCAATGCCAATTCATTGACTGAAGCATTGTATTTTTGGCGAAAAACCAATGGCGCAAGCGGCTCTGCTTATGCTACGTATACGTTAGCCGGAGGGGTTGGAACCGATTCCAGCGATAGCAGTTCCCAAGTACCAAATGGTATTATTCAAGTGGGACAAGGTTTTATCGTTAAATCAACTTCTACCACCATCAATTTTGATAATACGATGCGAATTGGGGATAACGGCAACCAATTTTTTAGAAATTCTTCCGAAATTGAAAACAACCGGATTCGATTAACAGCAACAGGCGCTAATGGATTTTATAGCCAAGTGTTAGTGAATTACCGTTCGGAAGCTACCGATGCTTATGATGCTGCATTGGATGGGCGATACATTAACGATAGCGATACTGCTTTTTATACCCTTTTGGATCAGGAGCCATTTGTTATTCAAGCACGAGCTTTGCCATTTGAACAGACGGATGTTGTGAACTTAGGTTTTCAAACCACCACTGCAGGGACTTTTACCCTAACTTTAAATGAAAAAGACGGTGTTTTTGCTGCTAATTCTACTATCTTTATCAAAGATAATGCGTTAGGAATTTGGCATAACATCACCGAATCGCCTTATGAATTTGTGAGTGAAGTAGGCACGTTTTCAGCCCGTTTAGAATTAGTGTATCAAGAGCCTTTGTCGGTTATTGAATCAGCGGTTACTGCCAACCATTTTATCGTGGTAAAAGAAAACAATGGTTTAACCGTTCGTTCGGTAAATGAAGCGATTGCCACCGTAACTGTTTTTGACTTAAGCGGAAGGCAAATTGCTTCTTCACAAAATAATTCCTCTACCAGTGTAACTGTTCCTTTGGGCACTACGCAAACACAAGTACTTTTACTACAAGTTGTTACGCAGGACGGCCTTGTTGTATCAAAAAAGGTAGTTTACTAAAAAAGTAGAAATCAAGCAAAACCTTCTGTTAATTCAGGAGGTTTTTGATTTTGTGCTTTTTCCGATACAAATAAATAACCATTTCGTAATGTAAAATTTTAGTTAATCGATTAAGTGTAATATTTTAACGTTATATTTGCCGTCGCTTGGAAGGTGTGATGTCTTTTAAGTTTCCAAAAACTAAAATTTTTTATATGGTTAACTCTACTCAATCGTTTTTTACTAATGGTAAAAAATCGTTTCAAAATTTTTTTGTAATTTGTAGTTTATTATTTATGACCTTATTAGGTTATGGACAAACTAATCCTACACCTCAAGCAATACCATACTCACAAAACTTTGGTACTGCTACTTTCACAACAATGCCTACTGGAACGCAATCATGGAATGGTGTTAGTGGAGCAACTGTTAGTACGCTAGCACTTGCAGAGTCATCCGCACCTAATGGTAATGCAGCTATTGCAGCACAAACTGCTGCAACAACTACTGGAGGTTCTTTTGGTTTGATGAATTCTTCAAATGGTAGATTTTATGTTCAAACAAGTAGCAATACAACGAATGGAGCAAATCAACTGGTTTTAGCAATAAATACTGAGGGGTACTCAGATATAGATGTTAATTACAATGTAGAAATAATAAGTGCACAGCCAAGAACGGTTGGAATAGTATTGCAATATAGATTAGGTACTTCAGGATTGTGGACAACAGTTAGTGGTACAGGCAACCCTTATTCTCAGGCGGGCGGAACAACAGGAATAAAAGCATCTCCATCTTTAACCTTACCATCAAATGCAAATGATCAACCAGTTGTTCAAATAAGATGGGCCACATGGAGAGGAACTCAAGCTGGTAATAGCTCTGGAATTGCTATCGATAATATTGTTGTTGAAGGTACAGCAATCCCGTCTGGTCCAACTGTAACTACAACTTCCAATAGTGGTTTAGAAGGTACTGTAGACGCGTACTTAACAGGAACCATTAATGCCAATGGCACAACAACCGATGCCAGTTTTGAATACGGAACTACAGTTGCTTATGAAGCTACGGCTACCGCTACACCTAGTCCTGTAACAGGAACAACAACAACTGACATTGATGCTTATGTTAGTTCATTAACTTTAAATACATTATATCATTATAGAGCGGTAGGAACTGTTGGTGGCGTGCCAACTAACGGTGCTAATTTAACTTTTTACACCTTAGCGGCAACGCCGGGTGTTTTAGCTATATCTAATCCGCAATTCACAACCTTAGCCATTGCTATTGATGCAACTACTGCAAACGGAAATCCATCTGCAACGGAGTACGCAATTCAAGAAACAGGTGGTCAATACGTACAAGCGAATGGTTCGTTAGGAGCAATTGCCGTTTGGCAAACCGCTACTGCATGGGCAACTACTACTGTAACGGGTTTAACAGCTTCTACAACTTATACTTTTCAAGTAAAAGCCAGAAATGGTGCCAACGTGGAAACTTCGTTTGGAACAACTAACTCGGGAACCACTTTATCCCCTGTGACTGCTGATTACAATGTAGTACAGTTTCCAAATACAACACAAAACATTACAGAAGGAACAAGTTTTACTGTTTTTATTAGAGCTTATGAAGACGGCATTACCAATTTAGCCGGTTCTTCACCTCGTTTAAAAGGATGGGTAGGGTATAGCTCAACAAATGATAATCCGGCTAATGCGGGATGGACATGGATTCCGGCTACATTTAATGTGCAAGTGGGGAATGACGATGAATACCAAGCTGATATCCCGGGCTCATTATCGCCAGGAACTTATTATTATGCTGCTCGATTTGAGATTGATGACAGTACGGTTTATACGTATGGTGGTGCCGGTGGAAACTGGAATAATAACAACGTTACTTTAAATGTAAATGCAGATGTAGTTGATTTTGCAAATATTCAATTTCCTACGACGGCTACCCTTACCGAAGGTGAAATAGTAACCGTTTTTGCACAAGTTTTTGAGCCGGGTATTACTCCGGGTGCCGGAGCAGGTGCGGGTATTACAGCGGAAATAGGATATTCTTCAACTAACACAACACCGGATGGAACTTGGACATGGTTGCCCACCACCTATAACACTGATTTAGGAAACAATGACGAATACCAAGCTGATTTAGGTGCAGGATTGACTCCGGGTACTTATTATTATGCTTCGCGTTTTATTAAAACCGGAAGTTCAACTTATGTTTATGGTGGAACTGCCGGTATATGGAATAACGATAGTGGTGTGTTAACTGTTGAAGCATTGGGAACACCGGTTGCTATAGCAGCTTCTGCTATTGGTGTAACATCATTTACCGCTAATTGGGATGCGGTTGATGGTGCGACTGGTTATGCAATTGATGTGTATGAGCAAACGACTGCTTTTGCAACGGATTTGTTTATTTCGGAATATGTAGAGGGAAGTTCTAATAATAAATATATTGAAATTTTTAATGGTACTGGCGTTACTGTAGATTTAAGTGATTACGAATTACGTGCTTATAATAATGGTGTGATAATACCAACTAATACAAATGTCTTATCAGGCACCTTAGCTAATGGTGCTACTGTTGTTTATAGTAATTCCGCAGCTACTATTTATTTAGGAGCAACGACAAATGCCTCAGCAGTTGGTTTTAATGGTGATGATGCGATTGCTCTATACAAAATTAGTACAACTTCCTTTGTTGATGTTTTTGGTAGAATAGGAGATGATCCAGGAACTCAATGGACTGGTGCTGGCGGTTATTCTACACTAGATAAAACGTTGGTACGGAAATCAAATGTTATAGGCGGTGTTACGTTAAGTCCAACAGGGACTGGTGTTTCTGCTTTTACAACTTTAACAACAGAATGGGATTTATATAATATAGATACAGTTACCAATTTAGGCTCACACACATTTAACGGCGGTTCATCAACAACCTATGTATTAGAAGATGTAAATGTTGGCAATGTAACTTCTTACGAGGTAACCGGATTAAATTCTGAAACAACTTATTTTTATGTAGTTAGAGCCGTTCTTGGTGCTATTACATCAGCAAATAGTAATGAGATTGAGGTTGCTACTTTATCCGGTACTTGTACTTGGAACGGTACAGCATGGTCAAATGGAGCAGGACCTACTTTTGAAATCGATGCCATACTCGAAGGAGCTTATGACACGTCAGTAGAAGGCGGATTTATCGCAAAAAGTTTAACTGTTTCTACAGGAGGTTCGTTAACCATTGGTGCTGATACCAGTGTAACTGTTGTGAATGCCTTAACGAATGAATTAACTGCTGCTGCAGTAGTTATCAATAGTGATGGTAGTTTGATTCAACAAGGTACAACCAATACTAACTCAGGAAATGTTACGGTGTTTAGAAATTCGCAAGATTTGATGCGTTTGGATTATACCATGTGGTCTTCTCCGGTAGCTGCTCAAAATTTGGCTGATTTTTCACCCTTCACAACAAGTAACCGCTTTTATACGTATACTACAGACACGGATATTTATACCCCTATTGCCAATACGAATGGTTTTTCAGTAGGACAAGGATACCTTATTCGCACACCAAACAATCATCCAACAACCCCAACGTCATGGTTAGGTCAATTTATTGGTTTACCCAATAGTGGCGATTTAACTGTTGGTTTGTTTACTGCAGGTCAAGGTTTCAATTTAGTAGGAAATCCTTATCCATCACCAATTAGTATTAGTACTCTGCTTTCAGAAAACAACGGTGTGATTGGCGGAAATTTATATTTCTGGAGAAAAACAAACGGAGCGACCGGAAGTGCTTATGTTACTTATTCAGGTGGAACATTTAGTGATGGACCGCATGAATTTAACAACATTCAACCGGGTCAAGGTTTTATCGTACAGGCTTTAAGCGGAGCCGGTTTATCGTTCGCAAACACACAACGTCAATCAGGTAATGGTGATTTCTATAGAAACGGAAACATAACTCAATCGGAAGATAATTCAAGAATTTGGTTAAATGTTACTGCTAATAATGCTGTTATTGGTCAAATGGCAATTGGTTATAACGCCTCAGCAAGTAATGATTTAGATGTTTTCGATGCTGCTTATATTAATGACAATGCAGTTGCCTTAAATTCATTTGTAGCCAACACAGAATTAGCTGTTCAACACCGTGCCGAATTTGCAGCAACAGATGTAGTGCCTTTAAGTTTTAAAACAACTACAGCAGGTTCGTATGCCATTGCTATCAATGCTGTTGACGGTTTATTTACGAACGTAGAGCAATCAATCTTTTTGAAAGATAATCTTTTGGCTATTGAACACGATTTAAGAAGCTCATCTTATAATTTTACAGCAGAAGTAGGTTCTTTTACTAATCGTTTTGAGATTATTTATCAATCTACTTTAGGGGTAACCACTCCTGAATTGGCGAATCAAACCATTGTTTTTGCCAAAGACAATCAATTGCATGTTCAAAGTAGTTCTTCCATCATCACGGGAATTCAAGTGTTTGATGTGCAAGGCAGGCTTGTTTTGGATGTTAAAGACATCCATTCAACCTCTTATGCTGCGTCACTAGAACAGCTTAGCAATGGCGTTTTATTCGTCAAAGTAGTTGCTGACCATGGTATGAGCATCACTAAGAAAATCATCAAATAAAAAGACCTATTTTTTGATACAAACCTCCGAACTTCGGAGGTTTTTTTATTTTAAAAAAGTCACGGAGGCGGTGTGTTTTTCCGTTAAGTTAGTCTAAACCCTTCTTTGTTTTGTGCCTTTTTTTAACATTTATCGGTTTTCTATTCTGTTTGACGATATTTTTTTTTTATTTCGATTATCGAAACTACTTTCGCTCGCTAAATTTAACCACAAAATTTTTATGAATAAATTTTTACAATTACTGTTGCTGTTACTTATTTTTGGAAGTACCTCTGTATTTGCCCAAAAAACGTGGGTAGGTGCCACTAATGGAACTTGGAATACGGGAAGTAACTGGTCACCTTCCGGAGTTCCCGGTGCAGGGGATGATGTGATTATCAATACAACACTAAATATCAGTGTAAATACCAATACAACCATTAATACATTAACCATTACCGGCAATGCCGCTGTCACCTTCACTGCAAATGGTGGAGCTCGAACGATTACGATTGATAATACGGGGAGTTCAATTGATGCAGGAAGTTCGTTAACCTTAGTTGGTACAACCGGAGGCGGATCAAGAACGATGAGATTGGCCTATACGGGATCTAATCAAACGATGGCGATTGCAGGAACTTTGATTTTAACTCCAACCGCAGCGGGTTCCATTTATACGGCCACTAATAGTGTTACCACTGTAACCGGTTCAATTGTGCGAACGGGAGGAACTCTAACATCAACTGCTTCCAACCTAAGTTTCTCTGCTGTGGGGACTTATCAACATGCGATGAACGGAAGTACTATTCCTACCGCCACATGGAATGCAAACTCAACTTGTTTAGTGACAGGGATTACGAGTACAATTCCTTCTGCCGGTTTAGGTCAAGCGTTTGGCAATTTCACTTGGAATTGTTCCGGACAAAGTGCCGCAATAAATAACTTAGCAGGAGCTTCGGGTGGGCTGACAACCATAAATGGTGATTTCACGATTTTATCCACAAATGGACAAACACTTAATTTGAATAATTCTGCAACGGCACGCACGCTAACCGTGGGCGGTAATTTTTCTAATTCAGGTGGCGTAATTGATTGGGCGAGTGGTACGGCTACGACCACCATTAATGTAGGTGGAGCTATTACTGTATCCGGTTCAGCCACGATGACCACTTCTACTTTAACTACCGCGGTGGTGAACGGTACATTTGTTTTAACGGGTAGTACTCCTCAAACGCTCAACTTTTCCACACCTTCCAACGTTACTTATACCAATTTTACAGTTAATACTGCCAGCACTTTAGTTTTAGGCAGTGATGTTTTTTTAAATAGAAATAACAATGCCCCCTGGAGAAGCATACTTACAGTGAATAATGGTGGTACAATTAATTGTGGCACTCACGTTGTGACAGGTGGCGGTTTGGTTGAAACCAATGGTGAATTTAACTTGAATGCAGGTGCAAAAATGATTACCGCTAATGCAACCGGAGTGCAAGGTAGTGTCACTACAGCAACTGTTAATCCCACCTATAATTCAGGAGCTAGCTATGAATTTAGAGGAGCAGCTACGGGTGTGTTTACTTTGTCGACTGCCAACACTATAACCGGAACAATGACCATTAACCGTTCTTCGGGTGTTACCTTAGATCAAGATTTTACAACTTCTACTTTAGAATTTTTAGATGGAGTTGCCACGACTGGAAGTTTTGCCATTACCATTCATTTGACAGGTTCAATTACAGGAGCAAATGCTTCGCGATATATAAATGGACGTTTACATAAAGTATTTAATGCTGCCACTAGCTTTACTTTTCCGATAGGGAAAGATGGTGTGTATAAACCTGTTGTTTATGAATATACTGCTTTAACCGGAACAAGTACAGTTTCTATGGAACAATTTGAAGCTGCTTTACCGGGCACTTTACCTTCATCAATTAACTTGAATAACAGCAGGTATTGGGAGATTAGCCAGACCGGAGGTTCTTCAATTGGGTATCAAGTAACCTTAGACGGAGCCGGTGATGCTATAACAGGAACAATAGTTATGCTCAAAAGAGAATCAGGAACAACAAGCAGTCATGCTGTTACGGCACCAAACTATACCAATACAACTGCTTTTACTACTTTGACAGGAAATAATCAATTTACCTTGGGTAGTACTTGTACGCAAACGGCTTCCGTTGGAAGTAATCAAAGTTTCTGTTCTACTCAAGCTGTCGTATTAAGTGGTAATACACCCACTTATGGTTCTGGAGCTTGGTCGGTGGCCGGACCGAGTACGTTGTTGGCACAATTTTCTGATGTGAATAGTCCAACGGCTACTTTTACGCCTGCCGGCGGAAATGGTATTTATACTTTAACATGGACCTTAACTAATGGAAACTGTTCTAACACAGCGACGCAAGATTTAGAATATGGTAAATCCACCACATGGACAGTTGCTTCAGGCGGAAGTTGGAATAACGGAGCACCAGATGTCACCACTTCTGCGATAATTTCATTTGATTATACTTCATCCGGAGATTTAGTAGCTTGTTCTCTGACCGTTGATAGCAATGCAGATGTTATTATTTCATCAGGCGATGTGGTGTCATTAAGCGGAGGTTTAACGGTAGATACCGGAAGTTCGTTTACGTTGGAAAATGATGCTTATTTAATGCAAGAAGGTTCCAGTAATCCGAACAGTGGCGATATTACGGTTGAAAGACAATCACAAAGTTTAATGCGTTTGGATTATACCTTGTGGTCATCGCCGGTGGAGAGTCAAAATTTACTGAGCTTTTCACCACTCACTGTTGCCAATCGTTTTTATACGTATACTACATCAGCTAATACTTATGCAGTAATTGCACCGGGATCAAATGATTTCACTACAGGTCAAGGCTATTTAATCAGAATGCCGGATAACCATCCAACTTCTCCAACGGCATGGCAAGGAAGTTTTGTTGGAAAACCCAATAGCGGTGATTTAGCATTTACGTTATCCAATGCCGGTAGCGGTTACAATGCGGTGGGAAATCCTTATCCTTCTCCCATTAGTATTGAGACATTTTTAGATGACAACAGTAGTTTGATTGATGGCGATTTGTACTTTTGGAGAAAAACGAATAACGCCGCAGGAAGTGCTTATGTTACCTATAGTGGCGGTGCTTTTAGTGACGGTCCACATCCTTACGACAATATTCAACCCGGACAAGGTTTTATTGTAAAAGCAAACAGTGCCGGAAATTTAGCCTTCAATAACCTACAAAGAGAAGTGAATAGCGGTGTTTTTTACAGAAGTGAAGAAAACAGTAACGCCTCCAGAATCTGGTTACATTTAAAAAATAATTCTACCGTTGTTGGTGCTTTGGTAGTGGGATACAGAGAAGATGCTACAAATGGTATTGATAATCAATTGGATGGAGAATATATCAATGACAGCTCGTTATCGTTAAATTCTGTTGTTGCAGATACGGCACTTGCGGTTCAACATCGGGCAGGTTTTGTTTCTACTGATGTGGTGCCCTTACAATTTAAAACAAACAATTCGGGAAGTTTTGAAATTGCCATTAATACGGTGGATGGATTATTCTTAAATGACGAGCAACACATTTTCTTAAAAGATAATTTACTTAACGTAGCACATGATTTACGAAATGCTGCTTACAGTTTTGTTTCGGATGCAGGAACATTTTCCAATCGTTTTGAAATTGTGTACGAAAGTACCTTGTCTGTTTCTAGTCCACTACTTGAAAATACAGTTGTTGTCTATTCTAAAAATAAAACCATTGAAATCAATTCCGGATCAATCCCAATGAACAATGTGAAAGTATTCGACATGCGTGGGCGTTTAGTAGCGGAACAAAGTGATGTTGCTGCAACAAGTATTTCTCTACCCCTAGAGCGAGTAGCTAATCAAGTATTGATTGTTCAGATTACTTCAATCGACGGACAAACAAGTTCTAAAAAAGTGGTTCACTAGCATAATCTAAAAGATAGACTTAAAACCTTCGAGCAATCGAGGGTTTTTTTATGTCTACTTTCTTCTAATCAGATGAACTACACGTTTTAACGTTCTATGGAAAGCACTGTCAATAAAGCAATTATCGACGAAATGCACATTTTGACCATCCATGTTCAGTCCGCTGTCTTTTTATCGAGTTTATCGACACGTTATCGAAAAAATAGGGTAGAAGCAGACAACCAAGCTACTTTTACATCAGCAATAAAAACAAAACGATTTTAAACTACCTATGAAAGCAATCAACACTAAATTCTTAATCACTTTACTCTTAGTTCTTTTTTCTGCTATTACTGAAGTTGCTGCTCAAACTACAGTTACAACTGAACTAGTTTCAGAAGAACAAGCCCAAGCGATGATTCAAGAAAACACTGTTGAAACGAGTTCAATTGAAATAGCCAATTGGTTTTCCGGAGCAAAACAAGAAACGAAAGTTTCTGCTGCAAAAGAAGAATCAACTACCCTTAACCGTTCTGCCTTAGTATCCAAAAAAGAACAATACTTAAAATCTGGAATGTCTACCAAGACCATCTTGATTCGTTCGATTATGAAAAAAGCGGACAGTTATGTAAACGCAACGGTTTAGTTTTACGTCAAAAAGAAACTAAACAATCAGTTAGTTAAAACCCTTCATAACCCTTCTTTTTAGAGGGGTTTTTGATTTCTAAGCGTTAAAAAAACAGGAATTATTCCTCTAAATCCATTTATAAGAATTATAAGATAAGTACTTCACGCAATGTGCATTTCGTCGATGTTTTTTGGTTTTTAACGAAATGTTAATTTTTTAAAATTAAAAAAATAGTATGTGCAATCAAAAGATGTAATTTTATAATGGATAAAACTGATTTTTAGGTTTTTAGCCATTTCCAAAAAATATATACCACAAAAAAATTGATATACTACCTCTTAAGGATTAATGAAATAAATATGAAGTGCAACAAACTTTTTACTGTTAGCGGACGCTTTCCTTTGCATACACAGGCTAAAAACGCAACTGTGTTGTTCATCACATTGCTCTTGTTTTTGATAAGCTCTTCAGCACGTGCACAAGTGAGTACCTACTCTTTTTCAGAAGATATTTCAGGGTACACCCCAATTTCAGCCACAGCCACAGTAGTTTATCCTGCAGGATGGAATGATCACACTGCCGGAGCTGCTTCCTTGATTAATTTTGGGTTTGATTTTGTTTATGATGGGGTAACTCATACGGAATGTTTCGTTAGTCCGAATGGCTATATTACTTTCGGTGCGGTACAACCCGCTCCCGCAACTTATACACCGATCAGTACCAACACGGCTCACTTGGGAGTCATTAGTGCGTTAGGTATCAACTTAATCGATAATACCGGTATTTCTCCTATTCGATATGAAATACAGGGTTCAACTCCTAATCGTATTTTAGTTATACAGTGGCAAGATGCAGAACGAGCGATCGACCCCGGTGTGTTTAATTTTCAAATTAAATTATTTGAAACCTCCAACCAAATCCAAGTATCCTACGGAAACTGTGTGCCTATTGGCACAACTTCCCGTCCGGTTCAAGTTGGTCTTCGTGGGCCAAATGTTACTTTTCCGGCTAATGGAAATGTTGGAAATGTATTGAATAGAGCAAAAACAACCAATACACCTTGGTTTGGAACAACTACACCAGGCACAGCTGCAAACAGCAATGTACGAACCATTGGCAACACGCTCCCTTTTCCGGCACCACCCTCTCTGGCTTATCCGGATTTAGGGTTAACATATACTTGGTCACCCCCAACCGCAAATTGTACTACTCCCTCCGCTTCTGCTACAGGATTAGTAATCGGTGGAACGAATACCACCCTCAATTCCTTTGTTGGGAATAGTTTTACACCTGCTACACCGTCTTCAACCCATTATTTGGTTTTGAGAAGTTTGGTCAATACACCACCTACCGCCGCTGAGGTTATTAACGGAGGCTATTGGATAGCAGGAAACACGATTGCTACAACCTACACCGTTGTTAGTGCAGCTCCTGCTGCGGTCACTACTTTTAATCAAGCTGGATTAACTCCGGGAACTACCTATTATTATTGGGTCATTCCATATAATGATACTTGTATCGGAGCTCCGTTTTATCGATTAACCAACATTTTAACGGCTTCGGCAACTACTTGTACGCCTACAGCCGCTGCCACCGCTGCCACATCAATCAACGGAAATGGTTTTACGCTTAATTGGAATGATGTGCCGATTGCCACTGATTACCGAATCGATATTTCCACCAACGCTACTTTTACGAACATTCTACCCGCTTACAATAACCTTTCGGTAGGTTTAGTAAACAGTTTGACGGTTTCCGATTTGCCAACCGCAACCAATTATTGGTACCGTGTGCGTGCCATAGGTCCGGGGCCCTGTGCGATTAATAGCAATGTAATCAATGTGGGTTTGTTGCCTTGTGGCTATTATAACATTCCGTATACACAAAATTTCGATACCGCACCGCTTGGTGGGTTAGCTCCCTGCTTTACCCGTGTGAACGATAATGCCGATGTTATTCAGTGGGGTGTGCAAGGTGTTAGTTTTGCTTCTTCCCCCCGAGCGATGTTCATTGCCCAAAATCCAACTGCTGATATGAACGATTGGTTTTTTATGCCAGGGTTGAACTTAACCGGAGGCACTTCGTATCGGTTATTTTTTAGATACAATACCAATGCAGCAGGCACATTTTTTGAAAATTTACGGGTTCGTTTGGGTAATTCTCAAGATGTTGCGGGCATGAATGTTACCTTGTTGGATTTACTCAATATCAACAACACTTCATTTCAAGTCGCATCTGTTGATTTTACGCCTGTAAGCACCGGTATTTATTACATTGGGTTTCACGGATTCAGTTTTGCCGCCCAAAGTTTTATTGCGATAGACGACATAAGTGTGACGATTTCCCCCACTTGTTTTGAACCGACCGATATACAAGTTGTTTCCGTAACCAATAATTCGGCTTCTATTTCATGGACGGCCTCTGTTCCACCGCCATCAAATGGTTATCAATATTATTATTCAGCGTCTCCAACACCACCAACAGCAGCTACCGTTCCCTCCGGTTCAGTGGGTGCAGGGGTCACTACAGCCACAATTACGGGACTAACCGCCTCTTCCTTTTATTACCTATGGGTAAGAGGTTTTTGTGGAGGAGTAGATCGAAGTATTTGGAGTGAAGTGCAAACATTCACAACAGAATGTAATACGCCTCTGGTGACAGCCTCTTCCGGGGGTTCTCGTTGTGGTGTAGGCACTTTAAATTTATCGGCCACACCTAATTCAGGCTCCTTTATCGAATGGTATGATGTGCCCACTGACGGATTAAGTATTTTTACAGGAAATAATTTTATCACGCCTACGTTGAGTACTTCAACAGTCTATTATGTTCAGGCCAAAGCATTTGGAGCAACCGCCAAAGCAGGGCCAACATCACCAGCAACATTGGGTGGAACTACTGAAATAACAACGTTCCCCACCAGTATGAGTTTTGATGTTTTAAACAGTACCATCCTCCAAGCCGTTGATCTATTTCCTCTCGCTTCCGGACAATCCGGTGAAATTGTATTGCGTAATTCTTTCAACGTAACCATTGCTACGTTTCCCTTTACCACCACGGTAACCGGCGGAAATACACCTCAAACCATCGCACTAAATTATCCGCTGCCAGTTGGCACCTATAATCTCTTTATTGGTTCTATGCCAACTTCCGGCTTACGCAGCAATTCATCAGGAGCTTTGTATCCTTACGTATCCAGCGTAGCTCAAATTACGGGTAACCCGATTGACAATACTTTTTATTATTTTTTCTATAATTGGAAATTTACAACAGAATGTGTCTCACCACGAATTGCTGTCAATGCTATGGTTGCCTTACCACCTGCTTTTTCGTTAAGTAGTAGTGCCGAAGTAATCTGTAATGGAGAAACAACACCCACCGTAACTGTAACCGGTGCCGGTTCGTACAACACGTATACATGGTCGCCCAATGTAGGGGTTTCAGGTTCTGTGGGGGCCGGTTTTGAGTTCAATCCAACCACCACCACGACTTACACGTTAACGGCTGCTCAAACATCAGGTGCTTTCTGTACTAGTGTAGCTACCCTTACGGTAACTGTCAATCCGTTACCGCCAGCGATTGCTATCGTTCCGGTTGCGGCTACGATTTGTGAAAATAGCATTCAACCTTTATCTGCATCTGTAGGGTCAACGACCTCAACAGTGGTTTATTCGGAAGATTTTAATAGCTCAGCACCGGGTTGGGTTGCCGCAAATACTTCCGTAGGAGGGGATTTCATTGCTTCGCAATGGACCTTACGTACAAGTCCGTATAATTACGGAAGTCCCAACTGGACCAATACGTTTTCCAGCAACGATGCCACAACTTTTTTCTTGGCCAACTCCGATTCGCAGGGGGAGACTACCGTTACCAGAACTACCCTAACTTCGCCACCTATTGACTTAAGTGTTTATGTTTCGGCATCCGTTTCCTTTTGGCATTGGTTGCGTTACGTTTCCGGTGATGTGGCTCAAGTATTAGTGTCTACTGATGGAACGAATTGGACTGTTTTGCAAACCTTTTTGTCTTCTCAACGAGCGGGTAGTAACTGGGTACAACACACCATCAACTTAGATGCCTACATTGGGAATCCCAACGTTCAAATTCGCTTTAACTTCCAATCCAATTGGGGTTGGGCGTGGGGTGTCGATAATTTTGAAGTATCCGCAGCCCTCTCACTCGAAGTGTTATGGTCACCGGATACCGAGTTATTTACCGATGCAGCAGCTACGGTACCTTATGTTGCCGGAACACCTGTTGGCATTGTTTATGCACAACCCACATCAACCCGAACGTATACCGCCACTGCTTTAGGCACAAATGGCTGTAGTACAACCGAAGATATACTCATTACCGTAGACCCCACACCATTGGGCGGAACGCTCTCCGGCAGTCAGGTGTTGTGTTCCGATACCTCTCCAACGGCTATCACCTTATCCGGTTATTCCGGCACGATTGTGCGATGGGAGTCGGCGGATGATGCCGCTTTTACGGTTAACGTCGCTACTATTGCTAACACGACTGATACCCTTACACCGGCCCAAATGGGTGTTATCACTTCCGCCAAATACTTTAGAGCCGTGATTCAAAGTGGCGTTTGTCCATTGGCTTATTCGGTGGTTGAAAGTGTAGCGTTTCCTACTACAATTTGGAATGGTACGGCTTGGAGTAATGGTTTGCCGGACAACACCAAACGCGTCGTGTTTGCCGGAAATTACACTTCTTCGGGTGATCTACAAGCGTGTTCTATTGAAGTTCAATCCGGAACAGTGACTGTGCTGGCCAACCATAATTTTATAGTGAATAATCAAATCAACGTAACCGGTCCACCGGCTACCACTAATTTTATTTTTGAAAATAACGCCAGTTTAGTTCAAATTAACGATGTCGTTAATACAGGACCAATTACCTACCGTAGAAATTCAACGCCAATGGTCACCTATGATTATACGTATTGGTCTTCGCCGGTAGCGAATCAAACGTTTGGTTCATTTTCACCTAATACGAATGCCGCACGTTTTTATTTATGGAATACCGCTATTTACAATTGGTCAAACGTTTCCGTAGCGTCTAGTTTTGTAGCCGGAATCGGTTACATTATCCGTGCACCGGGATCAATCCCTTTTAACGCGGTAACGCCAACCATCTATAATGGCCAGTTTGTGGGTGTTCCACACAATGGTGATATTACGGTTCCTATAGTAGTCAATGGCTTGAACGATAGAAACCTACTCGGAAATCCGTATCCTAGTGCGATTAGTGCCGATGATTTTATGGATGATCCTTCCAATGCCGGAGCGGTAGGTGGAACGATTTATTTCTGGACACACAACACACCCATCACTAATTTTCAATATACCTCCAATGATTATGCGGTGTATAATTATACCGGTGGAGTTGGCACGCAGTCGGCCACCAACTCGGGCATCAACAACACCATTCCCGATGGAACCATTGCGGCCGGACAAGGGTTTTTTATGAAATGTGCCGGAACCGGAACCGCCATCTTTAGAAATTCCATGCGATTGTTAGGTAATAATATGCAGTTTTTCAGAATGAGTGGTGTGCCACTGACACAAACTACAGCCAATAAAAATCGGCTTTGGCTGGAGCTTTCAAACCATGAAGGCGGCTTTAAGCAATTATTGTTGGGTTATGTAGCCGGAGCAACTAATGATTATGATTTTAAATACGACGGCGAAGTAACCGAGGCCGGAAACCCGGTGAGTTTCTATTCCGTGTTAAACGATAAAAAGTTAACCATCCAAGGACGAGCCTTGCCTTTTGAAGTAACGGATTTACATCCGTTAGGCTACAAGTCTTCTTCGCAGGGGATGTACACAGTTCAACTCGCTACGTTTGATGGTTTGTTTGATGAGCAAAATGTGTACTTGGAAGATAAATTGTTAAACACTATTCATGATTTAAAAACCGAACCGTATGTTTTCTTGACCGAACAAGGAACGTTTGATGATCGTTTTGTTCTTCGTTTTACCAACGAAACATTGGGTGTCAATCCTTTCGATTTGCAAGATGTTATTGTCGTGAAAAAGGACCAAGCGATTACGGTTTTAGCTTCCTCGAACACGGTATTAGACAAAGTAACTTTGTTTGATGTTCGTGGTCGATTCATTGCTGCCAACGAGAAGATTAATGCTCATACGACTACGTTTGAAGACCTTAACCTTGCGAATCAAATTGTGTTGGTGCAAATTGTGGATGTAAACGGAAATAGTGTTACTAAAAAAGTAGTATTTTAACTTATTTTATTAAATTTTGTTTTTTGTCTTGATTTTGTTGCCTCGACCTACCTAGGTTGGAGCAAAATCAGATTGTATTTCAGTAGGGGATTTCATTGCTTCTCGTGATTTTGATTGCCCCGGCCCTCAAGGGAGCAAAATCAGATGGTATTTCAGTTGTGAATTTTGTATCGTCCTAAAAAAAGTTTACAGTTTTTAATTAAATCCTAGTATTGGTTTACGGTTCATTTTTAATCCTGTAATTGGTTTACAATTATAGTG
>NZ_QLSV01000011.1 GCF_003268815.1 Flavobacterium lacus | reverse complement strand
AACAGTTTTGCTATTGATGTGAAAACTTCCAACACAGAACCAGTAAGCTTGACCGTGTATGACATGGCCGGAAGATTATTGGAAGTGAAAGAAGTAAAAGCACAAGATGTAACCAACCACCAGTTTGGTGATCGTTATCCATCGGGTGTTTACAACGTGATTGTAACACAAGGTAATGAAACGAGAACCGTGCGAGTGGTGAAACAATAGAACAGAGGTGCTGAGGGACTGAGGTGCTGAGGGACTGAGGGACAGAGGTGCTGAGGTTCAAAGGTACTGAGTTAATAAAACCAGAACCTCCGAGCAATCGGAGGTTTTTTTGTTTTGCGATATATGTTAAATTATTAACATGGTAGCTACTTCATGGAAATTAAATCAACCCTTCGGAAATAACTTTAACAACAAGTTCAATAGTTGATTTGGTATTGGTTTTGGCTAATATATTTTTCCGATGCGAAGTGACCGTTTGCTTGCTGATAAATAATTTTTGTGCAATTTCTTCACTGTTGAAACTGTTAATCAAATATCCAACAATTTCTTTTTCCCGCCTAGTGAAAATTTCGTGCGAAGTTTTAAAAACTTCTTCCACATCGACGTCAATATAAGAAGGCTCTCCCTCTAATCCAATATAGGATAGTGTAGATTTATTACTTTTCTTTAAATGAGTGATGTCTGTATGAACAATAAGTGTCATCAAAATGTTTTTATCGTCATCAAATTGAACGGGGATAACTTGCTGTAATAATCTAACCGATTCACCGCTACTATTAATTACCCTATAATCGCAACTAATTTTATATTTTACTATCTTATCAGCAGGCAAGCTCCTAAAAAACTTCAAGTTAGAACTTTCATAGTTTAAGAAAGTGGCTTGATCATCTGGATGAATTTTAGACATAAAAAAGTCAAGTGTCATATCTTCCGGCTCATAGCCTAAAACATTTTTAATTTCCGGGCTTAAGTAGTTAAATTGAAGATTAGCAATGTCGAAAAAGAAGTAATAAAAGTTGCCAACATGAAAAATATCTAATAGCTTTTTGTGCATAGTCAGCTCAAAAACCTCGTCTCGCAGAATCCCATCATTTGCCGCCATCTGCCATATTTTCTGCATTTCTGCATAAAACTTTAATTTCATAAAGTGCTGGATTAGAATTGTAAATATATATTAAAATTCCATTTATTTTTCATTAATTTTCTTAAAAAATACCTACTTATAGGTATTTTTTAAGAAAAAATTAATAGTTATTTTTGTAAATCTGAGTTTAGAGATATCAACTATAGGTAAGATTTAAAACTTAAAAAGTAGTTTTTTTATCGAATGTTACTACTTTTTTTAAATCAGTAATAGAAATCACTGTTTAGAAAATCCGTTTTTGTCCACCCCAAACTACGATTAAAAAAACCTACAAAGTCATTATTACTAATTATTAAATCATCGTTATGAAAAACTTTTATTTTATTCTTTTTGTAGTCATATTTCTCTCAGTTAACAATGCATATGGACAAACTGTTCACATTAATCCTGCTACAAATGGCGGATTTGAGAGCGGTGCTACATTTGAAGCAAATGGCTGGACTGCTACAACAGGAACTTCATCTCAAAACCAATGGGTTTGTAGTACCGGTGCAACAGTAGGTTTTTCAGGTTCCAGATGTGCTTATGTATCTAACAATACTGCTGCTATTCCACCACCACATACTTATACAATTGATGCAACCAGAAGAACTCATTTGTACAGAGATGTAACAATTCCTGCGGGAAATACTCTTATTGAATTAAGTTTTAGTTGGATTGGTAGAGGTCAATCCAATACTGATTTGATGAGAGTTTGGCTTGCCCCAACCTCTTTCACACCTAGCTATGGCAGTGTAATTGTAGCATCAGGTTCTGCTCCAATAGGAACAATATTAGTAGGAAATTATCAAAATCAAGCTTCTTGGGCAAGTGCTTCTGTTAATTTATCATCTGTTTATGCCGGACAAACTTTCCGTTTGATTTTTGAGTGGGTTAACAACAATAGCATAGGTACTCAACCACCAGCTGCAATTGACAATGTTTCTTTGACTTCAGAACCGTATAATGATGATTGTTCATCATCATTTGCATTAACTGTTAATCCAACTTCAACATGTACAACATCTACAATTGGCACATCAGCATTTGCGACACAATCTCAAAGTGGATGTGGCGGGACAGCTGATGATGATGTTTGGTTCAATTTTGTGGCTACTTCAACATTGCATACTGTAACAGTAACGCCAAACACTTTGAGTGATGCTGTTCTACAAATATTCAATGGATCATGCGGTTCTTTATCAAGCATTGTTTGTCAAGATTTAACCGCATCAAGTTCTCCTGAAGTTGCAACCGTAACAGGATTAACGATTGGGGTAACATATTATATAAGAGTGTACAGTTATGGCAGTAGTAGCGGTAACCGTGGTTCATTTTCGGTCTGTGTAACTACTCCTGCGGATCCTTGTGCTTCTATCGCTGTAATTAGTGGGTGTGGAGCAGTAAATGATGTAATAATAGCATCTGGAACAGGTATATATCCAAATTCATCATGCGGAAATTCTACACCTGGTTTAGAGAGAATTTATTCATTTACTCCAACTGTTTCAGGAACTTTTGCCATTCAACAATTGAGTTCTTTTAATACAATTAATTATCAATACAAAGCGGATTCAACAGGTTGTAATAATACAGGATTTACATGCATTCAAGCACTAAATGGTGCTCAAACGAGCTATACCTTTTATATGTCGGCAGGAACAACTTATTACATTATGATTGATCCACAAAATAGCAGTGGAGGAGATGTGAGTTTTCAGGTGAATTGTTTGACTGCTCCTTGCACTGCCGGTGATGGAGTCGGGACTTCTGCTTTAGGCTGTCCATCTGTAGCATCAGGAGGATTAGGTCTAAGTGGTGCAAATCCAGACCCAATAGCATGTGACGCTCCAAGCACATGTACAACATTGGAAGCAAATTACTTAAAATTAGGGCAAACGACCAATTATACTGTTGAATCAATTGTTTATGCACCACCTTATCAATTTGAATGTTTAGAAAACCCCTTGAGTACTAATATTGATGATTCTTGGTCTGAAGAAATCTTTTTGCCTTTTTCATTCTGCTTTTTTGGAAACACCTATAACTCATGTTTAATAGGTTCTAATGGTACATTAACTTTCGACACTTCAAATGCAAGTAGTTATGCGGGATGGCAATTTGCAAATAATTTACCAAGTACAGTTGGTGCTTTATTTAACAATACTATTTATGGCGTTTATCATGATATTGACCCTACCAAAGGTGGTACTGTTGGATGGGAGCTAATTGATCTTGATAGCGGATGTAGAGCATTAATTGCCTCATGGCACGACATACCAATGTATTCAAACGATTGTAATTCAATTCTCTATACAGGAATGATGGTGCTTTATGAAGGCTCAAACGTAATTGAGGTTTATATAGAAGAAAAAAATGTTTGTCCAACTTGGAACGGAGGTAATGCTGTTGTAGGGATTCAAAACAGTATAGGATCGCAAGCAGTGGTAGCTCCTAATAGAAACTCGTTAAGTCCCGACTGGACCGTTACAAATGAGGCATGGCGTTTTGTTCCATCAGGTGCACCAATTACAACTTTAGAATGGTTTGAGGGATCTGGAACTGCCGGTACTATGATTGGTACAACTGACACTATAGAAGTTTGTCCATCAACAACAACAACTTATACAGCAAGAGTAACTTATCAACTTTGCAATGGATCAACAGTAGTTGAAACAGATGAAACTGAAGTTGCGGTAATTGTAAGTGAGAATATAACTTATTATGCAGATGCTGATGGAGATGGTTTTGGTAATGATGCTGTAACTACGTTAGCTTGTTCTCAACCTTCAGGCTTCGTAGCCGTAGGCGGAGATTGTAATGACAATAACAACACCATCTTCCCCGGAGCAACAGAAATCTGCTACGATGGTTTAGACAACGATTGTGATGGTATTATTGACAATGGCTGTACACCAATTGTTTCAGTGGTATTGCCTACTCAGTGTGGTACGACATTACCATTTGTAAACAGTTATGTGTATGCTGCTTTAGTGCCGGGAGCTCAAGGTTACCGCTTTAGAGTAACCAATACTGCAACGAATGATGTGCAAACCATTGATCAATTGTTACGAGGTTTCCGTTTTACACAATTGACTACTTATGCCTTTAACACGACCTATTCCATAGAAGTTTCAGTGCGAATTAACAACGTATGGCAACCGTTCTACGGAACCCCCTGTACAGTTTCCACACCGGATACTATTACGCAGGTTCAGGCCTCGCAGTGCAACACTACGTTGAGTAATTTGAATAACTCAATTATTGCTAACATTGTGCCGTTTGCAACCGGCTACCGCTTTAGAATCACGAATACATTGAATCCAATTGATGTACAAACAATTGATCGTCCGATTAGAGATTTCAGAATGAGTTCGTTGTCGAACATCCAGTTCAACACGACGTATAATGTGGATGTTGCGGTTAGAAATACAGATGGCACATACTTATCGTATGGTCCGGTATGTAACATCACTACTCCGTTATTCCCAACGATTGGCTTGCAAGATGCTCAGTGTGATGAATACCAAGTGATTTCAAACACAGAAACATTATTTGCAGAGTCTTATCCAGGTGTTGAACAGTACCGTTTCTTGTTAGAAAACGTAAGTCAGCCTTATAGCCAGACGTTTGATAGACTTTTGCGAACAGTAACGTTGAATAACTTCACCGGATTACTACCTGGTACAACTTACACTGTTAGAGTAGCAATACGTTTGAATGGTGTTTGGGGACCTTACGGTAAGTCTTGTAGTATTATTACTCCAGGAGCCGGAAGACCGGATGCAGTTTCAAGAATGGATGCAACCAATGTAAATGAGTTCAAAGCGATTGCTTATCCAAACCCATTTGCAAACAGTTTTGCTATTGATGTGAAAACTTCCAACGCAGAACTAGTACGCTTGACGGTTTATGACATGACGGGAAGACTTTTAGAAGCAACCGAGGTAAAAGCACAAGATGTAACCAACTATCAGTTTGGAGATCGTTATCCATCGGGTGTTTACAATGTGATTGTAACGCAAGGGGATGAGACGAGAACGGTGCGGGTGGTGAAACAATAGAACAGAGGTGCTGAGGGACTGAGGTGCTGAGTTAACTTAAGAGAAATCTCCGAGTAATCGGAGGTTTTTTTTTGGTGTTTTTTCAGATTCTCATTCAAACGCTGCAATTACTCATTTACCGATTAACTTCTAAAAGGATAACTTATATTTGTTATTCAAATGAAGTTTATGAAGAAGTTGTCCGTTATATTCTTTTTGTATTGCTGTTGTTTTACAGTTGCTTTTTCGCAAAGCAAAACAGCAGATAGTTTAAAGCATGTCTTGAGTAAATCTAAAAGCGATATTGAAAAAGTGCAGCTTCTCAATGAAATTGCGGATTGTTACAAAAGTAGTAATCCGGTTTTGATGAAGGATTATGCTTCAAAAGCATTAGTATTAGCAAAAAAGATAAACTACAGAAAAGAAGAAGCCACCGCCTTGCTCAATTTAGGAATTGCCAAAATAATTACAGGAAATTATCCTGAAGCATTGGATTTTTTCTCGCAAGCCAAAGTGGTGTATGAAAATGAATTGGCTGTTAATGTAAAAGACAATCGCAAACTTAAAAACGGTTTAGCGAGAGTATATGGAAGTATGGGTGTTGTTTTTTCGGAACAAAGTAATTATGCCAAAGCTCTTCAATACCATTTTAAAGCGGTTACCCTTTATGAAGAAACAAAAGAAGAAGAAAAATTAGCACGTGTTTTTAATAATATCGGCATTGTCTACCGTGCGCAAAAAGAAGATTTCAAAGCGTTGGATTACTTTAGTAAAGCTCAAAAAATTCAAGAAAAAGTGGGTGATCCAACCGTTGGCATTACTTTAACCAATATTGGAAATCTTCATTTAAAACAGAATAACCTCAAAGAAGCAGATGATTATTATTCGAAAGCAAAACACTATTTCGAAAAATTTCCAAATCCTCGGGGTTTGGGGGAGTTGTATAATAATCTGGGATTGCTTTATCAGAAAAAGTCAACTCCAACAAAAGCGATAGAGAGTTGGAATTTAGCTCTTCAAACGTTCGATTTAATTGAGGATAAATTCGGTAAATCTGACACCTATCTGTTCATGGGCGAGTATTTTTATGGGCAAAATAATTGGAAGGAAGCATTACAATATGCCCAAAAAGCAGCCGAATTATCCGAGCAACTCAATGTATTGGAAGGAACAGCCTTAGCCGAAAAATTAATGAGTTCCATTTATGAAAAACTCAATCAACCTACCGAAGCATTCAACCATTTTAAATTATATAAAACGGCACAAGACAGCTTGATTAATCACGAAAATATTAGAAAAAGTGTGCAAGCCGAAATGAATTATGAGTTTGAAAAGAAAGAAGCCATTAAGAACAAAGAAGCCGAAAAGAGAGCCTTACTTCTTTCTGAACAGTCCAAAAGAAAAACATTGCAGTCCATTTTTATCGGGTTATTTGCTTTATTGTTAATGGGAATTGCTTTTTTGATTTACAACCGTATTCAGTTAAAGAAAAATTTAATACTACAAAAAGAATTGGCAGAATACGAGCAAAAAGCCTTACACCTGCAAATGAATCCGCACTTTGTATTCAATTGTTTGGGTTCCATCTCCAGTTTTATTGTGCAAAACGGAACGGATTCAGCCATCAAATACTTATCAAAATTTTCCAAGTTGATGCGATTGACCTTGGAATACTCTAAAGAATCACTTATTCCAATCGATAAGGAAATGGAGAGTTTACAAAATTACTTGGAATTAGAACAACTTCGTTTTAACAATGTATTCGAATTTAAACTATCAAAAAGTAATGATATTGAAGATGACATGGCAATTCCACCATTACTTTTGCAACCTTTTGTTGAAAATGCCATAATTCATGGTTTGATTCCAAAAAAAGAAAACGGGACTATTTCCATATACTTTTCCATCGATAAAGACAATCTTGTCTGCACGATTTTAGACGACGGAATTGGGTTTGATAAATCCAAAGAAATGAAAGAAAACCTCGTTGCGATTCACAAATCGATGGCCTTGGACATTACCAAAAAGCGATTGGAAATGATGGAAGCGTCCACCGCTCAAAAAGCGAACGTGGAAATCAAAGAAATAAAAAATGAGTTAGGCGAAATTCAAGGCACAAAAGTCGTACTGAATTTACCTATTCAATATATAAAATAAATAACCGGTTTGTGATTCAACCTGACACGAGCCCAGATGGCGACTGGCGAAGCAAACCTGAAACTTGAAACCTGAAACCTGAAACAAAAAAATGACAACAGCTCTATTAATCGACGACGATGCCAACTTAAGAGCCGGAATGCGGCAAATGCTTTCGCGGTATGCACCCGATATTTCGATAGTCGGTGAAGCGGATAGTGTTTTAACCGGTGTAGAAGCGGTTCAACGTTTGAAACCAAACGTTTTGTTTCTTGACATTCAATTAACCGACGGAACAGGTTTTGATGTATTGGAAAAAATAGCTGAGCTGAATGGAAAAATCACTTCACAAGTGGTGTTTATCACCGCTCACGAACAATATGCCATCAAAGCCTTTCGCTTTAGTGCATTGGATTTTTTATTGAAACCGGTTGACCCGGATGAATTGCAAAAAGTGATTCAAAAGATTAAAGCGGTTTTGTCTAAAAGTGATAATTATGCTCACATTGATTTGCTGTTGGAAAACATTCGTAAAAAAGTAGATCATTTCAAACGTATTGCACTTTCAACTTCAGACGGCATTCATTTATTTGAAATCAGCGATATCATCCGATGTGAAAGCGAAGACAATTACACCAAGTTTTACATCAAAAACAATAAACCGATTTTGATTTCCAAAACATTAAAAGAATATGAAGATTTGTTAACGGAACATGGTTTTGAACGCATTCATCAATCGCATTTAATCAATTTGGCGTATTTAAAATCGTATATTAAAAAGGATGGCGGTTATGTGGTGATGGCTGACAATAGCAATTTGCCAATATCACAACGAAAAAAAGAACGGTTACAGGAATTGTTGAAGATGATGTAGCGAATTCTAAGTGAAAGCGATTGAATACTCAATTGTTAAAAATAAAATCAAAATACAAAATTAACTTTGTAAATAAATTGAACATTATGAAAAAATTTTTATACTTACTCTTGTTTTTATCCGGTGTTGCTACTGCTCAGATTGGAATTAATAATCCTACACCCTATAATGTTTGTGAGTCTATACCAAATAGCAATGTTGCATTATTTTATTTACCATTTAAGAATACTGAAATTTTCGGGACTTTAAATCCAAATAATTATATTATTGAATATTATTCTGATTCTGAACTTACTATTCAAATAAGCACTCCTTACTCATCATCAAGCACAACTATTTACATTAAAGTAATTGACAATTTGGATCCAACAGTATTTCAAATAACAAGTTTGGACTTAATTGTAAGGACTAAACCTGATGTTTCTTTAAATGTTACTCAGCCTACTTGTAATACTGAAAGTAGTGTATTTTTTTCAGGATTACCTGCTGGTAATTGGTATTTGAGGATAAATGGTTCTAATAGTCTCCAATCTTATAATACACCAACTCATACGATTTCAAATATTCCACCTGGGAATTACACCTATCAAATTTTAACACCTCCAAATTGTTTTAGTGAAATTTATTCTGTTGCTATTTCAGCACCTACGGGAGTACCTGTACTGAGTTCTCCGCCTGAATTGCGTGGATATGAAAATCCTTTTGACGGCATAATGACTTTTGATTTAACTTCCCAAGAAAACAATATAATTGGCTCTCAAACTGATCTTGAATTAACCTATTATACTAATATTTTAGATGCCCAAAATAATTCAAATCAAATATTAAATCCTACAGCATATCAAAATTTATCAAATCCACAAACGATTTGGACAAGAGTTCAAAATACAAATACAAATTGTTATCAAATTATAGATTTTAAAATTAGAGTTTTCGATTCCAGTACAATTGTCTATATACCGGATTCAAATTTTAAAAGCCGTTTATTGTCGGCAAGTCCATCAAATCAAATTGCTTTCACTTTTTTAGGAGGTTTTGGAGGCTACGGAACTATCGACATTAATTCAGATGGTGAAATTCAAATTAGTGAAGCTTTAAATGTTATAGCATTAAATTTAAATTCTTCATCTCCTGATAGTCAAAAGATATCTAGTTTAATCGGTATAGAAGCTTTTACTAATGTATCAAATTTAAATTGTTCTTCTAATTTATTAACAACTTTAAATATTACACCATTAATAAATAACTTTCTTCGAGTTTTAGATTGTTCATTTAATAATTTGGAGGATTTTGATTTTAATTCACTCGGTCAAAATATTGATATATTAAAATGCTCTGGAAATAATTTATCTTCTTTAAATATCAATAATTTAGTAAATTTATATGAACTTCATTGCAGTTATAATCAGTTAACTGAATTAGATATTTCTCCCTTTCACTTAAAGACTTTGAATTGTAGTAACAATCAAATTACTTCTTTGAATTTTGGATATCCGGAGGAAATGATAAATCTAAATATTTCACAAAACCAAATAACCAGCCTTGATTTAGCATCTTTTTCCTCAAATTTAATTCATCTCAGATGTGATAATAATTTAATTCCAGATTTGGATTTTTCAAATGTAAATCCATTGTATCTTTCTTGTGGTCCACTTTCGACACCTATTCAAATAGAAAACTGTACCAATTTACGGACCTTAAGTTTATTCGATACTGAACAAGAAATTATAAATTTTAGTAGTTTAACAAATTTAACCTCAGTTTTATTTTGGAATACTAATATGAATACAATCGATTTATCAAGTGCAACAAATCTAACTGATTTTCAAGTATACAATGCTCAGAATTTAACATATATAAATCTTAAATGTGGAAGAACGTGGTATGGTGCAGTTGGAAATTCATATTCCTATCCTATAAAAATTTCATCGTGTCCAAATTTAACATTTATTTGTTCAGATGAAGTAAACATTAGTAAAATAAATGAAGTTATAGCTTATTATTCGGCAAATAGTCAAATGGTTAATATTAATTCTTACTGTAGTTTTATCCCAGGAGGGGATTACAACATAATCTCAGGCAACGTTCATTTTGATTCAAATGATAACGGTTGCGATGAAAACGACATTTCCATTCCTTTTTTCAGATTAGCTGTAGATGTTGATGCCGTAACCACCAATTCCTCTGTTTTTACAAATAATAACGGCGTGTATAATCTTTATACTGCTACAGAAGGTCAATACGCTTTAATTCCGGTCCTAGAAAATCCTTCTTACTTCACCGTGTCTCCCGAACCGGGAATTGCTATTATTGAAGAAATTGATAATTCAACAGCCACATTAGATTTTTGTATCACGGCAAATGGCATTCATCCTGATTTAGAAATAATTATCGCACCGGTCACTCCGGCTCGTCCAGGATTTGAAGCAGAATATTTACTAGTTTACAAAAACAAAGGAAATCAAATACTTTCACAACAATATGGGGTTAATTTTTTCTACAATCAAAATTTGATGCAATTGGTATCAACATCGGTTGCACCCTCATCACAAGGGCCTGGCGGGATGCAATGGGATTATGTTAATTTACTACCGTTTGAATCCAGAAGTATAGTTGTAACCATGGCCATTAATCCACCAACAGATCCTGAAAATCCGGTTAATATTGATGATGAGTTAACTTTTACAGCAGTTATTCTTCCGCAATCAGGAGATGAAATCGTGCAAGACAATACCTTTGTTTTAAACCAAACCGTGGTAGGCTCCTATGATCCAAACGACATTAATTGTTTGCAAGGCGATATTGTTCCTCCCTCAGAAATTGGAAATTTTTTACATTATCTGGTCCGCTTTGAAAATACAGGAACAGCTCCGGCTGAAAATGTAGTAGTAAAAGTAGAAATCGACCCAAATCAATTTGATAGTAATTCGTTACAGTTGTTATCTACATCCCATGGAGCTTATGCTCGCATGAGTGGGAATAAATTAGAATTCATTTTTGAAAATATTCAATTGGAGTCGGGCGGTCATGGCAATATCTTATTAAAAATGAAAACCAATCAAACGTTGCAAGTGGGTGATTATGTAGAGAAAAAAGCAAACATCTATTTCGATTATAATTTCCCTATCGAAACCAACGAAGCAGAAACGTTATTTGAAGCATTGAGTGTGGTCAATCCGATTTTGGATAATTTGATATTCATCTACCCCAATCCGGTGAAAGATGTTGTCAATATTACCATCAAAGATAACTCCACAATCAAAACCATTGAATTGTATGATGTTCAAGGAAGATTGTTGCAAACGAAATTAGTAAACAGTGTTACATCCGAATTAAATTTAGCAGAAAGAGCTAATGGGATGTATTTTATAAAAATCAATACCGACAAAGGAAGTAAAGTTGAAAAATTGATTAAAGAATAAGTGGTTTAAATTAATTTTAGTTAGAAAACTCATGTATTTTTATGCATGAGTTTTTTTGTTCATGACAACTAGTGAATTTGTTTAAAAATCAACCTTTAGTAGTTGAAAACGGAATTAAAATTCTTACTATTGCAAAACTAATCCAATGCTGGAAACAGAATATAAAATTCAATAACCAAATAAATACAAAAATGAAAAAAACAATCTTCTTTTTAAGTACAATTTTACTTGTAGGTTTTTCATCCTGTTCAAGTGATGACGATTCTACGCCAAACCCAAGCTCGGATATTTTAGTTAAAAAAGTCATCTATCAAGAGGAAGGTGGTTTTAATGAAGAAATAACCTTTACTTACAACGGAACTAAATTGGTGCAAGGGGTTTATGATGATGGAACCATTGAAAAGTACTACTACAGCGGAGACTTAATCACAAAAATTGAATATGTTTTTGAAGGAGAAGTAGAAGATCAAGATTTATTTGCCTATGATTCTGAAGGAAGATTGGTTGAGCATAAATACCAAGATTTAATAGATGATTTCGAAGATAAAAGTTTGTTTGTGTATAATGACAATAATACTATCACTAAAACCACTATTACGGGTGCAATAGGCAATTCTCAGACAACGGGTTTTACTAGTACATTAACTATTCAAAATAATGAAATTAGCTCAATCGTTCAAACCGGTGGTCTAACTTACACCTACACTTATGATGCAAAAAATAGTCCGTTTAAAAATGTAACAGGTTATTCTGAAATAGCTTATTCTATTCAAGGTGATTTTGAATTACATGGAAATACCAGAAACATTATCACTATTACTGAAAACAATTCCAGTTACACTAGTAATACCATAACCTATAATTCTGCCGATTATCCTGTCTCAATCGTTTCTCAGGCTTATTTTGACGCACAAAATTTCCCGAATGTATTTGAAACAATGACGGTGCAATTTATTTATGAATAAGTACATAATAGAACATTTTTTTTCGAAAACTCACGTATTTATATGCGTGAGTTTTTTTATTTTTAGCCTGTATATAGGAAATTAGCAATATTTATACTAAATTTAACGAAATCGTTTCGAATAAAATTTTAACAATCCTACTTTATTTCGTAATTTCGCAACAAACAAAATGTATACCTATTAATTTTTTATAAAATCATGTCAAAAACTGCAATATTAAAATTTGATGGCAAGGAGTATGAGTTTCCTGTAATCGTAGGAAGTGAAAATGAAGCTGCTATCGACATCGAACAATTACGTGCTTTAACCGGTGCGATTACGCTTGACCCGGGTTATAAAAACTCCGGTTCTTGCAAAAGTGAAATTACCTTTTTAGATGGTGAGGAAGGAATTCTTCGCTACCGTGGGTATTCAATCGAAGAATTAGCTGAAAAAGCTGACTTCCTTGAAGTTTCCTATTTGTTGATCTTTGGGGAATTACCAACTAAAGCACAATTAGAAAAATTCGAAAACGATATTCGCAAATATACGTTGGTGAACGAAGAGATGAAAAACATCATCGACGGTTTCCCAAAAACAGCTCATCCAATGGGTGTGTTGGCTTCTTTGACCAGTGCGTTAACCGCTTTTAATCCAAAGTCGGTTAATCCACACAATGAGAAGGAAATGTATGAAGCAGTTTGTAAAACCATGGGTAAATTTTTAGTAATTGCCACTTGGACGTACCGTAAATCAATGGGCTATCCGTTAAATTACTACGATAACACCAAAGGCTATGTAGAAAATTTTATGCATTTGATGTATGAATTGCCAACCGGTCCTTATAAAATTGACCAAACGGTTGTCAATGCTTTAGATAAATTATTCATTTTGCATGCGGATCATGAACAAAATTGTTCTACTTCAACTGTGAGAATCGTAGGTTCTTCGCATGCCGGTTTGTTTGCATCGATTGCTGCGGGCGTTTCAGCCCTTTGGGGACCGCTTCACGGTGGAGCTAATCAAGCCGTTTTGGAAATGTTGGAAGAAATTCACAAAAATGGTGGTGATGTAGATAAATATGTATTAAAAGCAAAAGACAAAGACGACGCCTTCCGCTTGATGGGATTTGGTCACAGGGTTTATAAAAACTTTGATCCAAGAGCCAAAATCATCAAAAAAGCGGCCGATGATGTTTTAAATTCATTAGGCATTGATGATCCATTGTTAGACATCGCTAAAAAATTAGAAAAAGTAGCGTTAGAAGATGACTACTTTAAATCAAGAAACTTATATCCCAACGTTGATTTCTATTCCGGAATTATTTACCGTGCGTTAGGCATTCCATCTGAAATGTTTACCGTTATGTTTGCCATCGGTCGTTTACCGGGTTGGATTGCACAATGGAAAGAAATGCGAGTGAACAAAGAACCAATCGGAAGACCACGTCAGGTTTATGTTGGTTCGCCGTTAAGAGCATTTGTTCCGGTTGAGAAGAGATAAGTTATATAAAATATTGTTAATAAGTTGATTAGCCTTACATATAGTAAGGCTTTTTTTGTTAATAAATATTTAATGTTTCGTTAAAGGTTTTCGTTAATATATTTCTTACTTTTAAGTATTAACTTTTAAATCAATATATTATGAAATCAAAGTCTTATCTAGTTTTATTTTTTTGTATTTTTCTAAATTACAATTACGGACAAAATACTACTTATGGTGTAAATGCAAACCCAAATAATTATGGGCAACTTAATACGGCATTTGGTAGAAGTGCATTGTTCAGTACGAATAATGATAGCAATGAAAATGTAGCAGTTGGTGATTCAGCTTTACATAAAAATTCTTCAGGATTTTATAATATAGGAATTGGTGTTAATTGTTTATTTTCTAATACCACTGGGTCAAGAAATGTATCTTTAGGTAGAAATTCTCTAAAAGATAATAATGTTGGTGACGGCAATGTTTCCATTGGCGATAATACTATGCAATTTAATCTTAATGGGGGATATAATGTTGCCATTGGGTCACAAGCGTTAAGAGAAAATAATTCTGGAGAAACTAATGTAGCGGTTGGCAAATATTCTCTTTATAGTAATAGAGGTACTGATAATATTGCAATTGGTCATAGATCTTTTAGCGGTATTGGGACTAATAATCAAAAAATATCACCCACACATCAAAATAATGGCTCAAATAACATTGGTATTGGGAGTCAGAGTTTAAATTTATTGACTTCAGGTAGTTTTAATGTTTCCTTTGGTAGCAGAGCATTTAATAATTTAGATAATGGAAGTAATAATGTTGCTTTAGGATGTAAAAGTGCAGAAAATTTCATTTCAGGTAATAACAATGTTTTTATAGGTTCAGTGCAGGTAGATCCAAATCAAACAACTTTCAGTAACAGAATTATTATTGCAACAGGAGGAGCAAACAACGGCGGATTCGGTGCTCAAAGAATATATATTGATGGAAATGGTTATACTGGTATTAGTTTAGGAAATCATCAGATACCTCAAAATCGATTAGAAATTGGTGCTGGAGGAATCTCTAATACAGCTGGTCTTCGTTTTAGAATGATTAATAGTAATAGTACGCCAAGACCTACAAACGGAAGAGTGTTAACAGTAAATGAAAATGGTGATGTGATATTGACAACAGATCAAGGTTCTGGCGGATCTACTTTAATTATAAATGGATTAAATACAGAAGTTACTGGAACAGGTGTTGTTTCAAGTCCCTATCAAATTAACGCAGAAAATATTTATACTCACGATGGCACTTTATCCTCAAACAGAATTGTTACAATGGATAATAATTTTATGATTTTTAATACTGGTGGAAATACTACTACTACTGGTGGTAGAATCTATATCGGAAATTCAACAGCTTTTACTACTGGTGTCGCAGGTACAAATTTTCCTATATTTGAAGGTATTGATCCTGCTAATACAAGAGATTTTAGATTATATGTAGAGGGAGGTGTATTAACAGAAAGAATTAAAGTAGCATTAAGAAGCACTGCAAACTGGGCAGATTATGTTTTCGCTGATGATTACCAGTTAAAATCACTCAAAGAAGTCGAAGCTTACATTAAAGCACACAAACATTTACCAAGTATTGAATCTGCTCAAGAACTAGTTGAAAACGGTCTTGATTTAGCCGAAATGCAAGCCAAACAAATGGGTAAAATTGAGGAGTTAACTTTGTATATTATCGAACAAGATAAAAAATTAGAACAACAAAGTAAGGATATTGAGGAGTTGAAAGCTTTGGTGAAAGTTTTAATGGATAAAAAATAATATAAGTTTAACTAAACTATTTAATTATGAAGAACTTATATAAACTATTCTTTTGCCTATTATTCTTTAATGTTAATTCGCAAAATGATTTACAAAATGCAAATTGGTCACTTTTTGATAGAGGAGGTTTGAATTTTTCAGGTAATGGACCTTATGTTGTATCACCTATTACTACAAATATCGAAAGTAATAATTCGTCTTCAACAGCCTCTGTTTCAGATCGTGATGGGAATTTATTATTTTATACAGATGGACACTCAGTATGGAATGGTAATAATGACTTGGTACAAAATGGTGTAGGACTATTATTTCAAGGAGGAGATTATACGCAAAATATTGTTATCATTCCCAATCCATTAGATATTAATAGGTATTATATTGTATCAATTTCATCAGGACAGTTAAATACTTACGGTCCGAATGTCGGTTTAATTTATTCCGAGGTTGATATGTCAAATGGAATTGGAGAGGTAATTCTAGCAAATAGAAATACTCATTTAAGAGATAATAACAATATTCCAATCGATGAAGATAGACCAATTAATTATGGTAAGATTACCTCCGCGGCTCATGCAAACGGGATAGATTATTGGTTAATAGCTGAGGTAGGAACTCAAATTTTTGTTTATTTGGTAGATGGTGGTGAAAATGGATTTACTTTAGTGAATACATTTAATTCACCATTAAATAACATTAGTTATATTCAACCAAATGGTTCGGTTTTTTCAAGTGCTAATGGTCCATTAAAAATATCCCCGAATAATGATGCTCTTTTAATAGGTTATTCTCAATCACTTCTCCCAAATAATTTCCCCGAAGCTGGGGTACTTTTTACAGCAGAATTTGATGATTTAAATGGAGATATTTTTAATTTTTTCCAATTACAAGTACCAACTAATTCTGTAGGATTATTAGGAGGTGCAGAATATTCCCCAAATGGACAAGTAGTTCACGAATTATGGTTAGATCATGCGGTGTCATCTTCATCAGAATTATTACTGGTTTTTAACCCTATTACACGAGTTTGGGAGTGGGTTCAAGGTGAACCGGTAGTGGAAATAAGTGAAGCAGGAAGTATTCTGCAAAGATCTAGAGATGGTATTGTATATTTTAATTACGGAAGTCATTCAATAGGTCACATAAATAATCCTAACAATTTAACAGCACAATTTGTTTACTCTCCAATCAATGTTGGTTCTCAAAATCCTATACTTTCATTAGGTTTACCTCAATGGGTTCAATCACAGAATTGTATTAGAACACTAACTACTTCCAATCAAATCACTTCATCACTTAATCAGGAGAGAAATAATTGGATTATAGCTTCTAACGAGATAATTAACAGCACAACAAGAGTAGTTTATCATGCTGGGGATTTCGTTGAATTAATTCCGGGTTTTGAAACAAGTGATAACTCACAATTTTCCGCTTACATTGAAGGTTGTTCCAATGACTTTCAATATCGTCCGGCAATATCTAAGCAATCAAAGGATATAGATACGACAACGCAGATAAATCAATCGTTGAAAAATATTACCATTTATCCAAACCCTTCCTCTAATACAATTGATATACAAGCAAACAATAAGTTTACAAAAGTAACCATTGTATCATTAGAAGGTAGAGTGGTTTATGACAAAGAAAATGGTAAAACCAATTCACTTCAAGTTGATGTGAGTGGTTTTGCTGATGGTGTTTACTTAGTGAACGTTGTAGATGAAAAAGGTAAGCTTAGTTCGCAAAAACTAATTAAAAACTAATTAAAAATTCATTTAATAAAAGCCTTCCTACAATGAAGGGTTTTATTTTTAATTAAAAATTGTTTTTTATTTTTTTTGACTAATTAAATGTATTTTTATACACTAAAATTATTTTCTTTAAATGATAGAATCTATTTCTATACAATCAATATCCGGAAAAAAGAAATCTTTTCAAAGGGAAATTACCTTTAATAAGTTTTTTTTTGATTTTTCTGAATTCAACCCTTCTGAGTTACAAAGCTTTGATTTAGAAATTGTATTTAAAATCCCTATAATTTCGTTCCGAAATAATGATTACAAATGGGTCAGCTGTGACAAAGAAAGAATTGCAAATGAGTTTTGCCCTAAGATTATCAAATTAGACAATGGCTTTTTTGTTCAACCCAATATTAATTATGGCATGTGGGAAATCAACCCAACACATCCAAAAACACTTTTTTGGCGATTCAATCCCCAAGATTCCAATCCAATTACTCAATATACAGGTAAAGAAAACGCAAAAAAAATTATTCAAGCAAATAATTCTTTCGATTTTTTTATTCAGCCCACTTTACTATTTTCACAACATAATGCGATCGAATTCAGTAGATCCAAAATTCCATTTACAGCCATAGCAACTTTTACAGATCATTGTGATTTTGACACACTCGAAAGTATTCAATTGCAAAGGGTATTCTTCAAAGAAAGAAATATAAAAGTTACAAAAGGTTTTTTTTTAAATCACTTTTCCAAAAGAGCTGACAATGCCTCTTATGAAAATGATTCAGAAGAATTATTGCAGTGGAAAAAGGACGGACACGAGTTGGCATACCATTCCTTATCACAGTCGTTAAAACCAATTGATGACAGTTTGGCAGATTTTTTTAATTTCAAGCCTCCTTTTGATCACATCGCAACTTGGATAGATCATGGATATCAACCTTATAATTTTACTCTTTATCAAAATAATAATATCGATGTGAATGAGTTTTCAACAAATTTAAAGAGTAAAA
This sequence comes from Flavobacterium lacus, assembly GCF_003268815.1. GTDB lineage: Bacteria > Bacteroidota > Bacteroidia > Flavobacteriales > Flavobacteriaceae > Flavobacterium > Flavobacterium lacus. Next base: position 115,217 of record NZ_QLSV01000011.1, on the reverse strand, counting down.
ACATCAATATTCTCTGGAATTACATCGATTCGGGAACCTCCACAATAGGTGTAATCAATCAGTTAAACAGAAACGACTTTACATTAAGCAGTTTTTATAAAGGAATTCTAAATCATCCTTTTAAAGATAAACTCGCAATGATGATAAAGAATATTATATTTCATTTTTACGCTGACAGAGAATTAATTCTTAAATATGGAAAAACAGCCGGTAGTTTTAAACGTTTTTTTTATCAACGAAATGTAAAGTCCTTTTTTACTTTTATTAATTGTGTTTTTAGTTTGTTGATTCCTATTTTAAAAGTTTTTTTATTTTGGAAGTCTAATAAAAATAAACCATATAAATTGGCAAATTATTCTCCACTTTTTTTTAAACATAAGATTCTTGATAATGAGTTTTATATTTTTCAAACATTAGAAATGGTTGATTTTAAAAAAGCATTACAAAAAGAAAATATTCTTAAACTTATAGATGAGAAAGGAATATTCATCGCACATACTTATTTTGCTGTCCCGATGAAATTTCATACAGGAAGAATTTTTAAAAAACCTAATCAAGTTGATGATGAAGTAGCTCAAAATTTTGCCAATTTAGGAGAAAAGATAGCAAAAAATGAAATTTGGAATCCAACTCTAGTAGAATTGGTAGATTATTTAATTAAATTTGAAAGAACAGAGTTAGATGTTGATTCAGATGGAAAGATTGTCGTAGCAAACTCAATAGATTTAATACATAGAATAGTGAATTAATGGAAATTATTTTTTCTAAAGATAATGTTTGGTTAGCTAAATGGGATGACTTTGTGCAAAACGAAAATAGAGCATCACATCTGTTACTTTCAGATTGGAATAAAGCATTTAAATCCTATGGCTTTGATTTTGAAATTGGCCTTTTAGTTGAAAACGACAAAATTATTGGGGGATTTTCTGCGGTAATTGCAAAAGCTCTTTTTTTTAAGTTTTATATAGTTCCTTTTGGTCCCATTGTTTCTGATGGTTATGAAAGTAAAGTGAATGGATTAATCGAGAAAGTAATTGAAAGAGCTAAATTTTATAAATCGAGCTATTGTCACATTACAATCCCAGAAAATGCCGATGGAAACGAGCACGTTTTTAGAGAATTACCATCACTTCCTATTTTAAATAATGTACAAAAGGGGCATTTATTTAAATATGTTTATTCATCAAACGGTTTAAATTGGAAAACTGTAAATAATTTTGCGAATGAAGAAGATTTACTTTCAAGTTTTAGAGCATCAGTGAGAAGATATATTAGAAGTTCAGAAAGAAAACAACTTGAGCTACGATTTTTAGAGTCGGAAGTTGAGGTTAAGCTAGCCTATAATTTATGCTTGGAAAACGCAAAAAATCATAATTATTCGCTACGTGAGTGGAGTTCTTTTAAAGAGACTTTACTTTCCATGATTGAAAATAAAAAGGCTAAGTTTTTAGGAGCTTTTTACGAAAATGATATTAAAGGGGCCGCACTTATTGTTAAAGCAGGAAATTATTATACTTATATTTTAGGGGGAACTAAGAAACAAAAACCAGATTTTTTAGCCGGTCATTTTTTACATTGGCAGGCAATTAAATTATCTTTTTCTGAAAAATTAAGAGGTTATAACATCTCTTTAGGTGGTTCAAAAGGGGTGGTTGATTTAAAAAATAGTTATGCGGATAGTCAAATTTATTTTGAAAATTCAAAATACCATTGGGTTCTAAAACCAACTCACTTTAAGTTATATTTATTTTTTGAAAAGAAATTAAAAAATAATAAAAAGCTAATTTCTAAACTATTAAATCGAATAAAAAGATAATGATTAAAAAGATCAAACCCTATTTAAAAGTTAAAAAAATTGATGTCTTAATTTATTACATGACACCTGATTTCGTAACTTCTTTTCCTTCCCTAGATTATCAAATTGATAAACAAATAATAGATGCTAATAAAACAAAATATTCAATTACGGTTGATTCGATTTGCATTCACAAAAGTTTTCTGTTTAAAAAATTAAATATTCTCAAATTAATTCATAGAAAAGGACCAACTATAGGAGATTGTGTCACAATACCTAAATATAAAGGAAAATCCATTTACCCGTATGTAATTAATTATATTGCTAATGAGGTTTTAAAAGAAGATAATGAAGTTTTTATCATTGTTAATTCTGATAATTTAAGTTCAATACGTGGGATTGAAAAAGCAGGGTTTAAATTGTATACTAAAATTCAAGCTAAGCGGATTCTTCTTTTTTATTACAATGTAAGTTTAACAAAACAAGTAGATTAAGTAAAAAATAGTTTAATCAAACTATTAAAAATTAAGAATTAACATTTTTATACTTTATCAAGTTTATGTGGTTGTCCTTTGAGAGCTTTTGTTCCGGTGGAGAAGAGATAAGTTATATAAAATATTGTTAATAAGTTGATTAGCCTTACATATAGTAAGGCTTTTTTTGTTAATAAATATTTAATGTTTCGTTAAAGGTTTAAGTTAAAATATTTCTTACTTTTAATTATTAACTTTTAAATCAATATATTATGAAAAAAATTAAATTATTAGTAGCTGGTGTTATTTGCATTTTGTTTGGACAATTTATTGGGTTTGCACAACTTTCAAACACTAATACAACACTTGGTCAAAATGCTCATCCAATTAATGCAGGTTCACAGAATACGGCTATAGGAAATTCTGCTTTGAATAGTAATAGTGTTGGAGATAACAATACTGCTATTGGTAGTCAAGCTCTACAAAAAAGCACTAGTGGAAATCATAATATTGCTATTGGAAGACAATCGATGTTTGAATGTATTAGCGGTATTAATAATATTGCGTTGGGATTTAAAAGTTTATCATACAATAAAACTGGTAGCAATAATATTGCTATTGGGTTAAGAGCTTTAAGTGGAGTTGGAACTAATAATAATCCACCATCATCTGATTTTGAATCTTTTGGAAATAATAATATTGCAATGGGTTCACAATCTTTAAATTATTTAGTTTCAGGCTCAGGTAATACTGTTTTAGGATACCAAGCATCATTAAATTTAAATTCAGGAGAATATAATAATACCATTGGATTTCAAACTTTACATAATATAAATTCAGGAAACAATAATAATACAATTGGATATAGAGCATTGTTTAGTTTAGTTGGAGGAAGTAACAATTTAGCCTTAGGCATGAATTCTGGAAATAATCTTGTAAGTGGAAGTGGTAATGTATTTATTGGAAGTGTTGGTTTACCTGCAAATACAACATTTAGTAATAGAGTTATTGTAGCATCTGGTGGATTTCATAGAATTTACATAAATGAAGATGGCTACACAGGTATCGGTTTAGGAAATAATATTTCTCCCGTAAACCGTCTTGAAATTGGTGGAGGAGGTGTGGCTAATACTGCCGGTCTTCGTTTTAGAATGATAAATAGTGCTAGTACTGCTATTCTAGGTAATGGTAAAGTATTGTCAGTAAATGCAAATGGAGATGTTATTCTTGTACAAGATCAAGTTGGCACAGGAGGAGGTATTGGAAATACTATAACAGCTGGAGATAATATTTCTGTAAATCTCACAGGAACAAATTATACAATTAGTTCTGATTATGAAAATATATACACACATAATGGAACATTAACCGCTGATAGAACCATGGATATGGCAGATTTCAATTTACATTTTAACACATCAAATAGTCCAACACACGGTAAAATATATATTGGAGACACTCCAAGTTATCCAACAACAACTGGAAACTATAAATTATACGTTGAAGGAGGAATTTTAACCGAAAAAGTGAAAGTAGCATTAAGAAATCCTGATACAAACTGGGCCGATTACGTTTTCGCAGATGATTATAAATTACAATCTCTAAAAGATGTTGAAGCTTACATTAAAGAAAACAAACATTTACCCGGTATTGAATCTGCTCAAGAACTAGTTGAAAACGGTCTAGATTTAGGCGAAATGCAAGCCAAACAAATGGGTAAAATTGAGGAGTTAACTCTATACGTTATTCAACAAAATAAAGAGATTGAAGAGTTGAAAGCTTTAGTAAAAGTTTTAATGGATAAAAAATAATGTAAGTTTAACTTAAATTTTTAATTATGAAGAACTTATATTTAATAATGATATTTTTGTGTATTTCAAAAAGTTATTCCCAGCAATATGTTACTTGGAATCCGGTACAAACTGGAACTCAAATATCAGGCTCTGTAATAATTGGAGGTCAAACAATAAATGTAGATGGTATTCAATTAGCTGGTGTAAATGGGAACAACCCAATAGAGTTTAATTCTCCTGGTGATACACAAAATTTAGTAGTTAGTGAAACTAATCAAGTGTTTGGCACTTTTGGACCTAATAATGATGGTAACTCAAGAGATTTGGTTTTTAATTTTTCTCAACCAGTATATGTAACGAGATATAATATGCATGACATTGATAGGCAAAATTGGTGGAATGATTCTTTCTTTTTCAATGGTATAAATTTTACAAATAATCCTGCTCCCAACGGAATTAATACTAATGTTTTTTTGGGTGGAGCACAGGCAACAATGGAAAATTTTAATTCTCCTGCTTCATGGTTTTGCTCTGACTCACCAGTATCTTCATTCAGAATAAATTATCAAACAACAGGTGGGTTAACTCATGCATATTTAGGATATTCAATGCAAGTTTTACTTTCACCATCTATTAATGATACAAATACAATATGTTTAAGTAGTACTCCACCATTATTTCCTGTTGTTGGAAATAATATTGTTGGAACTTGGAGTCCAAGTTTTATCAATACTAATACTATTGGAGATCTAACCTATACTTTTACGCCTAATGCTGGTCAACCAATTCAATGTCCAATTAGTATGACTGTTACTGTTGTTGATTGTTGTTTGCCTAATGCTATTTTATCATCACCAAACGAAGATGTTACAAATCTTTCTCCTTTTGTATTTTTAACAAATCCTTTAGCGGTTAGACATCTTGAAAGATCAGATTTTATTATAGCCTCAAATATTATAGGAATTGGTGACAATGTTTTCCAAAATGGAGTAGTTTATCATGCTGAAAATTTTGTGGAGTTAACTCCAGGTTTCGAGGCGTTATTTGGGTCTCAATTTGCAGCTTATCCTCAAGGATGTTCAGAGGATTTTACATACAGAAATACTAAACCAATTGAAAAAGAGGTAATTGCTGAAAATGAAGCTTTTGTTAATTTAACCAAACCTTCGATTTTAAAACTTTATTCACAAAATGATATTTTAAAAATATCTTTGATTGATATGTATGCAAATAACTTAACCATTGTTTCTCTAGACGGAAAAACATTACACCAAGATAATTCAAATGAAAAGGACTATTATGAAATTGATATTTCTAATTATGCTAAAGGAGTATATATAGTTAGTACAGTAATTGGAAATGGTCAAATTTACTCAGAAAAGTTTATTAAAAAATAATTACATTATTAAAATATTACAAAGGCTCCTTTTATCAAGGAGCTTTTTTATAGAAAACAAAAAGCAACAATTATGAACCACTTAAAGATTAAAATAAAAGTTTACTTTTAAAGTATTAACGTTAGGTATTCCAACCGAAATGTTCACCGTAATGTTTGCCATCGGCCGTTTACCGGGCTGGATTGCTCAATGGAAAGAAATGCGAGTGAACAAAGAACCAATCGGAAGACCAAGACAAGTGTATGTAGGTTCTCCGTTACGCGATTTTGTTCCCGTGGAGAAAAGATAAATATTTTTAATTGAATGATAATAAAGCCTTCCTCACCGAAGGCTTTTTACTTTTTATTAAATCACCAATCCACGTCAAACGTATCATTCTTTTAAATATATTTGTAAGTGCTTTAAAATGAACCATTCAGTTTTTAAAATAGATGAAAAAAAATTACGTATTATTCGCAATGCTTTTGAGCAGTATTTTTTTCTGCTCCGCCCAAACGTTTGAAGTAAAAAATTTAGCAAACGAACCGTTAGAATTAACCTTGCGTTTGCCGGCTTATACCAGTCAACAAAAAACGGTAGGGGGACAAAACTATGAAGACTTTTCTGCTCTCAAAAGCATATTGATGTTACAAAAAGAGGCTCCGGCCTTACCAATGTTTTCAGAGTCATTGCAAGTGCCCGATACAGGAGCTTTTTCAGTAGAAATTAGTTACGATAGTTTTGAGGAGTTTACCAATGTGGAGATTCTACCTTCCAAAGGAAGTTTAAAAAGAAACGTTAATCCCGAGACTATTCCCTACACAAAAGGGGACGTATTTAATCAAGATGCTTTCTTTCCGGGTAGTTTAGCTCAACTGGGAAATCCCTATATTCTTAGACAAACACGTGGGGTAACCGTATCGTTTTATCCTTTTCAATACAATCCTGTCACCAAAACGTTGCGTGTCTATCGCAATATAACAGCTAAAATTATTCATCAACCCAACGAAATCGGACTGAATGAACGTTCGGTTTTAGCTCCGAAAAGCGATGAGGTTTTTGCTCCGTTTTATCGAAATCATTACGCTAATTCCTTGCAATACCAGAGCATGCAAGAGCAAGGACAACTTTTAATTGTGTGCCCTCCAACTTATCGCAATGTCGTTGAATCACTAGCCAATTGGAAAAAAGAAAAAGGAATTGCCACTACTGTGATTGAGTTAACTCAACCGGGTGTAGTTTCTTCTTTTGATATTAAAGGTCTCATACAAGCTCAATACGAAGCTAATCCTGATTTGGTTTATGTTTTATTAATTGGTGACCACGAACAATTGCCTTCCCATAATTATGGATTCAACGGTGAAGAAAATTTATACAGCGACTCATTTTACGGACAGTTAGAGGGTGCTGATTTTTATCCTGAATTATTTGTCGGACGATTTTCAGGCAATTTAGCCCAAGTACTCACCATGGTTAACCGAACCTTAGAATATGAAATCAGTCCTTTACCGGGAGATTGGATGACGAATGCTATCGGAATTGGTTCTAATGAAGGATACGGTTATGGTGATGATGGTGAAGCCGATTGGCAACATCTTCGCAATATTAAAACTAAATTACAAGCGTTTGGATACAATACCGTTCATGAATTCTATGAAGGTTCACAAGGTGAAGGCGATAGTCCCGGAAATCCATCTTCTACAATGATTGTAAATGCTCTTAATCAAGGAACCGGTTTGATGAATTATACCGGTCATGGTTGGACGGAAGGAGTGAGTACCGGCGATTTCACCAACAGTGCTGTGGATCAGTTAACTAATTCAGGAAAATATCCGTTCGTAGTTTCAGTTGCTTGTAATAACGGGACTTTTGTATCAAATACTTCTCTGTGTGAATCGTTTTTGTGTGCCAAACAAGGGAGCGACATCACCGGAGCCATCGCCAGTTGTGGTTCGTCCATTCTCATGGCTTGGGCAGAACCGATGCAAACCCAAGACGAAATGACAGAATTAATCATTCAAAGTAATGAAAATACGCGGATGACAACCTTGGGCGGTTTGTTCTACAATGGTCAATTAAGTATGTTGGAAGCCTATGACCAAAGTAATACGGCGATTGAAGTAATGCAAACCTGGGTGTTTTTTGGTGATCCGTCGGTTGTGTTCCGCAATCAGATTTCGCAAGCAATTACGGCCGTTCATCCAGAGGAGGTTTCAATTAATGGTGGTGTAATTTCTGTAGGAAGCAATGTTGCTGATGCCAATGTAACCCTTACCCAAAACAACGTGATTTTGTATAATGGAACAATGGTTAACAATGAAATACAAATTGATTTGGCATCGTTAACTTCAGAAGAAGTGTTGAAAGTAACGCTTACCAAACCTAATATGACACCCTATCGTGGTGAAATTACAGTAAATGAGGCTCTATCTATTTCCGATTTCGAAAATGGATTTGTAATTTATCCAAACCCTGCCAAGGATGTTATCAATATTAAAAGTAATCGTACTGACTTAGGATTTGCTTCAGTGAAATTATTTGATTTAAATGGCAGAATGTTAGCGAATTATGACAATGTTTCACTTGATTCAGATTACAGTATTCCGGTACAAAATCTTCTGTCCGGTATTTATGTTTTATCAATTCAAAACGGAGATTTTCAGAAAAATCAAAAAATAGTGGTGAAATAATGATAATTTTACAATAGAAACACCAAAAGGCTCCTTTTATCAAGGAGCTTTTTTTATCTTTGTCAAAAGCCAAAAGCAACGTTATGCTACCATTACATATTCAAAACGAAACTTCCCGATTAAGGGCCGTGGTCTTAGGAACTGCGGTAAGCAACGGACCAACACCCACTGCCGACGAAGCCTATGACCCAAAATCACTTGAACACATTTTAGCCGGCACCTATCCCATAGAATCCGACATGATTACCGAAATGGAAGCGTTTAACCAAGTATTTAAAAAATACGACGTAGAAGTTTTCAGACCGGATATTATCCAAAATTATAACCAAATTTTTAGTCGCGATATCGGTTTTGTGATTGATGATATTTTTATCAAAGCTAACATTCTTCCCGACAGAGAAAAAGAACTCGATGCCATTCAATACGTGATTGATCACATTGACCCAAAAAAAGTCGTTCGTCCACCGGAGGAAGTCCATATTGAAGGTGGCGATGTCATGTTGTGGAACGATTATATTTTCATCGGCACCTACAAAGGATCTGATTACAAAGATTACATCACCGCACGAACCAATTGGCAAGGTGTGGAATACATCAAACAATTATTTCCATACAAAAAAGTAAAAGATTTCGATTTAGTCAAATCTAAAATTGAAGCCCGAGACAATGCGTTGCACCTCGATTGTTGTTTCCAACCCGTTGGAACAAACAAAGGAATTATCTACAAAAGTGGTTTTCGTGAAGAAGCCGATTATATGTTTTTAGTGAACCTTTTCGGGAAAGAAAATTTATTTCACATCACACGAGACGAAATGTACCACATGAATTCCAACGTGTTTTCCATCGCACCCGATGTGGTGGTTTCTGAAAAGAATTTCACCCGCTTAAACAACTGGCTTCGCGAAAACGGATTTACCGTAGAAGAAATTCCGTATGCAGAAATTGCCAAACAAGAAGGATTATTGCGATGTTCGACTTTGCCTTTGATTCGTGAATAGTATAAATTTATTGAAATAATTGTTATATTTGATATTCGAAAATATTGTTTTATGGGAACTGCAACCTCAAAAAAAGAACTTATCGATTGGATTTCTAATTTAAATGACGAAAAAATGTTGCATGAATTGGCTATGATAAAGCAAAAAGCAACGTTTAATTTTGATGAAGAATTTAAAAAAGGAATTCCTTTAGAAGAAGCGAAGAAACGTTCGATAGAAAAAATTCGAAAATATTGGTCAAAATGAATGTTGTAATTTCTGATGAAGCGTTAAATTATTTGGACGATTTAATCGAAATTTTATACAAAAAAGAATATTTTGGCTTTATTGAAAGTGCTGAAATTTATGTAACAGATATTTACGATTTTATTTTTCAAAATATCAAAGATTTTCCATCCAAAAAAACACCTATACCGTTAAATAACTTCGGGAGCAATTACATCTTTTACAATTCTAATTCTCGAACAACTTGGTATATTTTTTTTGAACAAAAAGGTTCAAATTATTTAATTACAAATATTCTCAACAATCACTGTGAAGAAGCAAAATGGTTGTGATTTGAAAAGACGATGATAATCTATTTAAAATAAAAAGAATAGAGGATTTGATCTATAAATTTGAAAATAACGAACCGATGAATGTAGAATAAAGAATGATGAAGTATTCAACCATTGCCCATTAATTACCCATTACCACATCAAAATGAACCAAACCACCAACTCCATCCTCATGATCCGTCCCGTTGCCTTCAGAATGAACGAGCAAACGGCAGTGAATAATTATTACCAAAAAGTATTAGACAATACAACTCCTGCCACTGTAAATGCCAAAGCTCAGCAAGAGTTTGATGTATTTGTAGAAAAATTGCAAAAAGTTGGCGTGAACGTAATTGTCGTAGATGATACTCTCGATCCCGACACACCGGACAGTATTTTCCCTAACAACTGGATTTCGTTTCATGAGAATGGCGATGTGACGTTGTATCCTATGTTTGCAGAAAACCGCAGAGCGGAACGTCGGGAAGATATTTTGGATATTTTGGAAGACAACGGTTTTGTTATCAATGAAATCATGGATTATACTTCTGCTGAAGAAGACGGTTTCTTTTTGGAAGGAACGGGCAGTATTGTTTTAGACCGCGATAACAGTAAAGCTTATTGTGCTCTTTCACCGCGAGCGGATGAGGAATTGTTCATCGAATTTTGCGAAGATTTTGACGTGGCTCCGGTCATTTTTGAAGCCTATCAAACCGTGAATGGGGAACGTAAACACATGTATCATACGAACGTCATGATGTGTATAGCTGAGACTTTTGCTGTTATTTGTGCCGATTGCATCGATGACAAACAAGAACGCAAAATGGTATTAGACAATTTGAAAGCCGATGGAAAAGATATCATTTTAGTAACCGAAGATCAAGTGAATAATTTTGCCGGGAACATGCTGCAAGTCAAAGGGAAAGACGATAAACGCTACTTAGTCATGAGCAATTCGGCTTACCAAAGTTTAACGAAAGCACAAATTCATAAAATTGAACAACATTGCGAAATTTTGCATGCCAATTTAGATACCATCGAAGCGTGTGGAGGAGGAAGTGCCCGATGTATGATGGCTGAAATTTTTCTTCCTATAAAGTAAATTTTTAATCATAAAGTGTAAAATCCAAATCCTATCGATTTGGATTTTTTATTTTAAAGCGTTGCTTGTCAGTGTGATATAAATTTTAACACATTTTAATCTATTTTTATTTAGAATTAATAAAAATAGTGTTTTATCTTTGTCTCGGTTTATTTAGAAAGATTCTTAATAATGAGACGTAGATTTATATTCCTTTTAACCTCTTTTTTTGTTACTTCAATTAGTTCTGCTCAAGCGGTGGATACGACTAAAACCATCGCTTTGAAAGATGTCGTGGTAACCGGTCAATTTGAGCCACAGTCGTTGAAAAAATCGATCTTTAATGTGCGTACAATTAACGAATCAGACATCCAACAATTGGCGGCGACTAATTTAGCCGATGCACTGAACCAAACGCTGAATATTACGGTTCAACCGGGCGGGAGAGATGGGCGTTCTTCGGTTTCATTATTTGGTTTGGATAGTCAGTATTTTAAAATTTTAGTGGATAATATACCTTTGGTGAATGACTCCGGATTGGGGAATTCAATTGATTTGACACAAATTAATTTGAATGACATCGAGCAGATTGAAATTATTGAGGGTTCGATGGGGGTGACACACGGAGCCAATGCGGTGAGTGGTATTTTGAATATCATTACCAAAAAGTCGGTGGCCAAAAAATGGGAGGTTACTGCTTCCGTGCAGGAGGAAACGGTTGGTAAAGAATATGCTTTTTTTAATGAAGGGCGACACATTCAAAACTTGCGTTTAGCCCATCAACTTTCGGAGGGTTTTACAACCAGTTTTAGTGTCAATCGAATTGATTTTGATGGTTTTTTGGGCAACAGACAAGGGGAAAATTATGCTGTAAATGATGGAAGAAGAGGTTATACCTGGTATCCCAAAGAACAATGGATTACGAATGGTTTTATTCAATATAAACGTGACAAATACAAGCTTTTTTACAAAGTAGAATATTTGAATGAACGTTTTGATTTTATGAATACCACGGTCAATACGGTGGCCAATGCTCCTTTTCCCGATATCAAATCGGCTTTTGATGAGCGGTATTTTACCACGCGTTGGTTTCATCATCTCAATTCATCAGGGACGTTCAAGGACAAGTATCCGTTTACAGTTTCGCTTTCCTATCAAAGTCAGGTTCGAGAGCAACGTGCTTTTACCTACAACATTACTACTCAAACCGAGGAAAATGCCTCACAAGCGGTTGATCAATCCTCAAAAGTGGCTTATTCAACCGGTACACTTTCCAATCTGTTTCAACATACCAAATGGGATGCTCAATTGGGGTATGAAGTGGTAATGAATGAAGGCTTTTCAAGAGTGATTGGTGAAAATAATTTTCTGAAAGAAATTCGCAAAGACATCAACAATTATGATGTATTTTTTTCAACGGAATACAAAGCCAATGATAAAGCCGCATTTCGTTCGGGGTTGCGGTATTCTATTCAAAATAAGTTTGACAATCAATATGCCGCTTCTTTCGGATTCCGCTATTTGTTTCCACAGGATTTTGAATTGCGGTTGGGAGCAGGGCGTTCTTATCGCACGCCTAATTTTGATGAATTATACAGTGAACTTATTTTTTCCGGTCACTTTTTTGTAGGAAACGAAAACCTCATTCCGGAAACCAGTACTTCGTTTGATTTTGGATTGAAAAAGAAATTTTCCTTTAAATCCTTACAATGGCAAAGTCAATTAGCGGTTAATTTTTTAGATGTTAAAGACCGCATTGAAATGGCGTTAATTGAATTGCAACCGATTGCTAAATCGCAATTCATCAACATCAGTTTTTATCAAATGTGGAATTTTGCTTGGACGCATCAATTGCAATGGAAGCAATTTAACTGGAACATCGGAGCTTCTGTAGTGGGAATTTCGCAAGCCATCAATAATGGGGAGGCTGTTTCAGATGATTCTTTTTTATTCACCCATCAATTGAATAGCTCGCTTACGTATCAGTGGAAAAAGGCAAACACCACTTTTTCTGCGTATTATAAATACAATGGCAGACAGCAACAGTTTGTAGCCACTTTTGACGACAATGGCAACCCTACTTTTCGGCCTTCGGTACTGGATGGTTTTAGTTTGATGGATGCCTCTGTTCGTAAACTATTTTACAACAATTCCTTTGAAATAACTGCAGGAGCCCGTAACATTTTCAACATCGTAACGGTCAATCAAACACAACCCAATGTAGGAGCAGTGCATCAGGCTGATGCGGCTCAGTTATTGGGTTACGGACGTTCTTATTTTTTAAAACTTGTCTATCACCTTAATTTTTAATTTCTATCCATATGAAAAAAAGTATTTTAGGATTTTTCGTTTTTTTAGGTCTAGTTACCTTAGGTTGTTCAGAAGAGGATAACACTTCTACTCCGGCCAATGCCGTTGCTTTTGTAAACAGTTCTGTCAATGTAGTGCAGGACAACACAACGGTAAACTTAGTTTTTCAAAACCCAACTGCTGCTGCGGGTTCTATTACCTTATCGGTTACGGAAGTAGCCACCGCTTATGGGGTAGATTACACCACTGTTCCGGCTGCTCAAAACAGCACTGTTGAAGTGCCTTTTGCGGCGAATATAACTTCAGCTTCTTTTACTTTTAACCGTTTGGTGGAAGCTACCGAGGAGCAAATTAAAAATGTTTCGTTTACCATTATGGCGGTTTCGTTGGCTCAAGTGGAAATTCCAACCATAACCCACACGATTCAATTGAACTTTGATGAAGCACCGATAACTTTAGCGACGAAGAGTCCTTCTATTGGTGGGCCAAATGTGCCTAATCAGGTGTATTTTGATTTCAGTTCCGGTGTAGAAACTCCTGTGGAACGCACTAAATGGGATTTAGGTTTCTTTGGTGGAAACGAATTTAGAGTAGCCATCAACGGGTCGTTAAAAATGGCTGTAAAAAATACGGAATTGACAGATATTACAGTACCGGTTGCTATTGATAACACGGTGGCAGTTGGAGAAGGAGGCGGTTCCGGTGTTTCCAATGGTAATCCTGCTTATGTGGATGGACCTAATGGCGACATCGCTTTGACTGCCATTCAAGCGGTTTCTGCTACGGATGCTGACAACAAAGTATATTTAGTCAACTTAGGTTTCGGGTTAACCAATGTTGCTCCCAACGTGGGTAGTGTGAACCCTTATGGTGACGCTCGAGGGTGGAAAAAAATCAGAGTGTTACGCAGCGGAAATGATTATAAACTGCAATATGCTAACCCTGAAGCGACCACTTTTAGCGAAGTAACGATTTCCAAAAACAGTGCTTTTAACTTTACTTTTTTCAGCTTAATGACGAACCAAGTGGTAGCCGCTGAACCGCAGAAAGATAAGTGGGATATTTTGTTTACTCCGTTTACCAACTTAACCAATTTTGGTAGTGGATTAGTGTCGTATGCGTTTCAAGATTTTATTGTGACCAATCGCAAAGGAGGAACTAGAGCCTATCAAGTGTTGAACAGTGCCGGTGTGGCGTATGCTGATTTTTCATTGACGAATGTAGTTACCGCTAATTTTGATTTAGAAACGTCTGTTGACCAACGGGTAATTGGTTCCAATTGGCGAAACGGGGGCGGACCAACCTCCTTACCCAGTGTGCGAGACGATCGTTTTTATGTGGTAAAAGACGTTGCCGGAAATATCTACAAAGTGCGTTTTGTAGCGATGTCAAATGCTGCCGGAGAACGCGGTAATCCCACGGTAGAATACCAAAAATTGAATTAATTAAATGATTTCACTACTTGTTTTTATTTGTTTGCTAGATTAATCGGGTTGGTCAAACAGCCCGGTTATCTTACACAAATAATAACTTAATGAAACTTAATTTCTTAATGGTTTAAAATATTAAATATTTAAAGTTAAAAACTATGAAAAACACCATCACTTTTCTTTTTTGTTTAGTTGGTACTGTTGCCTTTTCCAAGGAAAATAAAACAAATCAACATAGAATTATTACGCTCAATGGAGCTATCACCGAAATGGTTTGTGCTCTTGGTCATCAAGATAAAATTGTGGCCACCGATGTGACCAGTACGTTTCCAAAATCTTTAAACGCAAAAGATTTAGGTCACGTGCGAACGCTTTCTATTGAATCGGTTATGGCCTTAAAACCCACTTTGATTTTGGCTACAGAAAAAGATATGAATCCTGATTTAGCGGCCAAATTGAAAGCTTCGGGCGTAAAAACCCATATTTTTAAACAAGTGTTTTCCATTCAAGGAACAAAAGACCTTATCAAAGAAGTCGCCACTGTTTTGGGTGAAAAAAACTACGTAGCTTTACAATCGTCTATTGATAAAAAAGTAAAAACGGCAAAAGGTATTCCATCCAAACCCAAAGTGTTGTTCATCTATGCTCGTGGTGCAGGAATGCTTATGGTGGCCGGAAAAAACACACCGGTGGATAACATGATTGCTTTAGCCGGAGGTCAAAATGCCGTGACCGGTTTTGACGATTTTAAACCTTTAACCCCGGAAGCTTTATTGGCCAACAATCCCGATTATATTTTGTTTTTCGATAAAGGTTTACAAAGTGTAGGCGGTGTAGAAGGAGCCTTAAAAATAGAAGGTTTAGCTAAAACCAAAGCCGGAAAAAATAAAAATATCATCGCCATGGATGGGGCGTTACTTTCCGGTTTCGGACCACGAGTGGGCGAAGGCGTCGTTGAACTTAATCAATTACTTTCCGGAAATGCCCAATAGACTCGTTACCCACTCACTTTTAAGTATCTTGTTGCTGTTCCTTTTAGCAACCGTATCCTTATTTGTAGGCGTGTATGAATTTGAAACCGACGTTTTTTCCATCCTGACAAGTTTTTTTGATTCTTCAGTCAACGTTTCGGAAGCGGACCGGTATATATTATTTGATTTACGCTTGCCGCGAATTGTCATGGGCATCTTAATCGGTAGTATGTTAGCGGTTTCCGGCACCTGCATGCAAGGGATGTTTAAAAATCCGTTAGCAACACCCGATTTAATCGGAATTACTTCAGGGGCAACTTTGTTTGCTGCTGTTTCCATAGTTTTGGGAGGCGTTTTAAAAGCCTTTATACCGGAGAGTTTACACTTTTATTTACTGAGTTTGATGGCTTTTGTAGGTTCGTTGCTCACGATGTTGCTTGTGTATAAAATTGCCACCGTTAACGGAAAAACGAATGTGGTCATGATGTTGCTCTCTGGAGTAGCGGTAACCGCTATCGGATTTGCTTTTACCGGATTTTTAATTTACCTCTCCAAAGAAGAAGAACTTCGCGACTTAACGTTTTGGAATTTAGGTAGCTTGGCCGGAGCAACGTGGATGAAAAATGCTTTGCTTTTGGCCGTTTTATTGCTTTCCTATTTCTTTTTACTGGGAAAAGGGAAATCGTTAAATGCCTTGATGTTAGGTGAAAATGATGCCAAACATTTAGGCGTTCCGGTGGAAAAAATCAAAAAGCAAATTGTGGTTTTTACCGCTCTGATGGTGGGAACAACCGTGGCTTTTGCGGGAACCATTGGGTTTGTAGGGTTAGTCATTCCGTATATTTTGCGGTTGCTATTTAAATCCAATTACCAATTAATTTTACCGTTATCGGCCGTATTTGGCAGTATTTTATTGGTGGTTGCTGACACCATCAGCCGAACGATAGTAGCCCCTTCTGAAATTCCAATCGGTATCTTGACGGCGATGTTAGGAGCACCGGTTTTCATACTTATTTTAATCAAAAATAAAAAATCACTTTTATGATAGTGGCCCACAAAATATCGTATGCTCAAAAAAATATCGCGATTCTTCACAACATCGACGTGGATATCACACATGGTGAATTGGTCGTGATTATCGGACCCAATGGAGCCGGAAAATCTACTTTGTTGTCGATGTTGGCTAACGAAATGAACGATAAAGAAGAACCGATTTTTTTTAAAAAGAAAACGTTTGACCAATGGGATGCTCATCAATTGCCGTTGCATAAAGCCAAGTTTTCACAGCAATACAACCACGATATTCCGCTCACGGTGGAAGAAGTGGTTTTGATGGGACGCTATCCGTATTTTGATTCCGTTCCCTCCAAAGAAGATACAACTGCTGTTGAAAAGGCAATGGTTGAAACGGATGTGCTTTCACTTGCCAAAAGAAATTACACTACGCTTTCCGGCGGTGAAAAACAACGGGTACATTTGGCACGCGTGCTCACCCAATTGCACAATGAAGTCGCTCAAAAATTACTTTTTTTAGATGAGCCACTTAACAATTTAGATGTGTTGCATCAACATACTGTGATGCAATCCATACGCACTTTTGTTCAAAAAGGCAATACTGCCGTGGTGGTGTTGCACGATTTGAATTTGGCGGCACAATTTGCCACCCACATCATCATGATGAAAAAAGGGCGGGTCTTTTGTCAAGGAAAACCGTCCGATGTTTTTACAGGCGAAAACATCAGTCAGGTGTATAATTTTCCGTGTACGATTTGTACCAATCCTATCAATCAACATCCGTTAATATTATTTGGAACTTAAAACAATAAAAACAACATGAATACAACAACAACTTTAAAAAATCAGTGGGAAGCTTTAAAAGTTAGTCATCCCACTTTAAGAATCAGAAACGCTGCCGAGCAATTGGGCGTGAGCGAAGCAGAATTAGTGGCCACTCAAATTGGCGAAACGGTTACTCGTTTGAAACCGGAATTTGCCTCTATTTTATCCGAAATTGAAAGTATAGGAAAAGTGATGGCATTGACCCGCAATGCTTCTTGTGTGCATGAACGCAAAGGCGTTTATTTGAATCCTGATTTCAGCAGTCCGCATGCCGGATTGTTTGTAGGGGAAGATATCGACTTGCGAATTTTTCTTTCCACTTGGGATAAAGCGTATGCGGTAAGCGAAACTTCCGAACACGGAACACGTAAAAGTCTACAGTTTTTTGGGAAAGACGGTTTGGCTATTCACAAAATCTATTTGACTCCCGACAGTAATGAAGCTGCTTTTGATGCTTTGGTGGAAAAATACCAATCGGAGAATCAGGAAGTCACTGAAACCACTACACCCGTTAGTGCTTTGCCAAGCGAAAAACCGGACACTGAAATTGATGTGGAAGGTTTTCAAAAAGCGTGGGTAGCATTGAAAGACACGCACGAATTTTTTGGTATGCTTAAGAAATTCGGTGTGACTAGAACCCAAGCGTTGCGTTTGGCTCCCAACGACTATTTTGCTCAACCAATTGCCAAAGAAGGAATTGTCACCTTATTGGAAGCCGCAGCGAAACAAAAATTACCCATTATGGTATTTGTAGGGAATCGTGGAAATATTCAAATTCACACGGGAACGGTTCGCAAAACGATGTGGCACGGCAACTGGTATAATGTGATGGATCCTGATTTTAACTTGCATTTGGACATGACGAAAGTCGCTCAAACGTGGATAGTGAGAAAGCCAACCGAAGATGGTGTGGTTACAGCAGTTGAGGTGTTTGACGAAGCAGGTGAAATCATTGTTCAGTTTTTTGGGAAACGCAAACCGGGAATTCCTGAGTTGCAGGGGTGGAGAGGAATTGTGGCGGGGTTGTAATGAGACAATGTGGCAATTTGCGAATTAGCGGTCAAAAAAACTAACTTTTTAATGGAATACGGATTCCCGAAGTCTCGGGAGGGATTTAAAAGATGGGCACGGATTTTTTTTGGATTCGCTTTGCGAAAGCAGATGGAAACGGATTGGATTAGTGAAACATTTTCTTAAATGGAATACTTTTTTTTAACCGCAAAGAACACTAAGCAGGCACAAAGAACACAAAGTCACCTCTCATTTGGAATTTATCACATAGACGCTATAACGCAAGAATGCTTCGCTCGCTTGGTTGGATTTTTACCGTTATGAAATTAAGAATCATTTAGAGAGACAATAATCAGCGAATTAGTGGTGAAAAAAACTAATTTTTAATAGAACACCGATTAGGGATTCGTTTGTGCTAACATTGTTTAAAATAATTACGTAGAAAATCGAATGCGTTTTAAACCTTTTCATCGTAAATTCGTCTAACCAAAGAACCTAAAAAAATTAGACAATGAAAAAAGTAACCATTTTAGCTTTTGGCGTATTGCTTTTAGCCAGTGTTTCGTGTTCTCGTGAAGAACGTACCGGTGTTGACCAACAGTTGCTTAGTGCCAGTTCGGAAATTGATCAAACCAATGAAATTGATTTTAAAGAAGGAATTGATTTAACCACCAGTCAATCCACTTATGAAAATCGTCCTGCAGAGCCTACTGCTGCGAATGAATGTTTGACCATTACAGTGGATAATCCCGGGATAGGGGTTTTTCCGAAAACGTATACGTTGGATTATGGTGATGGTTGCACATTTAACGGAATTACCCGTGCGGGAACGTTAACGATTACATTAACGGATTATTTCATGAACGTTGGTTCGGTGATGACGATTGAGCGGGGTGATGATTATTATTTAAACGGCAGAAAATTAGAAGGTACCATTACTTATCTTAACACTACTTCTAATTCAGCAGAACCGCAATGGGAACGGACGATTGCCGATGGCGGAATAGTCACCTTAAATGGCAATTATTTCACTTTCTCCGGTCAGCGAACCGTGAAAATGACGGCCGGAGTGAATACACTCACCTTGATTGACAATATTTATGAAATTACTGCCGGCACCCACACCGTAGTTAATCCAAGTAACGGCAATACATTGAATATGGCAGTGGTGGAGCCGTTGATTAAAAAATATGCTTGTCCACACATTTCCCAAGGTAAATTGTCGCTGCAAGGCGTGTTGTTAGATGGAGTTTTAGATTACGGTGATAATACGTGTGATAACCAGGCGGTGTATACGCATTCGAATGGTGTGGATTATCCGGTTACGTTGTTTTAGGGTTGTCTGTTGTAGGTTGTAGGTTGTAGGTTGTAGGTTGTAGGTTGTAGGGTGTAGGGTGAAGTGGAAGGGGGAAGAGATGGTTTTCAATGGATAAACGTGAGTTAGATAAGTAGCTACTCTTTTCAGGAGTATATCAATTTAAAAAAATGCCAATGGTTTTTCTCATTGGCATTTTTTATTTAACGAGTGTAAGATTTTGAATTTTTTTTGAAAAAAAAGAGAGACTTTTTTCATTTTTTAAACAAATTTGTACACGGTTTACTCCCACACAAACCCCGTATTTGTTCGGAAAAGGTGCTTTTTTTGAAAATCAATAATTAACAAGGGGTACCACAACACCGAGCCAATATCGAACAAAACCCAATGAAAACCCAAAAAAAAATCTTCCCGCTGCTGAATCCTTTCGTGTGGTTCTAGCTAATCAATAGCGTTTTTTCTATTTTGAAATGAAAGGAACAAAATAAGTAAGCACTATATAGTAAACAATCCTGAAGCGTTTTATGTATTGAATAGCCACACGAAAGGATTCGTGCCTTAGCGAAGGGATTGGAGTAAACAGAGCAGTATTATAAAATGGTTTAAATAGAAACCGTTTTAATGATGGTCTACTTATTCTCAACAAAATTATCCTCGCTGTTCTTCGTTAATTTATTTTTATTTCTGTTTTTAAATCACTAAATTTACTACTCGCGTCTTTTAGACCTGAAACGCATTTTTTGAGATGGTTGCCTTTATTTGTGAACTAGTGAAAGTTATTTAACAAATTCCTAACTATGGCTAAAAAAGACAGAATAATTGTTTTAATTGACTTGTCGGACTATTCCGAGAATTTAAT
This sequence comes from Flavobacterium lacus, assembly GCF_003268815.1. Taxonomy (GTDB): domain Bacteria; phylum Bacteroidota; class Bacteroidia; order Flavobacteriales; family Flavobacteriaceae; genus Flavobacterium; species Flavobacterium lacus. The sequence continues at coordinate 94,740 of NZ_QLSV01000011.1, read as the reverse complement.
TCGTTTTGCGTTTGACTTTGCCATCTTGGTCAAAGCGGAAGTTGTTTTTTTACATCAAATTTTGGGCATGGTGCCCGCTATTGCTGACAATGAAAGCAGGAATGAAATTATAAAAATAGAAAAAGCAACTGCTTTAGCAAGTTTAAAAGTTTTGGCTCAAGGCGGAAGTCTTGGCGTGTCAAAATTTATTGTGAGTCAGGAATCTATTCTTTGTTTGCTCAAAGAGCTAGCGTCGGACGACTATACCGATTGGGTTTTTAGCGGATTAAAAGGAACCGGTTTTTTTAAACGTATTTTACTGGGAAGCACAACACTCGCTATAATCAACGAATCAAACTGTTTGTCTGTCGCCATACCGGTGCACGGACCTCTTTTAATTCCAAGAAAACTTGTTGTAGGAGTAACGTACAAATATCCAATCAATAACGACCAATTAAAAAAAGTGATTGCTTCCCTAACGGGTCAGATTGCTTCGATTGAGTTTTTCACTTTTTTGCAAGATAGTGAGGATGAAGCTATAGAACTTGAAAATTTAAATAAGTTGCAAAGCGAATTTTCGGAGCACCATTCCAGTGTTTTTTTAATCAAAGGCGAAGACAGATTAGCGATTTTAAAAGAACACATTGCAAAATCTGAACATCCTTTTTTGGTCCTTCAGCAAGGCTCTCGCACTTTAGAAGACCTGCTTTTTAGAAAATTTACGGTTAATGAATTGGTTTATTCCGGGCAAATCCCCTTAATTATACTATCAAAATGAATTGGTTAACTTCTATCGCCGAAAATCCTTTTTATGAATTTGCCATCATTTTAGCTTTTGCTGCTTTACTGGGGTTGATTGGTCAATTATTGAAACAACCCCTTATTGTCATGTTTATTGCGTTGGGTATTCTTGTTGGTCCCTCTGTACTTGATATTGTAAAATCGAAAGACAACATTCATTTATTAGCAGAAATAGGGATTTCAGTTTTGCTTTTTATAGTAGGTTTAAAGCTCGATCTCCGAATTATAAAGTCGGTCGGTAAAATTGCGTTACTCACAGGGTTAGGTCAGGTGCTCTTTACATCATTAATTGGTTATTTTATTGGTTTAGCTCTCGGATTTACGCCGCTACACAGTTTTTATATAGCCGTTGCTTTAACTTTTTCCAGCACCATTATCATTGTTAAACTTCTGTCAGACAAAAAAGAAATCGATTCCTTGCACGGACAAATTGCCATTGGTTTTCTGATTGTGCAAGACATTGTGGTCATTTTGGTAATGATTGTTTTGTCGGCTATACAAAAAGGAGGTGAAACATCTTTATCAGAAGATATTACTCGCACATTGGTTGCAGGGATTGGACTATTAGCCTTTACCTTCATCACAATGAAATGGGTTATTCCAACGGTTACCAACTATTTGGCAAAATCGCAGGAATTACTTACTCTTTTTGCCATTGCGTGGGCGGTTACATTGGCATCGGTTGGCGAATTAATTGGTTTTAGTGGCGAAGTTGGAGCCTTTTTGGCAGGAATGAGTCTTGCTTCCTCCGATTTTAAAGATAGTATCAGTAGTCGGTTGGTGAGTTTGCGAGATTTTTTGTTGCTTTTTTTCTTTGTCAATCTTGGTGCGAATCTTGATTTATCCATTATTGGGAATCAGGTTTCCTCTGCTATTTATTTTTCGGTATTTGTGTTGATAGGAAATCCAATCATCGTTTTAATCATCATGGGGGCGATGGGTTACAAAAAGCGAACTTCATTTTTAGCCGGGCTTACAGTGGCACAAATTAGTGAATTTTCGCTTATTTTTGCCGGACTTGGTTTAGCGGTTGGCCATATTACTAATGAAATTGTGGGGCTCATTACTTTAGTTGGTTTAATCACCATTGGGCTTTCAACCTACCTTATTTTGTATTCGCATCAGATTTTTGAATTTATTTCACCCGTATTAGGTGTTTTTCAACGAAAAAACAATTTTGTAGAAAATGACAACCTTGTTATTCAATCTGAAAATTATGATGTAGTAATTATTGGTTTAGGGAGATTTGGAAATCGATTGGCCGAAATGCTTGATACGCACGATGAAATTAGGTATGTAGGTGTGGATTTTGACCCGGGGATTATTAAAGAATGGCGAAAAAAAAATAGAGCCATTGCTTATGGCGATATTGACGACCCAGAGTTCTTGGAGCAGATTCCCTATCAAAGCTCAAAAATTATAGTTTGTACCGTTCCGGATGTAGAACTTTCTAAACAATTGGTAAAGTCGTTGGAACGAAATAAGTACAGCGGAAAAGTTGTTGTAACGGCCTTAACCGATAAAGATTATCAGCAACTGATCACTTGCGGCATTGAATATGTTTTGCAACCACAAAAAATGGCAGCGTCTGATTTTTATTTTAATTTTTTAAAAGATAAAATGGCTCGCATTTAAGACGGATACCTGTGCTTTGTTTTTGGTTATCAAATCACTAATCAATCCAATCACGGAATAGTGTGTATTTATTTTTTCATTTGATAATGACCGTAAAAAGTAGCAGGTTTGGGGGAGAATGAAAAATGATTGAACGATACCGATGCAAGCAAAACCTTTTTTTGAGTTTAAATCTTTCATCAATTAAAAATGGTTGTAGTTAAAAACTTAAATTTTAAAACGTTGAAGCAAAAAGCAGCGGGGAGCGTTGAGCTGAGGCAATCAAAATCACTGCTATGTAATAATTTTTTACACAATAAGGTGTTGTCATCTTCTTAGAAAATCTATTTTTGGCCTTTGAATCGTTTAAAATTGGAGTTGTGATGAAAAAAGGTATCGTTGTTTTGTTGGTTTTATTTTCTGTGTTTACGTATGCTCAAAGTAGTAAACTAAGGTTTGGTGTTCATGGAGGGCTTAATTATTCCGGTTTGCGAGGATATACCATTCCATCATCATTTGAGCAACAATATGATGAAAGTGCCGCTTTTGCTTATTTAGGAGGTGTTAGTATGGAGTATCAACTACAAGAAAAATTAAGTTTGAGGGTAGAACTTAACTATGAACGAAAAAGTCAAAAAGCAGATAATTCAATGGAAATTCGATTTAATTTTGACGAACAGCCACAGGTTTATAATTTCACCACCCGAAAAAATTATGATTATTTGGTTTTACCCATTTTGTTGAAATATAGTTTTACAGATAAAAATAGTTTCTTTGTGAACGGCGGACCTTTTATTGGCTATTTATTAAAATCTACTTTTACAAACGATCTTGAAATTCCTAATTTTGAAACGCCAAATGAAGATATGACCAAGGATAGTAAAAAAACTGATTTTGGTTTTTCTGCCGGAGTGGGTAAAAACTTTGAACTAGGAAATAGCAAAATGATTCATGTTGAAATTAGAAACAATTTAGGGTTAGCCAAAATCAATAAAAATGACGTTTGGAATGGCGGACATATAAGTACAAATTCGGTCAATTTTATTGTTGGTTTTTCGTTTAATTAACATCTGTTGTCGGTTGTCTGTTGTCCATAGTTGACATTGCAATCAGTAGTTGTGAAACCAGATGTTCTCTGAACGAATCCTTTTTAATCTTACTATAGCGAAGCTATCAATCCGTGAAGTTCTGTTTCATCCATCCAATCCGTGTGCCATTGAGCTATTATCAATTGTTTTAAAGTTAAAATATAATTACTATTTTAGTTCAATAAAATCAAAGCTATGCTCACAGCAATTCACCCCAAATTACCAATGCGGAATAAAAGCATCACGCTCCGATATTATACAGAAAGGTTGGGTTTTAAAATCTTTGGAAGTCCCGATTATCCCGACTATTTGATGATAGAAAAAAATAGCATTCAAATTCATTTCTTTCTGTTTGAAGATCTTGATGTTGAACAAAATTACGGTCAGGTGTACATTCGTGTGAATCGTATCGAAGATTTTTATCAAACGCTATTGGACAATAAAGTCAGAATCCATCCGAATGGATTATTGGAAACCAAACCTTGGGGACAACGAGAGTTTTCACTCTTAGATCCGGATAATAATTTGTTGACGTTTGGTGAAGGTTGAAAGTGATATAGTTATTAATTATCTTCTTAAAATAATTGCCTCACAATAAGTTAACATATTAATAAAAGATGTTAAACTACCGCTTTGTTAGTGTAATAATGCGTACCTTACTCAAAACGAAAAGGCAAAATTCACGCCTCGTTTTTTTATATTCTACAACAGTAAAAACGCTCTAAACAACACAAGCAAAATGGCAGGATTTGACTACATCGAAACGTGGGTGGATGAATTGTTACTGGCGTCCGGTATTGCACAAGAGTGGGCCATTTACCTTCGCTTGTTGTTGCTTCTTGTTGCTTTGCTGCTTCTTGCGGTGATGGGCTTTTATTTTGCTAAAAAAATCATTTTGCCTTATTTTTACAAACAAGTTCAAAAGTCACCCGCCCAATGGGATGATTTGCTCGTGGATAAAGCCGTGTTTCACAACTTTTCTCATTTGGTGCCGGCTATTTTTGTTCGGCTACTCGCACCCAGTATTTTTGATGATTTTGAAACCGTTTTGCCGATTGTCATCAAGTTAACCGACATTTACCTGATTATCGTAGCATTAAAAATCATCATTGCCGTGGTCAAAGTCGCAGAATTTGCTTTTTCGTCGCTGCCGGCTTTTCAAAATAAACCGCTCACGAGTTACTTTCAATTGCTTCGGATTTTGTTTTACATTGCCACGGCCATTTTACTTTTTTCAATCCTTTTAGGCAAATCGCCGGTTTATTTTTTAAGTGCTTTTGGAGCGATGACCGCCATTTTGTTGCTGATTTTTAAAGATACCATACTTGGTTTAGTTGCCAGTGTTCAAATGTCTACCAACGATATGGTTCGCGTAGGCGATTGGATTGAAATGCCCAAATTCAATGCCGATGGCGATGTAATGGCCATCAATCTAAATACCGTGAAGGTGCAGAATTTTGATAAAACCATTACCACCATTCCCACGTTTTATTTTATCACCGACAGTTTTAAAAATTGGCGAGGCATGATTCAAAGCGGCGGACGACGCATGAAACGCTCGCTTTTTATTGATGTCAATTCGATTCATTTTTTAGACGCTTCGCATCGGGAGGAACTGAAAAAAATTCACCTCATTGAACATTTCATGTCTGATAGACAGGAAGCGATTGAAACCTCGAATAAAAAAAACACTATTGATAATTCCGTTTTACTGAACGGACGACGCATGACGAATATTGGTGTTTTCAGACATTACATTGAGTTGTATCTTCAATCGCATCCGGGCATCAGTCAAGAAATGACGGTCATGGTACGGCAGTTAGCCATTGAAGACAAAGGAATTCCGTTGGAAATTTATTGTTTTGCCAACACCACCGAATGGTTACAGTATGAACGCACCCAAGCCGATATTTTTGATCATTTGTTCTCGGCAGCAAAATATTTTGACCTTACGTTGTTTCAACAGCCGAGTGGGAAAGATTTGACAGTGGGGATTGAGAATTGGAAGGGGGGGTAGGTTGTAGGGGGTAGGTTGTAGGTTGTGGGTTGTCTGTTTTCGGTTGATATTGTTTGGGGAAGGGAGGATTTGGTTTGGTGAGTTTTCTTTGAGGGGTAGTTGTCAAAAGAGCAAAAGCAATGCTAACCTGCTTTTTTGGATTAGCATTGCTTTTGGTGATGTGTTTTCTGAATTTTACTTTTTAATCACTTTGCCGGTTTTTACTAGTTTATCTCCGTTTGAAATTTGATAATGATAGATTCCGCTTGGTAGTTGGTCTATTGCTACATTGGTTTGCGTGGCGTTCAACACTGCTTGCTGCACCAACTGACCCAATTGGTTGTAAAGGCTCAATTGTGCGTTTTCTGCGAGGAGGTTTTCGTTGGTGTTTACTGTAAAGTGCGTGCTAGCAGGATTAGGGTAGAGGGAGATAGCATCTTTCGTATTTTCCGGTTGGTTGATGCTCAAAGCGTCTTCATTCGTTTTAATGATTCTACCCGTGCTGCCCGGAATAAAGCCAATGCCGTTGTAGGCTTCCACTCGTTTTAAATTGCCAATGCTCCCGCCGGTGATGGTAGCTTGTGTCCACGTTTCGCCATCGGGGGAGTAATACACTTTGTTGGAAGCACTCACTACCCAATGGTTAAGGATATACCGAATACTGAAAAAAGAGTTAGGAGAACCCATTGGCGTGCTGAATGTCCATTCGGTTCCGTTAGCGGATTTACCGATAATGCCATTGTTGCCAGCTAAAATAAAAGTTCCGTCATGAAAATCTACAGAATAGAACATATCAAAGTTGTCGTCTACTTCAATGATATTATTCCATGTGACACCGTCGGTTGAAGTGTACAAAATGCCTTTGGCGAATTGACGGCCTACCAGCACATATATATTGTTTCCGTAGGCTAAATCGAGGTAATCGCCATTGTTCATCGGGGCTGTCCAAGTTGTGCCATTGGTGGAAGTGGCAAATCTACCTTCGCCTCCTTGAAAATAGAGGTTGTTTACTTTTTTCAGGTTTCGGGCTGTGAAGACGGAATGGATGGATTCAAAATTCCATGTTTCTAAATTGGTTGAGGTGTACACTGTTCCGTTGGTCACCAATTTAAAGACATCGTCCATGAATACGATGTCATCGGGAAAAGCTGTGGGCACCGGAAGAGCAAAAGTGCTTTCGGTCCAGTTTTCACCATTGATAGAGGTAAAAAGTTTTTTCTGATTACCGGCATAGCTAATAGCGGCAAAAGTACCGTTTCCATACGTCAGGGCAATCATGTTGGGAACATTCGTTGTAGTACCTGGTGTAAGATTGATTCGTTCCCAGTTGGCTACGAGTGTTTGACTGTTTGCCTGATTAGTTGTGAAACATAAAGCCAGCATGAACAGTTGAAAAGACAATGTTGCAGTTGTAAAACGGATAAGTGTAGTAGTTTTTTTCATAGTCTATTGTTTGTAAAGTGATTTTATATTTTAAAAACCTCTGTTTAAATTTATTTGCAGCTGTTTAGTAAACTGCTGGTACAAAAATGGGAAAGGAATGCAAAGGAAACCATACGGCATTTGCCTTATTTTGGTAGGGAGTTAATAAGAGCTGATTTGATTAACCCTCGAAGTGTTTTCAACCCTTCGAGGGCTGGGGGCATGAAAGTCAATCAAAAGTGAAGAAGCAACGCTAATCAGTAGATAATCATTAATTTCCTAACTTTACTCAAAAAAGCGATGAAAAAATGCATGATGTTCTTGTTTGTATATTGTTTAGGAAGCCTTTTCCTCTCCTTTACAGTTCCCACTGAAGATACAACAGCTGCCAAAGGAATTGATTTTTTTAAAGGCACTTTTCAAGAAGCGTTGGCTTTGGCAGAGAAAGAGCAAAAGTATGTGTTTGTCGATGTGTATGCCACGTGGTGCGGTCCTTGTAAACAGTTGAAACGAACCACGTTCAAAGACAAAGAAGTGGGGGCGTATTTCAATAAAAACTTCATCAATATTGCCATTGACGGTGAAACCAAAGAAGGTGACGAAATCCTTAGCAGGTATACCATTCGTTCGTATCCCACTTTGTTGATTTTGGATGCCAAAGGTCGTGTGCAAACCCGACATTCCGGCTTTATGAAACCGTATATTTTGATTAATTTTGGGAGGAGGATTGTGCCGTGAGTGCAAAAAATAAAGGGAGGAGTAATCATAATTTATAGCATACAACTAGTTGAATTAAAAAAAAGAACTTATTTCAGTCATTGACTGCCAATAAGTTCTCTTTTTTTTTGAATTACATTGATCGCTTACTGAATCACAATCTTTTTGGTAAGTTGTGCCTTTTCCATGTTTAGTGTGGCGATATAAAGTCCTTTGGGTAAATAGTTGATGATGATGGGTGTAACACCATTTGAAAGGAGGTGTTCGCTTACTTTTCTACCTTGAACATCTACGAGGATAAGGGTAGCTTGGGAAAAGTTAGGTATTTCCGACGAGTCGATGTAAAGGATATCCGTTGCCGGATTCGGATATATTTTGACCGTGTTTATTGCGGCATCTGACAAGCTGAGATTAGGTGTATCGCCAACAACCCGCATTAAGCCTGACGGATTATAGGAGAACCATCCACCAATCACGATGTTTCCGTCATTCTGCACGATGCAGTGTCTCGCCCAATCATTGAAAGAAGTTTCGGGAAAGGAAGTGTCGACCGCTCCATTTTCCAAGTACCTTCTAAAAGTATAAGGACCACCGGCAGAGGCGAGAATTTTCCCATCGGATTGTACGGCAAATGCTGTAACATTGGAGAGGTCTAAGGCTAAAGAGGTGTCAACACTTCCATCGGAGTTTAATTTTACAATGGCTTTATTGTTTGCACCGGTGTGACGAAAGTTTCCGGCGGTGATGATTTGACCATTAGGTAAGAGGACTGTTTCCCATGCTTCTCCGTAGAAACCAAAAACTAATGAGAAGTTGTTTCCGGCATCAAATGTGGTGTCCAAACTGGCATCTTCATTTAATCGAGCCAATAAAATACGGCTTACAGACTTATAAGCAGTAAATAATCCGGCACACAGAATTTTACCATTCGGTTGCACGATTACGGTATGCACACGATTTTGACCGGCATTGGAAGTAAAACCGGTTGCCGAGTCGAATGAAGTATCTAACGAACCATCACTATTTAAACGTGCAATGGCTTGTCTATCAATACCACCCTGATTGAGCCAATCAAATTTTGAAAAAATTCCTCCCACCACAATTTTACCATCGGGTTGAAGGGCAATACTGTTTACATCACTGTCGAAACCGGTAAGCGGATTAAAACCAGTGTCTAATGACCCATCCGGATTTAATCGGGCAATACGGTGGCGGGTAACTCCTTGGTAGTCTAAAAAATTGCCCCCTACCAGAATTTTTCCATCCGGCTGAAGGGCGATTGCATTAACATAAGGAGAGGTTCCGTTAAAGCCTTGTCCCACATTAAAAGAAGTGTCAACGCTTCCGTCTAAATTTAAACGAACAATACGTCTGCTTTCCGTTCCGTTAAATTCGGAGAACCATCCGCCAAGGAGTAATTTACCATCCGGTTGTTGCACGATGGTTTCCACCCTTTTTTGAGTGAACGTAATTCCTGCACCGGTTCCAATGGCAAAGTTAGGGTCAATTGTACCCAATTGAGCTAAGGCATAAAAGGGTAAAAACAGCAAATAAAGTAGTGTAATTTTTCTTTCCATGTTTTATCTATTTTTGAATTGAACTTTTATTTTTACAAAATTGATAAAGGAATGAAAAGCAAACCATACGGCATTTGCCTTATTTTCACGATTGTTTTTTGGCGTTGAAACCCATTTTTAGGCTTAATTTTTTTATTTATAAATGTACTAAATTGGTTGGTAGTAAGGATCGATTCAACGTTCTACCGAGGGAAAACTTTTTTAGCTTTTTTACCTATCTTTGTGAGGTTTATAAGAGAATAACTTTTTAAAAGTTGTTGGTTTTACTATTTTTTCTGGTCAATGTACAAGCAGTATGAAAAATAATTTTCAGCTTTTCAGCTTATTACTTTTTGGAAGTTGTTGGTTAGGGTTTGCTCAAACACCTGATTCTTTGTTGTCGGTTTTACGGAAGAGTAGACCTACTCAATCTTCGGCTATTGAGATAGACATTTCTAAGCACTATCTCAATACATCAGTAGACTCTTCGTTGTATTATGCTAAAAAGGCACTTGTTTCTGCCCAAAAAATTAAAAATGACACAGCGGTTGCTAAAGCTTATCGATGGTTAGGCGAATGGTATCAAAATAAAACCCGTTACAGCGAATCGGTCAATGCCTATTGGAATGCTATCAAATTGGCTCAAAAATTAAAAGACAAAAGTTTAGAATCGTCTGTTTTTAACGGACTTGGTATTACTTATTACCTTCAACAAGATTTAAAAAAGGCAGAAGAATATATTCAAAAAGCGGCCCAATTGCGGTATGAGATCAAAGATTACACTTATTATTCGGTGATTTTGACCAATTTATCCGCTATCTACTTTCACAACCAAGCTTATGACAAGGCCATCAGTTTGTTGCGAAAAACTGAAAAGTCATTACTCAAGCAACCGGAAGGAGCTTACATGGCTTCACTCTACAACACACTGGGTGGTTGCTATCAAATGGCCTATCCGGAGAAGGACTCTGCCGTGTACTATTACACTAAAAGCATTGAAGTGGCACAGCGTTTTGGCATTTCGCAAAATGTGATGACCGGTTACCACAATTTGGGTGAGCATGCGTTGCGAAAACAAAATTATGACGTTGCGTTAAATTATTTAAAGAAAGCACTTGCCATTAGTACAACGCTAGGCAATGACACGTATGTGATGAATATTCACGCCACTTTGTCGGAAACATATCGAACCAAAGGTGATTTTCAAAATGCCTACAAGCACCAACAGGAAGAATTAGCGTTAAGCAAAATAATATTTGAATCAGAAAAACAAAAGACGATCAAAGAGATGGAGTTTAAATATGAAACAGCCATCAAAGACCAACAATTAAAAGAACAAGACGAAGTGATTCAAGCCGCTTTGTTGCGTGCAGAAAAAGACAAAAATACTCAAAATAAATTACTGTTTCTTTTTTTAATGGCTGTTTTGGTCATTGTTTTTGTATTGGTTTTTCAAGCTCAAAAGCGAAAAGCAAAAGTGAAATTAGAAGCTGAAAAGGCCAAGATATTTGAAAACATCGTACATGATATTCGAACACCTTTGACGTTGATTAAAGGACCGTTGGAGGTCATTAAAAAAGAACGTTTAGACGATCAGACGGCCAATGCTTTCCGCACCATTGAAGCACAATCAGAACAACTTATTTCATTAGTGAATGAGTTGTTGGATGCCTCCAAATTGGAAAAAGGGAAATATGTACCTACCATGAAAGTGGGTAATCCCATTTTGGAAATAGAAAAAAGAGTAGAAAGTGTGAAAGACAGCATAGTAGCGAAACAGATAGAGCTTCAGGTTGCGTTTTCTGAGGGGATGGAAAATTGCTATTTTCCGGCCGATGTATTTGACAAAGTAGTGGGTAATTTGTTAAGTAATGCCGTTAAATTTACACCTGAGAAGGGGGTAATAACTGTAAAAGCAAACTTATCTGAAACATTTTTGGATGTTACTGTTTTTAATTCAGGTGCCGAAATACCGACTGCTGAACAGCAGCGTATTTTTGAACGGTTTTATCGTCTACCCCAACATCAAGCCATTTCGGGTAGCGGCATTGGTTTGTCTCTCAGTAAAGAATTATTGGAGGTAGTGAACGGTTCCATTTTGGTAGAAAATAAACAAGGAGGAGTAGCTTTTGCGTTTTCACTTCCGGTAAGTATAGCCCGGTCGGCCATGTCTTTATCCGCCGATGAAGAAAAGCCAATTGTGTTATTAGTAGAAGATAATCCGGCTATTCGGGAATTTATGATGGACTATCTTTCGACTGATTTTCAGCTTCTTGTGGCCGAAAATGGGGAATTGGGTTATGACTTGGCAAAAGAAAAATTACCGGATTTGGTATTGACTGATATTTTAATGCCCGGAATGAGTGGAATGGAATTGTTGACACAACTCAAAGCCAATCCTTTGACTTCTCATCTTGCGGTGGTGATCTGTTCTTCCAGACAATCAGAAAGCAGCCGAATAGAAGCACTTTCGAAAGGAGCTTCTGCTTATGTATCCAAACCTTTTCATCCGGAGGAATTGCGGTTGACCTTACTCCGTCTTTTGGAACAGGAAAAATTGATTCGAAATAAGGTAGTCGAGCTACGCCAGGCGGAGTTACCTTGTAGGGAACGATTGAAGTCTACTCATGATTTTGTCAATAAAGCTACCGAACTCGTGTTTGAACAATTGGAGAATGTAGATTATGATGTGAATGATTTAGCGGACAGTTTACACCTCAGCAGAAGTCAGTTACACCGAAAGTTGACACAGCTAACAGGGTTATCGGCTTCTCAATTTATTAAAATGATTCGTTTGGAGCAAGCGAAAGATTACTTACAATCCGGGTCTTTCAATGTAACTGAAGTAGCCTACCGATGTGGGTTTAATACGCAGAGTTATTTTTCAACTTCTTTTCAAGACTATACCGGTCAAAGCCCTTCATCGTTTGTGAATGGGCCAAAAAAGTGACCTGATGCAACAAAATTAAACGAATGTGCAACACGAGTGTATAGTTTTTTTTTAATCGGTAAATTATCTTTGAGAAAAAATAATCACCTATGAAGATGAAAACTTTACTTTTGAAAAACAGTTGTGTTTTGTGGTTTCTATTTGCCGTAGTACACTTGCCTGCACAAGTTAATTTAACCAACGGTTTAGTAGCTTATTATCCGTTGAATGGAAATGCCAATGATTTCAGTGGAAATAACAATAACGGTTCACCTTTTGACAATGTTACTTATATAACCGATCCTTTTGGAAATGCGTCTTCGGCTGTTTCGTTTGGAGGAACTACCAGTCAAGGGAGAATTAGTATTCCCCATTCAGCGACATTGAATTTTACAACCGGTGCTACATTTTCGTTTTGGGCGAGGGTGAGTAGTAATACGGGTACTTTTGGCAACGGTTCAGTGGGAGCCGGGGGAAGTCATTGTTTTTTTGCCAAAGCCGGTGATGCCGGTGGAGGTTTTTGGCAGCTTTCCAATACACAGAGCGGAAACCTCAGACATCAAATTGGTAATAATAGTGTAGCTATCTTAACCGGTATTTTTGAGAATTACACTTTAAATCAATGGATACATTATGTTGTTACGATGGATGCTTCGGGTCATCGCACCTACATCAATGGGGTATTACAAACCACTAATACTATTGCGGCGAATTTTACGGCAATGGCCAATCGCCCTTTGGTAATCGGGCGATTTAATACGAATTGGTATCCCTTGAATGGAGGAATAGACGAATTCAGAGTATATAATCGGGTATTGACTACAGATGAAATCACGGCTTTGGCCACGAATGTAATTGGTGATGTTGCGATAACCTATGCTAATCCCGGAGAAGTTTGTGCGGGTAGCTCATTAGAAGTGAGTTATCAAGCGACGGGTTCTTTCTTGTCTACCAATCAATTTCAAGTGCAATTATCGGACAGAAACGGAAGTTTTGCAAACCCAATCGTACTTCGACGTGTAACAGGAACTAGTGTGAATGAGACGGCAACGGTAGTGTTACCGGCGGGATTGCCCTCGGGTACGCAATATCGCATTCGACTAGCTACAACAGCACCGCAGGAGTTTAGTGCCTCCGGATTGAGTTTTACGGTTAAAGGAACCACAGGTGATATTCCCGACCCCACATTATTTACATATATAGGGAATGTGAATGGGAGAGATTATTTTAGAAGTATTACTGCTCAAAACAGGAGTAATGCTAGAACTATCTGTTTGAATAACGGCGGTCATCTGGCTTCTATTCCAAATGCAGAAGTAAACCAATTTATTTTTGATAATGCAGGGAATAGTAGAATTTATATCGGTTTACAGGATAGCCAAACAGAAGGTGTTTTTGTTTGGGAAAATGGAGAAAGACTTACGTACACCAATTGGTCTCCAGGAGAACCGAATAATTCCTCTAACGAAGATTTGGTTGAGTTAGATAATACCAACGGACGATGGAATGATACCAATGGTTCGGCTACCCGACTATACTTTCTAGAATTAAACCCGGCAGGAGCATTAAAAACAGTTTGTGAAGGCAGTAATTTGACTTTACAAGCTCCAACCCTTAGCGGAGCCACTTATGTTTGGACTGGACCGAATGGGTTTAGTTCTTCTTTATCATCACCTATTTTAAGCGGAATTACTTTTTCACAAGCCGGCGTTTACACTTTACAATATACTGTTAACGGGTGTGTTTCTGCTCTCTATTCTACGCGAGTTGAGGTGATTCCTTTGCCCAAGAATATCGGAGAGAGTCAAGCTATTCCGGGCTCTGTATCACAAGGGCTTCAATTGCATTTACCGATGGATGGGAATGGGAATGATGTGAGTGGGAATGGTATCAATGCCACACTAGTTGGAGGAGTAGCCCCCATGAACAACCGATTTGGGATAGAAAATGCCGCTTTGCAATTGAATGGAAGCAATGGCCATCTTACGTTACCGGCCGGCGTCTATTTTAGCGGTTCTGATTTTACGGTAACCACCTGGGTTAGAAAAGATGCCAATAATAGTTGGAGTCGTTTATTTGATTTTGGAAATGGCCAAGCCAATCAAAATGTATTAGTGGGATTGACTAACGGCACCACCGGAAGACCGGCGTCACAGATTTATAATGGAACGGTGGGCGGTCCTACGCTAACAAGTGTGTCTGTTTTACCGAATAATCAATGGCAAATGTTTACTTACACTTGGTCGAATGGAGCAGGTCAATTGTTTATTAATGGAGAATTGGTTATACAAGGGCCTCAAACTACCCCTGAAAATGTGATACGAAATTTAAATTATATCGGAAGAAGTAACTGGTCTAATGATGGATTTGCGAATGCCGGATTGGATGAATTTAGGATATATAACCGTTTGTTGACTCCGGAAGAAATTCGTTTGATGACCGTTGAGCAACCTTCACCGCTGCAAGTTAGCTTAGAAAATGCGGAGGTTTGTAGTGGTCAAACCAATTCGATTATTCTTCAAAATACTCAGCCTGGATTAGTTTATCAATTGCGGTTGAATAGTAATGCCTCTAACGTTGGAGTGGCACAAACCGGCACCGGTGGCACCTTAACTTTTTCGTTGGGAACGTTAACAGCCACAACGGCTTATCATTTTTTAATACGTAATACTGCCTTGGCTTGTGCGGAACTTATTTCAACGGTTATTTCTGTGCCTGTAAATCCATTACCGGTAGCCCCTTCCACAACGGGAGCCTCTGTTTGCAGCGAAGGAAGTGTTACCTTAACAGCAACCGGGGCTCCGGAAGGAGGTTCTTATAATTGGTATTTAACGGCAACCGGCGGTACGTCACTCACCGGGGAAACAGGCAGTACTTTTACCACCCCTGTTTTATTGGTTACCCGAACTTATTATGTTTCCATCACCAATGCGAGTGGTTGTGAAAGTAGCAGAACACCGGTGATCGCTGAGGTAATTAATCCGTTTGCACCGGTGATTGACCTCAACAGTGGTTTGTTACTGCATTCTCGTTTGGATGGTAACTTATTGGACAGTAGTACTAATGCCATCAACGGAGGTTTAAACGGTAGTGTTTTTTCGTATGAAGAGGACAGGAACGGGAATGAAAGTTCAGCTTTGAGTATTACGAATGGTACTTTTGTGGACTATGGAAATCCTTCTGTAGTGCAACAATTGACCAACCAGGTTACGATTTCGTTATGGATTAAGCAAGATGCTTCTAATTTTGGCTTGTTTACCCCTTTGTTAAACAAATGGCAAGGAAATGGGATGTATTTGGCCTTGGACAGTTATCAGACAATTCCAGCAGGACCTATGAATGAAAACAGGGTAAGATGGAGAGTAAACAATAGTGTTTTTATCAATTCCAATACCAATGTGTTACACAACCGATGGCATCATATTGTGGTGACGTATAATGGAGCACAATTGCGAATTTATCAAGATGGGCAGTTGACGGGTCAGTTAAATCACAACGGGACCATTACTAACAATGGTGCGAATTTACAATTTGGAAGACAGTCAAATGGATTGGGGAATGCCACGTATCGTGGGGATGTAGATGAAATAAAACTGTATAATCGGGCGTTGTCCTTAAATGAGGTCCGTACTTTGTTTAACAATGAAAGTGTTGCTTTTGCCAATACGCCTTTGTGCGACAGTCAAGGAGATTTAGGTTTAACGACGTTGGCATTTCCCGGAGCTACTTATCAGTGGACGGGTCCGAATGGATTTAGTTCTACAGAGCAAAATCCTACTATTATTCCGCAAGCTGATGCGGCGACCTATGCCGGAGATTATACTTTAGTGGTGACTAATGCAGAGGGTTGTGCTTCTTTGCCTCAAACCGTTCAGGTAGTGATTCATCCTATTCCTGCAGCAGCGGAAGTTCAAAACGCAACCGTTTGTGGAAGTGGAAATGCTACTTTGCAGGTGCTTAATCCACCGGCCGGAGCTACTTTTAGATGGTACACGGTTGAACAAGGCGGAACACCGATTGCCGGTGCAACAAGTGCCACTTTACAACTTAATAATGTTACCCAAGAAACCATTCGTTACGTGTCCGTTGTTCAAAACAATTGCGAAGGTCCGCGAGTACCGGTAACGGCATTTTATTTTTCGAATGTGAATACCGGTTTAACGGTTACCGGTAGCAGCGTTTGTCAATCAGCTGAAACCGCTTTAGTGACCCTACCTCAATCTGAATCCGGAGTATTTTATCAAGTCTTTTTGGGAACTACTGCGGTAAGTCCGCTAGTCACCGGTACAGGCGTATCTATCGAAATTGCAGTTAATGCAACACTTTTAAACTTAGGAATAAATGCCTTAACTGTGCGAGCTAATTTTCCCAATTGTGGTCCGGTTGCGATGGAAAATCAACCAGAAGTTATTCGTTTGCAAGTAATTCAACCTGCTATTTCTTTCGATGGAAATTTACAAATATGTTCAGGAGAATCCATTCAATTGACAGCCTCCGCAGGGGTTTCCTATTTATGGAGTAATGGGGAGACAACAAGTGCGATTAATGTGACACAAGCTGGCGTCTTTTCTGTCACAGTAACCGATGAAAACGGTTGTCAAGCGACTTCTTCTTCGGTAACGGTCACGGTAAATCCGAATCCAACACCTGCCATTGCGGTGAATGGAAGTACGGTTTTATGTTCGGGAGAGACTACGCAGTTGCAAGCTTCGGGCGGAACAACTTACCTGTGGAGCACAGGAGCTACTACGCCAACGCTAACCGTTTCACAAGCGGGAACGTATTCAGTTACGGCTTTTAACGGAACGTGTCAAGCGACTTCTTCTTCGGTAATGGTCACGGTAAATCCGATTCCAACACCTGCCATTGTGGTGAATGGAAGTACGGTTTTATGTTCGGGAGAGACTACGCAGTTGCAAGCTTCGGGCGGAACAACTTACCTGTGGAGCACAGGAGCTACTACGCCAACGCTAACCGTTTCACAAGCGGGAACGTATTCGGTTACGGCTTTTAACGGAACGTGTCAAGCCACTTCTTCTTCGGTAACGGTCACGGTAAATACTATTCCACAAGCACCATTAGCAATTAACGGAAGCACGCAACTTTGTGCAAATAGTGAGCAAAATTATTCGATTGCACCGGTAAATGGAGCAACTTCTTATCAATGGATACTGCCGCAAGGTTGGACCGGAACTTCAAATTCAGCAACAATAATAGTGAATTCAACTAGTTCAGGAGGACAAATTAGCGTTGTAGCCGTCAATCAATGCGGGGAAAGTCAACAACAAGTTTTAACTGTTGAAGTAACAGCAGTTGATACAGCAGTTTCACAAGATGGCGTTCAATTAGCAGCGTTGGCAACAAATGCCTCCTTTCAATGGTATAATTGTTCAACCAATCAACTGATTCAGGGAGCAACGGATTCTATTTTTACGGCACTTGTTGCCGGAAGTTATGCGGTTTTAGTCACACAAAATGGTTGTAGTGAATTTTCGGACTGTTTTGATGTTACGCCATTGAGTTTACCTACAAATTCATTTTCCTATGCCATTCGAGCGTATCCAATTCCGGCACAACGTTTAATCGAAGTAAAAATAGAGCCGTCACCACAGGATAAAGTTGAATTGTCAGTGTTGAATGTTTTAGGACAAGAATTGAGAAATGAAGCTCCACTGTTTAATCAAAATGGGGTTTATACACTTGATGTAGAAAGCCTTCCGGATGGAAATTATTTTATAAAGGTTAAGTTAGCCGATCAACACCAGGTGATTTCTTTTATAAAAAGATAAAGATGTAATTTAGCGGTTGTTTTTCATACCATACTGGGCAAACACAGTGTCAATTTTTGATGCTGTGTTTGCTTTTTTTATTATCGAATGCTAAGCGGTTTAGCTTGGGGTGAGTAATGGATTATGAAATGTATATTTCACTGCTTTTTTTAATCGACTATATCATTATTTTTACGTAGTATGATAATTATCATTTGAAGAATTTTTATTTGGAAGTAATTTTGATAGTGTTGCTAATCAAATAATTAACTCTTAAAAATTAAACAAATGAAAATTAGATTTTTATTATTTTTAGTACTGTTTTGGGCTGTTTACGTAAATGCTCAAAATTTAGTAGCTTATTATCCGTTTAATGCAAATTCCGATGATGAAAGCGGAAATTTTAACCATGGAACGGTGCATGGTGCTACTCTAGCGAGTGATCGCTTTGGGAACATAGATAGTGCCTATGAATTTGATGGTATTGATGATTATATTTTGGTAACCAACAGTACTTCTTTAAATATTTTCAACAGTGACCTTACTGTTACAATGTGGATTTATAATGACAATCCATTGTTAAGTGATTCAAGTTACAAAGGAATTTCTAAAGGAGGTTGGAGCACTGGTGTAGGGTATGAGTTGTTATATTCAAATTATTGGAATGATGGTACGTTGCATTTTACAACCGGAAGTAGTGGTAATAATGTTTTCTCATTTAACAATTATAATAACCAATGGATTATGATAACTGGAACTTTTGATAATGCTACCTCTACAAAAAAAATGTATATCAATGGTATTGAACAAACAAGCACAATTCAAGGGGTAGATGCTTTAAGTTCAAGTGCTCATGATTTATATATTGGTAGACGTCACCCTTTAAATAATTACGCTGGTTTTGTTAAAGGGAGAATGGACGATATTCGCATTTACAACATAAAACTCACTGCAACAGAAATTTTGAATTTATATAATTTTAATGCATTAAATGTAAATGACATTAAAAATCCTGATCTAACCAATTTTTATGTTTTCGACAAAAAAATATATATTAGAGAGCACTTCGATTTAAATGAATTGATAGGTGTGGAAGTATATAATATGTTTGGCCAACCCGTTTTTCAGACTTCAAAAATTGAAAATCAAATTGCCTTGGATGGGCTTGATAAACAAATTTATATTTTAAAAGTTTTATTTAGAAACGGAAATTTTCAAACCTTAAAATTTATTACTTATTAACCCGTTGGATGTACTTAAATTTTGAAATAATTTTGCTGCTAATTCACGATTTTTTAGATCAATTATTCGGTTAAAGTCGAATTTTCATCAAAGCGGTACTGTTCCAAAGTTAGTGCTGAATTAAAACGCACATCTTAACCCTATGTACATCAATATTTAAATAAAATTTTAAAATAAGAGGCAAGCGTACTAGTTTGCCTTTTTAGCTTTGAAAATAGCTTAAAAAGGATGTACTGGAGAAAAGCCAAATACTATTTTTTGCAGAGTTAGTGCTGGAGTGATTTTAAAAAATCATTTTCCATCATTTAAACCTCCCCGCACCATTACAATTTTCAAACGGGGGCACAATCTTGTATTTTTACAACGCCGTAGTCGTAAAACTCAAGAGAAGAAGTTCATTCGGTTCTACCGACCAATGAAATGACCACCACCGATTACCTTGGTGGGTTTCAATATGAAAAGACTGTTTTAAAGTTTTTCCAAGCACAATAAAAAAGAACATTATAATTATGTACAACTATTTTCACTTTCATTTGGCTAGTTTATTGTTTTATCGTAATATTGCAATATAATAATTAATTGTATGGGAGCGTCAAAAACAGATTCTTTTTCGGTGGAGCAAAATGAAATAGCGAATTTATTCAAAGCCCTTTCACATCCCGCCAGAATCGCCATAGTAGATTATTTATTGACGGTTGATACTTGTATTTGTGGCGATATTGTTGAGGTATTGCCTTTGGCTCAGCCTACGGTTTCTCAACATTTAAAGGAACTCAAAAATGCGAATATCATCAAAGGCACGATAGAAGGCACAGCGATTTGTTATTGCATCAATCCTGCCATAATTGATAAAATTGAAAATCATTTTGGGGTGATTCGGCAAAAGTTGAGGAATAAGTGTTGTTAGCCGGTCACTAATTATGCATCACTAAATACGTACATCATGAAACTATCAGAAATTAAAAATCAGTTAAAAAATCTTTCGCAAATTGCGTTTCAATTGCCCAATGGTGAATTGGTTCCGAGTCACTTTCATGTGACGGAAGTAGGCTTAATCACCAAAAATTTCATCGACTGTGGCGGACAAATCCGGGAAGAAGCGGTTGTGAATTTTCAACTTTGGGAAGCCAATGATTACGACCATCGGTTGCATCCGGAAAAGTTGGTCAGTATTATTGAGTTATCCGAAAGAAAACTTTTGATTCCAGATTTAGAGGTGGAAGTAGAATACCAAATGAAGGAAACAATAGGAAAATTCAGTTTGGACTTTGATGGAACAAATTTTCAATTAAAATCCAAATTAACCGATTGTTTAGCAAAAGATAATTGCGGCATTCCAACAGAAAAATTGAAAACTAAAATAGGCGAGTGGAAGCAAAAAGAAACTTCCTGTTGTACCCCTGATTCGGGATGTTGTTAGGAATTAATTGAAAAATAAAAAATAAGATACCAGTTACTACCTAGTGCGGGCTTAATGCCTTCTTAGTGTATTGGTTGGTTAGCCAAAGAAATATGTCGGATAAAAAACAACATTGGGAAACTGTTTTCACAACTAAACTGGTCAACGAAGTAAGTTGGTATCAAATCGAACCCAAAACCTCGATCCAGTTGATACAAGCTTGTCAGGTAGCCAAAGAAGCTAAAATCATCGATATTGGCGGTGGTGATAGCTATTTGATTGACCATTTATTAGACTTGGGTTACACCAATTTATACTTACTTGATCTATCTGCTGCGGCCATTGAACGGGCGAAAAAGCGATTAGGCGAAAAAGGCGAAATGGTCACTTTTATTGTTTCGGATAGTTTGCATTTTCAATCCGATGAAAAATTTGACGTTTGGCATGATCGAGCATCGTTTCATTTTTTTACAGCAGCTGATGATATTCAACAATACAAAGCCAATGTACTCGCCAATACCAATCCAAATGCCCATTTTATAGTAGGGACTTTTTCTGAAGATGGCCCTTTAAAATGCAGTGGTTTACCTATCACACAGTATTCCGTTGAAAAAATGGAAGCGGTTTTTGGGGCTAATTTTGAATTGGAAAATTGTTTTACAGAAGACCATCAAACTCCTTTTGATACGGTTCAGAATTTTATTTTTTGTCATTTTAAAAAGAATTAATATGTTGGAAAATTTATCGAAAACGATCGAAATTATTTCAGAAATCACCGTTCCAAACAAACGAAAAGAAGTGTTGCAACCGCTGATTGATTACCTTCAAAAGAAAGTGAATGGAAAGCAAGAAATTCGTTTAAATTTTATTTGTACCCATAATTCCCGAAGAAGTCATTTGTCGCAAATTTGGGCACAGACTATGGCATTCCATTTTGTAATTCCCAATGTTTATTGCTATTCCGGTGGTACGGAAGCCACAGCGATGTTTCCAAAAGTAGCAGAAACGTTAGTGAAACAAGGTTTCCAAATTCAAACGTTAAGCCAAGAACAAAATCCGGTTTATGCTGTGAAATTTGACGAAAATCAACATCCGATTATTTGTTTTTCAAAAGCTTTTTTCGATGATTTTAATCCAAAAAGTCAGTTTGGTGCCATCATGACCTGCAACCATGCCGACCAAGGTTGCCCGATGGTTTTTGGAGCAGATGCTCGTTTCCCCATTACCTACGATGATCCGAAAGCATTTGACGGTACCGATTTAATGGATACCAAATATGCCGAACGCAGTTTGCAAATTGCTTCTGAATTATTTTATGTCTTTTCTCAATTAAAAAAGTCGTAGTTCAAAGCACATTGTTTTTATTTTAGATTTGTTGAAGTATGGAAATTGAAATTAGATCATAATCATCAATTGTTTGTTTTAAAATAGTATCAATAGCCTATTTCGATTGTTTTCGGGGTAGAAATTAAAATTAATAAATATGGGTAAGTTCGAAAAATACCTTACAATTTGGGTACTCTTGTGCATCGGTCTAGGAGTTGGAGTTGGACAGTTGATGGGTGATTCCATACAAGTAGTAAGTAATTGGGAAATTGCAAAAGTGAACATACCAGTGGCTATTTTGGTTTGGCTTATGATTTATCCGATGATGGTGCAGATTGATTTTTCGTCCATCAAGGGCGTTTCTAAAAATATGAAAGGTTTGAGCCTCACGGTTTTCATTAACTGGTTGGTAAAACCATTCACGATGGCCTTTTTTGCCTGGTTGTTTTTTGATAATTTATTTCAAGCTTGGCTCACTCCGGAGGATGCTGAACAATACATTGCGGGTGCTATTTTGCTGGGTGCGGCTCCGTGTACAGCCATGGTTTTTGTGTGGTCGTATTTGGTTAAAGGCGATGCAAACTATACTTTGGTGCAGGTTTCGGTTAACGATTTAATCTTGTTGATTGCCTTTATTCCCATCGTAGGACTTTTGTTTTATTGGTTAGGTGTAGATTCTATTTTTATAGACAAAGAGGAACTCGGAATTCCATATGACACGCTGATTTCATCGGTGGTTATCTTTGTAGTTATACCGCTGTTGGCAGGATATGCCAGTAATAACTATTTGATAAAAACAAAAGGCGAACAATGGTTTAAGGAGGTTTTTATGGCCAAACTAAAGCCTATTTCTATCGCTGCACTTTTGCTCACGTTGGTGTTGTTGTTTGCTTTTCAGGGAGAAAAAATTATCACGAATCCTTTTGCTATTTTGTTGATTGCCATTCCTTTGACAATACAAACCTATTTTATTTTCTTTGCCTCATGGTTCATTGGCCGCAAACTACATCTTCCCCACACCATCTGTGCTCCGGCAGCCATGATTGGAGCGAGTAACTTTTTTGAATTAGCTGTAGCGGTGGCTATCGCCTTGTTTGGATTGAATTCGGGTGCTGCACTTGCCACTGTCGTAGGAGTTCTTATTGAAGTGCCGGTAATGTTAACGTTGGTCGCGTTGGCAAATAGATGGAAGTATTGAGGAAGTAAAATATTTGATTTATCAACTGTAAACGCAAGAGTAAAATTTTGCAGCAGTCAATCAATCTATTCCAATTTCCATTTTTTAAGCATTTTTTTGTCTTGCTTTTTGTTTCGAAAGAAATTGCTATCCGATAAGATTTTTAAATAATTTGGTAAAAAACACTTTTGTTAATTTTTACAAAAGTGTTTTTATTTTGAATTATTGTTCGTAATTTTACGAATGATAAAGCAATGATTACATGAAAACAATTAAAGATAATTATTTTTCAACTACTCAAGTAGATACTGCACGATTTGCGAAAGCGTTGAGTCATCCGGTGCGAATTGCCATTTTGGAATTGTTGAATTCACAGTCTTGTTGTTATCATGGTGATATGGCAGAAGAGCTACCCATTGCCAAATCAACACTTTCACAACATTTAAACGAATTGAAAGACGCAGGCCTCATCCAAGGAACAATTACTCCACCCACAGTCAAATATTGTATCAATAGGGAAAATTGGGCATTAGCCAAGTATTTGTTAGGAAATTTATTAAAGTAAAAAAATTTAAGAACAGTATTCGTTGAATTACGAACTACGAACAGTAAAATTCAAATCATGAGCACAATAATTAAAGTACTAGGACCGGGTTGTCCAAAATGTAAAACCACCTTTCACAATGTGGAAGAAGCGTTAAAGCAATTAGGGATTGAAGCGACACTTGAAAAAGTGGAAGACATCGAAGAGATGATGAAATACAATGTATTAACTACGCCGGTTTTGATTATCAATGATGCAATAAAAATCAAAGGGAGAATAGCTCAAGTGGAAGAAATTAAAGCACTTTTAAAATAAGGAATCATGGAAAATCAAACGTTAGTCAAAGAAATTTGTGCTACTACAACACAACAATGGATAAAAGAAGGAGCGTTATTAGTAGATGTTCGCGAAAAAGATGAAGTAGTCCAATTGGCTTTTGATGTACCCAACCTACTGCCTATTCCATTGTCGGAATTTGAAGAGCGATACAGTGAAATTCCCAAAGACATACCTGTCGTAATGGTTTGCAAAAGTGGTGGCAGAAGTTTGAGAGCCACCGGATTTTTAGTCAATCAAGGCTATGAAAACGTGGTGAACATGCAACATGGAATAATCCGTTGGGTACAAAAAGGATTTCCAACAACTGGGGACGCTTCTTTTGCAACAGGAAGTGATTCATGTTGTACTTCTTCGGGATGTTGCTAATTTACTATTAAAAAATAAATAAAGTCAACACCATGTTCGATTGGCTCCAGCACTTTTCTGATTGGCTAATTTACTCCGTTTTTCAAATTGGAGCATCGACGCGTTTGGGGATAGCACTCAATTTTTTTGTGTATGATGTAGTTAAAATACTCATTTTGTTGTTTGTTATTGTTTTTTTAATGGGAATTATAAATGCGTATTTACCAATTGAAAAACTTAGAGACTACCTTCATAGAAAAAAATTATATGGTTTAGAATATTTGTTTGCATCCACTTTTGGGGCCATTACACCATTTTGCTCGTGTTCGTCTGTACCACTTTTTATCGGATTTGTGCAGGGAGGAATCCCGTTGGGAGTAACCTTTGCGTTTCTAATTACCTCTCCTTTGGTGAATGAGGTAGCGATTGCCTTATTCATTGGTATGTTTGGTTTAAAAGCAACTTTGATTTATGCCGTTTCCGGAATTTTACTGGGAACTATTGGGGGTTGGCTTTTGGGAAAACTTAAGTTAGACCATTTGCTTTCAGATTGGGTCAAGAAAATTTTGGCAAATAAATTACAGCAGTTTGAATATGAAGAGGAGAAACTCACTTTTCGTCAACGATTGCCAGAAATCACTCGCGGTGCATGGGACATCGTGAAGGGAGTTGTTATTTACGTCGTTATCGGAATTGGTATTGGTGCAGCCATGCACGGTTATGTTCCCGAAAACTTTTTTAATCAATATTTAGGTGGCGGTCAGTGGTGGACAGTACCGCTAGCGGTTTTGGTAGCCGTTCCCATGTATGCCAATGCTGCCGGAATAGTTCCTGTAATTCAAGTGTTTGTAGCCAAAGGGGTTCCGCTAGGTACCGCAATTGCATTTATGATGGCTACCGTTGGACTATCTATTCCGGAGGCTACCTTACTTAAAAAGGTAATGACGATGAAGTTAATTGCAATCTACTTTGGGGTCGTGACTTTTTTCATCATTCTTTCAGGATATATTTTTAATTTAATTTTATAACAAAATGAAAAATAAAACAGCACTTTTATTAGAACTATGGATTGAAGCTAGAACCCGTTTTTCAAATCAATTGGAAACTATTTTGGCTGTAGATTTATCCAAAAAAATTGGAAGTGCGCCAAATTCTTTAGGTTTCTTGATTCGTCATCTTGGCGATGTAGAATTATTATTTGCCAAGAATGTATTTGGAGCTTCGGATATAAAAGTGGTCGCTAAAACAGTCATTGATAAATATGACAACGGCGAATGGACAGATTTAGAAAGCTTAAAAACCTATGTTCACTTTTCTTTTGAAAAATTGAAAGAAATTGTTGCTACGCAAACCGATCAAGATTGGGAAACGAGCATCACTACTAAGGAATTTGGTACTAAAACAAAAGCAGAAGCGTTCGGAAGAATTGTATCGCACACTGCTTATCATGCCGGTCAAATGGCGATTGTAATGAAATATGGACTTTAAAAATAGAATAAAATGAAATCAATTAGTTTAAAAATCTTCACAGTATTGCTTGTTATTTTCGTAGGCTCTTGCCAAGGAAATTCAAAATCGGAAACCGCAACAACCGTTGACAACGCATCAAAGGAATTGGTGGATAATCAAATCCAAGTCATTCAGTTTCATTCCGAGAATCGTTGCATGACATGTAACAAAATTGAAGCCTTGGCGTTGGAAACGTTGAAAAGTTATCCTGAATTACAATTTCAATTGGTCAATGTAGATGATGCAAAAAATGAACAATTATCGGAACAATTTGAAGCTACCGGAACCGCCTTATTTTTATATAATTCTGCTACTAAACAAAAGCTAGATTTAACCGAGTTTGCCTTTATGTCTGCCGGTAATGAAGCCAAATTTGAAACTGAATTGAAAAAAGAAATCGAAAAATTTATTAACTAGTCAATCGACACATTGACCAATTGACACATTACACTATGGAATGGCTTAACGAATTAGCTCAAAATAGAGAAACGCCTTTACTCGCCGCTTTAGCTTTGGGATTACTCACGGCGATTGCTCCTTGTCCGTTAGCAACGAACATTACAGCAACGGCTTTTATTGCGAAAACAATTAAAAGCAAACGGAAAGTAATTTTAAGTGGTTTATTGTACACCATCGGTAGAATGTTCTCCTATACATTAGTGGCGACAATTATTTATTTTGGTGCAAGTAAATTTCACATTGCTAAATTATTTCAAGGCAATGGCGAAAAGTACATTGGTTTTGTTTTAGTGGTCTTAGGTTTAATCATGTTGGATGTGATTCAATTCAACTTCATCAAAGGCGGCAACTTAACCGATAAACTATCCGACAAATTCAAAAACAAAGGTTTATTGGGTTCGTTTTTGCTGGGGGCATTATTTGCCTTGGCTTTTTGTCCGTATAGTGGAGCCTTATTTTTTGGTATGTTGGTGCCAATGACCATTCAATCGGGACTGACTTTACCGTTAGCTTTTTCGTTGGGTACAGGATTACCGGTCATTCTTTTTGCCTTTGTCATTGCATTCAGCATTCAAAAATTAGGATTATATTTCAATGCGATAACCAAATTTGAAAAGTGGATGCGCAAGGTTGCAGGGATTATTTTTATATTGACCGGCTTGTATTATATTACAATTTATTTCAAGCTACTATAAATGAAAAGGATGACTTTTGGTCATCCTTCCTCTTTAACAAAAGTTTGGTTATAATTTATCCACCGGTAATTTATACGTAGGGTCTTCCATAATATTTACATCAATAATCGCTTCTGCTTTGTTGAGTAAGTTAATACAATCTTGACTCAAATGGCGTAAATGCACTTTTTTACCTAGTTTGAAGTAACGGTGTGTAATTACGTTTAATGCTTCGATTGCGGACATATCTGCCACTCTACTTTCCTTAAAATCGATGATTACTTCGGCAGGGTCGTTGACTACATCAAATTTTTCTGCAAAGCCCTGAACTGAACCAAAAAATAACGGTCCGAATATTTCATAGTGTTTGACTCCGTCCTCATCCACAAACTTTCTAGCACGAATTCGTTTGGCATTTTCCCATGAATAGGCTAATGCGGATAAAACTACACCCAATAAAACGGCTATTGCTAAATTGTGTGTAATAGCTGTAATTAATGTTACCACGACCATGACAAATACATCTGACCAAGGCATTTTTTTAAACGTTTTAAAACTAGCCCATTCAAAAGTACCAATGGCAACCATAAACATCAAGCCTACTAAAGCAGCCATCGGTAATTTTTCAATTAAACCGGAACCAAACATGATGAAAACCAAGAGCATAACTGCTGCAACAATTCCCGATAATCGGGCTCTAGCTCCGGCAGAGGTGTTGATTAAGCTTTGACCAATCATGGCACAACCACCCATTCCGGAGAACAAACCGGACAAGATGTTTGCAGAACCTTGCGCGATACATTCTCTATTGCCATTTCCACGGGTTTCAGTAATTTCATCGATGAGGTTTAGTGTTAATAAACTTTCAATTAATCCTACTCCGGCTACAATGCACGCATACGGAAAAATAATTTTTAAGGTGGTTAAATCAAAAGACAGATCCGGAATTGTTAATGGGGGAAAACCGCCTTTGATGGTTTCACCGGCATTTAATGTGTCTCCCACTGTCATGGTGTCTACGCCAAAACCAATTACAATTGCCGCCACAACGATAATGGCTACCAATGAAGACGGGACCACTTTTGTGATTTTAGGAAAACCCCAAATGATGAGCATAGTTAGTAAAGTAAGACCCAGCATGATGAATAGGGTAGAGCCTTCTAATAAATTTGAAGTTCCTTTTTGGTAAAAATTAGGAAATTGAGCCATAAATATTATGATGGCTAGACCATTTACAAATCCAAACATCACCGGATGGGGAACCAAACGTATAAATTTACCCAACCGCAAAACACCTGCGAGTATTTGTAGGATTCCGGCAATAATTACAGTGGCAAAAACGTATTGTAAAATTGTTTCAGAAGTTATATCGGGAAAAGTGTTTCTTAATTCTAAAATTAAACCCACAAAAATCACGGCGATTGCACCGGTTGCACCGGAAATCATTCCGGGTCTTCCTCCCAAAACGGCGGTAACCAATCCCATCACAAAAGCTGCATATAATCCGGTTAAAGGGGAGAATCCGGCAATCATGGCAAAGGCTATCGCTTCGGGAACTAGGGCTAAAGAGACGGTTATGCCAGATAAAATTTCTGTTTTGTAATCTACTTTCTGTTTTAAGTCGAATAAATTAAATACTTTTTGCATACTGAAATAATAAAAGTTTTTTGTGTATTCGTAAGATACACAGTAAATGAGTTTTGATAAATGAAAAGAAAATCCTTGGTTTATAGGTTGTAAATCAAGGCGGAGTAACTTTAATAAAAGAGGTAGTTTTTCTCATAACGGGTGCAAATATAGGTTTTTAAAGTTATTAAGACAAACTAAAGAAAAAATGGTCTTTGGTTTGAGTATTTCTTCTTTGCATTTTAAAACTTTTATATTAATGGTTAAGAAAAAATAAATTGTGTATTTTTGAAATGGATATAACCAATATTTTTTTTCAATGGCTACTAACAAAACTACAGAAACGCAAGAAAATGCATTCGATTTTATTCATTCTTTCGTTGACAACGATCAAAAGAAAACAGATAGTTTTCGGCTCATTGAATTGATGCAGGAATGGTCTGGTTTTGAAGCCAAAATGTGGGGGCCATCCATCATTGGGTTTGGGAGTTATCATTACAAATATGCAAGTGGTCATGAGGGCGATGCTCCGCTGATTGCTTTTTCACCGCGAAAAGCGGCATTTTCTCTTTATGTTTACTCTGCTAGAGAAGACAACAAGCATTTGCTGGATAATTTTGGGAAATTCAAAATAACCAAAGGGTGTATTTACATTAAAAAACTTTCCGACATTGATTTAACAGTGTTAGAAAAAATGTGTCGTGATTCGATTGCGTATTTGGAAGAGCATTATGCGTGTGGGTGTAGAAAGTAGAGCATGCGTCAATTGACAAGGACAGGATTTGGAAAAGAAATTATTTTTATGGGGATTTCATTTTTTAGTTATCAATTTGATAAATGCGGCTTTAACGCTATATTTATTTTAGTTGTATTCAAACACAGTATTTCTTAAGTTTTTCAAATCTGTGTTCAAAAAATGCACTTTTAAGTTCTGACTATTTCCCAATATTCCGAATCATTCCACCAAAAATAAAATAATGAAACGGCACTAAACTGTACCAATACAATCTTCCAAAAAGTCCTCTTGGTCTAAAGGTCGCAATTTGGTGCAAAACATTTTCTTCGTCAATTCTAAATTCCAACCACGCTTCACCGGGTAGCTTCATTTCGGCAAACAAAAGCAATCTTTTTTCTTCTTTATTGGCCAACAGAACACGCCAAAAATCTAATGAATCACCGCTGTCTAAATTGAAAGGGTGTGTTCTTCCTCTTCGTAAACCAACGCCGCCAAAGAGTTTGTCCATGAATCCGCGAGCTTGCCACATCCAATTACCGTAATACCATCCTTTTAATCCGCCAATTGTCCAGATGTTGTCTAGTACTTTCTCTGGGTTTTCAATCTTCATTTTCTTCTCATCTTTCAAACAACCAAAAGTGGGTACCTGAATAAATTCGGATAAATTGTGTTGAAAACGTCCGCTTACTAAACTGTCTTTCCAGCTGGAAATCACTAAGTTTTGTTCGATTTTGATAAAAGCTAATTTGATTGCTTCGGTATAGGAAATGGGTTTAATTCCGAGCATTTTTTGCAAACGATTGTCGTTGCAAATCACTTCCATTTTCATGCTATCTACTAAGTTCATGGCTAATGTATACGACGTTGAGGTTACAAAATACAACCAGTAGGAAGATAATTTTGGGGTCATGATTGGAACCGTAAAAACCCAATTGCGGAATCCTCTTGTTTTGGCGTAGAGCTGCATCATTTGTTTATACGTCAACACATTTGGTCCACCAATATCAAAGGAATCGTTGTAGCATTCTTCTTTGAGCAAAACACCCATTAAATATTGAATGACATCGCGAATGGCAATGGGTTGGGTTTTGGTTAACACCCATTTTGGGGTAATCATGACGGGTAATTTTTCACATAAATCCCGAATAATTTCAAAGGAAGAGCTTCCGGAGCCCACAATTATTCCGGCACGAAGTACCGTTAGGTTATAATTACCGTGGTATAAAATGTCTTCCACATTTTTGCGAGATTGCAAATGTTTGGAAAGCGTGTTGTTGTTTACGATGCCACTTAAATAGATCACTTGTTTCACGCCAATGTGGTTCATGTAGCGATTGAAATTTTCGGCGGCCTTGGATTCCATCGTATCAAAAACTTGCGTAGAGGCTGACATGGAGTGAATTAAATAGTAGGCCACATCAATGTCTTTTGGGGTATTTTCAAACGAAATTTCTTCTAAAAAATCTACTTCCCAGATTGTAATGGAGTTGAGTGTTGCTTTATCTAAACCCAATCGGTTTTTATCGCGAACGCAACAAATAATTTCGTGATTTTGCGATAAAAGTTCGGGTAACAAACGACGACCAACATAGCCATTTGCACCTGTGAGAAGGATTTTCATTGTAGTTATTTTTTTAAAGGTACTAAGAAAAACAATAGAACAATCGTTAAATTGTTTTGAAGATGTTTACCACGGAACTACTGATGTATTGCACACCAATGGCAATTACAATAAATCCAATGATTCTGGAAATGGCCACAATTCCCGAAGCACCTAATATCCTGGAGAGGTAATGAGCACTTTTGAGAATAAAATAAATGACTACTGCCACTGCTAAAATAGAGATAACGGCAATTATCTTTTCACTGATTTTGGTATAATCCTGATAAAAAGCAATTAAAAGCGAAATAGAACCCGGTCCTGCCAACATTGGGATGGCTAATGGGGTCAAGGCAATTTGGTTGCGGGTTTGCGCATCGCTTTCCACTTTTTTGTTCACCCCACGGGTTTTACTAAAATTCCCGGTGAGCAACGAAAAACCGGAACTTACAATGATTAAACCACCGGCAATTCGCAGTGCATCAATACTAATTCCGAAAAACTTCAACACATATTCACCGATAAAAAACGAGATGATTAAAATGATAAAAACGTTGAGGGCAGTTAATAATGAAACCCGAGAACGTTCTACTTTGGTATAATCTTGTGTTAATCCCACAAAAATAGGTACTGCTCCCAACGGGTTTAACACAGAAAATAGGGCTGCGAAGATGTATATGAATAGTTCCATTGTTTTTTTTGCAAAATAAAGATAACTCACCATTTAGTAAGTTATCAAATCAACAAAACAAAGTTACTATAAATCGTCGATATAAGTAGGCGAATTATTCGCTTTAAATTGATTTATTTTTTCAATGAAGCTATTCACGCTTTTATTTTTGGGTGGTGCATCAATGGAAATAAAATGATGGTCCATGTGCAGTGTGACACTATTTCCAGGTTTAAAAACAACTAATTTATAAAAAGGGATCACAAGTGAAAAAGTCTCCAATAAAGACCGAAAACGAATAATTATTCCATTTGGGCGTAATTCGATGTTACAAAAATTTCGGTTGTTGTCATAGGAAAGAAGTGTGGCAATTTCTTCGCTGGTTTTGGTAATGTCTAATCGCGGAGAACCGACACCATTTAATTTTATGTTGTCTAACAAGCCAAAAGGATTTCCGACCAAATCATTTATGGCTTGGTTTATTTTTTTTTCGTTGTAGGAAGTGTTTACCAGCATTTTAATGTGTCAATTTGTGCATGTGTCAATTAGTCAACTTAGTATTTAGTGTAAAATTAATCAATTGAATTGTTTGATTCGAGTGAATTAATAAAGGTTTAAGAGTTGTTTTATTTATAAAATTGGACGAAGTTTATAAAAAGCACTACTTTTGTGCGATAGAATAATAAGATGAAAAAAACTTTAGTTATTGGTGCTTCCACAAATCCGGAACGCTATTCTTTTATGGCCATAAACAGTTTGCTTAAAAAAGAGCATGCCGTGGTGGCTATTGGTCAAAAGTTGGGTGAAGTAGCCGGT
The DNA here is from genome assembly GCF_003268815.1 of Flavobacterium lacus. Lineage (GTDB taxonomy): Bacteria > Bacteroidota > Bacteroidia > Flavobacteriales > Flavobacteriaceae > Flavobacterium > Flavobacterium lacus. The sequence goes on along the minus strand of NZ_QLSV01000011.1, from coordinate 62,408 downwards.
GTAAAAATCCAAACCAAACAAATTCCGTTTAAAAATATCCATACTGTCACTTTGTATTTGAATCAGAAAGGGCAACGAGATTACTACAATTATATCGTTGGTTTGCAACCTAAACGCGTTATTTTTAATCCAGGCACAGAAAACCCTGAGTTTTATGCGTTGTTGGGGATTAATAATATTAAAGTGGAGGTGGCATGTACGTTGGTTTTGCTTTCTACGAATCAGTATTGAGGGTTGTAGGCTGTAGGTTGTAGGTTGTGGGTTGTAGGTTGTGGGTTGTAGGTTGTGGGTTGTAGGTTTTTTTTAAAATACAGTTCTTATTTACCTTTTACGGATAAGCATCAATCCTACAAAAGTTAATAATCCATTCACGATTAGTATTTCAAATCCAAAGGCAAAACCGAACCAAGCCTCGCTGTTGAGGTTGAGTATAATTGACGTAATTACTGCAAAAATAGCGACAAGAGGTACCCATTTGTCTTTCACGTTCCATTTGGTGAATAATCCAAAACTATAGAGACCGAGCAAAGGGCCGTAGGTGAATCCGGCAAATTTTAATACTTTATCGATAATACTGGCATCCTCCACAAAGTATTTAAATCCTAAAATTACCAACACAGAGACTAACACAAACATCTTGTGGATTTGCTTTCTAATGACGACCTGTTTTATGGTATCGTATTTTTTTTCTATTTCTAAAATGTCAATACTAAACGAGGTGGTGAGTGAAGTTAATGCACTGTCCGCACTGGAGTAGGCTGCGGCAATTAATCCTAAAACAAAGAAAAATGCCACGCCAATTCCTAAATATTCATTGGCTAGAATGGGGAAGAGTTGGTCTTTGTGAGCATCAATGTTGTATTTTAAAGCATATTCGGTAAACAATAATCCCATCACTAAGAAAAGAAAATTTACAAAAGTGAGCACAATCGTAAACCAAAACATGTTCTTCTGAGCATCTTTTAAACTGCGGCACGTGAGGTTTTTTTGCATCATATCTTGGTCAAGACCCGTCATCACAATCGCAATAAAAGCCCCTGATAAAAACTGTTTCCAAAAATAATTGGGCGAACTAATATCTTCAAAAAAGAAAGTTTTAGAAAAATCACTATCGGCAATAAAACCGGAAAGAGTGGAGATATTTAATCCTAAATCTTGCGAAACGGTGACAATACAGAAAACCACGGCTATCAGCATGAACAACGTTTGCAGCGTGTCTGTCCAAATAATGGTTTTGATTCCGGATTTATTGGTATATACCCAAATTAGTAAAATGGTGACGGTAACGGTTACCCAATACGGCACATTTAGTTTGTCGAAAACGATTGTCTGCAGTACATCGGCTACCAGCATTAATCGTAAGTTTGAGCCAACCGTTCGAGAAAGTATAAAAAACCAAGCTCCGGTTTTATAGGCATTTTTACCAAATCGGTCGCCTAAATAGGTATAAATTGAAGTAAGATTTAATCGGTAGTAAAGTGGCAGTAAAACGGTTCCAATAACAAAATAACCCACGATATAACCAAGAACCAATTGAAAATAAACAAATTGAGACGCTTCTACTTTTCCCGGAACAGAAATAAATGTAACCCCAGAAAGCGATGCACCAATCATTCCGAATGCGACTAAATACCAAGGAGAGTTTTTATTGGCTTTAAAAAAGGCATCGTTTCCTTCGTCTTTTTTACTGATTAAAGAAGAAATTAGAATAAGTAATCCAAAATAGCCGAGAATGAGTAAGAGAATAGAAATCGGTTCCATCTATAATTTTTAATTGGTTGGCAAATTACAAAAAGGAACCGGCATTCTAATTTAGAACTTATTTTTTATTTAAAAATTCCTTCCAAAGGTTTGAGTTGCTCCCTATCGATATCCGATTTTTGAAGAGCACTCAACAGCGTCATAAAATCTTCGGGATTCATTTTGTCGCCTAAAACACGAACCACGGCAAAACCATTTTCGTCTTTACTTCCGTAGAGCACAAACTCTTCGATAGCATCGTCTTTTCCAACAAAATAAACCGCTGCACCTTCTTTACCGGAACCAAATTTCATTAATTCCTGGTATTTTTCGTCTTTTAAAATTTCTTTCACTTTGGTTTGCTCACCATCAAATTTAGTCTTGTTTTTCTCGGTAAGTTTAAAGGCTAAGACGTTCATTTTTTTGAATGATTTCAATGCTTCTTGTTGTTCTAAAGACAATACTTCCGGCTTAATGTTTAGCATGCTGGTTGACATATCTATTGAGATGAAGTCGGTAGATTCAGTTTTTTCTACAAAATATTTTTGTAAGCTTGGTTCTTTTTCACAGGCGATGAAACTCACCAGCAAGAGGGTTAAAACTATTTTTTTCATATTATTTACTTTTTAACGTTTGTAAAATTCGCTCTTCATTTTCCGAAAGAGGCAAAGCATTATTAGTTTCCCAGAAATTTTCGGTAAAATTCATTCCGTTTGAATATAAATTTCTTTCCTTAAAAAGTTTATTTTTTTCCGGGAATGATGAAACATCGTCTGTAAAATCAGTCACCACCAAATCACTTATACACATCATTCGGTCATTCATTTGCTTACCAAATTTTATGTGCAAGTCAATTAGAGATTTTCTGTAACCAGGAATGTATTTCCCATTGATGAATTTATAAGTTTGCTTAATTTGAATATCATGAACTGCAAATTTCATGATCAATGCATTAATTGTTTCGACGTATTGTTTATGGTTTTCAGCCATTTTTATATCAATATCTAAAACTACTTTTTGAATAGGGTCATAAATGATTTTTCCTGTTAACAATGCTTTTTTAACGTTCGGTTTTGGCTTTATATAAATGACTTCCAGTGTATTTCCGTTTTGGTCTTTTTTAGAACGAAGTTCATACTCGTAGTTCTCGTTGGCTTTTTCAGATGAAAGTGTTTGGATGTATTCATAGGTAAAAAAACCATTGGCGGCTTTTTGAATATCAAAAAAGGAATCCATTTCAGCTAAATCAGCCTTTCCTTTTTTCTCAATTTCATCATCACTAGCCAACTGAAATGCTCGACTTTGATTGACAACAAGTTTACCTTCCACTTTTTCTTTCTTTTTAGGTTGAATGTAAAAATCAATCATTCCATCTGCGAATTTTGAATACTTATTATTGATTTGTACAAATTCACGATAATACGTTTCCAATTTGATGCTTTTATCCAATTGGTTTTTTGAATTGAGTAACACTCCGGCCAAAATTTGATTGATTGGTTTGTTGGTTACAATTACTTCTTCCAAAGCCATCTCATCCGATTCTAAAAGTATTGTTACCGGTTCTGCTTTGATTTCTTTAACCAAAAATACTTGCGTTTTATAACCAATATGACTGATTTCAATGTTTTCGGCATCTTTTGGAATATAAAATTTGAATGCACCATCTTCGTTAGAAATAACCCCTTGTGTAGAATTTTGAACAAGAATATTGGCAAACGGAATGCTTTCCTGCGTTGTTTTATCAACAATCTTGCCTTCAAAAATAAGCGATTGAGCCGTTGATGGTAAAGCAATTAAAGCGAAAAGGAACAAGTAAATTTTTTTCATGTGTCGGATTGGTGTTAGTTTAATGAATTGCCAAGGTAAGAATTTACAACAAAAAAAACTTTGCCAAAATTGGCTCTTGACAAAGTTTTCACTATTTTATTTCAAAAGATTACTTATTTTTTTTCGACGCTTTTTTCAAATTGTCTCCGCCGGGAAGGTTCATTTGATCGGTTAATGCGGAAATTTCATCTAAATTAAAGTTGCCGGTTAACGAGAATAAAACGGTTTCGTTGTCTTTGGCGTTTCCTTCAATAAACATAAATAATTCTTTTACGATGGTATCATTTGCCCCGGAACGCATGTAGATTTTTACGTTTTTTCCGCCGTCTGAAATTCGCATTAACTCATCCATACCGGAAGTTTTTAAATATTTATCGGCTGTCGCTCGCATTTCGGCAGTTTGTTTGTTACTCGAAGTGATAAATACTTTAAGGTTATCTAACTTTTTAAGCAAATTTACATACTGTTGTGTTTCTTTGTCGTTGGCTTTCACTTTACTCATCATTTCAAACATTTTTTTGTTTACGATGATGGTTTTCACATCTTCTGGTCCGTCAAATTTGTCAAAAACAGATTGAGCAAATAATACTTGAGAAAGTAGTAATGCAGCAAACACTAATAAAGAGGTTATAATTCTAGTCATTTTTTTATTTTTTAAAGATTAAATTTTTTGAGTTTTCGTATTCATTAATATACTTTACACTTTCCATGCCAATGTTCACTTTTTCAGACAAAAGAGCTAAGGCTTTGTGTGTTTCTTCAAAGGCTTCTTCGGGTGATTCAAAAGAGCCTAATTCAGCATTTGTTTGTTGTGGTTGGTTGTTTGGCGAATAGTTTATAAACGTAATTATGCCTACTAAGAATACTAAACTTGCGGCAAATGCTATCCTGGCAACGGTAATTTGTTTTTTAGTTTTTAAGGATAATGTTGGCGTAAATTGCTCTTCTTTTTCGGCAGAAAAGTAACCAAAAAGCGGTTTGTAGTGCTCTAAATGAGCGGCTACTTGTTCGGTTGAAAAGTACTGTTTCAACTGAATTTCTTCTGCAATGGTGGTTTCTCCTTCGAAGTATTTTTCCAGTAATTGTTCTATTTTAGCTAATTCCATAGTGATGGGTTTTAGTCATTTTTTCTCTAATTGTTTTTCTGGCTCGGGATAAATTCACTCGAACCGCTGTTTCATTCATATCAAGTATTTTGGCAATTTCTTCGAATTCGTATTGCTCGATGTCACGCATTTGAATGATTAATTTTTGTTGTTCAGGCAATTCGTTAATCATTTTTTCCACCCAATTTAAACTATCTTGATCTTCGATTTTTTGGTCTACTCGAGTTTCATTACTTGCAAAATTAGTATGCACAATTTTTAAATTCGAAGCTCTTTTCGACTTTAGTTGATCCAAACAATAATTTTTGGTCATTGTCATCGCAAATGCTTCTACACTAGCATAATTTTCTAAACCGTTTTTTTTGTCCCACAATTTTACCAAAATATCTTGAGTGGCATCTTGTGCTTCTTCGTTACTCACTAACAAACGCTTAGCAAGCCGAAAGACTTTATCTTTAAAAGGAGCAATGAGATGGATGAACTCATTCTGATTCATTGGTTAGACTTTCAGTTAGGTTATAAAATCAAGACGATTCATCATCTTTTTTGTTACAAAGAAATCAATAATAAAACTAAAGTTACTAAATTTACGTTTTTAAAGATAAAACCTGCTATGAAAAAAATTTTAAAATTTGGTATGATGATATGCTTCACCGCATTAATTTTTCAATCGTGTGAAGATTATGATGACAATCCTGTTCCTTCTGCTCTAGAAGTCAAAGATTTCGTTTGGAAAGGATTAAATTTATATTATTTGTGGCAAGCAGACCAACCAAAATTAGCGGATGATTTATTTGAAACACAAAGAGATTTGAATATTTTTTTGGATGAGTATGAAAGTCCCGAAGCTTTGTTCGCCGATTTAAAAGTGGCACCAGCAATTGATCGATTTAGTGTAATATTCAGCGATTACACCGTGTTAGAAAATGCGTTGCAAGGTGGATTTAGAACGAATGGTATAGAATTCAGCTTACGTTTTAAAGATGAAACACAAACGGATATTTTTGGTTATGTGCGGTATGTTTTACCCAATACGAGTGCTGCTAACCAAGGGATTACACGTGGAATGATTTTTTATTCCATCAATAATATTCCTTTATCCGTATCAAATGAATCCATTTGGCGTGCCGCTTTTAGAGAAGATACTTATACATTACAATTTGCGGATTATGATGGTGGAACTATTACGCCAAACGGAATTTCGTTAAGTTTCACCAAAGTTCAATACACCGAAAACCCTGTTTATATAACCAATGTGATTGAAGTGGAAGATAAACGAATTGGCTATTTAATGTACAACGGATTTTTCTCCAATTTTGAAACCCAACTCAACCAAGCTTTTGGTGAATTGAAAGCGTCAAATGTCACGCACTTGGTACTGGATTTACGTTATAATTCAGGTGGGTCGGTAGATACTGCCACCCGATTAGCGAGTATGATTACCGGTCAGTTTAACGGACAAGTGTTTGCCAGACAAGTTTGGAACCAAAAAGTGATGAATTTCTTTAATCAAACAAATCCAGAACAATTAATAAATCGTTTCACGAATCAAATTGCAAATGGGAATACACTCAATAGCTTAAATTTAAACAAAGTATATGTTTTAACAACAGGTTTGACCGCTTCTGCCAGTGAATTAATAATTAACAGTTTGAAACCCTATATCGATGTGGTTCAAATTGGCACCACCACTGTTGGCAAAAATGATGGGTCCATTACTTTATATGATTCGCCCACGTTTGGTTCAAATAACAGAAATCCAAATCATCGCTACGCCATGCAACCGTTGGTATTGAAAATAGCCGATAAAAACGGGAATGGAGAATATCAAGCCGGAATAGATCCCGCTCTAGAGCAATTTGAAAATGTAGCCAATTTAGGTGTTTTAGGCGACCAAAACGAACCTTATTTCAATACAGCTATCAACGATATTTTAGCTAACGGAAGAGTTGGCAATCGATACATTGAATCCAAAGATTTATATGTGGAAGACAGCAAATCGCTGCGCATACTAAGCAACGAAATGTATGTTGAAAAAATTCCGGAAGGATTATTCAGAATGTTACATTAAAAAAAAGGATGTTCGCCATGAACATCCTTTTTTTTTAATTTTTTTAAAAATTAATCATTAAAATAAAATCCTGCCGGAATAACACCAACAGTTTCTTGTTGCAATAAATCACCTGTTAACGAATACACATACACTTTTCCGTTTGAATTATAATCAACGGCATCACCCACATAAATTTTATTGTTTTCAACAGCAAAGCTATATACTCCATAAACACCTTGTGCCGTTGTGCTGAAAAGTGGAGTAGAGGGCAAGCTTGTAGCTGTTAGAGATGCTTTATAAACAGCAGAATCAATAGTATAATATAGTTGTCCGCTTTCTTCAACTAAATTAGACGGATGTTCAGCATCTTCAAAATCAAACGTACTGATGACGGTATTGTTGGTTAAATTGATTTTTGTCAACGTACCAATTGTTTCATCATTAGTCCAAGATGGTTTTCCTCCTGCCAACACATATAACGTGTTATTTTCAATAAACAATGAATTAGGAACATCCCCTACCGGAATTGCAGCCGTAACGGTATTGCTTGCTGAGCTAATCACAGAAACAGTTTCTCCGTAACCAAATCCGCCTTGGTGAGCAACATACAGGTTCCCGTTTTTTTCGATGATGCGTTCCGGTCCTTCTGTAACAGGAATTGTTGTTGAAATTGTATAATTTGTCAAATTCAAAACGGCTATATAATCATCTTCTTCATTTCCGCCGTCTCCCCAATTAGTTACATATCCTTTCCCGTTTGCGAAGGCAATGTATCTTGGGTTATTTAAACCGGTTGAAAAAGTTGTAATGTGTTCTAAAGTATAGCGATTTATCACTTGAATCGAATTCGATAAATTCAACACCACAAACGCTTTATCTTGATAAAAACCAATATCTTGGCCTGTATCGCCTAACGTAACCGTTGGATTAACCACGGCGAAAGCATTGTTTTGAAAGACACCAAAATCATCAGACAAATAGGAAATCGAGCTATTTCCACCGCCAAAATTTCCTTGATTTAAAATCAACACACCATTTTCATAATCCCCTAATGGCAAATTGATAATTGCATCGTCATCATCGCTACAAGAAGTAAAGAATAGACCAGCGGTCAAAGCTAAAAGTAAAAGTTTTTTGAAGTTCATTTTATTATAAATTTAAAGTTAGATACACTTGAAAATGTCTTCCCGGCATCGGACGAGAAGCAACGTTTTGATAATTTGTGTTTTCGAGATTCAAAACCTGAAAACCGAGTCGATAGGTAGTTGTTTTTCCAAAATCATAGTCGGCTCCAATATTTGAATAGTTGTAGGAATCCAAACGATAGAAATTATCTGAAGAAGTAAACACTTCGCCATTCAACAGCGTTTGAAAATAGGCTGTGAGTTTTTGATAAGAATAGGAAACAGAACCGTTTGCTTTATGAATAGGAACATAAATCAATTGCTTTTCTAAATCATCTCGCTTTGAAATCGTGTACGCATACGAAGCATTCAAAGCAAAATGATGATTCCCAAAATTCAATTTATTTTCCAGTACTGCTTCCAAACCATAAATGGTCACCTTGTCGGTGTTTTGCGGTTGCCAAAGTCCGGATGAGTTGGGAATCCACCGCAACATATCACGCAATTTACTGTAAAAACCAATGAAAGACAGTTTAGTATTTTGATAGTTGAATTCCTGACCAATTTCAGCTTGAATGGCGTGTTCAGGCTTTAAATCAGGATTGCCGCTTCCTTGCCAATACAAATCATTGTAAGTTGGAATACGGTAATTTTTAGAAGCATTTAATTTGATTGTATAAAAGTCTGTCACATTCAATCGCGTTCCAGCCGAAAAAAGTAAGGGACTCTCATAACGATCTGAAATTTCATTTCGAACCCCTAATTCATAATCAAATTTATCAGTTAGTTGATGTTTCCAAATAATGCTACCGCTACCAATTGTTCGTTTTTTTGGTAAAATATCCGAACCTTCGCCATCGTTTCGACTAACTTCAAAAACAGCCAAAATTTCTTTTTTTTCTGTAATTTTATAACTCGTTTCATACCTTCCTAGAAAGGTTTTTACCTTTCCAAACGTATAAAAATCAGCATCTTTGTTTTCAAAATAACGATATGATTCGGTTAAATAGGCCAATTTAACTTTAGTAGTCAATCGATTGTTGAAATTCACCCATTCCAACATATTTCGCGAATTAAAATCTTGGTATTTATTTTTAGAAAGCACGGTTATGGTGCCCGAAAAATACCGTTCACTATCAAACCAATGGCTATAAAATTTCAAAAAATTGTTTTCATTGATTTTATATCCTGATGAAAAATTTAGACTTTGATTATAAAAATTACCATTTTCATTTTTCTGCTTTCTACCAATGTATTCATAATCATTATCCGAACTATTTCTTGAACTACTCGCTTGATACGCCCATTTTTCCGAACCGCCTTCCAAGCCATAATTCAAACCAAGCGAATTAAAGCTACCATAATTGGCTCTCAGTTGATGTTTAGTTTTAGCATTAAATGCCAACAAATTCGTCAAATGAATACTTCCGCCAACTGCTCCGCTGCCATACAAAACGCTTCCACCACCGGAACGAATGCCAATCGAGTTAAAGTCTGCTGCATTGATTGTATTAAAATCCGTCTGTCCGTTTAGTTGCGAATTGATATTGATGCCATTCCAAATCACTGCTGTTTGCTGAGCCGTAGTTCCGCGAAACGAAGGCGACGAAACCATTCCGGCACCGTTTTCTTTAAAATATATAGGAGAATTAAAAAGGAGTAAATTAGTAAACGAACCCCTGTTCTTCTGCAACACGCTATCATTCAAAACCCGGATTTGTTGCGCATTCGAGAACTTTTGCAACTTTGCGTCAGAAACTACGACTTCGTTGAGTTGCACCATCGAATCGTTCTGCCCCAAAACCAATTGAAACAGCAATAAAGCCACACCGCAAAAGAGAAATTTCCAAGTCATAGTCATCAAAAACCTTTCTTCCCGAAGGTTCGATAATTGTTAAGCACTTGGCAGGTCTCCTGGCTTGCGTCTTGTTGTTGAACCTTCCCGGAGTGTAATTTCCAGTGGTATAATAAAGAATAACAACAAGCTTAATAGCTCACAGTTGCGGGAACAGCTCAGGATTTAAATTGAAGTAACTCATTTTCTGCTGACTGAAAACTGCTACTGTCTACTTTTTAACCTGATTCCCTTTTAATGCTCGGCCTAAAAACGGCGTTGCAACCAAAATACGAAGCAAAAGTAAACATTTTAAAGTAAACAATTCATAATTTTTTTCAGAAGCTATTCCGGCTTTTCGTTCCAAGTCCTCACAAAAAAACTATTTTTCTAAACCAAAAAGGAGCTCCCTTTGGTCGCTCTTTTTCGCTAAGAAAAATTAGTTTTTTTAGTTCCGGGCTTTCCACTGCAATCCGGGCTAGGGGAGCGTGCTTTACAGAAAATAAATTTAATTATTGTCATTTTTCTTATTCATCTTCATCCACAACCAAATAAATCCCACCACAAAGTGAAGTATAATAATACCGGCAACGATATACATAAACGTATTTGAATCTCGCATTTTATTTTTTGTGTAAAGTTAGAACGTCAACACCCTACGAAAGATAACATTTGTTACAAAGCACTACCTTTGCTAAAAATCTTTCGATGAAAAAAAATGTTTTGCTTTTTATTTTCGCTTTTTTATTTAGTGCATGTCAACAAAAGCAAGTGCCTCAGACCAAAAATAATTATTCAGCCAATTATATTCGTTACGCCGCCGGACTTTCCATTCAAAAGCACACCGATTATTCCATCGTAACCGTTTCCAATCCGTGGCCAACAGCTGATAAAAACTACACCTATATTTTACACAAACAATCAGCTAAAATCCCCGATAGCCTACAAAAATTTGTTGCCATTCAAGTTCCGATACAATCCATCGTAGTCACTTCTACCACGCACATTCCCGCTTTGGAATTATTAGAAGTAGAAAATAAATTAGTTGGTTTTCCCAATACAAATTACGTTTCTTCCGAAAAAACCAGGACGTTAATCGAAACCGGCAAAGTTCGCGAAATCGGAACTAATCAAAGCTTAAACACCGAGGTTTTACTCGATATGCAACCCGATGTAATCATCGGTTTTGGTGTAGATGGCGAAAAGAAAACCTATGACAATTTGCAACAAAATGGTTTAAAAATCCTTTACAACGGTGATTGGACAGAACAGCATCCACTTGGTCGTTCCGAATGGATTCAACTTTTTGGTGTTTTATTCGGATTAGAAGAAAAAGCAGATTCAGTTTTCAAAACCATCGAAAAAGACTATTTAGAAGCCATCGATTTAGCCAAAAAAGCGACTTCAAAACCCACTATTTTGAGTGGAGCCATTTACCAAGATCAGTGGTATTTGCCACAAGGAAAAAGTTGGGCAGCTCAATTTTTGGATAATGCCGGTGGTAATTATCTTTGGGCAGCATCCAAAGGAACCGGCAGTTTATCACTTTCCTTTGAAACCGTTTTAGAAAAAGCACAAAATGCTGATTTTTGGATTGGTCCAGGGCAATTCACTTCCTTTGAAGAACTCGAAAAAGCGAATCCAAACTACAAACATTTTAAAGCGGTTCAAAATAAAAATGTGTATTCGTTTAGTTCCAAAAAAGGTAAAACCGGTGGCGTAATTTATTATGAATTAGCTTCCAATCGTCCGGATTTGGTTTTGAAAGATTTAATCAAAATCCTTCATCCGGAATTAGTACCGAAGTATGAATTATACTTTTTTGAAAAATTGAAGTAGTTTATCAATCACATTTTAATTATTGTCTTAGTATATTTACGCCACACTTAATGTTCCTTAATGACTTAATGGTTTAAAAAATTGCCAACTCAAAAAAATAAAATACTATTCTTGTTTTTAAGTTTCGTTTTAATCGGAACATTTCTCCTCAATCTTAGTTTAGGTTCAGTTTCTATTCCAACAAGTGAAATTTTTACTTCTTTTATTGGAAACGAAATCAAAAGTTCTTGGGAAATTATTTTATGGAATTTCCGTTTGCCAAAAGCCTTCACCGCTATTTTAGTCGGAATGGGCTTGTCGATTTCGGGATTATTAATGCAGACCTTATTCAGAAATCCATTAGCAGGACCGTATGTGCTTGGATTAAGTTCGGGTTCAAGTTTGGGTGTAGCTTTTGTGATTATGGGAGCCGGTTTTTTACCTTCTTTTTTAGTTTCCGATTACGGAATTGTTTTGGCTTCTTCCATCGGAAGTTTTTTAGTTTTAATGGCGGTCTTAATCGTTTCGCAGAAATTGCGTGATACGATGGCCATTTTAATTGTCGGATTGATGTTTGGCAGTTTTACGAGTGCCATTGTGAGTGTGTTGAGTTATTTCAGCACCGCTCAGGAACTGCAAAAATTCACCTTTTGGTCCATGGGAAGTTTGGCTAATTTATCATGGAATTCAATCGCAATCTTAGCCACATGTTGCGGATTGGGATTGGTGTTAAGCATTTTTAGCATCAAGCCTTTGAATGCACTGTTATTAGGAGAAAATTATGCCAAAAGCTTAGGTTTAAATTTCAAGAAAACGCGTTTAATCATTATCTTCGCTACCAGTATTTTAGCCGGAAGCATCACCGCCTTTGCCGGGCCAATCGCTTTTGTAGGATTGGCTGTTCCGCATTTAGCCAAGTTACTTTTTCAAACCAGTAATCATTTTATTCTATTTTGGAGTACGTTATTAATCGGAGCGATTTTGATGTTGGTTTGCGACAGCATTGCTCAACTTCCCGGGAGCGATTATACCTTACCCATCAACGCCATAACTTCGATGGTTGGAGCACCGGTTGTGGTTTGGTTATTAGTTAGAAAACGAAAAATAATGATTTAAAGAAACCTTAGTACCTTAGCATCTCAGCACCTTAGCACCTTCAAAAAATGATTCTCCAAACGCAACAACTCAGCATCGGCTACACTTCCAAAGGAACCACCAAAACGGTAGCCTCTGACGTCGCAGTTAGTTTGGAATCGGGAAAATTAATCGGTTTAGTAGGAGCCAACGGCATCGGAAAATCAACGTTATTGCGAACAATTACCGGCATACAAAAACCACTTTCGGGAACCGTTTTAGTAAACCAAAAACCAATTGAATCGTTTGAACCTTTGGCTTTAGCTCAACAAATCAGTGTGGTGTTGACAGAAAAATTACCACCAAGCAATTTAACCGTTTATGAATTAATTGCTCTGGGAAGACAACCTTATACCAATTGGCTTGGGAAATTATCAAATGAAGATAAAATACAAATCGATCAGGCAATCGAGTTGACAGAAATCAATCATTTAATGAATCAAAAACATTATGAAATTAGTGATGGTCAATTGCAAAAAGTTTTAATTGCACGAGCGTTGGCTCAAGACACGCCGTTGATTGTGCTGGATGAGCCTACCACGCATTTGGATTTATTGCATAAAGTTTCGCTATTTAAACTCTTGAAAAAGTTAACGACAGAAACTCAAAAATGCATTTTGTTTTCTACCCACGATATCGATTTAGCGATTCAGTTGAGTGATGAAATGATTGTGATGGATGGAAAAACGGTCATTCAAGATCAACCTTGCAATTTAATTTCAACGGGTGTTTTTTCTACCTTATTTAAAAACGAACATATTCAATTTGATGCTTCCAAAGGCAAGTTTGTAATCATTTAAAACGTAACGATTTTTTTACATTCATTTTAGTAACAAATTAGTTTGTCAACTACTAATTAGTAAACTTAAAATGAAATAGTTATGGATGCTAAATTTTACAAATTTTTATACGGTGGTTTTGTTCTTTTCGGATTGTATTATGCTATTTTTTCAAAAAATTTTGGTGATGCTGCAATGATGTTAGGGATTGCGTTGGCTTTTGACCCATTTAATAAACAACAAGCATTTAATGAACGACCCATTTGGCAGAAAGCTTGGTTGATTGTTCATTTAGTTTTAGTTTTTACTTTTTTTGGAGTTTCTTTATTTAAAATAGTCCGCTAGATTTTTTCTTTTTTGATTTGTGTTCGTGTTTTTCTTTTGCGTATTTTTACTCTTCAAAAAATCATCGCCACATGTCAGACATTATTCTTTTTACCATCGTATTTATTCTTGCGTTAGCCATCGGAATTTATATTGGAAAACTATTGTTTACCGCTCAATCCAAATCAGAAAAATCCAGTTTGGAAGAACGCGTGAATGGACTTTTATTACAAATTGAGCAACTGAAAATACGTTTTCAGGAAGAGCAAAATCAATTTTCAAAAAATTTAGAATTAGAACGAAAAGATAAAGAAGAAATTCGCCGAGAAAAAGATTCTTTATCGATGCAATTGACCAAAAAAGAAGCCGATTTTGAAAATCTTTGGCAACGCAACAAAGAGCAAAAACAAGAAGTAGAAGAATTGCAGGAAAAATTTACTAAAGAGTTTGAAAATTTAGCCAATAAAATTCTGGAAGAAAAAACGGTAAAATTCACTGAACAAAATAAAGAGAATTTAAAAAATATTTTATCCCCTTTACAGGAAAAAATTCAGCATTTTGAGAAGAAAGTGGAAGATACGCACAAGGAAAGTATCGATTATCACGCCGCTCTCCGTCAGCAAATTGTAGGGTTGAAAGAAATGAATGAGCAAATGAGCAAGGAAACACTCAATTTGACAAAAGCGTTGAAAGGCGATAGCAAAATGCAAGGCAATTGGGGCGAATTAATTTTGGAACGAGTTTTGGAAAAATCAGGTTTAGAAAAAGGGAGAGAGTACGAAGTGCAGCAAAGTTTTACTACTGAAGAAGGTAGCCGTGTTTTTCCGGATGTGGTGATTAATCTTCCGGATGGAAAGAAAATGATTGTGGATTCAAAAGTTTCGCTTACTGCTTATGAACGTTATGCTAATGAAGAAGATGATGTGCAAAGAGCGGTTTTTTTAAAAGAACACATTACTTCCATCAAACGCCATGTGGAACAATTAAGTGAAAAGAATTACCACGATTTGTATCAAATGGAAAGTCCGGATTTTGTATTGCTTTTTATCCCGATTGAATCCGCTTTTGCCATTGCTTTGAATGAGGATAATTCGTTGTATAACAAAGCCTTTGAAAGAAATATCATCATTGTTACACCGACAACTTTGTTAGCTACGTTGCGAACGATTGATAGTATGTGGACCAATCAAAAACAACAAGAAAATGCCTTGGAAATTGCCCGTCAAGCCGGAGCTTTATATGATAAATTTGAAGGATTTGTTTCCGATTTAATCAAAATCGGCAAAAAAATGGACGAAGCAAAAGTGGAATATGGCAATGCCATGGGAAAATTGGTAGAAGGGAAAGGAAACCTAGTGGGCAGTGTAGAGCGTTTACGAAAAATGGGAGCTAAAGCCAAAAAAGCACTTCCTGAAAACATATTAAAACGAGCCGAAGAGTCGCACGAAGAATTGTAGGTTATTATAATGAATATATCGATTAAAATGGTTAATTAACGATAAATTCAAACTTATTGGACTAAAAACTTGTTCATTAGATAAATAATATGTTATTTTGAAATAAAAATTATACTATATGAAAAAGTATTACACTTTTTTACCTTTTGCATTTTCATTTGTTTTGTTGAGTTATTTCGTCGTCTCTTGTTCAGATGATGATAAATATACACCTGTTGATGATTTACCGATTGCTACGAATGATGTTTTGACGTACACGGCAGGTATGCCAGTTGACATCAACGTGCTTGAAAATGATACAACCGGAGATGAAGTTGATCCTGCCACTGTCAGTTTAGTCGATGGTGTAGATACTGATTCGAATGGGACATTGGACAGAAAAGAAGTATTCGGAGAAGGTGTTTGGAGTGTTAACAGCGAGGGAGTTGTGAATTTTAGTCCCGTTCTTACTTTTTTAGGAAATCCAACCATTGTCTCTTACACAGTAATGGATTTTCAAGGGAATTCTTCAAATGCAGCAACCATAGCCTTAACGGTAGTTTCCGGTGTAGTAGTTGATTTGTCTCAAGTACCCTATGCTAAATTATCCGATTACAATTTTTTTGTGGGTTTAATGAAAGACCAAAATCCTACCTTGGGTGTTTTGCCCTATGAGCCAGCAAGTTCTTTATTTACAGACTATGCTTTAAAAAAGCGATTTGTTTGGATGCCAGAAGGAACCCTAGCGACTTATAATGGAGATGGAAATGTTCTAGAATTGCCGACTGGAGCCGTAATCATCAAAAACTTTTATTACAATAACGTTCAACCCTCAAATACCACTCGAATTATTGAATCGAGATTAATGATCCGTAAGACAACGGGTTGGATATTTGCTGAATATGTCTGGAATGCCGAACAAACAGAGGCTTTTCTAAGCATGAATGGCAGTAATACGTCAGTTACCTGGTTAGATGAAAACAATATTCAACGCAGCACTAATTACCGAATTCCATCAGAAGGAGAGTGTTTTGTATGTCACAAATCTAATGAGGTTGCTATTCCAATCGGAATCAAACCACAAAATATTAACGTACCTTACAATTATGTTACCGGTTCTCAAAACCAATTGGCAAAATGGATTCAAATGGGGTATCTTGAAAATACTATACCTTCAAACATTTTAACGACTGTAAATTACAAAGACGAAACACAGTCTTTGGATTTACGTGCACGTTCTTATGTAGATATCAATTGTGCTCATTGTCATCAGAGTAATAGTCATTGCGATTATCGACCCATGCGTTTTGCTTTTAGTGAATCAGCAGACTTAGTGAATATGGGTGTTTGCGTAGATACGCAAGACATGGCAGGATTTCCTTCTGCATTAGGAAGAATTGTAACTCCCGGAAATATCAATCGTTCTATGTTACATCACCGAGTGGGCTCAACCGATACGGCTGTAATGATGCCATTAGTCGGTAGAACATTGGTACACGAAGAAGGCTTACAATTGATAGAGGCATGGATAAACTCACTTGACCCTTGTGAATAATCATAAACAAATTAAATTAATTAACCATTATGAAGAAAATTACTTTTATTTTATTTTTACTATCCGGAATTTTTTCTGCGGTAGCTCAGTCAACTTGTGCCGAGCCAACTGTGTTGAATGGAGCCGGACTTTATCAAGTAGAGGAAATCCTTGGCACTGATGTTGCGTCTCCAATATGCGCAAATAATGGTGTGGTAACTAATAGTCCAAAATCGGAGTGGTTTAGTTATACCCCAAGTGAAGATTTTACGGTAACTATTACAACAGATATTGATGAAAATACGCCTAGAGTTGATACTCGCTTTCACGTATATACAGGAAGTTGTGGAAGTTTGACTTGCTTTGCCGGCGATGATGACAGTGGTGTAGGCAGTAATAACTATTCTTCTGTAGATACATTTATAGTAACAGCCAATACAACTTATTTGATCGCATTTGATAATAAATGGACGTCTAACGGCTTTACATTTCAATTATTAGAAACACCTTACGAAACACCACCAGGAAATCCAGTTACCTTTAGTAACATGAATGTTAGTAGCATTAACAGTCAATATAACATTTGCGTTGTAGACATGAATGGTGATTTTTTAGATGACATTGTAGGAGTAAGTTCTAGTAATATTCGTATCCATACTCAAAATGCGAATGGCACTTTTACCATGACCGATTACCCAACAACACCGGCAGAAAATATGCCGAGTTGGAGTTTAGCAGCCGGTGATTATAATCGCGATGGTATAAATGATTTAATGTATGGCGGTGGAAGTGGTGTAACTTTTATGAAATCAAATGAATCAGGAACTGGTTTTGATCAAGTTAGTTTTGAACCGTATGTTTTTTGCCAAAGAACAAATTTCATCGACTTAAATAACGACGGGCATTTAGATGCTTTTTCTTGTCATGATGTTCAACCTAATGTTTATTTTTTAAATGACGGAACCGGTGAATTTGATTTTTACCAATCCAATGTTACTCCAGGTGCAATTTCCTTAGGTATTTTCCCTTCTGGTGGAAATTATGGTTCTATTTGGATTGATTATGATAATGATGGAGACCAGGATTTATTTATCGCAAAATGTAGAGGTGGATCTAGTGGTGCTAAGTTTAATGAGCTTCACAGAAACAATGGAGACGGAACTTTTACGGACGTATCAGTAGAATCTAATCTTCGTGACCCACTTCAAACTTGGTCAGCTGCTTGGGCAGACTTTGATAACGATGGCGATATGGATGTTATTGTTGGTGCAAGCTCCTTTACTGATGGCGGACATAAATTCATGCGAAATAATGGTGACGGAACTTTTACAGACATTACTGAAGGTTCCGGTTGGGATACTAATACAAGTACAAGTATAGAACATATTGCACATGACTTTAACAACGATGGTTTTGTTGACGTAATGGGTGGAGGAAGTAAAATTATGTATAATCTAGGTGATGGTACTTTTACTGCTGCATCAACGGGTTTTGGAGTTAGTGCTGTGGGTGATTTAAACAATGATGGTTTTTTGGATTTTCAAACGGGAAATACCTTGCGTTTAAACAATGGAAATTCAAACAATTGGATTAAATTGACTTTACAGGGAGTAGAAAGTAACCGAAACGGAATTGGTGCCCGAATCGAAATTTACGGTGCATGGGGAAAACAAATTCGCGATGCAAGAAGTGGAGAAGGTTTTGAGTACATGAGTACTCTTAATATCCATTTTGGTATTGGAGAGGCTACTGCCATTGATCAAGTAATCGTACGTTGGCCATCGGGTGTTATTGATACTTTTGATAATGTAGAAATTAATCAGACTTTAGCTGTTGTTGAAGGTGGTACTTTAAGTGTTGGCGACAATGCATTTACAAGTTTTTCTGTTTATCCAAATCCTGCAAAAGATGTTGTAACTATAAAATCTTCAGCTACTTCACAAGTAGTTTCTGCAGAGATTTATGATATTAACGGAAAGAAAGTATTAGCTTCACCAGTTGTAAATGATACTTTTTCAATTCAATCCCTTTCAACAGGAACGTATATTCTTTTAGCAAAAGACAGCGAAGGAACACTTTCAACCCACAAGTTGATTAAACAATAAAAATACCTAGCCAAACTAAATTTTGAAAAAGCCCTCCTTTGTGAGGGCTTTTTTATAACTTTGAATTTCAAAAAATAATACAAACAACATGAACTATATACTTTTTGACGGACCGGTTCGCAAGGCACTTTTACCCTTTACATTCACCCGTCCGGTAGCAGACCTGCGTATCGGAATTTTAACCATTCGCGAAAAATGGGAGAAATATTTAGGATACACCACCACAACGATTACCGAAGACTATTTATCAGAAAAATATCCAATGGTGGAAATGGAAGAGAATATTCTAATCAATGCGTCCTTTCTTCCCAACGAAGTATTGGTGGAGATGATTAAAAGTTTGGAAAAAAATCAAGCCATTTTTAAAGGCGAAGAAGTGGTTGCTTTTTATACGAATGATACGCAAGAAGAAGTAGATTTTGATACCTATGAAATCATCGATTACAACGAAGAGGGTTTACGCATTGAACATACATGGGATATTTTTTCCAAAAATGATGCCGCCATCCGAGAAGATTTTGAGCTCTTAACCGAAGGAAGAACGTCGCAACCCATTCCAAAAAGTGTGAATGTCATCAATCCCGAAAATATTTTTATTGAAAAAGGAGCCAAGCTTGAATTTGTTACTTTAAACGCATCCACCGGCCCAATTTATATTGGCTACAATTCTGAAATCATGGAAGGTTCTGTGATTCGCGGTCCATTTGCATTATGCGAAGAAGCACAGGTAAAATTAGCCACCAAAGTCTATGGAGCAACCACCGTTGGACCACATTGTCGAATTGGTGGTGAAGTCAACAACTCTGTTCTTTTTGGCTATTCCAACAAAGGTCACGATGGATTTTTAGGAAATGCTGTGTTGGGCGAATGGTGTAACATTGGAGCCGATTCAAACAATTCCAACTTAAAAAACAACTACGAAGAAGTAAAATTATGGAGCTACGAAACCGAAGGTTTTGAAAAAACCGGCTTGCAGTTTTGCGGACTCATGATGGGCGATCATAGCAAATGCGGCATCAACACCATGTTTAACACCGGAACTGTCGTAGGCGTTTCTACCAATATTTTTGGTAGCGGATTTCCACGAAATTTTGTGCCGAGTTTTAGTTGGGGTGGAGCAGCGGGATTTTCTACTTACATCACCAAAAAAGCGTTTGAAACCGCTCGAATCGTCATGTCTCGCCGTCATGTGGAATTTACAGAAGAAGATGCAAGGATTTTGGAACATGTGTTTGAGGAGACGAAGAAGTGGAGGAAGGAGTGATTTATTTGTAGTTTCTCGCAAAGACGCCAAGTTTTTTTGCGTCTTTGCGAGAAATAATTTTAACGTTCTTCGTGTAAACCTTAGCGAGATTTGCGGTTAAAAATCATTTTACTTTAAAGAAGAATCCTTCAATCCATTTCCAATTATGATTGAAAATATAAATAACGATAGAAAGTACAATCAAAAATAAAACGATTTTAATAATTAGTTTTTTCTGTTCAACTTTTCGTTCCGCCTGCATTTTTTCACGAATAGATTCCAATAATTCAGGTGTCGCTTGCACATGATTCACAAACTCAGACGTTTCATTGGAAGTGTTTTCCAAACGTTTTAATTTGTCAATTCGATTGCGTTTGTTGTTTCTCAAACTGATTAAAGCGTGCAACATTGAACCTTCTCCGGGCATAATCTCTTTTTGAATTATTTTATAATTTTCTCGCAAAGACGCAAAGTCGCAAAGTTTTTCTCTGCGACTTTGCGTCTTTGCGAGAAAATTACTTTTGCGAGCTTAGGTTTAAAGTTTTCTAACTCTCTTTAAAGATAATAAATTCAACGGATTAATCCCCAAACCTTCCACATTTTTTCGTGTAAACCGTGCCACTTTATCATAAAAAAGCAAAATAACCGGAGCTTCTTCAATAATGATTTGATCCATTTGCTGATACAATTCAAATCGCTTGGCATCATCGGTTTCTAAAAAGGCTTTTTCATACAACGCATCAAATTTGGCATTTGAGAAATGCGTGTAATTTGGTCCGTTCGGAGCAAAGTTTTTACTGTAAAAAAGCGACAAATAATTCTCTGCATCAGGATAATCGGCAATCCAACTCGCTCTAAAAAATGTCACTTTTCCGGTCGCAATCGCTTGGCGTAATGTCGACGGTGGGTTGACATCAATTTCAACGTCCAAACCAATTTTTTGCCATTCGCGTTGTAAAAACTCACCAATATCAATGTAAGTGGCATTCGTACTTAAAACGATTTTGGGTTTTTTAATGCCTGTTTCTTTGACGAATTCGGCTACCAACGATTTAGCTTTTTCAGGTTCAAAATCATAGCCTTCTTGGTTATTAAAACTCGGCATTCCGCTTGGAATGATTCCGCTTGTTGCCGGTATTCCCATGTTATTTCGAAGATACGTAATCATCTTAGCTCGATCAAAACCATAATTTAAGGCTTTACGAATACGTTTATCCAAAATCGTTTGATCCGAACCATCCATTCGAAAACCTAAATATTCGGTGTTTAGGTAGGAACCGCTAATCAAATTTACATCATCTGCATATTTTGGTTGTAATTCGCCTTTTTGCGTGAGAATTTCATCTTTATAGGAGGGATCCAAACCGGAAACAAAATCAATTTTACCTTGAATGAATTCTAAAAAACCACTTTGCTTATCAGGTAAAAAAGTAATGGCAACGGCTTCTAAATAAGGCAATTGCTTTCCGTTTTCATCTTTTTCAAAATAAATCGGGTTTCGTCGCAACACCAATTTTACATTTTCTTCCCAAAATTTAAATTGAAAAGGGCCGGTTCCGATGGGTTTGGTTCGGAAATCATAATTCGGACTTTCAATAATTTCTTTTGGAACAACCGACGCATATTTCATCGATAATAATCCTAAAAAAGCCGGAAAAGATTTGGTTAATTTTATTTCAAAAATAGTATCGTTGATGGCTTGAAAATTTTCTACATTTTGTAAAATCCATCCGCCGGGCGAAGCATTTTTTTCGTCTTTTAAACGATTCAAACTGTATTCAAAATCAGTTGCTTTTACGGTTCGGGTAGAATCGTTCCCAAACAAATGATGCTTGTGAAAATACACATCGTTCCGAAGTACAAATTGATAGGTTTTGCCATCTTTGGAAATCGTCCAACGTTTGGCAATATCGGGTTGAATGTGCAAACTGTCATCCAGTTGAACCAATCCGTTAAACAATTGATTACACGCCCAAATGATGTTTTGCGATTTCGAAAATGCAGGATCTAACGTGGCAATGTTCGCACTTTCATTATACCTGAAAACATCTTTTACATTTTTGTTCTTCTTGGAATCTGTACATCCAAAAGTTAATAGTAGGAACAAAAAAAGGATAAATCTTGTAATCTTCATCTTGTAATTATAATCTCGATTACAAATATATAGATTAGCAAGTCGATTACTTTAGGAATGATAAACAAAAATATTAACTTCCGAGATTTCTTTTTACTTATACAGTTATTTTTCTTTCTACTCCATCTGAGTTATCCGATTTTTGACCGCTAACAATCGCTCCAAAAAAGTGTAGCATTGAAATAAATCTTCCGGATTTTGTGTCCCAATAGTAAACTTCAGAAGGTTGCACTCTAATTATACTAACGTTTGGATCCTCTTTCCCATCAAACCACACATTTGCAAAAACTGACCATTTTTCGTCTATCATTGATTTATCGTCATATATGTATGCATTTCCTAAAATAGATAAATACTCATAATCCCCATTGTTCATAAAATAGAGTTGAACCTGATTATCTTGTAGTATTTCCATATTTTTATTGCTTTCCTTACTACTAATAAACCATAGATTTCCTTCTTCATCACATTCCTGCAAACTCATTGGTCTTGCGTTAAACGGTAAATTTCCTTTCAAATTGGTAATAAACATACAGTTTCGGGCTTTCTCAGCTAATTCTTTAAGCTTAGCAGTTCCTTCTTCATTAAATAAATTTTCTTTAGACATAGTTATAGGTTTTTAAACGATTTTTTAATTTTTTAGGTTACTTTCAAAATTCCATCATTTTTGTGCATTTTGCATTACATTATTTTGAGAAATTGTTATATAATTAATAATTGCGACTAAATCGGTTTTGAAAAAACCAGTGTATTTTAAAATTGTTTGTAAATTTGCGGCGTTCAATCTTTGACAACGATTTCATTAATGGACGCTAGCTATGAAAAATAATAAAAAAGTCGCTTTTTACACGCTTGGCTGTAAACTGAATTTTTCAGAAACCTCTACAATTGCTCGAAATTTTCAACAAGAAGGTTTTGAACGGGTTGATTTTGAAGAAGTTGCTGATATTTATGTAATTAACACGTGTTCAGTAACGGAAAATGCTGATAAACAATTCAAACAAATTGTCAAAAAAGCGTTGAAGAATAACGAGAAAGCATTTGTGGCTGCTGTTGGATGTTATGCTCAATTAAAACCCGAAGAACTGGCCGCTGTTGATGGTGTGGATTTGGTTTTAGGTGCGACCGAAAAATTCAAAATAACTGATTATCTCAATGATTTGACCAAAAACGATTTGGGCGAAGTGCATTCTTGTGAAATTGAAGAAGCCAATTTTTACGTAGGAAGTTATTCGATTGGCGACCGAACGCGTGCCTTTTTGAAAGTACAAGACGGTTGTGATTATAAATGTACGTATTGCACCATTCCGTTGGCTCGTGGGATTTCACGCAGTGATGAATTGCAAAATGTGTTGAATAATGCCAAAGAAATTTCGCAACAAGGCATCAAAGAAATTGTGTTAACCGGTGTGAATATTGGTGATTACGGTAAAGGTGAATTTGGCAACAAAAAACACGAACATACTTTTTTAGAATTGGTTCAAGCGTTGGATGAAGTAGAAGGCATTGAGCGTTTGCGAATTTCTTCTATCGAACCCAATTTATTGAAGAACGAAACGATTGATTTTGTATCGAAAAGCCGAACGTTTGTGCCGCATTTTCACATTCCGTTGCAATCGGGAAGTAATGACATTTTAAAGAAAATGAAACGCCGGTATTTGCGTGAATTGTATGTGGATCGCGTGAACAAAATTCGCGAAGTCATGCCGGATGCGTGCATTGGTGTGGATGTAATTGTAGGTTTTCCTGGTGAAACAGACGAACATTTTTTAGAAACCTATCATTTTTTGAATGATTTGGACATTTCTTATTTGCATGTTTTTACCTATTCTGAAAGAGATAATACCGAAGCAGCTGAAATGGAAAATGTAATTCCGGCCAATGTTCGCTCCAAAAGAAGTAAAATGCTTCGCGGATTATCCGTAAAGAAACGAAGAGCTTTTTATGAAAGTCAACTCGGAACTACAAGAACTGTTTTGTTTGAAGCCGAAAACAAAGAAGGGTATATTCACGGTTTTACAGAAAATTATGTGAAAATAAAAACGCCTTGGAATCCTGAATTAGTGAATACTTTACAAGAAATTAAACTGACCAAGATTGATGAGGATGGTTCGGTTAGGATGGAATTTGTGAGGGATTTTGTTTCTATCTAAATTGATTTACCTCTCAAAAACCGTCATTCTCCCATTAATATAAAATTTAGAAAACCCTATATTTTTACTAATCCAATCCATTGTTTTAGGATGATAAAAGAAAACATGTGTAAGATCATTTTTATAATACCACGAATCAAAATTATTTTTTTCCGAAAAGAAATCGGTTTTGCAGTATAATTTTCCGCCGGGTAAAAGCAAATTATATAATTTTTTGAATTCTTTGTACGGATGATGAAAGTGCTCAATCACTTCGCAGCAAGCGATATAATTGTATTTTTCCTTTAAAACCTCTGGATTGTTTGCAAAAAACGGATCATATTCTGCAATGGAGAATCCTTCATCGCGAAGCATTTTGGTAATGACCGGTCCGGTTCCAGAACCAAAATCTAATCCTTTGTGTTTGGGAGTAAAATCTTTCTTAATTTCATCAACAATTGGCGAAACAAATTGTTGATAACCAGCGTCGTTTACGTCGTTGTTATGAAATTCGTAGTGCTTTTGTTCTTCGGTTTCAGCAATATAATTCTTCGGATTTAAAAATACGGCAAAGCAGTTGCCGCAAAAATTGAATTCGCGTTTTTTATCGGTATAAAAATGATTTGCTTCGCTCGTACATAAAGGACATTTCATAATTTAATGCCAGGGGGTAATAACTCTTTATAAACCGGATTTTTTCTGAAAAAATGAGCTAATTTTGGATTGGTTGGAACAACTTTAAATTTTCTTTCAACGGCAATTGCCAACACAGCTTTAATAAAATCATTAATAATTTCTAACTCTAAATCATCAGGATGATTCAATTTTGTTAAAAACAATTTTCGCTCTTGCATAGCATATTCCATTACCAATAAACCGAAATCGGTTTGGGTTTCAAATTGTCTTAGTAATTGATTGTCTTTTATTTCCATACTTTTGTTGGGTTAGGAAAAGTGAAATTTCTTTCGTGCAAAGGTACGGATATTTAAAATTTTTTCTTTCAAAAAGAATGTTAATGTCTGCCAATGCTAAAATTATCACTAAATTAACAACCTATTCAAGGCAGTTTCATCGTAAAGTTTTAATTTTAGTACGTAAATTAGTGTGATGGATAAAATTCCTGTTTATTTCATGCCCGGATTAGCCGCAAGCACGTCAATTTTTGAACGTATCGAATTACCGGAGGATCAATTTGAAATATTTTTGTTGGAATGGATCATTCCATATCCAAAAGAATCTCTTACTGCTTATGTAACGCGATTATCGAAAAATATTCAGCATAAAAATCCGGTATTGATTGGTGTTTCTTTTGGTGGTGTAATTGTGCAGGAAATGGCTATGATAATTCCTGTTCAAAAAACAATTATTATTTCGAGTGTAAAATCGAATAAGGAATTTCCCAGACGATTAAAGATTGCAAAATCGACCAAAGTGTATAAATTATTACCCACCGGTTTAGTGCAAAATGTTGAAGCCTTGACAAAGTTTGCTTACGGTGATGCGGTTAAGCAACGGTTAAAATTATATGACCGTTATTTATGTGTGCGTGACAAGTGCTATTTAGATTGGGCGATTGAAACAATTATTCTTTGGGATAGAACTGAACCTGACTCAACGATAGTTCACATTCACGGTGATGCAGATGATGTTTTTCCGATAAAATACATCAAGAATTCTATCGTTGTAAAGGGTGGAACACATATTATGATCTTAAATAAATTTAAATGGTTCAACGAAAATTTACCAAAAATTATTTTAAATACTAGTTGAGTTGGACTGATTTTTGTAGTTTTACAATTAACAAATAAAAAATGTTAGGTATGAAAAGGATAAGAAATATAGTAATTGCTGCAGTTTTGATTGGTTTGAGCGGACTATTTGTTTACTCAACGTCTAAGAAAATTGTTGTTACAGAAAAAAGAGAAGTAGTAGCACTTCCTATGGAAATTGATTTTGCAGGTGAAAAAACGCCTTTACATATAGCTGATGTCCGTGAGCGATTGGATAGAGAAATGATTATCAATACGAATTTACATTCTACCACAACATTAATTTTAAAAAGAGCGAACCGTGCGTTTCCGGTGATTGAACCGATATTGAAAAAATATGGTATTCCGGATGATTTTAAATATTTAGCTGTTATTGAAAGCGGCTTAGCCAATGTGGTTTCGCCGGCGGGAGCACGCGGTGTTTGGCAATTTATGCCTGAAACTGCAAAAGAGAAAGGTATGGAAGTCAATGATTTTGTGGACGAACGTTATCATTTGGAAAAATCAACTGAAGCTGCTTGTCGCTATCTTTTAGACGCAAAAAATAAATTTGGGAATTGGACTTTAGCTGCTGCTGCGTATAATGGCGGAATGGGTGGCGTAAATAAGCAATTAACTAATCAACAAGTGGCGGATTATTATGATGTTTTACTGACAGAAGAAACTTCTCGGTATGTTTTTAGAATTTTAGCTTTGAAAGAAATTATGCAAAATCCGGCTAAGTATGGTTTTGAAATTCCTAACGAACAATTGTATCACCCCATTGAAGTAAAAAAAATTCAAGTTGATTCAACAATTTCGGATTTAGCAGTTTTTGCAAAGAGTCAAGGAGTGAATTATAAGATTTTAAAAATTCATAATCCTTGGTTGCGAGATAAGAAACTTGAAAATAAAGGAAAGAGAACGTACACTTTAGAAATTCCTATCGAAGGATATTAATTACTTATGAAAATGACAATATCAACTTTGATTATACTATTGTTCATCGGGCTTTTGGCTGGTATTTTAAGTGGATTAATTGGCATTGGTGGAGGAATAATTATGATTCCTTTGTTGTTACTTTTAGGATTAACACAACATCAATCTCAAGGAACCAGTTTAGCCGTACTTTCTGTACCCGTCACCGCTTTGGCTGCTTTTAATTATTACAAGGAAGGCTATGTGGATTGGAAATATGCTGCCGTAATCGCTATCTTTTTTGTGATTGGTGGTTATATTGGAAGCAAATTTGCTGTACAGCTTGATGAAAAAATTCTCAAAAAAATCTTTGGTGTTATTCTCTTGCTTGTAGCCGGAAAACTCATTTTAGGAAAATAATCAGTTGGTTACTAACAATTCTTTTTTATTTTGCTTCAATTGTATTAACTCCGAAAGGCGATCACTAAAAATCGAATAATTCATTTCTACTGCTTTTTTTGTTGGTGTTTTTAGAGGAGTAGAGGCAGACCCTCTTTTAATGTTGACAACTTGGAGGTGTTCATCAATCATATAGCAGGTTGGAAAACCCAATGTTTCCCGCATGCTTTCTACAATTTCATTGTCATTTTTATAATTTTTGTGTGCATAGCCGATTTCAATGCTACTGTTGAATTTTTTTGCAAATTTTCCAGCTTCTTTTTTCTTTCCAAAAACAATAACGATAAATTCTATTGCTTTATTTTCCTTAGCGAGTTTATTTAAGGCGGGGATTTCACCTTTTCCGGGGATGCACCAAGCCGCGTAGGTAACCAAGAAGATTGGTTTTTTCACCTTACTCATTTTGAGCTTTCGGTTATTAATTCTTTTTAATGTGTAGTCATTAAATTTAGATCCAATGAGTTGATTCTGAACTAAACTATCAAATAAAAACTGACCTCTTTCAAAATCACCAATCCGATAGGCCTCACTACTTTGATTTTTATATTTAACAAAGTTTGTTCGAATTGCCTCTGTAAAAGATTTTGAAGGTTCCTGAATCGATTGACTCAGTACACTTAAGTTTGACGTAACAAATACTACTATGAGAATAATTATTTTCACATTTTAAGTACTTTGATTCAAACAAAGCTATTGAATTTTATTAAAAAAACAAAAAAATACTGATTAATAAATAGTTAGCTGGTAAAATAGTAATAATCAAGCTACAAAAAACCGAGTCAATTTATTTTATAATCAATTTTTTGACACTTTTTTTATTTCCTTGGTAAACACTAACTAAATACAATCCTTTTGCTAAACTTTTGATATTAATGGGTTCATTGGTGCTAGAGGAGACTAAAACCAATTTACCATCTAAATGGTGTATTTCTACTTTATCCATGGCAATAGCTGAGTTCAAATACAAATAATCAGTGGCTGGATTTTGAAAAGTAAACAATTGTGCTTCAGTTGAAGAATCAATTGAGAGGGAACAATCTTGTCCGACTACATAAGTAATATAGCTTGTAACCGATAACCCACCTGAATAGGCAAATTTAACAGCATAGCTAATTGTGGTACCCATGGTTTGTCCGGTAATGGTATAGGTATATCTATTTCCTGGTAGCGTGGTCATTTGGTACTCTGTAAATGGCGTTTGTCTTCGCAAAAAGGCAACTACACCCACTTTGTCTGTGTCTAACAATTCAAAAGTGATTTTTACATCGTTTCCTATGGTTTCAAATTCATAGGAATAGCCTACAGAAAAAGCCCCTTCTTGAGCTTCTGTACCTGTTCCTGAACATCCGATAACTCCTGTGGTGGTTGCACTCAAAAGAACCGGATTGTTGATGTATTGATTTCCTGCAACATCACTTGCTGAAACAGAAAAATTATAGGTTGTCAAAGGCATTAAATTTGGAATGATTACTGATTTTTCTTCGCCTGATGGGTTTGCTGTAGAAATGTTTTGACCGTTATAATTGATAGAATAAACTACATTGTCTGAATTGTCATTTGCATTTAGCAACAATTCAATAGTAGAACTGGTTACAGTTCCTACTGTTGCAGTAAAATTTGTAGGCGGTTCGTTGTCAAGTAATGTGTTTTGATAGACTCTCACATAATCTATTTCCATGGAAGCTTGCGTAAAACCAGATGGAATGTTACCTGCAACTCCACCCATAGCAATGTTTAATAGTAGATATTGTTCTGCATCAAACGGCCATGTATTTGCGTTTTTAACGGCAGGATTATAGGTGTAAAAAGCAACACCATCTAAAAGAAACGTTATTTGAAAAGGTGACCAATTCACGGAATACACATGAAAAGCATTACCTAAATTAGAAGCAATTGTTCCGCCATGATTGATCGTGTTTCCAAATGAAGACGGCGTGTGAATAGCACTTTGTATGAAACCAGCAGGTTGTGATGGTGTAATGCCATGTTCCATGATATCAATTTCGCCGCAAGCAGGCCAATTGGTGGTTCCGAACTCTGAATTAAAAAAACCTCCATTCTCGTTTACATTTTTACCTAGCATCCATAAGGCAGGCCAAGTTCCTTGATTGGTTGGTATTTTTGCACGGATATCGACACGACCATAAAGAAATGCAAATTTAGAATTTAAACGTGCCGAAGTATATTGTTTGGTTACGCCTTGATTGGTATAAGGTTCTTTTTTTGCGACAATGTTTAAAAAGCCGTTATTTACAAATGAATTTGTAATAAGGTTAGTATAATGTTGCACTTCGCCATTAAACCAACTTCCTCCGTTGGGTAGTTGAGTTTGATGGTGCCATTTGGATGAATTGATTGCACCATTATTATCAAATTCATCAGACCACACTAAATTATTGTACACAATATCAACTTGTGCTTTACTGGATTGAGTGGTCATAAAGTAGGATAAAAAAAGAATAAAGATGGCGAATTTTTTCATGATCATTGGGCAAATTTTTCTAGCGTTTTTTTGAATTTTAAAAGGTTAAACCTTTAACTTGATTTTTATTTTTTTGGTTAAAAAAGTAAGCCATCTAAGTTATTTTGCTTCTTAAGAAGTTAAGTACTAAAATGATTTTTACTTTTTTTTAACCAATTTGTATGCTGAGATAACTTATTTTTCAGTTTGGTATTTCAGTTGTTCATTTTTATCCCATAACCCCCAGTAAGCACCAACTTCACCCTCCGGGCCAACTTTCCAAGCTTCATCAAATGAGGAGAAATAGAAAATTTCAATATTGTTTTGTTTTGACCAATTTTGCGTATCAATAAAATATTTCATGGCATTTTCATGAGAAGCCACAGCACCTTTGAGGGAACCACCTTGACTTGGCCAACCGGTTTCGGTGATAATTACACGTTTTCCGTTTCCGGCATTTTTTGCCGATTCAAACATGCTTTTCATGTGGTTAAAGGAATATTCAATCGGGCAACCTTCCCAATAAGGGTAGCAGTTGGTTAAAATTACGTCACAAGCCGCTGTAATTCTTGGACGATGTGAAAATTCATAATAGGCATCAACATAACCAACGGGAATAGTTGGAAGAGCTTCTTTTACGCGATTGATATATTCTAGCAATTGATCTTCGGTTAAGTCGTTTCGATACATTACTTCATTTCCAACGGCAGCAATATCTACACAACCTTCTTTTGCTAAGGTTATTAATCCTTCAATTTCTTTTTCATTAAGCTCTAAATCATTACTTAGCCAAGCACCCACTAAGGTCTTCATGCCATTTTGATGGGCAATTCTTGGAATATGTTCATTGCCTTCGATACAAGAAAAGGAGCGAACCCATTTGGCATATGGTTTTAAGATTTGAATTCTTCTGTTCACTTGTTCGCCATAAATGATATCACCTGGTTTTTGATCGTTTTCATACATGCTGAAACAAATGCCATGCATCCCTTTTTCTAACGTTTTTTGCCAGAGGTTTACTAAACTCTCAGGTGTATAATCTGAAATTTGAATTTCATGCTGAAAGTGTTCACTTTCGCTGTAATTTTTATTTTCGTCTAACGAAAAATAATGACCTTCTCTAAATGACATAGTTCGTTGTTTTTGCTATTATAATTCACCTCTTCGGGCTACCAATTCGTCTTTGATTTCTCTGGCACGTTTTTCATTCAAATTATATTTCCACATAATGATTATGGCAATTCCGGCAGTAAGTGATGGAATGATAATGTCTGCTAAACGCAAATTATGCATAGTTTCTGCAGTTTGAGTGGCAGCAGCACCATCAAATCCGATTAACTTTAAAACCAAACCACTTATTACTAAGGCTAGTCCCTGACCTAATTTTACCATCCACCAATAAATAGCTCCAAAAGTTCCTTCTTTTCTTGGCATTCCATTTTCAAGTTCATCCAAATCACAAACATCGGCTGTCATGCTCATCATTAAAGTGAATAGGCTACCCAACCCAAAAGCTAACAATGGAATTGGCAGAAAAATTAGCCAAGGCACTCCTAGCGTCGTATTAACACTAAACCAAGACATGTTTAATTGTTCCAAAGTTGGACCAATAGCATTGAAAAAAGCTTGTAAACCATTTGCCATACTTTGAGCAAAAGCTGTTTGGTTAAATGATTCATTCAAATTGGTATCAAATCCCCACCATTTAAGTAAATAACCAACTATGGAGATAAAGGAAGCAATAATAAACGCATTTTTTTTACCCCATTTGTTTGCAATTCGGGTTATGATTGGAATGACCATAAATGCGGTTAATACTGCACTAATCGTTGCAAACCAAGCTGGCCAAGTTCCGGCACCTTCATAACTTCCATTATACATATAAAACACAATAATAAAAACACTAAAAGAGGCCACAATTTGAAATCCATTAAACACTAAAAAAGTAGCCGCACAAAGTTTCATAAAAGGCTTGTTTCTGGAGACTTGTTTAATGCCATGAAACAAATCTTTAAAACTAGAGCCAATGGTTTTAAAAGATATTTTCTTTCTGTTTTCCATGTGAGCAGAATCAATACCTTTACAAAATATGGCTGGTAAAACTCCCAATACCATACAAATAACGCCCACATAAATAGCCAACTGATTTACACCTTCCACTTGCGTTTCATACATTTTTGGGTTGGCAATGATCACCCAAAACCAGGGCACAATCATCCAGGCAAACTGACCAATAGTATTGGCAAATCCCATCAAACGAGTTCGCTCATTATAATCGCTGGTCATTTCATATCCTAAACCCACAAGAGGTGTTGCGAAAATGGTATTACCCGTTAAGAAAATTAGTGAAAAGATTAAAAAATACCAGAAATTATACATTTGAGAATTTTCCGGACTCATTTGCCATAATAAAATATAGAATATCCCGCTCAAGATAGCTCCGATGAAAATATAAGGTCTTCGTCGTCCCCATTTGGATTTAGTATTGTCTGAAACAAACCCCATGATAGGATCAGTAATAGCGTCATAGAGTCGAGGTAAACCGCCTAAAATTCCTGCTAACAAAGGATCCATTCCAAAAGCAGTCAACAGGAAAAAACTAAATACACCCAATGCACCCGGTAATAAATTGAGTACTAAATGACCTGCTCCAAAGGCTGATTTTTGTATAAAAGGGACTTTATTTCTACCGTTTGAAGTTTTATAATCTGTAATAGGAGTTGGATTATCCATAATTTATTCGTTAAGGTTTAATAACCACAGTTTGCAAAGCTTTTGCACTAATGGAGCTATTTTTTTTCTGGTTATTAAAATTTAATTCGATTGTTAGTTCTTTGTCAGTTGGATTGAAAATGGCAATTGCAATAGAACCATCCGGGTTCTTTACAGCAGTTGTCATTAATTCGTCATTACTTATTGTACATCCAATTTTTACAGCTCCGGGTCGCATGAATTTGCTAAAATGAGCCATTACATAATATAAAGGAGTAAAATACACCTCGTCTTTTTCAGGATCTACAATAACCGGAGCAACACACCAGTTTTTAAACCAGTTTGGGCCTCCTTGACGGTCTAACACCATATTCCAATCAATCCAACCATCCACCCAATTGTTTAGGCAACCAATGATGTCAGTGGCATACCGATTTACGGGAGCGTATTTTGGATGTAAATATTTTTCTTTTTCACTTGCCCAATCCCAACCCCAATCGGTGGCTTCTTTTTTCCAATACCACGCATCGTCTTGCCAATGTGGAATTTCAGAATCTACACAACCTTCGGTTTCAATTAGGTATTTATTGGGTGCTTTTTTATGAGCATATTGCAACGCATCCGGAAAGAAATCATAGGTACTTTCATACCAATGAATAGCGGTTCCTGCAAAATATTTTGATGTTTCTTCGTTTTTATACATGGCATCTACCCATTCCGGTAAACCTGCTCTGTTTTGGTCGTAGCCGAAAATTTTCACATCCTTCCAACCGTCTTTTTCTAGTTTTGGTCCGAGATGATTTTGCACAAACAATGTCATTTCCTCAGGTGAAAAATGAGTACTTTCCCAATTGTTTCCGTTTCCGTGTGGTTCGTTGATGACGGTAACTCCCCAAATATCGATACCTTCTTTTTTGTAAGCATCCAAATATTTTGAAAAATATAAGGCAAAGGCATCATTAAATTCAGGTAATAATTTTCCGCCAACATAAGCTTTGTTATCTTTCATCCAAGGCGGACAAGTCCAAGGAGAAGAAATGATATTAAAACCCTCTTTAGAAGTTGCTTTTGCCTCTAAAATCATTGGAATTAAATCATCTTTATCGTCTTCGATGGTGAAATGCTCCATCAACAAATCATTTTCCACTTTGGCATAGGTGTAGTTACTTAAAGAAAAATCGCACGAAGCAATATGGGTTCGGGTTAAAGAATAATTAGCTCCGTTTTCACTAAAATAGGCATCGAGTATTTTTTTGCGATTATTTTTACTCAATCGATTGAGTAAGTAGGCCGAAGCTTCAGTAAAAGATCCCCCAAAACCTGTGATAGTTTGAAACTTTTCTTCCGGATTAATTGTAATTTTTATGATGTCATTATTTTCAGAAAATTGGGTTATTTCTTTTAGTTTATTACCATTCTCAGAAGTTTCGTAAACCTTTATCTCCATCTCTTTTTCTTTTTGACAACTACAAAAACACAATGCGATCAGAATTGACAGCAATGAAACAAATGCATATTTACTATTATTTGATACCATATTATTTTAAAATACCGGGAAGTTGAACCTCTTTTAGTAATCGTTCTTTGTTTCCATTATATGTTTTTTGGATGGTATTTCCATCTCTTTTTAAATCTTTAAATAAGCCCTTATCAACCAAATCCCAAACAGCATATTTAGCATTTCCTTCTACAGTAAATAAACCAAAATGATTTTCGGAACCAGCTGCATTTCCTGCATCTTTCCATGGTTCGTCAAATGCTTCAAAATAGAAACAAGCTATTTTTTGTTTCGTTGTCCATTCCCTCATTTTACGATAAAAGACACCAGCTTTGTATTCATCTACCGCTTTTGAGTCATTATTTCCATACAATTCATTAGAGTATGTAGCCCAACCCGTTTCACCAATATGAATAGGTTTGTTGACACCTAAACTTTTCGTGTATTTTTTTACTGCATCATATTGACTTTTTGCATATTCAACAGAACGATCCATCATTAAATCTATTTTCTTATCGATAGGAAATTGCATTTCACTTTCTTTAATTCCCCAAAAAACAGGATTGTAATGCGTATCATGCATGGGATACGTATGCATCGAGATGTAATCCACAGCATGAATTAATTTATTTAAATCTTCTGTATGATATTCATCACCGCCACCGCCCCAAGAAGCAAAATTATCCGAACAAGTAATCCATAAATCTTTTGATAATTTATCCTTTTTCTTTAAATCTTGCAAGTGATTTACCCATTTTAAGATTACGGAAGGTTGCACATAGTAAGCTGTTGCCCATTTTACCATAGCTTCGTTTCCTACTGCTATAACTTTAATGATTTCAGGATATTTTTGAGCCAATTCTACTGCGTGAGCAATTTCGGCAGCATTACGTTCACTTTCTTCGTTATGATTAGGTTCAAAGCCAGTCCAAGCGTTTTTGCAATCAATCCATGCACCAAGCATAACATACATTTCAAATTTTTGATCCTCCTTGTTGAGTTCATCAATTGCTTTGAGTATGTTGACTGCTTCAGGAAGATGAACGTTATAAGTTCTGATGGTTTTTATGCCCATTGCAGAAAGAATTTTTAAATCTTCTTTCAATTGTGTAATGGTGGGTTGAACTCTTCTGCTGTTGGTGCGATAGCCACCATACGAAATGGCTAAATAGTCTGGATTTCCTAATATGTCTTTTGCAGTCACTTCTTCGGGTTTTGTATTAAGTTCTTTAGCATCTGATTTATCTTTGCATGAAATTCCAAAACATAACGTTAAACCTAAAAATAGTATTCTTAAGATTTTTATCGTTTTTATGTTTGGAATTGGTTTCATTTTTACCTTAAATCACTTTCTAAAAGATGTACTTCAATATGATTAATAGTTCCAATTCTTCCAAAAATCTGTTGGCTTGTTGCTTTATCTAACATCAAGCTTTGTGCTCTGGTGTTGTTGCCGTCTTTATAATGTACTTCAATCGATTTTTGAGTAGCGATTTTATAGATTACTGGAATTTGACAATAGGTAAATGCTAATGTGTTTTCAGGTAATTCTAATGATTTATGTTGGAAATCGACAGTAACATAATCAAATGATTTTGTTTCTTTTAAGAATTCATCTTTGCGCAACAAACACGGATTAAATTCCAAACATCCATCTTTTACAAAAATTCCAAGTTCACCAAAACGACTTAAAATATCTTCTTTCACTTGACCTGTCATTCCTGGTTGTTGTGCTCCTTTTCCTGCTGGTGTATGTGAATAAGCATCGGTAGGAAAGGCTCCATATAAAGCTGGAGATTTATGAACACCAATTCCTTCGTTGATTTCGTAATAGTGTTCTAAAAGTCTGCCAATTACTTCCGGTGATTCTTTTTCTTCTACTGCTTTTATACAACATTCTAAAACCGCTAATTGCAGTTTTGAAACCATGTGCCAATAAATAGAGCCCAAACCTTCATAACCATAGAATGTTCCTGAACGACCTGTAAAGGCTTTGTGATTAAAAACATCTTCAAAAATGGTTTCTACCGTTTTCGCTTCTTTGGCAACTAAAGCTTTGTATTCGTTATGTTGACTTAACGCTGCTAAAGCTGTTTTTAAAACACCTGCGTTATTGAAATTTCCGTTGAAATGATAATCACCTAAACTGTCTTTTTCAAGAATTTGTTTGTTGTTTTTAGCGACCAATAAAGTCAGTAATTCTGACTTTGAAACCGCTTCTTTTGATATGGTATTTTTATCTAAAAATTTTGGAAGTTGTTTATTTGGATATAATAAATAACTGTATTGATCCGGTCTGAAAAGTTTACTGTTTTTCAATCCATCTAAAACGGCTAAATTTTCTTTTGAAGTCAAATATCCTGAACTCAAAACAGCTACTTGACCTTCTAGCATTTCACTTAAATAGGAAATAGAAACTTGATCATTTTCAACAGACATTAAATTATACGCATGATATAAATTGTCTTGTCGCTGATTGGCTTTGATGGAATGTTCGATAAATTCTAAACTTACTTTCGTGAAGTTTTTTAAACCTTGCATGGAGTGGGTGCGTTTTTTGCCCCAAAATCCACTGTTGTAAATTTGGTAACGATAATCAGATGCTGCTTTTCCCAACTTATCTAAAATTGCTTTTCGAGCTGTATCATCTATACTTCCTGAAAGTAAATGCCTGTTTTCTAGTAACGTTTCTCTAATTTGATGATAAAATTCCACCATTTCATTAGAAATCTTAATATTTTCTAATGTTGAATTTTCTAATAATTGGTCAAAGAATTTTAAGAATCTCCTCAAATAATAAAGTGTAACCATTGAAACTCCGTTACCCACCAAAGCGTTGTTTGCATCGTTCCATTCCGGTCGTTGTGTGTTTAACCAAATTCCGGCTTCTGGAATGAAATTGGACATTTTAGCTAAAACTGTTGCTAATATTTTCTCAATAAAATTGACGTGATAAATTTCTTTATCGTTACTATTTAATAAAGCACCGTCTGCTCCAATTATTTTTTTTCTTTGATTGATTACTTTTTCCCATTCATGGTTATAACCAATGGTATCTTTTGGATTTTTTAGAATATCCTCATACGATTTAATCGTATAAGGAACGGCCGCGTAAACAAAGCATTCATTATCAAAATAGGATTGTAGTTTACCCGGTTGATGTTTTTCGATAAATTCTAAAAACTTCAATAAATAGATGATTTGATGGTCACCCCAATAGCCAATATATGACCAAGGATTGTCTTCTTCGATAGTTTCCCAATCAAATCCATCTTTTGTAACGCGATACGGATTATATCCATCAAAAGTAGAAGCGTTAAGAAACTTATGAATCATACTATCGATGAAATTAGGAAACGAATGGGCTAAAGCTTCCCAATTCTGAAAAATATCTCTCCAGTTTCCTTCGTAATCTAGTATTTTTGAACCATCGATTTCACTTTGTGTATTGATGGAGAATTTATTCCATGGTCGACTAGGATCACCGTGTCTTCTACTGAATTTTAGCGGTAAATATTCTAAACATAAACGTTCAAAATCCACATCCTTTTGTTTAGAAGCAAAATCATTTAATTGTTCTAAAGTGAACGTTTCAGCTAATTGATTTAGGTTTATTTTTTCAAAAACAACTTGATTTGCTTTTTTGATATAACTACTAAAATCAGCTTTTTCGATTTGGTAATTGTAATCAAAAATTCCACCACGCATGATATTGAAAAGTGTGTTTGAGAAATGTCTAGTATCTCTTAAATTATCAGCGGTAGCTTGTAAAGCGTCAGAAGAAGCGTTTAACTCGATTAGTTTTTTGGTACCTAATTCAATGTCGTTTAAAATTTCTTCGACTATATTTTTATTATTAACAATGTTTTCTGTAATGGCAATGATATCAGCATGATCTTGATTTACATTCGCCACTATCATCCATTCTTTTTGAGTATTTGCTTCTAAAGTAATTTCTGTGTTTAAAAAGTAAGCTCCTTTTTCACCTTTAATATCGTCTTCTGCAAGTACACTATTGCCATTTCGAAAATTGTTGACCTGAAGAGAAGACACCAAATGCCGTGCATTATTCAATCCTAAAGACCAAACAATATTAGCTTTTAAGGCTTCACTTGGTTCTGCTTTGTCCACAATTATGGCACTTAACGCAAAAATTCCTAAACCGCTTTTCTTGTGCAATTCACTTCTTTTATAAGCATCTACTAAATTACTGGTTGAACTTTGTAAATCTGAAGATACACCATAAGGCATGATGTTCTGGATTCCATCTAAAAGGGATACTTTAACTGTATTATCAGCCTTATTTATAAGTTCCGATCTTCTAATAAAACCAAATTGATTACTAGAATTCCATTGGTAACGATACGTCAGATTTAAGTCTTCGTTAGTTTCTTCAAAAATGATTTTATTACCATAATAATTTTTATATAAATTTCTGGTAATTTTGAATTTATTAGTAAATCGTTCAGAAAAAGGTTCCCAAATGACAATTTCATTGTTGTGCAGGATTTGAAAAATAGATTTACTGCCAGTTATATCCGCTGATTCTGTAATTTTGTCATCAGTATAGTAAGGAAATAGTGCAAATTCAGCATTTTTTCGACCGGCTGTTAATCCGCCATTACTAGAAATAAACATCCAATGATTAGAATCACTCACGATGCTCATGAAAAAAGGTCTCATGGCATCGGAGTTTTCTATTTTATAATACTTTTCGCCTTTAATGGCGATCATTTCCATAGAAATTGATTTTTTTGTGTTTAATTCTTCAAAATTCATTATTTATCGGCTTTGGCTACTATTTTTAATTGTTATTTTTTTATTCGTAAACTCTGATATAATCCACTAACATGGTTTGTGGAAAAGAGGTATCTGTATTCGGTGAACCCGGTAGATTTCCTCCAACAGCTATGTTAAGAATAAGGTAAAATGGTTGATCAAACACCCACTCACCGTTGACATCAGCAGGGGTAATTTGGTTGTATAAAACATTATCTACATAATAGTTGATATAGTTTTCACCCCATTCGATACCAAAAATGTGAAAATCGTTATCAAATCTATCGTTTGGAAGAGTATATGTTTTTCCAATAGATTCTCCTCCTGAGTAACCTGGTCCGTGCACGGTTCCAAATACTTTTGTAGGTTGATTACCAAGGTATTCCATGATGTCAATTTCTCCACATTGTGGCCAACTTACTTCGTCTATATTTGCACCAAGCATCCAGAAGGCAGGCCATAAACCTTTTCCCCAAGGCAGTTTAATTCTTGCCTCAATTCGGCCGTATTTTTGTTCAAATTTGCCTTTGGTTAAAATTCTTGCAGACGTGTACGAAGAACCTAAAAATAATTCACGACGAGCTGTTATTTTTAACATTCCGTCTTCCACGACTATGTTTTCCGGTCTGTCAGTATAGTATTGCAACTCATTATTTCCCCAACCATTGTTTCCTGTACCTATGTCGAAACTCCACAAATTTGAGTTTGGAGCACCATTGGTATCAAACTCTTCTTGCATTACAAGATTAGTTTTAGTAATTACTTTTTGGGTTTCGTCTACAGAACAAGCCATGATCAGCAGTAACGAGCCGGCAAAAAGGAAGTTTCTTTTATAAGATATATGTTTAAATTTCATTTTTTATTTTTTTATGATGTACTTAAAAAATTGAATTAATTATAAAAATAGATGTTATCAGCATAAAGAACAGAACCATCACCGCCTTCGAGGATAATTTGTGCTAAATTAGAACGACTGGCTAAATTTGGCATGGCAGAAAATGGGATATCAATCGAAATCCAGTTTTGAGAAACCAATGTTGGAGCAGTAAATGTGGTTGAATGTCTTGTATCATCACCACCTCCAAAAGCACCATCAGCACCAAAATCAACCACAAGTACTCTTAATTGTCTTCCGGCAGCTATTGGACCCGGAATAAACACATCTAAGTGAATGTGTGTCATAGCCGTAGCGTTCACAGTTGGGCTACTAAATTCAATACCTACAAAATTAAAAATAGTATAATTTAATATATTATCACCATTTACAGTAAAGTCGTTGGAAACAGTGGTTTGCCAAGGTTGCCAATATCCATTGTAATAATTTACAGGCACATTTGTGTATGCATCTGAAAATATTGAAATGACATTTGCTTGATTTTGTTGTGGTGTTGGTGCATGAACAAAAGTTCCAACACAGTTAATTGTTAAACTTCCGGTTGCTTCAACTCCATTAATCGTGGCAGTAATAACTGTAGTACCCGGACCCACTGAAGTAATCATACCCGCGGAATCTACCGTTGCGACGGCAGGGTTAGAGGATGTATATTCTAAATAAGCTGTACTCAAATTTACAACTTGGTTTGTTCCGTTCGGCATACTAAACGTTGAAATTATTCCTTCAACATTTGAGTTTACCCCAACAAATGTGGTTTCAGACACGTTATTTCCGTTCATGATCGAAGCTTGTCCATGTGCAATGGTGCCTAATTTCTCAAATTTCAAATCGTCAATCCAGAAGGTATACCCAAAATTATTAGTGCCTTGTGAGCCAGCAGCATACCTGAACATTCCTCTTTCTTGTAGTAATTTGGAAGCATCCGGAATCGGAATGATAATTTTTGACCAATTTGTTCCGATGCTTACGTTGGTAATGGTTGCCATGTATTTATTTTCAAAGAAATCTTCACCAAAACCTAGCTCTGCAATTACGACACCTTGTGAAGCTTTAATGTAAAAAGTTAGGGCATCATAATCTGTCAAATTACGTCCCGCTCCATCAACTCTAAAGATTGCCCCGGCGTATGATCCTTCCGGATCATTTGCATTTGGTACATCAAATCGCATCGAGGCATTACTGTTGTAGCCTTGTGTATTGTCAACTGACCATGCTGTAGGTTTTGACCCACCATAAGGGAAATAAAAATCGGTTCCCATTCCAACAAAGTCATCGGTAAATATTGCTGCCGTTCTTGAAAAACTGGCATTTACCGCTTCATCAGACAAATCTCTCTCACAACTGAGGTTGATTGTCAAAACCATTCCTAAAAGGAACGTTTTTCTTAAATAATTAATTTTTCTATTTTTCATTTTTTTCAATTTTTTAAAATTATTTTCCAATATTTATGTGAATGTAGGTTCTAATTTCCCATTCGGAGCCGTTTCCAAATCCAACCG
Organism: Flavobacterium lacus; assembly: GCF_003268815.1. GTDB lineage: Bacteria > Bacteroidota > Bacteroidia > Flavobacteriales > Flavobacteriaceae > Flavobacterium > Flavobacterium lacus. The sequence continues at coordinate 21,116 of NZ_QLSV01000011.1, read as the reverse complement.
GACTAAGAACTGGGACAGCAGGGAAAGTGTTTTCCGGAACAAATGTTGGGGAATATCTTGGTGAAAATTGATCAAGTGAACGCCAAATTCCCATGATTCCAATTCTTGTATCCGGTAAAATAAACCAATTAGGTTTTCCAACAGACGTTGAGATATCGATTGCACTTTGTAAAGGATACGTTAAGTTAAAATCTCTGTGGTAATCAAATGGACCCCAATCGTTTAATTTTAATGAAGTAACTACTTTTACTTTTCTATAAATCGCTCTTAAATCATACCCCATTCTGTTAATCGTTCTTTCAGAATCACCATTGGCTTGTCCGTTTCCAAAATAGATATTCGCGATTAGACCAAAATCAGCCGTTAATTTTGATACAATTCGAGTGTTTGATTCCCATAAATCTTGAGCAGGAGCTGATCTTTCGAATGCAAAAGAAGTACGATTTGCTAAAAATCCGATGGCAGCATCTTGTGTTGTTGGTAAATGACGGTAAACAAACCCTGTGCTGAAGGCAAATTTTGCATCTTCTACCATATCGTTGTTCCACTCGTACATCCAAGTTCCAGGAGTAGGGTCATAAGTAAGCAGAAGTTCACCACCAACGGTTTCTCTATTTGCTCTAACAATAAATGGGTCATCTAAAATATTTCTTAATCTTCCCGGCGCATCTACACCGTTTGGCATGGCTTCTACTAATGGTTTTTGCCATAAAAAGTTAGGAGCAATTTGCAAGTTGGAATTTACATTATAGGTCAAACCTGCTAAAAAGTTCATTTGATTTCCACTTCCACTATCTTTTAATCGCCATCCTGTAAAGGTTTGCGTTGCGTCAGCACCACCATTGGCGACTAAACCTTGGATAGCTCCTTGTGTGTATGCGTTAAATTTTCCTTTAGAAAAGGTAAGTTTAGCTTTTCCTCCCCAATTGTCTTTCGTATTGACTTTGTCAAGTTTTACAACGTCACCGTCCATCATTTGGAATTCTCTACCATTTAATGGTTGTCCTCCCCAAATACCCCCTAATTCAATGCCTAAGCTTCCTACTTTTGTTTGCAAATAAATTGTTGCTCTTCGCGTTTTTGGAATTGGAAACGCTATGGATGACACCGACTGCGAAACTTCTGCTTGGTTAATATCTTCATGATAAACAGTTGCAAAATTAAATTTTCCAATTTTTCTGGCATATTTTAATAAATAGGCTGGGTTAGCTCCCCACCACAATTGTGGACCAAAAGCTGCTTTTAGGCCATCAAGGCTTCTTTTTCCGTCTATTTCAAACCCTAAGGTTTCACCATTATAAATATCTAAGTTTGGTCCATAGTTCGCTTCAGGATAAAGGCCAAAGAAATCGCCTTCGTAACCCCAATGGTAGTGACCGGTTCTGTAAAAACCTCTTAAATCAAAATCTTTGGCGTTCCAACTGTATGAAGCATTATAAATTTGCACTCTGTTAATGTCGTTAGTTAGAACAGCTCCATCCGGTGTTTCAACCAATTGAGCTCGACCTCTATTTTCATAGAAAATTTCATTAATTGGATTTTCGGCCACACGACCTAAAATATTCACATTTATATTTGCTTTCATATTAGCAGAGGGATTTCCTTCTACACCTACAAAATAGGATTCCATGTGGTCGAAACCTAGCTTATTTGGATATATATTTGTATTCGGATCATCCGATTCAGGCGTTGTAATGAGGCTTCCACCTGTATTGAAAGTTGTAAATTCAGCTCTTACATTACTTATTCTTAACACTTGCGTATCATTGCCACCCATGGCTGCTTTGTCGCCTCTTGCTCTCAATGCCGCGTCCATAATTTCTGCCTCGGCAAAGTGTTTATCTACACTTGTTGGTGTAACATCCTGAGCATATGGATTAAACTTATGCAAATCTTTTAATAAATAATATGCTGCTCGAGGATACAATTGATATAAACCTTTTTCGTTACTTGGACCTTTGGCACAAATTCCAAACCATTCTTCATTCATGTTATTTTGGCCTTCAATAAAATCTTTTTGATAACCACCATTTGACCACGAAGCGTTTGTGTCATGTATGTCTAAATTTTTAGTTTGTCCGAATTTCCACCAACCATCACTAAATTGAAAAGTATAACCCCCTAGTGAATTTCCGGCTTTTCCTAAGCCTGCTGCATTTTCATAGATTTCTTTCCAATTACCTTTCAAATAGAAAGCTTGTGATTTTTGGTCCTCTTGATTAGTGATTACATTAAAAGCATCTGCTCCAAATTCTGTAAAAAGCACTGGTTTTCCGTATTCTTTTTTAACGCGATCAAACAGATCGCCAAAAGAAACACCTCTATAAACGTTTGTTCCAAAAATATCTACATCTTTACATTCTTCCGCAATGATATCTAAGAAGAGCAAATCACCATTACATAAAGCAACGGGATGATTGGAATCAATGGCTTTCATTGCAACCGCTGCTTCATTAAATAATTTGTACATTTCTCTTGCTCTGATAGTTGATTTTCTATCTTGAATTGGAATATTTTCTGTTTCGGCACCATCCCAAAAAAGACCATAATTGTTTTCATTTCCTAACAAAAACAATAAAAGGCCTTTTGTGTCTTTGTAATCGGTAGCTAGTTGTGTCACCTCATCAAGAAGTAATTTTCTTGTTTTTGCATTGCTGTACTCTGTATTAGGCGTCCAAACACCATCTAAAGTAAGACCGTATCTTCCAAAAGAGTGATTCAACATTGTATAGATACCATAATTAGTATATATGTATTCTATCCATTTTTTTGGAATTCCTGTATAAACACGAATAGAGTTTACGCCCATGTTCTTTAGAAGCCCCATTTCTTCATCCAAAGCCTCTTGAATTAGATTATCGGGTTGATTCCATAAGCTGTAGGTGTAATTAGTACCAATTGGGAAATAATCCCAATTCATTCCATTGACCATAAAATCTTTTCCATTGACTTTTAATTTCATTTGTGAATTATTCGTGTCAACGTATACTTTTTCGGTTTGTGAAAAAATAGTTTGAGAATAACACCAGAAAAGAAGTAATAAAGTTATTTTTTTCATTTGGTTTGTTTAATTAAAAAAGATTAAATAAATATATAAAAAGTTGTTAGATAATTTTTTGATTCTATAAAAATAGTAATGAAATATTACATTATTAATAAATTAACCTCAACAAAAAACATACAAACCGATTATACGTTACTGGTATGAGCTAATTTCAAAAAGATAATTATCTTAATTTGGTTTTAAGCAACGTAAAAAACTATGTTTTTTTTGAGACTTAAACTTGATTTTTTTTAAAAAATAGTCGGCAAAGTAGATTTAAACACCTTATTATTAGCCTATAATCGATTGGTTTGTTGCTTTAGCAATTGATTTTTTTACTACTACGTTCCTCATATGCTAGAATAAATTTTATTTCAATTTTATAAATGTTTTTTTTAAAAAATTTTTAGTTTTTGAGTAACTCAAACGTTGATGTTGAGGTTTTGTATAGTTAATTTGGTTTATTTGTTGTGTTTTTTAAGACAATGGTGTTTTATAAATTAGAGGTTTTTCTACAAATTTTGGACAATATTCGTTAATAAAAGTTTCAATTGTTTTACTTTAATGTTGCCTAATTATGAAAGTTATGATGTCCGCAGTAAAATTTCGATGTTGTTTTATAATACAATTCCATATAATTCTTAAAATTTTACTATTTAAACTTATAAAGTTGAATCAATAGAAAACATCTTAGTTATTTATTGGATTAAAAAAAAATGGCTGCCATTTTCAGGCAGCCATTTAGAATAAAACTTTTATTTATTGTTTAACCAATCTTGAAGAGGAAACAATACCATTAACCGTTGCTTTTACAACATAAACACCGTTGCTTAACGTTGAAATATCCATAGTAGTTTCTTGCTCGTTTAGGTTTTTAGAGATAACTTCTTGACCTAATAGATTGTAAACCGTAACATTGCTAATCAAATCTTGAGCCTCTATTGTGAAATTAGAAGTGGCAGGATTAGGATACATTTTTATTTTAGCAGTTTCAAAACTCGAAACACCTAATGTGTTTTTGTGTAAATACAGATTGTCATAATATACTGTTCCTAAATCTGAAGTAATAACAAATTGTGCAAAGTCAGAAACATTAGGACATGCATTTCCTGGAGGTGTATTAATACAGTTGAAGCTAGAAAACGGGATGTCTATTGAAATCCACTCTCCTTCTGAACCACTTGGCATTACGTTGGCGTTTGTAGCGGTATATTCGAAAGCATTCGTTTCACCAGTTGTACTATTCCAGTTAGAAAATTTAAAACTAAAAACTCTATCTTGAGTAGGAGTGGCTGTCCAAATATCGATATGAAAACGTGTAAACCCAGTTGCATCGAATCTACCGGCTAAGAAAGCAATTCCTTCACAACCTAAACCTACAATTTTGTTTGTATTATTACCTTCAATTTGCACTAAACTCGTTGAGCCAGGACACCAAGAAGTATTATATGTGTTGTCATCACCACCTGAATAACCCATAACGGCTACAGGTGTATACACATCACTAAACAATGATTTAACATCAGCTGCCGGTCTGTTTGGTGGCGTTGGAGCCGCAGTAGCAGGAGCTGGATCAACAGGTGGTGTTCCAAGTGGTCCTCTGATATTGTCTACATAAAAAGTTCTAGCTGGTGTTGGTATTGTCGGATTGAAAAACGCAACTGCACCGGGAGCCCAATACGTATGTATTACAAAACCACTGTAGACACCAGTTGCTGGAGCAGGTGCACCGTCTAATGATGTATTAAAAGTAAAAGAAACCGTTTGCCATGTACTTCCACCAGTGTGCGAAGCAGAAGCCGCAACTTGAGCTGGTCCGGTAGCTCCACCTGTTACTTTTACTAAAAAAGTTATTGGCGTATCTGAAAATACATCCATCGTCATTGTTTGAGTTGCTGTTAAGTTTACCAAAGATGATAAAGTAAGATTTATTCCTTGCCACGGCTGACCTGCAGGATTTCCAACAATTTTTAATACTTGAGTTGTGTTTGTCCCAGTGCCGGCTTCAACAACAGGTGCTGGTCCATCACCGAAAGGACCTCCATTTACGCCGCCACTTTCTCCAGTTTCAAAACCTAATAGTAGGTCTTGTGAAAATCCTAGCGAAAAAGTCAAAAGGACTAATAATAAAGTAATTTTTTTCATAATACTTGTTTTTTTGAGTTAATATTTAATTATTCCAAATTTAAGTATTATTTAAATAGATATTTCACACTTTTATATATTTTAACTATACATCCTATATTATTTTAAAAAAAAATTAAATGAATCAACTTTAGTCAATGTTTATTTGTATCAACGATACTTTTACAGCTTAGTTTTTTTTAAATTTTAAAGGCCTTGTATGGTTAATGTATAGGTGTTTTTGGCTTTTTTATGCACTACAACGTTTTCTGTTTATGAGATTAATTGTTTATTTGCCTTAAGATGTTGAGTTATGTTTTAAATTCATTAATAGTACATTTGTTAATCAAGTACTATTTTTTCTAAAAGTTTTTATAGATAATAGTTCAAAAATAAAAATCGATTCATAGCAAACTATAAATCGATTTTTTTATGACACAACTATTAGTTTGTTATATTTTCTTCAATTGCTGTTTCATCATGGTAATCTGTTCCTTCAACATTTTTTGTTTGTCGAGCTTGTTGGCTTCATTCAATAAATTAGTTGCTTCAATTTTTCTTCTTCTCGACATGGCAATACCCGCCAAATTTAATTTTGCAACAGCTAAGTCCATATCCATTGAAAGTCCTAGTTCAATTGCTTTTTTAAAGAATTTTTCTGCTTGATTCAAATTTGTTTGCGAAACCATCAATCCATGAAGGTAATTATAATACCCTTGTTGTTTTTTTACTAAAGCTGTTTCAGGATTTTTTATTTTATCTAACCATTTTTTTGCACCAACAAAATCTTGTTTTCTTAATTTTAGGAAGGCTAAAAGGATAAATTCATTTTTAAAGTATAAAAAAATTGGAAACACAATAAGTAGTAGGAGAAAAATTCCGTTCCCGATATTGTTTTCTGTAAACTGCCAAATTCCTAAAGCTACTAATACGGCTGCAAATACTATTTTGATATTTTTGTGAAACATAATGATGACTTTGTTTTTTGTGTTTGCAAAGGTAATAAAACGAAATGAAAATATTTTTATAAAACTGCTTGTGAGAAAAAAAAGTCTTTGTATATTTGCACTCGGTTTTTAGGAAACCTAACACAATAAAATTATACACGATTTTAAAGATACAAAACAATGAGTAAGAGAACGTTTCAACCATCGAAAAGAAAAAGAAGAAATAAACACGGGTTTATGGATAGAATGGCTACTGCAAATGGTAGAAAAGTCCTTGCTCGAAGAAGAGCCAAAGGAAGACACAAATTGACTGTTTCCTGCGAACCAAGACACAAAAAATAATGATTAGTATTAATCATAATAAAGGCGTTACTTTTTTTAGTAACGCCTTTTTTTTATAACTTGTCAACTCAAACAACAACTAAACTAGTATAACACAACAATATGCCTAAAGATCATTCAATAAAATCGGTATTAATCATTGGCTCTGGCCCAATTGTTATTGGTCAAGCTTGTGAATTTGATTACGCTGGTTCACAATCAGCCCGTTCAATCAGAGAAGAAGGAATTGAAGTTATTTTAATCAACTCCAATCCTGCAACCATCATGACCGATCCATCCATGGCGGATCATGTTTATTTATTGCCATTAACCACCAAATCGATCATTGAAATCCTAAAAAAACATCCAAATATTGATGCTGTTCTTCCCACTATGGGAGGACAAACGGCATTAAATTTATGTTTAGAAGCCGATGAAAAAGGAATTTGGGCCGATTTTAATGTAAGATTAATTGGCGTTGATATTAATGCAATCAATATTACCGAAGACAGAGAACAATTTAAACAATTATTACAACGCATTGGCGTAGGTGCTGCACCAGCGAAAATTGCCACTTCTTTTTTAAAAGGTAAAGAAATTGCTCAGGAATTTGGTTTTCCGTTAGTCATACGTCCCTCTTTTACTTTAGGTGGTTCCGGAGCTGCATTCGTGCATCACAAAGATGAATTTGATGAATTGTTAACTAGAGGTCTTGAAGCTTCACCCATACATGAAGTGTTAATTGATAAGGCTTTATTGGGTTGGAAAGAATATGAATTAGAATTACTTCGCGATCAAAATGATAATGTTGTGATTATCTGTTCTATCGAAAATATGGACCCAATGGGAATTCATACCGGCGATAGTATTACCGTTGCTCCGGCAATGACTTTATCGGATAACACTTTTCAAAAAATGAGAGATATGGCGATTTTGATGATGCGAAGCATTGGAAATTTTGCAGGTGGTTGTAATGTTCAATTTGCCGTGTCACCTGATGAAAAGGAAGATATTGTGGCGATTGAAATTAATCCAAGGGTTTCCCGTTCGTCTGCATTAGCATCAAAAGCGACAGGCTATCCCATTGCAAAAATTGCCTCTAAATTGGCTTTGGGGTACCATTTAGATGAACTTCAAAACCAAATTACCAAATCAACTTCGGCACTTTTTGAACCGACTTTAGATTATGTTATTGTAAAAATTCCACGTTGGAACTTTGATAAATTTGAAGGAGCAGACCGAACGTTAGGACTTCAAATGAAATCAGTAGGGGAAGTAATGGGAATTGGCCGCTCGTTTCAAGAAGCTCTTCATAAAGCGACTCAATCGCTTGAAATTAAACGAAATGGGTTAGGGGCAGACGGAAAAGGATATAAAAACTACGAACAGATTATTGAAAAATTAACGTACGCCAGTTGGGACCGTGTTTTCGTTATTTACGATGCCATTCAAATGGGAATTCCATTGAGTAGAATTCATGAAATCACAAAAATTGATATGTGGTTTTTAAAACAATATGAAGAACTACATTTGTTGGAAAAAGAAATTTCAAACTATTCCATCGAAACCTTACCAAAAGAATTACTCTTAGAAGCTAAACAAAAAGGTTTTGCTGACCGACAAATTGCTCACATGATTCGTTGTTTAGAGAGTCAGGTGTATACGAAAAGAGTAGAATTATCAATCAATCGTGTTTATAAATTAGTAGACACGTGTGCAGCCGAATTTAAAGCACAAACACCCTATTACTATTCTACTTTTGAAGCCGAAATTGAGACGGCTACAGGTGAAAAATATGTGCATAACGAAAGTGTTGTGACAGATAAAAAGAAAGTCATTGTTCTTGGTTCTGGCCCAAATCGAATTGGCCAAGGAATCGAATTTGATTATTCATGTGTTCATGGTGTTTTGGCAGCCAAAGAATGTGGTTATGAAACAATTATGATTAATTGTAATCCGGAAACGGTTTCGACCGATTTTGATATCGCTGATAAATTATATTTTGAACCCGTTTTCTGGGAACATATATATGATATCATTAGACACGAAAAACCGGAAGGTGTCATTGTACAATTAGGTGGACAAACGGCTTTAAAATTAGCGGAAAAATTAGATCGGTACGGAGTAAAAATCATCGGAACCAGTTTTGATGCCTTAGATTTAGCCGAAGATAGAGGTCGTTTTTCTGAACTTTTATCAGAACTAAAAATCCCTTTCCCGCAATTTGGTGTGGCAGAAAATGCCGATCAAGCTTCTGCTTTAGCCGATGTGTTAGATTTTCCGTTATTGGTTAGACCTTCTTATGTTTTAGGCGGACAAGGAATGAAAATTGTCATCAATAAACAAGAATTAGAAGAACATGTAATTGATTTATTAAAAAATATTCCGGGGAACAAATTGCTTCTGGATCATTATTTAGATGGAGCCATTGAAGCCGAAGCCGATGCTATTTGTGATGGAGAAAATGTTTACATCATAGGAATAATGGAGCACATCGAACCTTGCGGGGTGCATTCTGGTGATAGTAATGCTACTTTGCCACCATTTAATTTAGGTGAATTTGTGATGCAACAGATTAAAGATCATACCAAAAAAATAGCTTTAGCTTTAAAAACGGTTGGATTAATTAATATTCAATTTGCCATTAAAGATGACACAGTTTACATTATCGAAGCAAATCCAAGAGCATCTCGTACTGTGCCATTTATTGCCAAAGCGTATGGCGAACCCTATGTAAACTATGCTACAAAAGTAATGTTAGGCGAAAATAAAGTAACCGATTTCACTTTTAACCCGCAATTAAAAGGATATGCCATCAAACAACCCGTTTTTTCGTTTGGTAAGTTTCATGGTGTAAATAAAAAATTAGGTCCGGAAATGAAATCAACGGGAGAAAGTATTTTGTTTATTGACGATTTAAAAGATGATCAATTCTATGAATTGTATTCCAGACGCAAAATGTATTTGAGTAGATAATTGCTTAAATAATATGCCTCGTCTTATTTTAATTAATTCTGTATATTTGTTATTATTTGATTAAAATGAAAATATTTTATCTCGTACTATTTTTACTGTCAAATACTCATGTTTTCTCACAAGAAGATGCTTTTTCGTTCGTTAGAACCAGAGATTTTGATAGACTTTCGGTTTTGTTAAAAGCTCAACCATCTCTAATTGATGCGCCAAATGAAGAAGGGTTTACTATGCTTATTTTAGCTACTTACAGAGGATATGAGGAAATTGTTGATTTTTTATTGAATGAGGGAGCAAATGTAAATTATAATTCAGAAATGGGTACAGCTTTAACGGCAGCTGTGTTTAGAGGTAACATTGATTTATCAATCAAACTTTTAAATAGTAAGGCAAATCCCAATTTAACGGACTTGAGGGGTGTTTCACCGCTCATGTATGCAACTCAATTCAAAAATAAAGAGCTAATCAACCTTTTATTAAAATATAATTCAGATAAAAGTTTAGTGGATAACAGCGGTAAAACAGCATTTGAGTATGCAGTTATCTCGAAGGATGAAGAAGTAATTAATATCTTAAAGTAATTAACTATGTTAAAAAATACATTGTTTTTATTGTTCACTTTCGTGTCATCATTGGCACAAGAAAAGACTACAGGTGTTCTTAATTTAAGTAACGATTTTTCGACTTCGTTGCTGTTAAATAATGCTACATCAACAGCTACATTAACCTTATCCGGGCCAAATGATAGGTGGTTTTCGTTGCAATTTGGTTCATTTGAAAGTGGGATGCAAAATGGCACCGATGTTGTGTATTGGAATAATTCGATACTTGTAGATGCCGTTCACAATGGTGTTAATTTTGCTCCAACACCCGATCCGGTTAACAACTGGGTTCTAGTGTCCAATCAAAATAACACACCTACTAACGGGATTAGAACGCTGGTTTATACAAGGGCTTTTGATACAGGTGATTCAAACGATTATGTATTTGATTTCAACAACAATGTTATTGATTTTGCTTGGGCAAAATCGAGTTCTCCTAATTTTACAATGAATTATCACGGGGTCTTAAATAGAGATGTTGTCTTGAGTACATCGCTCAATTTGCTTGGAATTGATGATGCGTTTATTACGGATGTAAAATTATTTCCGAATCCTTCAGACGGAATTATAACCATAAAAACAAATGCGAACATTCAACGAGTGAATGTTTACTCCCAAACTGGAGCACATTTAAAAACGTTTTCTATCGATTATACCAAAGAAGTAACTTTGAATGTAACTGATTTACAGTCTGGTATTTACTTTTTTGAAATTGAAAATGAGAGCGGTAAAAATTGGAAAAAAGTACAGTTAACTTTTTAATTAGTGTATTAAATTCAAAAATCTTACTGCATTTCGTGTGAGAAACGAACAGTTTATTTCTTAAAATATTTCCAAGGCACTACCAACATGCCGAAACATTCACCATGCTCTTTCCCGGTGTGTTTATGATGCATTTTGTGAGCTCTTCTTACTGCTTTTGCATATAGATTATTCGCATTTCTAAAAAGCTTGAAGCGTTGATGAATAAAAATATCATGCACAAAAAAATAGGCTAATCCATAAGCAAAAATTCCAATTCCAATCGCCAAACCAAGTTCTAAAATTTTATATTTCCAAAGTAGAAAGAAACTAATACTGACCACAGCGTAGAAAATAAAAAATGTGTCATTTCGCTCAAACCACGAATCGTGATCTTTTTTGTGGTGATCGGAATGCAAATTCCATAAAAAGCCGTGCATTACATATTTGTGTGTAAACCAAGCCAAAAATTCCATCATGGAAAAGGTTAAAAAGAACACTAAAATGTGAATCCAGATAGTCATAATTATATTGTTTTTAATCGGTAATTTATGTAACATTTTGCCAACAATCCCACTTTTTGATAATCAGGAACTCGTATACGTGTGTTCTTGATTGCAAACGATGGTGTTTTTTTAAGTTTAGACAGTAATTTTTTGTAGTAAACATAAGCTGTGTACACACCAAATTTCGCTTCTAAGGGCAATTTTCGAATTCCTTCAAATCCGGCTTCAAAATCGGCTTCTATTTCTGCAATAATGATTTGTTTTGAATTTTCATCCAATTTATTTAAATCTGTATTTGGAAAATAGGTTCTATTTAATTCTTCAAAGTCGGCTTTCAAATCCCTCAAAAAGTTAACCTTTTGAAAAGCTGATCCCAACCGCATAGCACTTTCTTTTAGTTCGTCAAATTTGGCATCATTGCCATTCACAAATACTTTCAAGCACATTAAACCTACCACATCAGCAGATCCGTAGATATACTCATGATATTCTTCCGGGGTTTTATAATTAGTTTTGTGTAAGTCCAATTTCATACTTTTCATAAAAGCGTCTATCAAATCTTTCGGAATCGCATATTGATTCACCGTGTGTTGAAAAGAATTTAAAATTGGGTTTAAACTGATTTTGTCCTGTAGAGCATTTTCTAAATCAGTTTCAAATAAATCAAACAACTTTCCCTTATTGTAATCATGAAATGAATCGACAATCTCATCGGCAAAGCGAACAAACCCATAAATATTATATATATCTTGTCTAATGGTAGGAGACAGCATTTTCACTGCAGTTGAAAATGAAGTACTGTATGTTTTGGTAACATTCCTACTACATTCGTAAGAAATAGTATCAAAAATTGATTTCATTGCAAGAATCTTTAACTTTTAGTTGAATTTTTTTGGATTAATTCTGAAACCAATTTTCCTGAAATTAAGGAAGGCGGAACTCCGGGCCCGGGAACGGTAAGTTGACCGGTAAAAAATAGGTTCTCGACTTTTTTACTTTTCAATTTTGGTCGCAAAAAAGCAGTTTGAAATAGGGTGTTTGCCATTCCATATGCATTTCCTTTGTATGAATTATAGTCCTTTATAAAATCATTCACACAATATGAATCCTTAAAGATAACACTTTTTTTGATAGATTGTTCGGTTAACTTTTCAAATCGTTCAATTATGATGTTAAAATATTTTTCTCTGATTTCTTCAGTATCTTCAATTCCGGGTGCAAGGGGTATCAAAAATATACCAGCTTCTTGACCTTCCGGTGCAGCGGAGTCGTCTGTTTTGGATGGAAAACTTGCATAAAAAAGCGGTTCTTCTGGCCAACTTGGTTTATCGTAAATAGATTCCGCATGCTTTTCAAATGACACATCAAAAAATAAAGTATGATGTTCTACATTTTGTATAATTTTATTAAAACCTACATAAAATAAAAGTGAGGAAGGAGCAAATGTTTTTTTCTCCCAATAGGACTCTGAGTAAGCTCTGTGCTCAGCATCTAGTAAAGTTTCAGAGTGGTGGTAATCGGCGCCACTAAGCACCACTTCACAAAATTGTTCTTGACCATTTACTCGTATACCAACTGCCTTTTTTTGTTTTACAATTATTTTTTCAACATTCGCATTGGTTTGAATTTTTACACCTAATTCAATAGCCAACGCTTCCATGGCCAGGATTACACTATACATTCCGTTTTTCGGATGCCACGTTCCCAAACCAAAATCAGCAAAATTCATAAAACTATAGAAGGCTGGCGTGTCTTGCGGTTTGGCTCCTAAAAATAAAACCGGAAATTCTAGAATTTGTACTAACTTTTGATTTTTAAAGCGTTTTCTTACCTCTTTACTTATGTTTGAAAAAAACTGTCCCACTTTTAAAGCGGTTTCCGTTGTAATCAACTCAAGTGGTGAAACGCCTGGCCTGTAAACAAGATCTTTTATGGCAATGTCGTAATTGCTTTTGGCTTCAGACATGAATTTTTCTAGAACTGCTCCGCTTCCTGACTCAATATTTTCAAATGTTTTAACAATATCTGGCAAATTGTCAGCAATGGTCACGAAATCACGAATTCCAAAATAGACTTGGTAAGCAGGAGAAAGTTTTATTAAATCGTAATAGTCAGAGGGTTTTTTATCAAAATCATTAAAAAAACGTTCAAAAACATCGGGCATCCAATACCAAGTAGGACCAATATCAAAGGTAAAGCCTTCTTTTTTGAGTTGTCTGGCTCTGCCACCAATAGTTGAATTTTTTTCAAATACAGTAACTTGATTACCTGATTTTGCTAAATAACAAGCTGCCGCAAGAGCCGAAAAGCCTGAACCAATAATAAATATATTTTTACTCATTTTTTCTAAAAAAAATTATAGGTTGTTCGAAATTTCTAAAATAGAATTAAAGACTCTAACATTTTTAAAAAGATCGGGTTTTATGTATTCAGTTATTCGGCCAATTGTCCAAAGTTCTGATTGACCATCCTCCAATATTTCTTCTTCGATTTGTTTTAAATAGTTGTTAATTTCATCTTTGTTAGGCTCAACTGTCATATAAGATACATAGGTTACTTTATCAAAATATTTCTTTATATCTCTTAGGCTTTCAATCGGCACGCTTTCACCTAAATAAATTGTTTTGTAGCCATTTAGTATAATTTCATAATTTAAATACATTAAACCTAATTCGTGAATTTCATTCGACGGAAGATAAAGAACAAAAACCCGGTCATCCTTCGTGGGTTCTAAAACTTGTATTTTTTCGGTATTAACCAAAAGTTTTTGTTTTATTAAATAACTAATGAAATGTTCATGAGCTGGTGATATGGTTTCAGATTGCCAAAGCAAACCAATTTCATTCATAAGGGGTATGAATATTTCGAAAAAAATCTCTCTGAAAGATTTTTCAGAAAGTAAATTACTGTAAGTGTTAAAAAAAAGGGTTTGGTCAAAATTCATCATTGCCATCTTAAAAGCATTAATGGCGTGATGTTTTACACTTTTTTCATTAACAATTTCTCTCACAAGAATGGTTAACTTGTCAGGAGTTAGTTTTGATATTTTCGATATTTTATAGCCGTGATTATGCAACAATGTTATATTTAATAACCTTTGAAGTGCAGGTAAATCATAGTAACGAATGTTAGTGTCTGTACGCATAGGTTCAAGAACATTATATCTTTTTTCCCAAATCCTAATTGTATGAGCCTTAATCCCTGATAAATTTTCAAGGTCTTTTATGCTAAAAACATTTTTTACATTGTTCATCTTTTTGTTGTTTTGCTTAAACAAAAGTAGTGAATTATGATAGAAAATAATTCTTTTTACGTTTATTTTTTATTTTTTATTGAATATCGACTATAATACTTACAATATCTCCTTTTTTAAAATGAAAAATCCTAAAAACACATTGTTTTTATAAAAACAATCAGTTTTTAGGATTTTAAAGTGACCACGATCAGATTCGAACTGACACGTCTTGCGACACCACCCCCTCAAGATGGCGAGTCTACCAATTTCTCCACGTGGCCAAAAAAGTAAAGACGTTGCACGCAACGTCTTTTGAAGTGACCCGACTGGGGCTCGAACCCAGGACCCCATCATTAAAAGTGATGTGCTCTACCAACTGAGCTATCGAGTCAATTGCATCTTGAAATAAAAAATTGTGACCCGACTGGGGCTCGAACCCAGGACCCCATCATTAAAAGTGATGTGCTCTACCAACTGAGCTATCGAGTCAAATGCAATTTCTTGAATGCGGGTGCAAATATACGGTCTTATTATTAATTTTTCAAAGCAAATTTGTCTTAAATTTGCTTTTTTAATTTATTCTTTCTTAACGCCTTATTATACAAGGATTTATTATGCAAAAAAAAATTATTCTACTTGGATACATGGGATCGGGAAAGACCATAATTGCTTCTAAGCTATCAAATGTTTTGCGAAAAACACATTTTGATTTAGATGTTTTGATTGAAAATGAACAAAATTTATCAATTAGTTCTATCTTTAAAACCAAAGGAGAACTTTACTTTAGGAAACTTGAACATGAAGTTTTTAAAAAAATTATTCATTCAAATGATGAATTTATTTTAAGTCTGGGAGGAGGCACACCCTGCTATGCCAATAATCATCTTTTTTTACAAAATGAAGATGTCATATCGATTTATTTAAAAACTTCCATAGAAGAGCTTTATAGGCGTTTGAGCAAAAACAAATCAGGTAGGCCAATCATTGCAGAAATGAGCGAGGAAGAGTTAAAAGAATTTATCGCCAAGCATTTGTTCGATCGAAGTTTTTATTACCATCAAGCAAAACATATTATTTCTACTGATGGAAAATCAATTGAAGAGGTGGTGGAAGAAATTAAAAAATTAGTTGCTTAAATAAGCAAAACTGTTTTCTTTTTCAAAAACCACTTGCACGTGTTCTTGTAAGGATGTGGAAAGTGAAATCCCCTTAAAATCAACTTTCACCGGATATTTTTTGTGATTTCTGTCAACTAAAACAGCCGTTTTGAATTTTTTTAACGGAACATCTAAGAAGTGCTTCACACCATAAACCAATGTTGTGCCTGAGTTTAAAACATCATCAACCAAAATTATACCTTTGTTTTTATAATTTTCTTTCGAAAGGGAAGTAGTTATTGGTTTAAAAGGATTATGTTTGTCAATATAAACTTCGCACAATGCAATCTTTATTGTTGAGATTTTGCTCAATTCTACCGCTAATTTTTCTGCAAAAATATACCCATTTTTGGCAATTCCGGCAAGAATAATTTCTTCTTCATCCACAAATGTTTCGTAGATTTGATAAGCAATTCGTTTAATTTTATGCTCAATTTCCTGATGTGAAAGAATAGTAATTTGCGGCATGGGTTTTTATTTTTATCAAAGATAGAAAGTTTAAGTATATCCTAAAAACATTTTTACCAGTGAAATTTCGATATCCAAATTAATTATTTTTCTTGAATTTAAAAGTAAAGCACCATTATTTAAACGTTTTCAGACTCGCTAGTTATTATTTTTGATGATTTATAGAATAGCTCTCGATTGAGCGAAATACTGTAAGCTAAGCTTATAAAAATGCACCAAGAAATCAAATAGGCAGGAAATTTTTCTACACCAAATTGAAGATATTCATTTTTAGAAAAAACAAACATCACAATTACAACTAGTGTGTGGCATAGACTGATTGCCCAAAAACTAAATTTAAAATCGATTACTTTAAACAAAAACGAGTAGAAGTAAAATAGCAACAATGCTGCTAAATAACCACCAATTGTTATCAATGCTACGCCTTCTATCTCTGAACTATCGCCATTGGAAATGTTTTGAATCCACTCATCAAAAAAGTAAATTACAATAGCTAATCCCAGAAAAACCAAATAGCTTTGGCCAACACTTAAAACAATGCCCAAAGCTTTGTTTAGTTTGAGTTTGTCAGTATTTGCTAAACTTACTGAAAGTGCAAAAATGAGTGGTAAGAAAAACAACGCCTTTTCTACCGAAGGAACAAGTAACATCGTGATAATTACCAAAACAGAGCCTAAAGTTACTCGTAACATACGTTGAGATTTTAAAGAGAATAATATCCTATAAAGATAATAAAAAAAGAGCTGCCTTTTCAGACAACTCTTTTCTATATAAGTAAGTTAAAATCGGATTGTTAAAACGTTTATTTTACTTTATTCAAAATTGCTTTAAAAGCTTCCGGATGATTCATTGCTAAATCAGCAAGCACTTTACGGTTCAATTCGATACCGTTAGATTTCACTTTTCCGATAAATTGAGAATAACTCATTCCTTCCAAACGAGCACCAGCGTTAATACGCATGATCCATAACGAACGGAAGTTTCTTTTGTTCTGTCTTCTGTCACGGTAAGCATAAACCATGGCTTTTTCAACCGCGTTTTTAGCAACCGTCCAAACGTTTTTACGTCTACCAAAGAAACCTTTGGCTTGCTTTAATACTTTTTTTCTTCGTGCTCTTTTAGCAACCGAATTTACTGATCTTGGCATAATTTTCTTGTTTTTTTGTAGCAGGCGTCCCGAATTTAATCAAGGGAACTTATCGGCCATACTCCAAGGTTATTAAATAATTTTTAACCTAAAGAATTTAATTATTTTAGGATTCAAGTTTAAGGTCCTAATACTAAAGTCTTAATACTTAATACTCAAATCTTAATACAATTATATAATCCTTAATTGTTGTTTAATGCTTTTCTCATCGGTTTTGTGAACCAAAGTCGAATGAGTTAAAGCTAATTTACGCTTTTTAGATTTTTTAGTCAAAATGTGACTTTTAAAAGCGTGCTTTCTCTTGATTTTTCCAGAGCCAGTTACTTTGAATCGCTTCTTAGCACTGGATTTTGTTTTCATTTTAGGCATAATTTCCCAAATTTATTTGTGATTCAACTTACTTACTTATTTTTTAGTTTCTCAGTGGCTAAGGCACTAATTAACTGAGTTTAATCTCAGCAACTCAGAACCTCAGTTGCTCAGCAACTTACTTCTTCTTCTTCGGAGCGAGATACATAATCATTCGCTTTCCTTCCAATACAGGCAAAGCTTCCACTTTTCCTAAATCTTCTAAATCTTGAGCCAAACGTAACAAAAGAATTTGACCTTGTTCTTTATAAATAATCGAACGTCCTTTAAAGAATACAAAAGCTTTTAATTTAGCTCCTTCTTTTAAGAATTTCTCAGCATTTTTCTTTTTAAACTCATAGTCATGCTCATCCGTTTGAGGACCGAAACGAATTTCTTTCACTACAATTTGAGTCGATTTGGCTTTGAGCATTTTATCTCTTTTCTTTTGCTCGTAAATAAATTTACCGTAGTCCATTAATTTACAAACCGGCGGCTCTGCATTGGGAGAAATTTCTACCAAATCCACCTCAAATTCTTCCGCTAAACGTAAAGCTTCAGAAATTTTGTAAACCCCTGGCTCGATGTTTTCACCGACCAATCGCACTTCGGGAACACGAATTAAATTGTTAATTCTGTGTGCTGCCTTTTTTTCTACTCTGGGTTGATATCCCCTGTTGTTTCTAATTGCTATGACTTTTAATTTTTAAGTTAAACTACAAATGGTTTTAATGTCTTGCTTATTTCTTCGTTTACAAGTCGAGCAAATTCGTCAACTGTAACCGTGATATTTCCTTTTCCTTCTTGGCCGTGTCTTCTTACAGAAATCGTGCCGTTCTTCTCTTCTTCGTCACCAACAATGATCATAAACGGAATTTTCTTCACTTCCGCATCCCTTATTTTCTTGCCAATTGTCTCATTGCGGTTGTCAATCAGGCCGCGAATTTCGTGATTTTCTAGCAAAGTTAAAACTTTTTCGGCATAATTTTCATATTTCTCACTTAAAGACAAGATTATAGCTTGCTCTGGCATCAACCATAGTGGGAAATTTCCTGCTGTATGTTCCAATAAAATGGCAATAAATCGCTCCATCGAACCAAACGGTGCTCGGTGAATCATAACTGGACGATGCATTTCATTGTCCGCTCCTTTGTAACTCAATTCAAAACGTTCGGGTAAATTATAATCTACTTGAATGGTTCCCAATTGCCATTGTCTTCCCAAAGCATCTTTGACCATAAAGTCTAATTTCGGACCGTAAAAAGCGGCTTCACCATATTCTACAACCGTGTTTAAACCTTTGTCCCGAGCAGCATTGATGATAGCATTTTCTGCTTTTTCCCAATTTTCATCGCTACCAATATATTTTTCTCGGTTCTCTTGATCTCTCAACGAAATCTGAGCCGTAAAATTCTCAAATCCTAACGAACTGAAAACATACAAAACCAAATCAATTACTTTTTTAAACTCGCTGTCCAATTGATCCGGTGTACAAAAAATGTGTGCATCATCTTGCGTAAATCCGCGAACTCGTGTCAATCCATGCAATTCACCACTTTGTTCGTAACGATAAACCGTTCCAAATTCAGCATAACGCTTCGGTAAATCTTTATAACTCCACGGTCTTGTGTTATAAATTTCACAGTGATGCGGACAATTCATTGGCTTCAACAAAAACTCTTCACCCTCTGCTGGCGTGTGAATCGGCTGAAAACTATCCGCACCATATTTCGCATAATGTCCGGAAGTGACATATAACTCTTTCTGACCAATATGAGGCGTAACCACTTGCTCGTAACCCGCTTTCTTCTGAGCTTTTTTCAAAAATTGCTCCAAACGATCACGCAAAGCAGCACCTTTTGGTAACCATAACGGCAAACCTTGACCCACTTTTTGCGAAAAAGCAAATAAATCCAACTCTTTTCCTAATTTTCTGTGATCTCTGCGTTTGGCTTCTTCCAATAATTCCAAATATTCTGTCAATTCCTTTTGCTTCGGAAACGAAATACCATAAACGCGAGTCAACTGCTTGTTCTTCTCATCACCACGCCAATAGGCACCGGCAACACTCATAATTTTCATCGCCTTAATCAATCCCGTATTCGGAATATGACCACCACGACACAAATCAAAAAAGTTAGCGTGATCACAAAACGTAATCGTTCCGTCTTCTAAATTCGAAATTAATTCCGTCTTATATTCATTATTTTTATAAACTTCCAATGCCTCCGCTTTCGAAACCGCACGCATTTTAAACTCGTGCTTTTCTCTCGAAACTTCTAAAATTCTATCTTCAATGGCTTTAAAATCGGCTTCCGTGATTTTCGTATCACCAAAATCTACGTCATAATAAAATCCATTATCAATCGCCGGCCCAAGCGTTAACTTAATTCCCGGATATTGCTCCTCCAAAACTTGAGCCATTACGTGCGAAGTCGAATGCCAAAAAGCCTTTTTGCCTTCTTTGTCATTCCACGTATATAATAGGAGTGAACCATCCGTGGTCAATTCCGTCGTCGTTTCCACAATAGTGTTGTTATATGACGCAGAAATCACATTTCTCGCCAAACCTTCACTAATACTTCTCGCAACATCCATCGGAGTCGAATTCTTCTCAAACTCCTTAACCGAACCGTCAGGTAAACTAATTTTTATCATGCCTAAATTTTTATGGACTGCAAATATATAAGATTACAAAATCCCACACAATATATATAGGTAATATTAAAACAACATTTTTCAGAAGCTATTTCCCGCTTTCCATTCCAAGCTTGTTCGTCTTGTTGTTTTTTTCTTGCCAAAAAAGAGCTTCCGTTGGTCGCTTTTTTTTGCCAAGAAAAAATACAACAATACTTTACAAGGCTTTCCATTGCAATCGGGGCTAGGGGAGCAGTAGTCAGTAAGCATTATCCAGTCATCAGTCGCAGTCTCAGTTTTGTCATTCCGCAAGAAGACGAAGTCGAAATAGGACACGAGCGATAGCGAACTGGCGAAGCAATCTCCCGCCTTGGCGGGCAAAACTTGAAACCTGAAACTTGAAACAAAAAAAAACTTTCTCCATTTCCATCTCACAACCAGCACATTAAAAAAAACTTTCAAAAAGAGTTTAAAAAAGATTTGGAAAGCCCAAAAAGAGTACTACTTTTGCACCCGCATTGAGAGCGACGTTCTGTAGAAAATTGGAGTTAAAAAAAATCTATAAAAAGATTTGGAAGGAGAAGTAAAAGAGTAGTATCTTTGCCCTCCGCAAGCGACAAAACTGGGATTAGGAGAGTAAAAAAAAGAAAATAAATTTTTTTTTCGAAAAGCTTGCCTAATCAAAAAGAAGTTGTACTTTTGCACCCGCTTAGATAGCTAGTCTACGATTTTAATTGTAGGGTTATATAAGAAACTGAAACAAGTTCAGTTTAAAACAAGAAGACACGTTCATAGACATATTGAATTGACAGCACGATTAGACAGTAATGTTTAATCGAAAAAAAAGAGAGAGTAAGGCTAATCGAG
>NZ_QLSV01000010.1 GCF_003268815.1 Flavobacterium lacus | reverse complement strand
GGAAGTTCTTCTACAAAAGCAGGAGCTGTCGTATCTTGAACTGTGATGGTTTGTTTGTGAACAGTTGTGTTTCCACACTCATCCTCAGCTGTCCATACTCTAACTAACGTATAGTTCGAAGGACAGTTACCATCAGTTCTGGTTTGTTTGAAAGAAACCTCGGCAGTTCCACAGTTGTCTGTAGCAGTTAAAGTAACAGCCATTGGAACAGCATCACATTCTACCGTCATATCCATTGGAAGTTCTTCTACAAAAGCAGGAGCTGTTGTATCTTGAACCGAGATGGTTTGTTTGTGAACAGTTGTGTTTCCACACTCATCCTCAGCTGTCCATACTCTAACTAACGTATAGTTCGAAGGACAATTTCCATCGGTTCTGGTTTGTTTGAAAGAAACCTCGGCAGTTCCACAGTTGTCTGTAGCAGTTAAAGTAACAGCCATTGGAACAGCATCACATTCTACCGTCATATCCATTGGAAGTTCTTCTACAAAAGCAGGAGCAACCGTATCATTTACTACAATTGTTTGTTTGTGCACGGTGATATTGCCGCACTCGTCTTCGGCTGTCCAAATACGGTAAATTTCATAAGAACAACCTTCACCAGAGTTAACTTCTTTGAAAGAAACTTCAGCAGTTCCACAATTATCAGTAGCTGTTAACACAGGAACAGCCGGAATAGCATCACAAGAGACAGCTACATCGGCAGGTAAATTTTCTACAAAAGCAGGAGCAACCGTATCATTTACTACAATTGTTTGTTTGTGCACGGTGATATTACCACACTCGTCTTCGGCTGTCCAAATACGGTAAATTTCATAGGAACAACCTTCACCGGAGTTAACTTCTTTGAAAGAAACTTCAGCAGTTCCACAATTATCAGTAGCTGTTAACACAGGAACAGCCGGAATAGCATCACAAGAGACAGCTACATCGGCAGGTAAATTTTCTACAAAAGTTGGAGCAACCGTGTCATTCACTACAATTGTTTGTTTGTGCACGGTGATATTACCACACTCGTCTTCGGCTGTCCAAATACGGTAAATTTCATAGGAACAACCTTCACCTGAAACAACTTCTTTAAATGAAACTTCAGCATTAGTGCAGGCATCTGTGGCAGTAAGTGTTGGTGCACTTGGAATATTACTTGAACAACTTACAGCAAGGTCTTGGGGAAGATTTTCGTTAAAAGTTGGCGGAGTTGTGTCAACAACATTAATGATTTGTATATTTATCGCAATACAAAAATGCCAGTTATATACTAAACAAACTCTTACTAAAGTTTGATGGCAAGGGTCGATAACGGGACAAACAAAAAATTTAATTCTTGAAAAGAAGTTTACATTAAGATTCGAAACTTGTTTTTCAATGCCTCTTTCAGCAAGTAAACCATCAAAAGTAAAATTACCTACAACAGCTATTTCGTCATTGTTAGATTTGGTTGTGGTAGCGTAAAGTACATTTTCATTATTGGTTAATTTAAGTGTTGAACCTTCGTATCCATTAATTCCCGTCAGAGAATTTGTTTTAGATACATCAATGACATATTCATTTAGATTATCATAGTTTATTCCAAATTGCCGAGCTAAATTATCAGCATTACTTTTAGTATTGCTGTTTGGTTTTTTCTTTGTTAACCAAAATGCATAATTGAAAGCTAGATCTTTTTGTGCAGAATTAACAATTGTTCCGAAGAGCAAAGCCGTTCCGTCATTATTTTCAATGAAATCTGTTTTTTCAGCAATAAAACTTGAATTATTGGCATCAAGTATGTTATTGAAAACAAATTTAGATTGATTTGATGCTAAGTTCAGTTCAGATGAACTAGTGTACATGCGAGATTGACCATGACCTAAATTAAAGGTATAACACCACGGTGTGGAATTTTGGTTTCTCGGAGAATACGGTGGAATTGGATCACCGCACTCTACAGTTAAAGTACTGAATTGAGAATAGATAGAAGTGTTTGAGGAACTAAAAAAAGTTAGTAAAACAACTAAAATCAAATTCAAAAAGTTAGTACGAATTAATTTTACATTGGTTAATTTCATACGAATTAATTTTATCTAATTAAATTCTGGGTTGAATTATTTATTAAAAGTAGATTTTCGTATTTGGGGGGAGCGGTGGTTGAATAAAGTTTACTTCATAGGCAATTTATTTAGCTAAATTGATTAGTTAATTGTTTTAAAATAAATTAAAATGTAGGAATCAAAACTTTAGCAATCGAGTAAAGTCTTTGAATTTGTTTTTGAAATAAAGTTGGGGTAACTTTGGTGGTACAGAAGCTAAATTCTATTAATTTTGTCATTACAACAAATAAAATCGACGAAATGCAACATTTAATCTATTATGTGTAATTTTAACAATTGTTTTTATTAAAATGTGTTAATTTATGGTAAATTTATTGTAAATAATATAAAGTTTAGTAAAGTTAAAAAACAAAAAATCCCACTTCAACTTGAAATGGGATTTTTTGTATTTTTCCGATAACCGATAACCGATAACCGATAACCGATAACCAATAACCGATAACCTAAAACATCTCTCTTCCTGCAAAATGAAAAGCACTTTCAATGGCTGCATTTTCATCCGAGTCAGAACCATGAACCGCATTTTCGCCCATAGAAGTAGCATATTTTTTACGAATAGTTCCTTCAGCAGCATTCGCTGGATTAGTAGCACCAATTAACGTTCTAAAGTCTTCCA
This sequence comes from Flavobacterium lacus, assembly GCF_003268815.1. Lineage (GTDB taxonomy): Bacteria > Bacteroidota > Bacteroidia > Flavobacteriales > Flavobacteriaceae > Flavobacterium > Flavobacterium lacus. The sequence goes on along the minus strand of NZ_QLSV01000010.1, from coordinate 136,432 downwards.
CAGCGTTTTCTTTTTCCAAAATAGCCGCAACAATTGGACCACGCGTCATAAATTCTACCAATTCACCATAAAAAGGTCTTTCAGCGTGAACAGCATAAAAAGCCTTCGCATCAGCCACCGTTAATTGCGTTAATTTCATTGCTACGATTCTGAAACCACCTTCCGTAATCATATTCAAAATCCCACCGATGTGACCGTTTTCAACGCCATCCGGCTTAATCATTGTAAAAGTTCTATTTGTTGCCATTGTAATTTGCTGTTTAAATTCGGGTGCAAAGGTAGGTTTTTTGTTTGAAGTTTCAAGTTTCAGGTTTCAAGTTTTTTTGGCAGCGAATGGCTTGGGCTTTTTCAGGAATCCATGTTCCCGCTTTCCGTTCCAATTTTTTGTCCATGAGCAAAGCTCACCAACAAAAAGATTTCCACTGCAATCGGGGCTAGGAGGTAAGCCGTTTAAAGATACAGTTTTACAAAACCACCACCTCAAATTCCATCTCCAACGGTTTTAATCCCTTCAATAATTTTTCAATCAATTCTTCCCCATATTCCACATAAAACTCAGTAAAATTTACTTTTCGTTCTTGTAAACTTTGGTTTGGAAATAATTCATTTTGCAACGAAATAATTCGATTTAAATGTTCTTGGTGAACTCGTTTTTCAGCTTTCAGTAATCGTTTTTCTAAATTTTCCAAACCTTTTATTTGCTTAGTTTCTTGAGCTTTTACAGCTCCTAAAAACGATTTATCGGTAGCTTCCGCTATTTTATGTAACTCTTCAAATTGCTTTTTCAACACTTCTTTTTGAGTTGAAAAATCGATCGTAAACTCAGAAAGTAGTTTTGTTTTCTGATTGAATAATTCTTGCTGATTCAAAAATAAATCTCGCCAAGTCAATTGCAATTTATCCGCTTTTGCCGCTTGTTTTTCAGTCGCTAGCAAAACCGAATTACGAAGTAACAATATCGGAAAAGTAACATTCTGACTTTCAAAAAACGATTTTAATTCCAACCAATATGCCAATTCTCCACCGCCGCCGATGTAGCACAAATTCGGCAAAATGACTTCTTGATACAACGGTCGCAACAAAACATTCGGACTAAATTTTTCCGGATGGTTTTCTACTTCTTTCAAAATTTCTTCTTCCGAAAAAGTCAGTTTTGTATTCAAAACGGCATAACTTCCGTTTTCAAAAACAATTCGTTCCCGCAAATGATCTTCGATATAAAACAAATTAATTTCCCGCGGATTCACTTGAACCGAATACGATTCCAGCAAAGGAGTGGTTTCATTCACTTTAGCAAAAGCCGTTTGATGTATCAGTTCATTTTTAATATAAGGAATAAACGATTTTTTCAAATCAGCATCATCGGCATCAATTATTACCAATCCTTCGGACGAAAACAATTCGTTCGCTAAAAAGCGAGTTGCATCCGCTAACGTGTTATGTTCTAAATAGGCTTTTTTAAATAAATTTTTTAGACTTTCAGCATTATTTCCTAAACCAATTTCCGATTCAAAAAATGCGAAAACGTCTTCTATACCATCGGTTGATAATCGTCCAACCGGTCCAAAACTTTCCCTATTCCAACTGATTTTTTTATGTTTAAAATTAAAATAATTGATTTCATCAAAATCGTGATCTTCCGTTGCCATCCAATAAATTGGAATAAAATTGTGTTCAGAAAATTCATTTTTTAATTCTTTACACAAATTAATTGTCGAAACAATTTTATATAAAAAATACAGTGGTCCTGTAAACAAATTCAACTGATGACCTGTTGTAATCGAAAAAGTTTTTGGATTGATTAAATTTTGAATGTTCTGCTTTGTTTCTTTAGAAATCGCAATCGATTCGTATTGTTTTTCCAAAACAGAAATCAAAACTTCCCTCTTGAAATTGTCATTGCCAATGAAACTATTTCCTTTTTCCTCCAACTGTAACTTAAAATTTTCCAGATTCGGAAAACGATGATACAAGGCTTTCAGCTCCGGTTTTTCATTCAGATAATCAGTGATTAGCGTAGAGAAATATCCGGATTCTTGATAGCTGAGACAGTCGGTTGGCATAGTTTTAAAGTTTTCGTAAAAATAACGAAAATAAAAGTAGTGAAAAGGGGTTTAACAAATGGTTAGGAAAAGATAACTCTTACCACTATTTTAAAATTTGATATGCTTTTTTCGTTAAATTTGTCAGTAAACTAGTTTCTTATGAAAAAACTTTACATTCTTACCTTATTAATTTCTGTTCATTCTTTTAGTCAAAGTTTAGTTAGAATTGAGCCTGAAAATTTTTCAACTGTTTACGGTTTTGGTGGCAGTGGTAGTTTCAACGACACTGAAATTGTGGTCGCTGGTCAAGATGCAATGCCTCCAATTGGTGTTTCTAAATTATATCTTTTTAATACAGATTCATCAGGGATTACTCCAAACGGAACAATCGATTCTCCTGAGGCCAATCAAAATTTTGGAGGTGCAATTGAAATGACGGATGATTATCTGTTTGTTGGTTCTATCAGAAATAATACCAATGTTGAAAATGGTGGTGCGGTATATGTTTTCAAAAAAGTAAATGGAAATTGGGAGTACTTATTGAAAATTCAACCTTCAACTCAACACGAAAATGATTATTTTGGTACGAATATAAAAGTACATAACAATCAATTGTTTATTACAGCTTTTGGTTATGATGAAAATGGAGATGCAGCAATAAACGATGGAGCAGTTTACATTTACAACCAAAGTGGTGATACTTTTTCACTTCAGCAAACTTTAGCCGGAGTTTCCGGAAATTCAGGATTTGGAACGTTATTAGAGATTGAGAATGACATGTTGGTAACTACTTCAACCAATTCAACTGGTGATTTTATTACTACTTTTAATCTGGAAAGTTCTAATTGGGAATTGGTAAATAGTACATTGATGCCGAATGTTTCGTTTGTATATAATCCAGAATTAAGACTTCTTCATTCTGATCGTGTCAGTTTATCAAATGGAAAATTGTATTTATACCATCTCAATGATACCGAGAATGATTTTTTAGGTTTAAAAATGATTAAAATTTATAATTGGTCTGATATTACACCTGAATGGAATTTTGTTGAAGATTTTGTATTTCAGGAAGGAGATTATTACAAATATAAGGTAAAGGTAGAGGGAAATAATATGTTTATTGTTCCAACAGGAGAGTATATTTTGATGGTGGAACGCAAAAATCCGGTCTTCCATTTTGTTTATGAAAATGGCAGTTGGAGTTACAACAGTACTTATGCTGGTATGAGTTCTTATACAAATGATAATTTTGGGCGTTTTATTTTAGCAAAAGGTAATAAAGTTTTATTCGGAAATTCAACAGAATATTGGACACATCCCGTTATGGCTCCAAATGGAGGTGCATATATGCTTGATGTTACGTTAGGAATCAACGAATTTGAAACTAGTAATTTTATTGTTCATCCAAACCCAACCGATGGAATAGTAAAAATTTACTCTAAAAATAGTGAAGTTGCGTCCATTGAAATTTATGATGGTATTGGTAAAAAAGTTTTTGAAAATAATTCAAATGTTTCTGAAATTGATATTACACACTTGAATTCCGGAATTTATTTTTGTAGAATTATTAGCTCTGATAATAGTACTATGTATCAAAAAATCATTAAAAAATAAGCAGTCAAATTAATTTAGAATAGGTTTGAAATTGAATGAGTTTTATAAATCTTAAAAAAATGTTAACAAAAATTTGGATTATTAAAAATAATTTCTGAAAATTTGTGCAGTTAAAATAATAACTCTTAAAAAAAAACGAAGAAATGCGAGTATTTAAATCTTTACCTCAAAGCAATGCGTCAGTTGGAACTGGTGTGGCTCTTCTTCGTGGCTTAACGCAATCATAGTAATTTACAAAATAAATATGAAAAGCCCGAAGATAAATAGTTTCGGGTTTTTTTGTGCTTAATAATTACGACAAACTTTCCTGAAATTTTCTGAAACGCTATTTATTCCAATGTGAATAAAAGGTTGGCAATTGATTTTTTCCATTTGGAGAAAGCTATTTCATTGCCTTAAAACAAAAAATTTAAAATAATCATGGGAAATAAACTCTCTGGGAAAGACCTTATAAAATTAGGCTTCCCAAAAAATAATTCAATAAATATTGCTCTAGGGCAAATAAATAGATATAGAAAAAAAGAAAAAAAGGAAAGCATTTTAACCGAAGCAAAAGAAGTGTTGCTTTATCCTGAAAAATTCAAAGGTCACGGCACTTGGGGAAAGGTGGCGGAAGGATTAGTAAATCCTGTTCAAGTAAAGTTCAATCAATTGAAAACTACTAGAGCACCTTTTTCAATTTTTGGAGAAAATGAAATTGATGAACAGGCAAAGTTTCAATTGTATGATGCATTAAAACTGCCAATCGCTGTAAAAGGTGCTTTGATGCCCGATGCTCATTCCGGTTACGGATTGCCAATTGGCGGGGTTTTAGCCACTGATAATGCAATAATTCCGTATGGAGTTGGGGTTGATATCGGATGTCGAATGAGCTTGTCGGTTTTTGATTTACCTGCTTCTTATTTAAAAGGAAAAGATCATCAACTACTGGCAGTTTTAAAAGACAATACCAAATTTGGGATGAGTGAAACACATCAAATCAAAGCAGATCATGAAGTGTTTTACAAAGATGAATTTCAAAACATTCCGTTGTTGAAGCAATTGTTGGACAAGGCATACAAGCAATTAGGTACTTCGGGTGGAGGTAATCATTTTGTGGAATTTGGTATTGTTAAGTTCAATGAAACATTACCTGAATGGAAACTCGAAGCAAAAGAGTATTTGGCAGTTTTGTCACACAGTGGTTCACGTGGTTTAGGGGCAAACATTGCTAAACATTATACGTATTTAGCAACAAAACAATGTCCTTTACCAAAAAATGTGCAGCATTTGGCTTGGCTTGATTTGAATTCGCATGACGGTCAGGAATATTGGTTGGCTATGAATTTAGCCGGAGAATATGCCAAAGCTTGTCACGACGACATTCATCGAAGAATAGCTAAAGCATTAGGCAAACGAATCGCTTTAACCATCGAAAACCATCACAATTTTGCTTGGAAAGAAATGGTTGACGGTAAAGAATGCATCGTTCATCGAAAAGGAGCAACACCGGCAGAAAAAGGAAAATTAGGAATCATTCCGGGCTCGATGACTGCACCCGGATTTATTGTTCGAGGTAAAGGAAATGAAGCGAGTTTGAATTCTGCTTCGCATGGTGCAGGCCGACTTTTTTCCAGAGCGAAATGCAAAACGAAATTCACGCAAAGTGAAATTAAAAAGGTGCTCAAAGAGCATGATGTACAATTGATTGGAGGTGGCATTGACGAAGCCCCGATGGCTTACAAAAACATCAATACGGTAATGAATTTGCAAACCGAATTGGTAGAAGTATTGGGAACTTTTACACCAAAAATCGTTAGAATGGATAAATAATATGGAAAAAATAATTCAAATTACCGCCGGAAGAGGTCCGGCGGAATGTACTTGGGTTGTTGCTCAAGTACTGAAGAAAATGTTAGATGAAGCCAACGAATTCAGCCTGAAATGTTTCGTTATTGAACGCGAACAAGGAATTGAAAATGGAACAATAGAGTCTGCCATCATTAAATTGGAGGGAAATAGGGTTCAGGAGTTTGCTAATTTATGGATTGGAACAATTCAATGGATAGGGCAGAGTCAATTTAGAAAATTCCATAAACGGAAAAATTGGTTTATTGGCGTTTTTGAAATTCCTCCTATAAGTGAAAGTCAAATTAATGAGTCGGATATTCACTATCAGGCTATGCGAAGTTCAGGAGCTGGCGGTCAACATGTGAACAAAGTGAGTTCGGCAATTCGTGCGACACATATTCCTACCGGAATTTCTACAGTTTGTATGGATTCGAGGTCACAGCATCAAAACAAAAAGACAGCGAGAGAGCGATTATTGTTAAAATTAGAAGAGGAAGAAATTAAAAAATTGAAAACTCAATTTCAAACAACTTGGATGAATCAAACACAAGTGCAACGAGGTAATCCAGTACGGGTTTTTGAAGGTTCCGATTTAAAAAAACAAAAAGTAGTTGCTTCTTACAAAACAAAAAGAGAACAATTAAAAAAAGAATTAAAAAATGAAATCAGTAGATAAATATCTTTTTCAAGCCTTGGATAATTATCCGTATTGGCTAGAAGGCACTATTGAATCGTTGGATTATGCGTTGTCGTATGATGATAAAAATACAACGGCTTTATGTTTATATGGACGAATTCATGCCGAACAATTGCAGGATTATGAAGGAGCTAAGAATTATTTTCAGCAAGCCATTTCGATTGATATTCATGCGTTAGAAGTATATCCGCATTATATCGAAACCTTGCTTTTGAATGAAGATTTTGAAGAAGCTCAGAAATTAATCGATTTTGCTCAAACCATTAAAGGAGTTAAGAAAGTTGAAATTAAATTAAAGTTGGTTTCTCTTTTAGAAAGACAATTAGCGTTTAAAAAAGCGTTAAAATTGCTTAAAAAAGTAAAACTGGAATTAATCGTGTCTGAACATAATTACCAAATTGAGGAAACAGAAAAGCGATTAAAATCTAAATTGGAAACGAATTCCAAAAAGAAAAAGAGGAAGTAGGAGAAAGGCACAGGGATGTGTCTTTCTTTTATTTTTATAGTTTATGATGTTTTAATAAAACTATCTTTTCAATGAAAAATGTCCACGGTATTCTGTCCCGTTTTGTCGAGTTACAACAAACCAATAATCGCTGGAAGGGAGATCTCTGCCAAGAAAAGTTCCATCCCAACCTTCAGAATTTGCACCTAATTGTTTGATGAATTTGCCGTGTCTATCAAATATTTTAACAGTCAAATTAGGTTCTGTTTCAGAAAATTTTATTTTCCATTTGTCGTTATATCCATCACCATTAGGTGTGAAAAATAGTGGATACATTAATAAAAAAACTTCTTGGTCAACTGTTCCACATCCATTTTTATCACGAACAAAAACGGTATATTCTCCACTCAGCAAATTAGTGAAAAGATTAGAATCCTGAAAATTTATATCATCTAAAGAATATTCATAATTACCTAATCCGGTTGCATCAATTTGAATAATGTTTTCACTAGTTGTCCAGTCTTTTGTTTCTATGTAGGTGATTGTTGCAGGATTAGATAAAACGATGTCAAAACTTTGAGTACTAGAGCATACAATTTGTCCATGAAATTCAGTTGTTGTTAATGTATAAATTCCGGGTTGGTTGATAACAATTGAATTAGTCGTTTCTCCTGTTGACCAACTGTAGCCATCGTGAACGGAATTACATGTAACAGTTACCGTTCTATCTTCACACAAATAATAAAGTGGTTCAAGATTAATTATGGGTGATAGAATCAGTGTAAGATCAAGTTTTGCAATGCTAAAACATGAGTTGGAATCAATTATTTTTACATAAATTGATGTTTCCGTACTTGTCAAATTATAAGCGGTGTAATTCGCTATATAATCAGAAAAGTTATTCGACATAGCTCCATTTAGTGTAGTGAAATAGTTAAAGTTCATAATAGACGGATCAAGAGTTAGCTGACTATTAAATTGTGATAAATCAATGTTTTCTGTTCCGTTATTAAAATTATCGCAAACTAAAGAATTAAAATCAGTTACTATAGGTAATGGTAAAAATGAGCTATAAACATTTGCTGATGATTGAATGGAAAAACAATTGTCTTTTTTTGCAATAACTTGAAAAATTAGTGGACCATTAATATTAGTTATCGTATTATTTGTTGTCCAAGTTGCTCCTCCGTCAAAGCTATATTCTTCTCCAAATGTTGTAATTGTGAGCGTCGCATATTTATTGCAACCGGCATGGTCTATCACGAAAGCCGTGTAAGTGTCTTCAAAATTATATAAATAAACATAGTCATTTGGGGAGGTACAGCCTAAATCATTTTTTATTTTCAAAACATAACTACCGATATCTAAATTTAGAAATTCATTTGAAGTTTGCCAATTTGCACCGGCATCAATGCTATATTCGGCTGCTTCTGTAGTAAAGATGATACTACCTAATGTTCCGCAGTAAGGATGATTAAAAATATAGTCAGGATTATTTAAAAATTCAGCGTAAATTATAACTAAATTCGGGTTTGAAATGCATCCCTGACTATCTTTTGTTCGAATAAAATAATTTCCCGGTATTGCATTTGTCAAAACATTATTGGTGGTCCAGGTTGCACCATCATCAAAACTATATTCTGATGCGGAGGAGGTAATTGTTATTGTTCCTAAATCCCCACAGATTGTTGGTTGTTCGAAATTCAAGCTAGGATATGTGTTAAAAAAGGGAACTATGTTTACAGTGGAATTGAACGATTCACATCCTGCGGCTGTTCTTATTCTAACACTGTACGTTCCTACAGATAAGTTGTTGGCTTGAGGATTTGTTGACCATGTAAGGCCTCCATCGTAACTAATTTGAGAGGCGGAAGAAGTTACAGTTATACTACCTGTGGAAGTACTACACGTTGGCTGTGTAATTAGCAAATCAGGCAAAACGGCTGTTTGATTGGGCAGTATAGAAATTGTTGCCACCGAATTACAACCAAAACTATCTGTTACACTAACAGAATAGGATCCCGTTGAGGTAACAGTTGTACTTTGCGTCGTGGCTCCATTTGACCAAAGATAACTCCCGCCTGATGAGGCTGTTAAAACAGTGCTGCCACTACAGACATTTAAAATACCTGAAATGGTTGCCTGCGGATTTCGCACATTTAATTGGATTGTGATAATTTTAAAACAAGTAGCATCTTTAGTTAATCGAACAAAAATAAAAGCAGTATAACTTTCATATGCAGTAGGTGTTGCAATAGGATTCGTGTTCGCAAAAGCACCATTATAATTTGAATGATAGGTAAATGTTATCCCGGTAGAATCTGATGTGAGTTGAGAATTTGCTAATTCTAAATTAAAAAAATCTTTTCCGTCATTATTACCGTCACAAGATGTAAGTGTTGCTGGAGTAACAGTAAAATCACAAGTAGCATTACAATTTAGAAAAGTAATATCCCAACCCGGATTTGCGTCATCATCAAACGCCGAATTAAAACTTGTTCCATCACAATTTGTGTCAGAAATAGTAAAGTTAATCGTAACATTAACATTATAATTACCCGTGGTTATATTTGGAAGGTTGGTTGCTACCAAATCAAAACAAAATGTTTGATTAACCAAATTAATTGTTGGGTTTGAATTTGTATATACGACAGAATTATTTTCGTTTAAAACATTTAAAGTAATTGAAGCTACACTTGAACTAATCCCCCCTGAATTAGGTAAAGTAAAAGTACCACAAACAGATATTGGAAAAGTTGGACAAACTTTATATAAAGGGTTTAATTCAATACTTCCTTGTAAATTTTCACTGCTTTGCAATAAACAAATATCATCAATATACACATACCCAAAATGACCACCTAATCCACATCTTGAGCCAATAAATTCCACTATAAATTCTTCGTTATTATCTAATCCTGAAATGTCTAAAATACCAGATTGCCAATTACTATTATATAAAACAATGCTCCCTCCCGCTAATGTTGGTGCTTGTGTAAAAATGCAATTATTTGGATCTCCAATCAAACAAAATTCACTTACAACGGTGCCATTGTTTTTTAAAATTCGAACTTTAAAAAAAGGTTGTTCATTGTCATGGCCTGGCTCATTTATGCTTTGTAAAACAGCTTTATAGTTGAATTTAAATAGGTTTTCGTTGTTGGTTTTAAAACGTTTCCCTTGAATTACACTTGACGTATTGTATGAATTCTTGTGATTAACTTTTAATACATATTGGTCAAAACCATTAATATTCCCAATAAATTCATCAATATAATTTGAAGGTACCGAGGTTGACATTACATTAAGGAAATTGGGATTGTATTGTGGGATTTTTAAATCGGAGTCTGTTTGCAAAGTTCTGCACTCAGTTGGATTCAAAGGATTAGTTATGGAGTATTCGAAACCAAGAATAGTATAAACAGTTCCATTTAATTCAAATTCTTCAAAACCGCCATTTCTACATAAGTGATAGGAATTCTGAGCTAAAATTGTATTTTTGCTAAAATTTTTATTATATTCTATTTCGTATTTTCTTTTTGAAAGTATATTGCTAATTTCAACAGAATCTACAATAATTCTACCTTGATTATTTTCAAATTTTCTTGGTGTAAATTGCGAATATGACTCAGATCCAATAAGGCAAAAAAGCAAAGTAATTATAAAGTATTTCATTAAATTACAAATTTTGAATAATTTAAGTTGTAAAAATAATACTATTTTTTTAATAACCCCACCTTTCACCCAACTGAATACACCGTATCCAGCAACGGCTTATTTGAAAGGTTTTCTGAATACCAAAAACATTTCCTCATTCCAAATGGATTTAGGTATTGATGTGATTCTGGAAATTTTTTCAAAAAAAGGGTTGGAAAAAGTGTTTCAGGTTTCAGGTTTGAAGTTTCAGGTTGATGAAAACTGTCAAAGGATTTATGCATTAAAGCAAGATTACATCCAAACCATTGATGCTGTAATTGCTTTTCTTAAAGGAAAAAATCAAACCCTAGCCCGTCAAATTTGTTCGAGAAATTTTTTACCCGAAGCCGCTCGTTTTGAGCAGTTGGATGATATGGAATATGCGTTCGGGACAATGGGAATGCAAGACAAAGCCAAACATTTTGCTACGCTTTACCTCGAAGATTTATCCGATTATATTGTGGCTTGTGTCGATGAAAATTTCGGGTTCAGTCGGTATGCCGAACGGTTGGGGCGAAGTGCCAATTCCTTTGACGAATTATACCATCAATTGAATCAAAAACCAACGTATATTGATGAAATTACGCTTGCCATTTTAAATCAAAAACTGACTGAAATTCAACCTAAATTGGTTTGTTTTTCGGTTCCTTTTCCGGGAAATTTGTATAGTGCTTTTCGATGTGCTCAATTTATTAAAACCAATTTTCCCAACGTTAAAACAGCGATGGGAGGCGGTTTTCCTAACACTGAATTAAGAGACTTAAAAGATAAACGTGTTTTTGAATTTTTCGATTTTATTACGTTGGATGATGGGGAATTGCCGATTGAACTTCTGGCATCCAGCTTCCAACTCCCATCTTCCAATCAATACAAAAGAACATTTCTTTTCGAAAATAATGAAGTAGTCTACAAAAACAATTCAACTCAACCCGACTATAAACAATCCGAAGTCGGCACACCTGATTATTCCGATTTGCAGTTGGATAATTATATTTCGGTCATCGAAATTGCCAATCCAATGCACAGTTTATGGAGCGATGGTCGTTGGAACAAACTCACCATGGCTCATGGTTGCTATTGGGGAAAATGTACATTTTGCGATATTTCACTCGATTACATTAAATTATACGAACCCATCGCTGCCAAATTATTGGTCGATCGGATGGAAGAACTCATCGCTCAAACCGGCGAAAACGGATTTCATTTTGTGGATGAAGCCGCCCCTCCGGCTTTGATGCGGGAAGTAGCCTTAGAAATTTTACGACGAAAATTAACGGTAAGTTGGTGGACAAACATTCGCTTTGAAAAAAGTTTTACCACCGATTTGTGTCAACTATTAAAAGCATCAGGCTGTATTGCTGTTTCCGGCGGATTGGAAGTGGCATCCGACCGATTATTAGAACTCATTAAAAAAGGGGTTACCGTGGAGCAAGTGGCCCAAGTTACTAGAAATTTCACCGAATCAGGTATTATGGTGCATGCCTATTTGATGTACGGCTATCCCACACAAACTATTCAAGAAACTATCGACAGCCTTGAAATGGTGCGTCAATTGTTTGAATTGGGAATTCTGCAATCGGGATTTTGGCATCAATTTGCCATGACGGCACATTCTCCAGTTGGCATGTTTCCTGAGGAATTTGGGGTGATTCCGCAACAAAGCGATATTACTTTTGCAAACAATGATATTCAGTTTACCGATAAAACGGGCATCAATCATGATAAATTCAGTTTTGGATTAAAAAAATCACTCTTTAATTATATGCACGGCATTTGCTTTGAGTATGAGTTACAAGAGTGGTTTGATTTTAAAATTCCAAAAACTAAAATTGCTCCGGATTACATAATTTCTTGTTTAGAAAAGGATGAGAATTTCAACACTAAACCGACTTCAAAAATTGTTTGGATAGGAGGAAAGCCATCTTCTGAATTATTTACAAAATCTAAAAAAGGTCAATCGTGGGAAATGATGAAATTGACTTTTCATACCAAAATTGAAACAGTTGAAATTTCATTAGAAAAAGAAAAAGCAATTTGGTTGATGAAAATACTTGAAAAAATTTCAATCTCCAATTCTAAAACTCTTACTTTTTCACATTTAAAAGAAGATTTTGAAACTCATTTTGAAGATTTTGAATTATTTTGGTATGCTAAACCAATTAAATCGCTTCGTAATGCAGGATTATTGGTTTTATAATTTATAACCTTAATGAACCTTAATTTCTAAATGGTTTAAAAAATTAAATTTTTAAATCATTTATATCAACTATATTAAATTAGCTAAATTCTCAATAATATCTTTTACGAAAACGTTATAATTGTGTATTTTTACCTCATTCAAAAATACACGTATGAATCAAAAATTCAGACTTTCGGTCAATCAAAGTGAAACCTTTGATAAAACAGAACAAGATCTTTCTCAATTGGATGCAATCATTACATCAACTTCAGAATTTCACATTCTTCACAATCACAAACCTTTTTCTTCAAAAATTACAGAATCCGATTTTCTTAAAAAGACTTACACTGTCGAAGTTAATCAGAATTCCTACACAATTGAAATAGCGAATGAATTAGACATTTTAATCAGAGAAATGGGTTTTGAAGTGGGAAAAACCAAACAAGTCAATGCCATCAAAGCTCCGATGCCGGGATTAATTTTAGAAATCAATGTTTCGGTTGGTCAAGAAGTGAAAAAAAATGATAATTTATTAATTCTGGAAGCCATGAAAATGGAAAACAGTTTTTCTTCTCCTCGTGACGGAATCATCAAATCAATTGCGGTTTCCAAAGGTGATGCGGTGGACAAAGGACAATTGTTGATTGAATTTGAATAGAGCTTACATAAATAGTATCTAGCTTCAGCTGGATGGAATAATTAGTAAAATAATGATAAAAAAAATAACAAAAATACTAGTGGCCAATCGAGGAGAAATTGCCATTCGAGTGATGAAAACAGCTCAAAAAATGGGAATTAAAACCGTAGCTGTTTATTCTACGATTGACAGAAATGCACCTCACGTAAAATTTGCGGATGAAGCAGTTTGGATAGGCGAATCACCCTCCAATCAATCTTATTTATTAGGAAGTAAAATCATAGAAGTTGCCAAATCATTAGGAGTGGATGCCATTCACCCCGGTTACGGATTTTTAAGTGAAAATGCTGCTTTTGCTGAAGAGGCAGAAAAAAATAACATCATTTTTATCGGGCCAAAATCAAAAGCCATTCACATTATGGGAAGCAAATTGGCGGCTAAAGAAGCGGTAAAAGCCTATGATATTCCGATGGTACCCGGTTATGATAAAGCAATTACTGATTTGGCTAAAGCAAAAGAAGTCGCCGCAAAAATTGGTTTTCCAATCTTAATCAAAGCCTCTGCCGGAGGTGGTGGAAAAGGAATGCGAGTGGTAGAAAAAGAAGCCGATTTTGAGTCGCAAATGAATCGTGCCATTAGTGAAGCAACTTCTGCTTTTGGTGACGGTTCAGTGTTTATCGAAAAATATGTTGCCTCTCCTCGACACATTGAAATTCAAGTGATGGCGGATGCTCACGGAAATATTTTGTATTTATTTGAAAGAGAATGTAGCATTCAACGCCGTCATCAGAAAGTAGTGGAAGAAGCACCATCATCGGTTTTAACTCCCGAATTGCGAAAACAAATGGGTGAAGCAGCTGTTTTAGTTGCCAAATCTTGCGATTATCTTGGAGCAGGAACTGTTGAATTTCTTTTGGATGAAAACCTTAATTTCTACTTTTTAGAAATGAATACGCGTTTGCAAGTGGAACATCCGGTAACGGAATTAATTACGGGAGTCGATTTGGTTGAAATGCAAATTCGTGTCGCAAGAGGCGAAGTTTTATCAATTAAGCAAGAAGATTTACAAATCAATGGTCATGCGTTAGAATTGCGTGTTTATGCGGAAGATCCGTTAAATGATTTTCTGCCAAGTGTCGGACATTTAGAGGTTTATCAATTGCCAGTTGGCGAAGGTATTCGGGTAGACAATGGTTTTGAACAAGGCATGGATGTGCCGATTTATTACGATCCGATGTTAGCCAAATTGATCACATTCGGTAAAACAAGAGCAGAAGCTATTCAGTTGATGAGTAGTGCGATTGATCAGTACAAAGTAAAAGGAGTGCAAACGACATTACCATTCGGAAAATTTGTTTGTGAGCACGACGCTTTCCGTTCTGGGAATTTTGATACGCATTTTGTCAAAAATTATTATGATGCCGGAAAGTTAAAAGCTCAACACAGTGAAGAAGCTGAAATAGCGGCTCTAATTGCCTTAAAACAATACATAGAAGACCAAAAAATTGTTCGATTACCAATTCAATAAGCATGGAAGATAAGATAAAAGTATTACAAGATAAATTAGCCGAAGCTAAATTAGGTGGAGGAAAAAAAAGAATTGAAACCCAACATGCTAAGAAAAAATTAACGGCTCGTGAACGGGTAAATTATTTAATGGATGAAGGTTCATTTGAAGAAATTGATGCATTGGTTACACACCGCACCACCGATTTCGGAATGCAAGAGGAGTTAATTTACGGTGACGGAGTAATCACAGGTTACGGAACGGTTAACGGAAGATTGATTTTTGTTTTCGCCCAAGATTTTACCGTTTTTGGGGGAGCATTGTCTGAAACACATGCAGAAAAAATTTGTAAAGTGATGGATATGGCTTTAAAAACTGGAGCTCCAATGGTTGGATTAAACGACTCGGGCGGAGCCAGAATTCAAGAAGGAGTTCGTTCGTTAGGAGGTTATGCTGATATATTTTTTCGTAATGTAAAATCAAGTGGAATTATTCCGCAGATTTCAGCTATTATGGGACCCTGTGCAGGTGGAGCAGTTTATTCGCCGGCCATGACTGATTTTACGATGATGGTTGAAAACACCAGTTATATGTTTGTCACTGGACCAAATGTGGTAAAAACAGTAACCAACGAAACGGTTACTTCCGAAGAGTTGGGAGGTGCCAGTACACATTCTACCAAATCGGGAGTCGCTCATACCACGTCTGCCAATGATGTGGAATGTTTAGAAGATGTGAAAAAATTATTGAGTTATTTACCACAAAGTAACAAAGAAAAAACACCAAAAGTTCCTTTTGCCTTAGAAGATGAAATTAGAGAACAATTGATGACTATTATTCCGGATAATCCGAATAAACCTTACGATATGCATGAGGTGATTCAAGGAATTATCGATGAAGATTCATTCTTTGAAATTCATAAAAATTATGCCGAAAACGTTATTGTTGGTTTTGCTCGCTTAGGCGGACGAAGTATCGGAATTGTAGCCAATCAACCCATGTATCTAGCTGGAGTTTTAGACGTGAATAGTTCTGTTAAAGCAGCACGATTTACGCGTTTTTGCGATTGTTTTAATATCCCGCTTTTAGTTTTAGTGGATGTTCCCGGATTTTTACCCGGAACCGATCAAGAATGGACGGGAATTATTCGTCATGGTGCGAAGTTATTATATGCGTTAAGCGAAGCAACTGTACCAAGAATTACCGTTATTACAAGAAAAGCGTATGGTGGTGCGTACGACGTCATGAATTCTAAACACATTGGAGCTGATATGAATTTTGCTTGGCCAACAGCAGAAATTGCAGTGATGGGAGCCAAAGGAGCGAGTGAAATTATCTTTAAAAAAGAAATTGCCGAAGCCCAAGATCCGGCTGCAAAATTGATTGAGAAAGAGTCAGAATATGCAGAAAAATTTGCAACGCCATACCGGGCAGCTCAACGAGGTTTTATAGATGAAGTAATTTTGCCAAACGAAACTAGAAAAAAATTATTGAAAGCGTTTAGTATGCTGGAGCATAAAGAAGTAGAACTTCCGAAAAGAAAACATGGTAATATTCCATTATAACTGCAGAAGTAAAAATTTAAAAAGTCAGGAAGATTTTATATTCTTCCTGACTTTTTTTTAGTCTTTTTGTAGAAAAGCATAAATCTCATCTTTCAAAAAAACACGATCTTTTCGTTTGTGAGTCAACTCATCGTCATTGAGAGGAATTTCACCTTTTTCAATTTCAAAAATTTCATTATCAAGTAAGTGATACGAAGACAATAAAACTTGAAACTCTTCATTGTGATGATATAAATCTTTAATTTTTTCTGAATAGTCAGGAAACTCTTCCAGTATAGGGTGTTTGCTTATCATGAGTAAAAGTTTTAGTTATTAATTTATACCTCTAAATTACTAACTAAAAAACAAATATTTAATGATATTTGTCAGGTCATAAAAAAAAGAGGAACTAATTTTCCTCTTCTTTTTTATTTTTCTTTTTTTCTTTAGTTTTGTTTTTGTCTTTTAATTCTTCAAAAATTTTAATTTGTTTTGGATTTAAAATACTTTTGGTTTTTTCATCAAAAATTCTTTTTAATTCGTCAAATTTTATTCTTTTTTCTTCCGGGTTGGTTAGTATATTATTTGCTTTTTCGCTTTCAGTAAAATTTTCCGTTAAATAACTTTTAACGGCAGCTTCTTGAAAAGCATCAAGGTTTAATGTTTCTTTTAAATACAAAAGTGATCTTTCAATTGGGTCGATTTTTTCTCCTTTGGATGAGTTTGTATTTTTGTATTGCGAACTTCCTATAGTTCTGTCTACTTGCGAATGAACTGCGCAAGTACCTAAAATCAACAATATATGTATAACTTTTTTCATACTATTTTTATTTTGGTTCACCATATAAATCAAATTCGGTAGCATCAATTATTTTTATCATACTAAAATCGCCTATTTTTAAATAAAATTTAGAAGCATCAATTAACACTTCATTGTCTACATCCGGACTATCAAATTCTGTTCTTCCAACAAAATAAGGGCCTTCTTTACGGTCGATGATGCATTTGAACGTCTCACCAATTTTTTCCTGATTCAAATCCCATGAAATTTGTGATTGAATGTCCATGATTTCAGCGGCACGTTGTTGTTTTACCTCTGCCGGAACATCATCTTCAAGCAAGTAGGCGTGTGTATTTTCTTCGTGCGAATAGGCAAAACAACCTAAACGTTCAAAACGCATTTGCTCCACCCAATTTTTAAGGATTTGAAAATCTTCTTCAGTTTCACCTGGGTAACCAACAATTAATGTGGTTCTGATAGCTATTCCGGGAACAGCTTTTCTGAATTCTTTTAAAAGTTTCGTTGTTTTTTCCTGCGTCGTTCCGCGACGCATCGATTTTAGAATAGTATCTGAAATATGTTGCAACGGGATATCAATGTAATTACAAATTTTTGGTTCGTTTTTCATCAATTCCAATACATCCATTGGAAATCCGGTAGGGAAGGCGTAGTGTAATCGAATCCATTCAATTCCGTCAATTTTAACTAAGTTTTCTAAAAGCTCAGCTAAATTTCGCTTTTTATATAAATCTAAACCGTAATACGTTAAATCCTGTGCAATTAAAATTAATTCTTTAACGCCATTCTTTGCTAAACCTTCCGCTTCTTTCACTAACTTTTCAATCGGTTGAGAAACATGCTTTCCACGCATTAATGGAATGGCACAAAAACTACATGGACGGTCGCAACCTTCGGCAATTTTTAAATAGGCAAAGTTTTTTGGCGTAGTAGTTAATCGTTCGCCCAATAATTCGTGTTTGTAATCGGCTCCTAATGCCTTTAGTAAAAGTGGTAAATCGGTTGTGCCGAAATATTGATCTACATTAGGGATTTCTTTTTCTAAATCTGGCTTGTATCGTTCAGATAAACAACCTGTTACGAAAACTTTGTCAACAATTCCTTGTTCTTTTTTTTCTACATATTCCAAAATCGTATTGACCGATTCAGCCTTTGCATTATCAATAAAGCCACAAGTGTTTATCACTACTATATTGCCTTCTTGCTCATGAACAACATCTTTTCCGCTGGCTTTTAGTTGTCCCATCAACACTTCGCTGTCATACACGTTTTTAGAACATCCAAGGGTGATAACGTTGATTTTATTTTTCTTTAACGATTTGGTTCTCATTGTTTTATTCTCTTTTTTAACCTTAAAAGGGATGCAAAATTACGGTTTTATTTGTGATTAATCGAATTAAATAAAAAAAAACCATTCACTTTACGCAAATGGTTTTTCAAATTTTTCTTTGTTTTTTAAAATTTTATCGAATAACTCAACGTAATATTATTATTGATGGCTGTTAATCGTGAAGCGTCACTCAGCCCAGAGCTAATTAAATCAAAATCCATTTTTCTCCTACTATAGGCATAGGCCAAATCTAGTCTTGAAACCCCGAAATCATAGCCAAGACCTCCTGAAACTCCGCTTAAATCACCTATCGCGGTGTTAACTTTATAGGGACTTTCTTCAAATCGATAACCTGCTCTAAAGCTCCATTCTTTGTGTTTAAATTCGCCACCCACTCTTATTTCTGCAGCGGTATCTAAATTAGCCGACATAAAGTTGTTTATAGATTCTAATCCGTCATCGTTCCGCGGTCGAAAAGTTATGTTCCTATAATCTTTTACTGCATAATCAATACTAATCAATGCTTTTTTATCAAATATGTAAGCTAAACTTCCGGTTACTTTACTTGGAGTTTGAAGTTTATATGAATCAAAAACAACGATAAGATTTGGATCAAAAATAATTGGATTACTGTTGCTTGCACAATCGTTACAATAGGTAATCGTTCTTTGTCTAACTTCATCTCTGAGGTTATACCAAGTAGGCGATTCATAGGATAGACCAACTCTTAAACTTTCGGTGATTTTACCAATGGCTCCAAGGCTGAATGAAAAACCTGAACCAAAAGTATAGGTTTCAGTATCAAATTGAACAGACCGAAGCCCAGTGGTCTGATTTCTATCATACGATTCAAATATGGATATTGTGTTTGTTAAATCTGTAAAATGCGTATTTAAATTCAACCCAATAAATAATTTATCTTTGTAAGAAGTAGCTATGTTTCCCGTAAGTTTTCCATTATAACCGGTTGCTACAGTGTAATTTTCTTGATAATAACTTGAATTTGATGGAACATTAGAAACATAAGAAGTATTATTAGGGATGTTCTCCACGGGATTGAACATATAAGCATTGTAACCAAAAAGCGCTTGTTGGTCTATAAAGTTTAAATCTTCTAAAAATGCAGTTTCCAGAACGTCTAAAAAAATCCCGCCCTCATTAGGAAGTCCATTGGCAAATCTTAAAAAATAGCTATCAATAGAATTTGTTGGATTCACCCCACGAGTAAAGATTTGATTATCAAAATTTGAGTTGTTTTCATAATTCAGTACCAAACTGAATTTATTCCATCCGCTTGATGGATTACTGTTTTTGAAAACAAATACAGCACCGGCTTGGTTGATATCCAAATCATAATCATTTTCAACCGTAGTTGTTCCAAAATAGGAAGAACGATTTCTAGTGTTAAAACTACTCAGCGATATCGTTCCCTGATTATAATTAAAAAAAGCAGAACCGGCTGGATTTACATTGATGGACGACAAGTCTCCACCAACAGCACCAAAAGCACCACTCATCGCTCTGAATCGTGCAGAGCCAGTTAAATTATCCATTGCATACCGCAATCCTTCATTTGGCGTTATTTCTTGAGCAAATGAAAAAAAAGATGCAAAAAGTAAACTGGAAGTAATAAAAATATTTTTCATGTTTTTTTATTTTTTTTCATAAAAATACCCATGAAAAAAATCAGATTTAACACAGGCATTTTTTATTATTTTTTGATTAACCGCGACCTCTTCCACCTCCGCCACCGGATGAACGGCCACCTCCGCCTCCGCCTGATGAACGACCTCCACCAAACGAACCACCTGAATTCGATCTTGAACCGGAGTAGTTAGGTGTAGATGAACTTCTGGTTGGAGCTTGATTTCTCACACTTGGAGTAGTACCGGAATTAGTAGAGCGTGTGGAACTATTTCTTACATTGCTATTACTATTGTTTTGATTTCTTGTTCCAACATTATTGGAGTTGTACTCCCTTGTTCTTGTAGAATTTCGTGTAGAAAATTGACTTGAACGTGTTGATGAGTTTCTTGTACCAATATTATTTCTTGTTGATGTTCTTCCGCTTGTTGTGTAAGAAGTTCTATTGTTATTATATCTTCCTGAATTATTTCTGTCTCCATAATAACCTCCAGTTCTTCTTCCTCGTGTGTAAGCATAATTGTTACCGTACCATCCATTGTTCCAGCCGTTACCATACCATCCATTGTTCCAACCCCAGCCATTTCCCCATCCCCATCCGGGTCCGTACCAATTATTCCATCCCCAACCAACATTCCATCCCCAGCCAACATTCCATCCCCAGCCTCCGCCGTACCATGAATTCCAACCCCATCCAGGACCATACCAATTATTCCAGTAATTCCATCCCCAATTATTGTCGTAAACATTTACGGTAACAGAAGCTGGATTTGAACCCCAAGCCGCATTGGAATCATAATTTCTCTCTGAAGTTACGGATGAATCTTCCACTGAAGAGTACCCTTCAACATCGGTAAATACTTCTTCCTCTGCAATTAATTGTTTGGATTTAAAATAATTTTGATAGGCCTGATTGGTGTTATTTTGTTCTGCATTGTTAGATACAACTTGTCTGTTTCTTTGTGTCCCTGTGTAAACGCCGTCAGTATCATAATATGAAGAATTTTGATAAGAACCACAGGAAACTAACAACATTCCCGAAAAGAATAAAACTATGCGGGTAATATTTTTTGAGTTGAGGTAAAAATTAGTTTTCATAATCGTAGCATTTTTATTGTTGTTATTACAAAAATAGTTAGTTTTGCCGAACTATTTAGTTAAAATTAGTTAAACAATTTTTATGCCAAATTATTCAATATGAGCAAAAACCTAACAAAAAGATCCGAGGATTATTCAAAGTGGTACAATGAACTTGTTGTTAAGGCCGACTTAGCTGAAAACTCCGGGGTTAGAGGTTGCATGGTAATAAAGCCTTACGGTTATGCAATATGGGAAAAAATGCAAGCCGAATTGGATAGAATGTTTAAAGAAACGGGACATTCGAATGCCTATTTTCCATTGTTTGTACCCAAAAGTATGTTTGAAGCAGAGGAAAAAAACGCAGAAGGTTTTGCCAAAGAATGTGCCATTGTGACGCATTATCGTTTGAAAAATGATCCCGACAACAAAGGAAAATTAATGGTTGATCCTAATGCGAAATTGGAAGAAGAACTTATTGTTCGCCCAACCAGTGAAGCGATTATTTGGAGCACATATAAAAATTGGATCCAGTCCTACAGAGATTTACCTTTGCTCATTAACCAATGGGCAAATGTTGTAAGGTGGGAAATGAGAACGCGTTTGTTTTTGCGAACTGCTGAATTTTTATGGCAAGAAGGACACACCGCTCATGCAACAAAAGCTGAAGCTATTGAGGAATCTGTGAAAATGATGAATGTGTATGCTGAATTTGCCGAAAACTTCATGGCAATTCCGGTTGTAAAAGGTGTAAAAACTGAATCCGAACGTTTTGCCGGTGCGGTTGAGACGTATTGTATTGAAGCATTAATGCAAGACGGTAAAGCTCTTCAAGCAGGAACTTCACACTTTTTAGGACAAAATTTCGCTAAAGCATTTGATGTGAAATTTGCAACTTCAGAAGGAAAACAAGAACATGTCTGGGGCACATCTTGGGGAGTTTCAACACGTTTAATGGGGGCTTTGGTGATGACACATTCTGACGATAATGGTTTAGTTCTACCCCCAAATTTGGCTCCTATTCAAGTAGTAATTGTTCCAATTTATAAATCAGATGAACAACTTGATGCGATAACAACCGAAGTTGATAAATTAGTTTCAGCTTTACGAAAATTAAAAATTTCTGTCAAATTTGACAATAGAACTACGCATAAACCGGGATTTAAATTCAATGAATACGAATTGAAAGGGGTGCCAGTGCGAATTGCAATTGGACCAAATGATTTGGAAAATGGTACTTTTGAAGTGGCTAGAAGAGATACGTTAACCAAAGAAGTTGTTGCTAAAGAAGGTATTGAAATTTACATTCAAAATTTATTAGAAACAATTCAGAATAGTATGTTTGCCAACGCATTAGAGTACAGAAATAGTCACATTACGGAGGTGAATAGTTTTGAAGAATTCAAAGAATTATTAGATTCAAAAGCAGGATTTTTCGCTGCCCATTGGGATGGAACTCCCGAAACTGAAGAAAAAATAAAAGAACTGACAAAAGCAACCATTCGTTGTATTCCTTTGGATAGAGTAGAAGAGGCTGGAGTTTGCATGTTTAGCGGGAAACCATCGATTGGAAGAGTGCTTTTTGCTAAAGCTTATTAAAAAAAAGCAAAAAAATATTTTATAACTATTGCGAGTATAAAAAATAGTTGTATTTTTGCACTCGCAATTAGCAATTGGCCCGTTCGTCTATCGGTTAGGACGCCAGGTTTTCATCCTGGTAAGGGGGGTTCGATTCCCCCACGGGCTACAAGTTCAATGAATAGATTGAAAAGCTTAAACTAGAGGAATCAATGGTCCGTTCGTCTAGGGGTTAGGACGCCAGGTTTTCATCCTGGTAACAGGGGTTCGATTCCCCTACGGACTACAAAATTAGTTGTAAATTAGTTTTATAAAATAAAAATTGGTGTCTCGATTCTTATTTTATTAGTTAAAACCAAAGTGTTCGCCTAGGTGAATGTGGGAGGTTTTTCTTTTTTAACTAGTATTTTATAAATTATTACATCTAAAATTAAAAGAAAATGGCAAATCATAAGTCAGCTTTAAAAAGAATAAGAAGCAACGAAAAGAAAAGAGTATTAAACAAATACCAGCACAAAACAACTCGTAACGCAATTAAAGCATTACGATTATCTACTGAGAAAGCTGATGCAGCTGGAAAGTTAAACTCAGTAATTTCTATGATTGATAAATTAGCAAAGAAAAATATCATTCACGATAATAAAGCCTCTAATTTAAAATCAAAATTAACGAAGCACGTAGCCAAATTATAATTAGTTACAACCTCATACAGAATATAAAAAGCTTTCCTCACGGAGAGCTCTTTTTGTTTTAAGAATATATTGGTTTTAGATTTTCAAGCATTTCTACCGTAATTGGTTTTGATAAAAAATGGGAGACAATATCATATTGTTTGGCTTTATTATAATCAGAGGGGTCAATAGTCGATGATAGAATAATTACTTTTGTTTCCAAAAATTCATTTGAGATAGTAGTATTGAATAAATCTAAAAATTCCCAACCGTTCTTCACAGGCATATTCAAATCCAAAAAAATAAGTTGAGGTAAGTTAATTTCTGTATCATTTTGTTTTTTATTTACCAATGATTGAATTAACTCAAATGCTTCTTGACCATTATTTGCAAATAGTACATCTTCACTAAATTCAGCTTTTTTAATAACTTTTTTACAAAGCATCAGTGTGATTGGATCGTCATCAACGCACAATATAGTTTTCAACATTATTCTTTTTTAAAGGTTAGTGTAAATTGGGTTCCTTTTCCTACTTGACTTTCAACTTCAATAGATCCACCCATTGCTTCAATTTGAGATTTAACTAAATACAATCCTAAACCTTTGCTATCCGGATAATTGTGAAAGCGTTGATACAGTCCAAATATTTTATCCCCGTTTTTATCTAAGTCAATTCCAATTCCATTGTCTTTGATAATCAAATTTACAAAATTTTCTTTATCTACAGCTTTTATTAAAATTTTTGATACTTTATCTTTCGAGCGATATTTAAGGGCATTGGACATTAAATTTAAAATGATACTTTCCATATAGGCTTTATTGATGTGAATTGAAAGTGTTTCATCCACATCAAATTTAATGGTTGGTTTGTAAAGATTAATTTGATTATTTAATTGAAAGAATACATTTTCAAAAATTTCTTTAATAGAAATATCTTCTTTTAATATTGACGGGTTGTCTTTAATGATTACCACTTTTACTAAATCTTCAATCGTTTCATTCAACAGATGAGTTGATCGCTTGAATCCGTTTAAAATCTCTTGAAGTTCTTCATTTTCTATTGGCACATCCTCTAACA
The DNA here is from genome assembly GCF_003268815.1 of Flavobacterium lacus. GTDB lineage: Bacteria > Bacteroidota > Bacteroidia > Flavobacteriales > Flavobacteriaceae > Flavobacterium > Flavobacterium lacus. Next base: position 112,060 of record NZ_QLSV01000010.1, on the reverse strand, counting down.
AATGTAAAAGGCCGGTTAGATTTGAAAGCGGAGCTCTAAAGTTGTGCGATGTGATATAAGAAAATTGTTTTAAATCTTTGTTGTTCTGAGTCAACTCTCGAATAAGCTGTTCTCTTTCGCGTTCTTGATTTTTTTCTTTTGTTACATCTCTCTGAATAGAAATCCAATGCGAATGTTCTCCTTCTTTGTTGGTAACCGGTATCATGGAAAAGTTTACCCAATATTCTTCTCCATTCTTTTTGTAGCTTAGGGTTTCAATAAAACATTCTTTGTAATTTTTGATCGCAGTTGAAAGTTTTTCCAGTTCACTCATGTCAGCTTTTGGTCCGGAGAACATTATTGGTGATTTTCCTATTACTTCTTTAGGTTTGTATCCTGTCATTTTTGTAAAAGCAGGATTGACAAAAATAATATTCGGAATTGGATTGTTAGAAATATCGGTATCTGTAATCACAACGGCCTCTTTGGTTTGGGTAATTACCGTTTCTAAAAGTCTCAAACGTTGTTCTTCTTCTTTCTGTTTTGTAACATCCTGAATAGCTCCAATCATACGGATTGCTTTACCATCTGCGTCTTTAACCAAGAATCCTCTGTCAAAAACATATTTATAGCTACCGTCTGCACATTTAAAACGGTATTCGTCTTGCCATCGTTCTGTTTTTTGTTCTAAAAATGAGTACAGTTTTACGGACATTTTTAAACTATCTTCCGGATGAATTCTGTCAAACCACCAACTAGAGGTTTGACCTACATCTTCTTTTTTGTACCCAAAAATCCCCTGAATTCCTTTGTTCCATATAAATTCATCTTCTTGTATTTTCCAATCCCAAATTGTATCACTGGTTGCTTTTGCAACAATGTCATAGCGTTCGTTAGAATCTTTTATTTCGGTGTTAATAGTTTGAAGTTGCTCTAAAATAGAAATATTTCGTTTGTCGTTTCGGGCGATTACAAAGCGAAGAAGTAAACCTGCAGCTATAATAAAACTTACATCTTTAATAAAATGAAAAGTGATTAAGCTTTGAAAATCGTTTTTAAAACTTCCTCTCAAGACCAAATGCATGATGATAGCTAAAAAAAGCGAAGCAATAATAAAAACAAAAGCGATGATATTTGATTTACTTTTCATTATCCAAATATAAATAAATTAATATCTTTTCTACATTGATTCGATAGTTGAGTTTTGGTTGTTGAATTTGAATCATAAAATAATGTGGTATTTTGTTGTTTTGGAATTTGAATTAGTTTAAAAACTCTTTCAAATCAGCATAAGTTTTGATTTTAAAACTTTTCTTTTCTTTGTTTAATACTCCTTCAATCTGTTTTGGAATGGGTAATGTCAACTTTAAAGCAGATTCTACAATAGCTGAAAATTTAATAGGATGTGCTGTTTCTAAAAATACACCAATGTGATTAGGGTAATTAACGAGTTCTTTTTTTAGCCCCAAGTAGCCTATTGCCCCATGAGGTTCTGTAATATAATTAAACTGGTCATATATTTTTTTCATCAGATTGATTGTCTCTTCATCTGAAAAATGATAGGATGAAAAGTCGTTTCTAAAAGCGTCCATGTCAAACTGATATAATTCCTGAATTCTGATAAAATTACTTGGATTTCCCACATCCATCGCATTGGATAAAGTAGGTACGGAAGCTTTTGGGCTGTAGATTTCAGTTGTCATAAATCGAGGAACTGTATCGTTTTCATTGGTGGAAGCTACAAAATGCGCAATGGGTAAACCCAATTTTTTTGCCATTATACCGGCACAAATATTCCCAAAATTACCACTCGGAACGGAAACGATAAGTGGTCTATTGTATTTTTTCAATTCCTTATATGCAAAGAAAAAGTAAAACATTTGTGGTAACCATCTGGCCACATTGATGGAATTAGCAGAAGTTAAATTTTTATGGGCTAAATCGGAATCTAAAAAAGCTTTTTTTACCATATCTTGACAATCATCGAAAACGCCATCGACTTCTAATGCTGTTATATTTTGACCAAGTGTAGTTAATTGACGTTCCTGAACATCGCTCACTTTTCCACTAGGATACAATATGATAACTTCTACATTGGGAACGCCTAAAAAGCCATTAGCTACTGCACCACCTGTATCGCCGGAGGTAGCAACCAAAATAGTGTTTTTTTGAGACGGATTTTTTTTATTGAAATAAGCAAGACATCTCGCCATGAAGCGGGCACCAACATCTTTAAAGGCCATAGTTGGACCATGGAACAATTCTAATGAATAAACATTTTCTTCTACATTTATGAGAGGGAAATCGAAATTTAATGTTTCCGAAAGAATTTTTTTCAATTCATTTTCAGAAATTTCGTTTCCAATAAATTGTTTTATTGCTTCGTATGCAATTTCAGTGAAAGTGAATGTTTCAATATTCTCAAAAAAAGAGGCGGGTAAAGGGTTTATTTCTTCCGGAAAATATAGCCCTTTATCTGGAGCTAGTCCAAAAACAACAGCTTTTTCAAAAGAAACAGATGGTGATAATTTGTTTAAACTTTTATAGTACATCAAATCGAATTGTTTTTTGGGTATAAAATCAGTACAACAATTTCGTAAAAGTAAAATAAAACTTTTAATACTCGAAGAAAGTCAAAAAAATAACAACAACCTGATGCGTTTAAAATTTTGTAACTTTGCTAAAATTAAAATTTATGAGTCTCAAAACAAAAGCGTTTCTATTTCAATTGATTTCTTTTGCTGTTTTTTTTATTCCTTTTCGCATTGCAATTGAATACATGACAACGTTAGAAAGATTTTGGCCTCCTTTTATTGCATTTATCATTACACTTATTTTAGCTCCGAAGTTTCAAGTAGCCAAAACGAAAGAGGGCGAGCAATTATTTGTGAAATGGATTTTTTTAAAAGGAGTGAAATCAATTTAATTACTTTTTGGTTCCCTCAGAGGTTGGTTGGAGTTTCTTTTTATATAGAGGGATGAAATAAGAAAGAGTATAGTTAAAACCAACCCCAAATTTACCTTCATACTTTTTATTGAAACCCGGTATATATAAATTTTCAAAGTCATTAGGTTCTTTATTTCCCACTAAATAATTAATTCTAAAATTGAAACCGGCATAAAAATTTGAAAACAATTCGGCTTTAACCCCAGCAACAATTTCTATCCATTGGGCCGATAAACCATCAAATTTTCTTCCGGAAGCAATGGTTGGTGACTCCCCAAAATAAGGATTTGGATTATAGACTCGATAAGTATTTAATTCTTTACTGAACGTACTAGTTCCAAAACGCATACCAACATAAATGAGGTTTTCCATATCCAACCAATTTTCATACGAATTATAGTCGAAACCCACCTTAAAATAGGTTCCCGAAATGGTAAAATTCACACGATCTTCGTCGATTGTTCGCTTTTCGTTTCCAATTTCTCCGGCTAGATAATATTTTTTTGTGAGGCGATAATCTCCAACAACTTCTAGACCTCTGTAATCTTCTTGTATAAAACTTCGTGCCAATTTAGAGGCATCAATTCCCAGCCGCAGTCCATAACGCTCTGTTTTTAAAGGAGTAATAATGCTGTCATTTTTTGTTTCCTGAGCCAAAATAGTTTGAGAAAACAAGAATAGTAAAAAACTAAAAATACATTTTGATATGGACATCTTCTTCGGTTTCAACATTACTTTTTACAATTTCTACATTTTCTATCCAAAAGAAATCGTCTCCTTCAGGATTTGTTTTTACCACACCATTTGCTAAATTTAGATTAAAAAAGCTTTTAAATCCGCATGCTCTCGAAACATAAATATCATTGACAATATAATTAAATCGAATTAAATCGGTATTGTTAGTCGCTGTACTCGATGTGGAATTGATGTTAAAACTATAGTTTGTGAAATTTTCATTCGTTTTAAGTGGTAGCTCAATCGTATCCACTTGATTAAAATTTAAAGTTGTCGCCGCTCCTTCTCCTTGGATTTTTAAATTGGCAACTATTTTTCTTACCGTACTGTTATCTTTACTGTAAAACTCAATAATTAATCGAGGGGTTGTTGGGGTTCCGTCAGCACAAATATCGTCTTTTTCACATCCTGAAAAAAGCCCTGTTGTGAGTAGTAAAAAGAAAATTTTTAAACTGTTTTTCATTATTTTTTTTCTAAAAGTACAACATTTTCAACGTGATGTGTTTGCGGAAACATATCCACCGGGCGAACGCGTGTAACTTTGTATAATGAATCCATCAAGGCTAAATCACGTGCCTGTGTGGCCGAATTACAGCTGACATACACCACTTTTTCCGGTGCGATTTTCATGATTTGTTCAACAACTGCTGCGTGCATGCCGTCTCGTGGCGGATCGGTGATAATAACATCCGGTTTTCCGTGAGTGGCAATAAATTCTGCATTAAACACGTCTTTCATGTCACCCACAAAAAATTCGCAATTGGTGATGTTGTTTCGTTTTGCATTTTCTTCGGCATCAGCAATGGCTTCCGGAACGGATTCAACACCAATCACTTTTTTAGCTTTTTTAGAGACAAATTGAGCAATGGTACCTGTTCCTGTATATAAATCATACACTAGCTCATTTCCGGTTAAACCGGCAAATTCTCGGGTAATTTTATAAAGTTCGTACGCTTGTTCAGAATTGGTTTGATAGAATGATTTGGCATTGATTGAAAATTGCAAGCCTTCCATTTCCTCTAAAATATATTCTCTCCCTTTAAATAATTTGATGTTTTGGTCGTACAAAGTATCGTTTGCTTTTCCGTTAATCACGTACAGTAAAGAGGTGATTTTAGGAAATTTTTCAGAAAGAAAACTCAGCACCAATTCACGTTGCGTTTTATTTTCTTTAAAAAACTGAATGAGCACCATGATTTCACCTATGGAAGTAGTTCTAATCATCAACGTTCTCAACAAACCTTCATGATTCCGCGCATTAAAAAAAGGAATGTTATTTTCTGTAGCAAATTCTTTTATGGCATTTCGAATTGCATTGGACGGATCTTGTTGCAAATGACATTTTTGAATGTCTAAAATTTTATCCCACATTTTTGGAATATGAAAACCTAACGCATTTCTATCATGAATTTCTGTATCATCTTGAATTTCATTTTCGGTGAGCCATCGACTATCTGAAAAAGAGAATTCCATCTTATTGCGATAGAAAAATTGTTTTTTGGAGCCTAAAATTTCTTCAAATTCTGGAAGTTCAATTTTTCCAATTCGTTTTAAATTATTAAAAACTTCATTATTTTTATAAAATAATTGTTGGCTATAGTTCATATTTTGCCATTTGCAACCACCACAAACTCCAAAATGTTGACATTCCGGTTCAACACGATGTTCTGAAAATTTGTGAAAATGAATGGCTTTTCCTTCAAAATAAGATTTTCTTTTTTTGAAAGTTTGTACATCCACTACATCACCGGGTACCACATTTGGAATAAATATAACTCTTCCATCTTCTGCCTTGGCAACCGAAACACCTTTTGCTCCGGCATCTAAAACGGGTACTTCCCTAAATATAATTTTGTCTGTATTCTTTCTTCCCATGGAGCAAAAATAAGTTATTAGCTAGTAAAATTTTAGCGACTTGTGAATTTTTTACAATAAAAAAAACGCCTATAGTAAAAAGGCGTTTAAAAATATAATTTTTAAGAATCTAGTAAATGATATCAAATGAACCTTCAGTTACTAGCACAATTCCAGTAGAACTGTTTAAAGTGCCTGAAAATGTGCCGGTGTATCTGCCGGGAGAATTTACAGTTACATTTGAATTGGTAAGGTTTTCATCATTTTGGTAATAAGTTCCGTCTGTCGTATAATACATTCCCCAGATGATGTCTCCGGTTGTGCCATATTCAGATTTCAGAACAATTGTTTTTGTAGCATCACTAGTCATTGTGGCTGTTACTTCTATATCGGAATATCCTTCAATAACGTAATCAACTATGTCAACACTTATAATGTTAAACTTTTGTTCTACACCATTGAATTTTGCCCGAATAAAATTGACTTCTGATTTATCATCATCCGTTGAACAAGAATAAATTCCAATCAAAGCAAAACACAGAATAAGTAATAATTTGTTTTTCATGTTTATCAGTATAAGATAAACAAATTTAATGTTTTAATATGAATTATTTAACATGATTTAAGAAAAAATACGATTAGTGGTCTAAGTTGAAAAGGCCATTGGTAACTGTGATAGTTTGTCCGTTATTAGGCTCTGTTAAAACGCCAGAAAAAGTTCCTGTTAACTTGTTTTCGGTGCTTTCTGTAACTAAAGTTGTGAAGGCACTACTGTCTTGCACATACGTAAAACCGTTGATAGTAATATTGAATCGCCAAATGGATTCTGCCCCCAATAAGCCTTCTTCAGCAATAAATTCAATTGCATTTAGCGAATTTTCAGTATTGTATCCTAAAACACGAATGTCAACCCATTCAAAACTAGTTTCTGAATTGGTGTAGGGTTGTTTGGTAATCACAAGGTTCTCAAATTTAATTACTTCACCATTTATTGTTGCAAAAACTTTATTTGTTTGATCATTTGAGGCCAAATCGTCATCATTATCAGAACAGGAAGACAATAAAAAGAGTAGGCAAGTTGCAGTAATGTGTAAAATGTTTTTCATGATTTTTTTCTTTAAAATTATCAAAAAAGATAAGAATGTACAAAACATTTCGATGAATTGGTAAAAAAAATCGCTGTTCGTTTTGTTATTAATTGATCATTGCATACAGTAAAGTCCATGTGATAATCAAGATTGGTCCAACTAGTCCAATAAATATTCCTCCAATTCTAAATTCTTTTTGTTCTATTAAACCGGTGCTGTATGCAATTGCATTAGGCGGCGTAGAAACGGGCAATAATAGTGCACAAGATGCACTTAGACCTATCACAAAAGGCAAAACCATAGGATCAACACCTTCAGTAATACTCATTAATGAAATAGCCACCGGAATTAAAATGGTTGTTGCAGCCGTGTTGCTCATAAAGTTAGACAATGTTACAGTGGTTAGCGAGAATATAAACAGTAACAAATAAAAATTTATATCAACCGAACTAATTTTTGAAATGAAATAATCGGCTAAACCTTGTTCTTGAATTGCTAATCCTAAAGCTAAACCTCCTGCAACAAGCATGAGTGTATCCCAGGGGAGTGAGCGAACATCATCTGCATCAATAATGCCCAACATTGTTAAAGCAACAATTGGAATGCCCGATACGGCTGCTACAGGTATGCCAGTCCATTGTGAAGTTAACCAAAGTGATAGCGTTGTAACTAAAACGATTAATACGATTCTTTTTCTAATTTTATCTTCTTCGCTGTATTCTTCTTCCTGAATTTCTTCTTCTTGCAAAAAGTCCAGCGAAAGTGTTTCTTTTTTAATTTTATACTTGATTAATAAAATTTTCCAAAACATAAAAATTAAAATAAAAGCCACCGGAACACCAATAATCATCCATTCAATAAATGTGATTTTTATTCCAATACCTTCCAAAGCACCAACGGCAATTGCGTTTGGAGCAGAGCCTATGATTGTACCCATTCCACCAATAGCGGCAGCTGTTGGGATGCCCAATACCAATACTTTTGAAATGTTTGAAGTCTTACCCAATTGAGTGAATAATGGCGTGACCGTTGCAATCATCATCGCCGTGGTTGCCGTATTGCTCATCAACATTGAGATTATTGCGGTGGTCATCATCAATCCAAGAATGATGTATTGGGCTTGCGAACCGAATTTTGGAGCTGCAATTTTTAGAAGTAAAAAATCTAGTTTCGTTTTTTTCATTCCTTCCGCCAGAAAAAATCCCCCAAGAAATAACCATATTACTCCATCGGACCAAGTTTGAACGTATCGCTTGGCATCCATCGTGTTTTCTTGACCCATCGTAAAGACCAAAAAACCAACAATCAAAATACCAACAGCAAAAGGTGGAATTGCCTCTGTAATCCATAACCCAATCGAGAAAAAAAGTAAAAAAAGCACATAATCTTGTGTAGGTGTAAAAGCAGAATCTCTAAGCAGTAAAACTAATAAAATTGCGATAACTGCAGAAAAAAGAAACATAATTGTCCTGCTTTGACGAGCAACTTTTAGTTGAATTTTAGTCAGTTGTTTTATCGAATAATTCCTTGAATCAGACATAGTTTTAAATTTAGAGTAAAAATAGTAACAATCTTGAACAACTGGACTGATTAATGTCATTTTATTTTAACCATTCACGCAAACGTTTTCAAAGAATATTGCTTATTTTTGCTACTTATTTGGATGATTTCTCTCCATCAAGTAGGAATTGATATGTATCGCATTTAAAATTTATTACAATGTCAGTTTTAGAAAAAATCAATTCAGAAGAACTCATTGCCTTAGAAAATCAACACGGAGCACATAATTATCATCCCTTACCCGTTGTGTTGAGTAAAGGAAAGGACGTGTATGTTTGGGATCTGGAAGGAAAAAAATATTATGACTTTCTTTCTGCCTATTCGGCTGTCAATCAAGGTCATTGTCATCCAAAAATTGTGAACGCTTTGATAGAACAAGCTCAAACGTTAACCTTAACATCAAGAGCTTTTTATAACGATAAGTTGGGTAAATATGAAAAATTTATTACCGATTTATTTGGGTTTGATAAAGTTTTACCCATGAATACAGGGGCAGAAGCCGTTGAAACCGCACTTAAAATTTGTCGTAAATGGGCTTACGAAAAGAAAGGTATCGATGAACATCAAGCAGCAATTGTAGTTTGTGAAAACAACTTTCATGGAAGAACAACCACGATTATTTCTTTCTCAAATGATGAAAACGCAAGGAAAAACTTTGGCCCGTTCACCGAAGGTTTTATTAAGATTCCATATGATGATATAGATGCTTTAAAAAATGTTTTAGAGAATAATAAAAATATTGCCGGATTTTTAGTAGAGCCAATTCAAGGTGAAGCCGGTGTATATGTTCCTTCTGAGAATTTTATTGCTCAAGCACAAGCTTTGTGCAAGCAAAATAACGTGCTTTTTATAGCTGACGAAGTGCAGACAGGAATTGCTAGAACAGGCTCTTTGTTAGCTGTTTGCGGAAATTGTAGTTGTGAGAGCAAATGTGAACGCAATCCACAAACCTATGTTAAACCCGATTTGTTGATACTTGGTAAAGCTATTTCAGGCGGAGTTTATCCGGTTTCTGCTGTTTTGGCTGATAATGACATCATGAATGTGATTAAACCCGGTCAGCATGGCTCAACTTTTGGTGGCAATCCGTTAGCAGCGGCAGTAGCAACAGCAGCGTTAGAAGTGATTGAAGATGAACAATTAATTCAAAATGCTCGCAGATTAGGAAAACTTTTTAGAAGTGAATTGGGCAAATACATTCAAAACAGTAACATTGTTACTTTAGTAAGAGGGAAAGGGCTTTTAAATGCCATTGTGATTAATGATTCCGAAGAAAGCTCAACTGCTTGGGATATTTGTATGAAACTTGCCGAAAACGGTCTTTTAGCCAAACCAACGCATGGAAATATCATTCGTTTCGCTCCGCCTTTGGTGATGAACGAAGAACAGTTGCTCGATTGTGTTTCGATAATTATCAAGACGTTGAAAGAATTTGAAAGATAAAAAAAAAGGGTGAAAATAAAATTCCACCCTTTTTAATTTATTATTTATTGACCAAGCATTTCTCTTAATTTTTCTTGCATCAATTCTTGATCCTGCATTCCTTCAAAACCAAACGTTGCAATCATCCAAATTACCAACAAAAGATAGATAAGGCTCAATGCCAATCCAATATAAGCTAAAATTTTACCCGTTTTGATATTTCTATAATTTGAATATAATTCGGGATTTTCTAAATAAAGCTGAGTGTCCTTTTTTGCTAATACCAAAGCAATAACACCTAAAATAATTCCTAAAACTCCGTAACAACAGCAGGTTACGATCGATAAAATCCCCAAAATAATGACTGCCGTAGCATTAGGTAATTTTTGCTTTTCCATAATGTAATGTTTAATTTGTTGGTTGATTAATAATATAAAAGTTTATAAAAATAAGAAAATATCATTATAAATGCTGTGATGATTCCTAAAAAAACAATTAGTTTGTGATAGCTTCGTGATTTATCAATCATACTTATGCCAATGAATAGAAAAAACAGCATCATTGAATAAATTGCCGGATACATATAAAAAGCTGCTTCAAAATTACCTTGCAACAACAATGTAAATGAACGTTGAATGCCGCATCCAAAGCAATCCACGCCAAATAATTTTTTTGATAAACAGGGAAGCATATAGTCTTCCATAATTTTTTAATTTTAAGAATACAATTTTACAAAAAAAAGAGATTGATTTATCATTGTTCTACATTTAATTTTAATCTTTACCTTTGAAATCTAAATTTTATTTGATGAAAAAAGTATTTATCCTTATCGTATTAATTGCTGCTTTTTTTGCATTTTATACACCTAAAGAGAGTAGTAACTATTCAATTTATATTAAAGTTGCCGCTATTGTAATTGTGATGATAGGAGTGATGAAATTAATGCAAAAAGTACCTAGTAGAAATCAAGAAAAAGAAGAGGATGAAATTTAATATTGGAGATAAAGTAGCAGCGTTGGATGAAGATATTTCCGGAGTGGTAGTTTCAATTAAAAATGATCAAATTGAAGTAGAAACTACCGATGGTTTTTTGATGACATATTTTGTCAACGAATTAATTAAAGAAAACAATTCCAACGAGTTAAAAGGATTTATTTCAAGAGAAAAAGTAAGTCATGCTATCAAAGAAAAAGTTGAGCCAATCAAGCGAAATTTTACCAAAGAAAAGAAATCTAAGAAGGATGAATTTGTGTTGGAAGTAGATTTACACATTGAAAAATTAGTTCCTTCCAAACGCGGAATGAACAATTATGACATCCTAAATCTTCAAATGGAAACCGCCAAAAGACAACTCGAATTTGCTCAAAAAAACCGTATGCCAAAAGTCGTTTTTATTCACGGCGTTGGTGAAGGTGTTCTAAAAGCCGAACTCGATTTTTTATTAGGCAGATATGACAACATCACTTTTCAAGATGCCAATTATCAAAAATACGGATTGGGTGCAACCGAGGTGTATTTTATCCAAAAGAAAATGGTATAATTTTTTAAGGGAGATTGATTACAAACTCTCCAAATTCATACACATCACCTAAATTAAATGATACTGGTAATTGGGACGGAAGAACCACTTTTGTCATCGTTACATTTTTCAAAGTAATTTTATGACGATGACCAATTACTGGGCTAAGATTATCAGTTGGAATTTCATATTCAATAGTGGTTCTCACTTCAATAATACCGCTTATTCCAGTCACACCATCCTCAGATATAAACTCCTCTAGAGGAGTTGGAGTTTCATTAGCACATAATAATTCAGAGCTGATACTTGATCCATAATATATTATTTTTAATACATTTAGATCGCCATCAATGATGTCTGTTCTTGGGGGGTTGTTTTCAGAAGTTGCCTCTGCCACAAACAGATTAGGATCTATCTTTAACGTCATGGCTTGTGGTGGTACATTTGCCGGTGTAGACGGACCTGTTGTTGGAATTTTAAACAAATACGAATAGTCATAAATAGGGTCTAAACCAACAGGTGCTATATTGCAAGACGTGATGTTTATATTGTAATTTCCTTGACGAAAAGAGGAAGTAACATAGTCACCAAAAACCAATTCGGTAAACAATTGTTGGTTGCCGTTTCCTGTATCAAAATTTACATTGCGTAAAACAATAGTGTGTGTATAGCCGGTTATTTCTGAAGCATTGGTGGTTTCATTAACTTGTTTATTTACAAAAGTACTAATTTCAATATCTCCAGAAACTGCATTCCACTCTGTGGAGACAGTTGGTGTGGCAGGAGGAATAGTGTTGCAAATTACATTTGCACTTAAAGAACCATTATATAGCCTGTAAAACACTTTATTTGTGCCAGTGATATTAATTATTCTTGGCACTCCCGGAGGGGTAATTTCATTTCTAAAACTATTTTCCGGAATTTGAATAATCAAAGCTTCATTATCATTAATTCTATATATAAAAAAACCTGATTCACCACTGTTACACGAATTCGTACTAGCGGTTGTAAAATCAAACGACTCAATGTTAAAATCACCATCGTCGCACGCGTTCAATGAAAGTAAAAGCACAAAAAAACCAAGTATTTTTTTCATAAGAGTATCAAAATAATAAACAAAAATAGGATTTTTAATTTCTCTAAAAAGCATTTCACTTTAATTAGTATGATTTTAACCATAATTCTTATCTTTGATTTCTTCATAAAAATTATCGAAATGAAAAATTCCATTGCCTTTTTTTGTCTGATGTTTGTTGGATTTGCTCACAGCCAAGAATTGAAATCGCCTGATAATCAGTTACAAATGATTTTTGAATTGAGTCAAGCAGGAAAACCATCCTATCAACTAAAATATAAAAATAAAAGTGTCATTCAGTCCAGTAATTTGGGATTGATGCTAAAAAACAATGACGATTTATTGGATGGTTTTGAAGTAATAAATGCTAAAACTACTTCATTTTCAAATAAATGGAAGCCCGTTTTAGGCGAAGAAGAAGAAATTCTCGATCAGCACAATCAATTGATTGTTGAACTTGTTCAAAAAGCAACCGGTCGAAAAATGAATTTAGTTTTTCGTTTATTCAATGAAGGACTAGCTTTTCGATATGAAATTCCAACCCAAGAAAAATTAAATTATTTTGTTATTTCGGAGGAAGTAACGCAGTTTTCATTAACCGGAGATCACAAAGCTTTTTGGATTCCGGGTGATTATGACAGCCAAGAGTACAGTTATAATGAGACGAAATTATCACAAATTGATGTGGATAAATTGGATATGAATAACGGAATTGGGATGAAAGGACCAATGACAAAATCCCGCATTCAATCACCGGTTATGATGAAATCTTCCGACGGCTTATACCTCAATATTTTTGAAGCTGCCGTGGTTAACTATCCAATTATGCATTTGGATGTTAATACAAAATCATTTGTAATGCAATCGCATTTGGTTCCCAATGCAATTGGCGATAAAGCGTATTTACAAGCTCCGGCTAACTCACCTTGGCGAACAATAATGGTAAGTGACGATGCCCGGACAATTTTAACCTCAAAAATGGTTTTAAATTTAAATGAACCGTCAAAAATTGAAGATACATCTTGGATCAAACCGATGAAATATGTTGGAATTTGGTGGGAAATGCACGTAGGTAAAGCAACTTGGGATTATGCCGGTTCACAAAATGCACAAATGGCTCAAGATGCCGAATTAAAACCAACCGGAAAACACGGAGCAACCACCGTAAACACTAAAAAATACATCGACTTCGCTGCAAAGCACGGTTTTGACGGTGTTTTAGTGGAAGGATGGAACGTAGGTTGGGAAGATTGGTTTGGCAATTGGAAAGAAAATGTATTCGATTTTGTCACTTCTTATCCGGATTTTAATGTGGAAGAAGTACAAAAATATGCCGAATCAAAAGGTGTTAAAATGATTATGCACCACGAAACATCGGGTTCTGTTTCAAATTATGAAAGAAGATTAGACCGAGCGTATTCTTTTATGAAAAAGCATAATTATGATGCTGTTAAATCGGGTTATGTGGGAAAAATTATTCCTCGAGGCGAATGGCATGACGGACAAGCGATGGTGAATCATTTTAATTATGCGGTGGAAAGAGCCGCAGAATATAAAATTATGGTTAATTCACATGAATCATCCAGACCAACCGGTTACCACAGAACGTATCCAAACTACATTGCGGCAGAAGCAGCTCGTGGCAACGAATTCAATGCGTGGAGTGTGGGAAATCCACCCGCTCATGAAACGATTTTACCGTTTACACGTTTTCTGGGTGGTCCGATGGATTATACGCCGGGAATTTTTGAAATTAAAATGAGTTATTATGATGCTACTAAAAAGGAGCAAGTGCACACCACGTTGGCAAAACAATTGGCCTTGTATGTAACGATTTACAGTCCGCTACAAATGGCTGCGGATTTACCGGAAAATTACGAACGTTATTCGGATGCTTTTCAATTTATTAAAGAGGTGGAAGTAGATTGGGATAAAACAGAGATTTTGGAGGCCGAACCTGGCGATTATGTCACCATCGCCCGAAAAACTAAAGGAAAAGAATCCTGGTTTTTAGGAGCCATTACCGATGAAAATCCGAGAAAGACAGAAATTGCATTAGACTTTTTAACACCCGGAAAAAAATACAAAGCCACCATTTACCAAGACGGAAAAGACGCTCATTGGGAGCAAAATCCAAAAGCGTATTCTATCAAAACCATTGAAGTAACTGCTAAAACCAAATTAAAATTGAATTTAGCAGCCGGCGGCGGAACAGCGATTAGTTTCTTTCCTTTGTAATGGTAAAGGGTGAAAGGTGATTGGTAATGGGTAAAAGGTAATTTAATTTCTTTTTGTCATTCCGCAAGATGACGAAGTCGAAATAGGACACGAGCTATAGCGAACTGGCAAAGCAATCTCCCGCCTAGGCGGGTCAAAAAGCAACGAACTAAATAATGAATAAAATATACCTCGATAACGCATCAACAACTCCCATCCGTCCCGAAGTAATTCAGGAAATGGCCAATGTGATGCAAACCGAATTCGGAAATCCATCTTCCACACACAGTTTTGGTCGTGGTGCAAAAGTGATTTTGGAATCGGCCAGAAAAAGTATTGCTAAACAATTAAATTGTTCCGGACAAGAAATTATTTTCACCTCTTCCGGAACGGAAGCCAATAACTGGATTTTGCGAAATGCAGTAACAAAAATTGGCGTAAAAAGGATCATTTCAACCAAAATCGAACATCATGCTGTTTTGTATCCCATTTTAGAATTGCAAAAAGAATTTGGAATTGAAGTTGAATTCCTGGCGATTTTAGCCAACGGACATCTCGATTATTTGCAATTGGCCACTTTATTAGAAGATCCAAAATCCACTTTAGTAAGTCTAATGCACGTGAACAATGAAACCGGAGTGGTTTTAGATTTGAATCGGGTAGGCGAGTTGTGCAAATCCGCAAATGCCTATTTTCATTCAGATACAGTGCAGTCCATGGGAAAAACTGAAATCGATTTGCAGGAAATCCAAGTTGATTTTTTAGTCGCAAGTGCTCACAAATTCCACGGACCTAAAGGAGTTGGTTTTGCTTATATAAAGAAAAACACAACTATTTCACCCCTAATTTTTGGTGGCGAACAGGAAAAAGGCCTTCGTGCCGGAACTGAAGCCGTTCATCAAATTGCCGGAATGGCTAAAGCTTTAGAAATCGCTTATCAAAATTTAGGTAACGAACGAAATGCCATTTTTGAATTGAAAAAATACACCATTGAGCAATTAATGAATCAGTTTCATTTGCTTAAATTCAATGGCGGATTTGAAACATTTTATTCTATTTTGAATATTCAATTACCATTTGCACCTGAAAAAACAGCGATGATTTTATTTGAATTGGATATGAAAGGAATTGCGGCTTCGCGAGGAAGTGCTTGCCAATCGGGAAGTATCAAACCTTCGCATGTGTTAGCCGAAATTTTATCGGAAGAAGAACTTAGAAAACCAAGTCTCAGAATTTCATTCAATCATCAAAATACACGAGAAGAAATCGATTATTTTATTTCGTGTTTAGCGGCGATGTAAGTCAGAATGAGTATTTTTGCCCAACAACTCAACGACCATGTATAAACTACTGATTCGACCGATTTTATTTTGTTTTGATCCGGAACAAGTGCATCATTTTACGTTTTCATTAATTCGTATTTTGAATAAAATTCCCGGTTTTGGAATGCTTTTTCAGTCCATTTATGAAGTCAAAAATCCAACATTAGAACGAGAAGTATTTGGATTGAAATTTAAAAATCCGGTTGGTTTAGCAGCGGGTTTTGATAAAGATGCCAAATTATACAAAGAATTATCCAATTTTGGTTTTGGTTTTATCGAAATAGGAACATTAACGCCAAAGCCACAAGAAGGAAATCCTAAAAAGCGTTTATTTCGATTAAAAGAAGACTCGGCAATCATTAACCGAATGGGTTTCAATAATGACGGCGTTTTGGATGCTGTTGAACGATTGAAAAAAAATAACGGCGTTTTAATTGGTGGTAATATTGGTAAAAATAAAAATACGCCCAACGAAGAAGCTACTTCCGACTACGAAATTTGTTTTGAAGCTTTATTTCCGCATGTTGATTATTTTGTCGTAAATGTAAGTTCGCCCAACACTCCCAATTTACGTGCGTTACAAGACAAAGAACCGTTGACACACTTGTTGCAAACACTTCAAAATTTGAATTTACAAAAACCGAAACAAAAACCAATCTTACTCAAAATTGCACCGGATTTAACCAACGAACAATTGTTGGAAATTATTGACATTGTCGATGAAACCAAAATTGCAGGTATAATTGCAACGAATACAACACTTTCTCGTGAGGGTTTACAATCTGAAAATAGAACAGAAATGGGCGGACTTAGCGGAAAACCATTAACCAACCGTTCCACTGAAGTGATTCGTTTTTTGAGTGAAAAAAGCAACAAATCCTTCCCAATTATAGGCGTGGGCGGAATTCATACTGCCGATGATGCAATTGAAAAGTTGAATGCAGGTGCTAGTTTAGTGCAACTTTATACTGGTTTTATTTATGAAGGGCCTGCATTAATTAAAGAGATTAATAAAAAGATTTTAAGTAATAATTAAAGTTGTGTCTTTTCAGTTGTCTGTTGATCGTAAAACCTAACTGAATACTGCGACTACAAACTGTAAACTATGATTACTACTTTCCTTCTCGCATCAATCGCCTTAACACTCTCTCCCGGACCGGATATTTTATATGTCTTAACTCAAAGTATCTCTAACGGGAAAAGGTACGGAATTGCCACGGCTGCAGGTTTGGTTTCCGGAATTTTGGCGCATACCACGTTAATTGCTTTAGGCATTTCAGCTATCATTAAACAATCTGAATTAATCTTTACCGGGATTAAAATATTAGGAGCATGTTATTTACTTTGGATAGCTTTTCAAGTATATAAATCTTCTTCATCGATAGATCTGAAAACCAGCACTAATCAGAAGAGATCCTTACTTTCATTATTTCGACAAGGATTTATCATGAATGTACTTAACCCAAAAGTGACATTGTTTTTCTTAGCTTTCTTTCCCGGGTTTATTAACGAAAAATTAGTCAATGTAACGCAACAAATTTATTTACTTGGTTTTTTATTTATGCTCCAAGCATTTGTGATTTTTTCTTTGGTAAGTATTTTGGCGGATAGTCTTACTGTTTTCATTCGAAATAATAATCATTTTGCCTTGTTTTTAAAATGGTTTCAAATTGTAGTTTTCATCGCAATTGCCGTGTTGATTTTAATTTAAATAAAAAATCCTTTTCCGATAAATCAGAAAAGGAAATTACACAAACAAATAACTACTATTAAATTGCTTTTTTAATCACATCAAGCCATTTTTCTGCCAATTGATTATCCCTAAAATGAGTAATTTGAATTGGTTTTTCATACTCAAAATCATAAAACTTAAACGGAATTTTGGTTTTGTCTGCTTTTTTTTCTAAAACAACTTCAACTTTTGTAACTAGTTCTTTTTTGTTTGCAGTTTGCGAATGTTCCACTTTTCGATGAATTTCGCAATGAGCAATTTCATTCAAATCAGCAAAAGTGACCAATTCCGGTTTAGCATTCATATCAATTAACAATAACTTTTTGTTTTGTTCGTCAAAGGCAACAATTTTATTATTTATCGTATCTCGAACAGTGAAAGCTTTTGCGTTTCCTTGACTATATTGTTTTAAAATGTTTTCAATTTTTGATTTATTGATGTGTTGATTTCTCAATAAAAAGGCGATGGGTAGAATAGTAATCAATACTAGTACTAACCCAATTAAAGTGGTGGATGTTTCCATTTTTTTTATTTTTTTAAGTAAATTATAAACGAGCCGTAAATTTTATTTACAGCAATTGATTAACCGAGAAAACCGATTAAATCACCAAAAAAAATGATAGGGAAACAAGAGTTTAGAAACTTTTTCACAACGATTGTGATCTTGCCTTGATAAAAAGGAAGTAAATTTTGAAAGTAAAAATGTGCTGCTTTCCGCAAGAATAAAAGGTGAAAAAGATAATAAAAAAGCAGAATTATTCTTTACAACACTTTGAAACTGATGTTCTGCAATGGTTTGTTTTGTGCCAACCACTTTAACTATTTCAATAGAACGAACCGTTTGCGAAGTTGGAGCACTATTTTCTACAACAAACGTATTGTCTTTTACACCCCAAACAAAGAGCATCAAAAGACTGGCTAACGCAACACTATTTTTAAACCATTTCACGTTGCAAATGTATCATTAAGTTTGATATGTTTGTATTTAATCCATAAAAAAAACCATCCTAGTATAGAATGGTTTTGTATGTCAAAATAGGATGATTATTCTTGCGATAAATTCCGCAATTGTTTCAATTTATCTTTCCATGTTTGCAATTCGTCTTTATGTTTTTCGATATTTTTAAAAACTTCTTTCACCAGTGGATTATCTTTTTTGGCATGTGTGAAAAACTGAATATTATTTTCCAACTGAAAGATTTCTGATTGTACTTCGTCAATTTTACGAATAATAAAAATCTTTTCGCCTTCCAATTTTCTACTGTCATCTGAACCGGCTAGTTGTTCTAATTTGTTAGAAAAACGCATCATATCGCTGTCTTTCTTACTCAAACTTAATTTTTCAAACAAGGCATCCAGAATTTTATTGAATTTTCCTTCAATATGTCTTCTGGAAAAAGGCACTTTTCCAAACGATTTCCACTGTTCAATGTGCGCTTTAATGGCATCTAAATCAGTTTTGTGATCCCCAATCAATTCAAAATCTTTCATCGAATCTAAGTAGGCTTTTTTCTTGTCAAACGCTTCAATTTCTTCCGAGTTAGCATCGTTTCTTGTTGCTTTCATACGGTCAAAATACTGATTACAAGCATCTTTAAATTCTTTCCAAACCTTGTCAGAATATTTTCTTGGAACATGACCAATTAGCTTCCATTCTTCCTGAATTTGTTTCATCAATGGAGTAGTGGCAGTAAAATCGTCGCTCAAACTCATGGCTTTTGCTTTTTCAACCAAAGCCATTTTCTTATTCAAATTATCGTTCTGGTCCTTTTTAATGTCTTTGTAAAACGCATTTTTATGCGAATTAAAATTGCGAACAGCCGTTTTAAATTCAGCCCAAGTATCTTCATTTACTTCACTCGGAACTTTCCCGGCAGAGAAGAAAGCATTGCGTAACGCTTCTACTTTTTCAATATAGCCTTGCCATTGTGAGTGAGCTGTAACTTCTACTTTTGCCAATTCTTCAATTTCTGCAATAATGGCTTTCTTTTTTTCTAAATTTTCTGTTTCTTTTTCTCTGAGACCAGCAAACAAACCTTCGCGTTTATCGTGCATTTGCTTTGTTAACGCACTAAATTGATTCCAGATTTCCTCACGGTGTTCTCTGTCAACCGGCCCAATTTCTTCTTTCCAAATACGGTGTAAATCTTGTAATTCACGGAAAGCTTTGGTCACATCTTCCTCGTTCACCAGTTCTTCTACGCGTGCAATAATTTTTTGTTTTAGCTCTAAGTTATGCTTAAAATCTAAATCTCTCGCTTCACGATCTAAATGCAAATAATCATAAAAATTTTCCACATGAAAATGATAATTATTCCACACATGGTTATATTTATCTCGCGGAATCGACCCAATTGTTCGCCATTCTTCTCGCAATTCATTAAAGTGTTTCAACGTATCTTTAATGTTTTCCTGCGGATTAATGAGGTTTTTGATTTCTTCTACAATGGCTAATCGTCTGTTCAAATTAGCTTGTAAATTGTTTTGCAAACTTTTAAAATGAGCATTTTGCTTACCTTTAATCAGTTTGTAGAACAAATCAAATTTGGCTTTCAAAGGTAAATGATACTCAAACTCTTCTGTTGTATCCGGATTTTCAGCTACAAACTCTTCTCTTTTTTCATCAATAAAATGAGTGTATTTTGATAAAAACTCTTTTTTAATTTCCTCAACATGTTCCTTAATCGACATGATTTTTTCAACCGTAGAAAGCTTTTCCAATTCATCAACTAAGGCTTCCATCGACATTGCATGATAATCCAATAAAGGAATAACATGGCGGTCTTTCAACGTTTCGTCTTCACTTTCTTCCGCATTCGAATCATCAATCGCATTCAATGCTTTTTGGTGTTCGCTTTCTGTTTCCGAACTATCATCGGCCAATTCTTCGGTAGAAATTTCAACCACTACATCTTCCTCAATCGGAGCTGTGTTTTCAGTTACAACTTCCTCAGAAACAGCTTCAACAGTCGCTTCTGCCCCGCTTTTCAAAACGTTTTCTTGGTTTCCATCTGTCTCATTCTCAATAGGCGACAGGTTATCATTCTTTTCTTCTAACATCGAACAAATGTTTAAGGTTCATATAAATAAAGGCGAAAGATAATAAAGAGTGAGCAAAATTCAAAGAAATCAGACTTTTAAAGTTGTTTTTAGTTTTTTTTGGAGCGAATGGCTTGGGCATTTTCAGGTAACCATGTTCCCGCTTTCCGTTACAATATCTTTGGAAAAGTTAAAAACTTTGCCAAAGATGATTTCCACTTCAATCGGGGCTAGAAGGGAGATGTAGTTGGGTTTGGAGTTTCAGGTTTCAAGTTTCAAGAACGAAATTGTTCTCAAAGCGAATCCTTGAAAATCAATTATTGCAAAGCTATCAAAGCGATCAAGTCTGTGAAAATCGGTTTTATACGTCTTATCCGTGTGCTATTAAAAAAAGCGAAGCGATTTTCCAATAGCTTGAAACTTAAAACAAAACTAACCCTATTTGTTCCAAATCGTCCAACCCTTTTCCGCCTGTAAAACCAGCATTTCATGACCGTTTTTAGTCACGGCATTTTTGGCTTTCGCACGTTTTAAAAATTCGGTTTCTTCGGGGTTATAAATCAAGTCAAATGCAATGTGCTCCTCCGTAAAAAAATCATACGGAATTGGTGGACATTCTTCAATGTTAGGATGCGTTCCGATCGGAGTGCAATTGATTATGAGCTGATAATTATCAAACGTAGTAGCATTAATGAATTTATAATCTAAGGCATCTTCCCTCTTGCTTCGCGAGACAAAAGTGTACAAAATACCCAACTCTTCCAAGGCAAAAGCGATGGCTTTCGAAGCTCCACCTGTACCCAAAATCAATGCTTTTTGATGATGCGGTTGCAATAACGGTTCCAATGATTTTTTAAAACCATAATAATCAGTATTATAACCTTTTAACTTGCCCTTTTTAGTGATTTTAATGCAATTGACTGCTCCAATTTTAGTCGCTTTTTTGTTCAATTTGTCTAAAAAAGGAATAATTTTTTCTTTGTAAGGAATGGTAACGTTTAATCCTTTTAAGGTTGGATTTTCTCTAATGATCTTAGGAAATTGAGAAATCGCTTGTAAATCAAAATTTTCATATAAACAGTCCGTCAGTTCTTCCTTTTCAAATTTATCTGTAAAATATTTTTTTGAAAATGAGTAACCAATATTTTTTCCAATCAGACCAAAAAGTCTATTTTTTTCGTGTTCGTGCTCCATACCATTCTAATGCTAAAACAAGTACTATTCCCACCATTATATAAAAAACAGCCCAATACGTATCTGCTGACATTTCGGGTAAATATCGTTTATACGTTGCCACAATATGATTTCCGTTTCTATCAACAAGAAGATTTCCATTTTGTGTGGCATAAATTTTATGTTTCCAGGGCCAAACGACTCCTAGTGAACCAATGATAAAGCCTAAAATAGAGGCATAAGTTACTTTCTTAAAATGTTTAATCAAATAGCTTAGTAAATTAGAAAACGTAACTAGACCAGTTAACGAACCAAGTGTAAAGGAAACTAAAACTTTAAGCAAATGTATACGAGCAGGGTTGTCAACAAAACTGAAATCGCCTACAAACATATCAGCTATTGTATCATATAATGAATTAACAGAATCTACTAAAAGCAACACATAATTTCCCATCAACATCATGATAAACGAACCGGAAAGACCGGGTAAAGTCATTCCCGACACGCTAATAATGCCACATAGAAACACAAAAAGCAGATTTGAATTTTCGGTTGCTGGATCAAAAAAACTGATGCCAATTCCGAGTAATGCCCCAAAAATTAGTGCCGTTCTGGCTGTTTTTGTCCAAGCTCCTTCAAAATCTTTATTGATGTAATAGATGGAGCCAATGATCATGCCGAAAAAACATGCCCAAACTTGAATTTCATATCGCGTTAGTAAAAAGTCTAATATTTTTGAAATACTAAAAAAACTGATGATTATACCCAGAATCAATAGTGACAAAAATGGACCATTGATATAACGATAAAAACTTTTGAATCTTCCTGCGATTAAAAATTTAAAAGCAGTTTTATTCACACGCTTAAACGAATAAATAAATTCTTCATAAAAACCGGCTACAAAAGCCACAACTCCGCCGGAAACGCCGGGAATTTTGTTGGCCAATCCCATTGCAATCCCTTTTAGGACAAGATATATTTTATCGGAAAAGGAACGTTGGACTTGCATTTATTTAGAGAATTTTACAGCTACTTTTTCAAGAATAAATATAGTTAAAAACCCGAAAACCATCAACACAATTGCCATGATTAGGTGATTTTCTCCCTCAAAGTAATGTGGAAGAATGCTTTTTTCCATAAAAGGAACTTCGTTTCCATGTGAGTCAATTCGGGTTGAAATGACCTTTTTCCAAGGCCAAACTTTGTTGAGTGAGCCTAACATAAATCCGGTAAGCAAAGCTAAGGTTGCATTTCGTTGATTGTCGAACATCCAATGCAACACTTTTGAAAACAACTTGAGCCCTAAAATGGCACCAATAGCAAATGTACCTAATTTCAAAATAGCTTGTCCCAAAAGTTGCATGTTCATTCCCAAAATAGCTTCTCTGAATGAATTAATAGTTCCAATGACTACGGTATATGAGCCCATCAATAATAAAATAAAAGCTCCAGAAATCCCCGGTAAAATCATCGCAATAATGGCTATAAATCCGGAAATAAATAGGTAAAAATAACTATCGGGTGATGCAAAAGGTTCTGCAATCGTGATGTAGTAGGAGAGAGCAGTTCCCACAATAAAAGCTAACCAGGAGGGTACATTAAATTTTGTAATTTGTTTTCCCACAAAAAAGATACTGGCAATTACTAATCCAAAGAAAAACGACCAAACCAAAATGGGTTGTGTTGCCAAAAGATTCGTAATCACTTTGGAAAGTGACAAAATGCTGATGGCAATTCCTGAAACAAGAGCTAATAAAAAACTACCATTAATTTGTTGCCAAGCGATTTTGAACCCGTTTTTTTTCCAAGAAGAGAAAAAAGATAAATCAACTTTGTTAATACTGTCAATAAGTTCCTGATAAATACCTGAAATAAAAGCAATTGTTCCACCGGAAACTCCCGGAACCACGTCGGCCGCTCCCATCGCTAAACCTTTGAGCGTTATTAAAAAATAATCGGGGAAAAGTTTTCTCATAAAAAAATGCGTTCCGCTATTGAAACGGAACGCAAATTAGGGAAATTTTTTATAATTATATTCTAAATTAGCCTAAGATTTTAAATGTTTTGTAATTACATTTTGAACAATTTTTTTGTTCCAAACCACCGGAAATAATTCAGCGATTAAAGTGCTGTTATTGCTATTTAGACGTAGTCCGTTGGTAAGGTGGAATTTTCCTTTGTCGTTTTGTTGTAACAGATAGTACATTCCGGCCAAACGATATTCTACTTGATATTCGTCCGGGAAAAATTCAGCTGCTTGTAATAACGTTTGAATCGCACTATCAAATTCGCCTAAAAACTGGAGAATATCGACCCAAAATAACCAAGTGTCTAGTTGGGTGTCGCCAAATTCTACAGCTTTTCGATAACCAAATTCTGCTTCTTCATAAAAATTCATTTGGCGGTTAATGTTGGCATATCGCTTCCAATACAACTGATTTTCATTATCAATTGCTAAGGCTTTATTTACATAAAACAATGCTTTTTGATAATTTTTTAATCGAATATAGAAATCAGTGATGGCTATCCAACCTTTATCCAACAACGGATCTTCGTGGACGGTTTGATTGTAAAATTTAATTGCTTCGGCTTTATTGCCTAACTTTTCATGACATTTTCCAATTCGTAACAAAGCATATGACGTTGGATCTTCTAATTCAATTGTGCGATTAAAAGCTTCAATAGCTTCTTCAAAACGTTTCAGTTTTTCGAGTGATTTGCC
This sequence comes from Flavobacterium lacus, assembly GCF_003268815.1. Lineage (GTDB taxonomy): Bacteria > Bacteroidota > Bacteroidia > Flavobacteriales > Flavobacteriaceae > Flavobacterium > Flavobacterium lacus. Next base: position 87,676 of record NZ_QLSV01000010.1, on the reverse strand, counting down.
TTTTTCCATAAAAGCACCAATAAATTCGTCATCAATTAAAGTGGCATAATCAAAACAACGCAATGCGTTTTCGTAGTTTTTAATGCTATAACTTAATCGACCTTGTTGGTGCCAAGCGATTTCACTGTACGGATTTTTGTCAATATAATTTTCTAGATAGACAATGGCCTCTTTTTGTTGATCTAAAAATTCAAAACAATAGACCACATTATACAACGCAGCTTGGTCTTCGACATCTACTTCTAAACATTTTATAAAATTGTATTTTGCCAATTCTAAATTATCCATGAACAGGTATTCCATTCCCATTAAATTAAAGACATCAGCATAATCATCGGTAAATTCTAATGCTTTTTCTAATTCTTCAATCGCTTTTTCGTGTTGATCCCGTTTAGAATAAATATTTGCTTTTTGAATGTAAATCTCTTCATTGTGGGGTTCAATGGCATACAACTCGTTGAGCATTTTTTCGGCTACTTCAAGTTTGTCATCATAAATCAACATTTCAATTTGAACCAATTTTAAACCGGTTGATCTTGGATGTTGTTCGAGAGCTAATTTCAAGGCTTTTTTGGCCAGCGATGCTTTGCCCATATCAAGATAGTGAAGAATAATTTCTTCAAATTCCTCGGAATCGAAAAAGAAAACTTTGTTGGTTTTCAACATCGATTCAAATCTCGACAAGGATACGTTGTAATCGTCTTCTTCGTGACTTAAATGCATACTCGATTGTTTAAAAATTATCCTTCTCTAAATTAGAAAAGGAATGCTCTGATTCTATTTTTTTGTTGAATTGTTGTAAACAATTTAATTAACAGGTTTTGCGGAAGATTAGTTGGTGAAAGGTAAAGGGTAAAAGGTGATTGATTTGTAAAGGATTAAAACCTATTACCCATTACCAATAACCTATTACCAATTTATACCATTTCATTTAAAGCTTCTACTATAATTGCACAACCTTCTCTAATTTCCTCTTCAGAAATCGTTAACGGTGGTGTAATTCGGATTGCTCTTCCTTCAAAAAGCAACCAAAAAAGAATTAATCCTTTGTCTTGGCATTTAAAAATTACCTCGTTTGTAATTTCCGCTGTTTCCACCATTGCGGCCAACATTAATCCTTTTCCTCTTATTTCTTTTATCAAAGGATGTACCAAAAGTTCTCTAAAGAGCTCTTCTTTTTCCAACGTTTGAGCCATTAGGCTAGTTTCAGTGACTTCTCGCAGGGTTGCCAAACAAGCTGCGGCTATGACAGGATGTCCGCCAAAAGTGGTAATATGGCCTAATTTTGGGTCGTGACTCAATAAATCCATGTATTCGGCTTTGGCAGTAAAAGCACCCACCGGCATTCCGCCACCCATTCCTTTTCCCATAATAACTACGTCAGGCACAACATTATAGTTTTCAAAACCAAACATTTTTCCGGTTCTACCGAATCCAGGTTGGATTTCGTCTATAATTAATAAGGCACCTACTTCGTCACATCTTTGTTTGATTTTGGTTAAAAAACCATTTTCAGGTTGAATAAAACCGGCTCCACCTTGAATACTCTCTAAAATTACTCCGGCGGTTTTGGTTGTTATTTTTTGGATGTCTTCCAAATTATTAAACGTAATAAAATCCACATCCGGAATTAGCGGACGAAAAATTTGTTTGCGTTCTTCAAAGCCCATGACACTCATCGCACCCATTGTATTGCCGTGATAAGCATTGAAACAGGAGATGAGCTGACTTCTGCCGGTTACTCTTCGGGCGAGTTTTAATGCACCTTCGGTGGCTTCGGTTCCGGAATTTACAAGATAGGTTTTGTTGAGTGGCTCCGGCATATTTGCGGCCAACAATTTGCAAAATTCAACAGCTGGATGTTGAGCATATTCGCCATAAACCATGACATGTGAATATTTATCCAATTGATCTTTGATGGCTTGATTGACTCTCGGATGCTGATGCCCTAAACTGCACGCCGAAACGCCTGCCACAAAATCTAAATACTTTTTGTTGTTGGTGTCATAAATGTAACTTCCTTTGGCATGCGAAACTTCCATCGCAAGTGGATAGGGTGAAGTTTGAGCTTGGTATTTAAGGAAATCTTCTTTCATAAATGGTAATGGGTGATGGGTAATGGGTGATGAGTCAGGAATAAACTTTCAACCCGAAACTCGCAACCCGCAACATTTTTAACTGTCTTTTTCCGTTTCTTGGCCTTCCAACGTTTCTTTGCGAACCTCCATTGGTACCAATTCTAGAGTATCTTCTACTTCTTTATCTTTTTTCATTTGTTCGTCATATTCATTTTCTTCAGGCGGAAAAATATCGTCTTTGGTCTTAATTCTTTCGTCGCCACGCCATATGAATCCCCTGAGTTTTCGTGCGTTTTCCGGAAGTTCTTCTTCGGGGTAAATTTCTCCTTCTACTTGTTTAAAAAACGTAATGGTATTAATTTGGTTGCCGTCTAGTGTCATATTGATACTGCTGCTTTTGCTTTTGTTGATACCAATCAGTTCTTGGTTTTCGTTTCGCATGTAATAAATCACTTCAGTATTTTTTACCACATCAACTTCATACAATTTATTATCTCTGAATTTACCATAGAGATTTAAGCCTTTCACTTGATTATAGCCTGTACCAATAGTATCTTTTGAAGCAATGAATGTATTGTTTAGCACTTTCAACGAATCGAGCTTTTCTGTTTCTTTATTTGAAATTAAGTGCATAAGGTCTCCCGTCATTTGGTTATCAAAATTCCACATCACGGGATTTTTCATCAATTTGGTAAGACCTGTTTTTTCGTCGGAATGAAGCGAATCACATTTTCCACTCATATCAATTTTAAAAAAGCGTACCTTATTAAATGCTCGAACTACACGGTTTTCGGGTTTTCCGGTAACAATTAATTTTTTTCCGTGGATATATAACGTATCTTTTTCAACTAGTGTCATTGCTACAGCTCGTTTGGTCATCATTAACGAATCTTTTTCACGATACACCTCGCCATAATGGCCTTTCACAATGCTGTTGTTGATGGAGTCGGTTACTTTTACATTTCGAGTAGCAGAGGCAAATTCTCGATTTCGATCATAATACAAACTATCTCCTTCGATCAATCGATTGTTGTATTTGATATAGGAGTTTTTTACAAAGTGAGAAAAGTTTTTCTTCGTATCATAAAAGCCTTTTTCGGTGTAAATATAATTAGCCTCGCTCGTGATGGTTGAGGGACCAAAAAGATAGGCATGACTTACATTTTCATAGTAATCTAAATGATTGGTTTTGATTACATATTTTGGATTAGTAATAGTCACAGCATTTCTGAATTGATACATTTTTTGCTGAATTACATAAGTTCCAGCTTGGCTAATGAGTGTGTTTTCTTTATCAGTTACAGTTCCGCCGGTTTTGTAAAACGCTTGTTGCGCATTTCGGTCAAAATTCAGTACTTCAGTTTTTAAAGTAGAGCTTGGCGAACTCATAATCACATTTCCGGAAGCATACGCTTGTTTGTTTTCGCCATTATATTCGGCATACGTGCTGGTCATGGTGATGGTGTCGCCTTGAATCATTCGCACATCGCCAAACGCTTTGATGTAATTTTCTTTTTTAAACAAATAAGCTTTGTTGCAAAATAGCACTGCTCCGTCATGACTAACGCGAACATTTCCGGTTAGCAAAACAGCATCCGGGTATAAATCTTCATCCACATCAAAAAATTCGGAGTATTCCACAAAGATTTCTTTGCTTTTTTGTCCCCAACTTTGTTGAAAGCTTATCAAACAGAAAACGATAAAAAGAATAGTTCTCAAAAGTATAATTTTGCCAAAATTACTAAAAATGAAGGAAGGACAAGATGTGTTAAGAATTATTTAGGTAGAAAATGATATTTTTACAAATTACAAACCTTGTTTTATCTGTAAAAAAGTTATTTTTGAAGTGGGAACCAATTTTTTACAGCTATGCTAAGTTTACTTTTTATTTATTTTTTGGGAAAATATTTCTACACACTGGCAGAAAAACATAAACAAAACGAATGGCTTTATGCAATTTTGGGTGTTTTTGTCTATTATGTATCAACTTTTCTATTTGCGTTTATTATAATGGGATTAGAATTGATTTTTTCTTTGGGGTATGAAGGTTTTTTAGATAAATCTATTGGCTATATTTCTATTCCGTTTGGTTTATTGGGGTGTTGGGGTTTTTATAAACTTTTAGAAAATAAATGGAATAAAATGATTCAGGTTGAAATTGAGACGATTGATGAAATTGGCAGAAATCAGAATCTAGAGGATTAATTTTTTAGAATAGAAAGCGTTCTCAATAAACTACTAGTGCAATCTTCCAACTTTTCAAAAAGACATGCTTTGTTTTTGTTACTTTTAAATGATTGATTTTGCTGTGAAAGAGAACTCTATTACAAGATACAAAAATAGCAAATTCAAGATGAGCGACTAATTTATATAAATACCGGTAACTAATAAAATAACCTTACTTTTGTAGAAAATAAAAGAAATGTACAAAATACTATTATCATTAATTTGCTGTGTAACGCTACAAGCACAAAACATTTCAGCTGAACAAGTTGAATTTGAAATGCTCAAAAATCCTAAAAACCAAACAGAAGTTTCAACTCGTTTTTATAACGTAACGGTGAATTCACCTTATAATGTCACTGCTGAGGATGTGATAAACAAAGCAAAAAAAGACCGTCAAACGGCCTTGGCTGAATATGATGGTGTTGTTAAAAAAAGCGAGGCAGAATTTCAAAAAAAATTAAAAGATCATGATGTGGAAGTTGCCAAAGCAAAAGAACGTTATGAGTTAGAATCTGCTGAACACAAAAAATTAACTTTACTGGAAAGAATGACGATTACCGATCAAGGGAAAGGACCAAAGTTAGTTATTCCTGTAACTCCAACGTATTATAAGCCGGCACCGCCTGTTTATCAGGAACCCAATTTAAATAATCATGTAATTGTTGATAACAATGTGTTGGCTTCTCAAATAATCATCGATGGTTTTTCCAAAGAAGGGTCTTATTTGGATGTTCAATTGACCATAAGTGCTGTTCAATTTCAAGATAATGCAGGTCAATCTTTTGTTAATCAGCCTACAACATTAATTGTAAAAGTAAATGGTCAGGAAAAAACAAATCAAAAGTTTTTTACGGAATATAAATTTTTATCCTCTGTTCCCACCAACAATATAAATAAATCGTTGGAAGAGAAAAATCATTTGAAAAAAGTGATGACGTTTGTTAATCAATTTTTGAATGATGAATTTGGTTACCAATCGGTTAAAAGAACCGTTAAGTTAGACAAAGTTAAAAACAAAGGTGATTATGATGATTTAGAGAAAGCTCATATCTATGTAACGACCAACCTGAAGAAAATTCAGCCTGCTGACCCTGTTCGAACAGAAGCTGCTTTTAATGGTATGCAAAAAGGAATTGATATCTGGTTGTCAACCTTACAAAAAGTGGAGTTTAAAAAAGATTCGAAATCTGCGTTTAATGCTAAAATAGGAGAATATATTTATTTCAATCTGATTCGTTTACATTTAGCTTTAGGAAAAAAAGATGTGGCTGAAAAATATTTAAATGAATTACAAGAAAATTTAATCAGCATAAAGTTAAGTTATGATGAAGAACAAGAATTAAAAGCATTAGAAAATGAAATCTATAAAAAATAAAGTACAGCAACTTTTGTTGACAACATTACTATTCATTTTTGCAAGCCAATTATATGGTCAAAAACCGGCGTGGGGAGCCCGCTTTGATTTTGATGTTAAAAATGAATTAGAGCCTAAATTGGTGTTGGTTGACAATTATAATTATTATTTGTTAACGGTTCTAAATACCACTGGGATGATGGCCAGTAATCAAATTTTATTGCGAAAGTTTGATCAAAAAAATAATTTAGTTGAAACCATCAAACACCGTTTTCCTGAACTGGAAGGAGGAGGAACCCTTCATAATTTTTTAGGTTCATTTGATTTGGGAACAGATCGAGCGGTCGTTTTTACACAAAGTTATTCCTCAAAGGCAAAACGTGATGTAATTTACCAGCATGTTTTTGACAAAGCATCGCAGCAGTTTACTAGTACCATTATTACCGAATATCCCATTGCATCCGCATATAAATCAGGTGATGTGGCCGTAAAAAGATCGCCAAATGGCAGCCGAATCTTGTTGCATTATAAAGTACCGGCCTCTAAAAAAGAAGCCGAAATCAATCATTTGTTTGCACTAAATGGTCAAACACTTGCGGTAGAATGGCAGAAAGAAGTTCAATTTGATTTAGGATTTTTCACTCGTTCTTTGGTGGTAACAAATTCAGGAAATGCTGTTTTGCTCCGCATTCCTTATAGTTATAAATTAGATAATTATCTTGTTGAAATAACAGCTCAGGGACAAAAAGACATCATAGTGGGTGAAAACCTTAAACTTCACGATCCCTATCCTTTCTCTATTGGTGATCAAGATTATTTATTGGCATTTAACTATCCTTCTAAAGGAATTAGAAGAGGTGATTTTGGTCATTTGATGGTTTACGATTTAAAAAGCGGTAGCATTTTAGCAAACAATGAAATAAAGGGTTTTAATTCAGAGATTTCTATTGAAACAGCATTAGTAAGAGACGTTTTATTACAAAACGATGAAATATATGTCTTTACGGAAGCAAAAGTAGATGTTACTCCAAAGCCAACTCCGGGAACTATGGGTTTTCCTGAAAAGAAATTTCTTTTCGGACCTTCTTTCATGTTTACGTTAGGATTTGACGGAAAATTGAAGAAAACGAGTCCTTTTCCAAAAGGCACCATTGGTGAAGCAGAATTGTTTCAATCTTTTGGTTTAGTTCAAGGGAATGGCGATTTATTCGTCCAAACCGGCTTATATAATGGATTTTTCAAATGGAATTATCTTTTTAATAATGAAGAGTTAGCCAGAACCATTTCATTTCATTTTTACGATGACATTCGTCCCGGAGTTAAAGTGCGTTATGTTAATCAATTACTTCATTATTTCAGAGATAAAGATCAATTTTTATTTGCTAAAATTACTACAACCGATAAAGATCAAATGTCTTTTGGTACTTTTTCTGAGGTCAAATAACGATCTAGATAATATCTTATAAAAAAACCCTGTAAATCAATGTTTTACAGGGTTTTTAGTGGAGAAGAGGGGAGTTATTTCGAACTTTTTTGAGTCTGATTTACGACTATTATTGAGTTTGAAAAAGTTGGAATAATTGATTTAAATATCTTATTTATATGTAGTTACACATAAATTTGTAAACTATTTGCAAAATAAGTAGTCTATTTTAAACTGATTATTTTCAAATAGTACTAAAATTTTGCTTTAGCGAGATAAAATCACGTAGACTTTTTGTTCTATTGATGATTTTTGTATTGAATGGATATGTAAATAAAAATTACAGTTTAATTTAAATTTAGGAAATGAAAATTCTAAATTAATGACTTACAATTAATCTTAGTGCATCGCTTTGATCGTGTGTGTTTTGTACTTTAGTACCCAGTATTTTGTGTTGTATCAATTTGCTTATTCTTGATAAAGCAGCTCTACTATTTATCAATGCTGTTTCTCGATCATCCATAGGAGTGTATAGCAAATCGATGTCAACCGAAAGTCGAGGCAAAGCTCTGTAAAATAGATTTATTGCAGTACCACCTTTTAATGCAAAACATTTTTCGGTATCTACCAATGGTAAAACACGCACTAAAAGTTGCACTTGTCTGCGGTATATATTGTTTAGGTCTATATCCATGCTGGAACTGTTATTTTATATTTAGTATCTAATTTTCCGCCTTTTATGAGCATTCTGTTTCCAGCACCTAATGTTATACTTTCTCTATTTATTTTACCTAACCAAACATAATTTTGACGGTCTGCAAACCAAAAGAAAAGCCGTTTTACTTTTACATTTTGACACCATTCTAATGTTTTTTGAAGATTTCTAGGCGACAATGTTGTTAGCCCTTGCATTAATTGATTTGCGTGTTCAAAAGTAATTTTTTGTGGCACGTCTACTAATACTTCAAGATACGCTCTTTCAGGAGTTGATACGATTAATTTTCTATCGTCATTATCCCAATCCCTTTCTGACGTAAAAGGATGTAATTGTCCGATTTCTCCTGAATTTTTAGCAAATAAACTATTGGTAGTATGTCTAACAAATTTCACATTCAAGTTTAAATTCTTAACCCATTCCGGCAATACATCATTTCCGAATAAATGCACTGTTTTATTTTCAGAAAAAGATAAGTAATGTGATAAACCTTGCATTTCAAGTGATGTTAAACCACCTACAACCAAATCTGTCTTTATTATTGATTGCAAAGAGAAAACCACTGATTGCCAGGATATTTTGCTAACATTTCTAACATAAATCCCTTTGCTGATAGATTCTAATTGATTACTTTTAACCAAATTATCTATTGCGTGACGCGTTAAATTATTTTCCATAAGCCATTTGTGAGTGGCTATTAAACCCTCGGGCATTATTTTATATAACTCTTTTCTTCGTATAACATTTAAAGCCATAATTTAAAAGTTTAGCTTATTGCGGTGTTAATTGCCGTTATGCAAAGGCAGTGTAAATTATTTAATTTGCGTAAATTTATTTCAACGGCGATTATCGCTGTTATTTTTAATTTATTTAAATACTGTGTTTTTAAATGAAATTAGCGAAATGAAGCAAAAGGCAGCATTGGCTTTAGGAATACTTGGACTAAAGACGGTTTTTGTGTAGTCTGAATGATATAATGAATTTTGTAAATAATTTATCCACTCACCTTTCAAATTCGATTGGTCTTCGCAGTATCGCGGTATTCTTTATGAATTATAATGCCACATTATGTAAAGAAGCTTGGGGAAAAGTTTTTGTTGCCTTGAACTATTTATCTATCGGAGTGACAAACTTCTGGCATACAAAAACTTTTGGAGGGTTGGGAAGGTGTGGCGAACGAAGGACTAAAACATTCAACCTGGCAGAGAAGAGTTATTTGATTATGGAATTCTTAAGTTTTTTGATTGTAATAAATTCATTTACATTTTAATAGTTTCAATCTATTCTACAATAAAAACTACCCGAAAGGATTAGGGAGTGGTGCGGTATAGTTAGAATACTTCTCCGAAAATTATTTTTTACGCGTTGACTTTCGGTCTTATTATTGTTATTGAGGTCAGCAGATCTTGTCAGTCACTACGTTAGATTTATAATAAAGCCGGATGAGTGTTCGGTAAACGTTGTCATTTTATTTATGGTCACTGTAATTTTTGCTGGCGTATTACATAATACTCTTTTGGTGAAATACCCATACTATTTTTAAAAGTTTTAAAAAAAGCACTGTAGGATGCGAAGCCAGTTTCATTTGCTAATGCATCAAACGTATTATTTTTAAGGTAGCCGTCGTCGATTAAATGAATCACTTTTTTTATGCGTATAATTTTCTTAAAATCGTTAAAACTAATTTTAGAGTGGTATTTAAATACATAAGTAATGTGACTTTTTGGGATGTCCAATTTAAATGATAAATCTTGTATTTTGAACGATTCAGAAAAATATAAATCTTTGTTTAATGCTAATTTTTCAATACACAAAATGTAATTGTCAATTTCACCCTCTATTATTTCTTTAAGTCTTTTATCTTGCAAATTAGTTACGGGAATTATGGTTTTTGTAGACCAAATGTTATCAAATATAATTTTATGTTTGTTGTATTCTTTTATTTTGTTTTGAAACATATCGTATCCATACAAAAATTCGGGCGAATAGATAACTTTTAGGTAGAGAAAGGTCCACATTATTCCGGAAAACAGAAGAAATTCACTCGTATAATGAAACCAAAATTGTGTTTTTAAAAGCAGTAAGTTAAGAAAATAAATTAAAAAAATTAAGATCAAGAAACCAAACAAAAGGCAGGACCATTTTTTCACAAACACATTTTGTTGACTTTTTACCAGTATTTCACTATTTCGATTCCAAACTGATTTTTTTAAAATAAAATATGATTTTACAACATAAAATAAATTAAAAAAAATTAAAATACTGGTTCTTATTTTTAGTTCTTTTATATCCAAGGAAGCACTTATAAAATTGTTTATCACTAAAAATAAAATCGCAGGTAAAAAAAAATGGTAAAAATCTATCTTAGTAGAACTTTTTTCATGGTTTATCGATTTTTTAAAATATAAAAAAGCGACTGGTGAGATGCTAACAAAATATAATAAATCCAGTTGTCTTTTTATGTTTGTTTGCTCCGAAAAATCCGGAATACCATTAAATAAAAAACGAATGGAGTTTAACAAGAAAATAGCAATTAAATAGATATTTGTGTGCTGATTTTCCTTGTATCGTGTGCCAATTAAAAAAATGGTAATCAATCCCAGTAGTGCACTTACAACTAAAATTACATCCTTATAATTCATGAAATATTAATAACTTTTTAAATGGGGTAGGTGCAGAACTACAATTTAACTAGTTCGATGTTTTGTCGTTTTACTTGGTTTTATTCCGATGCATTTTCTTCACTCTGTTTGTCAAAGCATCCAAAATTGACTAAAAACTATCGAAAGGAAACTTAGTTTTATTTTCGTTAAAAATCTAATTAGGTGGTAATTATTTAAAAAAAATGACTGTAAGGTTAAAATTATAATTTTTAACTATCGTTTCCACTTTATAAAAAAGCGTTAGGATTTTAAGAGATTAATTCCTTGCAATTCACTTTGCTTTGACTTTGTTTATTTAGCTGCTTTAATAATTATTTATACAGTGAAAGGAGTTGTACAAAAATTAAAAGCAACCCGTTGGGTGTAGCTCAATTTTAAAATAATTTAACCACTGGTTCAGTAATTTTTTTGAAAAATTATTTGATTTAATTCGAATTTTCATCAAAGACGAACAAAATACTACGTTTACTTTTCATAAAATTCGATTATTCGCAGAAAATAAAACCATAATAATCGAGCATTACATCATTACACCGAGCGGATAAAAGAAGTTTAATTATATCGCTTAATTTCAGCGTAATTATGTTTTTTTTATCTTTTGCAATGTTTTATACGCATTCCAAGTGTTCTCTCTTTTGTTGTATATCTTTTAAAAATAGTTGTAAATAGCTACATACCGGAAGTACGTGATTTTTAATCTCGAAAAATAAGGTTTAGTTTGCATTGTGATTTTCAGATTGTGCGTCATGATGAACTGATTGTACTTTCATTTCGTTTCTTTTTTCTAATCACACTCAGTAAGCATCACAATTCAAACTATATCTATGACATTTAAAAATTACTTCTTAACAACGGTTACTGTGCTCGCTGCCAGCGGTTATTTGGCTGCACAAAACGTAACGGTTACCAATGCTGCATACATCGTAACTACTGGTTCACCGGTTTTATCGCTTACCGGAGGGACAATAGTTAACAATGGAACGATTACTTTCCTTGATGCCTCTTTAAAGTTTTCCGGAGCAGTATCGTATGAAGGCTCCGGCACTACATTTATTAAAAATTTAGAAATAGCTCACGCCGGGACTAGTTTATTGAATAATAGGGTTAATGTTACAGGGGTTCTTTCCGTTTCAAATGGTGTTTTACATGCGAATGACAACCTTACCTTAATTTCGAACTCCTCGGGGTCTGCCATTATTGCACCACTGCCCTCCGGTAGTGCTATTACCGGTAAAGTTACCGTGGAGCGTTATATTGCTCAAGGAAAAAGAGCTTTTCGGTTTTTAACGCCGAGTGTTACAACCGATGAATTTATCAGCAACAATTGGCAAGAATCGACTCATATCACCGGTTCATCCGCAGGAGCAAACGGATTTGATGCGACGGCCTCCGGGAGTCCATCCTTGTTTACCTATGACAACGCTAGATTGATTGGAACAGGATGGGAAGCCATACCCAATACTGATGCAACAAATCTTAATGCACTACAAGGCTATCGACTTTTGATTCGTGGCGATAGAACTCCTTCTCTCATAACACAAACATCTCAGCCAATGATGAATGCTGCTATTACTTTAGCTGCGACCGGAACAGTTGTTACCGGAACAGTTGTCTTTAACAGTAGTTCAGCAATTCCTATAAACGGCACAACAAACACTACAACAAACGGTTATAGTTTTATTGGAAATCCATATGTGAATACGGTCGATTGGAATGATTTGAATAAAACAGGACTTACAGATGCCTATTATAGTTGGGATGCTAATATGGGCACAGCTATGCAGCGGGGTCGTTATGTTGCGTACAGCTCTTCAACAGGGCTGACAAACAGTGACTCTTCCATGAACCAGTTCATTCAACCAGGCCAAGCGTTTTTTGTTAAAAATAGTGAATTAGGAACACCAGGCACTATCACCTTTACTGAAGCAAACAAATTAGGAACCAATATCAATACTTTTTTTAGACTTTCAGCTGTTGAATTACCTCGTTTAGAGTTGCAAGTATATGAGGGAATGGAGCCTACTGCTGATGTATTTCCAATTGATGCTACCGTTGCCATTTTTGACAATCACTATACAAATGCCATCGAAGCAGGAGATGTAACCAAGATGAGTTCCGGTATAGAAAACCTTTCTTTTTTAAACAGCGGACTTTCTTTAGCCATTGATGCCAGACCTTCGGTTACGGCTACTGATGAGCTGCAGGTTCAACTTCAACAATTCAAGGCAAATAAGTCGTATACATTCAAATCGCTTTTTAGCAATTTTGATTTATCAACGACACCTTTTTTATATGATACTTATTTAAATGATTATACTTCCTTGGCTAATGGTGCTTCGACCAACGTTTCATTTATTACCACAGCTGATCCACTGTCATATGATTTAAACCGTTTTAAGATTGTATTTCAAAGTACTATTTTAAGCCAACAAAATTTCAATGCAGAAAGTGTTATGGTCTATCCCAATCCGGTTACAACTAATCAATTTACTATTGAATTGCCAAGCTATCTCTCGGGAAGTATTGGTGTAAAAATAATCAATACCATTGGGCAAATTGTTTACGAAACAAAAGCGGATGCACAAAAGAAGTTGATTATTAAACCAACAATCACCTTAGCTCATGGTATTTATTTAGTTCAAATTAACCATACTGAAAAAACAATAACCAAAAAAATAACCATTCAATAAATGCTATTAATCTTAAAATCACTTCGAATAATTGTAATTACTTTATTATTTTGTTTACTACCACACCTAGCGATGGCAGATGACAGTTTTGATGAAGACACGGATGATCTTACTCCGGAAGAATCAGAACCGCCTGGTGCACCCATTGATGACCATGTTGGTCTGGTCTTCTTGCTGGGGATAGCCGGAGCCTTCTATTTTATTCAAAAAAAACAAATATCAAAAGAAATTAAATAAAACATAAAAAATAAAGTTACTATGAAAAAAATAATCTTGTTTGGACTCTTTTGCGTGTCTTTTGCTTCCACTTCGCAGTCGGTAGGAATTAATGTAGATGGTAGTGCACCAAATGCATCTGCTATTTTAGATGTAAGTTCGACAACCAAAGGTTTTTTGCCGCCACGCATGACCCAATTTCAACGAGACCTGATCGCCAATCCAGCTGTAGGTTTGATGATTTATAATACCACTACACACCTGCCAAATTATTTTAATGGCACGGCATGGGCGTTGTTTTCTAACGAACCTATCATTCAGTCTCTATCGATAACCGACCCCACTATTACCACTTCAAAGATTATTGACGGTACTACCAATGCACAGGTGACGGCTGGGACATTGATTGGTTTAATTCCCGGCGATAATGTTACGGTGAGTGCTGTTGCTACTTATGACACTCCTTTTGTAGGCACCGGAAAAACGATTACCGTGACTTATACACTTGGGGGGTCGGATGCTTTAAATTATCTGGTTTTACCAAATTTTGTAACCACTGAGGGTGAAATTATAACGGACGGAAATTACACCATCCTTGATCAGTATACCAATGGCGTTCCGACAGGCACTGCCTATCAGCAGCTTACCTATTACAATCAGTACATTGATGCCGAATCCGCAGATGCCTCTCCATTTGTACTTACAAAGCAGACCCCGCACGAGGGTGGAATTTTATTTTATGATACAACAGAATTAATCTCTGCCTATGATGAAAATACTTTTCGCTTGACATCAACATCAGGTTCTTTTGATTTTACATCGTTTATTCTTGAAAATTTAGAGACTTACTGGACTGCAGAACCTCTTACAGATACTGATCTTCCGTATATTACCTTGATTACGAATAACGGTCTAACCGTAACCTATTCTTCTGAGTTAATGTTTTATGATCCTGAGTGGGGTGCTGACTTTTATTTCAGTAATCCTGGCGTTAAGGCATTGAATTGGAATGATGTTGAATGGGTAGATATCAAAACAAGACATACGAAGGCTAAAACTAGGGATTTTGTATTGAGTGTTAATTAGTAAAAAAATAGAAGCTTCTTTTTGTTCAAGTAGAATTAAGTTGGCCGGCTTTTGAGTTTAATTTTTTCAAGCCTTCTTTATTTTTGTTATAAATTTCTTCCATTCTAGGGCGATAAGTTCAGCTTTAACCAAATCATCTACCTAATAAAATTAAAACATAAATGAAACATTTCCCTATTTTTTTAGTATTCTTGTTCGTCAATTCCTTTGTTTACGCTCAAGTAGGTATCGGTACTAACATTCCAAACAATACAGCACTTTTAGATGTTGCTTCAACTTCGCAAGGTTTTTTATTCCCACGTATGACAGCTGCTCAGCGAGATGCGATTAGTTTAAAAGCCGAGGGCTTAATGGTTTATTGCACGAACTGCGGTTTGACTGGCGAACCTCAATTCTTTAATGGTGTTGTATGGGTTACTATGTTAGGTGGTGCGGCACCTACGGTACCACTTGTTGTTGGAGACACTTTTCAAGGTGGTAAAATTGTTTATATTTTACAACCTAGTGATCCTGGTTATGATCCCTATCAGCAACATGGTATAATCGCAGCACCAAGTGACCAAAGTGGCTCAATAAGGTGGTCCATAAACAATAATTCAATCAATGGAACTTCTACTGCATTGGGGTCAGGTCAGGCAAATACAACCGCGATTGTAAACTCACAAGGTACTTCGGGTAATTATGCAGCAAGACTTTGCAATGATTTAGTAGTGGGAGGCTTTAGCGATTGGTATTTACCAAGTCTAGATGAAATGAATATACTCCGAGCCAATAGGGTACTTATTGGTCTTAGTAGCGGTACTTCACAGTATTGGAGTTCTACACAATATAATGCAACGCGTGCAATGCGGGTACGTATCGATACTGGGTCTAATTCTGACCATCTTAAGACAGGAACTAATCGGGTACGAGCTGTTCGTTCATTTTAACTGCCAAATACTTTGTAGCTAACGATTTAGTAAATACTATCATATGACTGTGTAATTGATAGATGAATCCTAGTGAAAGCGGCATTTTAAATCGATATGGTAGTTATTAAAAAAATATAAAATGGCAGAAAGGATTTTAATTATTGGTGATAATACATCTGCAAAATTAAGATTAGCATTTGATTTAGTTGCAAACTATAATAAAATTGCAGTAGCATTAATTGATGGTTTGTCTTTTAAAGTTACCAACGAATTTCGTTTTCAGAATTGTACGAAAGAAACCAAAGTCCTTATTATTGATGATCTAAATGATACAGAACTACTATCTAATTTTTTTGATTTAGTAAACGAAAGCTTTATAGTTAGTGGGTTAAATGGACAAAATTTTGAGTTACAGCTAGAAAAAGTAATTCTAGTTTTTAATTCAAGAATTAAAAAAGATAATTTGCCGGTAGAAACATTTTTTAGAGCTTCCTTTCAAATATTTGATATTTCAAATTATGTTGATTTAGAAAAAAACATTTTAAAATTAGTAAGCGATTTAAATTCGAGGAATAATGAAAATCAAGATTTTATTTCAAAGTTAGAGCTTGAAATTAAACTATTACGAGAGCGTAATAAAAGGTATGTCGAATTCTTGGAATGGATCAAAGAAGTGTTTGGTGAAAATGTAAATGAAGCTTATGGAAAGTGTAATCTCAATTTATTTATTACCGATTTTTTGGATGAAAATTTTTCAGACATGGAAAAATCACAATAGTGAAAAACCAATGCTTTGCCTTATTTTGTCGTAACATCAGTAGTGGGATTCAATAAAATATTAATATTAAAAGTATTACTAATCCTAATAAAAACAAAAATGAAAAGATTACATTTAATAAAGGTCTGTTTTGTGATAAATCTTTCGGTTCATGCTCACTAGCGTTTTTAACACGCAATAAGACACTGCACTTTTAGAGGTTACTTCTATACTTCACAAAATTTTTGCCACATATGACAGTTTCCCAGCTTTATGTGATTAGTTTAACGCATTAGGGCTTCATAGTTTATTGCAAGAACTGCGTTTGACTGGCGAACTGTAGGTTGTAGGTTTTAGGTTGTAGGTTGTGGGCTGTACGTTGGACGTTTTAGTTTATTGTAAAACAAGGAAAGAGTATGTTTTGTAAACTGAGTCAAAAATAAAAGATAAATGGGTAGGAGATTTTTTAATTTGATTTAGTTATTATAGATGTAGAAGTTTATAAATAGCAAAGAGGACAGATGACCTCTTTGTTGTTTTTTGTAATAGTTGAGTTGCCAGTAAATTTATTTTTATGACATTAAAGTACACTGTGGTATTTGGGTAATAGTGTTATTGCTGATTTTGCAGTTGATATGCCGGTTTATTATTTTAAGACTTGCGTTTGATTATTTCTTTATAAGCACCATCCCAAAGATTTATACGTTTTTGTAAAGATTCAATTGTAGCTTTTTGTGATTCGTGCCAGAATTGTTCACTTGCTCCGCAGAGGTTTTCTGTCATTTGTAAAGCAAGGTGACTATGGTGCCCGCCATCAACTTCAATGTGTCTTTCAAGATAATATTTAAAAATTGATATGTTATTTGGGAAGTTTTTATAAATGTCGTTCACTATTGAAACGAACATACCCGGAATCAAATCCTCTCGACCAAAAGAGAATATAGCCGCTTGTAAATAGTCTTTATTACTTTGAATAATTTTGAATGTAAAATTAACAAATTCTTTCGCTTCGCATGGTGTGTTAGATGCTGTAAAAGCAGCAGCAAAATTGTCTGTTTTTTTTACAATTTCAATAAAAGTTTCAATTTTAGATGTATCAGCCCCGCATTGGTGCATAGCGTCGAGGTATAACTCAAAGTGACTTTTTCTGATACCATTTAAATCTACGTCGGCCTCTTCACCCACTACAATTTCATTTATTAGGTATCTCGTGTCCGGCGAGCCTTTGGGGAACCAGGGTACTGCTACACAGGTTAAGTTACTTTGCAATGTTTTGAGTAAAGACATAAAATCCCAAACTGCATAAACATGATACTGCATAAAAATTTTCAAGTCGTCGATGTCTTTTATTGCTCCGTAAACTTTGTGACTTATAATTTCTTGCCTTAATGGCTCGATACTTTTTTTTAGTTTGTTGATTTGTTCTGTCATTTGTTGTTTTTGGTAATTTTTGTTATGAAATCTCGAAATAAAAATTTACGAAGGTTACAGAAATATTAGTGGTTTCATTTTCCATGTTTTTATAAATTCAATTGCTATTTTCTGGCTACTTTACCGCGGCGAATATTTATCATTTAATTATATTGCTTACCTATTTTATCTCTGTTCGTTTATTGTTGCAGAGACAAATAAAAAATATTATTTTATTCGTACTTTTCAAGCGATTTGGTGCAATAGTTTAATTTTGACGAAGCAACACAATAATATTAGTATAAAAATTGTTCATTGTATTACTTTGCAATTAAGAAAAAT
This sequence comes from Flavobacterium lacus, assembly GCF_003268815.1. Taxonomy (GTDB): domain Bacteria; phylum Bacteroidota; class Bacteroidia; order Flavobacteriales; family Flavobacteriaceae; genus Flavobacterium; species Flavobacterium lacus. The sequence goes on along the minus strand of NZ_QLSV01000010.1, from coordinate 69,805 downwards.
ATTTTGCGAAAGCAATGTTGCTATAAATCTCATTAAAATTCAAATTTTATATCTGATTTATTTTTTTTTATTAGTAAATAGCGTTTATCAACTGTGAATTCAATAAGATAACCCGTTGGGTGTAATTAAATTTTGGAAATAATTTTGCCACTAATTCACTAATTTTTTATAATAATTATTCGATTTAATTCGAATTTTCATTGAAGATGAACAAATTATTGCGTTTGATTAATTTATAATTCGAGAATTCGTGGTAAAAAAACAAAATAATCTTGAATTAGATAATTACACCCAACGGGTTAAAATAATCTTAAACTATGTTTAGTTATTTACAAAATGATTGGAAGTGTTATTTCAACCTCCGTACCGACTCCTTCTTCCGAAGTTATAACTAATTGACCATGGTAGTTTTCAATTATTTTTTTAGAGATAAATAAGCCAAGGCCAAGGCCTTGTTTGTCGTCTATGCTGTTATAGAACTGCACAAATGGGCCAATTTTTTCAATCTGTTCGGCATTCATTCCCTTTCCGTAATCTTTAATTTTAATCGTATATGATTTTAGGCTACTACTTCCTTTGATTGAAATTGCTTCTTTTTTGTCCGTAAATTTGAATGCATTTTCGAGAATTTCGTTCAGTACAGTTAGTAAATCTATTCGAGCAATAGCTACATTTGCTTTCTTAAAAAAAGATGTAATTTTCTTTTTTCTTTCGCGAGGTAATTTAGCAACTAATTCCATGTAACAATTTTGAGGATCGGTGATTGCGTCTTTTTGAAAAAAATAGGCATCAGAGATAATTTTTTGGTACATGATTATATTGCTTAAGGTTCTATTAAGTTGATTAGCATAACCTTCAATGGATGTAATATGTCTAAAATATTCGTCTGACTTATCACTATTTTGGATAAGAAAGCTGGTAACACCCATAATACGTTTTAACGGACTGTAGATTTCATGCACCATGTAGTCATCAAAATGTACATCTAACAGATCATAATTGTTCTTGATTTCTTCGTGCCGGCTAATTCGGGTTTCGATGACTGAAATTAACTCTTTTGATTTAAACGGCTTAGTGATGAAAGCGTCAACGCCAATCATGTTGGCATGACTCAATTCTTCCTCAGCTTTTTTGGCTGTTAAAAATATGAACGGAATATTATTGAACACAGGGTTTTCGCGCACCAACCTATGAAATTCATAGCCATTGCAACCTGGCATCATTATGTCGCTGATTATTATATTAGGCAGCCACTGTCTTAATATTTTCATTGCTTTAAAACCTTGGTCTGCAAACTGCACTTCATAATTATTTAAGGTTAGCAGTTCGTATAAAGTTTCTCGTATGTTTTGTTCGTCTTCGACAAGTAATATTTTAGTTTTCATAAGGAAATTTTAAAGTAACCGTTGTACCCTCGTCTATCTTACTATCGATGTGGATAGTTCCGTTAAGCAATTCGGTAAATTGTTTTGCAATGATTAAACCTAGGCCTGAGCCTTTAATAGTTGTAGTGTTTCTTGCTCTAAAAAAGGATTTGTAAAGGTGTTTTTGATCCTCCTCGGGTATTCCGATTCCGAAATCTGTAATTTTAATTTCGAAGCACTCTTCGCGGTAGCTAATTTTGAGAATTGGGCTTCTTTTATTTTGTGAGTATTTAAAGGCATTTGATATCACGTTATTTAGAACCTCCATCAATAAATTTTCGTCTGATTTGATTAGTCTTGTTTGCCCAACTACTTCGACTTTCATTTTTCTTATGGCTACCTTATTACTATGATATACATCAAGAAGATTACTGACAAAAAGTTCTAAATTAATTTGCTGGATATCTACGGTAAGGTTACCTGACTCATATTTTCCAAAAATAAGTATGTTATTCATCAATTCTGTCATCCGATCTACTTCACTAATAATTCTGGTTGAAATAGTATCGATGTCACTTTTTAATTTTTTACTTACGTCACCAGTTTTGTAGGACATTAATTCGATATTTGAGTATATCACTGTCAATGGTGTTCTGAATTGGTGCGAAGCCATTGTGACAAAATTGGATTTTAACTGATTGAGTTCCTTCTCTTTCTGTAATGCATTTGCAGTTTCTCTCTCAGCTGTGATTCGGGATGTAACATCACGACTTGAAGTCTGCACCGCCACTGTTCTGCCGTTTTGCGAAATTGGTTTTGCGATGACCTCCAACCAGCAATAATCGCCGTTTTTTTTCAGGAATCGTAAAGTTGAAGAATTTACTTTTTTGTCAATAAATAACTTGTCAAACATTTCAATATCGTCCGGATGAATAAAACGATCAGGATTTTTACCGATTAGATCTTCTCTATCGTATCCAATTAAATCGATTGACGAATTAGAGACATACGTAAAAACCCCCAGCGTATTATGCTGACAGATTAAATCAGTTGTGTTTTCTGCTATAAACTTAAATTTATCTTCCGATATTTTTAGTTCCATTTCTTTTAATTTGTAATCGCTTATATCAATGTGTGTTCCGATTAATTTTATTACCTTATTTTTTTTGTTTAAAAACTTCATCGACGAATATTTAATCCATACTTCATGCCCTTTCTTGTGAATCATTCGCAGATTTCCTTCATACTTATTTAACTTGCCTTCGATAAAGTTTTTAATTTTTTTTTCGGCTGCGGGGAGATCTTCAGGATGTACCAAAGATTTCCAAGTTTCGTAATCTTGACTTAACTCCGTCTCTTTATAACCCAGCATACCAAACCAATTATGACTAAATTTAAAGATATTTGATTCTAAATTCCATTCCCATTTAGCTTGATTTGAATTTGTGATAAAAGCATTAAGTTCGTTCATAATATTTGTTAAATTTCTTTCAAAAGTTTCTTGTTCGAGTCTTAAACCTATGTTGTTTGCTACCGACTTTAAAGCAGTCACTTCCGATTCACAAAATAGACGCTCATTATTACAATTATCGAAACCAATCCAACCCCAGAATAAATCGTTTGAAAATAGCGGCATAAATAGGTAGGATTTAATACCCTGCATCGTCATTAAATCTCTGAAATATTCATTACTGATTTTACTTACTAAACCATGTATTGATTGGTTTGATGATAAAATATCATACAATCCCGGAAATGCGTCATATGAGAGACCATTAAGTTCAGGATTGTCAATGTACGGAATAATCCCATCATTACACCATTCAAATTCATAATCTATAATAATTTCCGCGTTTGCTATTTTATTTTTAAAAATATAACATCTGTCCGCAGATGTTCCAATTCCTAAAAAATTTACACATTTTTGGAGTGAAAAGTCGATGTTATTTTCTCTAAGGAGCGTTTCATTCGATTTCGATATACTTTCTAAAAGTTCCACCATGGTTGCCAAATTTTGTCAGTTTTACATCAGCATGGTTTTGAAATGAAAAGTCTTCTAGAAAATCGTTAAAAATTTCTTTATCCTTTGGCTTTACTTCTAACTCATACCACTTATTCTCTGCCAAAATAACAAAATAAAATTGATACTGTGTAAGATAGAAATAAAAAAATATATAAGTAAAAATATGTAGTAGACAAATCACGTAACTAAAATAGATCATGTATGACGAAAAGAAAAGTAAGTGCATTAAAATAACGTAAAAACCATAGGACTTTTTCTTATTTTGTTTTAACTTTGCAAATGTAATTGTTCTTTTGTCGAATGTTATTATTTTGTTTTTTTGATTTATGTGTAAAATATCATTTTCTTCCCACACCGCAGGTTGATTATTTGCTGTGAATTCTTGTTTTGCTGCTTTCTTTTGTAATTTGTTCGGCATAATCTTTTTTTTACAGATATATAAATTTTTAATATTCAGCCAAAACAAATATAAAATGTACCTCTAGATGATGATTTAAATTTATCTGATAAAACAAATTAATTATAAATAATTTAAAATTAATGCACATTCAACCCTATTCGTCTTATGCAAAGTGAAAATTATAGTATTTTGTTAATTGAGGATGATTTATCTCTTGGACAAACATTATTAGATTTATTTAAGTCGGAGCGATATAATGTCAAATGGTGTAAGTCCGGTCACGAGGCAATGCATTATTTGGAAAATAGTGTGGTCGATGCAATCGTCTGTGATTTAATGATGCCCGGTATGTCCGGGGAGGAGTTTTTCTTACGAATTAGAAAAATATCGAAGTATGATAAAATTCCGTTTATCGTCATAACCGCCAACGCGGCTTATGATACGAAAATAAGACAATTAGAAAATGGGGTAAATGGTTACTTAACGAAGCCATTTAAATTTCAAGAATTAGTTCTCAAGGTGAAAAATATCATTGACCATAGCATTAGACTAACTAAAACAAATGACAAATTATCACCGCATATAAATGAAAAATTTTTGAAGAAAAATTTTTTTAAATCGTTGCATGCTATTTTAGAAAAAAATATTAATTCTACTATAGAGATTGATGAAATAGCGAAAGAGCTTTTTGTTAGTAAGTCAACTGTTTTTAAAAGAATTAAGGCTGCCAAAGATTGCAGTACCAGCCAATATATTAGGGAATTTAAAATACGATACGCTATTCGTTTGATTGAAGAAGGTGAAACTAATGTTCAATTTTTAGCTGATAGTTTGGGGTTTAATTCACTTTCTTACTTCTCCATTTGCTTTAAAAAGTACACAAAAGTTTCACCTAAAAAATATATAAAAAGCATTTCGAATAATCCATAGTATTTCTACGTTAATTTCATCAATTACTACCACCTTTTTAACTTTAAGCCAATTTTTTTTAACAATTTGGTATTAAAAGGATCTTCTTCTGTACAAAAGCTAGTTTTGTTTTGTTTTCTCGCGCTGTTGTTAGCAGAGCAACCAGCTGTTATCTATTTTTATTACAAATGAAAAAGTATTTGTTCTTGCGTATTTTTCCATTATCATTTAGAATTATTTTAACCCACATAAGTGAATTATAGCAATGTTTGAAATTATAGGAAAAGGTATAACCAAGAGGCTATCACCTGGAAAAGGGGAACACGTCACTAAGTTTTTTATTTTCATCGTCATTTTGTTAAGTATTACCTCGTGTGCAACAAAGAAAAATGTTTTGTACTTAAATGATTTAGACGTAAACAAAACGGATACTTTTAAGTGGTCTGATTTTTCTATTCAGTCGGGTGACATTGTTTCGATTTTAATTACATCGGATTCTCCGGAATTATCGGCTGTGTATAATGTTGTGCCACCCCAACAGCCGGGAGGTATGCAGGGAGACATGATGAACATTAGGGGTCATTTGGTGACGAGCGAAGGCTTCGTAACAATTCCAGTTTTAGGGTCGCAAAAAATTAAAGGTTTAACCCTAGAACGGGCTCAAAATCAAATTCAAAACGAATTGATTGATAAAGGATTCTTGAAAAATCCTGTGGTGATTTGTAGGTTATTAAATTCTAAAGTCACTGTTCTTGGTGAGGTTCGATCGCCTGGGACGTATACTTTTTACGAAAACAACATGACGTTGTTACAAGCCCTCGGATTAGCCGGTGATTTAACGATTAAAGGGGAAAGAAAAGAAATTCGAATTGTACGCATTGAAGATGGTATTCAAACCTACGGCTCCATTGATTTAACGAAAAAAGATTGGTTTACTTCACCCTTTTACTTTATTAAACCGAATGATGTTATCATTGTTAATCCCAATATATCGAAAGTTAAAGCGTCTGGTATTATAGAAAACCCCGGCAATTTTATTGGTTTGTTATCCGTCATCTTATCCACCTATATTATCATTAAAAATCTATAAATAAATGGCTGAATCTGAACATCAAAATCAAATGAATGACAACTTTGATTTACGTGAGATCCTATTCAAATACCTTTCAGAACTTCATTGGATATTGCTGAGCGTATTGGTTTTTTTAGGGTTTGCTTTTCTTTACATTCGTTACACTCCTCCAGTTTATCAGTCTTCTACCATCATAAAAATTCTAGATAATAATAGGTCTGGTTTTAAATTGCCCACCGATAACATTTCTTTTTTTGCCAGTAACAAAATTAATTTAGAGAATGAAATAGAAGTCATTAAATCCTCGATATTACTTGAAAAAGTTATTGTTGCGTTAGATTTGGATCATATCTACCGTAAAGAAGGTAGATTTCAGAGTATTGATATAGGGAATGAAGTACCCTTTCAATTTGTTTGGTTAGGCGATCCCTCTACTATCCATGATTTTAGTACTCAATTAGAGCTTAAGTTGTTACCCGCTAGTTTTTCAATAGAAGGGTTTCAAAAAGACTTAGAATATGGTAAAAACTATGCCTATCAAAATCACCCCTTCAAAGTTTTATTATTAGATGCCAAAAAAGACTTTGAAAATGAATCTTTATCTTATTCGGTTACTAAACTAACCCGAGATCAAACTATCAAAAGGGTTCAAAGCATTTTGACAGTAGTTCCTGTTTCTGACGAAAGTGAATTGCTCAAAATAACGGTCACTTCGCAAAATAGAAATTTAGCGGCCACCATTGCCAACACTATTTCTTCTGCTTTTAACCAAGACGGTATTGATGATCGACGGGCTGTACATCTTAAAACAATCGATTTTGTAAACGAGCGTTTTACATTTCTATTTAAAGAGCTAGATTCTATTGAAAACAGTAAAGCTACTTATAAAAGAAATGAGCAACTTTCTGACTTCAGGGCTGATGCCGGTACTTTATTAGCTACCAAGTCTATTACAACAGACGCCTTAAATCAAGCTAAAATTCAACTTTATTTAAGTGAAATATTGACAGAGTCTTTGAGCAGTGCTAAAGTTACTGATTTATTGCCCGCTAATGTTGGTATTGATAAAATTGAAGTGGCCGCATTAGTTAATCAGTATAACGAATTAGTGTTGAAACAACAAAAAATGTTACTCTCGATAGGAGAAAGTCATCCTGCTATCATTGACATCAGAGCAGCTCAGCTTAAGTTATTAGATAATCTAAAATCTTCTTTATCCACTTATAAAAAAGCACTACAATCTGAGATCAATGCCATCAGTAAAACAAGTTCTACTCAAAGCTCCCAATATGCCGCTTTACCTTTTCAAGAAAAAGCTATTCGTTCTATTGAACGGCAACAAGAAATTAAAGAGATGTTGTATGTCTTGCTGTTACAAAAACGAGAAGAAGCCGCTATCAATTTAGCTATTATTAATCCGAGCATCAAAGTAATCGATTTTGCTCGAGTAAATAAAATACCTATTAGTCCACGCGCCAACATTACTTATTTAGTGGCCTTTTCCTTAGGAATTGGATTACCTATTGGACTATTGTACCTATTATTTTTATTTGACACTAAAATATATTCTAAAAAAGATGTATTAAATGTAATTCAGGATATTCCAATCTTGGCAGAAATACCCAGTATTAAAGACTTAGCTACTAAAATTGTTTTAGATGATCGTTCACTTTTGTCCGAGGCCTTTCGAGTATTGCGTTCAAATTTAAATTATTTAACCCAAAATAAAAAGTCTTCACAGGTTCTCTTTGTAACTTCCTCTATCAAAGGAGAAGGTAAGACCTTTGTTTCCAGAAATCTTGCGTTTTCACTTTCAACTTTAAATAAAAAAGTAGTTTTAGTGGGTACGGATTTACGAAATCCCCAATTGCATAATTTATTTGACACTTCACGGAAAGACAAAGGGCTTTCTAATTACTTAATTGATGTCTCAAACTTAGATGAAATCATCGTATCCGGACAAGAACTAGGCGTGAATTTTGATGTTGTATTTTCCGGACCTATTCCTCCAAATCCTGCGGAACTTCTCTCCAGTGGTAAAATGACTTTATTTTTTGAAAGCTTACGACAAAACTATGATTATATCGTCGTGGATACTGCGCCTTGTTTATTGGTTACTGATACAACTTCTATTGTTCAAGAAGCGGATGTTTTACTTTATCTAGTGCGGTCTAATTATACCGATATGAATTTGTTACACTTTATTGATGAGTTTAGAACTATTAATAAGATTACTAATATAGGCTTGATATTAAATAATATAGGCGAGCAAAAAGCGTATAATTATCATTATGGTTATAGCTATAACTATAACTATAATTATGGGTATGGTGCTGACAAATTTAATAGTCGACCTCTTTGGAAAAGATGGTTAAGAGCGCTTGGCCTAAAAAGAAAAAAATCAGGTTAATTTAAACAGATCAAAATAACTTTTTTATTAAACTTCTTATCATGTTGAAAAAGACACTACCATTACTTATTTCCTCGTTTTTTTTATTTTCTTTTGCCAAAGCACAAGAAAGTCAACAATACACTTTTCGAAATCAAACCAATCAAAATTTAACAGTCACCGACTCTTTACGTCCTAAAGACAAAGAAAAAAATTATAATCGTTGGTCGGTTAATTTGAATGGCGGAGCCAATATAGGTATTAGACCCTTTACAGATGGTTATTTTGCTACGACGCAAAACTATTTAGATAATCCGCAACTCAACCATTTTGATTTTAATGTGCGTAAAATGTTTAATACCAAATTTGGTTTGCTATGGGATTTTGGTTTTGATAACTTTAGTGCCAATAACGGTAGTCCTGATTTTAGTAATAACCTGTTTAGGACGAGTATTCAAGGTGTTTTAAATATGCATCGCGTCATGAATTGGGAGGAGTTTACTGAAACTTTTGGTTTACAATTCCATTTAGGTGCAGGATTATCATTTCTGGAAGCTCCCGGTACAACAATATTTAATGGCTATGATAATATGTATAGTTTTTTGGGAGGGGTAACTATTTTGATAAAGGCCACCGACAATGTAGTTTTTAATGTTGATTTTACTATGATTAGTAATCTTAGTCATCATGTTACGTTAGACGGACAATCTAAAGTATCACCCAGCACGAGTCGATCAGGGGCAATGTACACTACTTCCGTGGGTATGACCCTTTATTTTGGAAAACATGAACGGCATGCGGATTGGTACTACGAGCAGAAAGAAGAGAAAGAAGAACTGGAAGGTTTGTTAACCAGGATGAATGAACTTGAAACGATGCTGCTCGATACTGATCGTGATGGCGTTCCGGATTATTTAGATGTTGAGAATAATACAATTGCTGGTGTTGCTGTTGATACGAAAGGTAGAGCTATTGATTTTAATAATAATGGTATACCGGATGAATTAGAAAGCTATATTAATAACAGGTACGGTGATTTACAGACTACAGTAAATAATCTAATTTCCGGTGACACTAACTATTCGAATGCTCAAATGCGAAATATGATTAATGGTCAATATGTCAATGTGTTTTTTGATTTTGATGAAACTAAAATAACAACAGGCACTATTTCAGCTATTAATTTTTTACTAAAATATTTGAAAGCCAATCCAAATTCTAAAGCTGAAGTTATTGGTTATGCTGATGAGTACGGTGATTATAATTACAATATGGGCTTATCACAGCGAAGAGCAGAGCGTGTGATTGAGATGATTGTGCGACTTGGTATTGCTCCCGACAGATTAAAATTAGTTGTTAAAGGAGAGGATAGGTCTGTTCCTAAAGAATCGGCGTTAGCGAGGCAATTGGTTCGAAGAGTAGCTTTTAAAGTAGATTAGAGCTATATCACTTTACAACTTAATAGATTTAGAAAAGTTCAATGAAAATAGTTTTTGTTGGACTTTTTTTATGAATGTGTAGTTTTTTTGTCTTGTACAAAGGGTCGAAATAACTGTATTGTTAATTTATAATTTGTTTTGGGAAGAGTTTTGCGCAGTACTTGCGGAAAAAAACTGTGCTACTGAGGAAATAAATTCTACTACATCAATGAAATTTACTTTTGAAAGGCAGTTTGATTTTGCTCCCTTTAGGGTTGGGGGAGCAAAAGCAGTATAGAAAACTAGTGGTTTTTTTCTTTTGCCGGGTTCTTTGGCGGTAAAAAAAATTACTCCACTTTGAAGATCTTTGGTTGTTAAAAAAAAATCTTTTTTGTTAAGGTGCTAACTGGAGTTTTTTTTATAAGACTTATACTTTCAAAAATTTATCTATGATATTAGCCACACTAAGAACTTCTTTTTGGTAGTAGATATTCTACTTTCTTAGTCAAAGTCTTAATTTTAAATAGCAAGTTCGTTCGTTGTTTTTATGAAATTTTAATACCATGGTATAAAATTTGAAAATATACGTATTAACTATTCTCGTCAATAGGTTAGGTTGTAATATTGTTTATCAGTATCAACGAATGGCTATGAAAAAAGATATTTTTTGTACTTAAATATATGTCGTGGTGAAATAGCTATGCGCTGTTTCTCTTTTTGTAGTGTTTTTTTATGATTTTTTATTTAACTAAAATTAAGCACTAAAAAAAATACAGTCAATTGTGGTTAAAAATAAAAAATAGGTTTAGGTATTAAAGGTCGGGCCTTGTAATAAAATTAAATAGACAAAAAAATAAGATATAAAATGCTTAATTGGTATGCCCTATACACCAAACCTAAAAAAGAAATCAAGATTGCACAGCAACTCGAAAAACTTGGTTTTACAGTTTATATTCCCACGAAAATTGAAGTTAAATCATGGAGCGATAGAAAAAAGAAGGTTGTTTCGCCTTTGTTTTCCTCCTATGTTTTTATACAGATAGAAGATACTAAACGTTCAACAGTTTTTATTATCGACGGAATTATGAATTATGTGTATTGGCTTGGTAAACCCGCTGTAATTCGAGCGAAAGAGATTGAGGTAATGCAGCAGGAACTGGCAAAGCCGAATGATGATGTTATGATTTTACCTTTAGTTAAAGGAGAGTGTATTCAGATAAAAGAAACGGCTTTCAGAGGTCAGAATGCTATTGTTGAGTATGTATCGAATAATAAGGTTCATTTAAATCTTCCGAGTTTAGGTTTTAAATTAATTATTAAGAGGTCTAAATTACAGCGGCTTGATAGTGATGTGAAGAAAATATTGATTGAAAGCTAAATGACGTAACTATAAATAGAACTATAGTCAATTGGATGCCGTTTTTTTTACAAAATCACAAATAGGGTTTTAGAAACCTTTAAATGTTTATTTGTTGTTTTTTATGTGACGCAAACTGTGACTCACGGGGCGAAGCCGTTTCAATTTTTGTATTAAACACCTTTTAACAATAGAAAAATAGCAATTAATATATTGAATAATATCCTTGTGAATACATGCAAACAGGGTCGCTAAGATACTTTATTTGTTAATCAAAAGAGATCGTGAAATCGACCTTCATTAAAGTAAAAAAAAAACAATTTATTTTGCACTTACAATTAATTAGCAGTTAATTTAATTATTTATTTAGCAGATTCGAGGGTAGTACGATTTTTATCTGCCATATATGAACAAATGATCTTGGAAGATGTATTTATGAATTAGGTGCTAGCTTGTTATTTTATCCAAGAAAACCTAGATTTTCATTGATTTTATTATATAAATTGCTAAGCGAGTAATTTGTTTTCTGCGAAGATGAATTCAGAAATTTACTCTCCAACAAATCGTTTCGGTTTTGTTAAAAAAGTTTTATTACCGCTGAATTACATCGCACAAGCTTATTGATAATAGTTTACGATGATAAAGAATAAAGTAATTTTAAGTTTTTGTTAGGATAAAAAACTGGCAGCTGTTACGTGTTAGTATTTTTTTAAAACTGAGGCGATTTAACTTTAGAGGCGATGATTTGAAAGATAAAGCGTGATAAGATTTTTTTTTGACATCAAAATCTTAACAATAAAAAAATGATAAAAAATATTTGTTGTATCGGAGCGGGATACGTGGGTGGTCCGACAATGGCCATAATTGCACAAAAATGTCCACATTTAAATGTCACCGTAGTTGATGTAGATGAAGCACGTATTGCAGAATGGAATAATGTCAATCTCGCTGCTATTCCGATATATGAGCCGGGTTTAGTCACCGTTGTTGGGGAGGCGCGTAATAGAAATTTATTTTTCTCAACAAAAGTTGATGAGGCAATTGATGAAGCAGATATGATTTTCATTTCTGTTAATACACCTACTAAGACCTATGGATTAGGCAAAGGAATGACCGCTGATTTAAAATACGTAGAATTGTGTGCGAGACAAATTGCGAAGGTAGCAAAGACAGATAAAATTATTGTTGAAAAATCAACTTTACCAGTCAGAACTGCTAGTACTATTAAAAGTATAATGGAGAATTCCGGTAATGGTGTTAAATTTCAAATTCTTTCTAATCCTGAGTTTTTAGCGGAGGGAACGGCCGTGAATGATTTGCTCTATCCGGACAGGGTTTTGATTGGAGGAGGTACTGATGAAGATGGTCGAAGAGCAATACAGGAACTAGTTGCAATTTATTCCAATTGGGTTCCTATAGAAAAAATATTGACAACAAATATTTGGTCCTCTGAATTATCAAAGTTAGTTGCTAATGCATTCTTAGCTCAGCGTGTATCCTCCATAAATTCTATTTCTGAATTGTGTGAGAAAACGGGTGCAGATATAACTGAGGTTGCGATGGCTATCGGTTTGGATAGTCGCATAGGCTCGAAATTTTTAAAAGCATCAGTGGGTTTCGGTGGGTCTTGTTTTCAGAAGGATATACTCAATTTAGTGTACATCGCGAAGTCATATGGTTTAGATGAAGTAGCTACTTACTGGGAACAAGTAATTTTAATGAATGACCACCAAAAAAGAAGATTTGGGCAAAAAATTGTTAAAACACTCTACAATACAGTTTCTGGAAAAAAAATAGCATTTTTAGGTTGGGCTTTTAAAAAAGACACGAACGACACAAGAGAATCCTCCGCAATTTTTGTAGCTGACGCTTTGTTGGCAGAACAAGGAAAGGTTGTTGTTTATGATCCAAAAGTTAACGAGAATCAAATTTATACCGATTTAAATTATTTGGGCACACGAGCAGAAATGGCCAATCAAAATGGGTTGACGGTTCTGCAAGATCCTTACGACGTTTGTCGGGAAGCCCATGCGGTAGCAATATTAACGGAGTGGGATGAATTTAAACACTACGATTGGGAAAGGATATATCATCACATGTATAAACCTGCATTTATTTTTGACGGTAGAAATATATTAAACAAAAAAGAATTAGAAAATATTGGTTTTGTTTATTACTCCATTGGTTCGTAAAACAAGATTTTTAGTCGAAATCAAACGGCAGTCATTTTCATGTTGAAGGTAATTTATTTAATTGTATGAGCCAGATCTGTTTTCGTTTTAAATTAGCTGTGACTTTGTGTCTAAGTTCTTTTGGTGTTATATTGTTATATGATAGAGTTCAAGTTGATTGCGCGTTAAGCTCGGTTGCACGTAGAGATAGTCTTAATATATTCTAAATATTGAGCGTCGAAAAAGTCAGATTTATTGCCGCCAACCTTTGCTACTATTTTTAAGGGTATTCTGTAATCTTTTACGTTTGTAAATTTTTAAGCTGGTTATTTTAAAAATAAAAAATTTGTCATTACTGAAGTATCTACCAGTAATTTGCATTATAGTCATAAAGGTTCTCTTAGTAGATTATGTTTTGTAATAAGTGAATTTGGATTCGGCACCCTAGTTGATAGCACATCTGTTGGCTATCACTCGAATAAATGTTGATTATTTTCCTGACATTTTTACTTTCCTGTCCACTGGTAGTCTCATCTCATTTATTTTTTGAATAAGGTTTTCAAAATATGTTGATAATCAAGCAATTTAGAAGGTATTCAAAAGTTTAGGAAAATCGCTTTTTCAGTACAGAATTACATTCTGTTTTAATAAACTGTATTAAGAAGTATTCATTAATACCAGAGGAGTGAAGGCTAATAATCGATGTTATTTTAACTTGGTTCAGTAGGCGGTATGATCTTAATAATCCATGTTGTATCGTCATTCCTCTATGCGTTAACAGATTAGTAGTTTTAAATAGTTTCATTTTCTCTGGTCCTGTTAAAACGTTGGCAGATGTAGTTACGTTGGTGGTTTAATGTATAAAAAAGTTGGTTCCGTTCATAAAAAAATGATAGACGTTAAGACCGCACATAATACTGCTTTTGTTGACTAAAAAACCATTAATAATTTGTTGGTACGGTCATTAGATTTTTTCATCACCTAAGTGTTCTAACCATTAAGGGTTACATTGTATTATTAAACAAACAGGGAAAAAAGTACTCCATGCTTTTGAAAGTTTTGACACAACAAGTAAGTTAAAAGATAAAAACAAGCAATCATCTACATTTAGACCTTCACACATGCAGCCGATAGTTGTTGATAAAATTAAATAATCAAAATTAAAAATGAGCATTAAAATAGCAGTAATTGGATTAGGCTACGTCGGACTACCATTGTCTTGTTTATTTGCCACAAAATATCCTGTTGTAGGCTTCGACATTAATAAAAAACGTGTTGCCGAACTTACCTCGGGTATAGACAGCACCCGCGAAGTTTCCGACGAAATTCTGCAAAAAACGTTGGTTGGCAATAATAATATTAATTCTAGAGGATTATTCTGTTCATCTGATTTGATGGATATTCAGGAAGCCAATTATTATATTATTACGGTACCTACACCGATAGATAAAAATAACCGTCCTGACCTGATTCCACTTTATAAAGCCAGTGAAACGGTAGGGAAGGTGTTGAAAAAAGGCGACATCGTGATTTACGAATCCACTGTGTATCCCGGGGCCACGGAGGAAGAATGTATTCCTGTTTTAGAAAAAGTATCCGGATTGCAATTCAATGTTGACTTTTTTGCGGGGTACTCACCTGAACGCATCAATCCTGGTGATAAAGAACATACGGTAGAAAAAATTCTCAAAGTAACTTCTGGTTCCACACCTGAGATTGGCCAAAAAGTTAACGATTTATATAAATCAGTCATTACAGCCGGTACCCATTTGGCACCCTCCATCAAAGTAGCAGAGGCCGCTAAAGTGATTGAGAATTCGCAACGCGATATCAATATTGCTTTTGTGAATGAACTAGCTAAAATTTTCAATTTATTACATATTGATACCCATGCCGTTTTAGAGGCTGCCGGAACCAAATGGAATTTTTTACCCTTTAAACCCGGATTAGTTGGAGGGCATTGCATTGGTGTTGATCCTTATTATTTAGCTCAAAAAGCACAGGAATCGGGTTACCATCCGGAGATAATATTAGCTGGCCGTCGTTTAAATGATAGTATGGCGGAATATGTGGCTTCTCAAGTAGTGAAACTCATGATCAAAAAAGGGATTACAGTAAATAGAGCAAGTCTGCTTCTTCTCGGAATAACGTTTAAAGAGAATTGTCCAGATGTACGTAATACCAAAATTGTGGATGTGGTTCGTGCTTTAACGGATTATGGTATCCAGGTGACTATTTATGATCCTTGGGCTAATCCTGATGAAGTAATGACTGAATACGGTTTACTTTGTTGTACAGGACTTATTGCAGGTATTACTTACGATGCCGTACTTATGGGCGTTGCGCATAGAGAATTTCTGGACTTAGACTGTACTCGATTGATACGCAAAAATGGGATAATTTATGATGTTAAGGGAGTTTTGGTAAAAAGCGATGGGAGATTATAAAGTTGATAATTTCTTAATAAATATCAAAAAAAATTCGCAAGCATGTATAATTAATCAGAAGAGAAAAAAGTCAATTTGAGACATCATAAAAGTTTTTTTTAACTACAAATTACAAATAATATTATAAATTTATGAAAATACTAGACTGCACCCTTCGTGATGGTGGCTACTATACTAATTGGGATTTTAACAGAGCCCTTGTCGATACTTATATTAAAGCATGTAATGATTTACCAGTAGATTATTTAGAAGTTGGTTATCGTTCGATACCCCTTGAAGGCTACTATGGTGAGTATTTTTATCTTCCGCTTTATGTAATGCAGCGATTAAAATCACAAACCACCAAAAAATTAGTAGTTATACTTAACGAAAAGGATATTCGACCCGAGCATGTTTATGATTTGTTAACACCATGCGTGGGTTTAATTGATATGGTTCGATTGGCTATAGATCCTGAACAATTTGGGAGGGCTTTGGCTTTAGCAGAGGCTGTTAAAATTATGGGTTTTGAAGTAGGTTTCAATGTTATGTACATGTCTACCTGGAAAAATCAAAAAAACTTTTTAGAATTACTTCCCAAGGTTCAGGGCCTTGCTGATTATTTTTACATGGTAGATTCTTATGGCGGGGTGTATCCTGAGGATGTAAAAGAGACTATTCAGCTGGTTAAAAGTTATATTCCAGCGGTGCCCCTTGGTTTTCATGGGCATAATAATATGGAATTAGCATTGGTTAATACTTTGGTCGCAATAGAAGAAGGTTGCGAAATTGTTGATGCGACGATTACAGGAATGGGTAGAGGGGCAGGAAATGTGAAAACCGAATTATTATTTACGGCATTAAATGCTAAAGGTAAATTAGAGGTGGATTTTAATCCACTTTCTAAATTGGTTGATTCTTTTACTTCCCTGCAAAAGTCATACGAGTGGGGCACTAATTTACCGTACATGGTTTCTGGGGCACACTCTCTTCCGCAAAAAGATGTTATGGATTGGGTAGGCAAAAGGTTTTATTCTTTTAATTCTATAATTAGAGCCCTTCAAAACCAAGCGAAGGGTGTAAAAGATAATAAATCGCTTGATACAGTTCGCTTTAACAATATTAGTTATCCAGTGCTTTTAATAGGCGGTGGACCGACTGTAATCCAACATTTGGAAAGTATAATCAATTTACTATATACCAATAAAGATATTGTCATCGTCTTTGCAAGTTCAAAGCATGCGAAATTATTTACTACTGTTCAAAATAAGCAGTACTTCTGCCTTGTAGGTAATGAAGGTCATAGAATGGAAGATATATTTGACGGCGATTTTATAGTAAATCCCATATGTATTTTGCCACCATATCCAAGATTAATGGGGACTTATATACCAGGTAACGTTGGCAATAATGCATTTGAATTACAAGAATATAATTTTACTGAATTGAAAATTGATTCACATACCTCCATCGCTTTACAAGTAATAAAAGAAATGAAACCGACCAATGTCTTTGTTGCGGGTTACGATGGTTACAAAGAGGGATTAATTGATCAGAAGGCACAGGAACTTTTAGTCGAGAATAATCAACTTTTCGATGATTTTATACAAAACGAAAATATAAGATTTGAGTCTTTATTTGATACAGTTTACAAGATTCCGCAAATTTCAATTTACTCAATTATAAAATAAATGTTAGGTATATTCTCAAAAACAACAGACAGTTCATTTATAGAGGCAATGGGACATGCAGGTTATGATTTTGTAATCATTGATCAAGAGCATGGTCCAGTGCAAAGAGATAAGTTGTACGATCATGTAAGAGCTGCTAAATTAGGCCAACTAAAGTCCATCGTAAGAGTAAGTGAAAATAATCATAATTTAATCGGTTCTGCGCTAGACACTGGAGCTTTTGGAGTGCAAGTACCTAATATTTCAACTGTTTTAGATGCTAAGAATGCAATTAAAGCTGCTCGTTTTTTTCCTTTTGGCAATAGAGGTGTATGTAGATTTGTAGCTGCAGCATCTTATGGAGAAAAAGCTAAAAGTGATTATTTTTCTGATGAAAACAAAAAGTTACTAATTTTACAGATAGAGGGTACAGAAGCAATTAGCAATTTAAATGAAATTTTGGAATTGGATGGTTTTGATATTTTGTTTGTGGGACCATATGACTTATCGCAGTCACTTGGAGTACCAGGGCAAATTACTCATACTAAGGTTAGAGAAGAAATTCTTAAAATACGAGCGCGTGCAAAAGAAAACAAAGTTAAACTTGGTTCTTTCGCAGACAACGTTGAAACTTACAATTTTTTGATTGAAAACGACTTTGAATACATTGCTTACTCTGTAGATGTGAGTTTGTTTATTGAAGGTCTAAAATATATAAAAACTAAATTATGCAAGTAGCAGCGCTTTTAACTGGGAGAGGCAATAATACTTTAGCCGATAAAAATATTCTACCGGTTCTTGGAAGACCTTTGCTTTTTTATCCATGCAATGCTGCAAAGCAATCCAAATTCATTAATAGTTTTTGGGCATCTAGTGACTGTGATAAGATATTAGCAAGTGCATTGGAGATGGGTTACAAAGGAATCGTTAGACCGCCAGAATTAGCCTTGCCAACATCACAACATATCGATGCAATAGAGCACGCCCTCGATGTAATGAAAAGTCTCGCATATAAACCAGATATTCTTGTTGTAATGTTGGCAAATTCTGTCACTATCAAGACGGAGTGGATTGACTCTTGCATAGCGCTTCTGCTCCAAGATGAGAAAGCTACTGCAGCCGTACCAGTTTACAGGGAAATGGATCATCACCCTTATAGGTGTAAAAAACTTAATGATGAAGGTTATTTAGAGCCTTTTTTTGATTTTTCCAACCACTTCATCAGTACAAATCGACAAGATTTAGTTCCTTCCTACTTTTTATCACATAATTTTTGGGTATTAAACTTAGAAACAATTGACCGTAACATTGGTCAACAACCATGGAATTTTATGGGTGATAAAATAAGGCATTTTCTGGTGGACGAGGCTTTTGATGTACACAATTTAGAAGATATAGAAAAATCTGAAGAATGGTTAATAAATAATAAGATAGTATGATATTAGTAACGGGGGCTGCCGGTTTTATTGGTTCCAAAGTGACGAAACAATTCATCGCAGCTGGATACAAAACAATAACCATTGATAATTTATCTACAGGTCTACTGGAGAATATTCCTAAGGACACCATTTTTATCGAGGGAAGCTGTGGTAATAAATCTACGATTGAAAAATTAAATGATTATCCAATTGCAGGTATCATTCATATTGCTGGTCAGAGCTCAGGAGAGGTAAGTTTTGAAGATCCACAATATGATTTAGAATCTAATACATTATCCACGCTGCTTTTACTTGATTTTGCAAAAAAAAGAAACATTAAGAGATTTGTGTTTGCCAGTACCATGTCGGTTTATGGGGATGTTTCAAAATTACCTGTAGAGGAGAGTACTATTCCTGAGCCTAAGTCTTTTTATGCGTGCGGAAAATTAGCAAGTGAAAGTTATTTGAGGGTATATGCAGGACTGGGTATTGAGACTTATTCATTAAGATTGTTTAATGTTTACGGGCCAGGGCAAAATCTTGAAAATTTAAAGCAGGGCATGTTGAGTATTTATCTTGCTCAAGCATTACACAATGATGAAATCATTGTAAAAGGTTCAGGAGACCGATTTAGAGATTTTGTGTATATTGATGATGTAGTTGAAGCATTTAAAATTGCTTATTTTAATTCATACCAAGGATTTGATATTTTTAATGTATGTAATGGGTATCCTATCACGGTTGATTCAATGATTGCTAAAATATTTAAAAACTTAAATTATACAAAACCTGTAACTTTTTCGAATAATACACTAGGTGATCAGAATGGAATATATGGTTCAAACGAAAAAATTATGACCAATTTAGGTTGGATTCCAAAAGTTAACTTTGAGGATGGATTACAGAGTATGATTGAGTGGGGACTATCAAAATAAAAAAGTGTTTATGAATGTTATTTTTTGGGATTTTGACGGTGTACTAATGGATTCAAATGCCATCAGAAATACCGGTTTTGAAAAAGTTTTGGCGGATTATCCACCTGAACAAGTTGAACAATTACTTTCTTTTCACAAAGCAAATGGAGGGTTGTCACGTTATGTTAAATTTCGTTATTTTTTTGAAAAAATTAGAAATGAATCTGTAATGGAGGAACAAATTACAATTTTGGCAACGCGTTTTTCGGTTATTATGAAAGATTTATTATTAAATGAAGATTTATTGTTTTCAGAAACATTAGATTTTGTAAAACGCAATC
This sequence comes from Flavobacterium lacus, assembly GCF_003268815.1. Classification (GTDB taxonomy): domain Bacteria; phylum Bacteroidota; class Bacteroidia; order Flavobacteriales; family Flavobacteriaceae; genus Flavobacterium; species Flavobacterium lacus. Next base: position 49,933 of record NZ_QLSV01000010.1, on the reverse strand, counting down.
AGGGTAATTATAAAATGCACATAACATCAGGTTCAGATCAAGAAGAATTGAGATATCTCTGTGAATCCCTAAAAATTTCGTATCTGTTTGATTCTGTCCACGGTTCACCGACAGCTAAAATTTTTTTGATTAAAGATCTTATTGATCTTCATAAATATGATCATAGCAAATGCGTTCTTATTGGGGACAGCATAAATGATTGGGAGGCCGCCGATGCGAACGGAATTTTATTTATGGCCTATAATTCGGACGAAATTGTAAAAAGTAAAACTAATTATAGTTTTATTTTTTAATCTCATTAATTACCTATGAAATATATATTTACTGTTCATTCTCCCATTACATTTTTAATGTGTATTTCTATAGTTCGTCATGAAAAACTACTTTTAAATGACGTAATTATTATCACATCGGACTACAAATTACCTATTCAAGTTGGTAAGGTAGTGTCTGGATTTGCTGAACAAAATAAATCTTTATTTAAGAAAATTAAATCCGTTAATGCTGTGAAATCTTTTGATAAGTATGTTTACCAAATCACTGAGGGTGATGATTTTACCGCATTTATTGATATTATGCACAATTATCAAAAGTTATTAGTTACAAATAAAAGATGTAAATTATTTCATTTTTTTGAGGAAGGTACTGATAGCTATATGAAACCGTTACATTTGGAGGATTTTACCAGAACTGCTATCTCGTCCTCATTTAGAGATTATAAGTTTAAAAGCTTAGCAAATGAAATAATTAGATGCTTACGGGGATTTACATCTCAGGTTCATTCTTTGCCCTACCACTCTCAATCCTATCAATATAATCTGCTACGCAAATATTATTCACTAAGCAATTACTGTTTTCCAGGTGTTCTAGAAACTCAAAAAACAAAAATTAGTCCAAACTTTAGTAATGAAGAGATTACGATATTATGTGCGGATTATAGGTTGAATGAAAGCATATTATTGATAGATGAGACTTACCCCGATGTTTATTTAATTGATGATATTGAGTATAAAAATATAGTATTAGCAACCTTACACAAACTAAATTACAGACATGATAATTGTGTCTTTATAAAGTTAAGGCCATCCAGCAGAGAGCAGAATTCGAGGTTGGTGCGCCTATTAAAAGATTTGTCTATTCACTTTGAGATATTACCAAGTGAAATTGTGGCTGAAGGGCTATTTTTAAGCTCTAAAAATTTAAAAGTAATCGGATTTGTGTCATCACTACTTTTTTATGCCTCTATTTTCGGACATCAATCATATTCTCTATTGTATTTATTAAAGGATAGACCAAAATCGAGATTTGATTCCATAAATGGATTTAATGAATTAGTTCAGCAGTTATAATATTACTCTTCATTTAACACATTTGTAAGTTTTTTTTTGAATAAAATATCAAAAAAGCGTCAACAAATAAATAAATTACGTAAAATTTAATAGTTTGAAATTTTTTATTTAATTAAAGTTCAATCAAGGTATTTTAAAAAAACAACAACACGAAAGCTCTTTAAAACCCTTATTTAGTTCGCCCATTCCTTGAATAAAAAGTTCAAAAAACAAGAATAAAATACATTAAGTATAAATGACAGCATTCAATAAACTAATTAAAAATTACCTGCGTAATTTCTTGTATTTTTATATACAATTGCGTTACCGCATGTTTATTATGATTCTTCTTGGTATTCTGGTTGGGATTATGGATGGTTTTGGTTTGGCTATGTTTATGCCTTTACTAGAGATGGTCAATCAGACGGAACAATCAGCAGGTTCCTCCCTAGGAAATCTTAGCTTTTTGGTGGAAGGAATTAAAAATGTTGGTCTGGAATTAACGCTAATTACAGTTTTGGTAATTATGATTTTCTTTTTTACTGTCAAAGGAATCGTGAAATATTTTTCGAACACTTATAATGCCTTATTACGTCGGTTATTTATTGATAATTTACGGAATAAAATTTTGAATGATTTTAATGAAATACGCTACAAATATTTTGTCACTTCTGATGTTGGTCGTATTCAAAACACAATGTCTGTTGAGGTAGAAAGGGCATCGGGAGCCTTCTATAATTATGCCAATGCGATTCAACAAGGCCTAATGGTTTTGGTTTATGTGGGTTTTGCTTTTTATGTTGATACCCGTTTTGCTTTGCTTGTGTCTATTGGTGGTGGTGTTACCAATATCTTATATAAGTCGATTTATAAAAAAACTAAGGGAGCTTCTGTCGCTTTTACAAACGATTCCCATCTCTATCAGGGGCAAATTATACAGTATGTAGCAAATTTTAAATATTTAAAAGCCACTGCCTTATTAGATCTATATTCGAATCGATTGCGTGCCAGTATACATGCGATTGAAAATAGCAGGTTTAAGATAGGTAAGTTGAGTGCACTGCTTGAATCATCACGAGAACCAATTTTGATATCTGTAGTTGCTGTAGTTATTATCATACAAACTCAAATTTTGGGGGCTTCACTTGGACCTATTTTAATTAGTTTATTATTTTTTTACAGAGCCCTTTCTTCGTTATTAAATTTACAAAATTCCTACAATCGTTTTCTGGAGCAATACGGTTCACTTGAAAATTTAATAGACTTCCAGCAAGAAATTAAAGTTGAGAAAGAACTTAAAGGTAATCAAACGGTTGATGGATTAAAGAGTACAATAGTGCTGCAAGATATTAGTTTATATTACAATTCAGTAACTGTGCTAGACCGCATCAATTTAAAGATTAGTAAAAACGAAACTGTAGCTTTTGTAGGAGAAAGTGGGAGTGGAAAAACAACTTTGGTTAACGTTTTAGCTGGTTTAATGCCTGTTGACAGCGGATTAATGCACATAGATGGCGTGAATCGAAATGAAATTGATTTGGCAACGTATCAGCGAAAGTTAGGCTATATCACTCAAGATCCCGTAATTTTTAGCGACACAATTTTCAATAATGTAACACTATGGGACGAACCTAACATCAATAGTCTAGGACGATATGATGAGGCTATATCGAAAGCATCAATAAAGAATTATATCGATGAGCAGCCTGACCAATCAAAGACCATTTTGGGAAATGACGGCATCAATTTGAGTGGAGGTCAAAAGCAGCGTATCTCGATAGCACGTGAGCTATACAAAAATATTGATGTTTTAATTATGGACGAAGCTACCTCTGCCCTTGATACCGAGACAGAAAAAGAAATTCAGGAAAGTATCGATGCATTGAAAGGAAAATACACAATACTTCTTGTTGCTCATCGTCTGTCCACAATACGCAATGCTGATAGGATTGTAGTGATGAATAAGGGACGGATAGAGCAGATTGGTACTTATGAGGAGTTGATACATTCGTCCACTTTGTTTGGTAAAATGATACAATTACAAGGGTTGTAAGAAACTAGTTTTATATTTTAATTAAACCTGACAATAACTGATTACCTCACTTTTAAAAGCAGTAACGGGTAAAATAAATGTTTTTTATGATAAACATGGTCAAAAATCATTTATTGCTTTAAAGTTATTAAGCAAGAAAAAATATTAGTTTTTTTATTGTCATATGATGGAAGTTAGTTCTTTTTAACTGTGCTAAAAAATATATAATTTATATCATTCTAGATATACTGCAACCCAAAATTATACTTAGCATGAATTAGTAATCTACGCGATGAGGTTCGTGCAACGTTTGGTCATCAATTTAGCAGAACAATATTTGTATTTTGGTTCAACACGGTGCATATGTTTAAGGTGTTGTGAGAGATGTTCCCACTTAGAGTACAAGATGTTAAATTTTTTTTATTTCGGATCCTATTTTACAACAGTATTTCAACAATATTATTTTAAAAAAAGTAAATATATGTATTATTGGTAATGGTATTTTTAAAGAATTTATCCGATAAAATTTTATTTAGCAAACAAGTTGAACTCGTAAAAAATTGCTCTTGCCTCCCGCTCTCAATAGTGAGATGCTACCAACTTTTTATTTGTTAATAAAAGAAATTGAGAACAAGTAATTTCGAGGTCTTTTTAATAAAAATATGCCAAACAAGGCAGTACGTTTGGAGAAATGAAGCTGTTAAATATCTAAGGCTTGCGGGTGTGGGTAAAAACAGAGAAGTATTATGTTCATTATTATAAGAAACATTTTGAATTTATTGAATATGGTTGTACGAGTACCTTGTTGGATGCTATCTAATTAAAAAATCATTTACCTTACTACGATTTTTATAATTCTGAAAAGGACTAATTTTCTTACCACTCAAAGTTTTTAGACAATTTCTAAGAAATTTTTTTGATGGATTTATAGCAGGTATATTTTGTACATTATTATCAATAAAGAATCAAGAAGCTCTTTATACCGAAATCATTTATTTAGGTAATACTACTTTTAAATTTAGACTAATAATTAGAAATAAAAAGAATGAATGTTAAGTTAATACAGCAATTAGTGGCACTAAGAAATCTATTGATTTATAGAAAATGGCATTTGCTAGCACTATTTTATAATTCTAAATTCCGTACGAACCCAAAAGCTCAATTTGTAGTTTCTATAGCCAGTTATCCTAAGCGGGCACATTTGTTGCCTGCCGTTTTTGAAGCATTAAATACGCAAACTGAAGTACCTCAGAAGTGGATTTTAGTTTTGTCTGAAGAGGAATGGCCAGATTTGATAGTACCTACGTATTTAAATAAACTAGTAAAAAGAGGTCTAGAGATTTTGTGGGTTAAGAACAATACATTTGCGGTTAAAAAATTAGTACCGGTTGTTGAAAAATATCCCGAGAAAGCCGTAATAACATTCGACGATGAATTGATTTACGGTAAACATGTAATAGAAAAATTGATAAATTGTTCAAAAGTTAATCAAGGTGCTATTATTGGGCACGTTGCAAAACAATTAGTCAAAAAAAATGGTGAATTAAAGATGTTTTACAGATTAAAAAAAGTAGCAAGCTATGCAACACCAAGCCCACAGGTATATTTTTTGGGGGGTTCGGGTACTTATTACCCATCAGGATCATTACATGTTAAAGTTACAAATAATGAAGCTATTCATAAAATTGTACCTGGTAGAGGTTCCGATATTTGGTTTTGGGCCGCAGCAGTTGCAAATGGTACCAAGCAAATCTGTTTGGGAAGTAAAACAGACAGAACCTTGTATTTTGCTATTCCTGAAACTAATCAAACCAAGCCTAAAGAAACTCCTGGTAAAAATGTCATGGATGAACGTTTTCAAATGGCTATTGATTACTTTGGTATTAGAGAACAATTAATTGCTAATTTGCCTAATCACGAATATTTTTTCTGATATATTATGCTACTAACAAGTAAAAAGCAAAGGGGATATTTGTTGTTACTTTTTTTATTTTCTCCTTTCTTAGGGGCTTTAAACTTATTTAAGTTAAAAGATGAAAAAACTTTGACATTTTTTGGCACATTGTTTTTTGGTTTGTTAGGAAGTATATTCATATATGTAGAAGGTACGGACGGTCATACACATTTAAAAAATGCAGAGAATTATTATTTAGACATGACTTTTATTGATTTTTTTCAAAAATCGTATGAGATACTAACTTTTAATTCAACTGAAATTGTCTCTGATATTTATTTACATATTATTTCTTTTATATCTGCTTCGTTATTTCAAACACCTGAATTAATTCACTTTTTTACCGGACTTGTATTGGGTTATTTTTTTTCGAAATCAATTCTTCTTGTTCTAAAAAATAATATAATCACAAAAAAAAGTCTACCATTAATCGGATTAATAATTTTATTTTTATTGATTAAAAGTATAGGTGCACTTAACTCCATTAGAATGTGGACGGCTATGTGGGTATTTTTTTATGGCACATTTAGTTATGCTACAACAAAAGAAAAAAAATATTTGTTTGTTATTTTGCTTTCAGTTTTTGTTCATTTCTCTTACTCAATTATTCTATTACCGGTTATCTGTGCTTATCTATTACAAAAAAGAAAAAATATATTGGTTGGTCTATATGTCCTCTCATTTTTTACGACGACGAGTTTTTCGGTTTTTCAGTCTTATATTCCGAAGTCTGAATTACTTGAGCAGAAACAAAAATTTACCGTTATTGATTCAGCTGACAAAGCAAAGTTGTTTAAACAAGTAAGTTCAGAAAAAAATAAAGCGAAAGCTGACATGAATTTTTATAAGGCTTCTGGAGAGACAAGCTATTTAAATTATAGTATTGTTGGCTTATCTTTTTTATTAATCTTTATTTTTTTGAAAAAAAATACGGATTCTAGTTTAACTTTTTTAGTAGCTGTTGGTTTGGGATTGTATTCGTTTTCTAACTTTGTGGCTTTTTCGCCTGCTTTGCAAGGGAGAACTAAAATGATTGCCGCCACATTTTTACTTGCTGCCGCTATTCATCTTCAATTTGTTTTGAAAAATTATCGAATCGGTACGAAAACTTTGTGCTTTATAAATATTGGATTTATTGCTTTTTTAATTTCCTCAATTCCTATGGTCTTATTTCAATTGTCGGATATCCTTCAAAATTTTAGCTTTTTCGTGTTTTTATTACCACAATTTTCATGGCTTTTGGGTGATGGCGATTATTCTATACGTGGTGTCATCGGATTATTGATAGATTAAATTTACAAATGAATATAGCTATCATCATTTCGCATCCATTTGATCCAAACGCGGGGGGCGTGCAACGTGTTACCGAGAGTATTTCAAAGATTTTCACAAATTATAATCATCATGTAAGCATTATTTCTTTTACTTCAAAAGATTGTAATTACTTACAATCTAAAAGGTTTTTTTTTCAGGTCTCAACTGATCAAGAATTGAAAGAAGTTCTTGCGAAGGAAGTTATTGATGTTATAATAAATCAAGAGGGGTATTCTCCGAAGTTTACAAAAATTATTTTGAGAGTTAAAAGTCCAACTACACGAATAATTAATAATTTACATATTAACCCTCTCAATTTTTATCAAAATCATTACCTTTTTATAACTACATTTTTAGAGAATAAAAAAATTAGTTTTATAAACAACTATCTTCTACGAAAGTTCATTTTAGGTTATCATATTTTGAAACAAAAAACAGAGTTGCGATATATCGTTAAAAATACTGATGCATTTGTGATGCTTTCCGAAAGGTTTATAGATGAGTTATATTTTCTAGCACCTGGTCTCAAAAAATATCAATCAAAGCTTCATGGCATTGGTAATCCCTTTCAAAGACCTGCTTTAGTTCTGTCAACTCTAGAGAAAGATAATATTGTTTTATTTGTTGGAAGGCTTAATATACTTCAAAAACGAGTTGATTTATTGCTTGAAATTTGGAAGCAGTTGCATATTGAGCATGGAGATTGGGAGTTTTGGGTATGTGGGGAAGGGGAAGATCAACAATACATGGAAGATTTTTGCTTGGAACATCGATTAGATAGGGTATCTTTTTTTGGAAAAGTGAACCCTAATCAATATTACAGGAAAGCAAAACTGTTCCACATGACTTCTGCATTTGAAGGTTTTGGTAATGTTTTGATAGAAGCACAAAGCTATGGCTGTGTACCGATGCTTTTCGATTCTTATTCGGCTGCTTCCGATATTATTTCACATCAAGAAAATGGAATTTTGATTAAACCCTTTGATGTAAATGATTATGTTAAACAGACAGCTAATTTAATGCGTAATCCGCAAAAAATCGCTGAGTTCGCAAAAAATGGCTTTGATAATGTATTACGCTTTTCTTACCAAGAAACTTACAAGAAGTGGGAAGAGGTTTTTGCATCTGTGCTGGCAGATGAAGTTAAGAACGAAAATTTAAGTCAATAAAAACAATGTTAAAAAGTATCGTTAAAAACCTCTCCAACCTGCCCGGCTGGCGAACCAATCGTAAAATCGTAGTTATTGAAAGCGATGATTGGGGCAGTATTCGTATGCCTTCGATTGCAGTTAGAAATCAGCTTGTTTTGAACAGTATAGATTTAGGTAATGAAGAAAGGCAGCGTTATACTAGTTTTGACACGCTTGCAAATGCGACGGATTTTTCAGCTCTCTTTGAAACATTACTTAAATTCAAGGATATAAGGAATCAAAATCCGGTTTTTACTGCTGTTAGTGTGGTTGGTAATCCGGATTTTGATAAAATTAAAGAATCTAATTTCGAGGCTTATTTTTATGAACCTTTTACAACAACATTACAAAAATATAAATATGATAATGCATACTCCATGTGGCAAGAAGGAATAAAAAATCTTTTATTTATTCCTCAATTTCATGGACGTGAGCATTTAAATGTTCAGGTATGGATGCGTCATTTGCAAGCCAAAGATTTTCACACGCTAAAAGCGTTTGAGCAAAAATGTTGGGGCTATGCCAACAAGAATAAATACAATATCGACTACCAGGCAGCATTTGATGTTGAGTTAGCAACGGATATTGTATACCAAGAAATGGTAATTAAAGAAGGATTGTTACTCTTTGAACAAATTCATGGTTATAAAACTAATTTTTTTGTGCCGCCTAACGGGCCATTTAATAATAGTTTAGAAAAAGTAGCTGCAGATGGAGGAGTTAAGTTTATGTCAGCCTCTAAAATTCAAAATGAGCCACAAGGAGAGGGTATTCAAAAGCTAAGACTACATTGGCTAGGACAAAAAAACAAATATGGTCAGCGTTACATCACCCGAAATTGTTTTTTTGAGCCAAGTAACAAAAGTAAAGATTGGGTCGATTCCTGTTTAGTAGATATAGAAAATGCATTTAGGTGGAGTAAGCCAGCAGTTATAAGTTCGCACAGAGTAAACTACATAGGAGGTTTAGTTGAAAAAAATCGTACTGATGGCCTACAACAATTGGAAATATTACTAAAAAAAGTTCAAAAAAGATGGCCAAATGTCGAATTTATATCATCCTCTGAGTTAGGTGATGTAATTAGTAAAAATAATGGATGATTTTTAATAAGTTTAAATCAAATTTTGCAAGAAATTTGGTGAACATACCCGGAATTAAAACTTCCAAAAAAATTGTTGTTTTAGAATCTGATGATTGGGGAAGTATTAGAATGCCGTCTAAAGTTGTGTTTGATAAGCTTGCCAAAGAACATTTATATCCAGAAATAGATCCATACCTTAGGTATGATACTTTGGCAAGTGTAAATGATTTTAATGCAATGTTTGATATACTTCGGAGTGTTAAAGACCATAAAGGTAATCATCCCATCGTAACTGCAAACGCTGTTATGGGTAACCCTGACTTTGATAAAATCGCTGAACATAAGTTTGAATCTTACTTTTGGGAATCTTTTACCACGACTTGGAAGAAACATTCACACTGTGAAGGCGTTGAGGCGGCATGGCACTACGGAATTACAGAAAAGTTTTTAAGATTCCAATGTCACGGCCGAGAGCACATAAATGTAGATCAATGGATGTTAGCTTTGCAACAAGGCGACAAACTTGTGCGCAAAGCATTTGATCATCAGATGATAAGCATTAGTTCCCAGCCAAATAGATTACGATTTCATTTTATGGAGGGTCTTGATTATTTTTCAGAAGCAGAGAAAGAAAATAAAAAAGTTATTTTAAAGGAAGCTTTGCTTTTTTTCAAACAGTATTTTGGTTACGAATCTAAGTCGTATATAGCAAATTGTTACATTTGGGATTCTGCTGTAGAATCGGCCTTAGCTGAGTTAGGTGTAGTTTATTTACAGGGAATGACAAATCAGATACAACCTGTTTTAAAAGATGGAATCCACAGTCATCAATACAAGAGGCATTTTTTTGGGGAGCAAAACAAGTTCGGGCAACATTATTTAATTCGAAATGCTTTCTTCGAACCTTCTTTAAATACTGATATAAATTGGATTTCGGAGTGTTTGCAAAGAATAAATATTGCATTTAGATGGAATAAACCAGCGATAATTGGGTGTCACAGGTTAAATTTTATAGGCTCCATTCACGAAGAGAACCGCACCAAAAATCTTGAGCAGTTCGGAATGTTGCTTAAAGAAATTGTGAAAAGATGGCCCGATGTAGAATTCAAATCAAGCGATGAAGTTATTAATTACATAAAAAATGAGTAACGATAAATTGAAAAGAAGGGTAGTTTTCATAATTCCATCGCTAGTAGGAGGTGGAGCGGAAAGAACTTTGATTAACTTACTTCGAAAATTAGATTATTCTTTATTTGCCGTTGATTTAATCGTTGTTTTGAAAAATGGTGTTTATGTGAAAGATGTACCGATTGAGGTCAATACAATTTTTTTATTCCATAATAAAACTTTAGTTAGAGTTTTAGGGTGGTTGCAAAAGAAAATAGGATTTACTTATTTCTTTAGAACGAGAATAGAGAAACAAGTTCACAATAATTATGACGTAGGTATTTCTTTTTTAGACGGTAACTTTACAGATTTATTATTTTTTATTAAGTCTTTAAAAAGAAAGTATACTTGGGTACACGGTTCGTATAAGACTAATCATAATTTTAGTAAATATTATGAAAATCTGGCTTATGTTGAGAAATTAAAAAAAGAACGGTATCGTCTACTAGATGGTATTTACTTTGTTTCGAACGATGCAAAGCGGGAATTTATCGAAGTTTTTGGTCATTTTCCAAAGATGGAAGTTCTTTATAATTTTATTGATTGCACGGCGGTCAGAGTAAAGGCGCAGATGGAAGAAAAACCGCTGCATACTATATTTCATTTTATTGCTCTTGGAAGTCTACTACCTATAAAAGGATTTGACCGATTGATTAGAGCTGCCAAAATTGTTAACGAAAAAGGCTTTGTTTTCAGGGTTTCCATACTTGGATTTGGCCCCGAAAAAAACAAGCTCGAAGCCTTAGTTGAACAAAATAATTTAAATACTGTTGTGAGTTTTTTAGGTTTTGTAAAAAACCCTTATCCTTATTTGCAAAGTGCAGACGTTTTTATAATGAGTTCCCAGTCTGAAGCCCTTCCAACAGTTTTATGCGAAGCAATGATTTTAGGGAAAGCTACATTAGTTACAAATTGCAGTGGCTGTCACGAAATTGTTGCCAATGGAGAATATGGTTTGATGGCCGAACAAGATGATACTAGTCTAGCTGAAAATATGATTAAATATTTGTCAGACTCAAGTCTCGTAAAATATTTTGAAAGTCAATCTAAGCAGCGAGCGAAACTTTTTGATGATGTTACAGTATTGCGGAAGTATGATGAAATCTTGCTTGAATAAACATTGACGTAAAAGTTGTCATTCTTTTAATGTTGTTTATTAAGAGATGATTATTAGCATTTTTTTACACACTAAAAGCCTTTTTTAATCCGAGTTATAAGATTCAGGTACCTTGAGTAACAATTTAAAAAAACCAATAGAAAGTAGCATTTTACTACGAATTTCATCAAACAATACTATCATCAATATGTTACATTTTAATTTTATAGAGTAAATGAAAGTCCTCCAAATCAACACTACCGTCAATTCAGGAAGTACTGGTAGAATTGCAGAAGATATTGGGAAAGTGCTCATAGCAAATGGGCACGAAAGCTATATTGCTTATGGTCGTGGTAATCAAGAAAGTCGATCTAGTTTGATAAAAATTGGAAAGCAAAATGATGTTATTTTACATGGATTAAAAACGGCAATTTTCGACCGTCATGGTTTTGGTTCAACGGATGCAACGGTCCAACTTATTGGCGAAATAGATAAAATAGGTCCAGACATTGTTGCTTTGCACAATTTACATGGTTATTACATTAATATTGAAGTATTATTTGATTATTTGAAAGCTAAAAATATTCCTGTTTTATGGACTCTTTTTGACTGTTGGGCGTTTACAGGTCATTGTTCCTATTTTGATGACATAAACTGTATAAAGTACCACATACAATGCGAAAAATGCCCCAAAACAAAAAAATACCCGGCTTCTTATGTTTTTGATAATTCTTTGAAAAATTACAGCGATAAGAAGAGAATTTTTACAAGCTTAGAAAGAATACAATTTGTTGTCCATTCAATGTGGCTAAAAGAAATGGTTGGAAATTCTTTTTTAAAGTCTATTAAAGCGAATTGGCTGCCAAGTGGTATCGACTTGGAACTATTCCGACCATTAATTTCCGACATCAAGAAAAAATTTCATATTGAAGGTAAAAAAGTGGTGTTGGGTTGTGCCAGTCAATGGTCAGAAAGGAAAGGATTGAAAGATTTTATTAGTTTAAGAGCACTTTTAAATGAAAATACTATAATTGTATTAATTGGTGTTTCAAAAAAACAAGTAGCGTTATTACCACCCGAAATTATTGGAATTCCAAGAACTGAAAGTGTTCTTGAGTTGGTAAAATGGTATAATGCAGCCGATGTATTTGTCAACCCGACTTATCAAGACAATTTCCCTACCACGAACCTAGAGTCCTTGGCTTGTGGGACACCTGTGGTGACTTATAACACAGGAGGAAGTCCAGAAGCTATAGACAAAAATACAGGAATTATAGTTGAAAAAGGTGATGTTAAAGGTTTATCACATGCAATCGAACTTATCTTTTCGAGCGATAAAGAAATTTCTTTGAAATGTAGAGAAAGAGCCGAAAAATATTTTGATAAAAATGATAGGTATCTGGAATATCTTGATTTGTTCAACAATTTAGTAAATAACTCTATTTGAAATCCGTTAGTCTAACATGAGCGTATTTCAAATTGAAATGTATTATGAAATAAATAAAAATAAATGAAAACAATTTTAGTTACAGGTGGTGCCGGGTATATTGGTAGCCACACAATAGTTGAGCTATTAAAATCGGGATATAAGGTAATATCTGTTGATAATTATTACAATTCAATAGAACTTTCGTATGCTTTAATAGAAAAATTAGCAGGAAAAAGTTTTATCAAATATACTATTGATATTGCACAAGAAAATGCTTTAGAAATTATTTTTCAGGAAAATAAAATCGACGGCATTATTCATTTTGCAGCACTCAAGTCCGTTCCCGATAGTGTAGATAATCCGATTTTTTGTTTTAAAAACAATAATAATGCAACCTTAAATATTGGAGATTGTGCTGTAAAATTCGGAGTTAGAAATATAGTGTTTTCTTCCTCTTGTTCTGTTTATGGAAATGTAGAGCCTTCGGATTTACCCGTACAAGAACATACAATAATTAGAAAGGCAGAATCACCATATGCGTACAGTAAACAAAATGGTGAAGTATATTTAAAAGCTATATCTGAAATAAGTGATATTAAAGTTTTTGCACTACGCTATTTTAACCCAGTTGGTGCACATGCCTCGGGAGAATTGGGAGAATTCCCATCAAAACACAGCAATAATTTAGTGCCAATAATTACTCAAACGGCAATTGGCTTACGAGACCACATGACAGTTTTTGGCAAAGATTGGAATACACGGGACGGTTCATGTGTTCGAGATTATATACATGTTTCTGATATTGCGGAAGCCCACGTATTAGCTTTAAAAAAACTATTTCAAGATGATTTTAAAAATAAATTTGAAATAGTAAATCTGGGAAGTGGATTAGGGGTAACTGTTTTTGAAGCCATCAATTCATTTGAAAAAATGAGTGGTGTCAATGTTAATTTTAAGGAGGGAGAAAGGCGAGAAGGAGATGTTGAAGCTATTTATTCATTACCAGTAAAGGCAAAAGATCTTCTAGGCTGGACAGCCAATCGTGATGTTGATAGTATGATGGATTCAGCTTGGAAATGGCAAAAAAAGTTGATAGAATTAGGATTTAACACAACAAAAATTTAAACTTAGTAAATAAATGAAAAAAAGAATTTTAGTAACAGGTGGAGCAGGTTTTTTAGGAAGCCATCTGTCGGATAGACTGTTAAAAGAGGGTAACGAAGTGTTGTGTTTGGATAATTTTTTTACAGGAAGTCGTCAAAATATTCATCATTTATTGGAAAATAAAAATTTTGAATTAATACGTCATGATATAACTTTCCCAACTTATTTAGAAGTAGATGAAATATACAATCTAGCATGCCCCGCAAGTCCTATACATTATCAATTTGACCCTGTACAAACCACTAAAACAAGTGTGATTGGGGCTATAAATATGCTAGGTTTAGCAAAAAGATTAAAGATTAAAATTTTACAGGCGAGTACAAGTGAGGTTTATGGTGATCCTGAAGTTCATCCACAACCAGAAACTTATAAGGGTAATGTAAATACAATAGGACCGAGGGCCTGCTACGATGAAGGGAAGCGATGTGCAGAAACTTTATTTTTCGACTACCACCGACAGCATAATGTAGATATTAAGGTGATGCGAATTTTTAATACTTATGGACCTAGAATGCATCCAAATGATGGCCGTGTAGTTAGCAATTTTATTGTTCAAGCACTGAAAGGCGAAGACATCACAATTTATGGTGACGGTACTCAAACCAGAAGTTTTTGCTATGTGGACGATTTAATTGACGGAATGTACCGATTAATGAATTCCAGGTCTGGTTTTACAGGTCCCGTAAACATCGGCAACCCTAAAGAGTTCACGATGCTTGAATTAGCGCAATTGGCAATTGAGTTGACTAACAGTAAAAGTAAACTTGCATTCAGGTCCTTACCGCAAGATGACCCATTACAAAGAAAGCCAGTAATTGAAATGGCAAAAAGCGAACTTCAATGGGAGCCAAGGATCGCATTAAGGGATGGATTGATAAAAACGATTGATTACTTTTCGAAAGTAATCTAGAATGTAAAATGGTTAAAATTGATGCAGGAACTCCTTAAGTTAATTGTAAATTAAAAACGTTTTAAAGAAAAATTGACTTTTAAATTGCTAGGCTACAAAAATATCAATGACACTACTAAAAAAAAAAATATATATCGCTGGCCACCGTGGGATGGTGGGCAGGGCAATCCAGCGTGTTTTAGAAGCCAAAGGATATAACACAATAATCGGCAGGAGTAGCGAGGAACTCGACTTGCGAAACCAGGCGGAGGTCAATGCCTTTTTTGAGTTAGAAAAACCCGAAATTGTAATCGATGCGGCAGCGAGAGTAGGGGGCATTTTAGCCAATAACAATTATCCCTACACTTTTTTAATGGAAAATTTGCAGATACAAAACAACCTTATTGAAGCAGCCCATCAGCATCAGGTTGAAAAGTTTATTTTTTTAGGATCATCCTGCATTTATCCGAAGCTAGCTACACAACCTTTAAAAGAAGCATATCTTTTAACTGCCGCACTGGAACCCACAAACGAATGGTATGCCATTGCAAAAATTTCGGGCGTAAAAGCTTGCGAAGCCATTAGAAAGCAATTTAACAAAGATTTTGTGAGTCTAATGCCCACCAATCTTTATGGAACGCATGACAATTTCGATTTACAAACTTCTCATGTGTTACCTGCTATGATAAGAAAATTTCACGAAGCAAAATCGAACAACCATTCAGAAGTACTACTTTGGGGTTCCGGCACACCGATGCGTGAGTTTTTATTTGTAGATGACATGGCAGAAGCCGTATTGTTTGCGATGGAAAACAAGTTGGACGAGCATCTTTACAATGTGGGTTCAGGAACAGACTTAACTATTAAAGAGTTCGCATTGTTGATTCAAAAAATAGTTGGTCATCAGGGACAAATTATTTGGGATAGCACTAAACCTGACGGCACACCCAGAAAATTGATGGACGTTACTAAATTAAGAACATTAGGTTGGAAGCCAAAGATTGATTTAGCCACAGGTATTCAAATCACCTATGATTGGTTTTTAGAGAATGTAAATCAAATAAAAGGGGTCAAAATGTAGATTAAGTCTAACATTTAATTTTAAAAAATATTTCAATAAAATTCCAGCATTAAATAATCAATTCATTTTCTCACAAGCGTTTATACTTGTTTGAAAATGATAAGATTAAACAATTTTACTTCTAAAAAAAAGCTTATACCTACTTAAAGGTATCATCATTTATTTTATAAATAATGCCAAAAAAAATCCATGTAGTTTTATCCGGAGGTTCCGGTAGTCGTTTGTGGCCACTTTCAAAAAAATCAAGAACCAAGCAGTATATTCCCATTTTTGATGGCAAGAGTTTGTTTGAGATGACCATAGAAAATAATAAAAATTTATGTGATCAAGTTATCGTCGTTGGGAATATAGATAATTATGAATTGTCGCTACAAATCCTTGGAAAAAAGGAAGCAACTCCATTTGAAATTATTGTAGAAGCTCTGCCTAAAAACACGGCTGCAGCCATCACTTTTGCAGCACTTACTGCTCAAGAAGAAGACCTATTATTAATAACCCCTTCTGACCATGTCATAGAAAACAAAGAAGCTTATCAGAATGCAGTTGAATGTGCTTTTGAATTGGCGGAAAATGATTGTATCGTAACTTTTGGAATCAAGCCAAACAAAGCTGAGACAGGATATGGTTACATACAAAGCAATGGTGAAGATGTTATTGCTTTTCACGAAAAACCATCTAAAGAGAAAGCCCTACAGTTTTTAACTGATGAAAATTATTTATGGAATAGTGGAATTTTTTGTTTTAGGAGTAAAATATTTCTAGAGGAGTTAAGAAAATACAGGCCGGATATTTTAGCGGCTTGCATCCATGTAATGCAACTTAAACAATCTGATTTTTTAGATGCGGCTGCTTCCCAACAAATTCCGTCGGAAAGTATTGATTATGCGATTATGGAAAAATCAAAAAAAATTAAAATTGTCAGAGGTTTATTTCAGTGGTCAGATTTGGGTTCTTTTGAAGCTTTGTATGATTATTTTTCAGTAAAAGGTGGTGTTTATGTAAAAGAGTCAAATTTGATTATTGCCGAGACAGCCCACGTAGAATTACATGGAATAGAGGATATGATGGTAATCCAGAGCGGTGATGCTATACTGATTTTGCCAATCCAACGGTCACAAGAGGTTAAAAAAATTTATGAACGATTAGCAATAGAAAATAAAAATTTAATTGAATAATATGGAACACGAAGTAAGACCATGGGGAGAGTATTTTGTTTTAGACGATAGCAGCACCCATAAAGTAAAAAGAATTGTTGTAAAGCCTGGTGGTAGATTGTCCTATCAATATCATTTCCATCGAGCGGAAGTTTGGACTATCGTTGAAGGGGAGGCGCTTATTACTATTGATGAGATTGACCAAACTTATAAGGTTGGTGAGGTAGCTATTATCCCATTGAAAGCGAAACACCGCATTCAGAATAAAAGTGAGCAAAATCTTGTCTTCATAGAAGTACAGTGGGGTGAATCTTTTGAAGAGGATGATATTGTTCGGATTGAAGACGATTACAATAGAAATTAATCAATTAAAATAAAACAATAATACTATGAAAAATGCACTAGTTTTAGGAGGAGGTGGTTTCATTGGAGGGCACTTGGCTAAAAGATTAAAAGAAGAGGGTTTTTATGTCAAGATAGTTGATATTAAACCAAACCATGAATTTTGGAGTCACGATGTTATTTGTGACGATTATCTGCAGGGTGATTTAAGGGACCCACGTGTAGTCGAGCAAGCATTTGAAAATAAATTTAGTAACAATTACCATGAGGTTTATCAATTGGCAGCGGACATGGGCGGTGCTGGTTATATTTTTACGGGAGAAAATGATGCTAATGTAATGCACAATTCCGCCTTAATTAATTTAAATGTGGTTCATGAATGTGTGAAAAATAAGGTAGGAAGAGTATTCTATTCATCCTCTGCTTGTATGTATCCGGAACACAATCAACAAGATCCCAACAATCCAAATTGTGAGGAAAGTTCGGCATATCCGGCAAATCCTGATTCTGAATATGGGTGGGAAAAATTATTTTCGGAGCGTCTTTTCTTAGCATTTAATAGGAATTATAAATTAAGTGTGAGAGTAGGAAGGTTTCACAATATTTTCGGCGAATTTGGGACTTGGGTTGGCGGCAAAGAAAAAGCTCCCGCAGCTATGTGCAGAAAAGCAGCAGAAACAGATGCGGGAGGGACAATAGAAGTGTGGGGCGATGGACATCAAACGCGGTCTTTTTTGCATGTAACAGAATGTGTAGAAGCAGTATTACGATTTATGCGACAAGATTCGTTTATGGGGCCGGTGAATATCGGTTCTGAAGAAATGGTCACAATTAACCAATTAGCACTAATGGCAATACAATTGTCGGGCAAAAACATTAAAATAAATAATATTGGAGGTCAAGAATTTGTTGACAAATATGGCTTCTCGTGTCCAGTTGGGGTAAAAGGACGTAATAGCGACAACAAACTTTACAAAGACAAAATGGGTTGGGAAGTAAGTATTCCTTTGCTAGAGGGAATGAAGACAACTTTTACATGGATAAATGAGCAGGTTAAACTTCAAACTAAATAAATGTTGAAGCTTGGTACTGTTGTTATTTTAGATCAGGCATCCGGCTATCTGCAAATAGATATGTTGGATGCATTATCTACAAAATACGAGAAATGTGTTATCATTGCCGGTACAATAGTTGAACGAGAAACAAAGTTATCCGACAATTATACCTGGCACAAAATTATCAAATACAATAAATCCAGTTCATTTAGGAGGGTTTATACGTGGGTGGTTTCGAGTATACAAATGTTTTTTATTATTTTTTTTAGATACAGAAATGCAAGAATCATTGCTATCACCAACCCACCAAGTGCCCCCTTAGTTCCCTATTTGTTGAAAACTAATTTTGATGTTTTAGTATATGATTTGTATCCGGACGCCTTAGTGAATTTTAATTATATTAGAAAAAATGGTTTGGTAGATCAGGTTTTTACAAATCTCACTAAGAGAATATTTAAAAAAGCAACAACAATTTATACGCTAACTCCAGAATTAGCAAGAGCTACTTCAAAATATTGTTTAACTAAAGAAATTAAGATAGTCCCTATTTGGACTAATAATGAATTTTTTCCCCTAATTGCACGAAGTGAAAATCTAATTTTTAAAAGACTTGGCATTCCAGATAATGCTTTCCTGATTTGTTACAGTGGTAATTTAGGTAAAACACATCCCGTTGAAATATTGGTTGAATTAGCAAAAGAATTTAAAAATGAGCCAAATTTTTATTTCCTAATTATTGGTGGGGGACATAAATATGATTTAATCAATAAGTTGATTGAAGAACAAAAGTTAGTCAATATCAAATTATTGCCTTGGCAACCAGTTGAATTATTACCTCACAATATTCAAGTAGGAAATATTAATGTAGTTACACTCGATGAAGGAGCAGCAGATTTGAGTATTCCCAGTAAAACCTTTAATTTATTATCAGTTGGAAAACCAATATTAGCAATTTGCTCAAAGCAATCCGCGTTGTCCAATCTGTTAATAGGTACTAAAAGCGGTATTGCATATGAACCGCAGGAGGTGGAAGGAATTAAAACTTTTATTTACGAACTGTACTCAGATGATCTTATCTACCAGAATTATAGTAAAAATGCTAAAATTGCATCTCATAACTTTACGAAAGAAAACGCAAATCTATTTTTGTAATGTATAAAAACGAACTAAAAAGAATTGTAGATATAGCAATAGCACTGCTGGTTTTAATAATCTTAGTACCAGTAGTACTAGTAGTTTATGTCTTGTTAAAGAGCAATCAAAAGGAAGTATTTTTCACCCAAGACAGACCAGGAAAAAATGGCAAAATTTTCAAAGTCATTAAGTTTAAAACCATGAACGATATGGTAGGTATTGATGGAAGACCATTAGCAGACCATGTTCGTTTAACTTCTATTGGAAAATTTATCCGGAGTACTTCTCTTGACGAGCTACCCCAATTGATAAATGTTCTGAGAGGCGAGATGAGTCTTATCGGTCCTCGTCCACTTTTGGTTCGTTACTTGCCTTTATATTCTGCAAAGCAGAACCGTCGTCACGAAGTTCGCCCCGGCATTACAGGTTGGGCGCAAGTGAATGGTAGGAATGCTCTTTCTTGGGAGCAAAAATTTGACTATGATGTTTGGTATGTGGACCATGTAACCTTTTGGCTGGATTTAAAAATTATAGCCTTGACTTTAAAAAAAGTAATCGTACGAGAAGGCATTTCAAGCACTAGCAGTGTTACTATGGAACCTTTTAAAGGAATCAGCTCGAAAAATTAATCTATAAACAGTTGGAAAAAATGGTTTGCATCCATCGTGATAGCAGAAGTGTTCTTTACTAGTGGCAATGTTTTCTAGCGATGTTTTTTTCTTTTTTAAAAAAATCAATATTCTACTCGTTTATATCCAAAGGATTCAAAGATGTTTACTCTATGTAATATTTAAAATACTTCAACACTACTTTGGTTGTGATTATTATTTTAAGGTGGTTTTTTCCTTTTTTGGTCTAACTCATTTTATTTTTCCCTTTATGGTTACCTTGTCTTTATTTAAAAAACGAGTGATTTTGTACTGCTGTATCCAACGAATTCGTTACATTTTTTTTATCCACCTAGTATTGTCATCCTCAGTAAATATTGCCATTTAAAACCTAACTAAAATTTTATACTCAAAAAAACTTTTTTTAACTTACCGTGAATATTCTTTAACAATAGTGCTAAAATTTTCCATGTTGCATTATTAGTAGTAATGTTGTTTACCACAAACAAATTTAACCATGGGAAAGTTGTGATGGTAACACATTGCAACTTTTTCTTTTTTACTTAAACTTTCCAACTTGCATAAGTTGAAAATAGAATAAACAAAACCGATTAATACGAATAAAAATGGAAACAAAGTTCTTAGAAATGATGGCTGAGGTTTTTGAGATGGAGGACAAAGTTATGCTAATGTCAGATACGTTTCGTGATTATGATATGTGGGATTCATTAACGCAATTGTCTTTGATCGCTGAGATTGACGATGTCTATAATGTTGTGATTGATGGAGAAGCATTCAAGAAGTTAACCACTTTGAGTGATTTGTATGAAGCGATACAACAAAGGATGACCCCTGTAAATTAAATTTACTTAAATGGCACAATTAATTTTTAACAATGTAGGAATCGTTGGGCTGTCTGCAGCTGTTCCCAAGAACACCATAGACAATTATGCCCAAACTGATTATTTTTCAGCAACCGATGTTAAAGATATTGTTGATAAGGTAGGAATAAAAGAACGTCGTTTTGCTCCAGCGGATATGTGTGCTTCGGATTTATGTTTCGCAGCAGCAGAAAAATTAATCAGCGACCTTCAGCTCGACAAAGATGAGATTGATTTATTAGTTTTTGTTTCGCAAACTCCTGATTACCGAATGCCAGCTACCGCAATACTGCTGCAGCATCGATTAGGGTTAGGAAAACATACGGCAGCATTTGACATTAGTTTGGGGTGTTCAGCATTTGTTTATGGACTATCGATTGTTTACGGGTTATTACAGACTGGTGGTTTTAGAAAAGCGTTATTATTAGACGGTGAAACACGTTCCAGAATATACTCCCCGAAGGATAGAAAAACAGCCTTCCTTTTTGGTGACGGTGGTGTTGCCGCAATACTTGAACAGCACGAAAAATTTGGACCAAGTTATTTTTCCTTGCACTCCGATGGTTCTTTGTCAGACTTAATCAAAATGGATGCCGGGGGATATCGAAATCCATCTACGGTAGCCACATTAACTGAAAAAATAGTAGATGAGCACGGAACTATTCGCAGCGATGAGCATGGGTATATGAATGGTAGTGAAGTTTTTAATTTTGTTTTAAATGAAATACCATCTTCTTACAAATCGTTGCTGGCTTTTTCTAACAATACCAATGAAACTATTGACTATGCTGTATTTCATCAAGCAAATGATTATATGAATAGTTATTTAGCTAAAAAATTAAAATTAGATACTAGCAAAGTTCCGTCCTGTATCGCACAGTTTGGCAATACTTCTTCTGTTTCGATACCGCTCACTATTGTTAGTCAATTAAAAGATAAGCTAATGGGACGAAAAAAATTAATGCTTTGTGGATTTGGTGTTGGTATGTCATGGGCTACTGCGCAGGTTAATGTTGAGGATTGTCACGTTAGCACACTTGTTGAAATCTAATGATTACCAATCCATTTGACCTTACAGGAAAAAAAATTGTCATTACGGGGGCTTCATCCGGATTGGGTAGGCAGTGTGCCATCACTATCAATTTTTTGGGTGGATTTGTTTTTTTGATTGGAAGAAATTTAGAGCGATTGCAAGAAACAGCTAATTTGTTGGATAATGATCGCTATTTGATTATCGAAGCAGACATAACCGATTATGATAGAACTACGGATCAATTAGAGAAGGTTTTGGGAGAAAGTAAAATTGATGGTCTTATTCATGCAGCAGGGGTTTCAACTACATTGCCACTGCGAAATATTACGCCACAAAAGTTACACTCTTTTTTTGAAACAAATGTCTATGCAGGTATAAATATTACAAAGTTGTTGACCAAAACAAAATTTGCTAATCCAGAAGGTATGAGTGTCGTTTTTATCGCTTCGGTCATGGGTGTTGTGGGTGAATTAGGAAAAACTATTTACAGTTTAACCAAGGGAGCTTTAGTATCAGGAACCAAATCATTAGCACTAGAATTGGCTTCTAAAAAAATTAGGGTGAATTGTATTTCTCCGGGTGTTGTGCTTACTCCGATGACCACTAAAGCGGTTTATACTCAAAACGAGGAAGCTTATAACCTCGTAAAAAGCTTACATCCATTAGGATTTGGGATGCCTGAAGATGTTGCCAATGCATGTGCCTTTCTATTAAGTAGAGGAGGGGAGTGGATTACAGGAACAAATTTAATTGTAGACGGCGGATATACAGCAAAATAAAAAAAAATGAAAAAGATTATAATAGTTGGAGCTGGTGGGCATGCAGCAGAGGTAGTTGATTATTTAAACTTTATCAATGCTATGCCCAGTATTGATGCTAATCAAAAATGGGAAGTTTTAGGTTTAATTGATGATAATATTGCTAATTTTCATCTTTATAGTTACGACTATCCTTTTTTGGGTGATATAAAAGCTCATGAGGTAAACCACGAAGTAGACTATTTAATTGCGGTTGCCAACATCAAATTTAGAAGACTAATTGTTGAATCCTTATTAGCGAAAGGAGCAAAATTTTGTACTTTAATTCATCCTACCGCTATCGTTTCTCCCACGGCAAAAATTGGGTTAGGCAATGTGATTTCGCATAATGTATCGATAGGGCCAAAAGTAGAAATTGGGAATTTTAACCTTATAAATTCGCGGTGTACGTTAGGTCATGATACAAAACTTGAGAATTATAACTTTCTATCACCCCAAACCGTTACAGGTGGGGGAACAGAAATTGGGAACAATAATTTTTTTGGTACTAATGTTGCTATTTTACCTCGAACAACGGTAGGTAACAACAATACTATTTCTGCAGGAATGGTGGTTGATAAAAGCATTCATGATGATTCTACTTTTTTTCATCGTTTTAAAGAAAAAGTACTTGTAATCTCTTCCTAAGAATATGAAAGTCACTGTCAAAACGCTTATTAATACACAGTATAATGCTAATACCTACTTGTTAAAAAGTACACTTAACGATGCTGCTTGCTATTTGATAGATATTGGGAATTGGGAAGAAGTTATCGCTAATTTGGAAACCCATCAGTATATTAAGGCTATTTTTGTTACCCATTCGCATTACGATCATATTTGTGGGATTCATAAGATTGTAGAAAAGTTTCCGACGGTTCAGGTCTATTGTTCTGCTTACACTAAGCGAGCACTAGCAGACAGCAAAATGAATCTTTCTTTTTACCATCAGACACCCATTACTTATGAGGGAGCTAATGTCCTACCGGTTAAACAAGATGATTGTATCGCCTTATTTGATGATGTTGCTATAGAAGTAGTTGAAACACCGGGGCATAACGAGGGTAGTCTTTCATTTAAAATTGAAGATGTCATCTTTACAGGAGACTCCTTAATACCTGAATATACAGTAGTTACAAAGCTTAAAAGTGGCAATAAAATCTTGGCTGAACGAAGTATTCTAAAAATAAGAGACAGTATTTTTTATGACGACACAATTTATCCGGGTCATGGGCAAGCTGTTGTTGCACATCGGGTTAATTGGGATTTTTATTTTACGGGGTCAACGCGTTGAATTTAATTTGTAATAGGTTAACTGTTATTCTATTTTTTAACGTAAAAAATCTTGATTACGGAATTTGTACGAAAGTACTTGATCAATTTTTCACCACTACAAGAATTCAAGACATTTTTGTAAATTATCAGAAATGCTGTTTTTAATTTTATAAGATGTTCAACATCCTTAGCGAAAGCCTTCATCTTACTAATTTTTTCATTGTTTCTGTATTATTTTTAATAGTACTGACGCGTTGTTATACTTTTAAAAAAATTAAAAATTTCTGGATTATTTTGTCAGTCTTTTTTTTAGTTACGTCTACTTACTACGTCCCTTCGCAACTCGTGGCCGCCTACGAATCGAAAATCGCCAATTACAATCCAGATATAGTAAACAAAAACAAGACCCATTACCTGCATGTTCTAGGAGCTGGTTATAGTTTAGATCCTAATTTACCGGCTACCTCTCAACTGAGTCCGACCACCTTAGCTCGATTGGTAGAAGGAATTAGAATTGCTCGTCAGTTGCCCAATTATAAGATTATAACTTCCGGCTATTATAATTACGGTCTTGAATCGCAGGCATCCGTTGCCAGGAGAGCAGCAATAGAATTAGGCATCCCATCTGAACAGATTAAACAACTGGAAACTCCTTCCAATACTGCCGAAGAGGTAGCCGTTTTTGTAGATCAATTTGGTACACAAAAAAAAGTTATTGTTGTTACTGATGCTTTACATCTGCCGAGAGCGATAATGCTTTACCAGAAAGCCGGGATTACTGCCATCGGAGCACCCGCAACTTTTCAAGTAAAAAAAGAACCCAACGACTATAATGGATTTACTTTTCCATCTTACAGATCAGTGTCTTTAATGAATGCTTATTTACGGGAGCGACTGAAATATTGGAAAGATAGTTTGTGAAGCATATCTGCGAAAAATTATAAAGAAAATCACTGATTTTCTGAAAGCCATTTTCTGTCAATTTATATTATTAACATTAGCTATTATCATTAATTGAATACCCTTTATACTTCCCAATTCAAATGAAATTAGAAAAGATATGGTTGTCTTCTCCGCACATGGGAGGCAATGAACACTATTTCGTAAATGAGGCTTTTGCAACCAATTGGATTGCTCCATTAGGTCCGCATGTTGATGGATTTGAACATGATTTAGAAAATTATCTCGGTCAGGAAAAACACATCGCCGCGTTAAGTTCAGGAACTGCGGCACTGCATTTAGGCTTACTTTTGTTGGGTGTATCTAAAGACGATGAAGTAATTTGTCAATCGATGACTTTTTCTGCCTCTGCTAACCCCATCTTATATTTAGGAGCAACTCCCATATTTGTTGATAGTGAGCAAGAAACTTGGACTATTTGTCCAACTGCTTTGGAAGAAGCAATTATTGATCGAATCAAATTAGGAAAAAAGCCCAAGGCAATCATTGCTGTACATTTATACGGTATGCCATATCAGGTAGATCGTTTACAATCCATTTCAGAAAAATATAGTATTCCCATCCTAGAAGATAGTGCTGAGGCACTTGGCAGTAGCTACAAGGGTCAAAAATGCGGCACTTTTGGTTCGCTAAGTGTACTTTCCTTTAACGGAAATAAAATTATTACCACTTCCGGCGGTGGAGCTTTAGTGGCCAATTCGCGAGAAACAAAAGAAAAAGCTGTCTTTTTGGCTACACAAGCCAGGAACAATACTCCTCATTATGAACATAGTGAAATTGGTTATAACTATCGCTTGAGTAATGTTTGTGCCGGCATTGGAAGAGGACAAATGGAAGTATTAGACGCGCACATCACTTTACGAAGAAATATGCATGCCTTTTATGTCCATTTTTTTGAATCTTTTGATTTTGTCACTGTTTTATCTGAACCAACGGAAGATTATTTTTCTAATCATTGGTTGACTGCCATTTCTATTAATGAAACACTTTCTCAGGGTAAAAACCGAGAAGGTTTACGTTTAGCACTTGAAGTAGCAGGCATTGAAAGTAGACCTTTGTGGAAACCCATGCATCTTCAACCCGTTTTTGCAAAGTATCCCTATTACGGTACGACGGTTTGTGAAGATTTGTTTGCAAATGGGCTGTGTTTGCCTTCAGGGTCCAACTTAACGGACAACTGTAGAACAAGAATTAGTGCAGCCTTGAACAATTATTTTAATTAAATCATCACCGCGTATCGTGTTAACTAATTAAATCAATATCCATTGAAAAATAGATTCAAACAAGCTCAGTTAAAACAAATCAAAAAAGTAGTAACTACGCTGTCGACTAGTTTAGACTTGTCTAAATTGGCTTATTTACCACGTTGGGTAGTCCTCTCCATCGACATCTGCATTTTGTTTATTTCAGCAGTCTGTACTTTCTTTTTATTGAAAGGCTTGACGCTTAATATCTACGAAGATGTTAGTGTTCCCTTTCGTTATGGCCTACTCGTGGCTGTTAATTCATTATTTTTTCTGCTATTTAGAACTTTTGCAGGAATTATAAGGCATTCCACTTTTATAGATGCAATTAAATTATTAGTTTCTACTTTTTTTGGATTTGGTACTTTATTGTTGATTAGTTCTACCAGTTATTTTTTTACTAGCAACAAAATCTATTTATTTGCTGAGCTCTTATTTAATTTTGTTTTAAACTTCTCGTTACTTTTGTTGTTTAGAATTTTAGTTAAGTCTGTATTTGAACGTTTTTTTTCCAAGTCTCAGAAATACAATTTAATCACGGCTTTGGTTTATGGTTCAGATGCCAATGCCATTGCTGTTGCTAATGCGTTAAAGTCTGAGGTACCGAGTCGTTTTAAACTTGTTGGATTTATCAGTCCGAGTAATAAAGGCATTTCAAAAACAATATTGGATGTTCCACTGATTCAAAAAAACAAACGAATTCCGGTCTTGTTACGATCCTATCAGGCTCAAGCCCTTATTTTGGCGGATAATCAAATGGGTATTGAAGACAAACGTTTTATTGTTGATGATTGTTTGGAAGCCGGTTTTAAAGTTTTTACCCTTCCGTTAATTTCAGATTGGGAAGATCAAAAAGAAATTTCCAGAAAAGTACAGACCTTAAAAATTGAGGATTTATTGGAGCGTAAACCTATTGTTTTAGATAAAAGTAAAATCGAGCAACAGTTACAAAAGAAGCGCGTTTTAGTCACAGGAGCTGCCGGTTCAATTGGCAGTGAAATAGTGCGGCAAGTATTAGCTTTTGAGCCTGATGAAATTATTTTGTTAGACCAAGCCGAAACCCCTTTGCATCATTTAAGCTTAGAGATTGAACAGCATAATCCTTCCGTTTTAATCCATTTAGTCATTAAAGATATTCGGAATTATGCGGCGATGGAAAAAGTCTTTCAGACTTATCTACCTCAAAAAGTGTATCATGCCGCTGCTTATAAGCATGTTCCTTTGATGGAGAAAAATCCGGATCAAGCGGTCCTTGTTAATGTCATGGGAACAAAGAACTTAGCTGATTTATCCGTCAAGTATAAAGTAGAAAAGTTTGTCATGGTTTCCACCGATAAAGCGGTAAACCCCAGTAATGTGATGGGCGCCAGCAAGCGTATTGCTGAGAAATACGTTCAATCGTTGTTCCATGCACAACGGCCATTTTCTGCTGACGGTGTTACGAAATTTATCACGACTCGATTTGGCAATGTTTTAGGGTCAAATGGCTCCGTGGTTCCTTTATTCAGTAAACAAATTGCTGAAGGAGGTCCCGTGACCATCACTCATCCGGAAATTATTCGCTATTTCATGACTATTCCTGAAGCCTGTCAATTGGTTTTAGAGGCAGGTGTGATGGGAAAAGGCGGTGAGATTTTTTTATTTGATATGGGAAAACCGGTGCGTATTATTGATTTAGCTAAGAAAATGATTCGGATGGCCGGTTTCAAGCCTGATATTGATATTAAAATTGCCATTACCGGATTGCGTCCAGGAGAGAAGTTATATGAGGAATTGTTACACAATGCCTCTAAAACATTGCCCACCTATCATGAAAAAATTACGATTGCTCAAGAACCAACAAGCGATTGCAAAAGAATTCCGATGATGGTTGACGAATTGATTACGCTCGCTCAAACCGGTTCAAATGTCCAAGTGGTGCAGTGTATGAAGGAAATTGTACCGGAATTTATTAGTAACAATTCTGAGTACGGTGTTTTAGACATCACCGCATAACTCTATGATTTACCCTACTATGGTTTCGCTTGAATCGCCTCTAGTGCATTAGGTTTTACTGTAAACACTGAAATTATTTTCTTAGTGCTTCAAATGAATATGGAAATGTTTTTTTTACTGTTTTACCGGTTGGATTTGAAGAGGATGAGTTTGTATAGAATAAAAGGTAATCGAGTTTAATTTCCAGACTATTTTTAAAATAGTTATGAATTATTAGAAGTTTATATTCATCGATTAAAAATAATTATAAAATCCTTTTATAGCAATTATAAAAGTTATTGAGCTCTTGAGTAACGAATAACCTAAATCAGTTGTTTATAGTTTAAGCGTATGCTGGTAAAATATAATTTATTCTATCAGAAATAGTAATTTTTTTCAAAACATTAATTTAGACGAAAGACTTGTTAGATTTAAAATCTGATGGCTTTTTTGTTTTAGATAGGGCATCTGATGAAAAGAATTAAAAGAAGACAACGTTAACGCGACATTTTTAGTATCTTACGAAGCGCTAACCAAGCGTAATTCCTCATTCAAAAATAACTTTGTTCGTTGTTTTTGCGGTAAGTCAATAAATTCAATTGAGTTGTACGCAATTATAACACTATTTTTTTCTTAAATTATTAACACGATATCGATTTCGTAAGTTATTTTTTCGTTAAGTAACCATTAATTTATTACATTTGTACCGCCCCACAGTTCTATCTAATTTCACTATTAGAGAGAACAAAATAGTATTTACAAAATAAACTTAGCCGTTATGAAAAATTTCTATTTTTGGGGAGCACTTCTTTTGTATCCCTCTTTTACGATTTCTCAAAACTTTTTTTGGATTGCATTTGTTCATTATTTTGAATGAGTAATTCTTATTGTTTAAAAAATATTAGAAAAAATTACACTTTATCTTCCTAGGTAATTATCTTCAAATTTAACAAACATAAAACCTTAATAAAAATATATCAATCACTTAATCGTCGGCATTATGAATAACTTTACTCACACGATTTTTACCAGAAGTAGAAATTCAATAAGCAAACTTATAGCAATTTTAGGATTATTAATTGCTGTTGCTATAAGTGGATTATCATACGGACAAACACAGCCTTCTATGGTTGTTAGAGGTTCCATTAATGGTTTTGGTAATAGTGCAATGACTTACAGAGCTTCACTAAATCAAACATGGATCACAACTATTCAAGCAACTTCTAGTAATTCAAATGCTGGTTTTTTATTTGCAAACAATAACTCATTCTCTCCTAAATGGTCTAGAGGTGATGCCGTTACAATCAATGCACAGACGGATTGGTATAACAATACAGGAGATGGAACTTACAATCAGGTAAATGGCCGTTTTTATACTTTTATAATAAGAGATGCAGCTAGTTTTACAAACACTAGAGGTTATTTATTTGAGACAACTGCTGCACCGGTTACGGTAAGTACTGTTAGTCAGTCCCCTATTGCTGCAAATGTCGTAACAGGCAATGCTGTCACCGTTACTGCGACTACTTCGGCCAATTTACCAACCGGGCAAGGTGTGTTTTTGAGATATTCTACAAATAATTTTAGTACATCTACAGTAGTAAATATGACAGGCTCTGGTACGTCGTACGCAGCTACAATTCCAGCTGCAACAAATACAGCAGGTGCTACTGTTGTTTATTATGTTTTCACGTCTGGTGGAACTGCCGCGATATCCTCTGCTGACGCAGATTTTGCAACAATCAACTTAAATAACAATAACGGCAGTAATTACAGTTATAATGTCACATCAATTACTCCCGCCATATCAGCAGTGTCAGCTGCTCCAAATAACGGAATTTCAACCAACGCATACAACGGAAGCACTATTACTTTAAACGGTACAAACTTAGCAGGAGTGACCTTGGTTACTCTTTCTTCAAACCCTGCAAATCCTATTACAATTCCTTCTAATGTTTCAAATACCGTTTTATCCTTTACACTTCCCAGTGGTTATAGTGGCACGGCAACAGTAAGTCATCCAACCAATGGAAGCAGTACCGCGAGTGCAACGAGTATCTCAAATATTGGTTTTATTTCTACTGGTTCTGGAGGTAATTGGAATGTTGGAGCTAGTTGGCTGGGAGGAACAGCACCGTCTGCATCAACAAATCTTGCTACCATTTCTTCAGGTGCGCCAATTACACTTAACACAAATATTGCGATAGCAAATTTGACAATCAATAGTAGCGGAATATTTACAGCTTCCGACGCTACCCCCCGAACAATCACCATTTCAAATGGTGGCTTAATAACCAATAACGGCATTTTTACAGCCGGTGATGGTACGGTTGCATTTGCAGGTTCAGCAACAGTTTCCGGAACGCTTACATTTAATAATGCAACAATAGCAGGCGGTGTCAACTTTGGAATCGGCTCTACAATTAGTGGTAACTTAACAATAAATCCAGGTGGTTTTGTAAGTACCAACGCTCCTACTTATAATTCTAGTGCTACTTTGCGATATAATACGGGTGGTCCATATGGCAGAGGCACGGAATGGTCTGCAACTTCTGGACGGGGTTATCCCCATCATGTTCAAATTTCCGGGAATACTACTTTAGACGTGCATAATGGCCAAGATACGCAACGACAAATAGCTGGTAATTTAACTGTAGATACAGGTTCTACTTTTACTACAAGTTCTATGAATGTAGCTGATCAACCTATTGGAGTGATAATTTTAGGCAATATAATTAATGACGGAACATTTACACTGGCTACTTCTGCTGACAGAGTTCGATGTGTAAATTTTAATAATAATAGCGGGGCGACAGCCACGCTTTCAACGGCTGTTGGGGGTGATTTAGAACTAACCGGTAATTTAATTGATAATGCAACCTTTAATGCGAACACAAGAGCTGTGTTTTTCACCGGTTCCGGAACACAAGACATTAGTGGTAGTGGTACATTTGCTATTGATTATATGGTGCTTAATAAGCCGAGTGGTACTGTACGTTTATTGAATAATTTATTGTGTGAAGGACCTAACGGAGGGAATGCAATCACTTTAACCAATACAACAGATATTCTTGATTTGAATGGTTTTACCGCTACATTTGGCAAGACAGTACCTTCACCTAATCAGGTGAATTCTGGTTTTGCTGGTAACGGTTTCATACGTGGAGGAGGAAATTCCTCAATAATTTTGTTAGGTGATGGTGTGATGGGTACTTTTCGTTTCGATCAAACTATACCAGGCACTACTAATGGCCTAAATAATTTAACCATAAATAGAACCGGTACAGCTAGTATTATACTTGGTAATCCTTTACTAATTAACAATACACTAACATTGCAAAGTGGTCAATTCATTATTGCTTCCAGTGAATTAACATTGCGAGGTCCAATTGTTAGAACCTCACCAGGAATAGTATCTCCTTCAACAGGTACAATTATTTTTAGTGGAGATTCACCTCAAACCATTCCTGCAGGTTCATTTAATTCCTTTTCTACTTTAACTATTTCCAATACCTCAGGTGTAACTTCAAGTCAAACCATTAGTGTGAGTAGTACTTTGAATGTAGACGGCATATTAAATATGCAAACTTTCGCACTCGGAGGTAATTTCTCTGTAACTTCAGGAATTGGTAAATTACGAACACAAAATAGTTCTTCGACTCCAATTCCTACAAATCGTACTTGGAATTTTGAAGTAGAGCTACATCGTAATGGCAACCAAACAGTGCCGGTTGGAACCTATTCTAACCTAACTTTAACTACAGGTGGTATTAAATCTATTGTTAATAGCGTTAACATATCTGGTGATTTGGTTGTTACGTCACCTGCTACTGCTTCGGTTGGGCAAAATATATCGTTTACAGGATCTTCCACACAAAACATAGCTGGATTAGCTTATAACAATATTGTATTTTCAGGAGTAGGCACGAAAACGTTCACCTCAAATGCTAGTGTGAGTTCACAATCTGTATTATCTTTTTCGGAAGAAAACATTGGTACAGTCGATTTCGATGGTACATCAGACGATTTAATTTTCGAACTCAAATCAGATATACAAGGTACTACTCAGGTTTCTAATTCAAATGGTTGGATTTTAAGCGGTAAGGTTGTGGCTCAACGTTTTATGCCTTCTAAACGAGCGTGGCGTTTGCTCACCTCACCACTTAAAGGAGCATCTAATTCAAGTATTTTTGAAAACTGGCAAGGTGTTGACCAAGAGGGTGTTTTACTTTGGCATCCTCAGGGAACTCCATCGAATGGTTTAACAGTTGGTCCACAACCGAACATTTGGAGTCATAACGGCACCAATTGGAATGCGGTTACGGATACAACGGTACCCAATAGTTTTTATAATGAGGAAAAAAACAATTCTTTTTTAGTTTTTCCCGTAGGACCTCATGGTTCTGGTAATATAGCGTACACTGATGATGCTTTTGAAACTACTCTTAAACCAAGAGGAAATTTAATTACAGGTGATGTCACCTACAACAATTTAACGGCCAATCGGTATCATTTAATTGGAAATCCTTATGCAAGTCCATTAAATACCGAATCTTTGAGTATGTCAAATCCTGATTTTACTTTTTGGTTATTAGATCCTAGTTTAGGAATTTTAGGTGGTTATTATACATTTAATGGTATTGAATGGACACCTCTTCCACCAAACGATTTTGCAGGTGAGCCTGATAATACATTTATACAAAGTGGTCAAGCTTTTTTTGTACGTTCAAGTACTTCGTCCTCTTTTGTATTTGAAGAAAGCCATAAAGAATACGGTAACTCTGATACTTGGTTTGAAAGATCTTCTATTCAAAATACAACAGACAATAAAATTAGAGTGCTATTGGATAAGCAAACAAACAATCAATGGCAACTAGCAGATGGTATTTTAAGTGTAAGTGGTAGTAATTATGCTAATGAAGTAAACCAGCAAGATGCATTAAAAGTTAGTAATTTTAATGAAAATATTCTTTTTCGTAACGGTACTTCTAATTTAGCTATTGAGTACTTAAACTTGCCAATATTGGAAACGATGCAGCCCATCCGTTTAACCGGAACATCGGCTATTAGCTATCGATTAAGAGTAAGAACTGAAGGTTATGTATTGTCCGATTTGCAACCAGTATTGCAAGATACTCAAACCGGCACCAACCACATTATTCCTACGGATGGTTCTACTATAGAAATTCCTTTTACAGGCGTTGTTTCCAATGCCAGTAACCCTGATGCTCGTTTTAGAATTGTTTATGAATCGGTTTTAAACATCGATCAGCCTACAGCGTCAAACTTTAGTGTGTATCCCAATCCGGTGGACAATGGACAATTTCACATCGATTTTAGAACTCTACCGAGTACAGCATCTTATACGATTAGTACCCTATTAGGACAACATGTTCAACAAGGAACCCTTACCGATACGCGAAACACGGTTTTCCTCACGCACCTTGAAAAAGGAATTTATCTGCTACAAGTTACCCAAGACGATAAGGTCATTACCAAGAAATTATATATACAATAAAAAACAACCGATTAACATGAAAAAACACATTAGCAATCTAATCACTACCGTTTATATCTTTTTATTTAGTTTAAGTGCTGCAAGTCTTTATGCCGATGATTTTGGCCCGGGTTTTCCTACTGGAAATGATCCCGGTCAAGAAGCACCAGCGACACCGATCGATGGTTGGGTGCCTTTTATGCTGATAATAGCAATAGGGATTGTGTTTTATTACACCCACAAAAAGAAAGAAGTAAAAAGTTGAGCCAAACTGCAGATTACTACCTTTGTGAATATTATTTTACAACGGTCACCAACAAGTTAGCACAGCGATTGCTTTACGTACATTTAACACTGCTAAGGATGCATTCTTTAGCAGTGTTTTTTATTTGGAAAACGTTTGTCTAATTGACGTTACAATTAAATAACGTTTCAAAATTATTTTTAATGAGCGATAATAGGTTTGCAAAGGTCAATTACTTTCTAACACAAAGCCGTTGCGTGTCGTTATTCCGTTCTCGCTTAGTAGGTTTTTTGCCACGATTACTCGAATTTTATCAAGAGTAAACGTGCTAATTTGTCATTTTTACTGAGAATTTGAATTAAATCGATTTATTATGCTAAAAATTCGTGCAGCAGGCACACTATTATTTCAAAATTTAATTGCATCCAACGGATTAATTCTGAGTAATTTACTACATTTCATTCAATAACAGCTCTGCTTTGCTTTAAAACAATACTATTCCAAATAAACAACAAAATAAATTTATTCGGTACTGTAAATGATTACGTTTGCAAAAATGTAGATAAACAATTCTATATCACTCCTCCAGCTAATTATTTTATTTAGAATAATTGCATCAAATCCTTAAAATTACCTAATGAAAAAAATGACTTTATGTTCTAAAGGAACGTTTTGTATTTCCTTGTTTCTTTATTTTTGTTTTAGCCTCAACGTTTCTGCTCAGTGTTCAGTCAATTTAGGTGCATCTTCTCACTTTACGCTCTTTACAGCAGATGGAGCAATTGGAAACACGGCAACATCGTCTGTCATTGGCGATATTGGCACCCATGTGGGTGCTATCACCGGCTTTGAAAATCCGACCGTAGTTAATGGCACAATTTATAGTCCAGGCGATTTAACCCAGCAAGCTTCGTTGGATTTAATCACGGCCTACAACGCGTTATTCGACACACCAACTACAAACAGTACCCATGCACCTGCTTTTGGGGGAAATGAAACGCTTTTTGCCGGAGTCTATTCCATTGGAGCAGCCGGATCAGTGGGAGGGACGCTTACTTTAGATGGTGGTGGAAATCCGGATGCATTTTTTCTCTTTCAATTTGGCGGTGCCTTTACTACAGGTGCTACTTCAACCCTAATTTTAACAAATGGAGCGAAAGCCTCCAATGTGTTTTGGCTCGCAGATGGAGCTATTTCGATGGCCGCTACCACGACAATTTCAGGCACATTTATTGCCAATGGTGCCATTTCGATGGGTGCGGGGGGTATTTTAAACGGTAGACTCTATTCGATTGCAGGTGCTGTTTCAATTGATTCTACACAAATCAACACAGATGGATTTGGTGTTGCTACCATTGCCAATGGGGATTGGGATCAAGTATCGACTTGGTGTACTAACACTATTCCAGCGGCAGGTGGGTCTGTTATCATCAAGCACAATGTTACTGTAAATACCGCTGTTGCGTTGCGTTCCATCGTAATTAATAGTGGTAAAACGTTAACCGCTTCCGATGCCACACCGCGCACAATGACTATTTCTGATGGTGGTTCAATTACCAATAACGGCACTTTTACAGCCGGTAACGGTACGGTTGCGTTTTCCGGTTCGGGAACGGTTTCCGGCACGGTCGCCTTAAATGATGTACTTATTGCAGGCGGAGTCGACTTTGGAGCGGCCTCCTCAATACATGGACTAGTTAATATCAATCAAGGCGGTTTTATCCATGGCAACGCTCCCACATACGGTTCAAGTGCTACTTTGCAATATAACGCAGATACAACTTCTGATTGGTCTTTAACAGCTGGTTCAGACTATCCCAATCATCTGCAAATTTCAGGTAACACCACCTTACATGTACACAACAACGCTCAAACACCACTACAACTAGCAGGCAATTTAACAATCGATTCCGGTTCTACTTTTACAGCCGGTTCATTGGATGTTGCAAATGAATCCATTGGTATTATTATTTTAGGTGATGTCATTAACAACGGAACATTTACCCTTGCAACTTCTGCCGATAGCGTTCAATGTGTTAATTTTACTACCCATAGCGGGGCGACTACTACTTTATCCGCAACTTCGGGAGGTGATTTAGTACTAAAAGGTAACTTCATAAATAATGGTACTTTTAACGCTAATGCAAGAGCCGTTTTTTTTACCGGCTCAGGAACACAAGATATTAGTGGAAGTGGAGCAATTTCCATTGATTATCTGGCGGTTGATAAATTGAATGGCACCGTTAGGTTGTTAAACAACTTACTTTGTGACGGTCCAAACGGCGGGAATGCCCTTACGTTAACCAACGCAACAGCTATTTTAGATTTAAATGGTTTTACCGCTACGTTTGGTAAGGCAGGTGTGGCATCTGGTTTTTCAGGTGATGGATTTATAAGAGGTGGTGGCAACTCTTCGTTGTTCTTGCTTGGTAGCGGTGCCATGGGAACTTTGCAAATCGACAACTCCATACCCGGTACCGCT
Source organism: Flavobacterium lacus (assembly GCF_003268815.1). Taxonomy (GTDB): domain Bacteria; phylum Bacteroidota; class Bacteroidia; order Flavobacteriales; family Flavobacteriaceae; genus Flavobacterium; species Flavobacterium lacus. The sequence continues at coordinate 13,528 of NZ_QLSV01000010.1, read as the reverse complement.
AATGTTTTAAATAATTTAACCATCGATCGAACAGTTTCAGGTGGTGTTATTTTAGGAACACCAATTTCAATCTCAGGTGATTTAACAGTTCTCAACGGTACTGTGACTACGCCTACCTTAATGACTTTTAACGGCTCTTTCCCGCAAAACATTGCCGGTTTGGCCTACAACGACATCGCGTTTTCCGGAGCAGGAGCAAAGACCTTTACTTCGCATGGTGCAGTAGGCTCTACCGCTGCGGTTACTTTTACGGGAACGCCCGGCACTGTTGATTTTGACGGAGCTTCAAATGATTTGATTTTTGAATTGAAATCCGATGGCAGTGGCACAGCACGAATTGGAGATGCCACCGGTTGGGCGTTAAACGGGAGGGTAAATGCTGAGCGTTACATTCCCGCTAAACGTGCTTGGCGATTACTTACTTCACCGCTCAAAGGAAGTTCTGAGAACAGTATTTTTGCCAATTGGCAGGGAATAGTTGGGGAAGGTTTATTGCTTTGGCATCCGCAAGGTGGTGGAGCAACCGGTTTGGCAGTTGGGCCCCAACCTAACATTTGGAGTTACACTGGCGGCAGTTGGACTGCTGTTACGAATACCAATTCGACCAATTTATTTGAAACAAACAATGGTAATGCTTTTCTGGTATTTGCTGCCGGAACGCACGGAAGCGAAAACATTTCATCCGGTGCTGCGGTAGCGACAGTGAAGGCAACGGGTGAATTAATCACGGGAGTTGTCACTCATACGTTATCGGCTAATCAATTCAAATTAATTGGTAATCCGTATGCGAGTCCGATTGATACAGAGGCAATGTTAGCAGACATAGCTAATTCTGGTTCTAAAATTTGGTTATTAGATCCAACAACTGGTTTAGGTGCTTATGTTACCTACGACGGCCAAAATTGGTCTTCCACAACTTCAGGAAATGACAGATTTATCCAAAGCGGTCAAGCCTTTTTTATCAGAAGAAATTCAGATAGTTTCACTGTAAAAGAAACGCACAAAGTTGCCGGAAACAGCAATACTTGGTTTGCAAGAAATGCAAACAACATAACCAATTCCGAAAGCTCCGATAAAATTCGTGTGTTACTTTACAAACAAGTGGCTAATAACTGGCAATTTTCCGATGGAGCGTTAGCTGTTAATTCAAGTAATGGTAATAACGAAGTGGACGATACCGATGCGGGAAAAATCTCGAATTTCAACGAAAGCTTATCCTTTAGAAATGGTACTACTAATTTGTCTATAGAATATAGAGCTTTACCAGAAGAAGGAGACACACAACCGATTCGTTTAACGGCTACAACAGCAAGTCCTTACCAATTGCGTTTGTATGTAGAGCATTACAGCAACAGTGCCTTGCAACCGTCTTTAGAAGATACACAAACCGGCACAACCTATGCCATTCCGCTTGATGGTTCAGAGGTGATTGTACCTTTTATAGGTGTGGTTTCTGATGCCAGCAACCCGGACAATCGTTTTAGAATTGTTTATCAACCTACGTTAAACATCGATCAGCCTACAGCGTCAAACTTTAGTGTGTATCCTAATCCGGTGGACAATGGAGAATTTCACATTGATTTTAAAACCCTACCGAGTACAGCAACGTATTCGATTAGTACCCTATTAGGACAACACGTGCAAAAAGGAACCTTAACCGATACGCAAAACACGGTTCTCCTCACTCACCTTGAAAAAGGTATTTATTTGCTACAAGTTACCCAAGACGATAAGGTCATTACCAAGAAATTATATATACAATAAATAACAACCGATTAACATGAAAAAACACATTAGTAATCAAATCACCACCATTTATGTCTTTTTATTTAGTTTAAGTACGATAAGTCTTTATGCCGATGATTTTGATCCAGGTTTTCCGATTGGAAATGACCCCGGTCAAGAAGCACCAGCGACACCGATAGATGGTTGGGTGCCTTTTATGCTAGTTGTAGCGATTGGACTTTTGTTTTATTACAATCACAAAACGAAATCCATAAAAAATTAGTACAAAAACGACTTTGCTTATTTTTATACTATTATTTTGTTGATGTTAACAAATTGTTACTAAGCAATTCCCTTAAAATAGAATTAACACTACTAAAAAATTACATTTTTAGCAGTGTTTTTTTTTGATGGGTAAATTTGTTTTTAACTAGTGTAACAATCAAATTGTATGACACAATTATTTTTAGCGAGTGATTGTTGCTTTCAAATGTTGAACTTTTTTTGTCATTCCGAACTAATTTAGTTGCTAAAATTTTTTCCATTTCAACACATCAATCATTTTTTTTAACAAATGTGTTTATTTGTTTACACTCAAAAAAAATAAAAAGATTTTTAATTAAGGATAAAGCAATTGTTTTACCTGAGGCGATTACAGCATGATAATATGTTGTAATTGAAGGCATAGAATTTAGCTGTTAATGAAATAATTAAGTATTCATATACAAACTATTGTAACAATATTTTTTCCTATTGATGGCAATATTTCACATTTATTTTGAAACAACATGATTAACTTTTTTTTATTTTTTTGTTAACGATATGGTAATTTAGGATATGAAAAAAAGTGGTTTTTTAATTTTTTGATGAACGAGCGTTTAAAGTGTTTTAGTTTGTATTTAAAACGCACAGCAATGATAGCATTTCTATATTCAAAACAAAAATACAAACACAACTAAAAGAATTACAGCATACAATGTAGATTTTAAATTTATTAATTATAAGACAATTATGAAGAATTTTACTTTTTTAAATGCATTACTACTGCGAAGGTATGTTGCATTATGCGTTTTTTTGATGTCCTTGCAGATGGGATGGGGGCAATATAATGGCACAGGTACTTTTACTAAAATTACCTCAATTGGTGCTTTAAGTGATGGCTACTACGTAATTGTCAATAGCGGAGATACTTTTGCTATGAATAATTCCTACGTAGCTTCAACTTATTTAGACAGAGTTTCTGTTTCTCCTGCAGCTAATACTCTTACAAATCCCTCTTCAGCGATTGTTTGGAAAATTGAAACAAACGGTGGAGGTAGGACAATATATAATGAAGGAATTCAAAGGTATGTTTCCTACACCGGAACAGCTAATAATGTTCAAATTGTTACTAATGTAGCAACAAATAATCAAAGATGGAATATAACTTACTCTAACAATCTTTTCAATTTTGCAAATTTACAAGTCACAGCAAGAATATTGCAGTACAATGCGTCATCGCCTAGATTCGCTTGCTATACTTCTATTCAGCAAAGATTTCTTCTCTATAAAATGGAAACTGTGGTTTCACCAACAATTTCCACAACAGGAACGCTTTCCGCAATATCAACGACTTATGGAACCGCTTCTTCCAATACAATTTTTAATGTTTCAGGTGCTAACATGACCGCTGGTATTGCAATTAATCCGCCAGTTGGTTTTCAAGTGTCAACTACGTTAGATTTCTCTTCAAATGTTGGTAATAACGGCTTTCCGATCACAGTTGGTGCGGCTGGAACTATTGCTAGTACACCAATATATGTGCGTTTAGATGCAGCGACGGTTCCTGGATTGTATTCTGGTAATGTTGTTTTAAGCAGTCCAGGTGCCACTAACGTCAATGTTGCAACGGTTTCAAGCACTGTCAGCACCAAAAACTTGACTATTTCAGGACTTATTGGAGCTAATAAAGTTTACGACGGAAATACAACCGCTACTACTACAGGAACCGCTTCATTGGTCGGAATAGTTGGAGGCGATGTGGTTTCGCTAGCAGGAACGCCGATTTTTAGTTTCACAACTGCAAGTGTTGGAAACGGAAAATCAATTACGACTGCTGGTTACACGCTATCTGGGACACATGCTGCTCGTTATACGCTTTCGCAACCAACTGGTTTAACCGCAAACATTACCCCAAAAGCATTAACCATAACAGCAAATAATGTTACCAAAACAGCTGGAGTCTTACTTTCTGGTGGTTCAGGTTCAACGGCTTTTTCAAGCGATGGCTTGGTAGGAAGTCAAACTATCGGGAGTGTTTCAATAGCCTACGGAAGTGCGGGTGCAACCACAGGTGATGGAGCAACTCCAGGGACTTATTTGAATCAAGTTACTCCTTCAAACGCTGTTGGTGGTACATTTTCAGTAGCCAATTACAATATTACTTATATAACTGGGACTATTACTGTTGAAGCGCCGCCTTCGGAACCGACCATGTTAGTTTCTGGAGAACTTGTTGCTCTATCTACTATCTATGGCACACCTAGTACTGCAACTAGTTTTACTGTATCTGGTGCTGCGATGAATGAGGGAATTACAATCACTCCACCGGTAGGTTTTGAAGTAGCAACCTCCTCTAATTTTTCAACTACAATCGGCACAAATAGTTTCCCGTTAATCATTGGAAGTGCGGGAATTATTCCTAATACAACAATTTACGTGAGATTAAGAGCTGTTGCAACAGTAGTAGGTTCACCTTACGCAGGAAATATTACGTTAACAAGTTCGGGGTCTCCTTCTGAAATTGTAGCAACGATTGCGAGTGCAGTGTCTGCAAAAAATCTAACTATTTCTGGTTTAACAGCGTCTAATAAAACATACAATGCATTACTAGATGTTAGTGTTACGGGAACGCCAATTTATGATGGTTTGGTTAATGGAGAATCTTTTACTGTCACTGGTTCACCCACATGGTCTTTTGCAACAAAAACTATTGGTAATGGCAAGGTATTAAATCTCTCTGGAACCTATTTGACTCCGTCAACTAATTATTTGGTAACACAACCAAGTTTAACGGCAAACATAACCGCCAAAGAGTTAACTGTTGGCGGTGCCTCTGTTCAAAATAAAATGTATGATGCCAATACAACAGCAGTAGTTATAGGTGCAACTTTGGTTGGTGTAGAGAGCGGAGACACTGTTTCATTATCTGGCAACGGAACATTTGCAAGTGCTAATGCTGCCAACGGAATTTCGGTTACGACCAGTTTTACCTTAAGTGGACCTGATGCAAGCAATTATATAGTAACACAACCTAGCGGTTTAACGGGCAATATTACCCCAAAAGCACTCTCTATAATAGCTAACGATGTAACTAAAGAAGTTGGAACAACTCTTACTGGAGGTTCTGGCTCAACAGCGTTCACATCAACTGGTTTGATATCGGGTCAAACTATAGGCTCTGTTACTATTGCTTATGGAACTGGTGCCGAAGCCGGAGCTGCAGTTGGTACTTACAGCAATCAGGTATTTCTTTCTGCTGCAACAGGTGGTACATTTTTGGCTTCTAATTATTCGATAACTTATGTTGCAGGAAATATAATAGTTCAAAATACCACTTCTATAGTGTTAACAAATATGGGTTCTGCAGTCGTTGAAGATTTTGATAGCATGGAAAGTTCTGCTACTGCAAGTCTTCCAATAGGTATTCGTTCAGGTAATGATTTTACTATGGCAACAAGCAGTACAACACTTGCATACGGTACTTCAGGTACGAATAGTGTAACTGGGACAAGTTCTGGCGGAATAATAAATTGGGCGAATGGCGTTACAGCATCAGCTCTGGATCGAGCAATCGGATTTTTAAATACAGGTTCTTTTACAAGTCCAAGATTTATTGTTGTTTCTATTCTAAATACTACGGAGAATACTATAAACTCTTTAGAAATTGACTGGGATTATGAAAAATATCGTTCTGGAAGTAGGGCTTTTGATTGGACTTTCTTTCATGGAAATGACGTTAGTCCTTCTATTGCCGCAACGGAGGGTAATCAATCATATAGTGCTGACGCAAATAACACAACTGTTTTTAATCCTCCAACAGCAATATCAAAAACGGTTATTTTAAATAACTTATCTATTGAGGCTGGTCAGCGATATTATTTTCTGTGGACCTTTACTGGAAATGGCGGATCAAGTAATGGTCAAGGTATTGGTATAGATAATTTATCAATCAAACCTTGTAGAACAACTTCCATAACTTCTCAACCTTCTGCAACCGCTCAAAGCACTTGTATTAATGGTACTGCTTTTAGTCCACTTTCTGTAACAGCGAGTGGTACTGATTTAGTATTTCAATGGGAGCAAAGTACTGATGGTGTTACAGGTTGGATTGCTGCAGTAGGTGGAACAGAAAGTACTACAAATTCATTTACACCATCTAATGTTACTGCAGGTACAAATTATTATCGTTGTATTATCACCAATGGTTGTGGAGAGATTGCTAGTAGTGAGGTTTCTGCAGCTATAACCGTTTCAAACAACAACAATTGGATTGGTACTAGCGGTTTATGGAGCGATGGTGCCAATTGGTCATGTGGTAGTATTCCTTTAGCTACATCAAACCTAACTATATCCAATGGCACTCCAACTCTCGATCTTGACTTTGTAGTTGGCTCTTCGGGGTCGTTAATTTTAGAAGGAACAGCATCGTTACTTATTGCTTCAAATGCATCTTTGACGATAGCGGGTGAAGCAAACTTTAATAATAGACCTATTACAATACGCTCAAATGCTACCGGCACAGCCTCTATTGGCCACGTGACAGGAACATTGACTGGTGCAACCAACGTAACGGCAGAACGCTACATCCCTGCTAAACGAGCATGGCGACTGTTAACCTCACCGTTGAAAGGAGAAACCAACACGAGTATTTATGAAAATTGGCAAAATAACGGTGTGGTTGCTGCGGGTACTGGATTGCTATTATGGGGACCCCAGGGTGGTGGATCAAGTGGTTTGGGAACAGGGCCACAAACAAACATTTGGCGTCATGCCGGAACAACTTGGGTTCCTATTGTTAATTCTTCCAATACGGATTTATTTGAACTCGATAGTAATAATGCTTATTTAGTATATGTTACGGGACCTTATGGAAGTGACAATATTACATCCGGTGCTACAGCAACAACTTTTGACGCAACGGGATCTCTAATTACAGGTGATGTTATTCATACCATAAATGGTAATCAGTTTAGATTAATTCCAAATCCTTACGCTAGTCCATTAAACACAGAAGCATTGGTTAGCAGTAATACCGGCTCTAAAGTTTGGATGTTAGACCCCACCATCGGTTTGGGAGCGTATGTAACGTATGATGGTCAGAATTGGTCTACACCAACACCGGTTGGTAATGATAAATATATCCAAAGTGGTCAAGCCTTCTTTGTTAGAACAAACGTTGGTAATACCTTTAATATTCGCGAAGTGCATAAAGTTGCCGGAAATAGTTCAACCTGGTTTGAAAGAGATGCAAACAACATAACCAATTCAGAAAGTACCGACAGAATTCGTGTTTTACTTTATAAACTAGTGGCTAACAATTGGCACTATGTAGATGGAGCATTAGCGGTTAATTCAAGTGATGGTAATAATGAAGTGGACGATATTGATGCGGGAAAAATAGCGAACTTTAACGAAAGCTTATCCTTTCGCAATGGCACTACTAATTTGTCGATTGAGTACAGAGCATTACCAGAAGAGGAGGATGTACAACCTATTCGTTTAACGGCTACTACAGCAACCCCTTATCAAATCCGATTATATGTAGAGCATTACAGTAACAGTGCTATGCAACCCTTTTTAGAAGATACGCAAACCGGCACCTTAACGGCTATCCCTACCGATGGTTCAGAAGTAATTGTTTCTTTTACAGGCGTTGTTTCGAATGCCAGCACTCCGGATAATCGTTTTCGAATTGTTTATGAATCGGTTTTAGATATCGATCAGCCTACATCGTCAAACTTTAGTGTGTATCCCAATCCGGTGGACAATGGACAAGTCCATATCGATTTTAAAACACTTCCGAGTGCAGCATCGTATTCGATTAGTACCCTATTAGGACAACACGTGCAAAGAGGAACCTTAACCGATACGCAAAACACGGTTTTCCTAACACACCTTGAAAAAGGAATTTATTTGGTGCAAGTTACCCAAGACGATAAGGTCATTACCAAGAAATTATATATACAATAAAAAACAACCGATTAACATGAAAAAATACATTAGTAATCAAATCACCACCGTTTATATCTTTTTATTTAGTTTAAGTACGATAAGTCTTTATGCCGATGATTTTGGTCCGGGTTTTCCTATTGGAAATGATCCCGGTGAAGAAGCACCAGCGACGCCGATCGATGGTTGGGTGCCTTTTATGCTGGTCATAGCACTAGGGCTTTTGTTTTATTACACCCACAAAAAGAATGAAGTAAAAAGTTAATCTAAACTATAGATTAATACCTTTGTGAACATTATTTTACAGCTGTTACCAACAAGTTAGTATAGTGATTACTTAACGTACACTTAACACTGCTAAGGATGCATTCTTTGGCAGTGTTTTTTATTTGAGAGGAGCCACTTTTGCGTGCTTGAAAGAAAATCTATCCAGTACAAAATCTGTTTGATTACCAAATTGCTGTCATTTTAAATTAAAAATCAATTTTTTACACAATTAACCATCTTACTTTTTTGCAAAATACTTTGTATTAGCTTTGACGATTACTGTTATTATTTTTAACATAGAAGAGTAAAAAATTTAATTTATCCAACGGTAGAACACATGCAAAGCCATGACTTAAAGTATCCTTCTTTATGAATAAGCAATAGGGTTACCTTACTCTTGCTGAACGTAAGTTATCATTTTCATCTGCCTATTATCAACTATAAATCGCCGTAATGAACAGACTATTTGCCATTATTTTTGCCGTTTTATTGCTTTTACTGCTTTCTTTTTTATTGCTTCTATGCTTACTCTTGGCTGCAGTCGATACGCAATCTAACGGTTTGTTTTTTCAAAAACGAATAGGGAGATACGGAAAGCCTTTTACGGTTTATAAACTAATGACCATGCATGCAAAAACCGGTCATAAATCGATCTTTGGCACTTGGTTGCGCAAAACTAAAATAGATGAGCTACCACAGTTAATAAATATTATCAAAGGCGACATGTCTTTTGTTGGGCCGAGGCCGGATGTGGCGGGCTATGCGGATCAATTAACGGGTTCAGATTGCCTTCTATTGTCTGTGCGGCCCGGTGTGACTGGATTAGCTTCTTTAAAGTATAAAAATGAAGAAGCTCTTTTAGCCAAACAAACAGACCCCAAACAATATAATGACGAGGTTATATGGCCGGATAAAGTGCAATTGAATAACTGGTATGTAAAAAACAAAACGTTAAAAATGGATTTAGAAATAATTTTTTATACCCTTTTACCGATTGATTTTGATGTGGATAAGTATAGGAATAGCAAAAGCATATAGTTTATTTATTTTTCACTCATTTTCGACTGCAATTTAAGTACATTAAAAATTTATATTCTTTTTTATTCATTTATTTCTGACTTTACATAAAGTAAAAATCTACTTGATCAATAGCTTGTTATCACAATTAGTGCTTTTATTTTAATTATGTAATCGATTTTTTTTACAATAAGGCAACTTTTTCTGTTAAAAAAGCATATAAACTAGTTTCGCATCGGTTTTTTTTATTGTTCTGCCGTCGGCAGTTTTTTGATTTTAACACTACCACCAGCTTATCAATGTTTATTTATGCATGATTACTGGTGGTTTTAAAAACAATTTAGACTCAAAAAAGAAACTGTTAAGTAAGCTTAATTTTTTAGTCATAATTTTAAATTAAATCTTACTTAATTTTTTTTAGCACATTTTTTTTCGGCCGTTGCAGTTTTTGAGGGATGTGGGGCATTCGTTCATGCTAACTTGTAACGGCCTTTTTTTATGGGTTGATTTGAGATTTTTACAACGATTTCGGAAGGTATAACGTAACCTCAATAATTGTTATTGGGTGATAATGCTAAAGATTGTATAATTTATGATTTTGTTTCTACATCTGGAAGCGTTTTTTAATTAAGGTATGATGTTTAAAAAAGGTGTCCTTCTTATTCTGTTTTCTCATTTGGCCTCCTTATACGGTCAGAATAGTTTGGTTTATGAAACTTATTACCAAAAATTTGAAAAAGTTCAATTTTCGGATCCCCATCGATCAAAAAAATACTTAGATTCCATTTTAGTACTTCCAAAACTTGCTGATAGTTTAACTGCCAAAACGTATAACAATTTGGGTATTTATCATGCGGTAATAGGTGACTATCCTGAAGCTATTGTGTATTTTAAAAAGGCACTCACGTTTGATAAAAAAATTTTGAAAGTGGTTCAGGCTAACATCCTTTGTAATATTGCCAATACGCAAAAAATGCAAGGTAAATTTGATTTTGCACTGCAGAATTATAACCAGGCCAAAACAATCTATACACTTTTAGAAGATAAAAAAAATATTTTTAAAGTTGACAGCGAATTGAGTTCAGTTTACTACAGTAAATATGATTTTCAAAATGCATTGTCTATTTCCGTTGAATTAATCGATAAATTGGAGGATTTTGGTGACGAGCGATTAATTAATATCCAACGTTTGCGCTATGCCAATATTTTATTTAATGTAGGCGATTTTGATCAGGCTATCCTAGAATATAAAAAAACACTACCTTATTTTAGTAAGGACATCGAAAACAATATTCAAAATCGGTACGTTGCTCTGATGAATATCGGTGAATGTTACAGCGAACTCAATAATGCTGCCGCCTTATCTAATTTTGAACAGGCTTTGGTTGGTTTTAAAGAAATGGCCGATTCAAGGAATGAAAACATATGCTTAAGTAGGATTGGCAAATTTTATAACCGACAAAAAAACTATTCAAAAGCATTGCCCTATTTAAGAAGTTCGTTTGAATTCATGTATGCTAATCAATCTTACTTTTCAACAGAAATTTTTTCTTTTTACATGCGTACATTACTTCAACTTAATGAAGTGGATAAGAGCAAGGCATTGCTTCAACTGGACGTGCATGTGATGTTATCTAATTCAAACGTACAAGAGAAAATTTTTTATTATGAAACGCTAGTGCTTTTAAGTGAAAAGGTTCGTGACAAAACAGCTGAATATCGTTATTTAAAGATTTTACAAAACCTTTACGCTGAAAGAGAGAAAGACAACACCTTTGAAGAATTACAGAAAAAGTTAAATCAGTTTAATGTAGCTAATGAAATAGCGAAGAATAAAAATTTAGAATTAAAATTATTTACTTTAAAACTTCAAAATACGATTGTAATTATTTCCGCTCTTTTTTTGATTTTGGCTGTTATTTTTTTAATCGACAAGCATAAAAGGAAGACCAAAATCCATGAGCTATCGGTATTTCAATTAACGCAAGAGAAGGATTTGATGCAACGGAACAATGAACTTAAAGATATTCAATTACACTTAGAGCTAGATTTAAAAAAAGCAAAAGAGCGAGAATTAACCGCTTTACAATTAAAAGTTTTTCAAATCAAATCGAAAGTGACAGCCTTTTTGCAATCAAATGATTTAAAATTGGAAACTAAAGTAGCCGCAAAAGTAGTTTGCAAGGTAGAATCATTTTTTGAGAACGAAGATTACTGGCGCGAATTTGAATTACGATTTACCAGTATGCACCCAACTTTCATCGGTTTGATTCGCTCAAATTTCCCACTACTAACAAAAAAAGATATTGACTTTTTAATTCTAATTAAGTTAAATTTAAGCAACAAAGAAATAGCGACATTGATTAGTATATCGTATGAAAGTGTGATTAGTAAAAGATACCTACTCCGAAAGAAAATGGATTTTATTACTGATAATGAGTTGGTTGTGTTTTTAGATGCATTATAAATTCTATATTTTTTCTATATCTCGCAACTAAACTTTTGATATAATTTTACAAAAATTTATAATTAAACCTATGAAAAAAAGTATTTTAATTCAGTTCAAGAAAATGTTGTTTTTTCTTGCCTTCTTCAGTTGCTTTGCTGCATTTGCACAAACTACTACTTTTTATAATTTTAATACCCCTGGGGATTTAACAACGTATTTTACAAGAGGAAATACGAGTCCTACACTAATTACACAGTCACCCAATACCGGTATCGGAGGTAGCGGTGCTGTATTTATCGGAAATCAGGCAGCTAATGAAGTTTATACGACCAAACAAGGGTATTCAAACGGAGGAGTTGGTTCTGTTTATGAGTTTAGTACTTTTATTAAAAGTGAATTTAATTCCGGTTATAGCGCTATTGGTTTCACTTCTTTACCTAATCAGCCGCACGCCACTAATGGTAATCCCTCCATTTGTTTAGGTGTATCGGTACATGGTGGTGGTTTTATCTTCTATAACAACTCAACCTCAAGTTTCGGAAATTGGACATCCGGGGGTATTGTAAATGCGAGTGTTAATGATTTACTTAATAATGGGTCACCTGATAAATGGTACAAAATTATTCTAAAAATTACGGCACAAGCTAATAATAATTATCATTTACAAGTAGAAATATGGCCTTCCAATGCAAATGGCGTTTTGTTGCATTCAACCGCATCTGCGATACATACCAGAACTTATCAAAATAACAATATTGGAAATTCAACGGTATTATATTCTTATTTTGGTTTTGGTGGTTACAGGGTTTCTAATTTTGATAATTATGCTTTAAATCTTCAAGGTTCTACAGTTATTGACGCAGGAGCTCCGGTAGTTGTTAATGGTACAGCCGTTTTGAGTCCAATTTTAAATAACTCCATTGATATTGAAGGCAATGTTACTGATGATAGAGGAATTACAGTAACCGAGAAAGGTTTTGTTTGGAACACAAGCGGCACTCCGACTGTTTCGGATAACAAAATAGCTTACGGAAGCGGTTTAGGTTCTTTTAATGGAACGATTAATAATTTAGCACCCGGTACTTATTATTTACGAGCTTATGCTATTAATGCAAATGGTGTAAGTTATGGAACAGAACGCATTGTGATTGTTCCCACACAAGAGGGTGAGATTTTTACTACTACCTCAAATTTGGACTTTAACTTGTGCCCAGATAGCAGTGAATTAGTTAAAACGTTTACTGTTTCGGCAACCGGGATTGGTTCAAATATAAGTTTAAGTGGAGTAAATGGTTTTTCATATTCCTTGGATAACAATAACTTTTCATCTACTTTAACAATTAATTCTGTTTCAGGACAAGTAAATACCACTACTGTCTATGTGAAATTTTTGAACAGTAATTCATCCTCGAATGGTATTTTAACTTTAAGTGCAACAAATGCCTTAGGTCGTTCCATAGCACTCAATGGTGTAGTTCTTTCGACTAGTATTAATTCTCAACCTACAGTCACAAATCAAACTGTATGTAGAAATTCTACACCACAGACCCTTTCAATAACTGCAAATGGTGCTACTGCTTTTCAATGGTTCCAGAACAGTTCTGACAGCATAACTGGTGCTACTTTAATTAATGGTGCTACTTCGACTAGTTATACTTTGCCTAATAGTAATGCCGGCACGGTATATTATTTTGCTAGAATTACATTTGGTGATTGTGCGACATTGGATAGTAACATTGTAAGTCAAACAGTACTTTCAACTGTTGGCAACATCAGTTGGATTTCGGGTCCTTCTGTATTATCGGCTGAATCTACCGTAGCTACTTATTCGGTTACTGCTGTAAGTGGAGCTACGAGTTA